>NZ_LMBV01000009.1 GCF_001439925.1 Peribacillus muralis
TCACACCCGTTCCCATTCCGAACACGGCAGTTAAGCTCTTCAGCGCCGATGGTAGTTGGGGGTCTCCCCTTGTGAGAGTAGGACGCCGCCAAGCCAATATAAAGATCAGCCAACCGGCTGGTCTTTTTTTGCGTATAATCATGACGAAATGAAGGGAAGGTAGCTGCTAATCCGGCCTAGCGAGAAATAATTCGTCCTGGACACAACATAATTCAACCTAGAGAGAAGTAAATCGACCTGGACTCAGCATAATTCAACCTACAGAGAAAATCCTTAAGTAGCTATTCAACATTTTTGGAAAACCGTTTCTAAACAATGACTTACTTATAGCGGTTTTATACGCAAATGAAAAGAGACCGTAAACCGAAGGAAGGCGAGTAGAAAAGGGGTTTATGTAAAGAGCATAGAGTACGGTGGAGTGGTGTAGCTTGAATAGGTATAATGGTAAGGATAACTCTTTCTAATCATGTCTATATCTATGATATATTAGGAATATGCAAGTGAACTGGAATGTACATCTAATGACCTTGCCATTAGAAGTTCTTGTCCATGATACTAGAATGAATTTAATGTTCATTATTAAATGTGAAGGTAGACATATATAGAATAAGAAAGGAAACGATGTCGTGAGTAAAAAGAGTAAGGAAAAGTTTGAAGTTATCGAGGGAGAGACAATCGATGCTTGCCTAGATCGAATGAAGGCGGCGGGGTACTTTCCTGTAAGGCGCACGGAAGAACCTATATTTGCCGAAAGAATGGAGAATGGGAAAGTCCATTATGTGCCAGTTGGTCGAAAAATCGTCTTCGAAGCAAAATTAATCGAGTAAAACACGAACGATTGATTGGTAACTTGTGAAAATATTCGATTTTAACTTGACATTGAAATAGCCGAAAGGTAAGATGAAGGTACATTAATACATCTCATATAATCATGGGGATATGGCCCAAAAGTTTCTACCTGATGACCGTAAATCATTGGACTATGAGAGAAGCATCTAACTAATTCGGAATATATTCTAGGCCTTTTGTGTTTACGTAAAGGCTTTCTTTTCCGGACAGAATGCTTCCTCTATGAGGAGGCATTCTGTCCGGTTTTTTTATATAATGAGAAGCGTCACGCCATAATATGAGTGTTGGAGGGAATGATGATATGAAACCGCAAGTTGGGGTTATAATGGGAAGTGTCTCAGATTGGGAAACGATGAAATACGCTTGTGAATCATTGGAACAGCTTGAGATTCCCTATGAAAAAAGAGTCGTTTCCGCCCACAGGACGCCGGATTTACTATTTGAATATGCAGAGAATGCTAAAGATAGAGATATTAAAGTGATCATTGCCGGGGCAGGTGGGGCAGCACATCTTCCAGGTATGACAGCGGCCAAAACGATTGTCCCAGTGATTGGAGTACCGATACAATCGAAGGCATTAAACGGGATGGATTCATTATTATCGATTGTTCAAATGCCTGGCGGTGTACCGGTTGCGACAGTCGCAATCGGAAAAGCAGGTGCAGTCAATGCTGGTTTATTAGCGGCTCAAATGTTAGCGGCTTTCAATCCTGAAATTGCCGGGAGATTGGAAGCTTTACGAGACGAAACGAGAGAAAAGGTGTTAAGCAGCAGTGAACAACTTAAATAATACAATCATTTTACCGGGACAGACCATTGGAATTATCGGCGGTGGACAATTGGGCAGGATGATGGCCTTGTCGGCGAAGGCATCGGGCTTTAAGATAGCGGTCCTTGAGCCAACGGCAGATGGTCCTTGTGCGCAAGTGGCGGATATTGAAGTCATTGGAGCTTATGATGACATCGATGCGTTAAGAAGGTTAGCAGAGGTCAGTGATGTCATAACTTATGAGTTTGAAAATATTAGTTCTAAAGCTTTGGATTGGTTAAAGCAACATGCATTTCTTCCCCAGGGCTCTGAATTATTAAAGCTTACACAAGATCGACTAACTGAAAAAAAAGCTATATCCGAAGCAGGAGCATCGGTTGCTCCATATCAGGAAATACAGGATATTTCGGAAATTTACCTTCATATTGAGAAATTAGGGTACCCTAGTGTGTTAAAAACGACGCGGGGCGGTTATGATGGAAAAGGGCAGTTGGTAATTAAAAAAGAAGCCGATATCAAAAAGGCTGAATCCCTGCTCCAAACAGGTGTATGTGTGCTGGAAGCCTGGATTCCTTTCGTAAAAGAAATCTCCATTATCGTGACGCGCAAGGCAGATGGCGAGGTAAGTCATTTTCCGATTGCAGAAAACATTCACATCGAGAACATTCTTCATAAAAGTATTGTTCCTGCTCGTATTAGCCATAAAGCTGAACGGAAAGCCATTGATGAAGCTTTGCAGCTAGCAGAAAAACTTGAGTTAGTAGGGACATTGGCAGTCGAGATGTTCTTAACAGATCAAGATGAAATCATCATTAATGAATTAGCGCCAAGACCTCATAACTCCGGCCATTATACAATGGAAGCATGTGAGACATCACAGTTTGAACAGCATATAAGGGCTGTCTGCAATTGGCCACTTGGAAATACGGCGTTATTGAAGCCTGTGGTAATGATAAACATACTTGGTGAGCATATCGAACCCTTAATGAATGAAATTCCGACGCTATCAGATTGGAAGGTTCACCTTTACGGTAAGAAAGAAGCCAAGCATAAGCGAAAAATGGGGCATGTGAATATTTTACGTCCAACGACTGAGGAAGCTCTTTTGGAAAGTGATCGAAGCAAAATATGGAATCAACAGGTTGAAACGGAGGAAGTAAAATGATTGAACGTTATACCCGCCCAGAAATGGGGAACATTTGGACAGAAACAAACCGCTTTAATGCGTGGTTGGAAGTAGAAATCTTAGCTTGTGAAGCATGGTCTGAACTTGGTGTCATTCCAAAGGAAGATGTGAAGCTTCTTCGTGAAAATGCGACATTCGATGTGGAGCGTATCAATGAAATCGAAAAAGATACACGCCACGATGTTGTTGCTTTCACTCGTGCGGTATCTGAAACATTAGGTGACGAACGGAAATGGGTACATTACGGATTAACATCTACTGATGTGGTGGATACAGCTCTTTCATATGTGATTAAGCAAGCGAATGATATCCTTTCGAAGGATTTGAATAACTTCGTTGAGATCCTGAAAAACAAGGCAAAAGAACATAAATACACGGTTCAGATGGGACGTACGCATGGAGTTCATGCAGAACCGACTACTTTTGGCTTGAAGCTTGCGCTTTGGTATCAAGAAATGAAACGTAATGTTGAACGTTTTGATGAAGCGAGAAAGAACATAGAAGTTGGAAAGATTTCTGGCGCTGTCGGGACCTATGCAAACATCGATCCGTTCGTTGAAAAATACGTTTGTGAAAAACTTGGTCTTGAAGCAGCCCCAATTTCTACACAAACATTGCAGCGTGACCGTCATGCACATTACATGAGCACTTTGGCGTTGATTGCGACATCGATTGAAAAGTTCGCGGTGGAAATTCGCGGCTTGCAAAAAAGTGAAACACGTGAAGTGGAAGAGTTCTTTGCAAAAGGACAAAAAGGTTCGTCGGCAATGCCTCATAAACGGAACCCAATCGGTTCTGAAAATATGACGGGAATGGCTCGTGTTATCCGCGGTTACATGATGACGGCATATGAGAATGTAGCTTTATGGCATGAACGTGACATTTCACATTCTTCTGCTGAGCGCATCATCTTGCCGGATGCAACGATCGCCTTAAATTATATGCTGAACCGTTTCAGCAATATCGTTAAGAACTTGACCGTTTATCCAGAAAATATGAAACGCAATATGGACCGTACACTGGGATTGATTTTCTCACAACGTGTATTGCTATCCCTTATCGATAAAGGACTTGTCCGTGAAGAAGCGTATGATACGGTTCAGCCGAAAGCGATGGAAGCATGGGAGCAACAGGTTCCATTCAGAAGCCTGATCGAAAAGGATGATAAAATCACAAGCTTGCTTACGAAAGAAGAACTTGATGATTGTTTCGATCCGACACATCACCTGAAAAATGTTGATGTAATCTTTGATCGTTTAGGTTTATAAAAAGTGAAGGCGGCGAACATGGCACCAATAAGCGGTGTTATGTTTGCCAAGCCTGATCAATGGCAGGAAGATTCATAATATTCACAATGTGGGGGTCTGGACAGATGGAAAAACGAGAATTGTTGTATGAAGGAAAAGCTAAGCAAATTTTTGCAACAGACAACAGTGAAATAGTTTGGGTGGAATACAAAGACTCGGCAACAGCCTTTAATGGTGAGAAGAAATCAGAGATTGCCGGAAAAGGTAAATTGAATAATCAAATTACTAGCTTACTATTTTCAAAGCTTGCCGAAGAGAATATTCCGTCCCATTTTATTGAAAAGCTTTCCGACCGGGAGCAGCTAGTCAAGAGGGTATCCATCATTCCGCTTGAAGTGGTTGTCAGAAATACGGCTGCTGGCAGTTTTTCTAAAAGAACAGGCATGGAAGAAGGCAAGCCGCTCAAGAAAACGCTGGTTGAGTTTTACTATAAAGATGATGAGCTCGGCGATCCTCTGTTGACGGAAGACCATATTGAAGAATTGGCACTTGCTAGTAAGGAAGATGTAGCAATTTTAAAAGAAAAGGCACAGGAAATAAATACAGTCCTAACCTCGTTCTTCAAAGAGATGGATATTAGATTGATAGATTTTAAATTAGAGTTCGGGAAAACATCGAATGGAGACATTCTGCTGGCTGATGAGATTTCACCTGATACGTGCCGTTTATGGGATGTAAACACGAACGAAAAATTAGACAAAGATGTATTCCGTCGTAATTTAGGCAGTTTAACAGAAGCTTACGAAAAAATACTAGCAAAGTTGGAGGGCACTCAACATGTATAAGGTTAAAGTATATATCACACTACGCGAAAGTGTACTAGATCCACAAGGAGCAGCAGTTCAACAATCACTTCATAGCATGACCTATAACGAAGTAAGCGATGTACGTGTAGGGAAATACATTGAACTTACAATAGAGGATACGGATCGTGATTTAGATCAGCTTGTGAAGGAAATGTGTGAAAAACTATTGGCCAATACGGTAATTGAAGCTTACCGCTATGATGTTGAGGAGGTTATCACCCAATGAAATTTGCTGTCATAGTTTTCCCTGGTTCCAATTGTGATATCGATATGTACCATGCGATTAAGGATGCACTAGGGGAAGAAGTGGAGTATGTGTGGCATTCCACAGACAATCTAGATCAGTATGATGGGATTCTCCTTCCTGGAGGCTTCTCTTATGGAGACTATTTACGCTCTGGAGCGATTGCCCGTTTTTCGAATGTAATGGCCGAAGTCGTAAAAGCGGCACAGGCCGGAAAGCCTGTTCTTGGTGTTTGCAACGGTTTTCAGATTTTACTTGAAGCAGGACTTCTACCTGGTGCGATGCGCCGTAATGATGGGCTGAAGTTCATTTGCCGCAATGTAGGTTTGAAGGTTAAAAATAATCAATCCATGTTTACGACAGGTTATGAAGTGGATGAAACGATTACAATTCCAATTGCTCACGGTGAAGGGAATTACTACTGTGATAATGAAACATTGGCTGAATTGAAACGAGATAACCGCATCTTGTTCACATATGATGGTGAGAATCCAAACGGAAGCTTGGAGCAGATAGCGGGAATTACGAATGAACAAGGAAATGTCCTCGGAATGATGCCTCATCCCGAACGTGCTGTTGATTCACTGCTTGGCAGTAAAGACGGCTTAAAGATTTTTCAATCCATCGTAAAAAACTGGAGGGAATCACATGTTATTACAGCTTGAACCAAGTCCGGAAAAAATTAAATCGGATCGCTTATACGCAACTATGGGACTATCCGATAAAGAATTTGCCATGGTGGAGAAAATCTTAGGCAGACTGCCGAATTATACGGAAACAGGATTGTTTTCGGTTATGTGGTCAGAGCATTGTTCCTACAAAAACTCAAAACCCATCTTAAGGAAATTCCCGATTACAGGAGAGAAAGTGCTTCAAGGTCCTGGTGAAGGCGCAGGAATCGTCGATATCGGTGACGATCAAGCTGTCGTTTTTAAGATAGAAAGTCATAACCATCCATCGGCTATCGAGCCTTACCAAGGTGCCGCTACTGGTGTCGGCGGAATTATCCGTGATGTTTTCTCCATGGGTGCCCGTCCGATTGCAATGTTGAACTCGCTTCGTTTCGGTGAGCTAGATAACGACCGCGTGAAATATCTATTCAAAGAAGTCGTTGCCGGGATTGCGGGTTACGGAAATTGTATCGGAATTCCAACTGTCGGCGGAGAAATTCAATTCGATCCATCGTATGAAGGAAATCCTCTGGTCAATGCAATGTGTGTCGGCTTGATCGATCATAAGGACATTAAAAAGGGCCAAGCGCATGGAGTTGGCAACACAGTAATGTATGTGGGTGCCAAAACTGGACGTGATGGTATTCATGGAGCAACATTCGCATCTGAAGAACTATCAGAGTCTTCAGAAGAAAAACGGCCTGCCGTACAAGTCGGCGATCCATTCATGGAGAAGTTGCTTTTGGAAGCATGCCTTGAATTGATTCAAAATGATGCCCTTGTTGGCATTCAGGATATGGGAGCAGCTGGTCTTACAAGCTCTTCTGCCGAGATGGCCAGTAAAGCTGGTTCAGGAATAAAAATGAACCTAGATTTGGTACCGCAGCGTGAAACGGGAATGACGGCTTATGAAATGATGCTTTCTGAATCACAAGAGCGGATGCTGATCGTAGTCACAAAAGGACGCGAACAGGAAATCGTTGACTTGTTTACGAAATATGACCTAGAAGCAGTTGCTGTCGGAGTGGTAACGGATGATAAAAATCTAACACTTTCCCATCAAGGCGAAATCGTTGCTGAGGTTCCGGTCGATGCTTTGGCTGAAGAAGCTCCGATTTATCACAAGCCATCTGCAGAACCGCAATATTTCCGTGACTTCCAAAGCATGACGGCAGAAGTGCCTGTCATTGAAGATTATAAAGAAACATTGGTATCACTATTGAAGCAGCCGACGATTTCGAGCAAGGAATGGGTCTACGATCAATATGATTACATGGTCCGCACGAATACGGTCGTTTCACCTGGATCGGATGCAGCGGTAGTACGTGTACGAGGTACAAACAAAGCTCTTGCGATGACGACGGATTGCAACTCTCGCTATATATATTTGGATCCTGAAACAGGAGGAAAAATCGCAGTTGCTGAAGCAGCACGTAACATCATTTGCTCTGGTGCGGAACCTCTAGCCATTACGGATTGCTTGAATTTTGGGAACCCAGAAAAACCAGAGATATTCTGGCAACTGGAAAAAGCGGCAGACGGTATGAGTGAAGCTTGCAGAAGCTTAAGTACTCCTGTCATTGGCGGAAATGTCTCGCTTTACAATGAGACGAATGGTGAAGCGATTTATCCGACACCTGTAGTTGGGATGGTCGGTCTTGTCAGCGATCTTCAACATATCACTACGCAATCGTTTAAAAATGAATCCGATTTGATTTATGTGGTCGGTGAAGCAAAAGTGGAATTTGGAGGCAGTGAATTACAAAAAATGCTTCATGGAAAAATCTTTGGGCGCGCACCAGAACTTGATTTGACTGTAGAACAAAAGCGTCAGCAGCAAATTCTCACTGCAATCAAAGCAGGATTGGTTGCATCAGCTCATGATCTTTCGGAAGGTGGTTTGGCCGTCGCATTAGCTGAATCTTTATTCGGGGCAAACAAGCTAGGTGCTAAAGTGAATATTTCCGGCGAACTGGTATCCGAGCTTTTCAGTGAAACGCAATCGCGCTTCTTACTATCCATTAAACCTGAAAACAAAGACGCATTTGAAGCACTTGTTGAAGATGCCATTTGTATTGGTTCAGTAACGGAAAATAATAAATTAGTCGTGACCGAGGCAGGCAGTGAAAGCAACGTATTGGAAGCGGACGTTGATGCTTTACAAACAGCTTGGAAGGGAGCTATACCATGCTTGCTGAAATAAGAAGCCTAAACGAAGAGTGTGGAGTAGTTGGCGTCTGGGGACACCCAGATGCAGCACAACTTGCTTATTACGGGTTGCATAGTTTGCAGCACCGTGGACAAGAGGGAGCGGGCATCGTCGTCACGGACGGTGAGCAGATGTCCATCTCTAAAGGTGAAGGTCTCGTCACAGAGATCTTCACGGCTGAAAAAATGCAAGCACTTTCTGGTACAGGAAAAGCGGCAATCGGCCATGTCCGTTATACAACGGCAGGCGGCGGCGGGTACCAAAACGTTCAGCCTTTCTTGTTTAATTCACATACAGGTGGCCTGGCGCTTGCCCATAATGGGAATATCGTCAATGCCAATCAGCTAAAAGCACAACTTGAAGGACAGGGAAGTATCTTTCAAACGACATCGGATACGGAAGTTCTGGCACATTTGATTAAGCGGTCGGGCTACTCAGATGTCAGGGATTCCGTGAAAAGCAGTTTAAGCATGCTGAAGGGTGCGTATGCTTTCGTCATCATGACCGAAAACCAAATGATCATGGCGAGAGATCCGCACGGTTTCCGCCCGCTTTCGTTAGGTAAAATAGGCGATGCTTATTTTGCCGCATCCGAAACATGTGCTCTTGATATTGTAGGTGCAGAATTTATCCGCGATATAGAGCCGGGTGAACTCGTTATCATTAATGATGAGGGAATCACATCCGAGTACTTTTCCCTTTCCAGTCAACAGGCCATGTGCACGATGGAATATGTGTATTTTTCCCGTCCCGATAGCAATATCGATGGAATCAACGTTCATACGGCACGAAAGAACCTTGGGAAGCAAATGGCACTGGAAACCAAAATTGAAGCAGATGTCGTAACGGGTGTACCCGACTCCAGCATCTCGGCAGCGATTGGCTATGCTGAGGCGGCAGGCATTCCTTATGAAATGGGCTTAATTAAAAACCGTTATGTAGGACGCACATTCATTCAGCCATCGCAGAGTTTGCGTGAACAAGGCGTGAAGATGAAGCTTTCACCTGTAAGAGGGGTCGTAGAAGGTAAGCGGGTGATAATGGTTGATGATTCCATTGTCCGAGGAACTACAAGCAGAAGGATCGTCGGTATGCTGAAAGATGCAGGAGCGAAAGAAGTGCACGTTGTCATCAGTTCGCCGCCAATCAAAAATCCTTGTTTTTACGGAATAGATACATCTAAAAAAGATGAACTGATAGCGAACTCTAAATCGGTCGAGGAAATTAGGGAAATCATTGGTGCGGATTCCTTGACTTTCTTAAGTGTTGAAGGCATGGTCGAAGCAATTGGCCGTCCATTTGCTGGAGAAACGCGCGGGTCATGTCTAGCTTGTTTCACCGGAAATTATCCGACTGAAATTTTTGAATACGAACGAGAAAAAACTAAATGCTGATCATGTCGGAAATGAAGAACGATTTTCGGAGGGGGATTTCAAATGGCTAATGCCTACAAACAGGCTGGTGTGGATATTGAGGCTGGTTATGAAGCGGTAAATAGGATGAAAAAACATGTGAAGCGCACATTTCGTCCAGAAGTAATGAATGGGCTGGGCGGTTTCGGGGGCATGTTCGATTTGTCTTCCTTGAACCTGAAAGAACCTGTGCTCATTTCAGGTACGGATGGAGTGGGTACGAAACTTTTATTGGCCTTCATGATGGATAAGCACGATACAATTGGAGTGGATTGTGTAGCGATGTGCGTCAACGATGTTGTCGTTCAAGGTGCTGCACCTTTATACTTTTTAGATTATATAGCCTGTGGTAAAGCGGACCCAGAACGGATTGAAATGATCGTCAAAGGAATTGCGGATGGCTGTGAGCAAGCAGGCTGTGCTTTGATCGGCGGAGAAACTGCGGAAATGCCAGGCATGTACGAGCTGGAAGAATATGATGTGGCAGGTTTTACTGTTGGGGCCGTTGAAAAATCACGTTTAATTACGGGTGAGGCAATCACAGCTGGTGATGTCGTTATTGGCCTTGCTTCAAGCGGTATTCATAGTAATGGTTACTCCCTTGTTCGTAAAATCCTTCTAGAAGATGCGGGTATGGGACTTCATGACTTCGTACCACAGTTAGATTGCAAATTAGGCGAGGAATTGTTAAAACCGACGAAAATCTATGTGAAGTCCGTGTTGTCTACTTTGGAAAAATTCGAGATAAATGGTCTTGCCCATATCACCGGTGGCGGGTTCATCGAAAATATACCACGTATCCTACCTGAAGGATGCGGTGTGGAAATCGAGCTTGGAAGCTGGGTAATTCCTCCTGTATTCTCGTTCCTTGAAGAAAAAGGAAAGCTTGTAAAAGAGGAAATGTTCAATATCTTCAATATGGGTATTGGAATGACAGCTGTCGTGAAAAAAGAAGATGCAGCTGCTGTGTTAGCCCATCTACGGTCTTGCGGTGAGGAAGCATCAATTATCGGAACGATTGTGGCTGGAAATGGAGTGTCATTCAAATAATGAAGCGTCTTGCTGTCTTTGCATCAGGTAACGGTAGTAATTTTCAATCAATTGCAAATGCGATAAAAAGCGGAGAAGTGAAGGCCGAAATCTGTCTGGTCGTTTGCGATCGTGAAGACGCATATGTGCTAGAGAGAGCGAGGCTTGAAAATGTTCATTCTTTTTCCTTCTCAGCGAAGAATTACGCTAACAAGGCGGAGTTTGAATCGGAAATCCTGGAGGAACTTCGCCAATGTGATGTGGAAATGATTATTCTGGCTGGCTATATGCGTTTGATAGGTCCGACCTTATTACAAGAATATCCACAAGCCATCGTGAACATCCATCCTTCGCTCCTGCCGGATTTTCCCGGCAAGGATGCAGTTGGCCAGGCTTTTGAAGCCGGAGTGATGGAAACGGGAGTCACGATACATTATGTAGATGAAGGAATGGACACAGGACCGATCATTGTCCAAAAAACGGTACCGATTCTTGATGGAGATACGATAGATATTCTTCAAAAAAGAATTCAGGAAACGGAGCATGATCTGTATCCGTCCGTTTTACAGGAGCTATGCCAACAGCAACTTACTTAATGGAGGGACCAACATAACATGAAAATACGTGCTTTAATTAGTGTATCGGATAAAACAGGTATCATCGAATTTGCTCAAGGTTTACTTGAGGCAGGCTTTGAAATCATTTCAACCGGCGGTACGAAAAAAACGCTGCAGGATAATGGCGTTGATGTGATTGGAATCAGTGATGTTACTGGTTTCCCGGAAATCCTCGATGGCCGTGTTAAAACGCTTCACCCGAATGTTCATGGAGCAGTATTGGCAAAACATGATGACGAAAATCATGCAGCGCAGCTTGCAGAGCATAATATTGAACCGATCCAATTAGTGTGTGTGAACTTATATCCATTCCAAGCGACGATCTCCAAGCCGGAAGTCACTGTGGAAGATGCCATTGAAAACATCGATATCGGCGGACCGACGATGCTTCGTTCTTCTGCCAAAAACCACGAATATGTGACGGTTATCGTCGATTCCAATGACTATCCAACCGTATTGGCTGAGCTGAAGGAAAAAGGTGCTGTATCAAAAACCACGAATCGCCGTTTGGCAGCAAAAGTCTTCCGCCATACAGCAGCATATGATGCTGTCATTTCTGAATATATGACAGAGCTTGCCGAAGAAGAGAATCCAGAAACGTTAACTGTTACCTATGAATTAAAACAGTCGCTTCGTTATGGGGAAAATCCTCATCAAAAAGCCGCATTCTATAAAAAACCGCTCGGTTCCGTTTTCTCGATTGCAGAAGCGAAGCAATTACATGGAAAAGAACTTTCATACAACAACATTAATGATGCAGATGCAGCACTTCAAATCGTTAAGGAATTCAATGAGCCCGCTGCAGTTGCCGTCAAACATATGAACCCTTGCGGCGTCGGTGTCGGAGCAACCATTTTAGAAGCATATGAAAAAGCTTATGAAGCAGATGCCACTTCCATCTTTGGTGGAATCATTGCTTTGAATCGTGAAGTCGATAAAGCGACTGCACAAAGACTTCATGAAATTTTCCTTGAAATCATCATTGCCCCTGGATTTACGGATGAGGCAGTGGAAGTGTTGACAAGCAAGAAAAACCTTCGTTTATTAACGATCGATTTCGACGCGGTTAAAAAGCCGGAACGTAAATTGACATCCATTGAAGGCGGCTTACTCATTCAAGACCGCGATGCACATAGCCTACAAGATGCAGAAGTGAAGGTCGCAACGAAGCGTGAGCCTACACCTGCTGAGTGGAAGGCCATGGAGCTTGGCTGGAAAATCGTGAAGCATGTGAAATCGAATGCAATTGTGGTATGTAACGATCAAATGACGTTAGGCGTTGGTGCTGGTCAAATGAACCGTGTTGGAGCTGCAAAAATCGCTCTGGAGCAAGCTGGTGAAAGAGCAGCAGGCAGTGCTTTGGCATCGGATGCTTTCTTCCCAATGGATGATACGGTTGAAGCGGCTGCGAAAGCGGGTGTCACGGCAATCATTCAGCCTGGTGGATCTGTTAAAGATGAGGATTCAATCAAGAAAGCTGATGAATATGGGATTACGATGGTGTTTACAGGAATTCGTCACTTTAAACATTAATCAAAGGATGAGGTGCGATAATGAATGTACTAGTAATTGGCAGGGGCGGCAGGGAGCATGCTATAGCCCGTAAACTATTTGAAAGCGAACGGGTCGGGACGGTTTTTGCTGCACCTGGAAATCCAGGCATGATGGATGTAGCGACTCTTGTGCCGATCGAAGAAAGCAATCATGAGGAATTAATTGCTTTTGCCAAGGCAAATGACATTTCATTGACGGTGGTCGGACCTGAAACGCCATTGCTGAACGGGATTGTAGATGATTTTACGGAAGCGGGCTTAAAGGCATTCGGTCCTAATGGTCGCGCTGCAGTCATTGAAGGAAGCAAATCCTTTGCTAAAGATTTAATGAAGGATTACAGCATACCGACTGCGGAATATGAAACGTTTTCTGATTATGATTCAGCAAAAGCATATATTGAAAAAATCGGTGCACCCATCGTGATAAAAGCGGATGGCTTGGCTGCCGGCAAAGGTGTCGTTGTTGCGATGACGATGGAAGAGGCGCTGGATGCCATCCATGATATGCTTGTCGGAGCTAAGTTCGGGGAAGCTTCTGCCAAGGTCGTCATCGAAGAATTCCTTGACGGCGAGGAATTTTCGTTGATGGCATTCGTTAATGGCGATAAAGTATATCCGATGGTCATTGCCCAAGATCACAAGCGCGTTTTCGATGGAGATCACGGTCCGAACACAGGTGGAATGGGTGCTTACTCACCAGTACCGCAAATTTCCGATGAGATGGTTCAGACAGCGGTCGAAACCATTCTTCAACCCACGGTGAATGCAATGATTTCAGAAAACAGGAGTTTCACAGGCATATTATATGCAGGTTTAATCGCTACTGAAAAAGGTACGAAAGTCATTGAGTTCAATGCTCGTTTTGGAGATCCGGAAACGCAGGTTGTTTTACCACGCCTGAAAACGGATTTCGTTAATACGCTTGAAGCAGTTCTTTCTGGAGCAGATTTACAGCTTGAGTGGCATGAAGAAGCCGTTCTTGGAGTGGTCGTCGCAGCTGATGGATATCCAGGGGAATATAAAAAGGGATCTATCATTAAAGGCTTGGAAAAGATTGATGCCGATGCCCATATCTATCATGCCGGGACGGCTCTTGATACTGAAGGGAACTTCACCTCTAATGGCGGCCGTGTGCTTCTTGTTGCAGCTAAAGGGAAAGATTTGGCCTCAGCACAAGCTCACGTATATAAAGAGTTAGGTCACGTGGAAAAAGCAGGGTTGTTTTGGCGAACGGATATCGGTTATCGTGCAATCCAATACAATTTTTCATGAGTAATCAAAGAAGCTGACTCTAACTAGAGTCAGCTTCTTCTTTATGATCAATCATTAATTAGAATCTGATGGAAGCAGCTCGTTTTCTTGAGTGTGTTCCTTCTTCATTAAAGTTTGCCCGTTCTCCATAGCATCGACGATAGGGCAATAGCGAAGGATTCCTTCGCCTATTTTCATGGCAGAAAGCATGACCACGATTAGATAAGATTGTTTTTTCCACGGTTTTTTCACCATTTTTGCCGCTGCCCATGTAAGGAAGGTTAAACCGCAGGTAATTCGCATTAACGCATTAATTATACTGATATTTTGTTTAAACTTCATAATTATGTCCATCCCTTCACAAAAATTTAACAATATTCCGGGTAACATTACTGTTCTAATGAGGCAAGTATGTTACTATGGAATAAAATTGGATTGAAAATGGTTTTTTTTTATACATTTGTTTCTAAAAAATTATGGGGGAATGTTTATGCTTGAACAGCGCTATAGATGGAAAAATAAACATCTTAGAGAACATATAGATGTGCTGGATGGCAACAGGGCACCACACATTCTGCTTAAAAATACGACTTATTTAAATCAAGCCCTACGAAAATGGGTGAAGGCGAATATATGGATATATGAGGACCGGATCGTCTATGTTGGCGATAAGCTACCTGATAATATAGATCATTGTGAAATGGTTGATTGCACAAACCAGTATTTGGTCCCGGGATATATTGAGCCTCACTCCCATCCTTCTCAATTATATAATCCCCTTTCTTTTTCACGTTATGCATCTCATTTTGGCACAACGACATTGATTAATGATAACTTGCCGTTTCTCTTGCAGTTAGATAAAAAGAAAGCGTTTTCTCTTTTGAAGGAATTACGGAACATTCCTGTTACAATGTACTGGTGGAGCCGTTTTGATGGGCAAACGGAATTGATTGATGAAGATGTGGTGTTTTCCCATGGAGCCGTTAAATCCTGGCTGGAGCATGATGCCGTATTACAGGGCGGGGAACTGACCGGCTGGCCGAAGCTTCTGGATGGGGATGACATGATGCTGCATTGGATTCAGGAAGCGAAGCGGATGAGGAAGAAAATAGAAGGACACTTTCCAGGGGCTTCAGAGAAGACATTGGCAAAAATGACCCTGTTCGGCGCCGACTGTGATCATGAAGCAATGACAGGAGATGAAGTCATGTCCCGCTTGCTGCAAGGCTATTATGTGTCGCTGAGACATTCTTCAATCAGGCCGGATCTTCCTAAGCTGATTTCCGAAATCCATGAACTCGGCATCGACCATTATGACAAATTCTTTTATACGACAGATGGATCACCGCCTTCTTTTTATGAAGATGGTTTCATAGACTGTTTAATAAAGATTGCAATAGAGCATGGCGTTCCAGTCATCGATGCTTACAATATGGCAACGATCAATATTGCACGATATTATAATATTGAATATCTACATGGCAATATTGCGACAGGAAGGGTAGCCAACATTAACTTCCTCACCGATGTAATGGAACCTGCGCCGGTTTCGGTAATGGCAAAAGGGAAATGGGTGAAAAGGGAGGGTGAGATCATTCCCGATGAACAGGAAATCGAGTGGAGTGATTTTGATTTTAAACCACTTGATCTTGATTGGGATCTTAGTTTAAAGGAAGATTTTGAATTCTCAATGCCGTTTGGAATTGAATTGGTCAATAACGTAATTACAAAGCCATATTCTCTTTCCAATGATGTTGGGCACGAAGAGCTGACCTTTGAGAATGATGAATGCTTCTTCATGCTCATTGATCGGGAAGGAAAATGGCGAATTAATACAATATTAAAAGGCTTTGCAAATAAGCTGTGTGGCTTTGCCGGCTCTTATACCAATACGGGTGACATCATTCTGATCGGTAAGCGGAAAAAAGATATGCACTTGGCATTTAACCGCCTGAAGGAAATTGGTGGTGGAATCATTTTAACAGAACAAGGTAAGGTGATCCATGAACTGCCCTTGAAGTTAAAGGGAGTCATGTCCACCAAGGAGGTTCCTGAACTGATTGAAGAAGAGAATGAGCTGAAAAGATTGCTGTGCGAGAGGGGCTATCGCTTTGACGACCCTGTTTACACCCTTTCGTTCTTTTCGACGACACATCTTCCTTATATAAGGCTAACCCAGCGAGGCGTGTATGATGTTATGAATAAAACTATACTCTTTCCTACTATAATGCGTTAAAATATAAGAGAAGAAAGTGCTAATAAATCAGGGGAGTGGAAGGATGAATTATAAGAGAGTTCTTTTCATCGTTTTGGCTATTTTACTGTTGGCAGGCTGTTCGGCAAAAGAAGAACCTGCATTGGATGACAGTAAGACGAAAGATCAGGCTGACAAAAAAAACACGGATGTGAAAGATGAACCTCGCAATAAGTTTCCACTTACTGGTGTTTCCTCCGATGAAAGTATCGAGCAAAGGGCCGTAGCCGTGATGATTAATAACCATCCAAATGCAAGGCCGCAATCCGGCCTCTCTAAAGCCGATTTGGTATTTGAAATGCTCGCAGAAGGTGATATAACCAGATTTTTAGCCATCTTCCAAAGCGAAAGGCCTAGCCAAATCGGTCCGATTCGGAGTGCAAGGGATTACTATATCGAAACGGCTAAAGGCCTCGATTGCATCTACGTGTGCCATGGGTTTAGCCCCGAGGCTAAAACCATGCTGGACAAAGGGTATATTGATAACTTGAACGGATTATATTATGATGGTACTTTGTTTCAACGCTCGGACGATCGAAAAGCTCCGCATAATTCTTACATCTCTTTTGCCGGCATCCAAAAAGGAGCGAAGGAAAAGGGATATGAGATGAAGGGTGCACCAAAGCCATTCACCTTCCTTACAGAGGAAGATGTAGCTGGCCTTCAAGGAGAATCGGCACAAAAAGTCGAGATATCCTATGGTTTAAAAGAGTATGATGTTGAGTATGAATACGATGCCACGGATAAGAAATATAAACGGTATTCGAATGGGGAGCAAGCAGTCGAATACAAATCGAATAAACCGATTTTACTTGATAATATATTGATCATTGAGGCCGCACATAAAGTGATTGACGAAAAGGGCCGTCGCAAAATAGATTTGAACAGTGGTGGAAAAGGTTATTTACTTCAAAAAGGAAAACTGAATGAAGTGGAATGGGTTAATAGGGGTGGGAGGATCATACCAGTGAAAAGCGATGAGGAAGTAGGGTTGATTCCAGGGAAAACCTGGATCAATATCATTCCGGATCAACCTGGTTTAGTAAAAGATGTCTCATTCTGATACCCGAGAAATTGAGGGGGAGTAACATGCAAATTGATAAGTTAAGAGGAAAAGAGACCGATCAGCTGTTTAAGTCGATCCTTTCCTTGCGTGATTTGGACGAATGTTATCGATTTTTTGATGATTTATGTACAGTGAATGAAATTTCATCTTTAGCTCAGCGACTAGAAGTAGCCCGGATGCTTGAAGAAGGTAAAACCTATCATAAGATCGAAACGGAAACGGGAGCAAGCACAGCTACGATTTCCAGGGTCAAACGCTGTTTGAATTACGGGAATGACGCTTATACAATGGCTCTCAACCGGATTAAGGAAAACGTTGAGGAAACAACAGAATCTTGATGCTATCGTTTTTTTATATGGTGAATCAGAAAAAGCCGAGGAATTCCATTCCCGGCTTTTTCTTTTGAGTTTAGTGCATTCCCGTACTCCTTCTTTTGGTCGTATCGGTTTTATACTGGGTTTTACATTGCCAATTTATTTTTGGTAAGAATTTTATCGATACTTCTCTTTTTTAATGAAAAATCTTAATGCTATAATGGTGTAATGGAAAGTGTGAATGGAGGATTATAATGTACGATTTTCGCGAGTGGAAACATGTTTTCAAGCTCGATCCAAATAAAGAAATAAGTGATGAGGCACTGGAAAAGATCTGTGAATCAGGTACAGATGCCATCATGGTCGGGGGAACGGATGGAATTACGCTTGAGAATGTGCTTCATCTGATGGCACGGGTCAGACGGTATTCCGTCCCTTGCGTGATGGAGATATCTTCTGTTGAAACGGTGACGCCTGGCTTCGATCTATACTTCATTCCGAGTGTCCTCAATAGCTCCAATCCCGATTGGATGATGAAACTGCATCAGCAGGCAGTCAAAGAATATGGATACTTGTTAAATTGGGATGAGATTTTCGTAGAGGGGTATTGCATCCTCAATTCTGATTGTAAGGTGGCGCAATTGACGAAAGCCAATACTGAACTTGATATGGATGATGTGGGTGCATATGCAATGATGGCAGAAAAGATGTTCAACCTGCCGATTTTTTATTTGGAATACAGCGGTGAGTTTGGCGATGTCAGGATGGTGGAAGCGGCCAAAGAGAACTTGGAGAATACCGTCTTATTTTATGGCGGTGGGATAAAGTCGGTTGAACAGGCCAAAGAGATGGCGGAGTTTGCGGATGTTATCGTTGTAGGTAATGTGATTTATCAGGATTTGAAGGTGGCACTTGCCACAGTTGCGGCAGTGAAATGAAAAAACGGAATAAATGTAGTATACTAAAACAGAAACGAATGTTCGTATAGGTGGTGTGATAATGCAATATTTAGCGGAAAAATTACTAATAGGTTTGAATGAACAGCAACAAAAAGCAGTAAAAGCGACAGATGGCCCACTTTTAATCATGGCAGGAGCAGGAAGTGGTAAGACGCGTGTGCTGACTCACCGAATAGCTTACTTGATGGTAGAGAAGGAAGTGGCACCTTGGAATATCCTTGCCATCACGTTCACTAATAAAGCGGCACGTGAAATGAAGGAGAGGATCCGTGCCATACTTGGCGGTGCCTCGGAGGATATCTGGATTTCGACGTTCCACTCGATGTGTGTCCGCATTTTACGAAGAGATATTGACCGTATCGGCTTTAATAGGAACTTCTCGATATTGGATACGACCGACCAGCAGTCGGTCATCAAGCAGATCATGAAGGATCGGAATATGGATACGAAGAAATATGATTACCGGGCCATTTTAGGCAGCATCAGTTCAGCGAAAAATGAATTGGTCAATCCGGAAGAATATCTTAAGACTGCATCAGATTTCTTCACGAAAATAACTGCTGAAGTATATATGGAGTACCAAAAACGGCTGCGCAAAAATTCAGCGCTCGATTTCGATGATTTGATCATGATGACGATTCAATTGTTCCAACTTGTACCGGAAGTGCTTGAATATTATCAGCGTAAGTTCCAATACATTCATGTCGATGAGTACCAAGATACGAACAGGGCTCAATATATGCTCGTTAAACTACTAGCTTCACGGTTCCGTAATCTCTGTGTTGTCGGGGATTCAGATCAATCGATCTATCGCTGGCGCGGTGCGGATATTGCCAATATCCTTTCATTCGAAAAAGATTACCCGAATGCCAACATGATATTCCTCGAGCAGAACTACCGCTCGACAAAAAAGATTCTTGCAGCGGCGAATAAGGTTATCGATAACAATCAAAACCGGAAACCAAAGAATCTTTGGACGGAGAATGCCGATGGTAACAAGCTATTCTATTACCGTGCAGATAACGAACAAGGGGAAGCGCAATTCGTAGCCGGTAAGATCAATGAGCTCGTACAGGATGGCAACAGAAAATATTCCGATATAGCGATTCTTTACAGAACAAACGCACAATCCCGGGTTATGGAGGAAGTGCTGCTTAAATCCAATATAAACTATGCGATCGTTGGGGGCACTAAGTTCTATGACCGTAAAGAGATAAAGGACTTGCTTGCCTATCTTCGCCTTATTGCCAATCCTGATGATGACATCAGCCTGCGTCGAGTAATCAATGTACCAAAGCGCGGCATCGGTGCCACCTCCATGGACAAAGTCGCAGATTATGCGAATCAATACGATGTTTCCATATATAAAGCACTTGAATCTGTGGAAATGGTCGGGATAAGCGGGAAGGCGACCAAGGCAGCAAGGGAATTCCATACGTTAATCACCAATTATACAAATCAGCAGGAGTACTTATCGGTGACGGAGCTGGTGGAGGAAGTAATTAAGAAAACCGGTTACCGTGAGATGCTGCAGGCAGAAAAAACGATCGAGTCACAAAGCAGGCTTGAAAATATAGATGAGTTTTTATCAGTGACGAAAGCGTTCGAAGATAATAGCGAGGACAAATCATTGGTGGGCTTTCTGACTGACCTGGCGTTGGTTGCCGATATAGACCAACTTGACGAGAATTCCGAAGAAGCTACAAATACGGTAACGTTGATGACACTGCATTCAGCGAAGGGGTTGGAATATCCGGTAGTCTTTTTACTGGGGCTTGAAGAAGGTGTTTTCCCTCATAGTCGTTCGCTCATGGATGAAGAGGAGATGGAAGAAGAACGCCGACTTGCTTATGTCGGAATTACACGGGCTGAAAATGAGCTATTCATAAGCAATGCCCAAATGCGGACATTGTATGGACGGACGAGCATGAATCCAGTTTCCCGTTTCATCGCGGAAATACCGGAGGAGCTTCTTGAAGACCTGAAACCGAAACCGGCTCCAAGGGCAAGGCAAACACCTTTCAGTTCTTCAGCGAGAACCAGCACCTCATCAACGGCATCGACAAGAAAAGTCCCTGCATTTGGAAGAGCTGTTTCTGCACCATCTGCAACGGGCGGTGAAGAGATTGGCTGGGCAGTCGGTGATCGTGCATCGCATAAGAAGTGGGGTGTAGGAACCGTCGTGAGCGTTAAAGGGGAAGGCGAAGGAAAGGAACTGGATATTGCATTTCCAAGTCCCATTGGCATTAAGCGGCTATTGGCGAAATTTGCACCAGTTGAAAAAGCTTAAGCTATTATTATGCGTCTACTGGTAAAGAATAGGGATATCTGACTTTAGACACCGCTCTTCTATATAGAAGTGCGGTGCAGTCTTCTTTAGAAAGGATTGAACATATGGACTTAAAAGCTGCAGAGAAGAAAGTGCTAGAACTGCAAACATTATTGAACCAATACAGTTATGAATACCATGTGATGGACCAGCCATCAGTGCCTGATGCTGAATATGACCGACTGCTCCGTGATCTTATTGAGTATGAAGAGAAATTTCCAGAGCTGCAAACGCAAGATTCACCGACACAGCGTGTTGGCGGAGCGATTTTGGATATGTTTGAAAAAGTCGAGCACACCACCCCGATGCTTAGCTTGGGAAATGCTTTCAATGAAAGTGACTTACGTGATTTCGACAGAAAGGTCCGCCAAGCAGTGGGGGATAATTACTCCTATGTATGTGAATTGAAAATAGATGGACTTGCCGTCACGCTGCAGTATGAGAATGGATATTTTACAAGAGGGGCAACCCGGGGAGATGGGACGATCGGTGAAGAAATTACGGCAAATCTTAAAACGATCAAATCGATTCCATTGAAGCTGCGGGAGCCTATCTCGATAGAAGTGCGCGGCGAGGCGTTCATGCCGAAAAAATCATTCGAATCCCTGAATAAGGTTAAGGAGGAACGCGGTGAAGAACCGTTTGCAAACCCCCGGAATGCGGCAGCTGGTTCGTTAAGGCAGCTTGACCCAAAGCTTGCTGCAAAACGGAACCTCGATATTTTCCTTTATGCGATTGCTGATTTAGGTGAAACGGGCGTCATTAGCCAAAGTGAAGGCATGGATCTATTGGATCGTTTGGGATTCAAGACGAATCGGGAAAGAAAAACATGCACCAATATAGAGGAAGTGCTAGCCTATATAGTAGAATGGACGGAGCAGCGGCCAAACTTAGCGTATGATATCGATGGCATTGTCGTAAAGGTGAATTCCCTTGAACAACAGGATGAATTAGGTTACACTGCCAAAAGCCCGCGGTGGGCCATTGCTTATAAATTCCCTGCTGAAGAAGTCATCACAACCTTACGTGATATCGAGCTGAATGTTGGTCGTACGGGTGTCTTGACGCCAACAGCTGTTTTGGACCCCGTTCGGGTAGCGGGTACGACTGTTCAGCGCGCTTCCCTGCATAACGAAGACTTGATTCGTGAAAAGGACATTAGAATCGGAGACCAAGTGGTTGTGAAAAAAGCCGGTGATATCATTCCAGAGGTGGTCAATGTACTGGCAGAGAGCCGCACTGGGGATGAGGTCGAGTTCCAGATGCCGACTGAGTGCCCGGAATGCGGCAGTGAACTTGTTCGGCTCGACGGGGAGGTTGCCTTACGCTGCATCAATCCGAAGTGTCCTGCACAAATTCGGGAGGGCTTGATTCACTTTGTTTCCCGGACGGCCATGAATATAGATAGTCTAGGTGAGAAAGTCATCAGCTTGCTATTTAAAGAAGAACTGATACAAGATGTAGCTGATATTTATAAGCTTACATATGATCAAGTGATTGCATTGGAACGGATGGGGGATAAATCGGTGAATAAACTCCTTCAGGCGATCGATGCTTCAAAAACCAATTCTTTGGAAAAATTGCTATTTGGGTTAGGGATTCGGCATGTTGGTTCGAAAGCGGCAAAAACACTGGCTCGGGAATTTGGCACGATGGAAGCCTTAAGTAAGGCAAGCCGTGAACAATTAACGTCCATAAATGAGATAGGCGATAAAATGGCGGACTCCATTGTCGCATATTTTGAATTGGAGGAAGTCCATGCACTTTTGAATGAGCTGGAAGCGGCCGGTGTGAATCTTGCTTATAAAGGGGCAAGAGCTGTTCCCATTGAAGAAATTGATTCATTTTTTGCCGGGAAAACGGTCGTATTAACTGGTAAATTGCATCAGTTAACACGTAATGAAGCTAAAGAAAAATTAGAGTCGCTTGGGGCTAACGTAGCTGGAAGCGTCAGCAAGAAAACCGATTTGGTCGTGGCTGGGGAAGATGCCGGTTCCAAACTGGATAAAGCGGAAAGCCTAGGCGTCATGGTTTGGGATGAAGAGAAACTGATTGAGGAACTAAAAAAATAAGAGGTGTAGCTATGAGGAAACACTCTATTTTGGGGATGGTTCTTATACTGCTTCTTGCTGGGTGTGCACCTAGTTTTGAGGATAAGCAAGAGGTAGTTCAAGACTCCAAAGACAAAAAAGAAACGGCAATCATTCCGAAGTATAAAATTTCGGAAGAATATTATCAAACAATCCTTCCGTTTGAGCCATCAAAAGCCCGCGGTTTGGTCGTATCGAATTTAAATACCCGCTATGATATAGAAGAATTCGAAAATGGGCTTATGCGGTTGGCCCAAACCCAATTCGATCCGGAAGATTACCTATTTCAAGAAGGGCAAATGCTTGATAGTTCCACCATTTCTTCCTGGCTTAACAGAAAATTCACGAGCAGCCAGCTGAAAGAAAAGGACCTAAAAGCTACACAGAACCAAGGCTTGAACCCGCTTGATCCAGGTAAAGGTGACATCGATAAGCGGAATGAAGAAAATCCGATTTATCTTGCTCACATTTTAGAACATAATTATCTAGTCAAAACAAAGGATAATTCAGTCAGCCTTGGCGGAGTCGTCATTGGTCTTGCGTTGAATTCAGTGCATTACTATCAAAAAGAGGCGTACGGTGCCACCTATGAAAACAAAATCAATAGTGAAAAGTTAAAGCAAGAAGGGGAAAAAATTGCTGCAGAGGTTTTAAAAAGGCTGCGTAAAATGGACAAGCTGAAAAATGTCCCGATCACGATTGCCTTATTCGAGCAAAATGAAAAATCTTCCGTAGTGCCTGGAAATTTCATTTCTTACACCAATGTCGGACAAAACTCTAATAGTATTGGAAAATGGAACAACTTGGACGAAGAGTATTTCCTATTTCCTTCTGTGGGTGCTGAAAAAAAATACCGAGATGACGTCAATACCTTCACGAACTTCAAGGAAGATGTTGAAGAATATTTCCCTAACTTTAACGGAGTCATCGGCAGGGCATTTTATATGGATGATCAATTACAGAGCTTGAACATTGATATCCCGATTCAATTTTATGGGAACTCGGAAGCGATTGGCTTTACCCAGTATGTGGCCGGACTTGTGATGGAACGCTTTCCTAAATATATTTCCGTACAAGTATCGATTACTTCGGTAAATGGCCCCGAAGCCCTCATTGTCCGTGAAGCAAATCAGGACGAACCAACCGTGCATATATATGAGTGATAAAAGATGAAGCTTAACAGCTTCGTCTTTTTTTTGAAAGCAAATAAACGTTAAAAACTTCCATTTCAGGGGGTGTTTGCGCATTAAAAGGGACGGTTTGTCGAAATTCACCGCCTTTGTGCCATTTCCCCGGAAATTTCGGCAACTTTCCCATATTTCCCGGAAAATATCTCTTTTTCCTTATGAAATATTACAATTTCGACATGGCATCTCTTGTTGCTTTACTGTGTAATAGTTTGTTATGATTTAAACGATGATTTTATGGATAAAAGCGGCGAAATTCAGTCGATTTGGATATTTTTTCGGAGGTGAAGAGAATGTCACGTATTTCTATGGAACAAGTTAAACACGTTGCTCATTTGGCTCGTTTGGCCATTACGGAAGAAGAAGCACAACAGTTTCAACATCAGCTTGACCAAATGATCTCATTTGCGGAGCAGTTGAATGAGCTTGATACAGATCAAGTGAATCCGACTTCTCACGTTTTGGATATGAAGAATGTTATGCGCGAAGATGTCGCAAAACCAGGATTGCCAGTAGCGGAAGTAGTAAAAAATGCACCGGATAGCAAAGAAGGATATATCCGTGTACCATCCATAATTGAATAAGGAGGGACAATGATGTCGTTGTTCGAACAAAAGGTTTCTGAGCTTCATGAACGCTTACATAAGAAAGAGATCAGTGTCACTGATCTTGTTGACGAATCGTATAAGCGAATCGGACAGGTAGAGGACAAGGTGAAGGCATTTTTGACACTTGATGAAGAAAATGCGCGTAATCAAGCAAAACAATTGGATGATCAAATAGTAAAAGGCGAGAACAAAGGCGCTTTATTTGGTATGCCAATTGGAGTGAAAGATAATATTGTCACGAAAAATTTACGGACGACATGTGCAAGCAAAATTTTGGAGAACTTTGATCCAATTTATGATGCAACAGTTGTTCAAAAGCTACAGCAGGCAGAAACGGTGACGATCGGAAAATTGAATATGGATGAATTTGCAATGGGTTCGTCAAATGAGAACTCCGCCTATCAGGCAACACGCAACCCTTGGAATACGGATTATGTACCAGGTGGTTCTTCTGGTGGTTCAGCTGCATCTGTCGCTTCAGGTGAAGTCTTATTCTCTCTAGGCTCCGATACGGGTGGATCGATTCGCCAACCAGCAGCATATTGTGGAGTTGTCGGCTTAAAGCCTACATATGGACGGGTTTCCCGTTTTGGCCTCGTTGCGTTCGCGTCTTCATTAGACCAAATCGGTCCGATTACAAGAACGGTAGAAGATAATGCTTATTTACTCGAAGCGATTTCAGGTATTGATCCAATGGATTCCACTTCAGCTAACGTTGACGTGCCAAGTTTTGTGAATTCGTTAACAGGCGATGTCAGAGGATTGAAGATCGCAGTTCCTAAAGAATATCTTGGCGAAGGCGTTGGGGAAGAAGCACGTAATTCGGTACTTGAAGCGTTAAAAGTATTAGAAGGACTTGGAGCAAAATGGGAAGAGGTATCTCTGCCGCATTCCAAATATGCTTTAGCAGCGTATTACCTGCTATCTTCATCGGAAGCTTCGGCTAACCTTTCACGTTTTGACGGTGTACGTTACGGACACCGTACAGATAATGCAGAAACACTTATAGAGATGTATAAGCAAACCCGTGCAGAAGGATTCGGTGACGAAGTGAAACGCCGTATCATGCTGGGAACTTTCTCCTTAAGTTCTGGTTATTATGATGCTTATTATAAAAAAGCTCAAAAAGTACGTACATTGATTAAAAAAGACTTTGAAGATGTCTTTGAAAAATACGATCTCATCGTTGGGCCGACTACACCTACACCGGCATTTAAGATCGGTGAAAAAGTAGACGATCCGTTAACGATGTATGCAAACGATATTTTAACGATTCCAGTCAATCTTGCTGGTGTACCAGGTATATCCGTACCATGTGGATTCGGATCGAACGGGCTTCCGCTTGGCCTGCAAATGATTGGTAAGCATTTTGATGAAAGCACGATTTACCGCGCGGCTCACGCATTTGAGCAAGCAACAGATTTTCATAAACAATTTCCTAAGCTGTAAGGGGTGAATAAAATGGACTTTGAAACGGTCATTGGTTTAGAAGTACACGTAGAATTAAAGACGGATTCGAAAATTTTCTCAGCGAGCCCGAACCATTTTGGTGCCGCTCCAAATAGCAACACGACTGTAATTGACCTTGGTTATCCTGGAGTATTGCCTGTCGTCAATAAAAAGGCTGTTGATTTTGCAATGAAGGCTGCCATCGCACTGAATTGCGAAGTGGCGGAGATTACGAAATTCGACCGGAAAAATTATTTTTACCCGGACAATCCTAAAGCATTCCAAATTTCTCAGTTCGATCAACCGATCGGGGAGCATGGTTGGATTGAAATCGAGGTTGGCGGCAAGAAAAAGAAAATCGGCATTACCCGCATTCATATGGAAGAGGATGCAGGCAAGCTGACACATAAGGGGAACTATTCACTTTGTGATTATAACCGCCAGGGTACACCTCTTGTTGAAATCGTATCCGAGCCGGATATCACTTCCCCGGAAGAAGCTTATGCATATCTGGAAAAATTGAAATCGATCATTCAATACACCGGCGTTTCCGATTGTAAAATGGAAGAAGGCTCACTTCGCTGTGATGCTAACATTTCCTTGAAACCTGTAGGCCAAAAAGAATTCGGTACGAAAACCGAATTGAAAAACTTGAACTCATTCAACTTCGTCCGCAAAGGGTTGGAGCATGAAGAAATCCGCCAAGCGGAAATCTTGAATGAAGGCGGCATAATCGAACAGGAAACACGCCGGTTCGATGAAGCTACAGGCAGAACGGTACTAATGCGAATTAAGGAAGGCTCCGATGATTACCGTTACTTCCCGGAGCCGGACTTATTGACAATCCATATTGATGAAGAATGGAAAGCGCGCATCGCTGCCGAGATTCCGGAACTTCCGGATGCTCGGAAAAAACGCTACATCGAAGAATTTGGCTTACCGGAATATGATGCAGCCGTTTTAACGGTAACGAAAGAAAGTGCAGATTTCTTTGAAGCAACAGTCGCTTCAGGCGCTGATGCAAAACTAGCATCTAACTGGATCATGGGTGAGGTTTCAGCTTTCTTAAATGCAGAAGGAAAAGAACTGCATGATGTGGCGTTAACTGCCGAATCATTGGCAGGTATGATCAAGCTAATTGAAGATGGAACGATTTCTTCTAAAATCGCGAAAAAAGTATTCAAAGAATTGATTGAAAACGGTGGAGATGCAGAAACGATCGTCAAGGAAAAAGGACTTGTCCAAATTTCCGATGAAGGCGCGCTGCGTACAGCGGTTGAAGAAGCGTTGAATAATAACCCTCAATCAATCGAAGACTTTAAGGCCGGTAAGCAAAAGGCAATCGGCTTCCTTGTCGGGCAGATTATGAAAGCGACAAAAGGACAAGCAAATCCACAGCTTGTTAATAAGATTTTGGTGGAAGAAATCAATAAACGTTAATACGAACCGTATCACTTTTAAAGTGATACGGTTTTCTCTTGATTAAGGCAAGGGATTACTGAGAAAAATAATTTTTGGGTTATCTGTAGGGGTAACTCCTTTTTATGTCGTCTATTATATGAATGTGTACAAGAAGGGAGGAAGAGAAGTGTCGGATGAGCTAGTGGAGAAGGTCAGGGCTGGGAATGATCATGCATTCCGGATATTGATTGAAACGTATAAACAGACGATTTTCAGAACGGTCTATTCCGTCTTGCGCAATCAAAAGGATGCAGAAGATGTCACCCAGGAAGTCTTTATCAAAATCTATACTTCTCTTCCTCAATATAACAATCAAGGCTTTAAAACTTGGATAACCCGGATTGCGGTCAATCATGCAATAGATTTAAAGAGAAAAAGGGAACGTCAAAAGGAAGAATCGCATGAGGAATACTCATCGGATCCTCAATTAGGACTATCGGATGATGTCGAGGCTCTATTTTTTCAAAATGAAAGAAGAAGGCATGTATTGCGGAAGCTGAATGAACTCCCGGAGGGGTATAGGGACGTTGTCTATGACTATTACATAAAGGAAAAGACCTTCAAGCAAATAGCAGAGGAACAGCAGATTCAAGTCAAATCTGTGGAGGTAAAGCTATATCGGGCAAGAAATTGGATGAGAAAACATTGGAAAGAGGAGGATTTTTCATGAATCATGTTCCTGAAGCAGGATGGGTTGCCTATTTGGCAGATGAAATACCAGAGACTCTAAAAATTGAATATGAAAATCATCTATACTCCTGTGACAAGTGTTTGTCCGCCTATATGGAAGCGATGGAAAAAGAAGAAGCAAGTCTGGACATGGAAGGAATGGATATTGCAGGTCCTGTCATGAATTCGATTAACCGATTGAAAGGCGAATCTGGTGAGGAGGCTACGCAAAAACGAAAAGAGAAATCACTGCGGACGATCGCAAGACATTACCTGATTGCGGCAGGGTTTACGATTTTATTAATGGCAGGCGGAGTTTTTCAAACATTGACAGAATACGTCGATTCTGTGGAATCGAGCAGTGCAGTAGAAACACAGTCCGTAACCGATGGACTTATTGAAAAAACATTTAATTGGATGGACTCGATTGAAAAGAAAAATAAGGAGGGGTTTAGAAATGAATAAACGTCCGGTATTAGCTATTTTATTATCGTTTCTGCCAGGTTTCGGACATTTTTACCTAGGAAGAAAATATAAAGGGCTTTTTTATTTTCTTGCCACGGCTGGATTGGGGCTTGGAGGGGTTTTTCTATATTTGCTCAGTCAATCGGAAGCTTTTCTGGGCTTTTCCATTATTGGTATGATTTTTTATTTCATCAGTATATTTGATTTGGTAATTACCTCGCTGAGAAATCCTCAAGGTGAAAAAACTTTAGAGGGAACGGAAAATCAGCCGGAGGCGGAAAGGTTTTATGTAATCATCCTTTCATTCGTCCCAGGGTTAGGGCATTTTCAGTTGGGCCTCATGAACCGGGGACTCATTTTTCTCATTGGTTTTTTAGGCCTTGGCATTATGGTGATATTCATCAGTGTGACGACGCAGATGGAAGGTCTGTTAATTTTCATGGCCCTTTTGCCGATTATCTGGGTTTACAGCTTTTTTGATTCCGTTCAACAGCTGAATAAAAAGCAACGAGGTGAGATCCTTATCGATCGGACCGTGCTGGAAGATTTCGAGGAAAGGCGGGAATCCGGGAAGAAGAGTAAATCGGTTGCGTCTTTATTTGCAATTTTCCCTGGAGCCGGCCACTTATATTTAGGCCTGCAAAAACGCGGCATCCAATTGATGGCTGGCTTTTTATTCGCCATTTACATATTGGATTTGCTCCGGTTAGGCTTCTTCTTTTTCCTGATTCCGATCATCTGGTTTTATAGCTTTTTTGATGGATTGCAAAAAGCCTCGAAAATGGAGGAAGGACCTGTTGAAGATACACCGATCATTTCAGGGATCGTCAACCAACAAAAGTGGATAGGCCTTGGCTTGGTGGGGCTCGGGATCTATTTCTTGACTAGCAATCTCATCGTGCCGGCGATCGCTCCTCATTTAGATGAATGGATTGGTAGTAACTTGGAATATTGGTTTAGAGATTACTTTCAAAAAGGCTTAGTGTGCATCCTTCTTATTGGTGGGGGTATCAAGCTGATGGCGGGAAGTAAAAAAACAAGGGTGAAGGAGGAGACAAAATGAGAACTTGGAGAGTCGGAACGATTTCAATGGGTGGTGCGCTTGTTGGTTTAGGTGTGGTTTTACTCGTTTCCCAATTCATGCATATGGATTTGACGCCAATACTGCTATCATGGTGGCCGTTAGTGTTCATCATTTTGGGCGCAGAGATTCTCTTCTTTGTCTTTTTTTCCAGGAAAGAAAGTTCCTTCGTGAAATATGATTTTCTTAGTATCGTTTTCGTGGGCGTGCTGGGGATGATGGGAATTGTGTGCATACTGCTAACGTCAAGCGGCCTGATGGATGAGGTCAGGGCAGCGGTGAAAAGCGAAGAAAAAACCGTCGATTTACCTGGGTTTAACGAAAAGGCTGGCAAAGGAATACAAAGAGTCGTCTTGGATTCGGGTTCATATCCCTTGACGATCGAAAGTGGTTCGGAGGAGTCGGTTTCCATTTTCGGAACATATGATGAGCGGGGAATGGAGAATGCAAAGCCTTTGTTGAAGCAAACGGAAGATTATTTACTGGTTAAAAGAAATGGTGATACGCTTTATATCAGCTTCAAGGATTTGCCGATCACAAACAGGCTATTGGACACTGGCAGGATGAACCTTGAGGCGACTCTCGTCATACCTGCTGACTTGGCCTTGGAGATAGATGGAAAAAGTACAGATCTTGTCTTGAAGCCAAGGAAGCTTTTGAATGATTGGAAAGTGAAGGACAGCGGGAACCTTAGTGTATTCCTTCAAGAAAATAGCGATATTGAAATAGAGGCACGAGGGGTCGATGAAATTGAAGGCCCTAAAGACGGCTGGAAGTTCAATGAAGGGAAGCGAGTGCAAATGAGTGAAACTGACCCTGCAAAAAAGAACGGAATATTCAAGTTGGGAAATGGGGATCATAGTTTAACAGTCATGGATTCGTTCAATGTTACCGTTCATTATCCGTGAATGAAATCAATTACTAGAATAAAATGATAAAAAGCATTATAATTTCCCTGATAACAATTGTGGAAAATGCATATAAAGATATGGACCGAAAGTTTGGTCCTCTTTTTTTCGAATATTGCTTTTCATGTAACGAAGGATTAAGATGTAAATTATGGAATCAATATGTATAAGGATGATGGGAAATGAAAAGAGCAAGGTTGATTTACAACCCGACTTCGGGCCGGGAAGCCATTAAGAAGAGTCTGCCAGGAGTACTTGCCAAACTTGAGGAAGCTGGTTACGAAGCCTCTGCACATGCCACGACTGGTGCTGGTGATGCGACGAATGCAGCTAAGATTGCAATTGAACGAGGCTATGATATTGTCATTGCAGCAGGGGGCGACGGTACGATTTATGAGGTTGTTAATGGACTGGCCACTGCAGAAAAACGTCCGAAACTAGGAATCATTCCAACGGGGACGACGAATGATTTCGCTCGGGCGCTTCATTTACCGAAATCAATTGAAGGGGCAGCCGAAATTATTGCCCGCGGGCATACGATGCCGATAGACATTGGTAAAATGAATGATAAATACTTCATTAATATTGCTGGCGGTGGCCGATTGACAGAATTGACTTACGACGTGCCGATTAAGCTGAAAACGATGCTTGGGCAGCTGGCATATTATATAAAAGGTATTGAAATGCTTCCTTCAATTAAACCAACGGAGGTTTCCATTGAGTATGATGGAAAGCTTTTTGAAGGAGAGATCATGCTTTTCTTGGTTGCTAACACGAATTCAGTCGGCGGATTTGAGAAATTGGCTCCTGATGCTTCCCTCAATGATGGAATGTTCACACTGCTTATCTTGAAAAAAGCCAATCTCGCGGATATTGTCCGTGTCGCAACATTGGCAATGCGTGGAGAACATATTCATGATAAAAACGTCATTTATGAAAAAGCGAATCGGATAAAAGTACAAGCCAAAAACGACATGATGCTAAATTTGGATGGGGAATTTGGCGGGATGGCCCCAGCTGAATTCGTAAATCAGTATCGCCATTTTGATGTATTCATCCCACAAGGAATATTGCCGGATGATCCGACAAATAAATAAAAAAAAGGTCACGGAAAGCCGGTGGCCTTTTTCAGTAAAACTTTGCAAGGAGAATGCGTGAATATGTATATTAGGAATGCGAAACCGGAAGATGCGGACAAGGCAGCCGTATTGATCCGGTTAGCGATTAAGGAAATTGCAGAGACATTGACGGGAGAAACGGAAGAAGAAAGGATCCTTTCTGTTCTCAGCTATTTTTTCAAGAAAAGCGGAAATAGGATCAGTTATGAAAATACATTCGTAAGTGTTCATGATGGAGAAATATCGGGACTAGTCATTGCTTATCATGGCAAGGACGCACAGGACTTGGATGCGCCGATTGTCGGACAATTAAGGCGTAAGAGGAAAGATGCGAGCATTACACTTGATAAAGAATCGGATGTAAATGACTTTTACTTGGATACTATATCGGTCGACCCGAAATTCCAAGGAAAAGGAATAGGGAGCGCATTGATTCAATACGTTGAGGAATATGCTAAGCAAAAGGGATATCCAAGAGTCTCTTTAGTCGTGGAAAATGTGAATGAAGGGGCTAGTCGTCTTTATAACAAATTAGGCTATAAAGAAATCAAAACGGTTATGATTAGCGGCTATGAGTTTGGCTATTTAGTTAAATGAATAGAAGAACCTCCTGCTTGACGAGGAGGTTCTTTTTATATGCTTTCGACTTGTATGCCTACATTTGCTGTCCATTCATGGCTGCCCAATCAGCATAAGTTCCGCTGCCGTTACAACCAGGACAATCGTGTATATCGGAAAAATGATATTCTGTCGGTACGAAGGAGCTGTATCCACGCCCGTAACAATCCGGACAGAGGCCTTTTTCCTCCATACTTGCTCGATGTTTTTCTAGCCGTGTCGCATTCCAGGCCGATATAGAGTTAAATAAACCCATTTCCTCACCTCATCTATTTTTCCTTATTTTTCTTTTTTTTTCGTGCTTTTATGCATGGAACTGTAAAAAGCACGTAATTCCTTCCACTATATTTTTATGAAAACCAAGGTAATTTGGTGAGTCGTTTTGTGGCAAGGCTCCGATTGTGGTAAAATACAGGCTAGCATAAAAAAGAAAAGAGAAGATGATATGAAAAAAACAGCACCTGTTGCTAAAAATGATATTATAGAGGTTTTATTCGAGGACTTAACACATGAAGGAGCAGGAGTGGCTAAAGTTGATGGCTACCCAATCTTTGTCCAGAATGCCTTGCCTGGTGAAAAAGCGAAAATAAAAGTGATGAAGGCGAATAAAGGGTATGGCTTCGGCCGCTTGATGGAGATTACTGAAAATAGTCCATATCGTGTGGAGGTCAAAGCGGAAGACTACCATAAATACGGTGGATGCCAGCTGCAGCATATGAGCTATGAAGGGCAGTTGGAATTCAAGGAAAAGCAAGTCCGTGAAGTGATGGCGCGCATCGGAAAATTAGAGGACGCGGTTGTCCATCCGATCATCGGTATGGAAAATCCAACTCATTATCGAAATAAAGCGCAAGTACCTGTCGGCGAAAAGGATGGAAAGTTAATTGCGGGATTCTTCAAACCACGGACACATGAGATTGTTGAAACGAAAGAAAGCATCATTCAACATGAAGTGATCAGTGAAGCTGTCCAAGTTGTGAAGGAGACCTTCAGTAAGCTAGGTATCCCTGCTTATGATGAGGAGTCACATAAAGGTGTGTTGCGGCACATAATGGCTCGTTACGGCAAGCAAACGGGCGAATTGATGATCGTCCTAGTTACAAGAACGAAGAGTATCCCTTTCATTGAAACGATCGTCAAGGAAATCGTTGAGCGTCTGCCAAAAGTGAAATCCATCGTACAAAACGTGAATTCTAAGAAAACAAACGTCATTTTAGGCGATAACATGACTTTATTATGGGGCGACGAAGTGATTCATGATACGATTGGCGATGTGAAATTTGCCATTTCTGCTAAATCCTTTTATCAAATCAATCCTGATCAAACAAAGGTCCTTTATGATAAAGCCCTTGATTACGCGGGATTAACAGGAGAAGAGACAGTGATTGATGCATACTGCGGCATTGGTACAATCTCTTTATTCCTAGCTAAAAAAGCGAAAAAAGTCATCGGTGTCGAAGTGGTGGAAGAAGCGATCGAAGATGCTCGCCGCAACGCGGAATTAAATGAAATCTCGAATGCGGAATTCATCGTGGGCGATGCAGGAAACGTTATTGCTGAATGGTACCAAAAAGGAAACACGGCTGATGTCATCGTCGTCGATCCACCTCGCAAAGGCTGTGAGGAATCCCTCCTTAACACAATCATCGAGATGAAACCGAACAAAGTGGTCTATGTATCATGTAATCCAGGAACTTTGGCTCGTGATCTTCATATCTTGGAAGCTGGTGGATATAAAGCAGTCGATATCCAGCCAGTGGATATGTTCCCGATGACGACACATGTGGAAAACGTTGTATTACTAGAACTTAAATCATAATCCTAAAAGGAGCGCTGTCCTCGTGACAGGGCTCTTTTTCTTTTAGGGACAAGGCGTCTTAAAAAAATATATTTGTTGTATTCATGCATAGAAGAAAGGGCTAAGAATTTCTCCAATGCTATTAGCAATCGAATTCGAATTTTCTTACTGCTAAAACTTTGTGGAATGAAACAGAAGGCAACGAGACTCTCGCGGAAAGGGAGTGCCTGCAGTGGAATGAAACGATCTAAGTACAGATTATTTATATTCGGCAGTTGGATAGGAAGATTTTTTTTCGCTTGTATATTCTCGACTTCCTAACTCGGACATATATTAAGGAATATGAAATGGGAGGCAAGGTGATTTTATTAATTTTCAAAAAGTGGTGGCTGTAATAGTTGGTAGCTTTTTAGTCGGTTTGGGAATCAATGGTTTCCTAGTCCCTCATCACCTAATAGACGGCGGCGTTATTGGAATTGCCCTCATCCTTCATTATTTCTTTGGGTTTCAAACGGGGCTTTCCATGTTGATCCTTAGTGTGCCTATATTTTTATATGCCTGGTACTATGAACGTTCCTTTTTCTATAGCAGCGTTCACGGTTTACTTTTGACATCCCTTTTCATGGACTGGCTAAACCCACTGAAAGAGGTCTTTTCTTTATCGATACTAACCAGTTCATTGATTGGGGGAGTTATCATAGGAATGGGCATAGGGCTCATGCTTCGATATGAGACAAGCAGCGGGGGAACGGATATGTTAGCCAAAATCATCTCCAAATCATCGTCATTGGATATCGCTTTAGCGATTATCATTATAGATACACTTATCATTTTAGCGTCTGTCTTCACATTAGGTGTGGAAATTTTCTTGTTTTCATGCGTAACGATCGTCATCATTGGACTGACCACCTCGTTCATGAAAGTGAGGGAGTGAATGTACGATAATCAATTTTGTAAAATATGTACTACTTGATCTATTGCTTTTTGCAGCTTTTTGCTATTTTTGCTATACATCTGTTTAGCTTCTTTTGAATCCGTTCCGAGGGCGAACAACTCTAAGTCAGCTTGGCATTTTTTCAAGGTTGCAAGCATTAAAGGTTTTTCTTGGGATGAAGGGACATTGAGCTTATCATCAAAAAGGTCGACCGTTAATTGCCCATTGGAATTCGCTTGGGCAAGAAAAACATTTTCGAGGAGTACTCCCAACTTATCCAGTTCGGTATGGAGCCAATTCCGATTCAGTCCAATCGTTGAAAGTGGTTCATCGAGTATGAGGCCGTCCATGATGATGGTTTGTGGCTCTTTAACAGCAGCGACTCGGATGTTAAGATCTTTAGGTGTCAAAGGCTGATTTTGCTTCTTTAACATGACTGAAAAATCCCCGTTCGCTTCCAATAAGGCAAACTCGACTTCCGAGACATCAAAGACATCCTTTTTCCGGAGCAAGGCTAACAACTCATCGATTGTGTATTTCTCTTTTTTAAGATTACCTTCCATGACTTTACCATCCTTGATGAAAACGGATGCTTTCCCTTCTACAAGATCACGGAACGTTTTGCTTTTCAGTGAAATTGCCCCTGCAAGGAAGGGCGCTAAGGCAAAAACGAGAATGGACAGTACCCCATGGATAATATTCCCTTCGACTTTAGTGGCCAATTCGGCCCCAACATTACCAATGGTTATGCCCGTTACATATTCAAAAAAGGAAAGTTGGGATAATTGTTTTTTTCCTAACACTTTCGTGATCAAGAACAGAACGATTAAAAAGAACAGTGAACGCAGTACAATTTCTACCCAATTGGGCATGATTTAACACCTCCTGCTTGCTTAAAAGCCTTCATATTGTGGTTCTTGCTGCTCCAGTTCTCCCACTCTCTGCTGTACCTCCTGCATAACTTCGTTCACCACCAGCATCGTTTCATGCAAGATGCGCTTCGATTCATCATCTTGGGTCCGTAGTGCTAAGCTGGATAAACCGGCTTCAATACCCTTTAGGCTAGAAACGCATTGTTTCACGTCAGAAGCTATCGTCATGCTGCATCCTCCTTTTAACTCAGAAATTCAATTAAGGCTCATCGTCATATTCAATTGATACAGCATGTGCAATTGCCGGTATACTTTCACCTTGCTGAAAGGACAGTGGGGATAACAAGGCTCCGGTGGCAACGACAAGCATCTTTTTGAATTCACCTTTTTTCATCCGATTCAATAAATGGCCGTAAACAACGACTGCCGAACATCCAGGTCCGCTTGCCCCTGAGAGGACAGGCTGCCCGTCCCGATATATCATCGTACCACAGTCCATATACTGAACTTTCTTGATTTTGATGCCATGGCCTTCCAATAGCTCCAATGAAACATCATGCCCTATCTTCCCTAAATCCCCAGTCACGATTACATCATAATATGATGCGTCCAGGTTCCGTTCCCTTAGGTGGGCTTCAATCGTATCCACGGCTGCAGGGGCCATGGCGCCTCCCATATTGAATGGGTCGCTTAACCCCATGTCGATGACCCGTCCGATCGTAGCTGAAGTGACCCTTGGGCCAGTACCAGCCTTGCTTAATAAAGCCACGCCTGCACCAGTAACGGTCCATTGGGCGGTAGGTGGCTTTTGCCCACCGTACTCAGTAGGGTAACGGAATTGCTTTTCAACGGCGGCATTGTGGCTCGATGCCCCTGTCAATAAGTAATCCGCTCCGTTCGTATTGACCAGGTAAGCGCCGAGAGCAAGACCCTCCATGGATGTGGAACAGGCCCCAAATAAGCCGAGATAAGGTGTGCCTAGATTGCGACAGGCGAAGCTCGTAGGCGTCATTTGGTTGATAAGATCACCTCCAAGAAAAAACTGAATCTGTTCTTTTTGGAGACCGGCTTTTTCAATCGCTTTTGTACACGCCTCTTCCAATAAAACTTTATGAGCTTTTTCATAGGTATCTTGATTTATCCACAAGTCCGAATGGAGTAGGTCGAAGTCATCGGCAAGCAATCCGTTCGCCTCGAATGGCCCGCCGACGGTTCCGGTGGAGACGATGACGGGCTTATGATCAAACACCCAAGTGCGGTACCCTGTATGCATGAAAACACCTCGTTTTATGAGTATTTTTTTACCGGATTAATTGAAACATCCCTAAAACGAACTTTGCCGGTGATAGGCGGACATTATAAAAGGATGGATGGAAACAAGGTATAAAAAAAGGTTGGTCGCAAAAACCAACGTCTTTTCTGGTTCAATATTGTTTATATTGTGGTTCCTCGTTCTGAATCTCATTAATTCGAGTAGTGATGCTATCCACAATCGTTTGGGTTTGTAGTGCTGCTTGCTGGTAAAGCTGTTTTGCTTCCTCATTATCAGTGGAAAGGGCAAAGGTTTCAAGGCTCGCTTGCGCACTTTTAAGTCCGGCTAATGTATTTTTTACATCTTTGATTACAGTCATTCATAAATCCCCCTTGTATTGCATCGCATGTTTAGCGTAAGGAAAAAACGGGTTTATATACCTTCCAGATTTTCTCTAATTATTATTAAAAAGACTAAGTCGATGCGCTACTTCCATTAATCAAACGTTTGATTAATGGATAGAACAATGGGATGGCAGAGGAATTCAACTTAAATATTGACTCAATTCAGAATTATGCATATAATTATTAGAAAACATGACGTAGTTACGTGAGGTGATGTAACATATGGAGATTGTCGATGATGTATATAATAGGGTGGTCGACGAGATGTCAATTGAAGATGCGATAAAAGGCTTGCTATTCATTAAAAGCAAACAGGAGTCGGAAATTGAATCGATTAAATACAAAATTCATAAATACGAAAAAAAGCGAAGTGCTGAAGAAGCTTGGTATCAATCCCTTTCTCCGTTGAAACGTTTTTTCACAGGGCATGCCCCAAGCCACCACAAGGCAGTGGAGCATTTGGTGAATGTTAAAGATAGATATATAAAAATCGAGACGATAAAGCGAAAAATCGCTAGTTTAGATGAGATCATCAGCATATTGGAAGCGGATCCGGAAAAACGGGAACTCCATTTGCCATCCGGTATCATTAAAGAGATGATCGCCAGTCAGAAAGATGAGGGTCCACCAAGATGACATTAGAAACGTTAAACGCGGGCTTGGATACGATTTGGGTCGTTTTGACAGCGGCGATGATCTTACTGATGGAGGGGGGCTTTGCCTTATTGGAGGCTGGCTTCGTCCGTACGAAGAATAATGTGAATATCATCATGAAGGTTTTTGCTGATATTACGATCGGGACACTATGTTATTTCGCCATTGGTTTTGGACTGATGTATGGAGCCGATGTATTTGGAATTGTCGGAGGAAGTGGATTTCTGCTCAAAGGTGATTTATCGCATATCGACCTTACCATTTCCATCGATGCCTATTGGTTATTTCAGGGGGCATTCGTGATTGCTGTAATCTCCATCGTTTCAGGAGCGGTTGCCGAAAGAATTAATTTTCGGGCATACCTCATTTTTGTCGTCATGATGACGGCCTTCATCTATCCGGTAGCAGGACATTGGATTTGGGGTGGTGGCTGGTTAAGCGAATTAGGCATGCAGGACTTTGCAGGGTCTGCTGTCATTCATGCTCTAGGTGGTTTTTCTGCACTTGCGGCTGCGATTGTTATTGGGCCGAGAGCAGGTAAATTCACCACAGTGGGAACTAGCTCCATTTCGCTGCCAAGCAATCTCCCTTTGGCATCTGTAGGAGCCTTTCTATTATGGTTTGGATGGTTTGGATTTAATGCAGGAAGCACTTTGCAGGCTACAGATGGACGCATTGGCCATATCGCCATCGTCACGATGCTTTCTGCTGCATCTGGAGGGGCGATGACACTGCTTTATACATTATTCAGATATGGACGATCGGATGCACCTTCCGTCATCAACGGCTCCCTTGCAGGCCTTGTCGGAATTACGGCAGGCTGTGCATTCGTTAGTGATCTTGCTGCGATATTGATCGGAGCCATTTCCGGAATGCTAATGCTAGGGGCAACGAATTGGCTGGAGGCCCGGAAGATCGACGACCCGGTGGGCGCCTTTCCTGTTCATGCGGCCTCAGGCATGTGGGGTACGATAGCATTAGGCCTTTTCTCCACCGAAGGCGGATTGCTTACTGGAGGAGGTTGGCATTTGCTTGGGGTACAATCGTTAGGGTTAGCGGTGCTGTGCATATGGGGCTTCTTATTGACATGGATCGTTTTTAAAATTATAAACATTTGGGTGCCTATAAGGTCGACGGATGAAGAGGAAGAACATGGATTAGATATCAGCTATCACGGAATCATGGCCACACACAATTCACCGGAGTTCATAAAAGTGGAGGAATACATCAATCAGGAAAAGTAAGTCTCTTTACTTACTAGTGGAAGAAAAAAATATGAGGTGAAGAATTTATGAGCACATGCAACCTTAATCATACACAGCAAGATGTCAGGCTGAAACTCGAAGGGCAACAGCAGTTTTTACCAACAGCATTGAGCCAAACATTAAATCTATTCCTTGAAAATGACCATCCACAGGAAACCTTAAATAAACTTTTTCATCTATTAAAGAAATATGACTTATCCTCCAAGGAGGAACAAGAATCAAGAAACCAAAAATTGAACAAGATCACGCTGGAACGGGAGTGAAGCCCGTTCTTTTTTTATGTATGAGCAGTGACCCCTTCATTTAATCAATCGATTGATTAAGTTTGCTTAGTAGAACGAAAATTCGCGAGTAAAACGGCCAGACTCCCGAGTAAACGCCTAAAAATCACGATTAACCGTTTAATATAGATAAAAAAAGGAGCCCATAATGAGCTCCTTTTTTCATGATTTAAAAGCCTTCATCTGTTGCGTTGAAGGGGATGTTGAGGTTTCTTTCGACGGCGCGCAGGCGTTGATTCAGCCTGTTCAATCTATTCGTATGGCGTTGATCGGTTTGGCTTAGCCTGGATATTTCTTGGTTAACGCGGTTCACTTCTCGGTTTACGCGTGTAATTTCTTGGTTTAGGCGAGTCAGTTCCCGCGTTTGTCGCTCATTTTGCCGCTCGAGTTCCCTTACTCTTCTTTCAAGTTGCTGAGATTGTGGCTGTCTGTCGGAATCGAATGCATCTGTTACTGGATTGAATGGGTTTTCTTGATTCTGAAAAGAGCTCCAATCTGGTTGAGGAACATAATCATAATCATATCGTTCTGGCTGTTGATAATAGGGGGTAAAGTTTTGCTGATAGTACTGATGGTTTCCATTTTGTTGTGGAAAAGGATAAAATCCGTATGAATTCATCGTCAACTCTCCTTTTTGACTAAGGATGGATACGTTATAACTTATGTAATTTCCTGAGAAGTGATTAGGCGATAGCCCATATGAGCTAATAACGAGGTATGTACTTATAAGAAAAATTTCAATAAATTTGCAGAAAGCCCTCTATTCCTATATCGTTTAAGGTAGGAGAAAATCTTCGCATATTGAAACCAATCATAAGGATCATCCGTATATATAAAAAAGCGTGTAAGTCAGGAGTGTAATGATCATGAATCGATTTTTCACTGATTTTATTTCTATATTGGTTGCATTTCCATTCGTTTTGCCGGTGTTGCTGATCAGCTATTTTACCTTGAATATGCCGCTTGTTGCCTCCGTTGCCCTTTCCATAGCAGGAGGAGCACTTGCGTACTGTTTGAGTTTGGCTTACTTTTCCTCTCGTTTCCTTAAAAATCATGGATTGACGAGAAAAGAATATCATTATATAAAGAGAAACATAAATGAAGCAAAACCGAAAATTCGGAGGGTGCAAAAGGCGTTAATTTCGGTCAGGCATATTTCTTCTTTTAAGCAAAGGAAGGATATGATTAAAATGATCAGGAAAATATATAGTCTTACAAAAAAAGAACCGAAGCGGTTTTATCAGGCTGAACAATTTTATTATTCCCATCTCGATTCTGCCACAGAGCTTGCCGAGAAATATGTTTTTTTATCCCGGCAGCCAAGAAAGACAAGGGAACTCGAGCTATCCCTAGCGGAAACCCGAAAAACATTGAAGGACCTCACTAAAACGATAGAACAGGACTTATATAATGTGATTGCCGATGATATCGATAACCTTAACTTCGAATTGGATGTAGCAAAGCATACAATTAAAACGAGAAAAGAATCACAAGTAATCGATGAAAGCAGGAGGTTAAAATGAATAATAACGATCCAAACCTGTTGAATAAAACGGATAATGCCAATTTACTCGATGATCTTCTAGCCAATCCATTCAATGAGGTGCAGAAGCTGGAGAAGGCATCATCATCCTCCCAGGAGGCGAGGCCGGTTAGATTGATTGATGTCATCCCTGAGGAGAACAGGGCAAAGGCGTATCAGCTTGCCGAACAAATCGACCCGACGAATCATCAGGCAATGATATCTTATGGTACGCCCGCCCAATCGAAGCTCCTGACCTTTTCCAATTCGATGCTTGAGCATGTACAGAAAAAGGATGTCGGTGAAGTGGGGGGCATCATCAGTGACCTAATGAAGAAGTTAAATGAATTGAGCCCAGATGAGCTTAAGCAGGATAAACCCTCATTTTTTGCGCGTATGTTTGGGAAGCTTTCCGGATCCGTTCAGGAAGTGCTTTCCAAATACCAAAAAACTGGCGCCCAAATTGACCGGATCAGTGTTAAACTTGATCGGAGCAAAAATATCCTGCTTTCCGATATTGTGATCCTGGAAAAACTTTATGAAACGAACAAGGAATATTTCCAGGCATTGAATGTTTACATTGCAGCCGGGGAAATAAAACTGGAAGAACTTCATGGGAAAACGATTCCGGAATTGAAGAAATCCGCTGAACAGAGCAATGACCAAATGAAGTTCCAAGAGGTCAATGATATGCGCCAATTCGCTGAGCGCTTGGATAAAAGGCTGCATGATTTGAAATTAAGTCGTGAAATTACGATCCAAAGTGCACCGCAGATCAGGCTGATCCAAAACACGAATCAGGCGCTAGTCGAGAAAATACAGTCTTCGATCATGACGGCCATTCCGCTTTGGAAGAATCAGGTGGCGATTGCCTTGACCCTGATTAGGCAGCGCCATGCTGTAGAAGCGCAAAAGCAAGTTTCCAAGACTACCAATGACTTGCTCTTGAAGAACTCTGAAATGCTGAAAGTGAATACGATTGAAACGGCAAAAGAGAATGAGCGGGGACTTGTCGATATCGAAACATTGAAAAATACTCAAGCTAACTTGATTTCGACTCTCGAGGAAACGATGAGGATTCAAGAAGAGGGCAGGCATAAACGCCGACAAGCGGAGCAGGAATTGGCTTCAATGGAAAATGAATTGAAGCAGAAACTATTAGAGATAAAGGGATAAGGGGGAGAAGCATGGAAACTATCGAAGCTATAAAAACGAGAAGAAGCATTGGGATCGTCAAGCAAGATCCTGTACCTAAGGAAATGATCGAGCAAATCATCGAGGCGGGTACATATGCACCAAACCATCATCGCACGGAGCCGTGGCGTTTCTTTGTATTGACAGGCGAAGGCAGAAATAAACTTGGCGAGGTGTTCGAGGAAATCACAAGGATTGAAAATGCAGATGATACGCCGGAAGATTTAATCAGCAAGCTCGAAAGGCAAAAGAAGAATCCTCTTAGGGCACCGGTCATCATCGCTGTGGGCATAGAGCCTAGTGATAAGAATAATGTCCTTGCAGCCGAAGAATATGCCGCAGTGAACAGTGCCATCCAAAATATGCTGCTTGCTGCACATTGTTTAGGCCTGGGCGCAGTATGGAGAACGGGGAAAATAACTTATCATGAGAAGGTGCGTGACTTCTTTCGATTATCCTCAAAAGGAGAAGTTCTGGCTTTCATTTATTTGGGCTATCCTGACATGGAGCCGAAGCCTGCCAAGAAAACATCGATTGATCAATTGACCACTTGGATCGGATGAAATGTGTGGCTGCAGCAGGGCAACATACTGCTGCAGCTTTTTTTTATGAAGGGATTTGGCAGTGACAGGTTCCCTTTCAAGTGACGATTGCGGAATTAGGTTGTACAATACATAGGAAGAATAAATTTTGATGAATTAGGATGTGTCTATAGATGAGAACGATTGATCCATTTGAGATTCTCGATGGAAAAGCGATTAAATTTTTGGATGTTTTTGGTGTTGAGGACGGAATTGCATTAAAGAGTAAATATGAAGATAAAACGTATTGGATATACGATTATTATTGCATGCATCAGACATGTGATTGTCAGGAAGTGTATCTTGAATTCGTGGAAGCCCGCAAAAACAAAGACCATGCAGGTCAGCATTTTGGGATTCGCGTTTCTTTCAGCGATCATCAATTCACGTTAGAGGACTTTAATATTTCCAAGCAAAAGGCGATGGATATTGCGGAAGACACGTTAAAGCACAGTAAAGACATCATGGCGTTATTTAAACAGCGGTACCAGAAAATGAAGGAAAAAGGAACGGAAATCATCATGGAAAGTGCCAAGGCCGCTAAAATGCCTCATGTTCACACAGAACCGATTATCGGAAGAAATGAACCTTGTCCTTGTGGAAGCGGAAAAAAATACAAAAAATGCTGCGGTGCTGCTTGATCAATCTCGGAAGGTGACTCGATAGGGGGTCCCTTCTTTTTTTTGGCAATAAGCGAAAAAAACAGTAGTAAAAAAAGAACGTTTGTTCTATAATTAAGAGTGCCAGATACTAACAAATAAAGAAATAAAAAGTAGTATTTTAGACCGAAATTTCAAAAAACTTCTTTTTTATTTTCAAAAATCTGGTATATATAAGAGAGAAGAGTTTTTTGATCTCATCTCTTTCAGCGGTAGACGGCAACCAGACGGGATGCAAATCCCTGCACTGATGGCAGTTTAACTCATTGAACGAAGGAAGGGGTAATCAAATGACAAGAGAAAAAAGATTAATACCTTACAAAGTTCTTGAAGTAATGGAAACGGTGAAAGAAAAGGTTCCTGAGGGTGTCGAGCTTGTGAAAGCCCCGGCAGTCTGGGAAAAAAGCAATTATGGTGAGGGTGTTGTAGTAGCCGTCATCGATACAGGAATTGATAAGGGGCATCCAGACCTCAAAGAGAGAATCATTGGCGGGAAGGATTTTACCAATACCGGTGATTTTCAGGATGATAACGGGCATGGAACGCATGTGAGCGGTACGATATTGGCTTCCATTAATAAAGTTGGTGTAGTGGGAGTGGCTCCAAAAGCAAGCATCTTGGCGTTGAAGGCGTTAAATGGTCAGGGACAAGGTGAGATAGATTGGATCAATGGAGCTTTAGAGTATGCGATAAATTGGCAAGGGCCGAATGAAGAAACGGTTTCAGTCATTTCATTGTCACTGGGGGGGCCTCCGGATGAGGCGGAACACAAGCTGATTCAAAGGGCGATTCAGAAAGACATTCTCGTTGTTTGCGCGGCTGGGAATAGTGGGGATGGGCGTCATGAAACCGATGAAATGGATTATCCAGGGTCGTATCCAGAGGTAGTCGAAGTCGGTGCTGTGGATTTAAGCAGAAATTTAGCGGATTTTTCAAATACAAATGATGAAATTGACTTGGTCGCGCCAGGGGTCGATATACTCTCTACGTATCCAGGTAATAAATATGCCAGGCTGAGTGGAACATCAATGGCCACTCCGCATGTAAGCGGTGCGGCAGCTCTTTTGAAAGTGATTGCTGAAAAGGACTTCGGCCGCAAGCTGACTGAAGCTGAATTGTATGCACAGTTAGTGAAAAGCACCGAAGATTTAGGGATAAGCAAAAAGGCACAAGGAAATGGAATGCTCAACTTAACCATTGCAGAACAAAGGGTTGAAAAATCAATCAAGATTACGATAGAGTCAGAGAACCTTCAATTACCAAGTAAATCTGTTGTCATGGAATATTAGCAAAAAAAAAGGTGTCCCAAGATTTTTCGGGACACCTTACTCAATGATTATCTTTTATTTTTTCTTAGAGCCGCAAAAAGCGCTACAAGAGAAAGAATCAGTGCGATGACAGCTAGGGTGATGATTAGGGTTTCATTATTATTATCATTATCATCATCTGCTGTGGCCGCGGCCTTTGAATTGTCGGTTGCTTTGGAATCATCGGTAGCAGCTTCATCTTCGTGACCGTGGTCGGAAGTTTCGGCATCAGCCTTAGGTGCTAGCGAAATTTGCGTTACCGAATGCGGCAGGGCCGAGCCTTCATCACCGCTCCATTCGACGATTTCACCATCTTCGTAATATTGAAAGGCATCCCATGCCACCTTCGTTTCTTCTTTAGGGTTTTGGGCAATGAATGAGAATTCCTGGAATTGTCCAGCGGATATGCCTTCTTCCGTTGCTGCCCAAGTTACCGTTTTAACGTCTTTACCACCTTCGGTTGTCACTTTCCATCCTGGTACAGGCTGATAGCTTACAAATGTAATTCCTTCAGGAACCTTTAAAGTCACCTTGGTTGTTGCGGTTTCTTTTTCTACTGGTACTTTAATTGTGTAAGTTTCCCATGCCTCAGGCGCAGATGTACTAGGTTTGACCGTAACGTGTGCGTTCGCCGAACCAGCGAATATGAATAATGCTGCAAATGTAGTGATGAGTAGTTTTGTAATGTTTTTCATCAGTATAATTCCCTCCTGTTATGAATTCCCTATAAAAATTGTGAAATCAGCATTGATTGAATCGAGACTTTTCGTTAAACCGTGAACTTGAATGTTCCACTTTCCTGGCAGGGTAAGTATAGACTTTGATGTGAATGTACCTTTGGTCTTCCCTTGCAATTGCAGCTTTATTGCACCGGCCTGCCCATCTGCTGGCTGCATTGTGATGGTTAGCTGCTCAATATCAGCAATTGGCCTGCCTCCCTGTTCCAGTTCCACTTGAATCCTGTTATCTCCGACTTCATTTGGGGTGACTTTTAAAGTAACCTCATAGTTTTCGTCTGTCTTTATCATTTTTTCGAATGGCCCGGGGGAGGACATTGCAGTTTGGACATTTGTCAACAGGGCCGCAACAAGGAGCACAACAATTCCTATACCAAGCTCCATACCTGCGCTATAGCCCAGTTTTTTCGTTTGCGCTTTGCCTTTGAAGAAATGCCATGCTCCTAAAACGATCATGACTGACATGAGACCGATTTTCGCAATCAATAATTGTCCATATGTTGTGTTGAACAAGGAATGGATGGTCGGTACATGCTGGAGGCTGCTATATATGCCGCTAACGATCAGGATGATTACAAATACGAACGCCCATTTTGAAAACCTTTGAATGATCGTCCAATAAAAGAGTTTCTTATCCTCTTGGACTGCCTGCCGGTCTGCAAGTCCAGGCAACACTACCAATAATGCCATAAGGCCGCCCAGCCATAATGCCATCGACAATATGTGCAGGAAATCCATCAATACGGCGAGAACGTGATTAGGAACAGCTGCCGTATGTCCAGTTAAAGCCTTTCCGACCATCAAAAGGGTCGTTAAGAGAAAAGAAAGCACAGGAAGAGATCTTTTCAAGGGATTCTCAAGCATGAAATAAAGAGCCATAAATAGAAGAATCAACATGAGTAGTTGTATGACCCAGATGGTACCGAAGTTTGTGCCATTCAGGACTTCCCTGATATATGTCCCATTGAACGCATCCGTCCATCCTACTCCAGCATCAATCGTCACTTTTAAAGGCAGGCTGCAGAAGGTGGAAAGTGCTAAACCTGCATATGAAATCCAAAGGTATAGACGTGCTCTGCCGCTAGCTTGAAAAAGGCGAGAATCCTTCGTTAAAGATAAGCGGAAAAAGAGAATACCAGCAAGAGCCGCGAAGCTTATGTATTGAAGGCTTTGCAAGAAAACGTTAATGGAATTCGGAAAACCCGCTTTCACTTGTGAATGATCTTGGTCGGATAGGGAAGCTGATTCTCCGAATTGAAAGGGGATTGTCCCTTCAATCGGGTGTCCATCACTCGAAACCACTCTCCATTTTATATAATAAACGCCTTCATCGACAGTGCCTTTCCACTTAGCTTCCAATATCCTCTCGCTTTGTTCCGAAATTGCGCTTTTTTGAACTGGAACCTTCTGTCCATCTTGGCTGAAGACTTCAAGCGAATGGAAAGCCGGTTGTATATTCTCGCTGAATTGAATGCTGATTTTTTCAGGAAGAGTATCGATCGCTTCATTAGGGCTAGGATTGGAGCTGATTACTGTAGCATGACCGGAAGCCATTGCCGGGTATAAAAGCAAGCTGAATAGGCTGATTACCAGCCATAAGTAATTCTTCATCTTAGTATGCCATCACCCTTTCATTAGGTTATGTAAGCTTATTATAAAAGGAAAATGTGAAAAAACAGTGAAAATAAATGAAGCATCCAAAGGCAGTTTACTAGGCTCGATGGATTTAATGGCGATAATGTTAGATTTGCCTAGCTTCCGTTATTATAGACATGTGAATAATAATTAGTTTTATGACCTTATTATACCGGCAGCAATCATAGTGGGGATAGGTGCTTAAGAAAGGCGAAAAGGGAAAAAGTGTGAAGAAGTAATTTTGGCTGGTTACTTCCAGATGCTAAAGCTGATAAAACAACCGGCGTCACGCGAGGGATTTACCCTTTTCACGAATGGCATCAAGCTGACGATTTGAAGGGAAGTGACCTACTTACGTGCTTGTTTTCTAAAAGGGGTAGGGTTGGTGATGCCAGAGCCTGAGACGTGAGGAAACACGGAGAAAATAAAAAAAAGGACAAGTACCAATGCTTGTCCTACGCTTTATTAGGTAAGATGATTTCGACCTCGGTTCCACGATTTAGCTCGCTGTTAAAACGAACCTTCCCCCCATGCGCCTCAATGATCCTGCAGCTTACCGTCAAACCTAAGCCGGTTCCTCTTTCTTTCGATGAATAAAAAGGCTCTCCGAGATGCTTCAAGCGCTTTTTTTCTATTCCGCTTCCATTATCTTTAATGATAATCGAAAGGTTTTTATCCATTTGCTCGAACTCGATCCAAATTTGGTCGGCGGCGGCCTCCATAGAATTTTTGAACATGTTTATGAATACTTGTTTTAGTTGATTTCCCTCACATGAAAGCAGCGGTATTTCATTTTTAACTGTTATGGTTATTTGGGTGGAGAATGAGTCCGTCTCGGGTTTCAACAAAATCTTGACTTCATTCATCAGTTGGACGATTTGTTGTTTGCTGAAAGGAAGTTCCTGTGGTTTTGCCAGAACGAGTAACTCGCTTACGATAAGATTGATCCGATCCAATTCACTTAGCATAATCGAATAATATTGTTCATGGGGATGGTCACTCTTTTTAAGTAATTGTACGAAACCTTTTAATGATGTCAGCGGGTTACGTACTTCATGGGCAACGCTTGCGGCCAGCTCGCCGACTATCGATAATTTCTCGCTTCTTCTTAAGCGTGCTTCGGTTTCCCGGATTTGCGTGACTTCTTTGGCATAAGTAATGATTCCGACCAATTCCTCACCAATCATCATCGGGACGAACGTACATGAAAGAAGAATTGATTTCCCGTATTTCGTCAGGAATTGTATATCTCTACCTTTTTTAATTCCTTTCCGGTTTTCCACGACATATTCACAGGATGTACGGATAAGGTCTGCATCTTCAGGCGAAAAGTCCAGCTTCACGAATGAGGAGCCGCGAATTTCTTCTTGTTGAAACCCGGTAACCGTTTCAAATCTTGGATTTACGGTTGTGATCATCCCATGTAAATCAAGCATGAGCATCGGGTACGGGTTGTGTTCGAACAAAGATTTATAGCGTTGTTCACTATCGAATAATTGTTTTTCCGCAGCAACTCTTTCAGATATATCCCTGCCGATGACGACTAAGCCTTTACGGGATCCATCCTCAAAAAACAATGGAACTTTGATCGTATCAAAGGTCTTGTGATTACCGTCTGGAAGGGGAATGATTTCTTCGCATCTTGTGATCTCCCCTTGAATCCACGTTTCCTCATCGGAAGCTTCACAGTAGATCAACGACTCTTTGTAAAATTCAGTGTATTCCGCGAGCTCGCTATCTCTTTTGCCCTTATAGTCCACATGTTCCAATTGAAACAATTTAAGACCAAAGGTATTGGATTCCAGCCATCGACCATCGCCATCCTTGAAGTTAACAAAATCGACCATCGAGTTAATAAGTGTTCGCCGGCGTTGCTCCGCTTCTTTTAATTGCTTGAATTCTGCTCGTTTAGCCAAGTAAAGGTATAGAATCAAGCCTATCGATAAAAGAAAGAAAATGCCTTCGGCTCTTTGAAGCTGAATGAAGACCTCTTTGTTTTGAATATTTGTCGTTAAAAAATAGTCGAACACGACAAGTATAACAATCCCGCAAAGGATATATATACTTAAAATGGAGCGCTTGGACATGGTGATTCTCCCTGAATTTAAGACATTACAATGGTAAAATTACATACACATTTTAACAAACTATTGAAGAAAAATATATGCACAATCATAAATAAAAAAAACAGGAACCAGCGTAAACTGAACCCTTAGAGTGGGACAAAGGAAAAAACACCTCTTATGTCGTATAGATAAATCTATATTACATAAGGGGTGTATTTTATATGGGGAAAAAAATGCATTATCCAGCCGAAATAAAATGGGAAGCTATAAAAATGTTTGAGAATGGTCATTCATCTACAGAAATTAGTGATGTACTAGGTATTAAAAATAGTAGCCAAGTTAGGATATGGATGCGGTGGTATAGAAATGGGGAAACTCACAGGTTTGAACAGCCTGTGGGGAAACCATACACTTCTAATAAAGGAATAGGTGAAGTCACAGAAATAGAGGAGCTAAAGCTTAGGGTTAAACAACTCGAAATGCAGAATGAATTGTTGGGAAAGTTAAAGGGGATCTCAAGAAAATAAGGAAAGTTGATATTGTAAAGGTGATTGAGTCACTTAAGGAGAAGTTTCCTATTCGAGAAATGTTAGAATTTCTTGAGATCCCAAAAAGTAATTATTATCGTTGGAAAGAACAAGTAGCTAGTGAAAGGGATAAAGATGTCTTACATTTAGTTAAAGACATTTGTACGAAGCACAAACGCAGATATGGTTATCGACGTGTAACTGCAGAATTAAAGATGGCGCATAATCTTTCAGTTAACCATAAAAAGATACGACGAATTATGAGGGAAAATGGGCTGTTGGCAAAGATTAGAAGGAAGAAGTTTGTTCACTATAAACCTTCTGAGATTGTTAAGAATAAAGATCTAATAAAAAGAGAATTTAAAGCTGAGACTCCAAATCAAAAGTGGTATACGGATGTTTCCACTTTGACATTCGGGGAAAGTCATTTATATTTATCAGCCATTATTGATGGTTTTAATAACGAGGTGGTTAGTGCAGTTATAGGTAAATCACCCAACCTTCAGTTAGCGTATGACACAGTGGATCAAGCACTAGAAGGGAGAAAGATTGATGATCTTATTTTACACTCAGACCAAGGTGGACTCTATACTTCTCCAAAGTTCCAGGCTTACGTAAAGGAAAAGAACATTATCCAAAGCATGTCCCATAAAGGAGTGTGCTACGATAATGTTCAAATCGAATCATTCTTCTCACATTTGAAGGAAGAAGCCTTCTACTCTCAAGATTGCGCAGCGACCAACTCCAAAATCATTGAGATTGTGGAAGAATATATTTATTATTATAACAATGAAAGAATCCAAATAAAACTAAATAACCAGCCCCCAATTAAATATCGAGAGCTGGCTACGGCATAAATGTGTTTTTTCTTAATCCCATTTATGGGGTTAAGACTAGCGCGGGTCACCTGTTTTTTCTGAAGATGCGTAAGTTTTTTTTCTTTTTTACCCGTTTATAAATCATGAATAATAATAAAAAGAGCAGTGCGAGTGCAGCTAATGAATATTGGTTCATCTCAACAGTTAGCAGCCCATAAGGAATTAGCGATAGAAAGAAGAAGTATATAAGGTTACCGAGTGCCGTCGCTAATAAAAAATCCTTGAATGTAACCGAACTGACGCCGGCAGCCAAGTTAATCAGACTTGTCGGGATAAGCGGGAAAATCCTTCCGGTAAAGACGTACATGAAACCATGCTCCTCAACATTGTCTTCCCATTTTTTTCCTAGCTTCTTTGAAAGAAGCTCTTGAAACCAGTTCCTTGCTGCATAAAAGATTAATCCCGATGCAGCAACACTTGTTAACCAACTCCAAAGATAGCCATATAAGAAACCAAATATCGCGACATTGATGGTCAGAAGCAAAATTAACGGTATGATTGTAAATGAGTTTTGGACAAACATCAATACGAATGTGACTATAAAGGTGAGCGGAAGATTTTCTTTTAATGTGCCAATAACTGAATCCAAGTCACTTTTCCATATTAACGTGAACAATTCTGCATTTGTGAAAATAAATATTGCAATTACCAACAGACCGATCAAGGTCAGGATTTTTTTCAAAGGGTCACCACCATTCTTTCTAATAGTTTATCAGCTTCAGGTTCATTGGTGAAAAAAGAGCTGTCGCAAAATGCAGACAGCTCTTTTACAGTATAGTAGGTTTAGAAATCAAAGATTCCTTTAAAGCCACTTTTCAAACTGAATTCTTTTGTTCATTGCATAAATGATTGGCGCACCAACCAAAAGGACAACGAATTCACCGACAGCAGTGGTGCCCCACCCTAACCAAAATGGTAAACCAAAGGCAAGGTTCAGTTCAATTGCGATCAAAAACATCGTGAACGTGAAAAAGATAATCGTAGCGATCATCCGTCCTTGGACACCTTTAATGAACCGAGATACAAAAATGACAAGCAGCAAGGCGATTATCGATTGCCCGACCCCGAAAATCAAGTCAAACGGAACCATTGGTGAAAAAAGCAAATTCGAAATGAACACACCGCCGACGATGCCATACATATATTTTTTATTGAATACAATCAGATGGTTCAGTATTTCCGGCACCCGAAATTGGTACGCGCCAAAAGATATTGGTTGAAATACGAATGAGACCGCCACATATAAGGCAGCCAATATCCCGCTAATCACGAGGGTACGATTATTCATTTAATTCTCTCCTAGTTTTTTATCGTGGGATGGTTACGAACCACGTATAGGTATTTTACCTGAAGATTAATAGTATCCCATATAAGCTTGTTTCGTCAATTTGTAAAGAATGGGTTTTGAAAGCCCGAACGTATTTTTGATTTATTACGATCGAGGATGATATTATTTTTATATGGAACGAAAAGGAGTGAGGAAAATATGTCAATCGAAAGTGTCAAAAATCATTTTAAACAATGGAATCGTGAAGATGAAGTGATGGAGTTCGAAACATCAAGTGCAACGGTGTATGAGGCAGCGGATACCATCGGCGTGATTCCGGCGCGGATTGCTAAGACTCTATCCTTCAGGGGGGAAGGTGACAAGGCGATATTGGTTGTTGCAGCTGGGGATGCAAAAGTCGATAATAAAAAGTTTCGTCAAATGTTCGGTTTCAAGGCAAGGATGCTGTCCCCCGATGAAGTGCTCGAGCAGACTGGACATGCCATCGGCGGTGTTTGCCCATTTGGACTGGCGAACGAGCTAGATGTTTTTTTGGATGTATCGATGAAGCGCTTTGAGTCAGTATTTCCCGCTTGCGGCAGTACGAATTCTGCCATCAAGCTAACACTCGCACAGTTGTTTGAATATTCCGCCGCTAAAGATTGGATCGATGTGTGTAAAGGTTGGGAAGAAGCGGGGGAATGAGGAGCAGGGGTAGGAGCTGCTTTTGCATCAGGGCTCTTACCGAACACTCTAAATCACTTCAAAGTATCCATAGCAGTAATTGAAGGCTACATATAAGGAGCATAAGTGGAGGGTGAAGGATGTTAAACGGAAGTCATAAAAAAAACAATAGCAGCTACCTAAGTCTTAAGACTCTCTATGAAGAAAATATCACGGTTAAGAGCATAGCCCAGGAGCTTGAGTTCTGCCATGAAAATGATGAAGCGATGGATATACGGAAGGCGTTGGAAAGAAAGAACTTCGATATAATGGCCGTACAAGATCAAGGGGAAATCATCGGGTATATTGAAAGGCAAGAACTGGGTGAAGGGACGATTTCGAAGTATTTGAAATACTTTTCACCAAGGGAACTTGTTTCGGATTCAACCCCCTTGATTCAGCTTCTTCGTATTTTTAAGAATAAAACAAGGGTGTTCGTTTTAGAGAATAATTCAATTAAAAAGTTGATTACCCATGCCGACCTTCAAAAGCCGCCTATCAGGATGTTGATATTCGGATATATCACCCTTTTGGAGATGAGGCTGAGCGATATCATCTTGCATAGGTTCGGCGATGGCAACTGGCACTCGATGATTAGCGAGGACCGTCTTGAAAAGGCAAACGAATTATATCGGCGGAGAATCGATAAAAATGAAGATATCAATATAATAGAATGTCTGCAAATTAGTGATAAGTTCGATATCATTCATAAAGATCAGGAAATGAGGCGCTTTTTCCAAATTCCTTCAAAAAGTAAGGGCAGGAAGGATGCGAATGCCATCCGCAAATTACGGGATAAAATTTCGCATGCGAATGAATTGGGGCTGGATATGTCATGGATGGAAATCATAGAGGTGGTTGAGTGCTGTGGTCATTTGCTCGAAATCTCAGAATCGTATCAATATGAGAGATAAGAATCCGGCCATCATGCTGGTTCTTTTTCGGTCTTGCATCGATATGACAGAAAGAAACTGCCCGTAATAGGCAGCTTCCCCGAAAAATCAAAACTCCGGTAGTTGATCCAAATTATTTTCCGAAATTCCATCAGGCTCACTCCGCAATATATCACGTCCGTATTTATGGAAGACATCAACGTTGGCAAGATGGCCTGCCTTGGCCTCTGAAAGGGCAGTGGGATAGTCGAGTTCACGGCCAGCGTTCGTCTTGATGGCAATAATATTATCATCTTCGTTTTTCCTTACTGCGATGATTTCTTCTTTTCCAGTTGAATCGGGATGATTGGCTTGCGGTGTTCCCTGCTGTTTATAGGATTCATAGGCTTTTTCAAATGGTTCCATGTTTTTGACACCTCCTATGTATAGGGTGAACTATTCGTTTTCTAATATGCAAACAAGATTTCATCCACCTCGGGAAAAAGGATTGCAGGATCATAGTATTGTGTAGTTAATGCCAAATTTTATTTAGCATTCAAAACATATGAGACAAATTACCTGAGTATCTAGCATAAATAGCTTATTTATCCCTATTTAACTGTAAGACTATAATCCTTATAATAAAAAATATGAAAAATATGACAGGAAGAAAATAGTTTGTTTGAGGTGATTACTAAGTGCAGGCAAATTCATTAAGTGAGATTCACTCGGTCATCTCGGGTAGAATGTCGGACGTGAGTGAAAAAATCAATCAGTTAGAGCAGGCAAAACGACAAATCAAAGAAGAACAAAATACATGTCTCTGGGAAATCGGCAAAATTAAACATCCGGAATTGGCAAGAAGCTGGACGGGAAATCGTGCTGATGACTTCCAAGCTGCCCGCAGTGATGCGTACAAGGCCATGTCTACAATCTTTCATGATGATTATGACGATTACCAAGAGAAAATTGAGGGAAAGATCACGATGCTGAATATAGAGAAAAAGGGGTTAAGTGCAGCAGGCACCATAGCCCATGAAGCGGATGCTCTTTTAGGAAAAGGAGAAGCCGTCATTGATCAATTGGAAAATAAAATATCATATTTAAAAGGGTGGTTGTTTTAATGACGACAATCAAACTGAATCATTCTGCCGTAACGAAGCAAGTCGATCAGGTGAAGACGGCACTTGGTACAGTCACGCTTGGTAATTTGCCGGCAGGCGAGCTGGGCAACAATAAATTGGAATTCACTTCGAAATGGATCGATCGGGAAATGAACCTCGAGAAGGTTTTCGAGCAATATATTAAAATCGTCCAAAAAAATGTCGAAGATACCCGTGCCAACATCGACTTATTAAAAGAGCAGGATGAAGCCATCGCCCGTACGTCTTCACATGGGTATCCTACGCGATGAAAATATATGAAGCCCAGACATTGGCGACCGCAACCAAGTCACGGGCCAAGCAGTATGAAGAGCTAAAGAAGCAAATCGTTGACCTGAAAAAGGAATTTCAGGGGATCACTGGCCTCGATCACGAGTTTCAAGGAGCGGGTGCGGCCGCCATCAAAAGCTTCTATGAAGCGCAAATCGACGTAGCAGACGCCTGGATCGAACTATTCACGACCCAAATCAGTTTTTTGGAGGGCATACCGGCCAGTCTTGAAGAAGCGGATCTATCCGGAAATACGGTGATCGAGGTTCCCTTTTTAGATGGCGAGGTCTCTACCGGCATTAACCAAGCGAAGTCGCTTGTCGAGGAACAAGCGAACGATCTCCAAAGAATCCTGAACAGCATTGATGATATCCTTCCTCTGGATTTGTTCGACCAAAAGGATTTTAATGAAAAGATCACGCTCGCCGGGCATAGACTGGATGACACCGTGACAAAGGTAGAGAATGTCGACAGGCAATTGGTCGAGGAATATGAAGTGTCTGTCGGGCAGGAAAACGTGGCCGTTGGCCTCTTCCGTGCTTTGCTTGATGCCACCAAACAGGACGGCACCATTTCGCCGATGACCTTCAACCAATCCGCGTTCAAGAGTAGTGATGTGTATCAAGTGAAGGATGAAGTCGCCGGTCAGATGAAGGACTATCAGACCTTCAAAAAGGAACAAGCCGAAGCCAAGGAAATCGAACAAGAAATGGAAGAACTCGAAAACCGCCCATGGTACGAAAAAGCCTGGGATACGACAAAAACCTTTACAGGGGAATTCACGGGATATTATGATTCAATCAGGGCAACGACCGGAGTCGATCCAGTCACGGGCCGCAAGCTGTCCGATGCCGAACGAATCGCCGCCGGCGCCATGGCCGCAGCTGGATTCATCCCCGTCGTCGGCTGGGCCGGACGGGCCATCAAAGGCGGCAGCGCGATCTACAAAACGGCCAAAGGACTGAACGCTGCGAACCACGCACTTGATGCCTATAAATCGGCAAAAGGCTTTAGCCTCCTCCACAAAACCGAATACGGCATATACGGACTCCTCGCCGCCAACGGCCTAGGCGAAGCCGTCACAGGCAAAGACATGTTCGGCAACCAGCTAACCGAGGAACAGCGCCAGAACGGGCTGTTGATGGCACTTGGGATTGGCGGTGTGGCTGGTGCGGCTAAGTATGTGGATCACAAGTTTAAATTGAAGAATAGCCTATCTACCACAAAAGTAATTTCAAAAACAAGTGATGGTATAAAAAAGGTAGTGAATGAAAATGGTTATAAAGTCGATGATTTTATAAAGTTATTACATCCCGATAAAGTATTAAATTTAACAGAAGAAGATATTGTAGATTCAATTAGGAAGCAAATAGGCATTCCAACTAAAGGGACAATAATGGCTAAAACTATTCCACAAAAGGATATTTATAAATACTTATATGACCCTGATTATAATGGTGTTAGAGGGTTTACTGCAGTTAAAGATGATTCTATACAATTAAAGACTTTACATGACCAATATGAAGGAGCAAGATTGGATTATAACAATACAGCCTATAAAGTTACACATGGTGTAGATGGAGTTTCCCAATCTATTGGAGGACCAGATAGATTTTATGGTGTGTTTGAATATCGGTTAAATGACCCAAGTAAGGTTTCAATCCCAAATTGGGATCCCACTCCTGACTCTTATCCATATACAGGTAGAGGGTTTACTGGTAGTAAAGAAATTGTATTACCAGAATACTATCATCCACCTAAACAATTTGAAGATGGTGATATCCTTGATATTAAGGATGCAGCTACTGGTGAAAAGCAAATGAGTTTTATATTTGATGGAGATATTATGGAATGGTTACCTAGAAAATGAGGTGAATTAAATATGAAATATGCAACATATAATCAAAAGGATTATCATTTAAATATTCGAAATGACATGTTGAGGCTGAGAAGTAATACACCAGATCCAGGATTTCAAGAACTTATTGATTTAGCAGGGAATAAACATCCTCATCTATATATCAAGGTGGTACATATAGAAGAAGTGAACTTTGCTTATGAGCTAGATTTTTTAGTGACTTATAAAGGGAAAGAATTTAGTCCTTATTCATTAGGCAGGCATATCTTGGATGAAAATGATATTTCATTATTTAGTATGGATAGTAACGATGTAGACTGCTATGGATTCGAGAAGGAAGAGCAATTTGTTTTTAAAAAGGAAGTGCCTCTTGACGACATTGAATCAATTATTGAGGTTAAAAAACCAATATTAATATTTGGAGATATGCCTGAAAGTAGGAAGGTTATACCAAAGGAAGCAATTAGAGATTATATATTGAAGTTGGATAATTAATTATGCGGTTTAGAGCTGAAATTTATTTATTCAATGTAGTAAGCTATTATAAAGACTGATCTACTTAAGAAGACCTTAACAAATTCTTGTTAAGGTCTTCTTATTGTTTAGGGGAACGGTACAGCTCTAATAAATTATTTGATAGTCGATGTGGGAGTGTATGAAAGTGTTAGTTTAAGGTGACATGAAAAGTAAAGTAACCACAGAGTCGATCCAGTCACGGGCCGCAAGCTGTCCGATGCCGAACGAATCGCCGCCGGAGCCATGGCCGCCGCTGGATTCATCCCCGTCGTCGGCTGGGCCGGACGGGCCATCAAGGCGGCAGCGCGATCTACAAAACGGCCAAAGGACTGAACGCTGCGAACCACGCGCTCGATGCCTATAATTCGGCAAAAGGCTTTAGCCTCCTCCACAAAAACCGAATACGGCATATACGGACTCCTCGCCGCCAACGGCCTAGGAGAAGCCGTCACAGGCAAAGACATGTTCGGCAACCAACTGACCGAGGAACAGCGCCAGAACGGGCTGTTGATGGCACTTGGGATTGGCGGTGTGGCTGGTGCGGCCAAAGTCGCAGATAAAGTAGCAAGTGGTACAAAGTTCATTCCTTACAGTAAGGAATTTGCGCAAAAGCAGGTACAGAGGGTTCAAGCTACAATAACAGACATTGCGAGATCTGGAAAAGCCACGTTAAAAAATATAGGTGAAGAAATCGGTAAAAAAGAAATCCCTAAACGGATAAGTATGGAACAAGTATCCCTCGCAGGAGGAACAACCCTTCGCCAAGTTATGATGGAAAAGCAGACAATTAAGGAAGCCTATCAGAAATTCACGGTGAAGGATAGCAAAGTAGAGGGTGTTTCAGGGGAGGGTATGCATAAGGGGATAGATAATGTTAAATCTGGAAATAAGAGTTCTCTTGCACCTGGTGGTGGACTGGCTGTACACGAGTCAAGAGGTGGGCATTTGATAGAAAGACATGTTGGGAAAACTGATGAAGAATTATTAGAAAGGATAAGAAATAATCCAAGAATTACTGGTTCTTCTACTTTTATAGATAGGCCTACAGCTGAGAAAGTTGCTTATACAGTCTTAAACAATCCCAAAAATATTGAGAAAATACAAAAGTGGCTTTCTGATCCTAATAGTAGACCTACATTACCATTAAGATACAAGGGTGATGGAGAAATAATTGGTAGAAGTGTATCAAGAAACTCCGAAGTTGTAGAGAATGTTACAAATGCAAAGATTGTACTTAAAAAGGATTCAATCGGTAATTTTATTCTAACAGGATATCCAGAAAAATGATGAAGCGAGGAATTTAGATGGACGAAAGTTATGATTACTTAGAAGAGTTAGAAGATTTTTTAGGTGGAACATTCCACCAGGATATTAGTACGCCTGAACAAGCATTAGCTGAGTTTATAAACGAGGCTAATAAAGAATGTTTGCTTTTTACAGTAAAGTATTGTGACGAATTTCTAGCTAGTAATAGAACAGAACAAGAAAAGGAAAACTATATTCAAACTAATGCTGAAATTTATTTTCCCGCAATTGGATTAACTCCTATACAGTGGCTTAATAATGTCGTAGAACAAATAAAAGAAGCTGTAAAATCAAAATAGTATTTTATTAAAAATATTGGGTGGAAAATAAAAGGACCTTAACATATGTTTGAACTATACCCCGGATAACGGAAACACATAAAAAAGTGTCCCTTATTCGGGATTTTTTATGTTTCAATAAATGTAATGAGTATGGACGGAGGGTTTCTAAGAGTAAGGAAATACGAAATGATTTCCTTTGTGTAATTAAATGGAAAATATTATAGTGGTTGAAGTATAGATGTTGGTATTGAGACACATTTAAAATAATCAAGGAGTACTGAAGGTGACAAAATAGTACTTTTAAAAAAGTAGGTGTAAAGAATGACAGGTAGAAGAATGGTAGATAGATGGGAAGACGATAGTAAAAGTTTTTTGAGATTTAATCTAAAAAAAAGAATGTTACCAAGTCTGTATGGCAGTATTATTGGAGACATGCTTGGTGTTCCGGTTGAATTTAAAAAAAGAGGGACCTTTGCTATTAATGATATAACGGGATATGGAACGTATAATCAGCCTCCAGGCACTTGGTCGGACGACACTTCATTAACTTTATGTTTAATTGAAAACTTAATTGAAAAAGGCGATTCAGCGGAGCTAATGCAAAAATTCGTTCAGTATATGGAATCTGGCTATTGGACACCACATCATGAAATGTTCGATATTGGCAGAACGACCAGTGAAGCTATAATCAGGTTTAAACATGGAACTCCGGCACCAGAATGTGGCGGAAATGCCATGTTTGACAATGGGAATGGGGCGTTGATGAGGATCGCTCCAGTAGCATTTATCCTTTTTAATAACTTTAATTTCATTGAAAAAATCTTAACCATTAAAAAATATACGGAAGTAACCCATGCACATCCGCGTTCTGTGGTAGGTTCCATTATTTATGTCGAGTTTTTACTTAGACTTTATTATAATAATTCTCCTGAAGATGTAATAAGACAAACAAAAAAACTTTTTGATGAAAATTTTGATAAAGATCATATCTATCAAAAAGAACTGCAATCCTATTCAAGAATCTTTGAGGAAGATTTCTTTTCATTACCACAAGAAGAAATTCAGTCTGATGGTTATGTCGTTCACACGTTAGAAGCAGCGATTTGGTGTTTAGGAAATTCAGGTTCATTTAGCGAAGCCGTTTTAAAAGCAGTGAATCTAGGGGATGATACGGATACAGTAGGTGCCATTACAGGAACAATGGCAGGTATGTACTATAAAATGGATGATATTCCTAAAGAATGGCTTGAGAAAATAACTAGAAAAGAAGATATTGATCAATTAATCGAGAAATTCCATAGTTTTTGTGCAGATAAAGCCATTAAAGAAGAGTATGGCGCTTGATGTAAAACCCCCCATATAATCATAAGAAACGCCCTATAAAAGTCTTTTATAGGGTTTTTTTATGTCCTGAGCCGCGTTTATGCTATGTTAAATGGGAAGCGAAGCCGTTTATTATTGGTGATGGAAAATTAAATAATGGAGTGGGAAAATGATAAGAAAAGGTGAGTATACGATCTATAAAGGGAGAGAGTATAGATTCATAGAAACTGAAAGTAAAGGCTTTATAGTACTAATAAGTAATAATAAGGAAAACTTGAATTTTGGATTTATCCATTATAAAGATAATATTTATACTAAAGTTATTTCCTTAAATGAAGTAGAAAAGCTATTTTTAATTCATTCTTTTGCAAAATATAAAGGAGAGTTGTTTGGAGCTTCTAATGGGCAGAATGGAAAGATTCTTCTATCAACTCCTTATTTAAAACTCGCCGAAAAGTATGGCTTTGAGCGTACAGATAAATATCTTTATTCTAAAAATGTTAATTTAGATGAAGTTGAAATAATAGAAGAACGAAAACTGTTTTCGATAGATTAAATATATATCGTAACAATCAGTAGGACTTTCGTAGAGATACAGGAGACAAGTTTATCAAAATGAAAAATTTAAATTAACTTAAGAAAAATGTTACAGATCAAATAAGTTATGAATTTTTGGAAGGAAACGGAAGGGGGTTAAGTGATGAGTAATCTGAAAAAGGGAGAGTTAGAAATAGATGGTGTTTTTATTTTTCCTAACTGTAAATTAGATGATATAAAAACAAAAGAATCTTCAAGTATGTTTAAATCTATAACCCTTGATAGTCATAATAATTCTTTAAGGTTTTTAAAGGCACCTAAATTAGGTAGCAAATATTTTAATGTCCGATTATCATTTGAAAATAATTTAATATCGGGAATTAATTTGAAAGTAAATGATCCATCCATTAACCAATAGGACTATGAAGAAAAACTATCTCAGCATGGTGAATGGCTTACAGAGCAAATTGGGTATCCAGATGGTATATTGTCTGAAAATGTATTTGAATGGGGTAAGATTACACAATGGTATGATCCAAGGTCATGTGATGCAGGAATCAGCATACTATATTTTCAAAGATAAAAAGAAAAAGGTGTATATCCGTATCGTGTAAGAAGATAACTCGGATTATATATTTCTTGAGGTGAAGCTAAAGGTGAAATATGCCATATATAATCTTAAGGATTACCGCTTAAATATCCGTAACGACAGGTTAAGACTAAGAACCTATGAACCTGAACAAGGATTTCGTGAACTTTTTGATGAAACAGGGAATAAGACAAATCTATTTATCAAGGATGTGACTAAAGAAGAAGTTGATTTAGTTTTTGAACTAAAGTTTTTGGTAGCTTACAAAGGTAAAGAGTTTGAGCCATATTCATTAGGCAGGCATATCTTGGATGAAAATGAGATTTCGTTATTTAGTATGGATAGTAATGATGTAGACTGCTATGAATTCGAAAAGCAAGAGCAATTTGTTTTTAAAAAGGACGTGCCTCTTAACGACATAGAATCGATTATTGAGGTAAAAAAACCACTATTAATATTTGAAGATTTACCTGAATGCAGGAAGGTTATACCAAGGGGAGAAATTAGAGAGTATATAAAGAAGCTGGATATTTTTATATAGTAATTCCTAAAGGAATAACTATATAGGACTTTGCGGGCTTATCAAGCTGAAGTGTATTCAGGTGGGGAATCAAATGTGTCAGAGCCTTGGGGAATTACTGATTTATAAGTGATGGATGAAGTTCCTATAAAATGACTGTAATATGGGGGATAAAGTTGGAGCAAACATTATTAGTTATTAAAGATGCTTATGTTCGTTTGGTGAAAATATTGACAAAGGAAAAGAATGATTTAGAATTTATAATAAGTCAAGCTAAAGCCTCTATTGAGTTGATTGATGCATGCTTATTGGATTGTGAATCATCAGAACAATATCGTAAAACTATGATGGAATTGAGTAGCATCTATCGTGATATAAATAAGCCTAGAGTGTGTTTATCTGATTATTTTATTTGGCATGATAACTATGACAAGAGAATTGTGGCTAATAACGAATTAGATGAAATAAAAGATATCTTATTAAAAGAATTTAAAAGAGACATTTGATTTTATCAAAAGTATTTCTTGCATAAAAGGACCTTAACATAAGTTGTTAAGGTCCTTTTAAAATAATGAGTGTCGCCAACGGCTCGGCGTAGCGTCTAAATGACTTTACAGAATATAGAATCGGCATAGTTGTATTGGATTTTGAGTTTAATGGTAGAAGATTACCTAAAAATGTAAATGGACTGTATAAGGTTTAAAATGGGCAAGAGGTGTTGGTTGGAAGATATCAAGTGGATTATAAAAGATTTATAGATATAACAAAAATGTAGATTTAGGTGGAGGAAACTATGATAAGAAAAGGAAAGTATGCAATGTATAATGGTAGCGAGTATAGTTTTATGCTACTGAAAGATAAATCAATAAGATTAATAAGTAATAAACAACCTGATCTATCTCAAGGTTTCAAACATTTTAATAATATTTATATAAAAAATGTCTCTGTAGAAGATGTAGAAAATTTATTTAAGATAAATTCAATGGCAAAATATAAGGGAGAGCTGTTTCCAGTATCAGAAGAAAGAAAAACGGGTAAAGTGCTTTTGGATACAACTAACACTGAACTTGCAAAAAAAATGGATTTTGAGCGAACAGATAAATATATGTACTCCAAATCTGTGGAATGGGATGAAGTGGAGATAGTCGAGGAGAGAAAACATTATTCAATAGAATAATTCCTTATTTAATACGCCTATAAGTGTAAGGCCTTATTTTTCCATTACAAAAACCAAAAGCAAACAAGCGATTATTTCTTCAAAAAACGGGTATAAAGTATTGAGCGTTCTTTCATTTAATATCTAGCACTAAGTTTTCTTTATGTTGAATAAGGAAAATTTGGTGGGAGGTGATTAAATGAGGAAAGTCTATGGTATAAAAAGTTTAATAATTTACCTTGAGTCGGTAAATTATCAAATTACCGAAGAGGAAGTCAATGATCTAATATTAAATAAAAAGATACCTCATCTCAGACCCATCAATAATTTGCTGATTTTTAATTTGGATCATATTGATGGCTGGCTTAGGGATCAATAGTTCAAAGCTTAGTTAATTGAATCTTTGCTTTAAGTGGGGCTTTAATTAATAGGTTCTACCTATCATTGATGCAAACACGTGAATATGAAAATGGAAAAGCCGTCCAAGGTGTTTCATGAAAACCTTGGGCGGCTCATTTTCTTTAAAGAAGAGAACCCTGCATATTTTAAGGTAATGAATGAGCCACTGGCTCCTATTTTATATCAACGTAACTAAGGCTTGGATACCGGTTAGGATAATTCCGATTATAAACCCGCAGACCGCTCCGTTCACCCGAATCCATTGCAAGTCTTTTCCTACACCATTTTCCATCATATCAATCAAGGTTTCGTTGTCTAGCTTGTCGAGGTTTTCCTGGACAAGGTTGCCGATTTGCGTATGATTATTTTCAATGAGGACAGTAATTTGTTTCTGGACCCATTGATCAATGTTTGTGCTATTTTCTTTCATATTGTCCAGGACGTGCTGAATGATAGGAGTTACATAAGCGTCCATGAAATGTTCACCTTCGACGAAATCCAATGCTTCTTGTTGAATTTGTTGTAAACTTCCCGTTATGGTTGCTTCAGGCTCCCAGTTTGTTAGAAGCTGTTCCTTCCATTTTTCAATTCCTTGTAACAGTTCCCTGTTATGGGTAATGCCTTGAATTTCTTTCCTGATGTATAAGATTAACGCTTCTCTATTCGGTTCCGCCTCGTTTTGTAAATTATTTACGACACTTAACAGAAGGTTTTGGATGATATTGCCGAGTTTCTCTTCGTTAAGCAAACTTTGAATCGATTTAACGGCAAATTGAAGCATGCCTTCTAGTTCAATTTTGCTGAGTACATCCATGGAAACCGCGCCTAGTTTATGACTGGTTTGTTTTTGCTTTAACCAATCTTCAGCTTTTTGCAAAACATGATCCAATGCCTTTTTATCGAACTCTTCGTTAACCAATTGTGAACTTACCGCCTGTAGAATCTTGCTCATGTCTATGGTAGAAAGAGATGTTTTCAGTTTTTTTGCGACGAAAGGTGTAAGCTTTGCTATATCTATATAACGTATCATTTGCTTAATCAGTTTAATCAAGACTTTTCTAAATGTGTCACTTCGACTCTCTTTTCCTAAAATGGGAATCAATTTTTCTGTAAAAGGAATGTTTTTGACTTTGTCTTGTATGCTCTCCTTAGAAAGCCAATCATTTTTAAGCATTGAAACCAGTGCATCGGTCATTCTGTTCCGATTGTTGGGCAAAAGAGCTGTATGGGGGATTGGGATTCCAAGTGGATGGCGGAATAGTGCAGTGACGGCAAACCAATCTGCCAAGCCCCCAACAAGTCCTGCCTCGAACCCGCCGTGTAACAAATCCAACGGCAAGGAACCTTGAAATGGAATCGTTGCAATATATCCAACTCCCATGACCATTAATGAATACCGAGCTATTTTTCTTGACGATTTTGTTTTTGGTGACATTATATTCCCTCATCCTTAACATGATATTCCGTTACGATTATTGAATTATCAGCGTGTTTTATGACTTACTTTTATTTAGTAGTATAGCAGGTAGTTCAAAAAAATACCCACAACAAAGGCAGTAAGTTCATGAATTGCGGAAAAAAGCAGCTCGAATATTATGTAGCAGCCGCCAATAATCGTAGTCGAACGCCACTAGCAACACTATATCATGATTGAATATTACGTTTTCCACACAAAAAAAACCGATTTACGCAATCGGCTTGATCCATTAATAGTATGTTCGTGCACCGTGATTAAACGCCTATTTTTAGCGGGTTATCTTTTTCTTCTTTTTTTCTATCTTTCATGCGACTGAAAATATAGGCAAGAACGGAACCAGATATATTGTGCCAAACGCTGAAAATGGCACTAGGTACAGCGGCCAATGGCGAGAAATGGGCTGTTGCGATAGCTACACCCAAGCCGGAATTCTGCATGCCGACCTCCATGGCAACAGCTTTTTGTTTCGCTAAATCCATCCCGCACAAGCGAGCAAAGAAAAAGCCGAGAATAAACCCAAGAACATTATGAAGCACAACGACTGCAAAAATCATTAAGCCCGTTTTAGCCAGTTGGGCTTGACTGCCTGCCACGACGGCAGATACGATCAAAACGATGGAAATGACGGATACTAGTGGCAAAGCCTTTGCACCAGCCTCTGCCTGTTTTCCGAAAAACTTCTTAACGATGAATCCAAGCAGGAGCGGGATAATGACGACTTGAATGATGGAAAGGAATAATGATCCAACGCTAATGTTAACCCACTTACTTGCCAAGAGCAGAATGAGAAGCGGGGTGACGATAGGAGCCAGAATGGTGGAAACGGAAGCAATGGCAACCGCAAGCGCAACATTACCTCGCGCAAGAAACACCATGACATTAGAAGCTGTCCCACTAGGGCAGCACCCGACCAGAATGACGCCAACAGCGACTTCTTTCGGTAAATCGAACCCGATTGCTAAGGCAAAAGCCAATAACGGCATAATGATGAAGTGTCCTGCCACCCCAAGGGCCACCTCTTTCGGCCGCCGAAAAACTTCTTTAAAATCCGCTGCGGACAATGTAAGCCCCATGCCAAACATGACAATCCCTAATAAAGGGATGATATATGCCCCGAGCCATGTAAAGTGATTAGGGAAGATATACGCAATAACGGCAAATACCATGACCCATATCGTAAATGTTTTACCGGCAAATGTGCTGACTTTCTCTACTAAACCCATATTGACCTCCTTGATGTTTTAAAAATAAATCAATTATAGTTTATATTCAGAATATTTAAAACCCCTTTTACCAAATGTTCAGCAATGTTCAATATTAAAGATGTCCAGGTTTTTGCAAATCCTGACCTGAAAAAAGCGTGAATCTTGGATAAGTAGATTGGTAAAGATAAAAATATGGGTGTATTCCCGTTAAATCAGCAGGATGGCAGCCTTATTTGTACATGCATGATTTCCGTTATGAATGGATACCTCCGATGGTGGGTCAAATGCAAATGAAAAGAAAAATCTTTAAAGGAATAAGTGGATTTCCATGGTACTATAGAGCAGTGAAAAGAACCTATCATTTCACATTAACCATACTTAAAGGAAGGTAATAACCATGAAAAAGATTTCTTTAGATGTTTTCTTTATAGTAGTAGGGGCCTTTATATTCGCCTTGGCAATAAACCTTTTCGTTATACCCAATGAACTCGGTGAGGGAGGAGTCACGGGGATAACCATCATTTTGTTTTATCTTTTTGAATGGTCACCTGGGCTTTTAAGCTTGATCATTAACGCTTTCCTGCTCGTTGTCGGTTATAGATATTTGTCGAAGATCACGACCATTTATACAATTGTTGCGGTCGCATTCAACTCACTTTTTCTTCATTTAACGGAGAGCTGGACTATATCCTCCGATGAAATTGTCATCAATGCGATATTTGGCGGAGTGTTTGCCGGCGCCGGAATTGGGATGATCATTCGGGTTGGGGGCACGACAGCGGGTACAACGATCTTGGCTAGAATCACGAATAAATATTTAGGATGGAGCTTAAGTTATGGACTTCTGTTTTTCGATTTAATCGTTGCGTTCTCATCTTATTTCATCATTGGCGCAGAAGGTCTTATGCTTACAATCCTAATGCTTTATATTGGAACGAAAACGATGGAGTTCATCATTGAGGGCTTGAACCCGAAAAAAGCGATTACCATCATATCAAATGAAGCGGACCAGATTGCGAGTCAAGTAACCGTATTGATGGACAGAGGGGTAACCGTTTTTAGTGGTCATGGCTACTATACAAAAGCATCCAAGGATATTTTATATATCGTTATCAGCAAACAGGAAGTGCTCAAGCTAAAAAGAATCGTGAAGGCTACTGATAGCAATGCTTTTATTGCCATTCACGATGTTCGTGACGTATTTGGTGAAGGATTCCTCGATATTTCGAAGTCCTGAATGGAAACTAGTTAAAAGGGTTCCGGAATCATCTCCCTTCCGAAACCCTTTTTGATTTTCTAATTGGATCTGCTGCTGTTACTAGTCATGCTTTTTAGGAACTATAATGGAATCGAACCAAACTGTTTGGCTCGCTTTTCACACGTTCGAGGTTATTACAGTCTGAAAGTATAATAATATTTTGCAGCAAAACTATATATTCAGAATAATTTGTTATATTATGTAAGATAGAAGTCACATCCTGGGGAATGCAGCCATTAAATATGGAGGTGTCCAAGATGATCCTTTTCAAAGTGGACGACAGGAAGCTGGGCAAAAGCAATATCAAGTACAGTGTAGTTGATAAGGATACGAATGAATTGATCATCAGTGGTGTGTTTGAAGAATTTGGACAAGCGAGCGATAAATATTATGAACTGAAAGATGAATATGGATCTAGCAATGTGAAGATGGTATTGAAGTGAATGAGGGCGACCATTTGGTTGCCCTTTTTTTTTGGTAGAAACTACATAATGCAAATGGATGAAAGATTATTTATAATTATCACACATATAGGAATATTTGCAGGCTTCTGAATCATATAATGAGTTTGAGAAAGATTTCTCAAAACCTTTTTTGACAATAAACTACAAATTCGTTGTAAAGAATAGGATTAGGTGGTAATATAAAGCACATAATTGAAAACGTTTGCAAAGTGATTATGTGAGGAGGTGATGAAAAAGAGTGGTGATAGAACTGTAATATGGTAAATTGAAAGATTTTTATTTTCTTTTTTTATGCAAACGTTTTCTTAAAATTGCATGAATTTTATGAAAAAGGGAGAGTCGGTAGGTATGAAGCGTAAAAAATGGTACGGGGGAATCTTTTCTGTTTTATTGATATTTAGTGTGATTCTGGCTGGATGTTCTTCTTCCACCGGTGGGGACGGCGGCTCTAAGGATGATTTGACAGTTGATATATTTCAATTCAAGGTAGAATTCAAGTCTCAATTCGAAACATTGGCCAAGCAGTATGAAAAAGAAAATCCTGGTGTAAAGATCAAGGTATCGACAGTCGGCGGTGGAAATGATTACAAATCAGCTCTTACCGCAAAATTCGCTTCTGGTGAAGAACCAACTGTTTTTAACATTGGTGGGCCTGTTGATGTCGCACAATATAAAGATAGATTATTAGATTTAAAGGATACGAAGGCAGCGGGAGCAGCCCTTGATGGTACTTTGGATGGGGTGAAAGAGGACGGGCAAGTTCTTGGACTGCCATTCAACCAAGAAGGTTATGGCTTGATTTATAACAAACGGATCTTTAAAGAAGCTGGAATCAAGGCTGAAGAAATTAAAAGCTATTCAGCCCTGGAGGCAGCAGTCAAGAAAATAGATTCCAAGAAGGCTAAATTGAAACTTGATTCAGTTTTCGCTTATCCGGCAAAGGAAAAGTGGGTGACAGGAAATCATTTATCCAGTGTGTTTTTAGCACCGGAGTTCGATGGAAATGTATTGGAAGCAAGCAAGTCCCCGACGGTTAAATTCACGGATGGTGATAAGTTCAAACAACTTGTTGATATCCAAAATAAATATTCCGTCCAGCCGACAGCAAGTCTTGATTACTCCCAACAAGTGGAGGAATTATTCTCCCTAGAAAAGGTTGCAATCATTCAGCAAGGAAACTGGGTGTATAACACCGTCTATGAAATGGATCCTGAGCTAGCGGAAAAAGGAATTGGCATCATCCCGATTCCTAATGGCGAAAAAGCTATGGGCATGCCTGTCGGGGTACCTAACTATTGGGCAGTGAACAAAAAAGCGGATGAAAAGTTACAGAAAGAAGCGCAGAAGTTCCTAGATTGGATGTATACATCTGACAAAGGTAAAAAAGCCGTTTTGGAAGACTTCAAGTTCATTCCTGCTTATGAAGGATATGATGTTGAAAAAATCGCCGATCCAATCTCTAAGGAAATCTATAAATATTCCCAAGATGGAAACACGACTGGTTGGGTATTTAACGGATATCCTGTTGGTTGGAATGATGATCTTGGTGCAAGCGTCCAAAAATACGTAACTGGTAAGTTGACGTGGGAAGAACTAGTGCAACAGAATATTGAAAATTGGGAGAAAATCCAAAGTAAATAATTGTGGAGCATTGGCAAAAGACCAGTCGACATGAAAACCATGTCGATTGGTTGTTCCTGATTTAGGACAAGTCGCTTTGGGAATTGCTTCAATAAGCTTTTCTATCACTAATTTCATTAAAGCTATAGACCCTTTTTTCTACAATATTTCTTTCATAAGGAGGTCGGTTTCGTTGAGAAATCGGGATGCCGCATATTGGCTGTTTTTAACACCTGTTCTTGCAGCACTCATTTTGGTGGTGATCGTGCCGCTCATTTACGGATTTTATTATTCCTTTACGGATTGGAACGGTCTTGGTACCCCGGACTTCATCGGGCTCAAGAATTATATGGATCTGTTCACCGATAAAGGATTCCTAGATACATTTTGGTTCACGATTAAGTTTTCCGTTGCAGCAATTGTAGTCATCAATATCATTGGCTTGAGTTTGGCCCTTATCGTGACATCCAAGCTCAAATCTAGCAATATACTTCGGACAGTTTTCTTTATGCCTAATTTAATTGGCGGCTTGATTCTCGGTTTTATTTGGCAGTTCATATTCATTAAAGTTTTCGGTGCGATTGGAGATCTAACAGGCATTGAAGCATTTAATGGTTGGCTTTCAACGACTGATACAGGTTTTTGGGGATTGATTATATTAACATCTTGGCAAATGGCCGGATACATCATGATCATCTACATCGCCTATCTACAGGCTGTTCCTGAAGACTTGATTGAAGCGGCAAAGATTGATGGAGCAAACAGCTTCCAGCGCTTCCGTCATATAACCTTTCCGCTTGTGGCACCGGCATTTACCGTCAGTTTGTTTTTGACGCTGTCCCATTCGTTCAAAATCTATGATCAAAATCTCTCTTTGACGAACGGTGCTCCTTATAATTCTACTGAAATGGTCGCGATGAATATTGTGAGATCCGCTTTCACGGAAAATGACATGGCCTATGCACAGGCAAAAGCCGTTATCTTTTTCATAATTGTGGCGGTCGTTTCGCTGACACAAGTTTATATCAATAAGAAAAGGGAGGTTGAGCTGTAATGAGGGGAAAATGGAAATTATGGTTGATTGGATTCGTTGGATTCATTTTGGCCTTACTATGGCTCACTCCGTTTTATTTAATGCTTGTCAATGCCTTTAAAATGAAACGGGATATTTTTGCTGATACATTGGGGCTGCCTGAAACCTGGACATTCGAAAACTTCAGGCAAGCTTACGAGCAATTGGATTTCCTTAGGACTTTATTCAACTCATTACTGATATCGGGTGTGAGCGTCGTCATCATCATTATCTTCTCGGCGATGGCAGCATATGCACTTTCGCGAAACAAAAGTAAAATAAGCTCCTTGCTGTTCTTTGTGTTTGTGGCAGCGATGCTGATTCCGTTTCAGTCTGTGATGATACCGCTTGTTGCCCAATTCGGACAGTTTGGGATGTTGAACAAGGCGGGGTTGATTTTCATGTATTTAGGTTTTGGCTGCAGCCTCTCGATATTCCTTTATCATGGTACCTTGAAGGGAATTCCGCTCTCGCTTGATGAGGCGGCAAAAATAGATGGTGCAAACCGATTTCAAGTATTTTGGTATATCATTTTCCCGCTATTGAAGCCGATGTCCATTACAGTTGGGATCTTGAATGTCATCTGGATATGGAATGACTACTTGCTTCCATCGCTTGTTATAGGTGGCGCGGGGTCAGAGACCATTCCGCTTAAACTGTTCTTCTTTTTCGGGCAATATACGAAACAATGGCACCTTGCCTTGGCTGGCTTAACTTTATCGATCATTCCAGTCATCATTGCGTACTTTTTTGCTCAGAGGCAAATTATTAAAGGGATTGCAGATGGAGCCGTTAAATAACTATTTAAATGTAGGGAATATTAAACCATATGCGGTGAACGGGGAGTGGTGATGAAGATGTCTGTAACAATAAAGGACGTCGCCAAAAAAGCGAATGTCGCTCCATCAACTGTATCGCGTGTAATCCATAACAGCCCGACAATCAGTGAAAAGACAAAGCGTAAGGTACGCAAGGTTTTAAAGGAAATGGGCTATCATATGAATGAAAACGCCCGGAACTTAGTTACGAAGTCGACAAAGGCCATTGGCATCGTCATGAAAAGCTCAGCAAGGGAATCACTGTACAATCCTTTCTTCCCGGAGGTAATCCGTGGAATCGGGGATTTCTGCAATAAAGAAGGCTACAGTCTTTCCTTGACAACCGGTGAAACGGAGGATGCCATTTTTGAGGATGTCGTGAAGATGGTCCAAGGCAGAAGAGTGGATGGCATGATTGTTTTATATTCGAAGAAGGACGATAAAGTGGTCCCATATTTAATAAAGCAGGGATTTCCGTTTGTTTTGATCGGTAAGCCAAGTACGAACTTGAGTGGCATCACCTTCATTGATAACGATAATGTTCAAGCGGCAATGGAAGTTTCTGAATTTGTGATAGGTCTTGGACATAAGCGGATCGCCTTTTTAGGAGGCAGTCCGGAGTTTGAGGTGATTTCCGACCGTTTGATGGGATACCAGCAAGCGATGGATGCGGCCGGGTTGGATGTACCCCAGGAATATATCAAATTGATCCCTTTGAATCGAACGGATGGACTAAAGGCAATTGACGATTTGTTGGGATTAAAAGAAGCGCCGACCGCTTTTTTGGTCATGGATCTTTTATTGGGTGTTCTGCTGCTCGGGGTGTTAGCCGAAAAGAATATGAAAGTACCTCAGCAAATCAGTGTTGTCTGCTTCAATCACTCTGAATTCATTGAATTCTTAAGCACGCCGTTGACAACGGTTGATATCCATACGCATCAGTTAGGGTATGAGGCGGCAAAATGTGTATTCGATTTAATAGCAAACCCCGAAATGATGGAAAAAAACATTAGAATTCCTACAAAAATCATTAAGCGAGAGTCGCATTTTGCTGTAGGAGAAGAATTAAAAAGAAAAATGTAGAAATGTTTTACTAATAAAAGCTTGATTTTTATTAACTTAAATTTACAATAAAGATAATCAATATCATTTTTAATAATTCATACTATTTTGTTTAAATCAGTATGTTCAAATATGGAGTTGGCATCGATCAATTGAAACGCAAACGTTTGCGTTCGCGATAATGAGGTAGTAGGTAAGCAAACAAGGGAGGAGATTGTTCATGAGGGTTCTAGTATGGAATGAGTTTCGCCACGAGAAATCCAAGCCTGAGGTCGCCGAAATATATCCAGATGGAATCCATGGAGCGATTGGCGGGTTTTTACAAAGTGATGAAGTTGAGGTAATGACCGCTACCCTTGATGAAGAAGAGCACGGGCTAACCGAAGAAGTACTGAAACGAACCGATGTCCTCCTTTGGTGGGGGCATGTCGCACATGAAGAAGTTCAAGATGAAATCGTTGCAAGGGTCCACAAGCGAGTGCTAGAGGGAATGGGTCTCATTGTCCTTCATTCCGGACATTTCTCGAAAATCTTCAAACAATTAATGGGCACGACTTGCGATTTGAAATGGCGGGTCGCGGATGAAAAGGAACGGCTCTGGATTGTTGATCCCAGTCACCCGATCGTTGAAGGGATTGGAGAATATATAGAGCTTGAAAAGGAAGAGATGTACGGGGAGCACTTCGATATTCCAGCCCCAGATCAATTATTATTCGTCAGTTGGTTTGAAGGCGGAGAGATATTTAGAAGCGGTTGCACGTATCAACGTGGAAAAGGAAGGATTTTTTATTTCCGTCCTGGTCATGAAACATATCCGACATACCATAATCCGGAGATACAACGCGTTATTAAAAATGCCGTTGAATGGGCCAAGCCGGAACTTGGCATCGTAACGAACTATGGCAAAGCCGAACCGTTGGAAACCATCTTAGGCAAAGAGTTGAAGTGAGGGAGAGAGCGTAATGGGTAAATTGAAGGTAGGAGTCATTGGATGCGGAAGCATTGCAAAAAACAGGCATTTCCCGGAGTATGATGCACATGAGGAAACAGATATCATTGCCGTTTGTGATATTGTGCCAGACAGGGCGAATGCAGCAGCACAAAGGTATGGCGCGCGAGCATATACTGATTATATAGAACTTTTGAAAAATGAGGAGATTGAAGCAGTCAGTGTATGTACACCGAATTACCTGCATGCACGCATAACCATTGCGGCATTGGAGGCAGGTAAGCATGTCCTTTGTGAAAAACCAATGGCTACTTCTTTGGAGGACGCGGAAAAAATGAATGAGGCCGCAGCGAAAAGCGGCAAAATCTTAATGATTGGGCATAATCAGCGATTCGTTCCCTCACATCAAAGGGCTAAACAGCTTATTGAGAGCGGGGAGTTAGGAAAAATCTATAGCTTCCGGACTGCTTTTGGACATTCCGGGCCAGAAACATGGAGCATAGACGGACGAGAAAGCTGGTTTTTCAAGAAGGATCAGGCTGTCATTGGAGCGATGGGAGATTTAGGTGTTCATAAAGCTGATTTATTAAGGTATATCCTTGGGGAAGAATTTGTTGAAGTGGGAGCCTTTGTAGAAACGTCTGCAAAGGAAAATGCAGACGTAGATGACGGTGCGGCATGCATTCTCAGGACGGAGAGCGGTATCATTGGTACCCTTACCGCCAGCTGGTCTTATGCGAAGGAAGATAATGCGACGGTCATTTATGCGGAGAAAGCTGTCTTGCGACTTGAAGACGATCCGAAATATTCACTAATCATCCATCACAATAACGGAAAAACGGAAACCATCCAAATAGGAAGTATCCAGACCAATGAATCTGAAGGACAGCATGACTCGGAAGTGATCAGTCACTTTGTAAAATGTGTGGCGGACAATGAGGAGCCTCTTATTTCAGGTGTTGAAGGATTGAAATCTTTAAAAGTCATTCTTGGCGCGATGGAATCAAATGCAACCCGAAAAATCATCCGCTTATAAAGGGGTTAACGATCATCATGTATAAATTGAAAATGGGTATTATCGGTGCTGGAGGAATTGCCCAAAAACGGCATATCCCTGCTTTTCAGAAATTTCAAGATAAAGTAGTATTATACGCCATCCACGATATTGATGAATCAAAGGCGAGAGATGTCGCTCGCGAATATCATATCGAGAAGGTTTTCACCAATTATGAAGAAATGTTTGCAGAGGTCGATGCTGTCACGATTGCAACGCCAAACAAATTTCATGCGGAGATTTCGATTGCTGCCCTGCAAGCAGGGGTACACGTGCTCTGCGAAAAGCCAATGGCCATTACGACCGAGGAATGTAAGGCAATAACCGAGGCTGCCAACCTATCGGGTAAGGTGCTATCGACTGCGTATCATTACCGTTTCATGAAGGAAGCACAGGCCGCGAAGAAAATGATTCAGGCAGGGGAAATCGGAGAGCCCTATGTAGCACGTGTACAGGCAATCAGACGACGCAAGGTCCCTGGCTGGGGAGTATTCACGAGCAAGGAGCTGCAAGGCGGGGGAAGCGTGATTGATTACGGCTGCCATTTGCTTGACTTGGCTTTATGGCTCATGGATGATCCAGAACCGATTGAAATCGTAGGCTCGACATATAATTATGTCAGTAAAGGCGTCGATCAGGTCAATTTATGGGGCAATTTCGATGCCTCCGTATTCGAAGTCGATGATCATGCCACGGCGTATATCAAATTTGCCAATGGAGCATCTTTATTATTCGAAACATCATGGGCCGCGAATATCCGTGAAGAAGCAACGGTTTTGAGTTTATCCGGAACGCAAGGCGGACTGGATGTATTCCCATTAGTCCTGAATCAGGCTAAGCACGGCATGCTTTTAAACAGTGAGGCCGTATGGATGCCAGGGGAGGATACACCAGATCTTCAACAGGCGGAGAACTTTATCAATAGCTGCTTAGGGCTGGCGGAACCATTGGTGAAACCAGAGGAAGCCATGAAAGTTTCGAAAATAATCGAAGCCATTTATCAAAGCTCTGCAAGTGGGAAGGTCATGAGTATAAATTAAATAAAAAGGGTGAGGTGGAGCTTGTGAAATTAGGAATTTTTACGGTATTATTTGCTCAAAAATCATTTGAGGATATGCTTGATTATGTAGCAGATTCCGGTTTGAAAACAGTCGAAATCGGTACAGGCGGGTATCCAGGCAATGTCCACTGTCCCCTTGATGAACTGCTTGAAAGCGAAGAAAAACGCCAAAAATATTTGGAAGCCGTTGAATCAAGAGGATTGTCAATCAGTGCATTCAGTTGCCATGGCAACCCGATCTCACCAGATGAATCATTCGCTAAAGAAAGTGACGAAACACTGATTAAAACGATTAAGCTTGCTTCCTTACTAAACGTCCCAGTCGTCAATACCTTTTCTGGTACAGCTGGTGATCACGAAGGAGCAAAATACCCAAACTGGCCTGTCGCACCTTGGCCGAATGAGTATACAGAAGTGCTGAATTGGCAGTGGGAAGAAAAGCTGATTCCCTATTGGAAAAAAGTTGCAGCCATTGCCGATGAACATCACATAAAAATCGGACTTGAGCTGCATGGTGGCTTTCTCGTCCACACACCTTATACCTTGCTGAAACTGCGCGAAGCTACATCTGATGCAATCGGTGCTAACCTTGACCCAAGCCATCTTTGGTGGCAAGGGATCGATCCGGTCGGGGCCATCAAGATTCTTGGCAAAGCGGGAGCCATCTACCACTTCCACGCCAAAGACACATACTTGGATCAGGATAATATAAATATGTATGGATTAACCGACATGCAGCCATACGGGAAAGTCCAAGACCGTGCGTGGAACTTCCGCTCTGTAGGATGCGGGCACAGCCTGCAGGAGTGGTCCGACATCATGAGCGCCCTCCGTACATACGGATACGACTATGTCGTTAGCATCGAACACGAGGATCCGCTCATGTCAATCGAAGAAGGATTCCAACGCGCAGTTACCAATTTGAAAACGGTCCTCATCAACGAAAGCCCCGCTGATTTATGGTGGGTATAATACACGATATCAAGCAACCACAAGCAGGTTGCTTTTTATCTATGTCTTAATGAATGATTGCCTAAAAGATGTGCGAAGACCAAACTCGCGAGGTAAACTCACCATGATCTCAAAAGTAAGCATCAAACTATGTAGATACCGCGCTAAAATATGTGTTAGGAACGAATTCACGAGAGATTGCGAGAATATTGCATGGTAAATAAGACCATTCAAGCAAATAAAAGATGCCTCCTATTTTGGGGGCATCCCGCTTTTTATCTTTGCCTAGGCGTATAATCCAATTGCGAAAACAGTTCCATTCGTTCATCCTCGGTCAGGTCACGCCATTGTCCGAGTGCCAGGCCATCCAAATGGATGTTCATGATTCTGATTCGGTGTAAATCACGGACTTCATAGCCTAATGCTGAGCACATGCGGCGGATTTGTCTGTTCAGTCCTTGCATCAGGGTGATGTTAAAGGTATGTTTGGTCAATTGCTTAACTTTACAAGGAAGTGTTTTCGTATCCAAAATCTCCACGCCAGATGACATTTCTTCAATGAATGATGCGGTAAGAGGCTTATCGACGGTTACGATGTATTCTTTTTCATGTTTGTTTTCTGCGCGAAGGATTTCATTTACGATATCTCCGTCATTCGTAAGCAGGATCAGTCCACTTGAGTCTTTGTCGAGCCGTCCGATATGGAAAATGCGGAGTGGGTGATTGACAAAATCCACAATATTTCCTTTTATGTGTTTTTCCGTCGTACTGGTAATCCCAATCGGCTTGTTCAAGGCAATGTAGACATTTTGTTGTTCCACTTTTATCGGTTTTCCGTCTACACGAACATCATCACCTGGTTGGGCTTGACTGCCGAGCTCAGCTAAAACTCCGTTAATGGTAACCCGGCCTTCAGCTATCCATTTATCTGCGCCTCGTCTCGAGGTAATTCCTGATTCACTAATATATTTATTGATCCTCAACTAAAGCACACCTTTTCATTCGAATTTTCTTCTTTAAAGGATAACGTAAATCATGCTCGATAGACAAGGGTTGATGAGAATTTCCGTGTATTTATTACATGGTTTTCGTAACAGGGCGAGATGACGTTTTCTTTTTACTTGTCAAGTAGACACCGATGAAGACGAGAAGACCGCCAAGGATTTGGACGGTGGTGATCGATTGACCTACTATAAGGCTAAGAATGGCGGTAAAGACGGCAATCAGATTGAGAAAGACTCCAGCCTGGCTGGCCTTGATATGACGGAGCGATATATTCCAGAAAATGAAGGAGCCTACGGATGGGAAAATCCCGATATATAATAGACCTTCAAGGGCCCTCCCGCTTAAATGAATATTCAATCCAGAGCCAACGGCAAATGGGGCGACGAGAACCAACCCGAGAAATGCAGAGACGGCAGTGGCTGAAATGACCGGGATGTTTTTAAGTTTTCTAGCGATTATTGAATATAAGGTCCAAACGAGAATTGCCAGGAGCATCAGAAGGTCGCCTTTATTAAACTGCAGCTGGAAGATCTCCAGGATGTGTCCCTTCGTTAAGACCAATAATACGCCACATAAGGATATGATAAGTCCAATTGCATGATGGGATGAAATTTTCTCCTTTAACAGCAAGGCGGACACAAGGGCGATTAAGGCAGGGTTCATTGAATTGACAAGGGCAGCGTTCATGGACGATGTATAGGTAAGCGCCCAATAAAGGAAAAAATTATAACCGATGATACCGAGCAGTCCCAGTACTAATAGTAGTTTCCAGGCTTGCCATACACTCTTCCAGCTTGGCTTTTCAATCCAATGTGCTAAAGGAAATAATAAGAAAAGGGCAATCAGCCACCGCATGAAAGTTAGTTGTATCGGGGGCAGTTCCAATACGACGTATTTACCAAAAACGTAATTGCCTGCCCAAAATAAATTGGCCAAGATAAGAAATAAGGTAGTGGTAGATGTTTTCATCAGTGTGCCTCTTCTTTTATTTGATTAATATTGCTTTTGGCTAGCTTTGAATGGAAAAAAACTGCCCAGCTTGAGCCGAGCAGCCCTTCCTTATCTGTTAAAAGCGTCTCAAGCGAAGATGGCGCTGATTTCGGCTATTTCATCCATAGTAAGCTCGACTTCCAATGCCTTTAAGTTGCGTGTGACCTGTTCCGGTTTTTTTGCTCCGGGAATGAGGACATCGATCGAGTGCCGCGTTAAATACCAAGCTAGGACGACATCGGCGACATCGGCATTCTTCCTGTTTGCGATCGCTCGGACTTCTTCCACTTTTTGCAGGTTGCTTACAAAGGCCTGTCCTTGAAACAGGTGACTTTTTGCCCGTCCATCCTCGAATGTCGAGTCTTTATTATATTTGCCGCCAAGGAGACCGGAAGCAAGAGGGAAATAGGGAATGAAAGAGATATTATTTTCGGCTGTATATGGCAGTAAGTCTTGCTCTGCCTCCCGTTTGAATAGGTTGTACTCGGATTGCAGGACATCGACATAGCCGTCCTTATTCGCTTCTATCAATTGCTCGAACGAAAAGTTGGAAACGCCGATTGCCTTGATTTTCCCTGCATCCCTCAATTCCTTCAAGGCACCTACAGCTTCATCCTTTGGTGTATCTTCATCAGGGAAATGAATGTAGAATAAGTCAATATAATCGGTTTGAAGCCTTTTTAAGCTCGATTCGACGGCACTTTTCAGGAAGTCGGGAGAATTATCAAGGACGACTTTGCCATCGATGAATTTATGAGCTCCTTTAGTGGCAAGGACTACGTTTTCACGTTTGCCTGTGTCTTTCAGAATTTCTCCGATAAGTTCCTCTGATCGCTCAGGCCCGTAAATGAAAGCTGTGTCCCAAAAGTTAATTCCCTCTTCAAGTGCCGTTCTTAAGACAACTCTTCCAGTATCCTCGCTTAAATTGGGGAATAGGTTATGTCCGCCAATGGCATTCGTGCCAAGGCCGATCGGATTAACGTATAAGTCTGTTTTGCCAATACGGATTTGCTTTGACATACTGATTATCATCTCCTTTCACTCATCATAACAAAAAGTAGATGGGAATTTCCAAAATAAAGCAATATGAAGCGCGATAAAAATAAACGATAAAAACAATAGTCGCCTCACTTTTTGCCCTGATGAGCAGGAAAATAGTCACCAGTTGGCGAAATTTCATTTATTCAGGGATAAAGGAACCGGAATAACTCCCTATTATCTTTCTAACCGCAACTATATTATAATAGAAGGCAGAACACTAAAGGAGATAACACAATGTCTGATAATAAAAAGTTAAGCCTGGCGGATGCGGTCAAACAAAAACTGGCTCAAAAGCAAGCAGGTTCAAGTAAAGATAAACTGGAAACCGGCGTAGTGAAGAAAACGAAACAGCTTAAAAGCCAATTGACTAAAAAGCCGAATAACCAACGTAAGCGTACAGGGGTATAATCCTAATTCGTCAAGGGACAACGACTGTTCGGAGCTTATTAAAGAGCAGTGACCTTTCATGATGAAAAGGTGCTGCTTTTTTCGTATAAGGAGGAGTAAGGGGCTGGAGAAGGAATTCCAAATAAAACATTTACTCTCGAATATGGAAATGATCTCTTGATAACTGTTTGTTAAAATCATTACAATTCCGTTGGCTTCTGTTTTAAAATTGTAAGAGTGGTGACATCTTGTTACCATATTGTTTTGTTAAAATAATATTTTAAGGTTTTAACAATAATTTTCTTAACTAAAGGAATGTATAGACCTCTTTGCTCGGGAAGCTTCAGGAAGGCTTAAGCAAATCAGTGTTCATCCTTTAATTGAAAATATGAAATATATCGGGGGAATAAAGATGGACGAACGTCTAATCGAAAAAAAATATTATGAAACGATGATCGAGGATGCATCGAAGCATCCAATTCAAGCGTTGGGTGAAATGTTTCTCGTGGAACAAAAAAAGGAAAGAGCGGATTTAACCGCAATCCGGTATGCACAAGGTGAAGTGTACTTTCAGCACCATGACTATGAAGCAGCCATTTTTAAATGGGAAAACATAGAAGGAGAACTAGGCTCGTGGGCGAAGAAGAATATCGCTGATGCATATTTTGAACTGGAAATGTATTCAACGGCAGAAGATATCTATAAATCCGTCGATACGGATGAAGCGGTATTGAAAACGGAAGTTCTTTTGCAATTGTTTTCCCTTTACATAGTGGAATCAAGAAACGATTTGGCGTCTAAAGTCGTGAAGGAAGCCGTTGAGTTTCAACCAGATTACCCGAATGTTACGGAAATCGCACGTGCCTTCTTTGAAGAACAAAAGGACTGGAACAGTGCGGTGGTGCTGGCGTCGGATGAAAGTATCCGTACGCAATCCATGGGCTGGTTTGATGTGCTGAAAACATATATCCAGCAGGGTGTTGCTCAATCGATGGCTCCGGATTATTTTTCAACGGTACTAGGTTCGCTATATGTGCTCGACCAGGATCGTTTTGAAAAGATGACGGTTACCCTTTGGAAAAATTATAAATATACCGATTCTTATTTCGATTGGCTAAAAGTGATAAATAGCTTGATAGATTCGATTGAATTAAGTCAAGGTGACGTATGGGATGAGCTTACCATCCATTACCGGGATGCGTATGCAGGTCTTTTGGAAGGAACACATTTGATTAAGGATCTGAGTCCTGTCGTGCCAAGGCTGCTGGAAAACTGGCTGAAGATCGCAGATGGGGAGCTTTCTTTATTTGCAGCGGCTTCCGCGTTGTCGTGGAATGAAATTTTTCCAGATACCATCAACGCATTGGTCATCCAGGATGCCGAAAGTCTGCTGGCGAAGTCTCCTAAAATGGGAGGCGGGCTCGAAGCGGGTGAAAAACTTTTCAATGCGATAATCCAGTGGGCTGAAGAGAACGATTTAAAGGTAGGCAATAAGCTGAAGTGGATGGTCGAGGGGCTTAAAGAAACCGGGAACTTCAATCTTCTGCTAGTTGGGAGTGCAGGCAATGGCAAAACATCCTTCATCCAGTCCATCGTCGGCGAGAGTATTGCCGCCGAAGATCATTCGTCATTGGTCAGTGTTAAAGACGGAGATGATTTGGAAATCCTCGAAATCACCGATGCAGAGCGCAAGGCTGTTTTGGAATTGACGGAGTTGGATGAAACTCGCCGCCAGCGTGGGACTATTATCGATGTTACCCTTATTAGTGACTATCTGAAGAATAATCGTCTGCGGCTAATGGATACACCGGGATTCAATGGCGAAAAAAGCGTGGAATCGGATTTCCAAAGTTATTTGCATGGAAGTGATGGCCTGTTGTTCGTCCTTGACGCCCGGGCTCCTTTTACTGGCAGTGAACGAGATCTGTTATTGGAGATTCAAAAGCTAGCTCCGAAGCAGCCAATCCATTTCTTATTGAATAAGATGGATACGATATACAGCGATCAAGTGGCAGTAAGGATGGAAGACGAAACGTGGGATAAAGTGAATGCGTACTTCCCGAATGCGAAAGTATTTGCTTTCTCCAAGCTATATGATAACAAGCAGCAGTTGAAGGACCTTTCAGCATTCCTTCAGGCGAATTATCAAGATGGCAATTGGATGGAGAGAAGATCTGAAAAAATCCTTGTGTTCATTCGCAAAACATTAACTTATCTGTTGGAAAAACGGGCAGCCAACGAGCGGAAATGCGAGCATTCCATCTCTTGGAATGAACAGATGGAGGTCAAGCTGAACGGTGCGGTCAACCAGCTGGCGGATTTAGAAAAAGAAAAAAGTGAAAATATCGTAAGGGCGTACCGTTCGCTTAAAGATGAAGTGAAAAATCAGCTGTTTTCTAAAATTCCCGAATTACTGAGGGATTGTTCTAAATCATTAACGGAAAGCAGTGATTTCAGTCAGGTTCATATCGTGTTAAACCAGGAAATGAATGACCGGATTCAAGATTTCATTTCTGATAAGATCATGCCGCAATATTACCGTTCTCTTCAAGACTGGATTGCTAGCTCCCAAATGGAATTCTCACAAAGCCAGCAGTTTATGGATGAGATGAGTTCAGGTTTCAATGAATTATACAAAGAAGAACGGATCATGCTTGCCGGGGACTTCCGGGTATTGGATGACTGGCGCCGTGATGCGGACCGGATGACTAGCAGCATCCGCATCGAAAACGTCAATATCTTATTGCGCAGGACACCTTCGCAGCTGCTGCTTAAAGGAGCAGGAAAGCTGTTTGGGGCGATACCGCAAAATAAAGCCAATATGTACAATCGTTATAAGAAATACTTGGAGAGTGAAGATTACCTGGATGTAGCGGAGATGATCACGGAACGTTTCCTGACCCAATTCGGATTGTTTGAAAAATCCTTGGATCGGGACATCTCACTTTTCTATCGCAGTTCGTTTGCCTTACTGCAAAAAACGATAGAGCAAACGCAGACGGAAATTAAAGACTACCAAGCGGCACTAGAGCATATGAAGGAAAATCCGGAAGTTTACCGAGATCCTATCACGCTGTTCGAAGTGAAATTAAGACAGTTGGAAAGGCTTGAGAAAATAGAGAAAAAGCGCCTGGCCCAACTGCAAAGAAAATAAATAGTCATGATGAACATTTCAAATTTTCAAAAATCTATTGACTTTACGACTATATCCCGATAAAGTGTTAATTACGAAAACGTAACACAATATATCTCTTATCAAGAGTGGCGGAGGGACTGGCCCTAAGATGCCCAGCAACCGTTCCATTAGGAATTGGTGCTAAATCCTGCAAAACAGAAATGTTTTGACAGATAAGAGAGGGACAAGTCTGCAAAACAGCTGATTAAACCTCTCTATTACTAGAGAGGTTTTTTATTTTACGATTTACACCAACTTAACAGATAAGAATAATTAAATATTAAGGGGGAAAACAGGATGAGAAAATCTATTAAAGCTGCATTCATTACAGCTATCGCCTCGGCGTTGCTTTTAACCGGGTGCTCTGCAGGACAGAGTTCCACGGAATCGAAAAAAGAAGAAAAGGTATCGTTTGAAAATGTTCCTGAAAGATTTGCCGATGGGCAGGGAGCGAAGATTAAAGTGATCCGTAAAATTGGCGGAGACGATCATACGGCCCAGTACCTGGCTGGAGCGAAGGAAGAAGGAGAATCGCTCGGGCTACAAGTGGATACATACACTGCCAACGGTGATACGGCCAAGTTCCATGATGCGATAGCCCAGGCTATGCAGCAGGATTATGACGGCTATATCATCTCCCATGGGGATGATGCAGCGACAGTCAATGACGTTCAGAAGCTGGTTGATGCAGGAAAAAGCGTTGTCACCTTCGATTCAATAGGAGATCTATCCAAGATAGACGGTGTGACATTGACTTCACAGGATGATGAGGCGTTGGCAACACTTGCTTTGGATAAGTTGATAGAAGAACAGAAAGGTAAAGCGGCAATCGCTTATCTGTGGGTGGATGGTTTTCCCCCGATGGTGAGAAGAAATGCCGTCTATCAGGAAAAATTAAAAGAAAACCCTGGTATAAAAGAAGTCGAAAGGTTTGGGGTGGCATCTGCCGATACATCCGTTCAGACACAAAATGCAGTAGCCGCAATGCTGAATAAATATCCTAAAGGTAAATTGGATGCCATTTTCGCAACATGGGATGCCTTCGCGATTGGAGCAGCCCGCGCGATTAAAGAAGCTGGCCGGGATGAAGTAAAGATATACGGAATTGATGTATCCAATGCAGATCTACAGGAAATCCACTCAGCTGATAGTTCATGGTCCTACACGGCCGCAGTCGATCCCAAATTGATCGGTGCAGTGAATATGAGGATATTGGCCAAAAAATTAGCGGGCGAGGAAACGCCGCAAACATATGATTTAGAGGCTTCACTTATTTCACAGAAGCAAGTCCAGTCTTCAAAAGAAGCAGTAAACATGACGAACCTATCAGGCATTGTCGATGGATGGGGCAAATCCAGCGAGTTTGAAGAAGACTGGATGAAAGTCTTGAAGGCTCATTACAAAAAGTAAAAAGAGGCACCCTCGTTCTCATGAGGGGGCCGTTCAGGTTGGGGGGGATGGCCATGGGTACACAACTGGAAATGAAGAAAATATCGATTGAATTTCCCGGGGTAAAGGCGCTTAGCGAAGTGGATTTTTCGGTACGCTCAGGGACAGCACATGCATTGGTCGGTGCAAACGGAGCTGGGAAATCGACGTTAATGAAAGTTTTATCAGGGGCACATGTTCATTATACAGGTGACATCTACTTGGATGGAACGAAGCGGGAAATCCGTTCACCTAAGGAGGCGCAGGATCACGGTATCCAAATCGTGCATCAGGAAGTGGATACGGCACTCATCCCTTATTTAACCGTAGGTGAAAATGTAATGTTAAATGAAATGGTCCAAAATATGGGGAAGAAACAACTAGTAAATTGGAAAGATCTTCACAATGCAGCCAACACTATTCTTAAAGATATGAACATTGAGGTTTCTTCGAAAAAACTGGTTAAGGACCTCACCTTGGCCCAAAAGCAGATGGTTTTAATAGCAAGGGCCGTTTCGACTCAATGCAAATTATTGATTCTTGATGAACCGACTGCTCCGTTAAGCCATACGGAGACGACAGAACTTTTTCGGATTGTAAATGAATTAAAGCTAAAGGGCGTGGGAATTATTTTCATCTCCCACCGTCTCCCTGAAATTTTTGAGATTTGTGAGGAAATTACGGTCATGAGGAATGGTGAGCGAGTCACTTATCGAAAAATGGGTGAAATCACCCAGAATGAAGTGGTTGAGCTCATGCTTGGAAAAACGATGGATGAACAGTTCCCTGAAGTGAATGCAGCATTTGGTGACGTCGTTCTGGAAGTGAAGGGATTAACAGATGCAGGGAAGATTAAGGATGTCAGTCTGCATTTGAAATCAGGAGAGGTAATTGGCTTGGCAGGCTTGGTCGGGGCTGGGAAAACGGAGCTGTGTAAAGTCCTTTTTGGTCATACTTCGAAACGTGCTGGCGAAGTCATCCTGAATGGGAGAAGCCTTTCCTTGAAATCACCGCATGATGCGGTAAAAAGCGGTTTGGCACTGGTACCGGAGGAACGCAGGAAAGAAGGAGTCCTTATTCAGGAGTCAGTCACGGCGAACTTGACTTCAGCTAGTATCGGCAAGTTCTGCAAGACCTTCAGTTTCGTGGATCGTAACGCGGAAAAGGAAGCAGCGAATGAGATGATCGCGAGTCTCGGCATCAAGACCTCCTCGGGTGAAGCAAAAGTGGAAAACCTTTCAGGCGGCAATCAGCAAAAGGTCGCCATAGGGAAATGGCTGATAGCCGATGCGGATGTATACATATTCGATGAACCGACAAAAGGTGTCGATGTTGGTGCCAAGAAGGATATATTCGACTTGATTGCGAAGCTTGCCAGCAATGGGAAAGCGATCATATATGCATCCTCCGAGCTTTCCGAAATCATGGGCATAACCAATCGGACATACGTGTTATACGATGGAAGAACGGTCATCGAACTACAAACAAACAAAACCAATGAAGAAGAACTATTATTCTATTCAACAGGAGGAAAATAGGATGAGCACAATCGTTCCTGTTACAGCTGACGCAAAAAAGCGAAAGGTGGAGTTGTTCGAGTTTTTCTATAAATACGGCACGATATTGACGATTATCCTTTTGATTGGGGTCTTTGCCGCATCCAACCCATCTTTCATTCAAACTAACAACCTGATTAACATCCTGCGCTCGATTTCTATCGTGACCATCATTGCAATCGGCATAACGATATCTTTAACGGTGGATGGATTCGACCTATCAGTCGGCTCTGTCGCTTCATTGGCCAATGCAATCGTCATTTCGATGTTTGTCTGGTTTTCACAGGATACTCTGATTGCCATATTGGCTGCAATCGGCGCCTCACTTGTCGTAGGGGCCTTGAATTCATTCATGATCGTTAAATTGAGAATTCCCGACATGCTGATGACCTTGGCTACGATGTTCATTATTCAGGGCATTGCCCTAACCTATACAAAAGGAGCGACGGTTTCGCAAAATATGGTCATGCCTGATGGGACATTTGCAACAGGACCGATCAGCCCGCTTTTCGCCAAAGTAGGCCAAGTACCATGGATTATCTTGATCATGGCAGTCATAGTGTTGGCGACGCATATTTTTTTGACGTATACGAAGCACGGTCGTTATATGTACATTATTGGGGGAAATAAGGAAGCGGCGAGACTTTCCGGCATATCGGTCAATAAATATAAGGTGCTGGCCTATCTCCTTTCCGCGCTATTCGCCGCCATCGGAGGGATAGTCCTGGCTTCACGAGTGATGACGTCCGAAATCAATTCAGGGTCACCGTATTTAATGGATGCCGTTGCAGCAGCCTTCATTGGTTCCTCCGTATTGGGGGTTGGAAAGCCGAATGCTTTCGGAACCTTTGTTGGAGCGGTCCTGATCGGAATCCTTCAAAATGGGCTGATCATGATGTCCGTCCCGTATTATGCGATGGATATCGTCAAAGGAACAGTGCTGGCCCTTGCGCTTGCAGTTACCTATTATAAACAAAAACAATAAAAGTAATCCAAGACGTCATAGTAAAGCCCCCTTGCCATCCCGAGCAAGGGGGCTTTGTTAGTAACTATTACTTCCATATAAGGTAATTGGTGTGATATATATGATAGTATGTTTGCTTGTAAAATGGTTGATGGTCAAGTTGGTATAAAATCAGGCGGTAACTTAAAGGATTTTCATCATTTCCCGCCAGAAGACCCCTTCCTTTAAAGCATGTGAAGGGTAAGAAAGCAGAAGGGTGTCATGTCATAAAAAAAACAGAACCGATTATACTTCAGGTTCTGTCAATGGTACTATTTGAAATTTCGCACTTCCTGATCGCCCTCGAATTTATTATCCTTCAATATGCCGATGTCCTCTATATGATTGCGGGCATTTTCATCACCTAATCGATAAATGATGGCATAAAGTTTTTTCATGGCTGCATCGTATTTATCATTTGCCCGGTCATGATGATAGAGGAGATAGGGAACATGTGAACGTGCATATGTTTCCGAATCATCTTTATGTTGCTCCTCTAAGCATTGCTTCAATTCCGCCAGTTCCTCATCTGTTGCGTGTATCGTGAAGCTTGGATTTTCTTCAAGTTTTTGTCCGAGTACATCGCCGCTGACCAAATCGACGTGATAGGTTTGTCTTTCTTGCATCATTGTGCTCATCATCCTTTCAAGCGTTTATCTATGATGTACCACTATTTGTAAAAGTTAATCATAAAAGTGAACATTTCCGAAAAAAATTAAAGAAAATTCATCCTGATCAATCGTCTATAGATTAATAAAAATGGGGAGTGATACAGTGAAGAAATCATTCGTGATGATAGTCTTGATGGCCTGGATTGCTTCAGGCTGCATAACAAGAAATTTCGATTCGAATATGGATTTGGGAAAAGACCAGTTACATGAGGAAAATTACTTAGAAGCCCACGAGGCATTTGAATCAGCCTATAAAGAAGCCCAAACAACAAAAGCGAAGGAGTTAAGAGATCTTTCTGGCTTTCTTGCAAATGGAATGAAGAAATATGATGAACAGGATTTTAAGTCGGCCCAGGTAGAATTTAAATTGGCATCATCCTATAAGGCAAAATCCGATGAAGGAAAACAATTGGTTTTAAAGGGAAAGGACATGATTTCCTTATTGCGAACCACCAGCATAGAACTAAGTGAAGGGAGCGAAGCCGAAGGGGCTGCTGAGCCGACAACGGACTTGCAAGGAAGAAATGAACCACAAGCCCAAGATCAGCCGGCTGAACCGGAGGAAGACAAAGAAGAAAGTGAGGTAAATACGTTGAGTAAGCTTCAAGCGGAGAAGCTAGTGAGAGATTACGTGGACATGGAAAATTTCTCCCATTTACAAATAAAATATACTCATAAGGATAATAAGGGAGATTTTATTTTCCAAGTTTTTGAAAGCGATCAAGGAAGTAAGGGAAGTGGTCACAGAGCGACATGGGGCTGGTATGGTGTGAATACGGAGACAAAGGAGGTATATGAAGTCATGAAGGAGAAATGAATGGCTGCAAAATAAAAAGGGCCGCTGATGTGGCCTTTTTATTTTGCAGCCGTCGCTATAAAACGTGAAGAATCTTCAAGTTTTTTAGAAAAAACTGCGCTAGCCTATAATTTCTTAAGAATTTTTTAATAATCGCCCTTTATGATGGAACCAATCAAAGGAAAATCATAGGAGGAATTAAGATGGAGGATTATAAAAGTAATGAGCAAGTCCGGATGAAGCAAGATGGGAAAAAGGGTAAATCGCTTTGGATGACTAGTCTTGTTTCCGGCATGATTGCTTCCGTGGTTACATCTTCTGTATTTATGTTTGGTGGGGATTTCGTCGATCAAGGAAAAAATTCAGTGGATGATTCAGCTCAAACGGCAAGCGTGCAAAAGGATGGAGGGGTCACACCGCAAAAGTTGTCGACTAGCACTGATTCAAAAGATCGGGCAAATATGGTTGAGTCTGCATCGAAATCGATTGTAGGGGTGGTGAATTTACAGGAAACACAGAACCAAAACCCATTCCAACAGCAAAGTACGGAGAATGAAAAGGTTGAGACCGGAACCGGGTCAGGGGTCATTTATAAAAAAGAAAATGGAAAGGCCTATATCATTACGAACAATCATGTAATCGAAGGGGCCAAGGAAGTAGAAATTTCCTTATACGATGGACAGAAGGCGAAAGCTGTTGTTGTAGGAGCCGATGCATTGACCGATTTAGCGGTTTTGACAATCGATGCTTCAAAGGCGCCGGATGGAATTAAGTTTGGAAATTCGGAGAGCATGCGCCCAGGTGAAGAGGTGCTGGCCATCGGGAATCCACTTGGCCTTGATTTTTCCCGTTCGGTTACACAGGGAATCGTCAGTGCGACTGGGCGCTCCATTTCCGTCGATACATCGGATGGGGCTTGGGCACTTGATGTAATTCAAACAGATGCCGCAATAAATCCCGGGAATAGCGGTGGGGCATTGATCAATACGGCTGGCGAGGTTATCGGGATAAACAGTTTGAAGATATCCGAAAGTGGCGTGGAGGGCTTGGGATTCGCCATACCAAGCAATGATGTGATCCCGATCGTAACGGAACTGATTGACACCGGAAAAATCACCCGTCCATACTTGGGAGTAAGCTTGGCCAGTATCGAAGAGCTACCTCAGTATTACCTTCAAAATGTACCAGAGGCTGCCAAAACAGGTGTAATGATCACGAGCATAGAAGCTGGATCAGCTGCCGAGAAGGGCGGACTTAAGCAACAGGATATTATCATGGAGATCGACGGAACGAAAATCAGTACGGCAGCAGAATTAAGGAAATACTTATACAATGATAAAAAAATCGGCGAAAAAGTAAAAATCAAGGTGTATCGGGGCATGAAAGAGAAAACGGTAACGATCACGCTGCAAAAATCATAGTACGAGCTGAGGCCCCCTGAAGAACCATTCAGGGGGCCTCTATTGAATAGTTTAGCCAACCTAATAGATTGAATAGAAGAGGAAGATAACGGGAATATTGATAGGGTATTTATCCTGTTTTGCTGAAACTCCCATCTAGTCATGAATGCCTAAAGGCAAGTAGTGGCTTCGTCTATTTGTCAAGAGTTTGTATTGTTTATATGTTGAAAATTAGAAAAGATTTGACAAATTTGTGAATTGTCATAAAATAGAAAGAAAGGGGATGAAATTATGGAAGCTAATCAGAAGATGTTGGATGCAGTGAGATGGATATCGGGCACAGGTTGTGTAATCGGAATTTTTATTTTTTGTTTAAGTTTTTTTGTAAGCGATTACAATAAAGATTATATACTGACCGCTGTTGGTATGGCCATCACATTAAGTGCAGCTGCCATTTTCCTAGTTGGTATATTTTTTGTCCTGACAGAAGAAATGGTGATGAATACACATAAGGGTGCAAGAGTTGAACCGGAGACGACCAAAATCATCAAAATAAAAACAAAAGCGAAAACAAAAAGAAGAAGGGTGTCAGTATGACACCCTTCTTTCTTTTTTTAAACTATTATTGATAGCCCCAAATCATTGTAAGCAGTGTACCGAATATGGTAACCAAAGCAATGAATAGAGCGTAGTAAACGTTTGTGTAGATGGCTTTCTTATCCTCGGATTCACCAGCATGCATGAACATGACCAGCTGAACGCCGGCTTGCATGAATGCTGTCACTAAAAGGACGATCATCCCGGTTTTAAAAGAAAGTTCATATACAACTACACCAAGAGCAACGGCTGTAAGAACCATGGAGAATATGAATCCCATAACATGTCCACGTGGGAATAGCTGTTTCATATTCATATTACATCATTCCTTTCAGATAGACGAAGCTGAAGATGAAGATCCAAACAACGTCTAGGAAATGCCAGTATAGAGAGTAGATGAACGCTTTGTTGGTAGTTTCCGGTGTCAAACCGCGCTTCTTGACTTGAAGTACGATGAATGTTCCCCAGAATAAACCGAGCGTTACGTGAGCTCCATGCGTTCCAAGCAATGTTAGCAAGATGGATGTGAACGCACTTACTTGCAGTCCTGCACCGATATGAACATAGTGCTTGAACTCGTAGATCTCAGTTCCAAGGAATCCTGCCCCAAGAGCAAGGGTGATGATGAAGAAAATCATCATTGCATTCTTGCTGCCGTGGCGCATTGCATTAATTCCAAGACCGATGGTGAAACTACTAGTCAATAGCAGGATCGTTTCAATTAGAACTGGTGTAACCTCGAAGATATCTCCACCAACAGGACCATTGGCGGTCCTGTCAACTAGTGTGAAGTACGTTGCAAACAGTGTTGCGAAAAGCGCGATTTCAGCTCCAAGGAAAATCCAGAAACCTAAAATCTTTAGTCGATTTTCTTCTGTACTATATTCAAGTGGCAGCGAGTTATCTATTTTCATGCGTTAGCACCTCGCAATTTTTTTTCTGTTTCTTCTATCTCTTCAACAGTGATGTGATGACCGTGATCTTTTTCGAATGAACGATGGGCCATGCAAGCAAAGATTCCAAGCGTTGCAATGATTGCGAAGATCCACATGCTGAATACCATTGCAAACCCCCATACGAAGAAGATGATACCCAGTATGAATGGAACGCCGCTGTTATTTGGCATATGAATTTCTTTGTACTTGCCTTTGAACAATGCTGGACCATTATTTTTTGAATCCCAGAATGCTTGTGAAGAATCAACTTCAGGTACGATAGCGAAGTTGTATTCCGGAACTGGACTGTGAGTAGCCCATTCCAATGAACGTGCATTCCAAGGATCGCTTGAAACATTTCTTGGCGCATAACGAGTGCTCCAGTAAATGTTGTACACAAGGAAGGCGAAACCGAGCAATAAACCAAGTGCACCGACGAATGAAAGCATGTTCAGTGGACCATATCCCGTTGATTCCGAATATGTGTACATACGACGTGCTTGACCATCCAAACCTGTGATGAACATAGGGAAGAATGTTACGTTAAATCCGACTACGATGAACCAGAAAGCCCATTTCCCAATTCTTTCGCTCAATTGGAAGTTGAAGATTTTTGGCCACCAGTACGTAAACCCAGCAAGTACGGAGAATACAGTACCCGGAATCAATACGTAGTGGAAATGCGCCACCAAGAACATGGTGTTGTGATATTGGTAATCGGCACTTGCCATTGCAAGCATGACTCCCGTTACCCCACCGATCGTGAAGATCGGAATGAAAGCTAATGAGTAAAGCATTGGAACGGTGAATTCGATTTTCCCTCTCCAAAGCGTGAACAGCCAGTTAAAGATTTTAATTCCCGTCGGAACGGCAATCGCCATCGTTGTAACCGAGAAGATACCGTTAACCATTGCACCGTGACCCATCGTGAAGAAATGGTGAGCCCATACAACGAATGATAGAACGGAAATGGCAACCATAGAGACAACCATTGATTTATAACCATAAAGGTTACGACGTGCAAAAGTAGAAATGATCTCACTGTATATACCGAAGGCAGGCAAGATAACGATATAAACCTCAGGGTGTCCCCAGATCCAGAACAAGTTAGCCCAGAGCATATCAGATCCGCCGTTAGCCATTGTAAAGAAGTTAGTTCCAAACATACGATCCATTGTCATTAACGCCAATGCCACTGTCAAAACAGGGAAAGCGAAAACGATGATAAGGTTCGTGATAAGGATTGACCATGTGAACATCGGCATTTTCATCAATGTCATACCAGGTGCTCTCATTTTCAAAATTGTTACGATAAAGTTGATACCAGTCATTAATGTACCGATACCTGCGATTTGGATTGCAATCGCGTAATAGTTCATCCCAACGGATTCACTGAATTCGACACTCGCTAACGGGAAGTAAGCTGTCCAACCTGCATCAGGAGAACCCCCGACTACGAACGAGATGTTGAATAGCATGGCTCCCCAGAAGAACAACCAGAAAGAAACTGCGTTCAAACGAGGGAAAGCTACGTCACGTGCTCCAATTTGTAAAGGAGTGACGATATTCATCAAACCGATGATGAATGGCATGGCCATGAACAGGATCATAACGACCCCGTGTGTTGTGAAAATTTCATTGTAATGCTGACCATCCAACAACCCATTATCAGGTATTGCTGTTTGGGCACGCATCAATAGTGCATCGGCACCACCACGGAAAAGCATAAGTAGTGCAGCGAGAATGTACATGATACCAATACGTTTATGGTCAACTGTTGTGAACCACTCGCGCCATAGGTAGCCCCACTTTTTAAAATAGGTTACGCCTACTAGTATCGCAAGGACTGTAACCGCGATTGCGATCTGTGAACCGACAATCATAGGGGAGCTGTGTGGTACGGCAAATCTATCAAAGTAATCCATACTCTTTGTGACTCCTTTCGAAAAGTCATTCTATATAACCGTTTGTAATGTCAAGTCTTAATGTTGGTGCTCTGTTTCTGCTTCATCTTTTGAATCTTCATGTTCTGAATGTTTGGATTCACCTTGGCCTGAAGCACCATGATTATGTTCAGGAGCAGGTTTGAAGTCAAGATGTGTTCCGTTAAATGTGTATTGTCCAACATGACCTGGTTCCAATAGTTCATCAAATTCACTTTCCGTCAATTTCTTAGCGGTACCGTGAATTTCATCAACCCACTTCGTGTATTCTTCTTCAGGCAATGCCTTGACATTGAAAGTATGCTCAGCGAAACCTGAACCACTGAAGTTGGCGTTTCTTCCCATATAATCACCAGGTGTATCCGCTAATAAGTGTAAAGTGTTCACCATGTCACTCATCGCATATTTTTGCCCACCTAGTTGCGGAATCCAGAAGCTTGAGATTGGTCCGTAAGAATAAAGCTTAAATTCGATTGGTCGGTTTGTTGGTATGAACAAGTAGTTTACTGTTTCAATATCTTCTTCAGGATAACTGAAATGCCACTTCCAGTTTGAAGATGCAGCATAAATGATTAATGGTTCTTGATCTTCATATCCTTTTGGTGTAGCCTCAACTTCATATGTCGAGCGAACACTGACAACGGAAAGGAATATGACGATAAGGATCGGGATAATTGTCCAGATCGCTTCGAGAACGTGACTTCCTTCCACGTGAGGTGGTACATAGTCATCGCTTGATTTGGAAGCGCGATATTTAAATAACATAATTGCATAGAGAATGACAACGACTAAGACAATAATTAACATCGTCCAAATTGAAATCATGATCACATTAGCTTGGTTTGCTGCTACAGGTCCTTTTGGATCCAATACAGCTAATGGGTTGTCGCAACCAGTTAGTACAGTGGCGATGGAAAAAATTATAGTTAATAAAGCCCATTTCATTTTCATATAGATACCCCTTTCTTTCTTTATTGGAAATTCTAAATAACAAGTTATTCAGAGTGAGTGTTACATTGTTCACAAACTGACGTCTCTATATTAGTATCATATATGGAAAAAAACAATCAAAAGTGACATATGTCACAAAAAGTTCATGAAGAGATAGTGAAAGAATGGGATATGAGCTTATTAGTTGGATATATAATAAGAAAAGAAGTATAATAGGGTATTAGTTTATCTGAATTTGAGGCTGTTTTTATTTGAAATATGTTCTCAAAAAAACCGTTCGTGAATTGGTAAAAATTCAAAAAAATTACATTAGAATAATATTGCTTTTGAAGGTATTCATTAAGATGAGGGTTATAAGGGGTTAATTTGTTTTTTAATATATAAAATGAGAAAGAATCACGGATCATATAATTTGGTAAATTTAGCCTAAAGGCAACAAAAAAAGCAGGTATCTAAAAACGATGCCTGCTTCTTATTATTCACTCCATTGCTTCTGCACTTGATGAAGCGCTTGTTGTAAAATCTGTTCCTGATTTGCATTAGGATCTGTGAGGACGTTCGTTTGATAGGATTTCCCTTTATAATCGACTTTCACTGTAACACTTACCATCAATCATCGTTCCTTTCTTATTCATGAATGTTTAGTTAAATAGGATGGTTGTACGTTTTATTCATACCCAAGGGAGTGGGTTTTTCAAACATTTCGAGTGTAACGAGGATGATAACTTAATATTCTTAATTATCAGATATTTAGTGAAAAATGTCAATCCTTTTATGAGGGTTTCGGCATTAAACGTGAAATTTAAGTATTAAAAATCAAAAAGAAACGGCCTTGCTTTGTTTTGGCAGCAAGGCCGTTTCTTTATATTTTAGTTAAGATAATTCCGATTAAGGCTGCTAAAACACCAGCAATTTGATACGGCTTTAGCTTTTCCTTGAATAAGTAACAACCAGCGAAAACGACGATTAAACAGTTCAGGCTCACTACGGGGAATATGATGCTGGCAATCCCGGTATTTAAAGCGAAAAAGTAACAAACATAGGCGATGATGCTCAATAAGCCTACGAGGGAACCGATTTTCACTTCGTTGAATTTTAGCTTTTCCTTTTTGATGCTCAATGCCGCCATCAAATAAAGTGTTCCACCGCCATACATCGATACAAGGATGTCAAGTGAGTTCAGATGCAGGCGTGTGGTCGTTGTCATTAAGATTCCAAGCACACCAAATGAGAATATTGCAAATAATGTATGCATCATCCAAGGCAAATACTGATGATTGCCCTTGGCGTTAGGGGTGTACTGTATGACAAGGGTAGCAAGGAGCATGCAGGCGATCCCGGCCCACTGCAACGTAGAAATATGCTCATGAAAAATTATTGCAGCACACAGGATCGGGAATATGGCATTCGCTGCAATCAGCGGTGATGTCAAACTTGCCGGACCCTTTTCAAATGCAATGCCCATCTGGATATTCCCGTTTGCATTAAGGATCCCGATTGCGGCACCAAGCAAGATGGATAGCCAATTAACTGTCAAACCAGCTACAATTCCACCATACAATAGTGCCATGATGAAGGCCGTAAAATAAAAGAAAAATTGGATTTGTATCTTGGAGTAACCTTTTCCGCTGCTCCATTTAAAAATGCTGTTATTGATGCCGAAACATAAGCTGGTGATGAGTGCTGCAAAAATCCACATTTGTATAATCTCTTCCTTCTACTAGGATGAACTGCATTTCCATTTTAAGCGTAATAAAGGCAGGAATCAAACTCAATTTACAAGAGTTGGATTGACAGATTGAATATTTTTTTCTATATTTACTATGACTATTCTAAAATATATATTCCCGATAACGTGAGAGGTTCATAGCATCACCCTCTTAAAAAAACTATGGCTTTGCTATTTTCTGCGAATCAACCATATCTTTTTAGAGATATGGTTTTTGTTATATAGAGGCCCAAATTATGAATCTCCCCGACAAGCGAGGAAGAGGAGGACTTTTTATGTCTGGAAGAAAAGAAGAGGAATTAAAGGAAATTACATTGCTCGGGAACCAAGGAACAACATATACATTCGACTACGCACCAGAAATTCTCGAGTCGTTCGATAACAAGCACCCTAACCGGGATTATTTTGTCAAATTCAATTGCCCCGAGTTCACTAGCTTATGTCCAATAACCGGACAACCAGACTTTGCTTCCATATACATCAGCTATATTCCAAGCGTGAAGATGGTCGAAAGCAAGTCCTTGAAGCTGTATTTATTCTCATTCCGTAACCACGGTGATTTCCATGAAGATTGCATGAACATCATCATGAACGATCTAATTGAATTGATGGATCCGAAATATATTGAAGTGTGGGGCAAGTTCACACCTAGAGGCGGCATTTCCATCGATCCATACACGAACTACGGGAAACCTGGGACGAAGTACGAGGAAATGGCCGATTACCGCTTGATGAACCATGACTTGTACCCTGAAAACGTCGATAATCGCTAAAGTTTAATAAACGCAGACAAAAGGGTTTCGAAGGCTTTTCCTTTCGAAGCCCTTTTGCTTTTCTTAGTCCCCCTTTAAATTGCATGTTCTTTATTTGTATATACGAAAACCCGCTAATCGCATCTTTTCATACCGCTTCAAGATCAAGTTATTTCACACGGATCTTGGAAGTGAATTCAAGAATTAATCAATAGATGAAGCCTTAGAAACCCTTATAATTAAGCGTTCTTTAATTATGTAAGTCTGCCCATAATCCAGTGGTAGAGGCAACCTTTTAAAATAGTAAGACAGAGTTTGTAAGATAAATGCCATTTCGAAACGTTATCAAAGAAAAACTATTTTATTATGACCGACGAATACATAGATTTAATATATCTTAGAAAACTGTCTAGTTTATTGTGGCCATACCATAACTTTGTTTGCCCGCAAAGTGGATTGAAACGGAAGGCGCGAGACTCCTGCGGGAAATGCACGTCTACGTGAGACCCGGCAAGCGTAAAGGCTGAGGATGCTCACGGACTGCCCGTGGAAAGGGAGACAACCTACATATTCGCTTTTTTTTATTTTCCTTTTGTTATTATTTTGTCCTTTATAAAAATACAAATGTCCTCCTATAATGGATTATCGCTTGATTGTTTCGTTGAAAAACGTAATAATAGGGTGAGTTGATGTTGACAGAATTTTTTAAAAGTAGGGGATGTCGAGATGAAAGTTGCGAAGTTTGGCGGAAGTTCACTGGCGTCAGGTGAACAGATAAAGAAGGTATTCGAAATTGTGGCAGCTGATCCGGAGAGGAAGTTTGTGGTCGTTTCGGCTCCCGGAAAACGCAATTCCGATGATATAAAGGTAACGGATTTATTGATTGAGGCTGCAAAGCAGCAACTGCGTGGGGACAACGGCGAACCTTTAATAGAAGATGTAGTCGCCCGTTACGGAAGTATCGCTAAGGAGCTGGATATATCCGAGGAGGTCATCGCTGCGATTCGTGAAGATTTACAAACACTGCTGCATGCAGATCAATCCAACCCAAAGCGATACTTGGATGCTTTAATGGCCAGTGGCGAGGATAATAATGCGAAGCTGGTTGCGGCTTATTTTCAAAAACGCGGTGTCGAAGCACAGTATATCAATCCGAAGAGGGCAGGCTTGATCGTTTCGGATGAAGGTGGATATACCCAAGTGCTGCCAGAATCATATGATCGGTTATTTGCTCTGCATGATGAGCCGGGAATCATCGTATTTCCAGGTTTTTTCGGATATACGTTAGATGGTGAGGTTTTAACGTTTTCGAGAAGCGGCTCTGACATTACGGGGTCGATTCTTGCCAATGGCGTCAAAGCCGATTTGTATGAAAACTTTACCGATGTGGATGCTGTTTATGCGGTTAATCCAAACGTGGTTTCCAATCCGAAGGGAATCAGGGAATTAACCTATCGCGAAATGCGTGAGCTTTCTTATGCCGGTTTCTCTGTATTTCATGATGAGGCGCTTATCCCTGCATTCAGGGCGGGAATACCCGTCCATATCCAAAATACGAATAACCCGGCGGCACAAGGTACCCGCATCGTGAGTGCCCGTGATAATACGAATGGACCGGTTATTGGGATTGCGAGCGACAAAGGATTTTGCAGCATTTACGTTAGTAAGTATTTAATGAACCGAGAAGTCGGCTTTGGCCGGAAGCTGCTGCATATCCTTGAAGATTACGGCGTGGCATATGAGCATATTCCATCGGGAATTGACGATGTGACACTAATTCTGAGGCAGGACCAGATGAATGGTGAGTCCGAGAAGAAAATCATCTCCCGCATCAAGCAAGAGCTTCATGCCGATGAAGTGATTGTGGAGCATAATTTGGCATTGATCATGGTTGTGGGCGAAGGTATGCGGCATAATGTCGGAACGACGGCAAGAGCCTCAAAAGCGTTGGCTGATGCAAAGGTCAATATTGAAATGATCAACCAGGGTTCTTCAGAGGTAAGCATGATGTTCGGTGTCAAAGAACACAGCGAGGAGACGGCCATCCGGGCTTTATATCATGAGTTTTTTTGAGAATGACAGTTCCGAGACCACATGTTGGAAGGGAGAGGGGAATTATCCAAATAAAAGGTTTGAATCACTTTTTGTTTTCAGTATCCGACCTGGAAAAATCCATCGAATTTTATGAAGCTGTTTTTGGAGCCAAACTGCTTTTAAAGGGGAATTCCACAGCTTACTTCGATTTGAATGGGATATGGCTCGCCTTGAATTTAGAAAAAGGTATTTCAAGAAACGAAATAAATGCCTCATATACGCATGTGGCGTTTTCCATTGATGAAGAAGACTATGATGACATGTATGCGAAATTGAAAAGCTTAAAGGTGAATATCCTTACAGGCAGGGAGAGAGAGGAGCGCGATAAAAAGTCTATTTATTTTACTGATTTAGATGGACATAAGTTTGAATTCCATACTGGGTCACTGCAGGAAAGGCTGGATTATTATAAACAGGAAAAATCCCATATGACGTTTTATAAATAAGGATTGGAAACGCTAAGTGAAAAGTTAGCTGAGCTATTACAACCATTATCGGCTGTCGAGGACGATGGAACCTCAAAAAAAGCCTCCAATTTTAAAAATTGGAGGCTTAACTTTATTTTAGTCCATGATTGTAAGTAATTGATCGAGAGGTTTTCTTGATCTTGGTGTGGGAATCATATCGGGATAGCCAATGTGAAGGCTGCCGACGATTTTTTCTCCTGGTTTCACACCTAAAGCTTCACGGAATTCGGTGCTATGTATCATGCCATATGTTTCCCATATCATCCCGATGCCTTGTTCCCAGGCAAGTAAGCTGAAATTCTGGATCAAGGCACTTGTAGCTGCATAATCTTCTTCCCGTACCATCAGGTTCGGATTTTCTTCCATGATCACTGCAATAAACATCGGGACACCGCTCAGCTTATTGAATCCACGCTGTCCAGCTTCTTTCTTCTTTTCGGGATCCTTTTCCTTGCCAGCCATGAAAGCCCGGGTTGCTTCTGCGAGTTTTTGGCGGCTATCTCCGTGCACTACGACGAAGCGCCATGGCTGGGTCATTTTGTGGTTCGGAGCCCATGTAGACGTTTCCAACAGTGGTCGGATGATATCGAGAGGAACGGGGATGTCCTTGAAGCGCTTAATGCTGCGCCTTGCTTTTATGATATCTTCCAGTTTCATATTCATCAATCTCCTCTAATATATATGTAAGGTTTATAAGTTTTAAAAAGAAAAAATCCCCGGCTGCCTAATTTATGCTTCCAACGTGAATAAATTACTTGAATAAAGAGGGGGCAATATTCTAGTGACATGCATTCGCTAATGAGCATAAAATTTTTCTAGGCACAGAGAAAGCCGGGGCGACATTGTAGCTATGTACAACATCAACAGGGTACGATAAGGGAATATCGTAAAAGTTTATCAAATTTCAGAGATCGATAATGAAATTGAAAATCATTATCAATTAGAATTTTCGCTTATTTCCTGTTATTTGTCAAGAGTATTAGTTGAAAAAAATCAATTAATTTACCAATCCTTTAAATCAGTTAAAATCTTTTAATAATTCTGTATAAAATTGTATAATGGAAAGATGAAAAAGAAGCTACCTACATATGAAGAATCGAAGGGTGTCATAGATGAAAAAACTGTCCTCATTCCTTAAGCCATACTGGCTCCTGATCATTCTTGCTTTATTCTTAATGATTGTCGAGCTTGGTGTAGAATTATTACAGCCTCTATTCATTGCAAAGATAATCGATGATGGCATTTTACAGAAAGATTTATCGGTGGTGATTAAATGGGGAAGTATCATGGTCGGGCTTTCCATTTTTTCATTTTTGGGCGGGATTGTTAATTCCTTTACTGCTTCACATGTAAGCCAAAGTTTCGGGCATGATGTGAGGAAAAGCCTATTTGGTAAAATACAAGCGTTTTCTTTTGCCAATTTGAACAATATCCCGACTTCTTCGTTGATTACAAGGATGACGAATGATGTGACCCAGCTTCAAAATACGGTGTTCATGGGCTTGCGCATCATGGCAAGGGCACCATTGATCGTAATCGGTGGTGCGATCATGGCCATGACGGTTGATCTGAAGCTATCGCTCGTTTTGGCGATTTCGATTCCAGTTCTTGTTTTCTTCCTCGTTTGGGTTATGAAAAGGGCAGCAAAGCTGTTCAAGCTCGTTCAAAAAAAGCTTGATGATGTCAATAACGTTATGAGGGAAAACTTGACAGGCATGCGCTTGATCAAAGCTTTTCTTCGCAAGGAGCATGAGATAACCCGGTTTGACGGCGCCAATGATGAACTGAAAAGAAAGACGGTGACTTCGCTTCGTTTAATTGAAACGACCATGCCTGTGCTGATGCTTGTCATGAATGGGGCAATCTTGATCATTCTTTGGTTTGGAAGCGAATTTATTGCATCTGGTGATATCCAGGTAGGGGAAGTCGTGGCAATTGTTAACTATGCAACAAGGATTGCCGCATCTCTTTCGGTTTTTTCCTGGCTGATCATGGTCATTTCCCGAGCGAAGGCTTCAGCCGAACGTGTAACGGAAATATTCGAGACGCCGATAGATATCGACGAAGGTAAGACAGAAAGCGGCACTGATTCAGTCAAGGGAGGAGGGATCAAGTTTCTCGATGTATCTTTCCGTTATCCTGGTACCGATCATGCCGTACTGAAGCATTTGAACTTTTCTATCGAGCCCGGTGGTTCGCTTGCCATCATTGGAGCGACGGGATCTGGGAAAACATCCTTGTTTCAGCTGATTCCGAGATTATATGAGGTTGATGGCGGCTCCATCCTTATTGATGAACAAGATGTAAAGGATATTCCCTTGGATTCGCTGCGGAAAAGGATCGGCTATGTACCACAGGAAGCCTTGCTATTTTCAGGAACGATAAAAAATAACATCGCTTGGGGGAAAGAAGGGGCCACGGATGAGGAAATCAAGGCAGCGGCCATGCATGCCCAAGTCCATGAGACCGTAATGAAGCTACCGAAGCAATATGAAACGCTGTTGGGGCAAAAGGGAGTGAATCTGTCAGGTGGGCAAAAGCAGCGGCTGTCGATTGCGAGAGCATTGGTGCGAAAACCGAAGATTCTCCTTCTCGACGATAGTACAAGTGCACTGGATTTGAAAACGGAAAGTAAATTACTCAGTGCTTTAAAGTCCTATACATGCACGACGATCATCATTACACAAAAAATCAGTACTGCCATGGAGGCGGATAAAATCCTATTGCTGGAAAATGGTGAAGTGCTTGCTGAAGGGAAACATGATGATTTGATTCAAGCATGTGGGCTTTATCGGAAAATCGTTCACTCACAGTTTGGGGAGGAGGGGATTTCTCTTGAGCCGAAGAATATCTCCCGATAAGCCAAAACCAATCAACTCATGGAGTACGATAAAAAGGATCATCCCTTACCTGGCAACAAATAAAGGCCTTCTATTTTGGGTCCTATTCATGGTGCTGGTAAGCTCGGTACTGGGCTTGCTTGGCCCATTTATGGTCGGCATGGCCATCGATGATTATATCGTCACGAGGGATAGTACAGGACTAATTAGCCTTCTTATCGGTCTGCTGGCGGTTTATATATTCTATTCCCTATCGATGTGGCTTCAGAATTATTGGATGATCGGGATTGCTCAGGATACGGTCTATGCTATGCGAAATCAATTATTCAAAAAGCTTCACCAGCTGTCCATTCCTTTCTTTGATCGCCGTCAGCATGGGGAATTGATGAGTCGGGTCACGAATGATATCGAGAATGTAAGTTCCACTTTGAATAGTTCTGTCATCCAAATTTTTTCTAGTATGCTTACACTCATCGGGACAATCGGTGTCATGCTTTATTTGAGCCCCTTGTTAACCCTTTTAACCTTAATCATCGTTCCGCTCATGTTCTTCGGCTTAAGATGGATAACGAACCGGACTGGGAAGCTTTTTAAAGAGCAGCAGAAAAACCTTGGGGAACTGAATGGGTTTATAGAGGAAACGATATCCGGTCAGCGGATCGTAAAGGCTTTCTCCCAGGAAGATAAGGTGATTCGTGATTTTATCACGAGAAGTGAAAACCTGAAGAAGGCCGGGTTTTTATCGCAATCTTATTCTGGATTGATTCCGAAGCTAATGAATTTATTGAACAACTTAAGTTTTACGGTGATAGCCGCAGTCGGAGGTTTTTTGGCATTGAGCGGGATAGGAACGGTCACCATCGGGGTGATTGTCATCTTTACCGAATATTCAAGGCAATTCACCCGTCCGCTCAATGATTTGGCTAATCAATTCAATACACTTCTATCGGCTGTTGCCGGTGCGGAACGGGTTTTCGCCATTTTGGATGAAAAAGAAGAAGAAGTGGATGAGTTACATTCCTCTGAACTTCAGGATGTCCGTGGTGAGGTGGACTTTGAAGAGGTATCCTTTTCCTATAATGAAGAGGACCAAACGATTTACGATGTTAGCTTTCATGCAGAAAAAGGAGAAACCATCGCGCTTGTAGGACCGACTGGTGCAGGTAAGACGACGATCATTAATCTTTTGGCCCGTTTTTACGAGCCGAACAGCGGCCGGATCTTGATCGACGGCCAGAATATTCAGGAGGTAACGCGGGCAAGTCTCCGCAAGCATATGGGATTTGTTTTGCAGGACTCGTTTTTGTTTCAAGGTACGATTCGTGAAAATATCCGCTATGGCTGTTTGGAGGCGGGGGATGAAGAGGTGGAGGCGGCAGCCAAACTTGCTAATGCCCATTCCTTTATCATGAAGCTTCCAGATGGATACGGAACAATTCTGAGCCAAGATGGCGGTGGGATCAGTCAAGGGCAGCGTCAGCTTTTATCGATTGCCAGGGCCATTTTAGCCGATCCCGTCCTCTTGATCTTGGATGAGGCGACAAGCAGTATTGATACGATCACCGAGCTGAAAATCCAGGAAGCATTACAGCGCTTGATGGAGGGAAGAACGAGTTTTGTCATTGCTCATCGGTTGAATACGATTCAGCAAAGTGACTTGATCCTTGTTCTTGATGAGGGTAGGATCATCGAAAAAGGTTCACACGAGGAGCTGCTGCGGCAAAAGGGTTTTTATTACGAGCTATACCGCAGTTCAATTAAGGAAAATAAGACTGGATGATAGATGAAATGTGCGCCGGTAGGCGCGCATTTTTTTGCGATGTACATGGAAAACTAACTATATATATTACATTTTTCACTTGCTTATATGTAATTTATTTGCTAATATAACTGACGAACGTTCGTTAAAAATTAGAGGTGATAGTATTGAAAAGCAATGAAATTAAAGAAGCTGCTCTTAAATATTTTACGATTCATGGTTATGAAGGAGCATCCCTTTCGCAAATAGCTGAAGAAGTCGGCATGAGAAAGCAATCAATTTACGCTCATTTTAAAGGGAAGGACGATCTTTTTCTGAACGTTTTGCGTGATGCTAAAGAAACGGAGCTAACTTCCAAACTTCAATATTTCAGTAAAGTCGATGCAGAGAATCCTGAAAAGGATTTATACGGATTCTTACAACTGATCGTCGATCTTTTCCAAAAAAATGAGCATGTAAAGTTTTGGCTGCGCATGTCTTTTTTTCCGCCAGCTCACTTGGAAAAAGCCATTACTGAGGAAGTCGTGGACATCGAGGAAAAGGTCCAGGTCATACTTGAAGAAAAATTTCAGGCTTGGATCGATGACGGGTTAATTATCAAAGAGGAAGTGATCACGCCTACATTCGCTTTCTTGGGAGTAGTCGATTCGATTATGCTGGAGCTTGTTTACGGCAATGATCAGAAACGGCTGAATGATAAAATAGCAGCATCCTGGACGGTTTTTTGGAGAGGGGTATCGCATAAATGATTTACATGGGAAAGAGGTGTTAATACATGGTTAAACCAATTAAAGAACAAAAGGCGGTATTGATCATACTGCTAAGCAATATTTTCATTGCCTTTCTAGGAATCGGGCTCATTATCCCCGTCATGCCATCCTTGATGAACATTATGCACTTAACGGGAAGTACGATGGGCTATCTTGTGGCTGTATTTGCGGTATCACAACTGGTTATGTCCCCGTTCGCAGGTCGTTGGGTCGATCGTTACGGCAGAAAGAAGATTATCATTATCGGCATATTCCTTTTTGGTGTTTCCGAGCTTATCTTTGGTTTAGGCACGAATGTTTCCGTGTTTTATCTGTCAAGGATTCTTGGAGGAATAAGTGCAGCCTTCATTATGCCGGGTGTTACTGCATATGTTGCAGATATCACTTCCGTTCAGGAACGTCCAAAAGCGATGGGGTATATTTCTGCCGCCATTAGCTTGGGCTTTATTATAGGACCGGGCATCGGCGGGTTCGTTGCTGAATACGGAATACGTTTGCCGTTCTTCCTTGCGGCACTGATTGCCTTTATAGCTTGCCTTACATCCATTTTTATTTTAAAAGAGCCGCTGACGAAAGAACAGCTTGCAGCAGTTTCTGCTGATGTAGGGAAAACGAATTTTATGACCGATTTAAAAAAATCGCTAAATCCGCTTTACTTTATTGCCTTCATTCTAGTATTTGTACTAGCATTTGGATTATCGGCATATGAAACTGTTTTTAGCCTATTTTCTGATCATAAGTTCGGTTTCACGCCGAAGGATATTGCAACGATCATTACAATTAGCTCAATCTTCGGAGTGGTTGTCCAAGTATTCATGTTCGGAAAAATGGTTGATATTCTCGGCGAAAAGAAACTAATCCAATTATGCTTGATCGTCGGTGCCATATTTGCAGTGGCCTCCACCTTGATCTCGAGCTATATGGCCGTGTTGGTGGTGACATGCTTTATCTTCCTTGCCTTTGACTTGCTTCGTCCGGCATTGACGACATTTTTATCAAAAGCGGGCGGTAAAGAGCAAGGTTTCGTTGCGGGTATGAACTCAACCTATACGAGTTTAGGGAATATAGTCGGGCCGGCAATGGGCGGGATACTGTTTGACATAAACATCCACTATCCTTATCTTTTTGCTGCGGTCATTATCGTGATTGGTCTAGGCATTACAGTCATCTGGAAGGAAAAGCGATTGGCAGAAAGCTTAGCGCGATGATTCGGTCCTTTTCGTGCGATCTCTTTTTATCCTGAAACAAAGCCCCCTTGTCCAAATGGCAAGGGGGCTTTCTGCTTTTGACTAAGCGGTATTGGATAAATGGCGAAGCGTATCAAACATATTCGCATGATCGACAGGAAGATATAGTGATGCTAGTTTTTACGGTAAAAGGGTTGGATGCATCACAAGCGGGTATACTTCCTTTCAATTTTCTTTAGCTCATCTGATAGTCCGAATAAGGTGTGTAAGACAGCAGTTTGGATATATAGATTCATATAATTATCGTTGCTCTTCTTTTGGAAGGATAAATCATGCTTTTCATCGATTATTGTAGTGATGCACTCATTAATTTCACTCCACAATTCTTGCATTCTATCTTTCGTTTTAGTCTCCATAATCTCCCACTCCTTTTTTTATCATTCTATCCACTCTATTAAATACTTATACTTATTTTCACTCATTTTCATCCACTAATTTCCGACAAGATATAAGACATCTCTCATTCATGCTCGAGGATTGTCATATATATGGTGAGGATTCCGTACCATTGCGTTCAAAAAATGAAATATGATTTCAGTCACAAGAAATCCGAAGTAGAAGAAAAAGGGTTTTTCGACACAATAATTGTAAATACATTACAAATTGACTAAATTTATATTGCTAATAATCCTTGTAGTAACATATAATTCAGAATATACGTAAAATTCTTTAAATTATATGGTCGCAGGAGAGTTGAGATCTGACACCATATGAAATGAAGATTTTTATAGTAAATCAATCGTTCCAATGAGAGGAGATGGAAAATGAAAGCGCTTAAATCGGTCATTCTTTGGGGGATCATATCCGCTGTCGGTGCGGTGAGCTTTGGTTTCGTCGCTTTAAATCGCGGGGAAAGCATTAACGCCATGTGGATTGTCACTGCAGCACTTTGTGTTTATTCTATTGCCTATCGCTTTTATAGTAAATTCATTGCACAGAAAGTGTTTGAGCTGGATGATGATCGCCAGACACCATCAGAAGCGAATAATGATGGGAAGGACTACGTGCCTACGAATAAATGGGTATTGTTTGGTCACCATTTTGCAGCGATTGCTGGAGCGGGACCTCTCGTTGGCCCCATTCTCGCAGCCCAGATGGGATATTTACCAGGGACGCTATGGCTTGTAGTCGGAGTTGTGTTGGCTGGTGCCGTCCAGGATTTCATCATTCTTTTCGGCTCGATGCGCCGTAATGGTAAATCCTTGGGAGAGATGATCAAAGAGGAAATTGGGCCCGTTACAGGCTTGATAGCCATGGTTGGAATTCTTGGCATCATGATCATCTTATTGGCGGTACTTGCCCTCGTTGTCGTAAAGGCACTGGTCGGGAGCCCTTGGGGTATGTTCACGATTGCAGCGACGATACCGATTGCCGTACTTATGGGCATCTACATGCGCTATATAAGGCCCGGCCGGGTTGGTGAAGGGTCCATTATTGGCATCATCTTATTGATGCTTGCTTTGTATTTCGGTCGTTTTGTAGCGGAAAGCGCGACATTGGCGCCGATGTTCACATTCAATGGCGAAACGATTGCCATTATGTTGATTGTTTACGGATTCGTTGCTTCTGTATTGCCGGTATGGATGTTATTGGCCCCGCGTGATTACTTAAGTACATTCTTGAAAATCGGAACGATCATCGGTTTGGCGCTTGGTATCTTCATCGTCATGCCAAGCCTTGAAATGCCTGCAGTCACTCAATTCGTTGATGGAACTGGACCCGTATTCGCCGGAAATTTATTCCCGTTCCTATTCATTACGATCGCTTGTGGAGCGGTATCGGGATTCCATGCACTCGTTTCATCTGGTACAACTCCTAAAATGATTGAACGCGAATCCCATGCACGTCCAATCGGGTACGGAGCGATGCTGACTGAATCGTTTGTAGCCATCATGGCAATGATCGCAGCCTGCGTACTGACTCCAGGGATTTACTTTGCGATTAACAGCCCAGGCGCGGTTGTCGGAACGGAGCCGGCCCAAGTTGCGGCGACGATATCGGATTGGGGTTTTATTTTGACCCCTGAGATGATTACAGATCTTGCAGATGATGTAGGAGAAGAGACCATTTTATCTCGTACTGGAGGGGCGCCGACCTTTGCGATCGGGATGGCCCATATCTTCTCGCAAGTTATCGGCGGAGCCTCGCTGATGGCGTTTTGGTATCACTTTGCGATTCTGTTCGAGGCGTTGTTCATATTGACGACCATTGATGCAGGAACAAGGGTGGGGCGTTTCATGATCCAGGATATTATCGGCACATTTTACAAGCCATTTTCCGAAACGAATAGATGGCTCCCTAATATTATTGCCACGGCCATTTGTGTAATCGGTTGGGGATACTTCCTTTATCAAGGGGTCATCGACCCGCTTGGCGGAATCAATACCCTTTGGCCGTTGTTTGGAATTGCCAATCAGATGCTTGCCGCCATTGCGTTGCTGCTAGGGACGACAGTCCTGTTCAAGATGGGCAAAAAAGCGTACACATGGGTCACGCTTTTACCTACTACATTCATATTGATAGTGACTATGACGGCTGGTTGGCAAAAGCTGTTTCACGAAAACCCGGCGATCGGCTTTTTAGCGCATAAGGATAAATTTAAAGCGGCCTATGAGAAAGGGGAAATCCTTGCCCCTGCAAAAGATTTAGCCGAGATGAAGCAGGTCATCGTCAATGACTATGTGGATGCTACACTTTGTGCCATCTTCATGATCGTTGTAATCACCGTCCTTATTTCTGCAATAAAACTGTGGATAAAAGTGCTGAAGAACCAGAGAATAGATTTGCATGAATCGCCTTATGTATCGAGAAAGACATCATAAGGGAGGGGTGGCAATGTTGAAAAGATTGATCAAGATACTCAGCTACAGAAAACAGTTTGTCAGTTTACTTGTCGGTGTGCCCAGCTATGATACCTATGTGGCACACATGGAGGTTCATCATCCACAAGATCCCGTAAAGACCAGGAAGGAATTTTTCTGTGAAGCGCAAGATGAACGCTATAATGCAAAGGGTGGCAAAGTGTCTAGATGCTGTTAATTGATTATACGTTTGAAGGCTCCTCGATTTTGAGGGGCCTTTTTTTGCGTATGAGTGTAGTGGGAAGTAAGCAGTATTATCACGCTTTATTTATATTGATGTAAGGTAACCTTACACCGAGGTATTTAAATGGAAAAAATATATTGAATTTATAGAATATTAAGTATATGATAAAAAATATAACATATATTGTTAGAAAACATAACATATATAAAATAAGGGGGATAAATAATATGCAAATGGCGGATTCGGTTTTTATGTTTTTGGCTACGATGATGGTTTGGCTAATGACACCAGGGATTGCCCTGTTTTACGGGGGGATGGTGAAAAGTAAAAATGTCCTGAATACGGCCATGCATAGTTACATGCCGCTGGCTGTCATTTCGATTCTTTGGGTGTTAATTGGATATTCGTTATCGTTTTCACCGGGAAATACGCTCATGGGAGGGCTGGATTGGGTTGGATTAAAGGATGTAGGCTTTGAACCTGGTCCATATAGCGAAACTATTCCTCATAGCTTATTCATGTTATTCCAAATGACTTTTGCCGTTTTAACTGTATCAATCATTGCAGGTGGGATTGCCGAACGGATGAAGTTTTCAGCATTTTTAATTTTTACGATCCTGTGGTCTTTATTGGTATACGCACCGGTTGCTCACTGGGTATGGGGAGGCGGCTGGCTTGCGCAGCTTGGTACGCTTGATTTTGCAGGGGGCAACGTTGTTCATATTTCTTCAGGAGTTGCCGGTTTGGTTTTAGCGATCATGATAGGGAAAAGGAAAGAATCGGGCGACAGTGCGCCGCATAATCTCCCCTTAACGTTCCTTGGAGGATCATTAATCTGGTTCGGCTGGTACGGTTTTAACGTTGGAAGCGCCTTGACGATCAATGCAGTGGCGATGACGGTATTCGTCAATACAGCCGTTGCCGCAGCGGCTGGCATCATAGGCTGGCTGATCGTTGAGTACATGGCTAATAAAAAGGCGACATTGCTTGGAGCAGTATCCGGAGCGATTTCCGGGTTAGTTGCCATTACACCAGCTTGTGGATTCGTGACGCCTGCATCCTCCATCATTATAGGAGTCGTCGGTGGAGCCATTTGCTTCTGGGGCGTATTCTTCTTGAAGAATAAGTTGGGTTACGACGATGCACTGGACGCTTTCGGGTTGCACGGGATAGGTGGAACATGGGGCGGCATCGCTACAGGTTTATTCGCAACGACTTCCGTTAACGAAGCTGGTGCAAATGGATTGTTTTATGGGGATTTCAACTTACTGTGGAAGCAGCTTGTAGCAATCATTGCGACATATATTTTCGTTGCCTTGGTCACTTATGTCATCGCTAAAGCCATTAACGTGTTCGTTCCATTACGTGTCAGTGAAGAAGATGAGTCAATGGGATTGGATCTTACACTTCATGGAGAAAAAGCCTATCATGAATCAATATAAAAGGAGGGTGGCTATATGTCAGAGGTTTTAACGAAAATAGAAATCATTACACGTCCAATCAAGTTTGAGCAATTCAAAGCCGAACTAGCAAAAATAGGGGTAAGCGGCATGACTGTATCGGAAGTGAAGGGAACGGGTCTTCAAAAAAGCTATGTAGAATCGTACAGAGGCAAAAATCGGGAAATGTTCTTGCACGACCGCTTGAAAATCGAAATCGTCGTTTGTGAAGTTCCAGTTCAGGAAGTTGTGGACGTAGCACGAAAATTCCTAAGCACAGGTAAACCCGGTGACGGTAAGATTTTCATTTATGAATTGGCGAATGTGGTGAATATCCGCACCGGAAAAGAAGGACATGATGCGCTGAAGAACGAGTTTTAAGGCGAAAACAGACCATTATTTGAAGGATTCAGTAGAATGAAGATTGAAGAAAGGGAGCAAAAAAAATGGGGAGACTGGTCCGAATCGTTAATGCGAAGAAACAGAAGATTGCCGCTACTCTCATTTCAGAAGGAATTTATCAACCAGATGATCGATCTTTTTTATTGGATTTGCCATTAAAGAATCTAGAGGAAATTTTGTCGCTTCGAACTAAATCGTCCTTCCGCAATCCCCGTTTAAATAAATAAAGCATCAGCCGTTCCCCTGGAGCGGCTTCTTTTTGCTTATTGCATCCATCACATCAACGGCTTTGGTTATGATGTATTGATGAAAATAATCGTTTGAAGAACCGTTTTCTTGAATCACCCATGGAAATCCGGGAGTTTTCCAACTATAATGGGTAAGGACATAAATTCTAATCCGATTTTTTTGCTTTTTTTGACGCTTTTCGCTTAGTTACTTCCATTTTTCTTTATTTTGCAAAAAGTGAAGGGGTAACGTCTTTAAAAATCGGTGCAATTTATTACGAGGATTCTCTTACATGGAGAAATTATTAATATGTTTTATTAAGAGGTGAAGGGAAATGGACCAATTTACGGTCGAATCCGTTTTAAATATCATCAGGGAGTTTGTACCGAAGGATGCTTCAATTTCCGTGGCTGATTCTGAGAAATACATTTATTATCAGCCGAGCAAGCAAGTCGATTTAAGGATAAAACCGGGTGATTTAATAAGTGAAAATACAGCTACGTACAAGGCATTGAGTGTCCGTAAAAAAATCGGGGTGCAAGTTGAGAGTAATGTATTTGGCGTACCTTACTATGGGTTGAGTGTACCGATCATGAATGAGGGCAATCCTCTAGGGGCGGTCACGGCGATTTTGCCATCAAAGCCATTAATTTTACCTACATCATTCCTGACCATTAAAATAGATGACCGCTGGATTCCGCTTCCGTATGATGAAATTATGTATTTAGAAGCACAAAACAGGAAGACGAAAATTCAGTCCGAAGTTGTGAGTGGATATCATAAAATGAACTTAAGTGACTTGGAATTCATATTACCGAGCGATTTATTCATTCGGGTGCATCGTTCTTATATCGTCAATATCAATTATATTCAAGAAATCCTTCCTGATTTTCATTCAACATTTTTACTTATAATGAAGGACAGTTCCAAAATCCAAGTCAGTCAAACATATGCAAGTCAATTCAGGAGAGCACTCGGTTTTTAGTGCTCTCCTTTATGTGATGAAAATGCTGTCTGATGCCCAAATTAAGGCATTTCATTCGGAAATGAATGTGACAATTACACTGGATTGATAAAATTGAGTGTAAGAAATGCAAGAAATGGGGGTTTTTCAGATGAAAGAAAGCGTTCTCAATAAAATCCGCAATGAACAATTCAAGGGGAAGGTTGTTACAGCGGAGGAAGCAGCTTCATGGATTAAAGATGGGATGAAGCTTGGTATGAGTGGATTCACTCGTGCTGGTGATGCTAAAGTAATCCCAATGGCTCTAGTTGAAAGGGCTAAAACTGAAAAGTTTAAAGTTGATGTTTATACGGGCGCATCGTTGGGGCCGGAAGTCGACCAACATATGGCGGAAGCCGGTATCATCCATAAACGCTTACCGTTTCAAGCGGATAAAGGTATTCGAAATAAAATCAATGCCGATGAAGTCACGTATGTGGATCAGCATTTATCTCATACAGCTGAACAGGTTCGTCAAGGGATTGTTGGACCTATCGATTTTGCAATCATCGAAGCATTGGCTATTACGGAGGAAGGGTTAATCATCCCGACAACTTCTGTAGGTAACTCGGCCATCTTCGTTCAAGAAGCTAAACATGTAATCATTGAATTGAACGTGTCTCATCCAGAAGGATTGGAGGGCATGCATGATATATATATACCAGCTAGACAAGGGGAACGCGAACCCATTCCGATGACTGGCATAAGCGATCGCCTAGGCTCCATCGGCATCCCGGTTGACCCAGAAAAGGTAAAGGGGATCGTCGTTTCAACAGATCTTGATGCACCTTCGACAATTGTGCCACCTGATGAGGAAACAGCAACCATTGCCAATCATCTGATAAATTTCCTTCGTGAAGAAATCAAGGCTGGTCGTTTATCGGAAAGTCTTGCACCGCTTCAATCAGGTGTCGGGTCTGTAGCAAATGCCGTATTCGCCGGTTTTTTGAATTCTGAATTTACAGATTTGGAAGTATACTCAGAAGTGCTGCAAGATGCGGTATTCGATTTAATCGATGCTGGGAAAGTTAAATTCGCTTCAGGGTGTTCCATTACTTTAGCTGAAGAAAAAGGAAAACAAGTTTACGGTAATCTTGATAAATATCGTGATAAACTCGTTCTGCGGCCGCAAGAAATATCCAATCATCCTGAAATTATCCGTCGTCTCGGTTTGATTTCAATCAATACAGCGTTAGAGTGTGACATTTACGGCAACGTAAACTCCACGCACGTTTCTGGGTCAAGAATGATGAATGGAATTGGTGGTTCAGGAGATTTTGCACGAAACTCACGCCTCGGTATTTTCGTAACGAAGTCATATGCAAAAGGCGGAAATATATCCAGTATCGTTCCTTTCGTTTCTCATGTGGATCACACTGAGCATGATGTGGATGTATTAGTGACAGAGCAGGGCATCGCTGACCTACGCGGTCTGGCACCAAAAGAGCGCGTGGAATTAATCATCGAAAACTGTGCACATCCTGACTACCGTCCGCAGCTTCGTGCATATTTCACGGAAGCCGTCGCGTTAACTGGGGGACACCAAACCCCGCATATTCTTGAAAAAGCATTCTCATGGCATACGAACCTAATGAAAAATGGTACGATGCTTGAAGCAGTCCTTCAAGTTTAGAAAATAAATGTCAAAGCCAGGCTTAAAATGTACCCTATAGAATAGATACTTTGAAAAAAGTCTATCCTGTAGGGTACTTTTGTTGAATTTCCATTGCCCATAGTTTTTGGAGGGTTTGTAATTAGACCGTTTCATTCCACCGCAGGCGCTCCCTTATCCAGAGGCGGTCCGTGAGCCTCCTCGGCTTTTAGCCTGCGAGTTCTTACGAAGACACGCATTTCCCGCAGGAGTGTCGCCGCCTTCCGTTTCATTCCACTCTGTGTAAAAACGAAAGTTGAATCCAGATTGCTCACAGTTTTGGAGGACTTGGAAATTGAAAGTTTCATAGCACTACAGGCACTTAGATTTCCAGAGGCGGTCCTGAAGTATCCTCGGCTTTAGCCTGCGAGTTCTTACGAAGACGTGCATTTCCCGCAGGAGTGTCGCACCGCACCCTCTGTTTCAATCCACTCTAAATTGGCTACACTAAGTTAGACAATTATTATAAGGGTCAGTAGTTTAACAAAGACTACGATAAAATGAAATTTTTCTATGACTATACGCGAAGTTTGAACATTCACCCGACGATTAATGAACAAATGGTACAACAAAAGAGAAGTCCACGCAAAGTAATGAAAAGTGAGTATGACGGAAGATAAAGTGGAACTCCAGAAATGCGCCTACCAGGTTTCAAGAAGTCATTGGTCGATGAGAAAGAGCCAGGCCTCGTGTCCACTTATACGATTGTCCAGTTTAAACCTCATGGCTCAACCTGTAACGAATCGAAACGAATATGGGTATTACTGGTAGAATTTCGAACGAGCTGTTAAAATAAGTGAGAAGTAATAGACGTGGTGCACAATGTTAGTAAGTGGCTATGCAAAAAAAGGGAAGATTACGTCGGTGCTTCTAAGCTCATTTTTCCTGAAAAATAATTGATTCAACATGCTTAATTAACAGAAGGAAAGGGAATTGTATCATGAGGCTTTTTCTTTTATTATTGTAGTTATATACATTCGAGATATGGAAGTATGGTAAACTGCTAACAATGAACGATTATCATACATAGGTTTTTCGTCATGATATTGTTTCGATATAAATGAGGAGTTATATAGAATGGCTAGTGTGGAGGAGATAATTTGTTCAAACAAAAACTGCATTTTTGGACGTTAGAGTTACTATTATTATCTTTACTTTTTTATGTTGGTACAAAGATTTCTTTTCTTTTTGAACCAATCGTGATTTTTACTTCAACTTTGTTCTTCCCAATTTTGATATCAGGTTTTCTCTACTTTTTGTTCAACCCAACTGTGGATTTCCTTGCTAAAAGGAGAGTGCCAAGGGGATTGGCGATATTATTGCTTTACGTATTTTTCCTTGGGTTGATCAGTTTGTTGGTTGGCCTGGTTGGACCGTCTCTTTCCAAACAGGTTACCGATTTAATCAATAATCTTCCGGAATACTTCAATCAAACAAGGAAATTCATTGAAGATTCGGCTCAGTCAAAATGGTTTTTGTGGACGATGGAACAAGATTATGTAGATTTGCAAAAAGTAGGAGATACTCTGCAAAAATATTTGACGGATTTACCTACTAATATAACGAACAGTTTATCTTCCGTTTTCAGCGTAGTCACGAACATTACATTAGTGGTGGTGACGGTTCCTTTCATCCTGTTTTATATGTTGAAGGATGGAGATAAACTTCCGAGCGCGATCATGAAATTCGTACCGGTTGGATACAGGAAGCCGGCTTTAACGGTTCTTCAGGAAACGGGAGAAACGCTTACCACTTACATACAAGGGCAGATGCTTGTGTGCATGTTTGTTGGAATTGGAACATTCATAGGCTATTTAATCATTGATCTGCCATATGCATTCCTTTTTGCGCTGATTGGTGCCATTACAAATATCATTCCGTATGTGGGTCCCTTCATCGGGGCTGCTCCTGCAGTCATTGTGGGATTGATCCATTCGCCTACTCAAGCGTTATTGGTCATTCTCGTTATCACGATCATCCAGCAGCTGGACGGTAATGTGATTTCGCCTTTAGTCATCGGAAAGAAATTGAACACACATCCGCTTACCATCATCATCTTATTGCTAGTTGCTGGAAACATTGCCGGTATTATCGGGATGATTTTGGCCGTTCCAACATATTCCGTTGTTAAAACGATTGTATTGAATATCGTAAAATTCATCAGGATCCGAAAAGAGGAAAAGCTTGAAGAAGAAATATTGGAATGAAAAAAAGGGACCGGCTCATATGAGCCGGTCCCTTTGCCGTTAAGATTACAAGCCTAAAGAAATGTATTTCACTTCCAGGAATTCATCGATGCCTTGGTGACCGCCTTCGCGGCCGAGCCCGCTCTGCTTGAATCCGCCAAATGGGGCTTGTGGAACGGAAGGAAGCCCATCGTTCAACCCGACTATACCGAATTCGAGTGCCTCGGTGAATTTGATCCCCTTGGTGATATTTTCAGTGAAAACATATGCTGCCAAACCGAAGATGGAGTCGTTGGCCCTTTTGATCGCTTCTTCATCAGTCTTGAAGGAGGCGATGGGAGCTAACGGTCCGAACGTCTCTTCCTTCATGCAAAGCATGCTGTCATCAATGTTGGAAAGTATGGTCGGTTCAAGGAAAAGGCCGCCGATAGCTTTCCCGCCAGTTTCGAGTTTAGCTCCGCTGCTGATTGCTTCATTAATTTGATTTTGTACCTTATCGACAGCATTTTGGTCGATGAGCGGACCGATATCGACGCCATCTTCCAAGCCGTTTCCTACTTTTAGTTCCTTGACCTTAGCTACAAGTTTTTCAATGAAGGCTTCTTGAATGGCTTCGTGGACATAAATGCGATTTGAACAGACACATGTTTGTCCTGCATTACGGAATTTGGAACTGATGATGCCATCGACGGCTTTATTAAGGTCGGCATCCTCAAGAACGATTGCTGGTGCATGGCCTCCAAGTTCTAGCGAGATTTTCTTAACCGTGTCAGCTGATCCCCTCATGAGAGTTTTACCGACTTCTGTAGAACCGGTAAACGTCAGTTTGCGGACCCTTGTATCTTGAAGCCAGGTTTCCCCAATTTCTGATGATTTGCCTGTCACGACGTTGATGACACCCTTTGGGATGCCAGCTTCTTCCGCTAATTCAGCCATCTTTAAAGCGGTGATTGGTGTTAAATTTGCCGGTTTAATGACCACTGTGCAGCCGACGGCAAGGGCAGGCGCGACTTTTCTGGTGATCATCGCTGCAGGGAAGTTCCAAGGCGTAATGACTGCAACAACCCCGACAGGCTGTTTAGTCACAAAAAGCCGCTTATTGGACACGGAAGCAGGGATCGTTTCGCCGTACACCCGTTTTCCTTCTTCGGCAAACCAAGATAAAAATCCGTTGGCATATGTCATTTCACCAAGAGCCTCTTTAAGGGGCTTGCCTTGTTCTTCCGTCATGATTTTAGCCAATTCTTCTTTATTATCATCAATTAAACGATGCCATTTCCAGATTAATTCAGCCCGTTCGTAGACCGAGAGTGCTGCCCAATCGGTTAATGCTTCATATGCGGCATCTGCAGCCTTCGCCGCTTCTGCTGCGCCGCCTTTTGGAACGGTGGCAACGACTTCGTTCGTTGCCGGGTTTGTTACTTCAATTTTGTCCAATCCAAAATTTGACCACTCACCATTAATGAATAATCCGTAATCCTTCATGATAAAACCTCCAATTTTTGGTTTAATCCTTTAAACTACAAAAACTCTCAACCTTATACCATACCTGTTACAAAAAAGTATAAACATTTTTTAACGGTTCTGAAATTTATTTGATTACTATTTTTATATGCTTATGGTCTTAGGATGTAAAGTCAATGAAGGGGAGGAGGGGCAACTGACTATCAAGGAGCTGCCGAAAAAAATACCGGCTAAGCACCGGTATCAATCTATCAATTTTCAAATGGTTTTATGAGGGCATAAAGGGCTCCAATCACGGGGAGCTTCAAACCAACCTTATCGGCAAGACGCAGCGCCCCTCCTTGTAAATGTTCCACTTCGAGCGTCAGGCCCTTCCGGCGATCTTGATGCATGGAAGAAGTGGACTCCTCCGGTAAAACTGCCATATTCTCCATACCTTGCGCAACATTCTGCCTGGTTAGCCCAATATCGTAAGCGTTTGCAAGTTCCATCATTTCAATAAGGGAATTTTCCAGTAATCCATTGGTTTCCGGAAAGCTCCGTATCGTGCCGATAGGAAGGTTGGATGCGGTAGTTACACCAGAAAAGGCGGTAATGAACATGTATTTGAGCCACATTCTGATCAAGATGTTATCCGTTTTGTTTACCGTCATGATAGCTGATTTTGCTGCTTGTTCAAATTCCTCACAAACCTTCGCCTGAGACGGGTGAAGCGCGCCATATACTAAATCATGATTATGATGGGAGTGAATGACATGGCCTTTTTCGTCAAGGGTGGCAATGATGAAGGCGCTGCCGCCCATCACGGCTTCCTCGCCAAGTGCAGCCTGCAAAATGGAGATATGCTCTAACCCATTCAAGAGCGGAAGGACCTTAGCGCCCTTATTCACTAGCACCTTTAAATCTGCGAGTGTGCCCTGAAGGTGCTGGCCTTTTACGGCAAGAATGACGAGGTCCGCTTTTTCGATATCATGCACGTTTTCAGAGATATGGAGTTCGTTGAATTGGTAGTTTCCGTGTGGGCTTGTTATACTAATGCCGTTTTCCTTCAATTGCTTGGCACGGCTTTTCCGGACCAGGAATTGAACATCCTGTCCGGTCTGCTGTAATCTTCCCCCGAAGTAGCAGCCGAGTGCCCCGGCTCCCATAATGACAATATTCAAAGTGAACACCTCTTTTTTGTAAGATGTACTCATCATACCATTGTCGTAATTTTCAGTAAATGTTAAACGTATTAGGGGAGTCATAATGCATGAAGGTGTTGAATTAGGGGAAATAAAAAACCAGCCTGATAGATTCAGGCTGGTGCTTATCATTATTTATAGATTTTTACTTTAACGGTCTTTCTGCCCCAATTGATAGCTTTTGAGTGAGAAGAGTAGAAGACGTCAATTTTATTTCCTTTGATTGCGCCGCCTTTATCTGCCGCAATGGCATCCCCGTATCCTTCTACATGGACTTTTGTTCCAAGTGGAATGACCTTAGGGTCGACTGAGATCGCTTTTACGTTAGGGTTTTTCTTTAGGTTTAGACCCGATGCTGTAATTCCGCTGCAGCCTTTGCAGTTCGCTGTGTAAGCTGTTGCCTTCACCGTGATCGTTTTATATTTTGATGATGACGATGATGTTTTAGCTTTAGGTTTAGCTGAGGTCGATGTTTTCTTGACCTTTAAAACTTGTTTTGGATGGATGTTATCTTTTTTCAGGTTGTTCCAACTTTTGAGTTGATTGACTGTTATATTATGTTTATTGGCGATACCCCATAGTGTGTCGCCGCTTTTGACTTTGTATGTAGTAGTAGCAGCCGATGAAACTCCGGAAAAACTAAATACCAGGAAGAAAGCAGTGAAAATTGGAAGTAGTATTTTTTTCAAAATGAATAGTCTCCTTTGTTTTAAATCGTAGACTTAGAATAACAGGTATATATGACAATAATGTTTCGGTGGAATAGTAATTGTGTTACAAAAACGTTTCTGTTGATAAATCGATGTAATATAAACTAGGTGAAAAGGACTTGGTGATGATTGATTTGGCCATGGTTTATATTGATTTATCATGTCGGTTTGAACGCTTTTTTTGTTAAATTAGTAGCGTATTTTGTTTAAATGTACAATATTTGGTTATATTACATTTGGTAAAAAGGTCCTATGCGTTTTTGTAAAAAAAACAATGCAATTATGACCGGATTATTGCTATATAATTGCTTGCATTCGAGAGCGGGGGAGGATGCGGCATCGATTTTAGGATGATTTAGGTTTTAATTACCACAATACTTGGATGCTTTTACTTTATCCGTTTCATTCCACTGCAGGCACTCCCTTTTCGCTGGCGGCCGGAGAGCCTCCTCGTCGCAAAAGCGCCTGCGGGGTCTCCCCTGGACCGCATTTCCCGCAGGAGTGTCGCGCCTTCCGTTGCATTCCACTCTGCATTTAAAACAAAGACAGCCCCAAATTGCCTACGGTTTTAGAGGATTTGAACCTTGCCAGTTGCATTTTGCAACAGAACAAAAGCTAGCAATCCTGTTGGTTTTCGAACTCGATCGTTCATGCGGAGAATGAAACTTTAGTAAAGTTTGATTTACTTGAGAGGAGACAAATGTTGAAGAAGAAATGAAACGTGGAGCAGATCGGAAATTTGAATTTGGTTCATCAGATAGTAGAAAAATAGTAATTAAAGCGCCTGGAAGAGTTGAAAAGTTAGACGACCTGTTACAGCCATTATCGAGGGCAATGAAACCTAAAAAAGCTGCCGTCTGCAAAGTTCAGACAGCAGCTTCTTCAAGTTATGAAATACATTAAGCTAAAGTAAATTCCGTTGCAAAATCAACTAGCATTTTTTGATATACGGCAACAGATTCGAGATTGACACATTCCTTGTCGCCATGCCAATTCTCGCCTTTTGGTCCAAATTCGATGGCAGGTATATCATATGCGGCAAAAAAGACAGTGTCAGCCGAACCGTGTTGTCCAAAAATGACGGCATCTTGGTTGGTGTTCTTTTTGATGACGGGACGGAGCAGTGAGATGAATGGGTCCGACTCTTCCGTTTTTACAGGTTTGCTGTACATATTGATGAAAATATTCTTACCCGTCACACTTTCAATTTGCGTAACGACTTCTTCCATTGTTTGTGTAGGGAGATAGCGGATATCCAGGCTGAGCAAGCAGGCATCCGGTACCTTATTGTAGACATCCCCGCCTTTTATTTTTGCTAGGTTAAGTGAAGGGGAGTCGTAAAGGGGGGTATGATCCTTTGTGAAAGGAAGCTCCTTTATTTTTTGATAGAGTTCATAAGCCTTCTCGATTGCGTTCACGCCTTCCCATGGGCGGCTTCCGTGTGCAGATTTACCAGATACTTCAATATCAAGGCGCAGGGCACCCTTTGCCTGAAGGCCAATTCCCAATTGGGTAGGCTCTGCACAAATTACAAAGTCCCCTCTATATCCATGTTTAGCTAAATACCCAGAACAGTTCAGCCCGCCAATTTCTTCATCGGATACAATCTGTAGCTGGATTTTCAAGCCTAAGTTCATATCTTTCAGTTCGGAAAATGCACACATCATTCCGGCCACCCCAGCTTTCATATCGGCTGCACCGCGTCCATATAAATGCCCTTCATGAATGCGAGGGAAAAATTGATCCGGAGTCCCGCTGACAACATCGACATGGCCATTCCAAATGACGGTTTTATCTCCGCTGCCAATCTCGCTAACGAGCATTTTATACCCATTATTAACGATTACATTGACGCTAAGTCCTTGCTTTTTAAGCCAATCCGCGCAGTATTCCACTGCCTCGTTGGCTCCTTGTTTCGACGAACTGTCAATCGATACTAAATCTTCAAGTAACTCGATGAGCAAAAATAAAACCTCCCAAAAATATGCATACTATCATTATATATACCCTTCCTTTCTAAGTAATAACTCGAAAAATTTTTCCTGTTACATAACGTTTAGTACTTCCACTTTATGGGGTATGTAAAGAAAGAGCGATAGTTTACATTCTTTAAGGAGGATGATAGAAATGGATAAACGTATAATTGGGGTATATGAAACTGGAGAAGAAGCCATTAGGGCAGTTGAGGCCTTGCAGGCCGATGGATATAACCGAGACGATATATCGGTAGTAGCGAAAGATAAAGAGGAATTAAGGGCAGTGAATGAAGAAACCGGTACAAAAGCCGAAGAGGGACTCGCAGCTGGTGCAGCGACCGGAGGTATTTTGGGCGGAGCAGCTGGTTTATTAGCAGGAGTGGGTGCATTGGCGATACCGGGAATTGGACCGGTACTGGCAGCAGGACCGCTTGCTGCCACATTGGCTGGTGCGGCTGTAGGTGCTGGTACAGGTGGTTTGGCCGGAACATTGATTGGGATGGGCTTACCGGAAGATGAGGCGAATCGATATGAAGCGGATGTGAAAAACGGCAAGCTGCTTGTGCTCGTCGATGCAGATGCGCGTAAATCGAATTCTTCTTACTCAGGTATTACAGAAACGGATGAAACGTTAGCGCACGGTAGAAGAACGCTTTGATAACAAGTGGAAAAGGACGGAAACCCTTTGGGGTCCGTCCTTTTTTTGTTAGAATATGAATTTACGTATCTCTTTATGCATTTCCTGTGATAAGGTATCCAGATCACTGGCAAGTGCATTTAATTGCTCCATGGAAGCGTTCGTTTGTTCGACTGAAGCGGAGACTTCTTCGGTTCCCGCCGCTGTTTCCTGACCGATCGAGTTTAATTGTTCTGCATTGCCGGCCATCCGAGTGACCTCTGATACCATATCGTTCATCATCGTTTTAATATCGTCAAAATTGCTGAATGTGTTGGCGATAATCGTTGCGATGTGACTGAAGGCATTTTCTGTATCCGTCACCGAAGTATCCTGGTGATGGATTTTTTGATTGACTTGGTCAATCAAATGTACTGTATTGTTTGTATCGGCTTGAATCGCTTGGATGATTTCCGAGATTTCCTTCAGCGAATGTTCCGTCTGCTCGGCCAACTTTTTCACTTCATTGGCTACCACGGCAAACCCTTTTCCGTGCTCACCAGCCCTGGCTGCTTCGATGGCGGCATTCAAGGCAAGTAAGTTAGTTTGTCCGGCTATCCCGCTTATCGTCTTTACAATCGCGCTAATATCATGCGAACGAGCATCCAATGATGTAACGGCTGTACTCATCTTCTTGGAGATAAGCGACGTTTCGTTGAATTGCTGTTTGAGGTCCTGCACTTGAGCGATGCCGTTTTCGGAAGCTTTGAACATGTTGTCGGATTCCAACGCCATTTTGCTTGTTTCTGCATCAAGATCATTAATTTTGTCTGCCAAAAGCTTTACGGCATTTTCATTATTTTGACCGACTTCAATTTGGTCTATTGCACCTGAAGCTATTTGTTCCATCGTCAAGGCGACCTCGTTTGCTGCAGCCGAATTCTCCTCTGCACTTGCCACTAGCGTCATGGAGGACTCGGATACTTTATCGGAAAGGGTATTGACCTTTCCTAACATCTGGCTCATATTTTGGGCCATCAAGTTCGTGTCTTCTGCAAGCTGTCCTATTTCATCGGTCCTTGAGATGGAATTTTTGGCTGTGAAATCGCCGCCAGCCATCCTCCGTATCGATTCTTGCAGCTTTTTAATCGGATTCGTCAAAGATCTGGTGATGAAGATGGCAGATAAGGCAGTGATGGTAAAGACGATCAACAAGGTGATGAGATTATCTTTGATCATCGGGCTTGCACGGACTATCACTTCATTTTCATCCATCAATCCAGCTATTCTCCATCCGGTAGTCGGGTTGATGGCGTAGCCGATGATCCGGTTTTTTCCTTCATATTCCTCGATCATCGAGCCGGATTCACTTTTCATTTTCTTGAACATGGACTCCTTGGATATGTCCTGTTGAATTTTCTCCTTATCCGGATGGGTAACGAAGGCTCCTTTTTTATCCAGCAAAACCGAATAACCGGTTTCACCGAACTTCGTTTGATTAATCATCTTGACCAATGTGTCGATTGAAATGTCGACACCGAGCACGCCGATTAATCGGTCACCATCATATATGGACTTTGCAGCAGTAATAACAAGTGTATTTGTAGCTTGATCTGTATAAGGTTCCGTCCAAATGGTTTCATTTTTTTCCTTCAACGCGGATTGATACCACTCTCTTTGCCTCGGGTCAAAGTCAGCTGGCAATTCAGCTTTAGGAAATATGATTGTTTTTCCCTCTTTCTCTGTGCCAAGATATAAGCCGTTTATTTCAGAATTGCTGGACTGTGTATGGGAAAACTCATCGAATATCAATTCAGGGTCCTTTTCGTAGGTACTCATGCTGGGATATTTACTGATCCTATCCAATTGATCTTCGGTTTTTTTGAAAAATATTTCAAATGATTCATTCAATGACTTGACCTGCTCTTTTGTCGTGTCAGTAAGCTCATGTGTCGTTAGTTCAATGCTGTTTTTATAGCTCATGTAAGCAATGGCCAATCCGCTGATCATAATCAATGCTAAAAAGGGAATCAATATTTGTTTTTTTAGCGAATTAAAATACCAATCTGTAATTTTGTTCATGGACAATGCTCCTTATATAGATCTAATTTAAATTTGGCTTCTATTAGATATTTCGGTGCGCATTCCCTTTTTTGAAGCTTGAATATAGAAAATGGCCATAATTAATTATGAAACTTGAGCCCCCGTACCATTGCAAGGATTCGGGAGCAGAAACAAATGAGAAAGAAGAGGAGACTGTATCAGTCACCTCTTCCGTAGGTAGCTTATTCGATTTGAATATTTTTCGTTCTGCCTATGTACCACGTGTAAAAAACGTCCGCATATTCAACGGGCACATCTTGGATTTTTGTGTGATGCACAGGCTTGGAGCGGTTGATCGTCTCGATGGTGGCTAGCCCGAAAACCTTCTGCAGCTTGGAGCGCTTCACTTCAATTTGAATGACCTTACTTCTTTTGGTTATGAAAAATGAGGTTCCTAAGCTTCCGGATTTAAACTGGACAAACTCGCCATTCAACAAGTAACGGCTACTTTTGTAATTGAGTATCCTCAACGTGTAAATGGCGACTAGTAAAATGAGCGAGATATACCATAACGCTGGTTTGAAAAGATAGATCGCGACTGTTGCAATAAGCCATAAAAAGCTCGGACGCAGCATCCTAATTTTGAATGCTTGTTTCGTGAGCGGCTTCATCACACGTTCCACCTTGTATGCAGGTAAAATCTCCTCTACCATCCCATAGGCCCGATTAACCGATAAAAAAGGATAGAGAACATTCGTATCAAGTTCTTCATCGCCAGTGCTTCCTGCGCTTATCAGTTTCACTTCGGCTAAACCTAGCATCCTTTTCATGATTGATTGGGTGATCACGACAGCTTGCACCTTTTCTTTTTGAATTGAAAAAGCAGATTCGTCCAGTACACCTTTCTTGATATGGATGCGCTCCTGATCGGATGAAATTTCATATTTTCCATATTTAACAAAGGTGGAAACGATTCCGAAGGTAACCGCTACACAGACGAGAGCCGTGATGGCGATGGTGACGATCCACCATGTATCCAATACCTTGGTAACGTATCCTCCGGCATTTTCCAAGTCAAAAAAGTCATCGAGTGTACTATATATCGTGGCCACAATCGGAATGAGGGCCAGAAAGCTTAGCGATGTAAAGGAAGCTTTCAGAACGTCTCGTTTGGTTGGTGTGAAATGAATCGTTTTTTTCGTAACTGGTTCCAAGTCTTCTGCAATTCGTTCCTCGGGAACCTCCGCATCGATAATCGAATTATGGTTTGATGAATGTGCCCGCTCTAGCCGTTCGGCCTCTTTTTGGGAAATCACCTCGAAAGCTACGCTACCCTCGTCGCCGCTAGTCCCCGTTTCGAATGTCAAGGAGGTCAAGCTGAAGATCCTGTGAAAAACGGTCGTCCGTCGTTGGACATTTTGCACCTTATGAAGCGGGATCGATCGATATGATTTCGAGATAAGCCCTGAGGTAATATGAATGGTGCCCTCCTTGATATGATAGTTATAGGTATACCATTTAAGGATGATCGACAAAACCCTCCAGGTTAAATAGATGAGAAAGGAGACTTGGAGTAGCTTCATATACGTTTTTTCGCTACCGAAGTTCAAAATATAAAGCATGATAATGAAAAAAATATTCCCTTTAAGCAATTTTCCTAATTCAAAAGGGATTTTGATGAAGTGAAGCCGTTTTGCCTTTTCTTCCATCGTCAATCCACTTCCTTAATTTTTGCGAAGTAGGCGATCTTGTCCCGTAATTCATAGGCTTCTTTCTCTGGGATGGCAGGAATGTCGTGAGAGTCGCCCATTGTGCCGATGCTTAGTGAGTATAGGTTGTATTTCCGTAACAAAGGACCTTGTTCCAGCTTGACGGATTGCACTTTCGTCATCGGTATGAGTTCATGCGTTTCATTCCAGGCGCCACGTTTTGTTTGGATGAATTCTTCATTCACATCGTAACGCCAATATTTTTGCAGCAAGGCTGGTTCAATGAAGATGGACCAGACAGAATGGAATAGTGATAGTACGACAAGTCCGTTTAACAGCCATCCGATCCAATCTTTCCAAGCAAAATAATCATCTGCAAATAGGAGAATGATAAGGACGGCAATAATAATGATATGGGTAATGGCTTCAGTCATCCGCCAGACTTTCACGGCTTGTTTGGAAATTTCCTTGGTTGGCGGCTTAATCTTTGTATACATAAATTCACTCCTTTTATGTCTTCATACTTATACGAGGTATCGCTCCAAAAAGTTCCCGGATTGTCTTGCTTTTAGATGACAGTAAAGTGGACAAGATAGTAGGAGGGAATTTTTAGATTAGGAGTGATAGGTTTGACATATAAAAGGAAGGTAAGCTTTATCTTCTTCCTGTTTTTGATGGGCATCTTTCATGGTGAATCGATGCAGGCTGCGAAAGAAGTGGGAACGGTGGGCCACGAGATTCAACGGATTTTGGCTGATTCCCCGGCATTATCAGGGGCGTTAGTGGGAATATCAATCCGTTCGGCAGAAACGGGGGAGAGAATTTATGAACGAGGTTCGCAAACGCGCCTACGTCCAGCTTCCAACCTTAAGCTATTGACGGCGGCGGCTGCGCTGGAAAGTTTGGGGGAAGACCATGTATTTGTGACGGAATTATATGTAACGGGCTTGCAAGTCGGCCATGTCCTGCAAGGAGATGTGTATCTGAAAGGGAAAGGAGATCCGACATTGCTGGAACGTGATTTCGATGAGCTGGCTGCTTCACTGAAGCAAAAAAAAGTGAAGCTCATTCACGGAAATCTAATTGGCGATGATTCCTGGTATGATGATGTTCGGTATTCGAAAGACTTGGTTTGGAGCGATGAACAAGAATATTACGGAGCGGCTGTTTCAGCTTTAACGGCATCCCCTGATGAAGATTATGATACCGGAACCATCATCGTAAAGATTACGCCAGGTAACAAAGCAGGCAGCAAGGCAGAGGTGAAAAAGATACCGGAAACGGGTCATGTGAAAATCATCAACAAAATGAAAACGGTGGAGGCAGGCGGTCACAGGAAAGTCGATATTGAACGATCTTACGGAACGGAGATCATTACGGTGACTGGAACGATTCCTGAGAATGCCGAGCAAGTCAAGGAGTGGATTTCGGTGAAGGATCCCGCTGGATATGCCTTGAGTCTATTTGAAAAATCAATGAGAAAACAAGGAATTAAAATAGTGGGAGAAAGGAAAAAAGGGGAAACACCAGTAGATGCTAATTTGATTGCCACTCATCGATCCATGCCGCTTTCACAGCTTCTCATTCCTTTCATGAAACTGAGCAATAACAGTCATGCTGAGATTTTAATAAAAGAGATGGGTAAAGAAGCTGGCGGGGAAGGAAGCTGGAAGGACGGGTTGAAGGTCGCCGGCAACGAGATGAAGAGTATGGGACTAGATATGAAAACGATCGAGATGCGTGATGGTTCAGGCATATCCCAAGTCAACATGATTCCAGCAAATGAAATAACCAAGCTTTTATATGCCATACAGGAAAAAACGTGGTTCCCCGCTTATTTGAATGCGTTGCCGGTGGCAGGAATCGAGAATCGAATGGTAGGAGGCACCTTAAGGAAGAGGATGAAGGGGACTGTTGCTGCTGGAAATGTGCGTGCGAAAACGGGAACGATTACAGGAACAAGCTCATTAGCAGGTTATGTGACGACTAAACGAGGGGAAAAAGTCATATTTTCAATCATCTTGAATAATTTTGTCGAAGAAAAAGGAATAATGGCCATCCAGGATAGAATAGCCGTTATGTTGGCTGAACAGGAACGCTTATTAGCCACCGGCCGTTAGGAGCCATTTGGATACGTAGGTTTGCAGATCACGAAAATCTGCAATCAGTACATCCGCATCATTTAATTCCTGTTCCTCGGCAAACCCGAATTGGCAGCCTACAGCAGTTAGGCTGTTTTTCTTTGCTGCTTCGATGTCGGATTTCCGATCGCCGATCATCATCGCATTTTGAATTTGATGGTCATTCAATAACATTCTTACTAAGTCTGATTTGGAGCCTTCCGCTGATCTTTGGACACTGTAGATGTCGGTAACATATTGATGCAGTCCAAAGTATGAACAGATTTCTTCCAAATACTTTTCTAGTCCGTTACTAGCGATGAAAACGGAAATCCCAAGTTCTTTGAACGTTGATAATGTCTCCAGGACGTTAGGAAAAAGCTGCCCCTTTCCTTCTTTGATTTCCTGATTCAAGCATTCTAAAAAAAGGCGGTCCGCCTGTTGGCGAATATGATCAGGATGTTCTGGCATCAGAGTCTCCCAGACGACACTCAATGGGACGCCCATTATTCTTTGGTAGGCTGCAAGCGGGGCAATCCCCCTCCAGCTTCCTTCTGCCCTAAGAATATCGAATGTTCTTTCAAGTGAAGAACCTAAAATTTCGTTTGTTTGAAATAAAGTGCCGTCCATATCAAAAATGGCGGCAAATTGGATCGTGTTCAATACATGCACCTTCTTTTCGATTTTTCTTTTTTTCCTCCAAAGGAAACACGGGAGGATGAATGGAAATATATAATATAGGAGGAATGCCCATGAAATTTCCAACACTTAACGGTCCGTATACGCTTGAAGGCCTTATAACCGAAATTCACTTACTGTCAAAAAAACGATCTCCATATTTAATCGCCATAGATGGCAGGGGCGGGTCTGGAAAAAGTACACTAGCTTCCCTTATCCATGCAGCATGTCCGGGGAGTGCCATTGTTCATATGGACGATTTCCATTTCCCATCTTCGCAACGCATTCCGCTGCCTCCATCCCAAAAACAAATCGGAGCAGATTATGATTGGAAACGGTTGTTTCTCCAAGTCCTGCAGCCGCTTTCCGAAGGGATGGAAGCAAGATATCAGCGCTATGATTGGGACAAGGATGTTCTGGCTGAATGGCATCAGGTTCCTTCTGAAGGCCTGGTCATTATTGAAGGAATGTATTCGACTCGTAAAGAATTGGCTCGACTTTATGATTTCACTATCTGGGTGGAATGTCCCCGCGATCAGCGTTTGGAACGCGGCCTCGAACGGGATGGCGAAGAGGCGCGTCAGATGTGGGAAGATAACTGGATGATTCAGGAAGATCACTATGTGGAAACACAAACACCGCAAGAAAGAGCCAATCTTGTGGTGGACGGAGCAAGCTGAATCTAACGAAAATTTGAAAGCTGGATATCTAAGTGAGACATAAAGCATGGGGAGCCCGCGATATCGTTTAATGGGATCTTAAAATCTGCGCCGTTTGGAAGAACCCGGTATACCAAGATCTTCACGATACTTTGCAATGGTGCGGCGGGATATCATCGTTCCTTCGCTTTCGAATATTTGGCATAGCAACTGATCCGAAAATGGCTTTATTTTATCCTCATCGGCAATCAAGACCTTTATTTTTTCTTTGATGGTAGTAGTTGATTCACATTCTTTGCCGTTTACACGATTTAACCCTCTCGTAAAGAAGTTCCTTAATTTAAAAAGTCCATGCGGTGTCTGGATGTATTTATTACTAGTCGCCCTGCTGATCGTTGATTCATGAAGCTGAAGTTTTTCGGAAATGTCTTTCAGTGTCATCGGTTTTAATCCAGCCATTCCCCTTAGGAAAAACTCCTGCTGAGCATCAACGATTGTCGCCGTCACTTTGTATAGAGTCATTTGCCTTTGCTCGAGCCCCTTGATCAGCAGCTGAGCATCATGTAGATGAGTCTTAACGTAATCATTAGCTGGATTTCCCGGTTTCATGTTGATGTAGTCCTTATAGTAAGGATTGATGGACAGATTTGGTATATAGCTATCGTTGACCGTTATCAAAAATCCTTCTTTTTCTTTTTCCACGAATACATCCGGGACGATGTAAGAAATCATCTCATCAGAAAATTGACTGACCGGGCGTGGGTTCAAGGTACGGATGAAGTCCGCTGCCTCCTGCACTTCCTGAATGGTCACTTTGTAAAGGTCCGCAATTTTCCGGTAGCGCTTTTCGGCTAAGTCCGTTAAGTGCTTCTCGACAATCGTATAAGCCAATTGGTTGTCGTTTTCTTGCTTGCGAATTTGTATGAGTAAGCAATCAGTCAGATTTTTAGCACCGACGCCAATGGGGTCAAGAGATTGCAATACTTGAATCATAGACTCCATTTCCTCGAGGGACACCGAAAAAAGCGAGGCTGTCCAATTTATATCAATATCAAGAAAGCCATTTTCATTTAAGCTTCCTATTAAAAATTCGACAATCTTTGTTTCACAATCTTTCCAGGTTTTGACCAAGCTCAGCTGCTCCAATAAATGGGCTTCCAATGTTTCTGTGGTGCAGGAATAATTGTTGATTGGGTTAAAATCATTGTTCTTGCCGAATTGATCGCTTTTGGGGGAACTATCTCGTATGCGATAGTCCATTTTATGTGTAGGAATGCTAGATTCAGAAATTGGGGCGAGGGGATCATTAGCCACTGCGGCCATTTCGAGAATAGGGTTTTCATTAGCCTGTTCTTTTAAGAAATCCAATAATTCATGTGTGGAATATTGCAGGATATTGATTGCCTGCTTTAATTCAGGGGTTAATGATAATTTCAAGGATTGTTTTAGATGCAATTCAAAACTTACCTGCATATCTATTAACTTCTTTCATATTAGATTAACTAAATGATACAAACAATGGAATTAGTATAGATAATAATACAAATCTTCCGAAAATTCAACATTTTATGTAAGGTTATGTAACGTCAGTTGATTTTTCACTAGGGAAGTCAACTGATTCGAATGTAGATCAATTGATTCGAAAATAAATCGTTTTGTGTTGATTTTGATTTGAATCTGAATTGTTTTAAGTTGAATACCATTTATATAAGGTTCATATACTTTGGCATGTATCTTGCAATATCTATCAATATATCAAGAGCAAATGATAAAAAAATCCAATATTAAAGAAGGGTGTTTTTTTACATGATTAAAGAGAAGAAGGGTATTCAGCAATTAATCGATTTGGATAAAAAGCATTTCATTCATCCAACTACGGCAATCGAGCAACAGCAGGCAGATGGTCCAAGTTTCATCTTTAAAGAAGGCAAGGGAATTTATCTTACGGATATTATGGGCAGGACAGTCATCGATGGCATGTCTTCACTTTGGAATGTGAACATAGGACATGGACAAGAAGAATTGGCTGATGTGGCAAGAGAACAAATGGCAAAGCTTGCTTTCACCTCTAGCTTCGCTACTTTCAGCAATGAGCCGGCCATTCGGTTGGCTGCCAAGATCGCTTCCATCGCTCCTGGTGATTTGAATGCCGTTTTCTTCACTTCAGGCGGATCGGAGTCAAATGATACGGCGTTCAAACTTGCCCGTCATTATTGGATATTGAAAGGCCAGCCTAATCGCCAAAAAATCATTTCACGTTCAAAATCGTATCATGGAGTTGCCATGGGTGCGACAAGTGCAACTGGCCTGAAACCGTTCCGTGACTTCACGAATTCCGTCGCTCCTGATTTTTGTTATGTAGACGGATCGTCTATTGAAGAGTTGCGCAAGGTCATTGAACAAGAAGGACCGGAAACGGTTGCGGCATTTATCGCGGAACCGATTCAAGGAGCAGGTGGCGTGAATCTTCCTCCAGAAGGCTACTTCAAGGAAGTAAGGGAGATTTGTGATGAATATGGCATTTTAATGGTGACGGATGAAGTCATTACAGGTTTCGGAAGAACAGGTACTTATTTCGGCATTGAACACTATGGCGTCGTGCCGGATATGATGTGTTTTGCAAAAGGTGTGACAAGTGGATATGCACAGTTAGGCGGTGTGGTCCTGAATGATAGGATGCATCAGGATTTCATTTCCCTATCAAAAGGCACGCTTTTACATGGCTACACATATAGCGGTCACCCGATGGCTTGTGCGGTTGCTTTAAAAAACATCGAAATAATTGAACGTGAAAACCTGATGGAAAACTCGAAACAGCGCGGTGAAGAGCTACTTGCCGGCTTTAAGAAACTTCAGGGCAAACACCCGATCATTGGTGATGTCAGGGCGCTTGGACTGATTGGAGGCATTTCCATCGTGAAGGACAAAAAGACAGGAGAAGGCTTTGAGACACAATTAGCTCCAAGACTTGTATCTGAAGCGGCGAAGAATGGCTTGATTTGCCGGTCGGTCACGTTTGATCAAGATACGCTCGTATTTGCCCCGCCTCTAATCATCACTAAATCTGAAATCGAAAAGATCATTGAAATACTTGATAAAATATTTACAGCTGTCGAAAAAGAAATTTTATAAGAGGTGAAAGTGATGGAAATGACGGAAATGCTGAAGAAGAAATTATTCATTAATGGTAAATGGCAAGAAGCTGAAAATTTCACGACGTTAAAATCTCCGTATAGCGGGAAGGTTCTAGCGGAAATTCCCTCGGCAACCCTAGAAGATGTGGACCTGGCGATAGAATCAGCTCATCAAGCTAGAAAAACGATGGCAGCCCTGCCTAGTCATAAACGTGCTGCCATACTTGAACAGCTTGCAAGTCTGCTCGAAAGCCGCAAGCAGGAGGCGGCTGAAATTATCGCTAAAGAGGCAGCGAAGCCGATTAAAACGGCAATGGGAGAAGTGTCCCGTACGATTGCCACATATAAATTTGCGGCGGAAGAAGCAAAGAGGATCCATGGGGAAACATTGACGATGGACGCTACAGCAGACGGGGAGGGGCGGATTGGCTATACAGTCCGTGAACCGATTGGTGTTCTTGGTGCAATCACGCCTTTTAATTTTCCGATGAACCTGGTCGCTCATAAAGTCGGCCCAGCCATTGCCGCGGGTAATACGATTGTCTTGAAACCTGCGAGCCAAACGCCGCTATCCTCGATATTCCTTGCGGAGTTGTTGTCGGAAACGGATCTGCCTGCCGGGGCTTTCAATTTAGTTACCGGAAGCGGTTCTGTAATCGGTGATAAATTAGTCACTGATTCAAGGGTGAAAAGCATATCCTTCACTGGCAGTCCTGCTGTAGGAATCGGAATCCGCAATAAAGCAGGATTGAAGAAGGTAAGTCTCGAACTCGGTTCGAATGCGGCCGTCATTGTCGATAAAGGAATCAATATCGATAAAATCATCCAGCGCTGTGTTTCGGCAGCCTTCGCTTTCCAAGGGCAAGTCTGCATTTCATTACAACGTGCATATGTTCATGAAGACGTATATGATGAGTTTGTAAAAAAATTCACAGCAGCAACAAATGCCTTGAAGCTTGGTGATTCTTTGGACCCTTCGGTGGACATCTCTGCCTTAATCAGTCCTGGTGATGTGCAGCGAAGCCTCGACTGGATCGGGGAAGCTAAACAGCATGGTGCGGTTGTGGCGGCAGGAGGTAAATCTGAGGGGAATATCCTGCATCCAACTGTGTTGCTGGAAGTGGATTCGAAGCTTAAGGTATCCTGTCAGGAAGTCTTTGCTCCGATCGTATTAATAAACAAGGTTTCGTCCGTTGAAGAAGCGATTGATTTGGTCAATGATTCCGATTTCGGCTTGCAGGCTGGGATTTACACGGATAATATCAATTTGGCCCTTTCTGCAGCAGAAAAATTGGAAGTCGGCGGTGTGATCATTAATGATATCCCCACTTACCGCGTCGACAACATGCCATATGGTGGAGTCAAAAATAGCGGAACGGGCCGCGAAGGATTAAAATATGCAATCGAGGAAATGACGGAAATGAAATTGGTCGTTATCAATCGGAATTAATTAGGAGATGGGCAAAAGCCCATCTTTTTTTTGCTGCTGCGGTATGCAGATCTGAATAGAAAATTCACGAATGAATATTAAGGGATCCCGGATGGGTATGAGAACGTGATTTATCAACCTCTTAAAATGGCATGAAACTTGCTTTTATTAATACAAGGTAAATCATTTAAACAGAGGAGGAATTTAGATGCAGGAAACTTTACAAAATAACACGAAAAAAGAAGGGACCGGAGCACTGGATTTAAAAATGTTCATTAATGGGCAATGGGTGAATTCATCTTCAGGTGAAAAAAGGGATGTGTTGAATCCGGCCACGGGAGAAGTGATTGCTACAGCTGCGGAAGGAACGAAGGAGGATGTCGATAAAGCAGTAGAGGCAGCCAAGTATGCGTTCTATGAAGGTGGATGGTGGGGAACGCCGGCAGTCGAGCGCGCCCGCATTTTATTCAAGATTGCCGACAAGATTGAAGAAAAGGCCGAAGAGCTTGCTGCGTTGGAAACGCTGGATAATGGGAAACCATTGCGCGAGTCCCGTTTTGATATCGATGATTCAGCAGCCTGTTTTAGATATTACGCAGGTTTGGCTACGAAACCGACAGGTCAGACTTACGAAGTTCCTGACGGTCAACAAGCGATGGTCGTAAGGGAACCGATCGGTGTATGCGGGCAAATCGTTCCTTGGAATTTCCCTTTAATGATGTCAGCCTGGAAGCTTGCACCGGCGCTTGCCGCAGGAAACTCCGTCGTGTTCAAACCATCGGAGATCACACCAGTGACAGCGGTCAAGCTGTTTGAAATCATGGCTGAAGTCGGTTTGCCAAAAGGTGTCGCAAACCTTGTGTTAGGAGCCGGACCTATTGTCGGGCAGGCTATTGCCGAGCATGAGGAAATCGATAAAGTAGCCTTTACAGGAGGAACAGCAACTGGACGTAAGATCATGGAAGCGTCGCTTGTCAATTTAAAGAAAGTGACATTGGAGCTTGGCGGTAAATCTCCCAATATCGTATTTGCGGACGCTGATTTTGAGACAGCCGTCGATTATGCATTGTATGGGATTTTCTGTAATCAAGGACAAGTTTGTTCAGCCGGCTCTCGTTTACTTTTGGAAGAGTCGGTTTATGATCAGTTCATAGCAAGCCTTACTGCAAAAGCAAAACGTATCAAGGTGGGAGCAGGCTCGGATGAAAAAAGCCAAATGGGACCTGTCGTTTCAGAGGCGCACATGAACAAGATATTATCTTATATTCAAATCGGAAAAGAAGAAGGAGCTAAATTAATCGTTGGCGGAAAACGAATTAAAGGAGAAGGGTTGGAAAACGGGTACTTTGTCGAGCCAACGATCTTTGTCAATACGACACCTCATATGCGAATCGTACAGGAAGAAATCTTTGGGCCGGTGCTTGTCGTTCAAACGTTCAAGGATGAAGCGGAGGCTCTCCATCTCGCCAATGATACGAAATATGGTTTAGCCGGGGCGGTATTCACCAATGATATCGCCAAAGCACACCGCGTCATCAAAAAGGTCCGTGCGGGCATCACGTGGATTAACTCTTATCATCCGACTTATAACGAAGCTCCGTGGGGCGGATTCAAGCAAAGCGGAAATGGACGCGAACTAGGAACCTTCGGATATGAAGCATACACAGAATTGAAGCAAATCAATAATAACCTGGATATTCAACCAACAGGCTGGTTTGATGAAGAGTAAAGGATAGTTTTAGCAAAAAAGGCCGTTCCTTGTGGAATGGCCTTTTTTTGCGTGTAGATAATATACCTCAAGTATCGTCGATAAATCCGGGGAAAACGTAGATATAATTCCAGAATCGTCGATAAAACCGTAAAAATCGTAGATAAATGTCCAGAAACGTCGATAAAACTGGAAAAATCGTAGGTAAATGTCCAGAATCATCGATAAATCCGTAAAAACCGTAGATAAATGTCCAGAATCGTCGATAAATCCGTAAAAACCGTAGATAAATGTCTAGAATCGTCGATAAATCCAGAAAAACCGCAGATAAATGTCCAGAATCGTCGATAAATCCGGAAAAATCGCAGATAAATGTCCAGAATCGTCGATAAAGCAGGGAGAATCGCCGATAAATGACCAGAATCGTCGATAAATCGGGAAGAACTGCAGATAAATGACCAGAATCGTCGATAAAACCGGAAAAACCGCAGTTAAATGTCCAGAATCGTCGATAAATCGGGAAAAATCTCATACATATCGCAGATTTGAAGTTTATTTAAACCTCAATGCGGAGCTTTTTCAAGGTCGACTCGTCCTGAAAAGAAAACGGCGCCGTTACCCATGTCTGAAAGGCGGTCTGGTGTAAGGGCATTGATGTGCTGCTTTGTTTCGGGCGTCTTTTGCCATAAGCCTTGGCTGACGAGAACGCCGGGCAATACATTTTCGCCTGGTGTTGCCTTAAGCAAGCATTCCCCGCGGTCGTTCCAGATTCTGACCATATCACCGGAAGCGATTCCTAATTTTTTGGCATCAGCCGCATTCATATGCAGTTTCGGTTCCTTTTCCAATGAGATATGCTTGGCATTATTGGAAAAGGTTGAATTCAAGAAGTTGTGGTTAGGTGCCGGTATGAATAAAAAGGGCAGATCGCTGTCTTTTATGATTGGTGTATATGTTGGCAGAGGTTCGTGTCCCTGCTGCTTCATCCGTTCAGAGTATAGCTCGATTTTACCGCTCGGAGTTTGCAGCTTGCCCGGGAACAGCGGCTGCATTTTGGCTTTGATAAATTGATTTTTAGATAGAGATTCATACGTGATGCCTTCTAAATGTGGATTGTCAGGGAAATCTAGCGCTTGACGTATCATATCTTCCTCTGAATCTTTAAATGCTTGTTCCTCAAAGCCCATTGCAGCAGCTAATAGTTTGAACACTTCTACATTCGATTTCGAATCTCCATATTTTTCGATAACAGGTTTTTGTATTTGGATGTAATTATGCCAGTAAGAATTATAAAAATCCTCCGTTTCATATGATGAAGTGGCGGGAAGGACGATGTCAGCATACATGGCCGTTTCGGTTAAGAATAAATCATGAACGACTGTGAATAAATCCTCACGCATTAGTCCTTCCTGTACCTTATTTGCATTAGGGGCGACTAGCGCCGGGTTGGAGCCGTATACCAACATGGAACGAATCGGGTTTTCTTTTGCCATAAGAGCTTGGCCGATTTGGTTCATGTTGATCGTCCGGGTTGCTTTATCATCTAATAAGTCAGGTCGTCTCAAGGCATTTGTATTAAATGCAAGATATCCTGAATTACCTTTGAGAGCTCCGCCTCCTTTTGTCATCCATTGGCCGGTAAGTGCAGGAAGGCAGGCGATTGAACGTACTGCCATGCCGCCATTGTCATGGTGCTGCAGGCCATTGCCGATTCGAACGAAGGACGGGGTGGTCGTTCCATACATCCTCGCTAATTCATATAAGTCCTCGATGGGTACACCTGTGATTCCTGATACGGTCGCCGGGTCGTATTGGCGGACATGCTCGCGCAATCGTTCGGAACCCACTGTATATGCATCGAGAAATGGTTGGTCGACTAAATTCTCTCCATAGAGGATGTGCATTAAACCGAGGGCAAGGGCGCTGTCGGTACCAGGGAGGATAGGGATAAACCAGTCAGCCCACTTACCTGTTTGGTTTTTATGTACATCAATGACGACTATTTTGGCACCGTTTTTTCGAGCTTGCTGGGCAAGCGTGACTTGATGCATATTGGTGCTCACCGCGTTTATGCCCCACATGATGAAAAGCTTTGTATGAATCGTTTCTTCAGGGTCGATGCCGAAAGACCCGCCCATTGTATAGCTGTATCCAACGGAGCCGGCCGCGTTACATATGGACCGTTCAAGCATGCTTGAGCCGAGCTTGTGAAAAAAACGGCGATCCATCCCCTCGGCGCTGAGGTTCCCCATATTTCCGTAAAAGCTGTAAGGGAGGATGCTTTCAGGACCGTGGTTTTTAATTAAATCCTTCCATTTCGAAGTGATGGTGTCTATGGCTTCTTCCCAACTGATTGGGGTGAAGGCACCTTCCCCTTTTGGACCGATGCGCTTTAACGGCTGCTTAAGGCGTTTTGGATCGTATAGACGGTCTGTCATATTCCTTACTTTGTTGCAAATACTCCCTTTTGTGACTGGATGGTCCGGGTCTCCTTGAACCTTAATGATTTTTCCGTCTTTCTTGTGCAGTAATAAACCGCATTGATCAGGACAATCAAGGGAGCAAACAGAGGGAAAGACTCCATCAGGCTGATTGATATAGGATTGCATGGTCGAATTCCTCCTAATAATCTAATCTTGTAAAATGACTCATAATTTGTGGCAGTTACAATTAAACTAGAACATGCAAGAGGCCGTCAGCTGTGTTCGTTGCTTTAATTCTAGTACCAGCAGTCATAATTGTAAATATTGGCTTGGGGTTCTGTCTGCATTTTACGTGTCCTATGGGCCGATTAGGTCATAGCGGTATGCAGTTCATCCGAACTTCATCCCAGTTGCATTAGCGTTTTTAATATCAGAAAAAGTCTTTTAAATGCAGACAAAATATATGGTACAATATCGATGCAGTCCTTATGTTTAATGCATGAGGGCTTTTTTTGAGCGATTTGGGAATGATAAATGAAAAACCATACAAAGGAATAGATATGAACCACTCTCATAAAATTGCAGGTAAAGTAGCCGTTATATATATAATCATTGGGGTCTTATGGATTTTTGTCACAGACTACATCTCGATGACACAGGCAAAGTCGGATGTTCAAATATATGCAATGTTTCAACAGTCTAAAGGCTGGGCATTCATTTTCATAACCGGGATATTCTTATACTTTTTAATTCAATATTGGACGGGGAAAATGTTAAGGTCACAACAGGATTTCAATTTAAAGGATGAACAATATCAGTCACTGTTCAAGCATAATCCGGATTGTGTCATTGAATTGAATCTTGAAGGAAATTTCGTTTCCATTAACCCAGAAGCGGAAAACCTGTTAGGTCACCAAAGTGACAGCTTGATGGGGAAGAATTTCTATCACCTCATTAACTGGAATGAAGGGAAAAAAATTTCTGATTTCTTTACACAGTCCCTTCAAGGCGAAGCTGTTAAATTCGAAACGACCTTCCAAAATGCAAGAGATGAAAAGCGGATCGTCCGTGTAACCTTTTTACCGATCATCGTTCAATCGGAAATGCTCGGTGTATATGCAATCGTTAGGGATATTACCGAATTGCGGCGAGAAGAGGAATTGGTGGTGTTGTCTGAAAAGCTATCGGTAATCGGACATCTGGCTGCTTCCGTTGCCCATGAGATAAGGAATCCGCTGACATCGTTAAAAGGGTTCGTGCAGCTAATGGATATGACGAAGGAAGTCAATCCGCTGCATACTGATATTATGTTGAAGGAAATTGACCGGATCAATATTATCTCAAGTGAATTGCTGGTTCTTGGAAAGAAACAGGATATCGCTTTCCGAAGGATTGATCTTGCCGACAATATACAGCAAGTATTTACGTTGATGAAAGCAGAAACGAATTTGTATAATATCGAGATGGGGTTTAAGGTTAAAACCGCCGAGCCGATTCAAATCATGGCTGATTCGGTTGAACTTAAACAGTTGATGATCAATATAGTGAAAAACAGCATTGAAGCGATAAAGAATAATGGGGAAATCGATATATATCTGCAGATAATTGGAAATCAGGCAGTAGTCAGCGTGAGAGATAATGGCGTGGGCATGATGCCTGAGCGCTTGGAACGGATTGGAGAACCTTTTTATTCCACGAAAGAGAAAGGGACAGGAATCGGTCTGGCCATTTGCCGCAAGATCGTACACCGGCTTGAAGGGGAGCTGCATTTTGAAAGTGAGGTCAACGAAGGGACAACCGTTACAATTCGGATTCCGTTGGCTACTGGACATGAATAAATGGTACTATGGAAGATAGGAAAAGTTTTTTTATTAAAGGAGAACGATATGAGCGAATTACCTGAATTATTGAATGATAGAAAACCATATATCCAAGAGGTCTGGAAAAAGTCTGGATTCGGGCAGCTTACACCGATCCAAACGAAGGCGATTCCCGTAATCGCTGAAGGAAAAGACATCATGGCTGAATCACCGACTGGAACAGGAAAAACATTGGCTTATTTATTGCCATTGCTAGAAAAAATAGATCCTGAAAAAAAATCCCCCCAAGCTTTGATTTTGGCATCGTCCCGTGAACTTGTCATGCAAATCAATGAAGAAGTTCGGATTTGGTCAGAAGGAAGCGGCATTAGCGGGGCAGCTTTCATTGGCGGTGCTAACGTTAAAAGGCAGTTGGACAAACTGAAGAAGCATCCACAGGTGATTGCTGGGACGCCAGGGCGAATTTATGAATTAATTGCCCAAAAGAAATTGAAGATGCATGAGGTTAAGACCATTGTACTTGATGAAGGGGATCAATTGATTATCGCTGAGCACATGAGTACGATCAATAATATCATTAAGGCGACGCTTAAAGATCGGCAAATCTTGGTGTTTTCAGCAACCTTGCCAGCGGAAACGGAAAAAGCGGCTCGTGGATTCATGAATGAACCTGAACTGATCAAAGTCGATAAGCATGAAAAAATGGAATCGAAAGTGGACCACCTTTACTTTGTTGTAGAGAGAAGGGAGAAATCCAAGATTCTTGAAAAAATCACAAGAATTAAAGATGTAAAGGCCCTAGCCTTCCTTAACGATATAGCTGAGCTGAGCGTTTTACATGAAAAGCTAAGTTATAAAGGTGTCGAGATGGGTGTACTTCATGGCGAATCCAATAAAGTTGATCGGGAAAAAGCGTTGCGTAAGCTTCGTTCCGGCAAATCACCGATGCTGATTGCAACGGATGTAGCGGCAAGGGGGCTTGACATTAAAGGTCTTACCGCGGTTGTCCATATCGATATGGCCGATAATATTGATCAATATATCCACCGTTCCGGGAGAACCGGACGTGCGGGCGCTGATGGCACCGTTATTTCAATCGTGACGGAAAGGGAGGAGCGCGAGTTGAAAAAAATGGCTCGTGAACTGGATATTTCCCTAACGAGGGTAACCTTCTATGGTGGAAACATCGTGGACGACGAATAATTTCTTTAAAAGAGCGACCGCCGCTATGGCCGTCGCTTTTTTTATGCATACAAGCAGATGCCAAGTGCTGCAAAATCCCTCAGAAAAGCCTTCATCGTTTTAGCCAGGATCAATACTTTCGTTTGTTTCCTTTTTTTACATATTCCCAATCGACCTCAATATTCATTCTGACCTTTTGAAGCAAACGAAACATTGTATCGGTTTCTTCTGAGGACAAACCAGCTAATGCGACTTTGTCGGTATATTCTCCTTCTTTCTTTAAAAATGGATAAATCCTTTCGCCATTACTAGTAGGATATAATTTTTTGATTTTTTTGTTGCTGGCGTCATTTTTCTTTTCAATGAATCCCTGCTTCTCAAGTTTTTTAATGGCACGAGCTGCTGTCGTACGGTCAACCTTTATCATTTCTGCTACTTTTTCTTGGATGATCCCGGGATTTTCACATATTCGAACAAGATACAAATATTGACCTTTTGTAAGGTCGAAATCTTTGAATTCTATGTTACTTATCGAGTCCAATGCCCTTGCAATCATTCCGATTTCTCGAAGTATTTCCTTCATTCAAAAACCCCTGCCTTTATCATTTTTGTTGTATTTACAACAAAAATAATTTCATTTATACTAATATAAGGTCATGAATATATTATGACTTGTCTAAAGGAATAAATCTAGAAAGGCGATGAAGTTCAGTGGATTCAAAAAAAATAACGATGGCTGACGAATTGAAGTTGGCTTTTGCGATCAGAAAAGAAGTATTTATTGAGGAACAAGGTTTCCGATTAGAAGATGAATTTGACGAATTCGATACACTTGATGGTCAAGCTGAACATATTTTAGTCTATTATAATGATCAACCTGTCGGAACTGGAAGGCTAAGGATCGTCGATGATTTTGGAAAATTGGAAAGGATTTGCATCCTGGAGTCTTACCGGAAGTTCGGTCTTGGAAAAACGATCATAAAAACGTTGGAAGAAATCGCAAGGGAAAAGTCAATATCGAAGGTTAAATTACATGGGCAGACCCAAGCGGAGGGTTTTTATCAAAAACTTGGCTACCGGACTTCATCAGATGTCTTTATGGAAGATGGCGGTCCCCATATTCTCATGATAAAAGAATTGAACAAGAATTAAGGCTGTTGAACGTGGGTAGAACGAAATTCATCCCCTATGTGACGGGAATCATGATTTTAACACTAGGTTGTTCCTTAACGATACAATCGAACCTCGGAACATCACCATTCGATGCCCTTTTGGTCGGGCTATCCCTTCAAGTGGGGCTTACGATTGGAAGCTGGGAATTCATCATAGCGGCGATCATGATTTTCTTCAATGCATTGCTAAAAAGGAAAAGGCCGGAAATTTTAGGGTTATTGACAGCTTTTATAACAGGTCTTGGGATTGATCTATGGCTTTTATTATTGCAAACCTTGATACAGCCAGAACATATACTCACTAAACTCCTTTGTGTAATGGCTGGGTTAACAGTCATTGGTCTAGGAACGGCTATCTACTTACATGCAAACTTTGCCCCGATTCCTGTAGATCGGTTGATGCTAATACTTCAGGAATTAACTGGAATGAATATACTATTCTCAAAAACATTAATTTATCTCTTCTTCTTGGGAATGGCATTCGCTTTCAACGGCCCAATTGGTATTGGAACGCTTTTGACCGTTTGTTTAGGAGGTCCGATTCTTAACTACTTCTCTCCTCTGGTCGGTAATGGGTTAAGTATCCTTAGCGCATCTGCATATAAGAATAAAGGAAAAAACCATTCGATTTAGGATGGTTTTTCCTTTATGTCTCATCAATAAGATGTAACTGAAAACGCTTCCATTATTATAATCCCTGACATAAAATAGAAACAGAAATAAGCTAGGAGGAGACAAGATGGCAGATAAGCATAAACAATTCGAAACGGCAGTCATTCATGAAGGATATGACTCCAAGAAGCATTTAGGGAGCTTGGCTACACCTTTATTCCAAACCTCCACTTTCACTTTCGAAACGGCAGAGCAAGGAGAACGGCGATTTGCGGGATTGGAAGATGGATTTATTTATTCTCGCCTTGGAAATCCAACGGTACAGGTGCTGGAAGAAAAGATCGCCGCCTTGGAGGGTGGGGAGGCGGGGCTTGCATTCGGTTCGGGGATGGCTGCAGTCTCGGCCGTGCTTTTCGCATTGACCAAAACGGATGACCACATCCTTTGTTCACAAGGATTATATGGTTGCACGTTCGGCCTTCTGCAGTTAATGAAAGATAAATATCGCATCGCTCATGATTTTTGTGAAATGGATGCAGAGGAGCATGTAAGGCAAATGATCCGGCCGGAAACGACCTGCATTTATGTGGAAACCCCGATAAATCCGACGATGAAAATAATAGACTTACAGATGGTGGTGAGAGTTGCGAAGGAATTTAATGTCACGGTCGTAGTGGATAATACCTTTTCGACCCCATACTTACAGAGACCGCTTGAATATGGATGTGACATCGTTCTTCACAGCGCCACCAAATATCTTTGCGGACATGGGGACGTCGTTGCCGGGCTTGTCGTAGGCAGCAAAGACTTTATGAATCATGTAGCGGGAACGACACAAAAAGATATAGGTGGAATCATCTCGCCATTCGATGCTTGGTTACTATTACGGGGATTAAAGACGTTGCCTGTGAGGATGGATCGGCACTCGGCTAATGCAATGGAAATCTTTCGAGAGCTGAAGAAGCATCCTAAGGTGAAAAAGGTCTACTATCCAGGGGATGAAGCACATGAGGATCATTATATTATGGAAAAACAGATGAAACATGGCGGCGGTATTATTTCGTTTGAATTATACGGTACGAAAGGGGAGGCCCAGGAATTTCTCAATAAATTGCAATTAATCAAGATTGCCGTCAGCCTAGGGGATGCCGAAACGTTAATTCAGCATCCCGCTACGATGACGCACTCGGCCGTTCCTGAAGAATCGCGCAGGCAAATGGGCATTAGCGATCAGCTCATCCGTCTATCGGTTGGCCTCGAGGCTTGGCAAGACATTTGGGATGATCTGCAGCAAGCCCTTTAAGGCACTTATATCTGTTTAATGATTCCTTCGATTTTTAATGAAGATGATCACGGATACGATCAAGATGATAGCGGCAAGGATATAGGAAATGGTCGTAATGACCGGGTAGTCGGCATTGTTACGGACCCCGATGCCGATGAAAGCCCAAACGAACACGAGCGGATAGCCCCAATCCCGGTTTTTACCGGCAAAGGCAAAAGCCAGGATTGTTGCTACAATCAGCATGGTGATCGTCCAGGCCACCTTGGAAATTCCAAAACCATCCCATTCAATATAAGTGAGGTAATAAGAAATGTTAGCGATGGTCGCAACGCTTACCCAGCCTGAGTATATGGAAAATGGAAATAAGTCAAAACCAGTATGCTCCACCCTTTTAATCCGTGTATAAATGACTAGTAAGGTAGCCAAAAGTGCAAGGATGATGAAAACGGATAATAAAAAGTATTCGTAATGCCATGCTAAGAGCCAGGCACCGTTCAGCACACAGCTTAAAGCGAACCACGGGAATGATGCCTTGGTGGCAGGGCTGTTCCTATTCTTACCTGTAAACTGCCTGAACACCCAGATTGCGAGCAGTAAGTAGATGAACCCCCATATGGAAAATACATATCCGGCAGGGGTGAAAAGAACATCCAGTTTATCGGAGATCTCTCCGGATGTTTGACCGTTGAACGGCAGATAGTTGGCTAAAAAATTCATCGTAACGACAAATAGATAGAATAACAAATTGACGATAGCAATAAGCATGCGCTTCCTCCTTTAATGAAATGTGACTTGTATATCTTATTCCACCATTTATCCGTGAATAACCCTTTTTTAGCACATCGGAAGTTTGGAGAAGAAGGCTCATCTCTCAATTGGATAAAATCTGTAACAAATGAACCATTTGAAATGCAAGGGGAGATCCTTCAAGTTCGTAAGGTTTTGTTGTTTATTTGTGTTTGGTAGGAGCCCTGAAATGATAGTTCAGCATTCCTTCAAGAATTTAGCTGCATCAGCCAATAACGCACCAAATGTAATGTCATCTGCTCAATACAAGGAGAAGTTACAATTAGCGGGACAACCTATATATCCTCAAAAAACTATTAATGAACAAGGGGATTGGAAATAAAAACAAAAAGGCTGTTCTTTGTGAACGGCCTTTTATTTTTATGTTCTCTTTTTGTCCAACAATTTGTCTAACAAAAATAATACATGTAGGTATACATATACAGCTATTGAAACCGATATAAACGTGTATGTAGTACCTCCTAATAAATAGGACAATAGGAGTGTAGGGAATAAGAAAATGACGATTTTTATTATGTAATATTGTAAAGAAGTACTTGGATTTATTAACCTGACAATAAAGTTGATTAGAAGTGTGGAAGGAATGCCAACGGCAATATAAACTAAAAATTGAATCCATGCTACTAATGCAACTGTTGCACAAAAGGGACTATAACCACCAGTATCATAATCGCCATTTACTTTATAGTCGAAAACAAACAAACAAATTGTGGAGAGTGGAACTGCAATAATGAATGCTAAAGGGATATTTTTTCATTTTTGAATACTCCATATAGATTATCTTCTTACAGTGGGTCAACGCACGCTAACCGTAAAATCATAAGGTCATTGCTGAATTTTTTTCACATATTCTTATTAATGTGTAATCTTGTAATCATATCCTATTATATTTGTAAACAGTCGAATATAAAGTGTTTTTACTTAATATGACAAAACTCCTAGAAAATAATTGATATTGCTAAAAAAACCAATAACTTAGTTATGAACAATTACAATGAACATCTCTCTGGATATAAAAAGACTGTAAGGAGATAGGTTGAACATCTGTTACATCTTATATGAAGTGAAAAACATAACCTTAATAAATGGTTAGATGAGGAACAGGGAATTTAGTTCCTTGTTCTTTTTATTTTGTCATGATAGTATTGCATTAATTAAAAGTCAGTAATGTGGTAGGTTTTTGGTAGTGCTGAGCAAAATTCAACATAACTACTGATCGCTTTATACCCTATAACAAAGGCTTTTAAGTAACAGCATATACTAGTAAGCACAGTGATGTGTGGATAGTGTCCTTCGGGGTCGGGTGAAAATCCCAACCGGCGGTGATGAAGCAATTCTAAGCCCGCGAGCCTGATAAAGGCAGGATTTGGTGAGATTCCAAAGCCGACAGTACAGTCTGGATGGGAGAAGGACGTGTGGAACCCAAGTGTATACGTGCGCCTAATTTTTCAAAAATGAAAATATTGGGTTTATTAGGTATACAGTTTTTTTCACTCAATTCTCCTGCTAACTCCTTAGGTCAACTAAGGGGTTTTTTTATATTACATAAAAGGGGGAAAAACATGTTTACGGGAATCATTGAGGATATCGGCAGCATACATTCCATGAAAAAAGGAAAAAACAGTATGGAGTTGACGATTCGTTCCGAGAAAATCCTTGAAGATGTCCATCTGGGCGATAGTATATCAGTCAACGGGGTCTGCTTGACAGTAACCTCCTTTTCGAAAAGTTTGTTTGCCGTCGACGTCATGCCGGAAACGGTCAAAGCTTCCACGATCAGGACCTTAAAGGTTGGGTCACCCGTGAATCTCGAACGTGCCATGAGTGCACAAGGCAGGTTTGGCGGTCATTTCGTTTCAGGTCATATCGACGGTACAGGAACAATCATAAAAAAAGAACGAAAAGAAAATGCTGTATACTATGTAATCCAATTGGAAGAAGGACTAAGTGCCTTTTGCATCCCAAAAGGATCCGTTGCCATTGATGGAACGAGCTTGACGATATTTGGGATTGAACGAAACCTTTTGACAGTTTCATTGATCCCCTTGACTCATCAGGAAACGCTTTTGGGGAAAAAAGCGGCTGGCGATATCGTTAACATTGAAAACGACATGATTGGGAAATATATTATACATCAAATGAAAAAAGGCGATTCAAAGCCAGGACTGAATCTTGAATTTTTGGCAGAGCACGGATTCTAATATAAGGGCGGTGTAATGGATGTTCCATACAATTGAAGAAGCTATAGAAGAATTGAAGGCTGGTAAGGTAGTAATTGTATCAGATGATGAAGATCGTGAGAATGAAGGGGATTTTGTAGTGCTCGCAGAAAAGGCGACACCGGATGCGATTAATTTCATGGCGACTCATGGGCGAGGTTTGATTTGTACAACTATAACTGAAGAACTCGCAGGCAAATTGAAACTGCATCCAATGGTAGGGGAAAATACCGATCATCATGGCACTGCTTTTACGGTTAGTGTCGATCATAAAAGCACGTCTACAGGAATCAGTGCTTTTGAACGGTCCTTGACCATTCTTGAGCTTCTTAATGAGAATGCGGTCGCTGAAGACTTTCAAAGACCTGGTCACACCTTTCCAATCGTCGCTAAAGAAGGCGGGGTATTAAAAAGGGCCGGGCATACGGAGGCATCGGTGGATTTGGCAAAGTTATGCGGCGCCGCTCCAGCTGGTGTCATATGTGAGATCATGAATGAAGATGGATCGATGGCACGTGTATCGGATTTAGAAATCATCGCCAGCAAATTCAACTTAAAATTCATCACCATCGCCGATTTGATACGTTACCTTAAACAAAGCGATACAAGCGGGAGTCAGGAATTTGAACTGAACATTCCGAATGCTTAACGGATGGTTTTAGGGAATTCATATAAAAAATATTTTTTTAAAAATTAGGAGGAATTGATATGGGGAAAATTATTGAAGCACAATTAATCGGATCAGGACTGAAAGTGGGAATTGTTGTAGGAAGATTTAATGAGTTTATCACAAGCAAGCTTTTAGGCGGAGCATTGGATGGTCTTAAGCGTCATGGCGTTGATGAAAATGATGTTGATATCGCTTGGGTTCCTGGTGCTTTCGAGCTGCCGTTAATTGCTAAGAAACTTGTGAATACGGGTAAATATGATGCAGTAATCGGCCTTGGAACGGTAATCAGGGGTGCGACCTCTCATTATGATTATGTGTGTAATGAAGCAGCTAAAGGAATGGCAGCCGTTTCCCTGGACACAGGCGTACCTGTCATCTTCGGCCTGTTGACAACTGAGAATATCGAGCAAGCTATCGAACGTGCCGGTACAAAATCAGGCAACAAGGGATACGAAGCGGCCGTTAGTGCGATTGAAATGGCGAACCTTGGTAAAATGATTGAACAATAATTTCTTACACGAAAGCCACAGGTGAAGAGTAAAGTGTACCCTTTAAAGGAGATGCTGTCTGTATTTTGCAGGCGGCATCTTTCTTTAGGTTCGAATCCTCAGTTTATGGTGGTAATATGTCATCTAACCTTTCACTTCGTGTCTTACTTCTATTCATCTCTCGCAGTGATTTCCTCATTTCATTTATTCCATCGATACATATATCTTTCCTGAAATGCGAATGATGGCGAGTGCTAGTAATGGAATAAATCGATCGAAGTATAAAACCTCCAATAGCATGGAGGAATGAAAGCATGATAAAATATGCCGATATGATTATGTTACAATTGTAAAGATTGCAAGTGAAATTCATATGTTTAGGGAAAAGTAAATTTATTAGTTATTAGGAGGGGTTTATGTGTACCATCTCTTTACACATAATGATTTAGATGGAGTCGGCTGCGGCATTGTCGCTAAGTTGGCATTTGGAGCAGACGTTGTGGTAAGTTACAATTCGATAGGTCGGCTTAATCAAAATGTTGGAGCATTTCTGGAGCAGGCAAAAATTGAAGATACATTGATTGTTACCGATCTCTCGGTTGATGAAAATAATGAAGAGATGATTTCGCAGTTTGTGGAAGACGGAGGCAAAGCGCTTTTGATAGACCATCATAAGTCAGCTCTGCATTTAAACGAACATGATTGGGCATCTGTGACGGTCGAGCAGGAAGACGGTAAACAGACGGCAGCGACTTCATTATTCTATCAGTATGCAATTGATAATAAGCTGCTGGAACCTTCAAGCATCATAGCGGAATTTGTCGAATTGGTACGCCAATACGATACATGGGAATGGGAAGTTAATAAAAATGCAACGGCAAAACGGCTAAATGACCTGTTTTTCATGATTCCGATTGAAGAATTCGAAATGAAAATTGCGCATAAGCTTTCTACTGCTGAAAGTTTCACTTTTGACGAAGTGGAGCAAACTCTTCTGAATGTCGAAGAAAGTCGAGTGGATCGGTACATAAACAGGAAAAAAAGAGAAGTGTATCAAGCAACAGTCGGTCCACATACAGCTGGTGTTGTTCATGCTGAATCTTATCACTCAGAACTTGGAAATGAACTTTCGAAAGAATTTTCGCATTTGGATTATATAGCTATTCTGATGGTTGGAAGTAAACGGATCAGCTTCCGGACAATCCATGATGACGTAGACGTCTCCGAGGTTGCCGGAAAGTATGATGGAGGCGGACATCAAAAGGCCGCCGGCTGCACCATGTCCGAGAAGGCGTACAGTCAGTTCGTTGAAAAGACCTTCTTTGCCGAGCCGCTAAAACGTGATGCTCATAAAAATCAATTGAATGTAAAAGAGTCCCCAGAAGGCTGCCTCTATTCAACGAGAGAAAAACAGGACATATTCATCTATGAAGACGAGGAAGAGGAATGGAGTGTAGAAATTAACGGGAAACAACAGAAAAAAACCTTCGATACTTTTGGGGAGGCGGAAAAATACATGAAGCGTAAATACGCGGCATGGCTTGCCCATGATGAAAGATATGAAGAGTTCATCAATAAAGGATGAATAGGAAAGCGGCTGATCCATTTGGACAGCCGCTTTTGCCTGTTTTTCAGCAGGATTAGATCAGGTGTTTACCTTTTTACCGGGACAGGGTGTACAAGTGTACGTGACTTTTTGTTCGGAATGGTTTTTTGACGATGAAGGATTGCATTGATTTCGCCTCCAATGACAAAAATCAGACCACTTAAATATAGCCACAGCATTAAGATGATGACTCCTCCTAAACTTCCGTAAGTGGAGGAATAGTTGGCAAAATTGCTGACATAGAAAGAAAATCCAAGTGAGATAGCCAGCCAAAGTATAGTTGCAGTCACTGCACCTGGGAGGACATGTTTAATCGGAAAGCTCTTATTCGGGGCGAAGCGATATAAAAAGGTAAGAACGAGTGATATGACCACAACCGCGATAACCCATCGCAATAAGCTGAAGACAACTTGCATTTCTTCAGGAATCGAAATGACTTGCTGTAATAAATCGATGATGACTTTCCCGAAGACGGGAAGTCCGAGCATGATGATGAATGCCACAACCAAGCCTAATGTCAACACAATCGATATGATGCGGGCTTTAATGAAGTTCCTTGTTTCTTCAACATCATAAGCGATATTCATGGAATGGATGAACGCATTCATTCCGTTTGAAGCGGACCATATGGTGCCAAGGAAACCGAAAGTCAGTAAACCGCCATTCCGTTCACTCAATATATTAATGATATTTTTCTCGATGACTTCCATCGTTTCCGCAGGCATGAAGGTCTTGATTGTATCGAGGGCTGTTTGTATATCGATATTCAGGTAAGGTAATATGGACAGCAGTAAAATGAGCAATGGAAATAGTGCGAGTAAATAGTAATAAGCTTGTTCTGCTGCCAGTCCCGTTACACGATCTTCCTTTATTTCTTTGATAAGTTTTTTTGAAAATCTTATCGATTTATCCATTCAGACATCACTCCTGATTAGTTACTTGGTTTATTTGCTTCTTTTCCCTCTGTTGCGGAAAGTTAATCCCTTTGTAATAAGAAATTGTATGTTTTATCGGAACGCTATATGATTTTGCCTGGTTAGGGCTTGTCCGTTGATTACCATTGCCCGCAGATTTGGAGGAATTGGACCTCGAGCGTTTCTTTCCACTGCAGGCATTCGCTTTCCGCGGGCGGTCCCGTGAGCTTCCTCGGCTTTCAGCCTGCGAGGTCTCGCGAAGACACGTTTTTCTAAGGAGGAGTGTTCGTTGCCTTCCGTTCCAATCCACTTAGAGTGAATAAGGAGATAGAATCTGGCTCTGTCGAGATGGAAAAACAACTCAGAAAAAAAGTGGACAACAAGCTTGTAATGAGAGTTTGGAAAGGCTAGTAAGTGGGGAACGAGTTATTATAGAAAAATTAGATATCGTGTTTGAGCAAATTGCTAGTAAAACTGAAAAGCAATCTAATGTCGATAGATAGCAGTAAATGCTGAGCATGATACGGATAAAATTTATAGCAAATTAGAAAAAAGGTTGAATGAGATATTATGTCGTTCATCCTTAATTTTTATATCCTTAAATTGTGAATAATTATGTCAAGGGGCAGGTACCTTGGCACAGTTTCAGGAAGAGCCGCTGTACCTGTCCTGGTGGCTCATAGATGGATGACAGCTTTTACTGGAAAATCAGCCGTCACTAGCTTGATCAAGAAAAGGCGTTAAACAGATGAACAACTGAATTAACAGGGTGATTCTAAAGCAGGGTTACGCCTCTTTTTGTGGAATAGATAGTTACGTAGCATTATTAACTTTAAAAATTATGTGTAGGGTACATAAAAGGGGGAGTATAGATACGTTTCATTCAAGCTATAATGGTAAAAAAGTGAGGTTACTCTATGTTCACTACAATTATTGCAAAATTACTGCGTCTCCTCCCCAATGAAGCAAAGAAATCACCTATGATTCCACTGCAGCAAGTAAAAATGAAAAAAAATGTGCTAGTTGAGACTTCTGTTCAACGTACTTATCTATCTTTATATTATCCTTTGGGAGCAAAGCAGGAAAAGCTCCCTGTATACATCAACTTCCATGGTGGAGCGTTCATAATGCATGAAAAGGAGATGGATGATCCTTATTGCCGCTTCTTGGCCAATCAGGCAGAATGTGTGGTTCTAAATGTCGATTATGCGAAAGCACCGGAGTACCCGTTTCCCAAACCGATTGAACAGTGCTATGACATTCTTCAATGGGTGAAGGGAAGAGCCGATGATTTGAATATTGATGCGGGGAAAATCATGGTCGGCGGACAAAGTTCAGGTGCAAATATCGCAGCAGCGCTCTGTCTCTACCTTGAAGAGAAAGGGGAAAATCAGCCGCTGCTCCAAGTGCTATCCTGCCCGATGCTGGATTTTGTCACCTCGCATGCAGATAAACCAGAACGAGATAAGTGGCGTTCCCGATACCCTCAAGTTGCCCATTTTATAAATATGTGTTACGTACCTGACAAAGAACTAGCGGGGCATCCTCACGCTTCCCCTGTTCGTGCTGAGATCAGTGACCGCTTAGCTTCCGCCCTTATTCTCATAGCGGAGTACGACGCATTTAGACCAGAAGCCGAATGCTATGCTGAGAAATTAAAAGCAGCAGGAATAAACGTTCAAGCTGAGCTATTCAAAGACTGTTCTCATGCTTTTACCCATCTAGGCCCAAAAGAAAGAGCTGAAGAGGCTTGGCAGTTGATTGCATGGAAAATCAAAGAAGTGGTGGAATCCTATGAAAATTGAAACACTTCCTCCGTTATTCTTTCCAAATATAATGTATGTTCAGCACATCCAAGTTTTTGTTGGGGGGAATTAGGATTTAATATAAGTTCAAAGGTTACAGATATGGCAGCAGTTGAAAAAGTATACTTATCCAATAAAGGCGCTTTATTATATTTCAATGATCTGCAAATAGATCAGAAGGAGATGGATATGGATAAAGAGCAAAGGCAAGCGGATTTTGATTATTGTGAGAAGATCATAAAGAAACATTCCAAAATCTTTTACTATGCATTTTCACAACTCCCTAGTGAAAAAGCAAAAGCCGTTTATGCCATCTATGCTTTTTGCAGGACCGCAGATGAGTGTGCAGATGGAAACCATTCTTCCAAGAAAAAGGGTCAGTTGCTGAGACAATTAAAGAAAGAACTTGATTTGTTCAACGATCATGAGGAATTGGATAAACCACTCTGGCGCGCACTCAGACAAGTATTTAATACGTATGATATGGATATCAGCCCATTTTATGACCAGCTGACTGGGCAAACCTTGGATTTGACATTTACACCCCCAAAAACAATGGATGAACTGGAAAGATACAGTTACTATGTAGCTGGGACTGTTGGTTTGATGCTTGTCCCTGTCATCGCTTCAAGATCTTCTGCGGAACTGCATTCATCAGTGATAAGTCTTGGCGTTGCCATGCAAATAACGAATATCCTGCGTGATATTGGAGAAGATTACCGTGAGAAAAATCGCATCTATCTACCCGAAGACGAACTAATCCATGTCCACTATTCACAGAATGATTTACATAACGGCACGATTAATGAAGATTTCATCCGCCTATGGGAAAAACTTGCTGCACGAGCTGAATCATTATATAGCAATTTCTTGTGTAACATAGAGCTGTTGAATCCAGATAGTCGCATACCCGTCTATCTGTCTGCTCACATTTACAAAGGCATACTTGACGCTGTGCGAAACAATGGATACCAGTGTCTAACTATACGAAACTATGTTACAAAAGAAAAAATGACTCAAATCATTGTTGCAGCCAACAACGTCTTTGGTTTGCGGGAAGGAGATGCATTAACAGTTGAAAAATAAAACCGTAATCATCATCGGAGGCGGACTCGGTGGATTGTCAGCTGCCATTTCACTTGCGCAAGCAGGATACGATGTCTCCTTATATGAGAAAAACAACCACATTGGAGGTAAATTGAACCGGCTGGATCAAGATGGTTTTGGTTTTGACCTTGGCCCATCCATCCTGACGATGCCGCAGATCTTTGAACGATTATTTACCGCCAGTGGAAAATCCATGAAGGATTACGTCCCGATTGAAAAGCTGGATCATCAATGGCGCTCCTTTTTCCCTAATGGAAACGTCATTGACTTATATGAAGATTTGAACGAAATGCAAGAGAAGAACCCAGCCCTGAGTGAAAATGATATGCGTGAATATCAAAATCTGCTTCACTATTCAAAAAAACTTTATGATATGACGGATAAAATCTACTTTCAGCATGGCGTTGATACTACGAGACAAATCATGAAACATACTGGTTTGTTCGCTGCTTTGAAGAACTTTGATCTGTTTTCTACGGTTCATGGAGCCATTAATAAACGAATTAGTAATGAGGAGCTTCGCGTGATGCTCTCCTATTTTATCAAGTACGTGGGTTCGTCCCCTTACGATGCACCGGCCGTCCTTAATATGATGATCTACATGCAGCATGACCAGGGTCTATGGTATGTACCAGGCGGTCTGCACAAACTTTCGAGTGGCCTGGTGAAGCTGGCTGAGGAAGTGGGTGTTACCTTCCACCTGGGAAGGCAAATCGTAAAACTTGAAAAAGAGAATGGTAAAATAAACGGAGCCGTTTTGGAAGACGGAACAAAACTAACAGCAAATTATTTTGTTTCCAATATGGAAGTCATACCGGTTTACGAACGTTTACTGGAAGAAGACAGCCATTATGTGAAAAAACTAAAAAAGAAATTCGAGCCGGCCAGTTCCGGCCTCGTGATGCATTTGGGAGTTAAAAAGAGTTATCCGCAACTGCGCCATCATAATTTCTTTTTCGCAGATAATATGAAGCAGCAAATGCAATCGATCTTCCATCGTCATGAACTGCCGGACGATCCGGTCATTTATTTGGTCAACGTCAATAAGACTGATCCGACACAAGCTCCTGCAGGGCATGAAAATATAAAAGTACTGCCCCATATTCCCTATATTCGGGATCAACACCCACTTACACAGCAGGACTATGAACAATTCTCTGAGCGGGTCTTGATCAAATTGGAAAAAATGGGCCTGCATGACTTACGGGATAATATAGTCACAAAGGATGTATGGACACCGGAAGATATCAGGAGGATGTATGGCTCCGACCGCGGTGCGATTTATGGAACGGTGTCAGACCGGAAGAAGAATAAAGGATTTAAGCATCCGAAACAGAGTGAACTCTACGATAATCTATATTTTGTCGGTGGAACGGTAAATCCCGGCGGCGGAATGCCAATGGTTACCTTAAGTGGTCAGCTTGTAAGCGAGAAAATCGTTCAGAGGGATGTATCCAATGTCTGACAATAACGGTCATTTTCTAAAGACATTACCGGAAAGGCAGAGAGAGGATCTTTTTTCCAGTGCTGATCTCTCAGTTGAAACGCGTAAAAAAAAGCTATTGAAGCTGAAAACCATTCTTTTGGAGCATGAAAGTGCATTTATTCAAGCCCTTTATTCAGATTTGGGAAGACCGGCATTCGAAACCTTTTCATCTGAAATCGCAGTCTTATTAAATGAAATTGATTATGTATGCAAGCACTTAGCAAAATGGATCAAGCCTGTTCGGTCCCGACATCTAAAATTTGGATATGTGGAAGCGATCAAAAGAAAGAGGCATCCATACGGGAGTATACTCATCATTAGTTCGTGGAATTATCCGCTCCAGCTTGCATTAATGCCTGCCATCGGTGCAATAGCCAGCGGAAACCGCTGTGTGATCAAACCATCTGAACATGCACCGGCAACTGGTGAATTGCTTAGAGAGGTCATCAATCACGTATTTCCTCCCGAACAATTAACAGTTGTTACGGGAGATGCACAGACCGCCAGCCTATTGACTTCATCACCTTTTGACCTGATTTTTTTTACAGGCAGTCAGCAGACAGGAAAAGCGGTAGCGCAGCAGGCGGCCGATCAACTCACACCGGTGATACTGGAACTCGGCGGGAAAAACCCCTGTATTATAGAAGAAACAGGCTTTTCAAAAGCGGCAATCCAGCAAATCGTCTGGGGTAAATTTCTTAATGCGGGACAAACCTGTATTGCGCCGGACACAATTTTTGTCCATCAGTCCATTTACGAAAAAACACTTTCTGAAATATCCGCTTCGCTTTCAGCATTCTACGGAGCTCGGCCACAGGAAAGCGCTGATTATGGCAGGATTTGTAACGATGCACATTTTCAGAAGATGGTTGATTTTATCGGGAAAGGGGATGTCTGGCATGGCGGTACGTATGATCGAAGCGATCGGTTCATCGAACCAACGGTTGTTACGAATATGAAACCGGGGAGTTCTATCTTTCAGGAAGAGATATTCGGCCCGGTACTGCCTGTCATTCCATATACTGATTTAAGAACATTATTATCTAGTGATATGATTCAACGTGATGCACTTACAGGGTATATCTTCAGTAAAGACAATAAACAAATCCTGCTGTTCATGGAACACATGCGGTCACCAACCATCAGCGTCAATCAAGTGATTCATCATGCCGCGAATCCCCATGTCGCATTTGGAGGGGTTGGAAGAAGTGGATACGGTGCTTATCATGGGAAGGCTGGTTTTTTAGCCTTCAGTTATGATAAAACAGATTACAAAGCATATCATTACATCCATGTTCAAGGTAAATTCCCGCCTTATTCCGATAGAAATATGAATTTATTGAAAAAGTTAAGGAAGTGGCTGTTGTAATTGTAAATCATAAAACACGTTGTTACCTATGAAGCATAGAAAATGAGGGGAATTATCATGGTTGTTTCATTTCCTGAGCATTGGATCATTATCACTGACATTTTTGCATGGGCATTTTTTCATCTGTTCATTTCTGCCATTTGTTTGAAAGTGCCTTTGGCATGGTTTCTAAGAGATCAATTTTGGTTTCGAATTTTCTCTTGGGAAAAATCCGGAGAATTGTGGCAGCGTTTATTCCAGGTGAAAAAATGGAAAGGCTATATTATAGACGGTACGATTTTTCTTAAAAAGGGTTACAGTAAAAAGGGATTACATGGCATCGGGTTGAGGGACTTGATGATCTTTGCTGCGGAAACAAAACGCGCGGAATTCACACACTGGCTTTCCATTCTGCCTGCTCCGTTGTTCTTCTTGTGGAATCCACTATGGGCGGGCTGGGTGATGATCCTGTATGCCTTTGTATTCAACCTTCCCATTATCGTTGTTCAGCGCTACAATCGCGGGCGTATTACTGCCATTACTTCAGAACTTGTTAAGAAATGAAGCAGCATATCGTATGGAAATGAGGGAATGTACATGAGTAAGAAGGTAATTGTTGTGGGTGCAGGTGTTGCAGGGCTAGCCAGTGCAATTAGACTGCAGCACGCGGGGTACCAGGTGGAGATATATGAAAAAGGATTAACTCCCGGTGGCAAAATGAATCGAATTGAACTGGATGGCTATACATTTGATTTGGGGCCAAGCATCGTCATGATGCCGGAATTATATCGGGAGATCTTCGAACTATGCGGACGGAACCCCGATGATTATATTCCAATGGAAAAATTGAACCCGATTTATCGGGCTTATTTCAGTGATATTCCCGACAAGCCTTTCGATATCTCCTCGGACCTTACCGAATTGACACAGACGATAGAATCGATCAGCGAAGAGGATACGGAAGGGTTTTTTCTATATTTGCATGAAATTTATAAACGCTTTGTCATTGCAAAGCATCACATTCTTCAAAGGCCGTTCCGCAAAAATGCTGATTTTTATAACCTTCCCATGTTAAAGAAAGCGTTGAAACTGAAAGCATACGGCACTGCAGATTCCTTCATAGGAAAGTATATTAAGAATGAACGGCTGAAGCAATTAATCAGTTTTCAAACGTTGTACATAGGCATTTCCCCTATTGAAAGTCCATCTTTTTACGCCATGATCCCCATGATCCAATTTTTATATGGAGTATGGTTTATAAAAGGCGGTATGTATACGATGGCACTTGCTATGGAGAGTCTCTTCACGGAACTTGGAGGAACCATCCACTATGGCAAAGATGTGCAGGAAATATGCATTCATAATCGCAAGGCGACTGGGATTACCGTGGATGGCAGAAATATCACCGCGGATTTTGTCGTTTGTAATGCAGACTTCCCGTATGCCATGAAACACTTAATAAAAGACAAGACCGCCAAAGGGAAATATACTGATAAAAAGATTGACAGCATGAAATACACCTGCTCATGTTTTCTTTTATATCTCGGCATGGATCGAAAATATGAAGAAATTGACCATGTACATAATTTTATTTTCAATAAAAAGCTAAATAAAAATCTGGAGGATATTTTTGACGGGAAGAAACTGACGAATGCCTCCTTTTATGTGTACATAGCTTCAAAAATGGATCCTTCCCTTGCACCCGAGGGGAAAGATGGATTGTACATCCTGATGCCTGTCTCCAATGTAGCAGCAGCCAATTATCAATGGGACGAGGAAACCATTTCTTATTATCGCAGCTACATTTTTGATGAATTAAAAAAAATCCGCGGTTTTGAAAACATTGAAAATGAGATTGTAACCGAAACGTATACAACACCTTCGGACTTTGAGTCGAGATTCAATGCATATAATGGAGCCACTTTTGGTTTGCAACCAACGATGGCCCAAAGCAACCACTTTCGTCCGCAAAGCAAGGCAACACATTGTGAAAATTTGTATTTTACAGGAAGCAGCACACATCCGGGTGCTGGTGTCCCTATCGTGCTATTATCGGCCAAGATCACCACACAGGAACTAATACAAGATGATACAGGTGAAATGTTTGATTATTCAGGAAAATAAAGACTTTCTGATGAGTTTAAGTGAAGGAGGCGTTTTATATGACAGCTTCAGAAGTGATTAATCTCGCAATTGGTTTTCTGGCAGTTATTATTGCCATTATCATGTTCTGGTCTTTGCCAGTTCCAGTTTTCTCCTCTGTTAAGAATACCGGTCTTCCGTTTCTGTCGATCATTATTCCTGCCAGGAATGAAGGAGGCAGGATCTCACCGTTATTGCAATCCTTGCAAGAACAACATTTCAAGCAATTTGAAATATTGGTTGTTGATGACCATTCAACTGACAATACTGTGGCTATTGCGGAAAGCTACGGTGCAAATGTTCTGAAAAATGAAGGATCCGGGAAGTCATCGGCCTGTTGGCGTGGTGCTGAGCATGCAAAAGGGAGTTGGTTATTGTTTTTGGATGCAGATACTGCGTTCACCAATTTGGATGGGTTGAAAAATCTACTGAATTTCTACAAGGGAAAAGGAGCGAGGGGCATTGTATCCTTACAGCCATATCATACAGTCGATCGCTTGTATGAACATCTCTCTGTAATATTTAACATTATTGTCATTGTGGGCATGAATGTATTTACCATTTGGGGATCACGGTTTAAAACCGCCGGTTCGTTCGGTCCGTGCATTTTATGCAATAAAGACGATTATCTTTTGTCCGGAGGGCATAAAAAAATCGAGGGAGAAATCATGGATGATCTGGCACTGGGCCAGGCATTTCTTGACCATAATCTCCCGGTTCATTGCTTGGGTGGCAAAGGGATTATCTCTTTACGCATGTACCCTGAAGGCTTGAGTAGCCTTATAGAAGGCTGGTGCAAAAGCTTTGCCGTGGGTTCCAAGTCTACTCATCCAGTCATCATGTTGATGGTTATCATCTGGATTGCCGGCAGTTTAATCACTACGGGAGCGTTGATCTCTTCGATTATTGAATTAAACACTCCCGTCATTATTATCAGTGGAGTATTGTATATCCTCTATTCGATTCAAACGGCATGGTTTGCCCGTAGGGTCGGTAATTTCAGATGGGCGGTATTCCCTTTTTATCCGTTATTGTTTTTATTTTTCACAGGAGTCTATGTATATTCCTTTTTCCGGGTTAATGTTTTACGTTCTGTAAAATGGAAGGGTCGTAAAATAAATGTCTAGAAATCATTTTTTCAATCAACAAGGTCAAGTCTTGTAAAAAAATAGTCTACCCGTTAGATTAAGTAAGAAATTTCCGGATACTACCTCACGATGTTGGTTATGTTACTATCGTGGAGGTGAATTCAAATGGAAAAGAAAAATCAAGCAGGTACCTTTAGACAATATGCTACTCAATCTGAGACTGAGTTTGCAAGTGAAACAAATGCTCAGGAAGTAATACGTCAAAACCAACAATCCACTAAAGGTCGATTCGAAACTGAGTTTGCAAGTGAAACAAATGCTCAGGAAGTAAAAAAGCAAAATCAAAAACCAGAAAGCAGATAAAATAATAATACATGAAATCAGCAGTTCAAATGCAACATCTTAGCATGAAAAAAAGGAAGCCTAGGCTTCCTTTTTTATTTTTTATGCTCAAAGGTTGGGAATGAGGTCATTCCCAACCTTTTTGTATACAAGCAAAGCTAGAAGGCAGAGCTTGTTTTTTTCATTAGTGCACTTTTTTTTCTTGTTCCCTTTCGATTTTTGGAGGGGCCCATTTGAAGACTTTATTTAGGATATTATAGATGTGTTTGGATTCTTTGGTCATGATCGGTCCAAGAATCGCCAATGTCAACACATACAAGGCAGCAAACGGGGTGAGTATAGGCATTAAACCGCCGGCGATGCCTAGGTTCGCTAAAATGATGGAGAATTCACCACGAGAAACGATCGTTAAACCGATATTTGCAGAGGCCCTGTGAGATAGACCTGATTTGCGTCCGGCTATCATACCAGCGGCAAAGTTACCGATTATAGTGATGATGACAGCCCCAAGAACCATCCAGATAGCTCCACCAAGGGAGGTCGGATCGATACTCAAGCCAAAGCTGAAGAAGAATATGGCCCCAAAGAAGTCTCTAAAGGGAATGACAAGTTTTTCTATCCTGTCGCTATGTTCCGTTTCAGAAAAGACTAGGCCGAGCAATAAAGCACCAATGGCTTCTGCAACATGAATCGTTTCCGAGAAACCTGCAATGAAGAATAGTAACGCGAATACGACAATGATAAATATCTCATCTGAGGTTATGTTGAATAGCTTGTTCAGTACCCCAGAAGCCTTACGGGCAATAACGAAGAATATCAGCATATACCCGATCGCGATGAAAGTGGAAAGTAATGTTCCCCAAACGGAACCGGAAGAGCTTAATACCAATCCAGATACGACTGATAAATAAACGGCGAGGAAGATATCTTCAAACATGATAATACCAAGGATTAGCTCCGTTTCATTGTTACCGGTCCTTTTCAGGTCCACCAGTACCTTTGCCACAATGGCACTTGATGAAAAGCTGATAATCCCTGTTAATATCAGGACTTCTTTTAATGGGAGACCTAGAAGGAACCCATATATGAGGGCCATGCCTACGTTGATTAAAATGTAATAGGTTCCGCCAGTCACGATATTTTTCCCTGATTTCATAAGCTTTTTGACGGAAAATTCAAGCCCTAAATAAAACAGGAGAAATAAGATACCAACTCTTCCAAGAAACGCGATGATTTCATCACTTTCGATGAATCGTAGGTCAATCAACCCGAAGTGCGGGGCATGGGGACCCACGAGCATCCCGATGATAATTAGAAGAGGAACATTTGATACTTTAAATTTGCCTGCAATGAGAGCAGCGAATGCTACTAGAAGCAGGGCAGTTCCCACTTCAAAGACTAAATGGTCCATAAGAGCTTAGTCACTCCTTTCGTCGGTAAGTAGTTCTCTCGTCAGGTTACGGATATCTTTTCTTTCACCAGATATCACAAGCGTGTCGCCTGTTTCAATGATGGAGTCAGGACCAGGATTATTCAGTTGTTTTTTGCCCTTTTTCGAATGGGCGATGACGGTAACGTTATAATTGCTTCGGATATCAATCGAACCGATCGTTTGATTGATGGCTCTAGAACCTGGTTCCACTTTGAACCATTCAATTACCAAATCACCCAGGGACATTTCAATCGTTTCAAGTGCTTGTGGTTTATAAACCATTCCGCCTATGATGGAAGCCAATTGCCTCGATTCCTGATCATTAATGGTGATGCTCGATATGACATCTTCATGCTCCTGATCAAAATGGTATAATTCCCGACGGCCGTCATCGTGAATGACGACTACTAGCTTTTCATCATTTCTGGTTATGATTTCGAATTTTTGACCAATGCCAGGAAGTTCACTTTCTCTAATTCTCACTGGAATTCCTCCTTAAATTTGTTGGTTAGAGTAACAGAAGATAGAAGATAGAAGAATGTTTATAAGTTAACATCAATAATCGTCTTGAACTTATTCTCCCTGGATATGCCGATGTATTTTAGTGTCTCCGAAGGGCTTGAATGATGGTAATGCTTTTGGATCAAAGCTAATGACACACCTTGTTTATAGGCATGGTAGCCGAAAGTTTTACGCATCGAACTTGCTCCGAATTTACCTGTCAATCCTGCACCTTCCACAGCATCATGGATGATTCGGTGCGCCTGCTGACGAGTGATCGGTTTTTTTGTCTTGGGGGAAAGAAATAAAAATTGACCTTCGATAACCTTCGAGCCTTTAAGGTACTCTTGTAAAGCGGTACGAACCTTTAGGTTTAAGAAAATTTGATGGACCTCGTCATTTTCCATCCGCTGCTCATAAAACTCCTTGATTTTACCTGTTTCATCAAGAACGTTGGCGACTGTCATTTCCAGCATTTCATTTATTTTCATGCCTGTATTGATGCCGAGCACGAACAATAAATAATCTCGACTGGAGTGAGCTCGTAAATATGTTTTAATTTTGCTGATTTGATTAATATCTTTAAAGGCTTCTACATATTCCATACATCTTCTCCTCTTGCTAATGTAACTTAATTGTATTATATCACAAGTTATGTAACGTTGCATTCATTAAGTTCTGTAAGAGGACTCCTTCTCCAAAAGCAGCGCAGCTGTGATCGAGAAAGTGCTTTATCTTATTCTCTGCACAACCAAGTGAAAATATAGCAGTTTGTTTCATACAAGCAGATGGATTCATCTGAATGGATAAAAAAAGGGATCCCGAGTAGGGACCCCTTCAGACTGTAGACAAACTCGATGAAAATCGAGTTTGTCTACTTTTTTTATGGCTTGTACATTTTGGAC
>NZ_LMBV01000039.1 GCF_001439925.1 Peribacillus muralis
ATCGACGGAGAAAGAATCCACTTTTGCAATGGCAAGGTCGATATCTTTTCCTTTGAATAGCTTTTCCAACGGAATGGAAACAGCTTGTTCAGAAATTGAACCGCCGGCAAGACGATGCAATTCGGTGATGATTTGGTGTGTTGGGAATTGGTTCACCACAGTAACCTGGACTTGATCCTTATTATAATATTCACGTACCGACAACGCAGAGAGTAATCCAGCGTATCCGGCACCTAAGATGACGATTTGTTTTGACATAGTTAATCCCCGTCCTTACTAATGGAATGTTTTAAGAATTATTTATCGTTTTTACGTTCTGAAGAAACTTCAAGGAACGCCTGTGCGAAACGGAATAGCTTCTGTGCCTCTGGGTCCTTCATCATTCTTAACAGACCAAAAACACCGATTACATCATGATTCGCTTCTGCGCGGTCCTTCGCTTCGATTGCGGTAGCTGCAAGACCCTTCACGGAATCGACCACAGGTGTTGCGATTTCCGAAATGGCACTGACTGTATCGTTTTTCAGGACATCATCCGTTGCGACTGATTGAGCGAAGTCATAAGACTTTGTTAAAATATTCACTAATTCAGTTAGTTTTGGCAAATGATCGACTAAAGTATTGAGGGATTCCTGAACCTCAGGCTTTAAAAGCTGATCCAGTACATCTTGACGTGCATTTAATTGTTCAGACTGTGATTGGGCAATCGTTTCTGACATATCCCATTCTCCTTTGCAATAAGCATTTTGTTGATTTAGTTAGAAAAAGTTGTAACATATTACACAAAGTGTTAAATATAAATACTTTTAATAATGTAATAAAAGCTATCCTATAGTATATCCCTTTCGCTCGATGAAAACAGCTGATTTTTTAAAAAAACTCGATATTATAATCTTTTCCTCGATATTTAAAGGTATATCATCATGAAAAACTCACTTCATCGCCATTTTTCATGATAGCAGCAAAGCGCCTTCTGTTGCATATTTCCCTCTGTACTAGCCACCCTAAATGATGGAGGTGAAAAATGTGACTGAATCACAATCCAAACTCGCAGAAGAGAATCATGATCGGAAGCATAATAAACTGGTTGGCAGTATGGAATATACAAAAGTACAAGTACTGGAAGGCATGAACGGGATATCTGACGTGTACCTCAAAAACCTTGAAGAAGGCATGGGGGAAAATACGGAGGAAAGATAAAACTTGTACGGTAAATAAGGTTCCGGAGGACCCGGAACCTTGTTTGGATAAAGCAGCCTTAATGGAAACCCATCAATTCCTTCACGTTCTTACAGTTTTCCTTGGAGGTGAGCATTTCCAAAAGCGTAAAGGCAACACCGAATGCAGTGGAAGGATTGTAGGAGGTAATGATGTTGTCAGCAACGACAATCGGATCATTGACGACAAGTGCACCAAACTCCTTAAGCTGGGTTTGCCTTATACTGGTTGGATGGTTGTAGGTAGTCGCTTTCTTTCCTTTCAATATCCCGCTTTTTCCTAATGGAAGGGCCGCTACACAAATCGTTGCGATGATTTTCTTTTTAGCATGAAAATCTTTAATGACATCAAGAAATTTCTGATCATAAGCATCGTCGTAGAAACCGGCTTCTTCAAAACCGCCTGGAATGGCTAAAGCATCGAAGTCATCAAGATTCACTTGATCGATTGTAAATTCGGGCTGCACGATAAAATTCCAGGTACAGGTTAATTGCTTATGAAGTCCCACCGTAACTAGATCAGTGGTTCCGTCGCCCTCTACTTTATTCCAGCCCAAAACATCCGTAAACACACTCGCTTCAACCGCTTCGAATCCGTTGGATAACAGCAGCAATACTTTTTTCATAGCAGCATCTCCCATACAACATATTTGTATTCATTATATAAAAAGCAATTCTTCAATTACATATCATTAATCATGCATTCATTCCATTTTTCTTTACTTTATAATGTATATAAAGGCTTTCCTTTAATAATGAAAAGTGATGGTGATTGAATTGGATCGCACGGATAAAAAAATACTCTCCTTGCTGGAGACTAACGGGCGCATGTCGATGAAGGAGCTGGCCCAGCAGGTTTCCTTAACAGCTCCGGCCACGAAAGAGCGGGTAAATAAGTTGGAGGATACTGGCGTGATAAAGGGATATAAAACGGAAATAGCCCTTGAAAAGCTTGATAGGGGATTGACCGCATTCGTTTTGTTCGAAACAGATAGATGTAAGGACTTTTATGATTTTTGCTTAAGGCATCCAGATGTTCTGGAGTGTCACCGATTAGCAGGTCAATACAGCTATTTGATTAAAATCAGTACATATTCGATGGAAACACTGGAACAGTTTGTTGATGAGGCGATAAAATATGGAAAATCTTCGACACATCTAATTTTCTCCTCGACTTTAAAGGATATTTTCCCAAGGAAGTAAATATGACCTTATAGTAGCGCAATCGGATGTCCGTCTCATTAAAAAGGATCCCCCATTGTCGCAATAGGGGAGTCATGACTTCAGTAACGAATACATATATGTATCATGCGGTATGCCGTATTGATAAATATAGCTTCTTAAAATTCCTTCCTGGATGAAACCATGCTTTATCAATAAATTGCTTGATGGTTGGTTCTCCAAAAAAACGACCGCTCCGATACGAGTTAAATGGAGGGTGTTGAAACCGTAAGCAATGATTTCTTTTAGCGCTTCCGAAGCAAATCCGATGCGCCAATGTGCTGGATGGATTTTATAACCGATTTCAGCTCGTCTGTAGTTCGGGCTATATGCATGAAAACCGATTGTGCCGATTAACTCCTTCGTATCTTTTCGTTCAATTCCCCAACGAATGCCCCGATTTTCGAGGTAGTTCTTCGCAAACGAAGCTACAATATCCTTCGCCTGTTGGACATCGAGCAATGCATCTTGCCCATAAAAACGAGTAACTTCATCAGTAGACAAAATTTGAAACAGAGCCTCGGCATCATGTTCATGGATTTCCCTTAACCGTAACCTTTTTGTGTTCAATTCCGGAAACATAGAATCCCTCCCTGTGAACATATTCGGCTTCCGCAAACGGTTTTCCTTTATTATGAAGGTGCTTTTTAGCGGTATTTTTGATGCTTGGCGGGCAAGCTAACGGTAGCACGTACTTAATATATAATGGTATGAAGGGGAGCTGCATCATGGGAAAAAAACATCGTAACCGCGTCAATTCACCGAAAAAGAATAACCATATTCCAGAAGAGGTCATCATTGCCGAACATGAAGCACATGGAAAGGAATATTCGGCGAATAAACGAAAAAACGGACCAGGCAACAATACCGATTGATTGAATGATTACCGCTTTTGCCCTAATGAGGCAGGGCGGTTTTTTCATGCTTCACAAACTGGCGTTTCCTGGTACGAAACGTATAAAACGACCAAAAACCACAAACTAATAAAAACTTTAAAGGATGCTTATGACACTAAACCTCAAATCGGCACATGCTTATGCTGCTTTTCTGTTAGTCTGTTTGTTTGGCGGAGAAAGCGTTAGCATCTTTCTTGCCATTGAAGGGTGCTTCCTATATCTTAAAGATTGAAGAGCCTTTGAAGGGGGATAGGTTGATGAAAGCACTTGTTTTTAATAATTTTGGCGGGCCGGAAGTTCTTTCCGTTAAGGAAATTGAGGAGCCGGAACGCGCCAAATCGGCAGTGATCGTTCGAATGAAGGCAATCGGCTTGAATTTTGCCGATGTATATAGAAGAAAAGGGAATTACCATTTGGTAGGCGACCCTCCCTATATTTTAGGGTATGAAGGCGCTGGAGTCATCGAATATGTCGGAGAAGAGGTTCATCATGTGAAGGTTGGCGATCGTGTCGGGTTTGCTGATGTTCCCCATGCGAATGCGGAGCTGGTTTCCGTTCCAGCCGACAAGCTGCTGCCGCTGCCCGATGGCATTTCTTTTGAAACGGCAGCTTCTGTTTTACTTCAAGGATTGACTGCACAATACTTAACCGATGACAGCCATCCTGTTAAAAAAGGGGAAACCGTTTTGGTTCACGCGGCTGCAGGTGGAGTCGGCCAATTATTGACGCAGATGATCAAAATGAAAGGCGGACAGGTCATTGGCTTAACCTCATCCGATGATAAAGCCGCTGTCGCCAAAAAAGCGGGTGCCGCCCATGTATTTCTCTACGAATCGGACTGGGTGAACTCAATTAAGGACGTAACGAATAACATCGGCGTGGATGTCGTTTATGAATCTGTCGGGCAAACCTTAATGAATAGTTTCGAAGCCACCAAGACTGGAGGAACCGTCGTTTTCTTTGGAATGGCAGGCGGTGACCCAGACAAAATCGATCCGAGAATGTTGATGGATACCTCCAAAGCCTTAATAGGAGGAGATCTTTGGAACGTATTGACTACCCATGAAGAACGGAAAAGAAGAACGGCGGATTTATTTGAATGGATCATGTCCGGGAAAATCCTGCTCGATGAACCGACTCTTTTCTCAATGGAAAACGGAGCCGATGCACATCGACTGCTGGAAAGCCGGAAAAGTACCGGGAAAATACTATTGATACCATAAAGTGAAGAAGGCTATCCATTTTCTAATGGTGGCCTTTTAGCTTTATTCATCTCCTTATCCATACTGATGCTCAGAAGCTTTCGTTAGTTCCTTTTTATAGCCCCATACTTTAGACCCTTGGATAACTCGATGATAAAGAACGCTGTCATGACGCATTTTAAGGCCCGCCCCCATTGCCACCTGCCGACATGATTTTTCCATCCACAGTACAGAAAAGCAACTCACGAATCCAACCGCTCCAACCGCTCCAACCACAGTGAACCACCTCCAACTCACAAACGTCCCCCCGCAATCCACAGACAACATCCGCCATCCACATACCTCAAAAAATCCAAAAAAAAGAAACATACATACTGTCCCTTTTGGAAAATCGCCGGTATTTCAACGGAAAACAGAATAGATCGGCCCAAAATCGCAGTTATATCGACGAAAAAAGAAATAAATCACCGAAAACCGCAGTTATATCGCCGAAAAAGAAATATATCAACAAAACTGCAGTTATATCAACGAAAAACAGAATATATCAACGAAAACTGCATATATATCGCCGAAAAATAGAATATATCAACGAAAACTGCACTTATATCTGCGAAAAACAGAATATATCACCGAAAACCGCATTTATATCGACGAAAACCAGAATATATCAACGAAAATTGCACTTATATCTGCGAAAAACAGAATATATCACCGAAAACCGCATTTATATCGACGAAAAAAGGAATATATCAACGAAAACCGCACTTATATCGCCGAAAAATAGAATATATCATCGAAAATTGCACTTATATCGACGAAAAAAAGAATATATCAACGAAAAACGCACTTATATCGACGAAAAAAAGAATATATCAACGAAAATTGTACTTATATCGCCGAAAAATAGAATATATCAACGAAAATTGCACTTATATCGACGAAAAAAAGAATATATCAACGAAAATTGCATTTATATCGCCGAAAAAAAGAATATATCACCGAAAACCGCACTTATATCGACGAAAAATAGAATATATCACCGAAAACCGCATTTATATCGACGAAACAAGGAATAAATCACCGAAAACCGCAGTTATATCGCCGAAAAAGAAATATATCAACAAAACTGCAATTATATCAACGAACATCACAAAAAAGCAGTTTGGGTGCAACTCATGCGAGACGTTCCTGTTGTATGGCGAAAAAGGATTGAAGTGATTTCTTTTTATGTGCGAGTGTGGAGTTTCGGACTGACGGGGAAATGGCATGGCTGCCGAATTTGCGGATCAGGGCCATTAGCTTGTCCAACTCGCCATACGTATCGTTTCTAATGCTTGTCACATAGTCGGAAGCAGTTTGCTTATCTTCGTTCGTCCGTGTCTTTTTTTCTTCCTCGGATCCTTTTTTTACACGGGAAATAAGCCATTTCTCACACCAGTCATTCAACACGCGGCGGATGAAGTCTGCTTGATGGTGCTTATGGAGAATAGGCTTGATATGTTCTGACATTTCCGAATCACTTACTTCCCGGCCGAGAGCTTTCTGTGAGATGTTTTTATGAAAATGCTCGCGTTCAAGCAAGCTTTTGATCGATTCTGCTTGGTGGGCGTACTTTGCCAACTGTTCCAGGGTTTCATTGTAAATGATCTTACTTAAATAGGCAGATGCCTGTTTTGGTGCCAGAAGTAAATGCTTGTTGGCAGGAAGGGCATAGCCCAACTTCTTAAGAGAATGCGTATAGACGAAGCGGGCTAGCTTTAGCAATTCCTGTTGAATATCGTTGGACGCGTCTTGCAGAAATGAACGGTAAACATACTTGCCGACCCGTTCCAATTCCATGCATACCGAATCACTGATATGACCTAGGAAGTTCGTGTTAAATATCGTTTTTCGCAGCAAAGTCCGTTCTGCCCGATTTTCCATATATTGCTCCAATATGCCTTCGTTGAATGTAAAAATAAGAACTTCCTTCTTAGAAAAAGCTCTGCTAGCAAAAGTAATCGTCACCAAATGACCTAGTGCATCATGGACTGAAGCGATTGCATCCAGTAAACGCTTCCTTGTGAAGAGTGAATGACCATCAGGAACGATTTCAGCGTAATCGAATAAAACCTGTTCCGACTTCGAAACGGACATGCGAAAAGCGGCCATCAGCAACAGCCGTTTTCCATGAATGCTTAAGCCTTTGAAGGCATCGCTATAAAAAAACCGGTATTTCTTGCAATAACGGTCAGTCTTCCTATTAAAACCAAGATTACTGGCAGGGCCGATGTTGAACTTATATAGAAGATTTCCGTCTTGATGAACAGGCACGAACACCTTTTGAAGAGACCCTGTAGGCGTGGTGAATTTCTTGATGATCTGCTTTAAGTACTTTTCTGTTGTTCCGACGCCGCGTGCCATCAGATGAAGCGGACTCTGGATCACCCCATCCCAATCACTATGAAGCAAGGCGTACAAACACGTATCGAATTCAGTGGAAGATACATTTCTTAGCAGGTAGTGGTAGGTTTCCTCATAAATCATCCGCTTTTATCCCCTTTCATGCAGAGTCCTTTCTCCGACTATATAAACATTCAATAAGGAAAAGTAGCATCGTCCGAGCTATTATTTTCGCGGGTAATTGTTGAAGGCTTATGTTTGTAAGTCTAGCAGTCGAACTTTACAATTCGTTTTACCATTTCTGAACAGTTAGGGTGAAGATGAAGATTACATCATGTGGTACTTTTCAGTGCATTCATAAACTAACATTCTTTATAGTGTAAAAAGGGGTACCTTATTCCAATAATCTTAGTACCTCTTTCTTTTGAGATGGAGGATTGTCGAGTCTTTTTTCTTTTATTAGGTTTATTTATCTCGATACAGGGAAATTTACTACCGTAATACATTAATACATTTTTCATCATTTTATGTTTTTTATTTTAAAGGAGGAAATATTTTATGGGTTTTATTTGGGCACTTATTATTGGAGGAATTATCGGTTGGATTGCAAGTCTTATTGCAGGCCGTGATATACCGGGTGGAATTATTGGGAATATAATTGCTGGCTTTATCGGCGCTTGGTTAGGCTCACTTATCTTAGGGTCTTGGGGACCGGAAGTAGGAGGCTTCTTTATAATACCTGCTATTATTGGGGCCATTATCTTAGTTTTTATTATCAGCCTTATTTTAAGAAGTATGAGAAAACGTGGTTGAATTTTGAAACGGACACAAATCATGTGTCCGTTTTTTTATATTAATAATTTATACAGAGGAAGCTTAGTCGTAAATTAAAAAACTACGAGTATTTTTACTACTTTTAATTTTGGTTAGCTACATTCTAATGCTTAATAAGCTAGCTTTTATTTATTCTATTTGTGAAGGAGATTTATGGATGAAAAAGTCTCTGTTTGATAAAAAGAAGGCTCTTGGTAATGGGTTAAGTCAAGCCAAAGCAGATGCCAAGCCATGGCTATTTCGCTTTGCTCGTTTTGGGCATATGGCTCAAGGATTTGTTTATTTCCTAGTAGGATTGTTGGCCATTCAAACGGCATTCGGTCTAGGAGGGAAATTAACAACATCACAAGGGGCTTTATATACCATTGGAAAACAACCATTTGGATTTCTAGTGCTTATCATTTTAGCTGTGGGTCTTAGTGGATATGCATGTTGGCAAATTACAAGGACAATCTTTGACCCTGAAAATAAGGGTTATACGATGAAAGGCATTGTTAGCAGAATTAGTTATTTGGTGGTTGCTGTTATTTATATTGGTTTATGTGTCAGTACGGTAAAAATTTTACTTCATACAAGAGTTCATACATCTAGTGGACATTATCAAACATTATCGGCTAGAATGCTAGCACAGCCATTTGGGCAAACGATCATTACCATCACGGGCACAGTCATTCTTATCGTCGGAATAGGTCAGATTTTTGTGGCATTGTCCGGTCGTTTTCAAAAACAGTTAAAAAAGAATGAAATGAGCCAAAATGAATGGAAGTGGAGTAAATACCTTGGGAAGTTTGGAATTTCTGCACGTGGCGTAATATTTGGTATTATTGGAGTTTTTCTTATTAAAACGGCTATCCAAGCTGACCCGGATGAAACCAAAGGTCTCGATGGCGCACTTGCTGAGTTGGCCAATCAGCCGTTTGGACCTGTGATACTCACGATTGTTTCACTTGGTTTAATTGCATACGGTATATATATGTTTGCAGAGGCACGTTACAAAAGACTTAATCCCCCCAATTAATTTTTTTATATCCATACAAAGAATAAAAAATGAAAAAACCTGTTAGTGGGTAATTGTTTCCCCATTTACAGGTTTTTATAAGGAGTTGGTCAATTTTGGATAACAGAAACCCAAGGGATACTTTTTTCAAAAAGAAGATCCTAAATAGCAAATTCATTGTATATACGATAATCACCTTTTTACTTAGCATCACAACCTTTGCTTTATCTAAAATCACTTTTATTCTGGTGCCGTTCGCAATATTTGCACAAACGATCTTTTTACCTGTCTTATTAGCTGGTGTCTGCTTTTATTTGTTTAATCCATTGATTAATTATTTGGAAAAGAAGGGGAATAAGAGGGTTCTATCTGTTCTGTTACTATATTTAGTCATAATAGGTGTGTTGGCGATCGTCATTTTATCTGTTATCCCCCCTTTAAAGGATCAAGTACAAAGTCTAGTACATAACATTCCAAAAATCAGTCATGATATTCAAGATATGGTTCAGGATGCTTCTCAAAATAAGTATATTAAACAGGGCGCTCAATCGACTAATACCGACATAGATAAGGTTTTTAAAAGTTTTTCCGGTCATCTTAACGAATATATATCCGGCTTTTCACAGGGCGTTCTTACTTTTATTGGTACACTCACTGAAGTTATCCTAGCGTTTGCTGTCTTACCTTTTATCCTTTTTTATTTATTAAAGGATGGTAAAGATTTACCGAAATACATCGTAAGACTTTTACCCAATCAAACACGTCCCGAAGCAAAAGAAATCTTTGGGGACATGAATCATGCCTTAAGTTCATACATTCGAGGTCAAATTTTTGTTGCTACTTGTATCGGTGTCTTGTTTTTTATTGGCTATTTAATTATTGGGATTGACTATGCGTTATTACTCGCTATTATTGCTATGTTGACAAACGTAGTCCCTTATTTGGGACCGATTATTGCTATTTTACCGGCTATTATCATTGCTTTTGTCATGTCACCATTCATGGTTCTAAAACTGGCTGTTGTATGGATCATCGTCCAATTACTTGAAGGTAAGCTAATATCACCTCAAATCATGGGAAAAAGCTTGAACATTCATCCCATTACTGTCATTTTTGTAATTTTGACTGCAGGCAATCTTTTCGGAATTGTAGGTATTATTCTAGCAGTTCCGGGTTATGCCATTCTGAAAGTGATTGTCACACATCTTTATCAATTTATCCGTTTACGTTCAAGTATGTATACAGATACAAAGAAAGTTAAGAAAGAAGAACCCACTCCTTTCAATATCAAGCCTAGAGAAGAAAAATAGAACGAACAATACTGTAATATCACTTGGAATCAAGAAACAATGGTTTTACAAAACCGTGCTTGTACCAAGAGGATCATATCAGCCTGAATGGATTTTTCCGAATAGTTGTCTCCCTACTTTCAATTTCGATAAAACTGACCATTTGTTCGTAAAGTATGAAAATTCAAAAAAATATTTTTCCAAAAAGTGTATGAATGTGCTCACTATGTTAAAATCGTATGGAAATACTATCTAATTTTTTACATAGGAAAAGAGGGGATTGTAATGGTGTATCAAGCTAGTAAAGAGAGATATAGTCAAATGAAGTATAATCGAACGGGAAATTCTGGATTGTTACTTCCAGCTATATCTCTTGGTTTATGGCATAATTTTGGCGGAGTGGATACGTTCGAGAACGGTCGCGACATGGTGCGCAGGGCGTTTGACTTGGGCATTACTCATTTTGACCTGGCCAATAACTACGGTCCGCCTCCGGGATCTGCAGAAGAGATGTTTGGAAAAATATTAAAAACGGATTTTGCTCCGTATCGGGATGAACTTATCATTTCGTCAAAAGCCGGTTATCATATGTGGGACGGACCATATGGAGATTGGGGCTCCAAAAAGTATCTCGTTTCTAGCCTAGATCAAAGCTTACGACGGATGGGACTTGACTATGTTGATATTTTTTATTCGCATCGTCCGGATCCACATACCCCTCTTGAAGAAACAATGGGAGCACTTGATTTGATTGTAAAGCAAGGAAAAGCGCTGTATGTCGGTATTTCCAGCTATGATGCAGAACAAACGGCAGAAGCGATCCGCATTTTGGACAACTTAGGAACACCAATGTTAATTCACCAACCAAGCTATTCCATGCTCAATCGTTGGGTTGAGGACGGCCTGCAGGATGTGCTCACAGAAAACGGTGTAGGGTCGATAGCATTTTGTCCGCTAGAGCAAGGCATTTTGACAAACAAGTATGTATCAGGGGTCCCTTCAGACTCCAGAGCTGCGAAGGAATCAGGCGCCTTACAGGAAAAGCGTCTGACCGATCAAGTCGTTAGTCAAGTGAAGGCATTGAATGAGATCGCTTCCAATCGTGGACAAAGCCTCGCGCAAATGGCTTTAGCCTGGGTGCTTCGCGAAGGCCGTGTAACATCCGCATTAATCGGTGCGAGTAGAGTAAGCCAAATCGAAGACAATGTTGCCGCGTTGAACAACCTGAACTTTACAGAAGAAGAGCTAGCGAGTATCGAGAATATTTTGCAAAGCTAATATCATAATCCAAAGGAAGAACTGCCAGCTTGGTAGTTCTTCCTTTGTCAATATCGGTGTATGTCCTTACTGAACATGCATTTTCCCTAAATACGTACGTGTAAATAAAATAGTGATGGATGAGGAATTTGTAATGAAAATCAGTCAAACGAGCAACTTCGAATGTATCGCTACACTTAATAAATATGTACACGATTTACACTCCAATTTATATCCAGAACATTTTAAGGAATATAACTATGAAAAAGTGAAAAAATACTTCAAAAGTCTTGTGAATAACGAAAGCTTCCTTTTCCTTTTGTTGGAGGATGACGGGGAAGCACTCGGCTATGCTTGGATAGAGCTGAAAGTATATCCGGAAAATGCGTTTAAAAAAGGATATAAGTCCGTATATGTACACCAAATCAGCATAGCGGACACAAAGAGGAATAAGGGATATGGTTCAAGTCTTATGGAACATATATATCAAATGGCGAACAATCGAGGAATAGATGTAATAGAATTGGATTATTGGTGTGAGAACAGCGTGGCAAAGAACTTTTATAAAAAGCAAGATTTTATCAAGTACAGAGAATTCGTGTATAAAAAACTCTAGGAGACCTTAAAAATGACTACTTCAAAACAACAAAGGACCTGTAGCAAAGGACACAGGTACTATAAAAGCAGCGACTGTCCGACCTGCCCGACTTGTGAGCAGGAACGTAAGCCCGAAAGCGGGTTCCTTTCACAACTCTCGGCACCAGCCAGACGGGCGTTGGAACACAATGGGGTAACCTCCATACAACAGCTGTCAACATTTACGGAAAAAGAGATTTTAAAATTTCACGGAATGGGACCAGCTTCCTTACCCAAACTTAGGGCAGCTCTGCAGGACAACGGGTTAACATTCAAAAGCTAAGCCCAGGGGCAATTACGTATCCTGTGTACGTAAAACAAGTAATTCAGCTGCCATGAGGATCAAACTTGTAATTCGGCATGAAGGAGCCTTCTTCGTAGCTGCTCTCTCCTCATTAATTAGCGCTCTTTTGTTATGCTAATCTCGAGCAGAATATCTCAGGGAAAATACGCTGAATTTTTTCAGGCTGCCGAGCCGACAGCCTTTATCTTTTAGGAAAAGGGGAACTACGTGAACTATAAAGTCATAATAAACGTACCTATATCTAATCATGAAGTACCTGAATTAAGAGAGCTTGTTGGCTGGGCAAGACGTGATCAGGACTACCCTAGATTGCTTGAGCGTTGCAATTTCTGGGCTGGAGTAAGAAACGAAAATAACAAACTTATATCATTCGGTTATGTTGCAGGCATGGGATTAGAGCATGGCTATATGGAAGACATCATGGTTCACCCTGATTATCAAAGAAGGGGGATTGGTGTGAAGCTAGTAAGAGAATTATTAAGAGAATCGGAACGAAATGGCTTAGAAATCGTCACCTTAACATATGACCTTAAACATCAAACCTTTTATGAAAACTGTGGCTTTACACCCTGTTCAGTCGGGGTATGGAAAAGACAGCAATGAACGGACCGGAAGGCTTATGGTGAGGATGTTAATATGTTAATAAAATGGATTACGTGCCAAGTGGATGAGAAAAGTATATTGCCAGTTTCAGAGGCACAAGAGAGATGGCATGATTTTAAAAAAACAAAAGGGTTTTTAGGTCAAATAGGTGGGTGGAATAAAAACAAGACATATGAAGCAAATATTATATCTTTTTGGAAAGATCGCTATGTCTATCAACATTTCATGGAACAACAACACGATGAGATATTCGAGAGCAGTAATCAAAGGAATACATATAAGAAAATCTCCGTTAAAATTTACGACAAAATGTTTGATATAAATTCAACTGACATTACAGAAATTTCAGGTGACGGAAATCTCCTTAGAATAGCAGACTGCTGTGTACATATAACTAAACAACTTCACTTTGAAAAGCAAAAAGCAGATTCATCTGGAATGTTAGCAGGCGTATTTTGTAAAGATGCAAAACGAAATGATAAATATCTGGTTGCTTCATTATGGGAAAACAATCAGTCACATCAACGGTATGTTGATAATACAATACCTTCATTAATTGAGAGCTCTGGAGTCAAAGGCGCTGCAATAAGAATTACCGAAAATGTAATAGAAATTAATCCGAAATGGGTGATAGAGTAATATACTGGTAGGAAGAAAAAGCAGGGAGTTCGATGAAATGCAGGAAATGATAGGCGGTTGTTTTGTCTTTCTAACGGGAGTTATTTTCCTATGGTTTGGATTATTTCAGTACGATTGGCTGTATAAGGGCATAAAGGAAATTGAAGAAGGAAAAATCGATATTTTACCTTTTATAAGTGCGTATTGGTTCTGGAGAATTGTTTTCATCGGAAGTGGGATATTCCTCATTTTTATAACTGGAAATTCATTCATTAGGTATTATGTTTGAAAGGAAATTCCGTTTATCTTCTTCAAAATAAAATGTTGAGGAGGAAAAAATAATGTCAATCAAATTTATAGAACAAAAATACATAGAGCAAGATGACTTAAGAGGCCTTTATGAAGATGCTGAGTGGTATGCTTATACAAAAGATTTAAATCAATTACAACAAGCGTTACTTCATTCTTTGCTTGTAGTAACAGCATGGGATCAGGGGAAATTAATCGGTTTAACCCGAATTGTTGGAGATGGACTGACAATAGTCTATATTCAAGATATTTTAGTTTTACATGCATATCACAATCAAGGCATTGCAACCATCATGATGCAGCATGTCCTTGAAAAATATAAAGATGTACGTCAGAAAGTCCTTTTAACAGAAGATGCACCAGATGTACGTCACTTCTACGAAAAGAACGGATTTCAATCTTGTGATAAAGGGACCCTAGTAGCTTTCGCAAGCCTTGATTAGGGGACGATTAGCTATTCGTCTCCCTAAGGAAATGTATTAGTTAAGGTTCTCGCGGGATAGCAATGGAAGATGTGGTAAATGAATTATCATCCTTTTCCATTTATAGAAGGTTGGTATAGGATTTGAGTCATTATTTTGTCTTAAGTTAATGTAATCTTCAATGGCTTGTTGAGTTAAAGACAGCTCTCATTTTTAGCATACAATCCTACAAACCTATGGGCAATGGAAATTCTATCTTTAATAAAATGCACAGTGGAATGGAACGGAAGGCAACGAGACTCCTGCGGGAAATGCGTGTCTACGTGAGACACCGCAGGCAGAAAGCCGAGGAGGCTCACGGACCGCCCGCGGAAAGGGAGTGCCTGCAGTGCAATGAAACGGATAAACAAATGAACTGGTTAGTTTAAGAAACACCTACCAAATACCAATGTCTGTCTATTTTTTATTTCCTGGAAGTTTTCATCGTTATCATTTTTTAAAGGCCTTTTGTCGTTTGGTGAATATACAAATCCTGAAAAGTTATCTGTAATTCCCCGATAAAGTCAGTTTTTATATTATATAAACTTTGGGAGTTTAATAAAAGAGGTTATATAGTAATTCACTAGCAATCTTTGTTGAAGGGATAATGAAGAGATTTCTAAATGGATTTTTATAATAATGATATTTACGCTATTTACGATATTTAAAGAAAAATGGTGGATCCAGCTCTTTTCAGTGTTTCTTGGTATGGCAGTATTTATATTATTCATTATTTTATTTGTACCATAAAAATGAGCTCTCTTTTTCCAGTATCATCTTAAATTAACGGGTGCTCGAGTTTAACAATGTATGGAATTAACGGAGCAGGATAGTTGAAGAGTACTGTTTGACCTTTATTCAACAATCGGGCCATTTTGTTAAAGATTACTAATCTAAATCAGCAGAGGTGCACATATATAAGAGTATTGTGAAATATAGAGAGGGGAGTAACAAAAGATGGCATTTGCCGTTGGGTATGGAATTGCATTTATAGGAGCACTTGTAGCTTATCAACTTAGCAGGGGTAAGTCTAAAAAAAGAAAACTCATTGTTTGGGGGATCGCTCTTATGGTGGCAATATCACCATTCTTATCTTTTTCGGTTGGGCTAACCTACGCATTTATTGTTAGGGATGGGTGGGCAGCTTTGATTATGTGGTACTTGTTCCCAATCGGCTTCATCATAGGACTTATTATGCTACTGGTAGGCATATTTAAGAAAAAGGAAATAGAGAAGGTCATGTAACTTCTTCAACTAAGTGGTGCGATTCTCGAAGAAAATTCGCTTTTCTTAATGAACTAAAGGGGAAGGTTAGTTGAACAAGGATTGAACCTTTATTAGTGTAGGAATCGTATAAAAGAAAGTAATACGGAAAGAAACGATAAGGGATGACAAATAGTGGAAACTTGTAGCAAATGGGGAAACGAACTTAATAAATCTTCAAATTCAATCTTAAGACTATTACAAGGATTAGAAATCCCTTTCATTTGAATTTGTCAGGTTGTTCCACATAAAACTATAAACCCACATTTAGAACAAACATAAGGAGATACTTTACTATAAATTGGACTATCCGTGAAAGACCTCTTGTTTTTTTATTTATCTGAATAATTAAGTGGTACGATGGAAACTTTGATATTACAGGTCTATTTTTTAATAGCAACTAATTTTCATAAGCCTATTAGGCTTATTTTTTTAGGACCGATTCCCCAATAGATTTCTACCCCCTTTTTCAGATAAAGGAAGTAGGTGAATGGTGTTTAAGTTCAGAGTTACCTACTTGATCTTATTTTATTAGTTGAGTCCTGACATACAGAATCCCTTTCTCCCATTATAGGATCATTGCTGATTTATCATAAATGAGGACAAACATCGTTCCAGTTCTATTTCTGATGAATATACTATTTTAACGAATGGAAAAGGGGGGATATTTGAATGGGAAAGTACAATGATTATAAATATTACGACAACTATGATAACAATAATAATAATAACAATAACTATAATAATAACAATAACTATAATAATAACAATAAAGATAAAAAAGACAGTTTTAACTTTAAATGTTATAAGAAGTACGATTATGATTGCCAAGAATATTACTATAAGTGCTATAAAAAGTACGATCATAAATGTTGTTGTGATAAAAAATGGAACGATGAATACTAAAAATGAATGTTAAAGAAGGTGACTATATATGGTATTAATGATTTCTCCACTTATTATGCCGTATACTATTAGTCCCTTCATGCTTTTACTAAAGGCAGCATCTAGCTGCCTTTATTATTTCCATACAGTAATAATATGAATATATCCTGGCATATCTTTTCCATACAGGGTTTAGTAATCAACTAACGTGCGTTGACTTAAAACCGGAGCTGTCTTTAAAAGGTAGCTTTTTTTTATACACTAACAGAGCATGATAGTTAAAAGATTACATAAGGAGTTGCACAACAATGGGGCGAGATTGCGAAGGATGAATGGCTGACTTTACAAAAGGTAATTTAGTTAAGGATAGCCGAAAGAAGGCATTTTTCAATGGAGCTATTATTTGGAATTTAATGCATAAGTTTGGAAGTAATGCCCATTTCAAACGTAAGTAATGTAAAAGACTTAAGGTTGGGAGGCATAAGGATGAGGCAGCTTTATATAAAGCAGAAGGTATTCAGTCTTAGCGGGAAATTTACAGTAAAGGATCAGCAGGAGAAGGATATATATTACGTGGAGGGAAGTTTTATGCAAGTTCCAAAGACTTTCTCCATTATGAATACGGCAAGAGATGAAGTAGCACTCATTACGAAAAAGGTGTTCAGCTTTTTGCCAAAGTTTTTGGTTGAGGTTAATGGTCGAGAGGTATTAACAATAAAGAAGGAATTTTCCTTCTTTAAAGCACGATATACAATTGATGCGGCAGGCATTGAAGTACATGGTAATTGGTGGGATATGGATTTTCAAGTTTTACAGCATGGTGAAATCGTAGGTAAAGTGGGCAAGGAGTTTTTCACTTGGGGCGATAGCTACAAGGTTCAAATAATGGATGAAGAAATGGAAACCATCATTATTGCAATCGTTGTTGCCATTGATTGTGTGAAGGCGGATCAAGCCGCTACTTCCTCAGCAACGTCGATTTAAAAGTAGAAGTGTTAAATTAAAAGGTAAAAATCACCGCTTTAATAGGTGCGGTGAACGGTACCATAAATAAATGACAAGGTCATTTGGTACCAAGGTATTATACTCGTTCATCAATAAAGAATTCGCTTTTCTTATAGAACTAACAGGCTGTACGGATTAGGAACAAATTGCACATGAAAAGAAGTGGACCCCGTACAAGATCTAGACTACGCAACGGCTAAACTAGTCATCTTTCCATCTATAGAAGGTTTTTATAACAAAAAAAACAATGACTCAAATCCAAAGAGGTATAACAATGACATGTTCATTAAACCCGATTTCCAAAGATGAAAAGCATATTCTTCAGAATTTATATTCCCTGTATTTACATGACCTTTCAGAGTATACCGACGGTTTAGATCTATCGACAGATGGATCGTTTGAATTTGATTCATTTGATTTAATTTGGCAGAAGGAAGGGGTAACACCATATTTTTTGCAGAAAGATAAGACAGTTGTAGGGTTTTTATTACTTTTAGAAAGACCGTTTTTAAACAAGGACTATGATTACAGTATTAATGATATTTTTATATTGAAGAAATATAGAAGAAAAGGTATGGCAATCTCATTATTAAAGGAATTGTTCAAACAAAAAAAAGGCAGTTACTTTGTTGTTGAACTAGCTAAGAATATACCTTCTGTTATATTTTGGAGAAAGGTTTTTAATGAGCTGAATATAGATTATGAAGAAAAAAAGAAAATTATCGATGATGAAAAATGTTTGGTTCAATCTTTTCAAATTTAAACGAGATTATCGAGCGAACGGGGCAACTTTGCTCAACAAGAATATGTTAGAAATCGGAGCTGTCTTGAAGGCAGCTTTTCCTTATGGCACTATCGGGGCAGGATAGTTTAATAAGAAACATCAAATTGGTAAAACTACTTAAGTAAAAGCTTAGTAAAGTGAAATTAATTTTTATACGTTTATTAGTAGTTTTTATGCTAATTCAAAATATACCACTAATAGTTCAAGCTAAAGAAATCAAATATAATCACAATGTTCCTCAAAATATTCCTAATGATTGGACGTTAGAAATAAAAACATATCCTTGGGGTGAAAAGACAAAATTACTAATTTTAACTTGCACTATATGGATAGCGACGATAAATATTTGCAAATTAGTATTAAGCAAGGCAAGAAACCTTTTAATAAAGAATTGCACATAAACGAAGAACAGGTAAATATAAACGGACATAAGGGCTTTTTTGTGGAATGGGGTAATAGTGGTGAGTTAGAAAAAAGGGGGGAAGTTGTTACTGGTGGTTTACTTCGTTGGATACAAGAAGGAACTTATATAGAAATGCATAGCTCACGGATATCTAGGAATAAAATGTTGGAAGTTGCAAGGTCAATTAAATAATTTATAGGATTAACGGGGCAGGTTAGCTGATTTCGTAATTTTAATTTAAAATAACATAGAAAATCAGCTTCCTATTTAATTGAGAAAGCTGACTTGTACTTTAGATATTAATTTCGATCACTGTTTGCCGAAGTATAAAGAATTAATTCTGCAATAGTCGCCCACGGTTGTCCAATACGAGAATTTAAAGCTTTAAATTTAATGTAACGCCCTGTTTTTTTATTAAATGGAATCAAGATTTCTTCCTTTGTATCAGCTAGTGTTCCCTTTGCAACAGGCTCTCCCCAATTGACTCCATCCTCACTTACAAAGAATTCATAATCTTGAATATCATTACTAGCATTTTGACGAGCGATAAAGCCCAGTTCATTAACTTCCTGAGATTTCCCTGTATCAATTACAATCTCGTGAGGGAAATTGGGAGCACCTGTATTCCATGGTGTGTGCCACATAGTTGAAATATCACCATCAAAAGCTTTTTCTCCACTATAATCACTACTATGAGAACTATCGGCAGAAACTAGTTTCCAATCATCATTGCTAATTTGAGTAATTCCGCCGATTTTTTCAGTGAACTTAACTCGTTGAGCAAGTCCATCTTCTAAGTTCATTTCACCTTTATGATGAATCCAGACTGTTTGATTTCCAGAGAATACAGGAGGATTTGTAGGGTCGTAATCGATCCATGTTTGTTTTCTATCAATAGAATATTCCATCTGTTTGGTAGCTCCAACAATGCGATCTCTTTTGTCATCCACTTTCACATTTGGAGCTAATTGAGTTAGTTTGTTGTTGTGAATTACTAGTTCTTTAATTACACGGTTCTGACCAAAGTCGTATGCTTGAATTTTAACATCATTTCCATCTACAAAGACCTGTAGAGACTGGTTATTGGAGCTATTAATAGCCATTTCTCCACCCGTTCCATTATTTGTGTAAAGAGTTTGCATTGCTCCTGTATTTACAACAGTAAATCCACGCTCATCTCCACCCTCTACGACTTTTTTACCTGCCCAGTCTGCATTGTTTAAATCTTGGTGAGTATGACTTGTAAATAGAACAACTTGTGGATAATCTTTTAAGATATTTAATAACTGTTCCTCTTGAAGATAATCGTTGCTATATAAAGGTATGTCTGTTCCAGAAACGCTATCTTTGAGTACGTGGTGAGAGAACAAGAAGATTGGTTTCTTTTTATCTTTCTTGGTGTAGTATTCTAGGTTCTCCTTAAGGAACTTTAGTTGCGCATCACTCATGTTTACTTCATCATACATGGTTTCATCATGGTAATGCATGTACTTCTCGGTACCTAGGAAAAGAAATGGATAGCCACTCAACTCTTTTTTGTCGTATACTTTGTCACGATCTGCGAAGTTTAAGAATCGTTGGAATTGCTCTTGTTCAGAAACAGTTCTCCAAGAATAAAATTCATGGTTTCCAGGTGTATACCACATATTTTGAGGATTTTCATTCCGATTGATCACATCGAGAACTGCCTGATACTGCGCAGGATCTCCGTTATTTGTAATATCTCCGTTAACAATTAAGGCTTTAGATGTTGGATTAATCACCTGAATGTCCTTTAATGTATCCTCAAAGTCTCGTAAGTCTCCTTGAATATCACTGGCGACGTTAAAAGAAAATGATTTATTTTGATTATTTTGCTCTGATTTGGACTCTTCAGCATTTACAGCAGAAGACAACGGCAAACCGCCAGCTAAAACAGCTGTAGCTGTCAAAGCCAGAATACTCTTCTTCATAGAATTTTTTCCAATCAATGAATGAACATTCCAAGGTATCTTTATTTCTCGCATGTTTCATTTTCCTCCTTATATATCCTGTTTATGGACATGTTTAATGGCCTTTTATATAGTAGCAACTGAATGTAAAGATAAAACCAACAAAATTTATTATTTTATTAAGGTTTTTGTATTTTTTTCCATACTTATAAAAAGAATCACTTATTCAGAGTAAGTATGCGTTAAAATATATGCGGTTGTTGGCATGGTGATAGTTTCAACTGGATTATTTCACCTCTTTGCTTCATTTTCCCAACCAATAACGCTTATGGAACTACAGCAGCTCTTTTTCTTATGCAACTATCGGGGCAGGTTAGTTTAACAAGCAATGTAATTGTTAGGGAGCGGGGAAAAGTGAATAATGCAGATAGAGATGCTTCATGCTAATCAGATTTGGAAATCGGACGCAACTATTCTTCGATTGGCTAAAATAACCTTGAAGTAAATCTTCCCAAGAGGGCTTTAGGTATTAAAAAGTATTTTGAAACAATTTTAGTATTTTTTCTGTTAGAGCTAAAAGGGCAGGATAGTTGAAGAGTGCTGTTTGACCTTTGTCCAACAATTGGGCCAGATTCTTGAATAACAGCAGGTGAATTTGCTGTTGTTGTAGAAATTAAAGTCATGTTCCATGTTCTTCAACTATGTGGATTGTATTCGTAGCTAATCGAATTATATAAGGGGGGAGTTAGTGTGTTAATAAAGCCAAAGAAATTACAACCGGGAGATCGTGTTGCAACAGTAAGTCCTTCTTGGGGGGGAGCAGGTAATCCAGAACTTAGATGGCGATATGAACAAGGTGTAAAGAGATTAGAAGAAGTTTTTGGACTGGAAATTATCCCGATGCCGAATAGTTTGAAAGGAGTAGACTATCTTTATCAAAATCCTCAAGCTCGTGCTGCAGATTTGATGACGGCATTTAAGGATGAAAGCATTAAAGGAATCTTTGCAAATATTGGTGGAGAAGATAATATTCGCTTACTTCCTTATATTGATTTTGATGTTATACGTGAAAACCCGAAAATTTTTATGGGTTACTCTGATGTGACAGTTTCACATTTATTTTGTCATAAAGCGGAAATTTCTTCTTTTTACGGTCCAGCAATTTTAACCGATTTTGCTGAAAACGTTGAAATGGATCCATATACCATTGATATGGTGAATCGAGCGCTCTTTTCAAATGAGATTATTGGCGAAATTCAACCGGCTAAAGAATGGACGAGTGAGCACTTAGAATGGATAGAAGAGAATAAGAACCAACGACGGACAAAGCAGAAAAATTCAGGTTACGAGGTACTTCAAGGCTCAGGTGTAGCACAAGGACATTTGATTGGTGGTTGTATCGAAATACTAGAGTTTGCTAAAGGAACAGAACTTTGGCCTGATAAGAAATATTGGAAAGATAGTATTCTATTCTTTGAAACATCTGAAGAAAAACCGGAACCGAATTTTATTAAGTATTGGTTGCGAAATTATGCTGCACAAGGCATTCTACAACAAGTGAATGGAATCATTTTTGGTAAACCGCAAGACGAAAAGTATTACGATGAGTATAAAGAAGAAATTCAAAAAGTTATGAAGGAATTTAATTTGGAGGATTTGCCGATTCTTTATAACTTGAATTTTGGTCATACCGAACCAAAATTCATTTTGCCATATGGAGCAAAGGCAGAAATTAATTGTGATAAGAAGTCTTTCACGATTTTAGAAAGTGGAGTGGAATAATATATGCCTAATTTGTCCTTATACTGTGATTTTAAAGCTGAGGACATATCTTAGTACTTCCATTATAGCGCGCAAATCATTTTTTTTTAATATTCTATGGATGCGTTAGCTGAAGCTCGGAGCTGTCTTTAAGGCAGCTTTTTCGTGCGCCCGGCATGGGTGCAATCTATAGGGTGTGAGTCCCG
>NZ_LMBV01000043.1 GCF_001439925.1 Peribacillus muralis
AGATTGACAGTTAAGAACATTTTATCATGTTCTCTTTTTTCTCTGTCTACCTGAAGGGGATAATACCAAACCTTCTCTTTTATTTCACTTTTTTATTGGTTTTTTCGACGAAACTTAGCCATGTTGTTCGCAGTTATACAAAATAAACCCCTTGGGAGCAAAGGGGTTTATCGTATTTCACATTTAAGGTTTATGTATGATTTTATTCAACTAAAAAAGGATATTTCCTCTAAGTCCTCTTCCGATATCGGCCCCGCCTACGCCAGATATTATGACAGCCACACATGCCATCCAACCCATTTTTATTATAACAGAAAGCGCTTACATTTCCAATGGTTACTAGAAAACAATTGGACTCTTATTCTACGATTTAGTGTTGCATGGTTGTTCATCTTAGTAGTTTCTTCAGAAGATTAGCTAGGCAGTCTATCGCCGGGGTGGGGGCATTTTCCTTTTTTTAAAAAGGAATTCAGATCACATTAAAGAAACTAAATATCTAGAACATTTGAAAAGACATTGGCTAGAACTGAATAGGGGTATATGGTGTAAGGTAATTTGGTAATTCCGTTCGAAATATCGGAGGGAATTCACACCAGAATGTAGAATAGGTGAATTAAGAGTGATATCAGCGTGAAGGAGATGTGAATCATGAAAATCAAGGAAATATTGGACGACCTATTGATAACCGGAAATACCATAGCAAAGATCGCAAAAGAGAAAGTTCATATTGGTGAGAAGAAATTAAAAGAAGCTTTACACAATGCTGGATATGAGTATCGAAACTCTGGTCAAAAGGGCTGGCACTATGTAGGTGATGGGGAAGAACCTCTTTATACATCAGTGTTTGAGTTCATCAAATCGAAGAATAGTCACCCTAAGGTGAAACAGACTACACCTATACATGCATTCAATGTGAATCAAAGTTCACACGACACGAAAAAGGATTCACATCCTATCCCCCTCGATGTGAATAGCGTACGAACTCAAGATAAAAGTTCGCTTCACACAGAATTCACACCAGAAGAAAGAGCGATTCTTAGAGATTTAATAAGAGGATATGTTCTTAACGACCAGCAAGATAGTCATGGAGATGACTTGTATCAAAGAGTAGTGACTTTAGAAAAAGGCAAAAAGGTACGGAAGACGATTGTCATAAATGAGGAAGTTGGGGCTTTGCTGGATAGCTTCGCAGACCAACAGAAATTCAATAAATCCGATCTTATTGAAATTGCTATCCTCGATTTAGTTAAAAAATACAAATAAGTGCCCTTCTCCAATACATGCTGCTCCTTTCTTAGAACACTTGTGGATTTGCTTACCCCAAACCCATTCAATTTTTCATTGATGGCTTTTAGGAGCGTTCCGATCTTGGCGTTGGCTACACCTGAGTATTTTGCGGAGAATCGGACCAGGCGTTTGAAAGCGACGAGTTCTCCTTTCGTGAAATCTTTTTTTATGTTCGGATAGGAACATTTCAATCGTGTTGTTAAATTCTTTTATGCTGCTAAACTTGCTGTACTCTTTAAAATTTTCGATTCTACCTGCTAGGAACATAGTATTTCCTCCTTAGAGGACAATAAAAAAGACCCTGCTCCCGATAAAGATTAAGGGAAACACCCACTCCATTTTGTAACGCGTATTTCCTGACAAGCGTCTTATATCTTAAAACCTCCGGAAAAAAATTTGAGCTGTTCCCCCTGGTATAAATTCCTTGCTCATGTTACTATCTGCGCCATCCTCGTTACTGTAAGCCATTAAATACAAGGCAACTATAGCACAACCAACCCGGCCAAGAAAAAGCCGATTGCTATAACCAGCCAAGTATAAGGATTTTTAAGCAAAGCCCCTTTAATTGCGGTCTTTGCTGTATTTTTATCGCTACATTTGCAAGCTAACTCATTCTGGCTTAATCCTTTTCACTTCATTCCTGAAATTTGGCCTTCCATCTTCCCTCTTAGAACCCTTTAAAAGGCAACCTTGCCGTTTTTATTTATTTATTAGATTCGAAAAAAAATTAAATACCTGTAAAGGCTGGTTAAATCGTACAATGGGCATTTTAACACTCAAAAAAAATATTCCTTATGCTCTTTTTCTAACTCTATAGCCGTAATAAATCCTTGTCGCTGGCTAGGAGTGAGTTGTAAATATAAATGGAGTTTGAAAGGGGTGAAAAGTAAAAAGAATAGTGGTGTGATGATTAAAGAAATGGGAAAAAATGCGTTAGATTCGGAGATTAGAGGATTGCTGTTTATTGGATTTCTAAGGGTGTTTTAATTTTTATTAAATAAAAAAAGTAAGTACAAAGGTTTTTGACGCTATAAACGCCCTTAAGGGGTTTCAAAAGCCTTAAGGCTTTTCTAATTGAAGAGTGCCTGACGGACAGACTTAGTGAGTAATAGAAAGAGAGGCTAATTCAACTCATTAGCCTCTTAAGTATATATGGTTTTTCTATCCCTTTAAATTCGTCATCTTCCCCAACTTCAATAGTTTAGAAAGGGCTTCGTTTGATTGAACCTTACCTTCCTTAGTATCTTCTTCAGGATTCATTTGTCCTTGTGACAGGCTGATTGGTGAGGAAGCAAGCTTACTTTTCTCGGGTACCGGCTGCACCATTTGCTGGGCAAGCGCCGCCCCTGCGGGATTTCCGACAATTAAAGAAACGATGTTATAAAGAATCCTTTGCCCTTCCTCTGTTTTCAAAATTGCTAATTGTTCATTCGCAAAGGCGTCTAGTGGAAGGTAAATACCTTGTTCCTTATAAGATCCATTTCGAACCTTTAATCCATCTTCAATAAGCGCGCTAATAAGTTCATTTCTGCTTTTAAAGCTGTCTGCCAACTCATTAAATTCATTAGCCCATTTTATTGAAGTTTTTGGGGTATATTGAATACCGCGACCTGGAGTGATTTTTCTATTGGACAACGTTCCCACCACCTTGTATCACAACTACATAACTACATGAAGATGTTTCTGCTCTCATTTCTTTAATATTCAAGCTTCAATTGATTGCTTTTCAATTTCAGCAATAATATTTTTCAAGAGATACGCCTTACTAGTAAAGAAACTGGCTTGATCTATATTCGGAGGAAATAAACAATCTTCATCTTTAAGTTCAGCTAAGTGTTGATAGGCGAAGAGAATTCCTCCCCCAACAATAATCATTTGCCCAACGTTTGTATCAACAAAATACCGGATGACTTTATCTTTCACTTCTTCGGCATATTGTTTCGTGTATTTATCAACAATCTTTGTAATATCTGCGGTTTTAGACTGCCAGGTCGCTTTAAAGATAGGAGAATACTTAGGCTTTATAATCATTTTATCGATTTCCGGCTTGATGAACTTCCTCATGAATTCTTCACGTGTAAAGGAAATCTTAGGTGTTTTATTAACTCTTTCAAAACGGGCCCGTATGCTATCAAATTCCTTAAGTTCTGCAGCTTCTTTCATAATTAAATCAATATATTTATTTGTACCTATCAGATGATTTGTGGATTTAGTTGAATTTAAACCATTTTCATCATAAAGAGCTAAATCCAATGTTCCAGCTCCTAAATCAGCTATTGCAAACTCGTCATGAATTTGTGATGAAAATTCGGTTTCCACCACTTCCCCATCTACTAAATCAAAGGCCAATGCCAAGTAGCTCGTTACGCCTTCCACATTAAGCTGAACATCTGTAATATTAAGGGTTATGGTTTTTCCTTTATATGGCCCCTTTATTGCAGTAATTTCATGCTCACCCATATACAAGTTTATTTTTTCCGAAGACGCCTGTTTGGCCTCTTCTATTGGTAGTCCAAAACTCAATGGTACGTCTACCGTATGGGTCTTACCTGATTTCCAAGCTGCTAAGGCTAATCCCGCCAAAGTTGTTACTACATGGATTTCATTCCCTAATTTATCTCTTGCATCACTGCTGGTCTCTCTTAAATTTTTTTTGTCATTCGTTGATATTTGGGCATACTCCCCTACTGTATAATAAGAATTTGTTCGATTCTTAGGTAAGGCTTTACTTTTAATATGTAAATGAAGAATCATATCATCTGGAAAAGATTTATCTGCGCTCTCATCTGGCATGTCTTCGGCCGTAGTTTCAGCGTTTTCCCCGATTATACTCGCAATATTTAGCGAGGCAACATTTCCATTCTGGTCGATATACGTAATTTTATTAGAGATGTTCCCACTATCTACTCCTGCAATTAAATAATCCTCTTTGAATAAAAAATCAATTTTTGTCATAATCTTCCCCCTTCAAACTAATCTAGTTTAGTCTGTTCTACTTACATTCAATATATAGAGGCTTTTCATCAAAGTCAATAATAAACTAGCGATAGATTGTCGTTACCGATAAACTATCGCTATTCTTATACCGATAGTTTATCGGTATATAAAAATTAATCTAGTTATTAACATAAAAACATTGAGTGATTGGTTAACGCACATTGATATTTTGGCGATAAGTTGTCGTTATCGGTGTTTTAACTGGTTTTTTACAAACGATATATTCCAGCAAGTTATCGCTAAGGATTTTTTACATCTGTTATTCACCGATAATTTGACGTTATCGGTGTTTTAACTTAGAGCCTAAAAAAGAAAACCACTTATTAAACTAGACTAATCTAGTTTAATAATTTCAAAATAAACTAGATTAGATTAGTTTGAATCGAATCTGTTTCATTTTTTCTATTACTGCCAGCAAACTTAGTTGATTAGTCTTTATCTAGTAGGTAAACTATAGATAAAGTTAAATTGACGCTTAGCGATAGGGAGATAAAAATAAGCTCTAGTTAAACTAGCGTTAAGAGGAGGGTTATCGTGACAAATAGAGTCCAGGTTAATAAGGATTTCATTAAAGAAGCACTTCGTGACGATGCATTATATACTTCGTTGGTCCTTGATAAAGAATACAGTGGCAGTCTATTTAAGACAGATATATTAGAGTTAGATCCGATTGCCATGTATTCAACTACTGATTGTTCAGATAAAATCTTTCATATAGCTAATTCGACCCTAAGGTATTACGTTAGGATGCTAGAGGGATACTTAGAAATATATGTAGAAGGCAGAAAAAAACGATTGCCGTACCTGAGCGTTTTTAAAATCCATATGACTTTACTGGCAATTGAGAGGGGCGAAACAATCTCCGATATCCAAGTTAAGTTATCGCTAAAATCGATCCCCCAACAAAATGGTGGGAAAGCAAAAGGGAGTAAATATAATGAAGAAACTTTAGATCAATTATTTTCTGAATTTGATAGAAGGCAAAATGTAATGATGAAAACTTTTACTATACAAAATACGATCAATCTAATTGAAGTGGAGTTGCTAAGACGAAGAACGGGGATAGCTGATAGACAAAGACAGATTGAAGTCATTGAAGAAAAAATTAAAAATCATCGGCTAAATCGAAAAATGGATCGACAAGCAGCTAATGTGTTACGCAAAAGTTTGGAACAAAAGAAGAATACAGGTTTTTTCTCTTTTTTTACAAAAAACAATACAGAAGATACTCTTGATTTAGAAGCTGAAATACTGGTGGATGAACGAGACATTAAAGCTGACCATATAGAAGTGGAGTTTCTTGAAGAAATTAATACAATAAAGCAGAAGATTAGTCAAATTGAAGAAGAGTCACTCGCTTTAGAAAAAAGGTTAAAATCTGAAACAGCACTTCTAACAAACGAAAATAAAGTTCTAGAACAAACCATGGAAGATTAATGGTCCCTTTTCAATAATTTTTGGTCTAAGTGTGAGAGAAAAAAATCGGCTAACCCTAAACTTTTAGAACTTTATGGAAAATTTTCCTGCAGTTCATATTTCTGTTTCATACTAGGAGTTAAAATGTCATTTGCTTTATGCAGTTCAAAGATGGGGTCTATAGCTTCTCATTGGCTTTCTATACATGTTTAGCAAGTAAGAGGGGAAAAAGGGGAGAAGAAGACCTTATTGAATTGAAGAGGATACAAATATAGGGCCCTATCTAAGGGGCCCTATATTTGTATCCTCTGGATGGTATAGTATTAGAAATATTGGTAAAATCGATTTTTGTGAACGGTTCTCTAGAATGGTGTCCGTAGCTTAACATTTATAATTTGGAATCTATTGGCGATTGTATAAAGTTAACAAAAATTCAACAGGTAATCTTTTAAAAGAAAGCTGTTTTGATTTAGATTTTTTTTCTTCATATTAATCTACTATTTAATTGTTCTCTTTGAAGGAATTTATTCGTAAATAAACAAATTTAATAAAAAAGCATTTTTAATAAGAGAAAACAAATTTAATAAAAGAAACAAAACTAATAGGCAATTTTTAATTGTAGGGTATAACCCATGAGGCAGAAGGGATTTAGCCATTTATAAGTGTTGCTATAACAGAGTTTCCACGTTCCCACATATAGAATGTAAAAGAAGTCACATATACAGAGGGCTTTTTTAAAATTATTCACAAGTACACAGTATGATATTTATAATATCCACTATTACACAAGGCAATATTCGGAGACTAACAGACGCAAAAAAATAATCCTTCTCAATAAATCTGCCAAAAACTGTTGCAGATATGGAAAGGAAAGACTTTTGTTATAAGTAAAGGCTTTTCTACTTTTTGAGAGTATATTCGAATAGCCTTGTGAATGACCTATTTTTTCACAAGGCTGGTTAGCTATTAAATTACACCGTGCAGCTCTGGCGCTTGGCCGGTTTTGGTGTATTCTTTGATTTTGGCTTCATGGATTAATTCATAAGGAATATTTTTCAAGGCCCCAGGAAGGTACTTTCTAAAGGCCATTCTGAAAAAGGCGCCAATCGAGTAGAAATGGAAAGATCCTTTTCGTTGTTTTTCAGTATGTATATGAATTCCTATCTGATCCATTGTTTGTAAAAAGAAATTTTTCATGAATCGATCACGTATGGTGAAGCTTTCATAGTCCTCATCCATAAGATAGTTCAGTTTATTCATTACTTCCTGTTTATAGGAAATCATGACATCAATTTGGTCCCTTGGTTTAAATTTAATTTGATGTCCATCAAAGAAGTAGGTGAGTTCCTTGGATAGTTTCGCCATGAGTGAGTTGACATTGAATTCATCCGAGTGTTCTTCCACACATTCCGGCTTCAAGGAAAAAGAGGCTTTTTTTATCCATATTTGCTTTCCGCGAATTTCCACCCCTGTGAATTCGATGGAAAATAGAGCTTCTAAAACGCTTAAAGTTTTACGAACCCCCTTTGCATTTTTGTTTAGTTGAAGTTTGAGTGTCTTCATAGTCCGTTCTTGTTTGATTTTCTCCATTTCACCTGTCTTGCTGAAAGACAGGCCAGTCCGGAACTGGTTAAGTAAGGATAAGAGAAGTTCAATTCCTTCCGGGTTGGAGGTCCGTACGAATTCTGCTAAAATATTCGTTTCAAAAAGAGCATGCGGTATGATTAGGTAGTTGAGAGATACACCATTAAGTTCAGGTGTATTATACTTTTCAACATCTTTTAACACGATAACAGGTAACCCTTCGTGGATTTCCTCTTTCACAAAATGATGATCTTCTAAGAACTTTCTTCCTCCCCATAGGGTAGAATAAGAAATTCCAAGTTTCTTTGCCCAGTAAGCAAGATTATATTCCTTAAGCATGCCTCGTTGGTTTTGTTCTACGTGTAATTGGTTTAACATGGTCATATATACGACATAGGCAGAAGCAGAAGGGCGCTCAAATGACTGATCACGAAGAAAATGGAATTCTTTTAAGATAGCGTGATGCATTTTAAAACCATGGATTCTTATTCTAGATTCTTTCATTTTTGGCACTCCTCTCGCCTATTTTTATAGTTTTAATTATAGCAGAATGGAAAAACAGGAAATGGTGTCCTTTATTAAGGGTTTTCAAAGTTGCACAACGGGCGCTTATCCCTTGGGGGGCAAGGGTTTGAAAAAACTCTAAAAAATTTTGTGTGAGAGCAAACGTCATTTTTTTTCAAGGTTTGTGCATGGTGTGAAAGGAAACGTCAAGAATTTATAGGGGAGGAAATTCGGGAAAACGTTGATATATCAGTGTTTTTATAAAAAAGTCCATCCAAAAATGGGCATGAATAAAAAAACTTGCACAGAAATATGTGCAAGTTTGTGTGAGAGCAAACGTCATTTGGATCATTTTAGAACAAAAAGAGATTAATTTGGCACTATTTGTGTGGGTTTCTTAATTTTTGTTGGTAATTTAGGAGTGTAAATGGTTGGTTTGTTAAAATACATTTAAGAATCTCAGATCACCTATAGGGAATTGTGCACATTGTGAAAGGAAACGTCAAAACGGAAAAAAGTTGCACAGTTTATCATGGATAAGCTGTGCAAGACGATGTCGAGTTTATATAGTTGTGTTAACGGGAGATAAATCTCTATCCCCTTCTCTATGTGCACATTGTGAGAGGAAACGTCAAATGAAAGAATAGATGCAATCCCATATATTGGTGTGCACATTGAAAAAGGAAACGTCTTCCCTGAACGATAGAGTTGAAAGAAATGCTTATATAACCAGGTTTGATTATCTATAATAGAACGAAAATCTCCAAAACTTGCACAAATACCTGTGCAAGTAAGCGTCATTTTCTCTCTTATTGAACAGAAAATAATAAATGTACGTAAGGGTTCAGTGAAAATAAACACTAAAAATTTTATTCTAAGAGACTTGTGTATAGTGAGAGGAAACGTCAGATTGAAAAGATCAAAGCTGTCCAGATCCGTCTGGAACTACTTTGAGCAATAGAGCTAGGCTGTTGCAGAAAAGAAGTGTTGTAGTGCACATTATGAAAGCAAATATAAGAAATTTCTCTATTAACCCGTGTGTTGACAAAAGCAACACCACTCACTCATAATTACCATATTACTAGATTAAAAGGGGAACTAATATGGATTTTTTAGTAGGTGTTAAAGAGGTGGGGGAAATTCTCGGATGGGATCGCAGAAAGGTTTCCACCTATCAACTGCGGGGCGTGTTGCCTAAACCAGTGGTCCATTTATATAGTGGTCCCATTTGGTTTCGAAAACAAATCGAATTTTATAAGGCTGGGAAAGATTTTGGTGTCAGGACTTATTATATAAAAGGTGAGAGGGTGTATGAATGTACACATAATCAACCTTTTAAAGATACTATCTATTCCCCTAATGACCTGAAAGAAAAGAAAGGGAATTTTATCCTTTATCAGGAACAGGACGTCCAACAGTTGAAAAATGCCATCCTGGAAAAAAAACCGATCGTTCAGTTTCTTTCTTTTGAGTCGATTAGCTTTCTGCATGACTTGGGTATTTTGGAAACAGTTGTTTTTCAAGATTACATCCAACAGTGCTCACTTGATTACATAGAAGAAAGGGGAGGTAAAGAGTAATGTTACAAACCCTGCAAACAAAATTCTTGAATGTCATGAAAACAATTTTCCCAGATTATCCTCAAATCTATGTAGAATGGAAAATGGATATTAATCAACTTATGTCAGGTCAAGATGATTACCAGCCTAGTCAAACTTTAAAGGCATTTTTTGTGATTTTGGATAGCTTGGTGAAAGAATATGATTTGAAGTTCGAGAAAATGGAACTGTGGGTCGATGATTACATAGATGAAATTAGAAATTTTGTACTTCCATACATACAAGTACTAGGAGAAGAGAATTCTTCCGATTCTCCAAAGTCTAGCAATAGGGAAGTGATAAATGCCTTATTGAATCAAAATTTCGCTGAGTCCGGTTCGGCCTTATTATTTCATAAATTAAGGGAGACAATCAGTAAAAATGAATTCGACATTGCTACTGAGATCCCTACTGCAAGAATTGCGGAACGGGCGTTAGAGGCGACGGCTCAAGTGAGGGCAGAAAATGATTATTTGATGATGAAATCGAATGTAGCCATCGAACAATGGAAAAACCTCACCTCTCAAGCCATCACGTCTATGGACGACTTAACCGCAGACATTTTTGATATCGTCTCTATTCTTTGGATGCAACAGGCTACACATAAGGACCAAATGATTCATTTCCATACAGATGACGCTTTGAATCTTAGGAGATTGCAAGGGCGGAAGGAAGATGTAGACGGCTATCAAATGTCTTACCGGAAAAAAGAGCGCGATGATATCATGAAAAGATTGGCCGCCCTTACAACGATATGGATTAGAATTGAAAAAGAGAATTTGAGGTTCATTAATGAGGATCAGGGAGATTTTGAAGAAATTGGACAAGTTCAGTTTAATCCCTTGTTTTTGGTTGATAGTGTGACGGTGGCCTACCGGGGGGATAACCCGATTGGTATTTATGAATGTAGCATTCGTCCAGGGGAATTGCTTGCCAACTTCTTGTATGGTTCCCAAAGGAGCAGTGGGCTTCTTGCATTAAAGACACTTGAATACCATCCAATTAAGCAAAAGTACCATAAACGCTTATCCAGATACCTGTCTTGGCAATGGAGAATTCGCCAGAAGAGTGCGGATTATCTTAGGGCTTATCATATCGGTGGAGATAAAGGCCTTTTAAAAGTCATGGATTTGGATGTTAACCCGAGATATGGTTCAAGGATAAGGGAACAATTTGAAGAAATATTGGACACCCTGCAGCAGGATGGAATAATAAAAGGTTGGGGCTATAAGGAAAATAACCTTGAGAAGCAAATAGAGCAGGAAAGGAATTGGTTCGCAAACACCTGGTTAAAGGCCCGTGTTCAAATCATACCCCCTTATGAAATAACGGGAATGGGAGATTACCAGGACTTATTATTGATTGGTGATCAGGACTATGACGCAGAGAATTTATTAACTATGTTGAAGGATATGACGGACAAGGAGACTGTCGCTACCAGGGAGATGGTCGAAGAAAAAATGGTTTCCCCTGGAACGATGAATAAGGAAAGAAACGATCGGGGATTAAGCATTTTAGAAGCTGCTAAAGAAATGGGAATCTCACATAGTACCTTGTCCCGATATGAAAGGAATTTAATTAAACGTCCATATACAGTCAGCTTAGAAAAAATGAAAGAGTGGTTAAACGCAAAATAAGCATCTAAACAATGCTTATTTTTTTTGAGATGTTCCATCCCAACCTATCATGTTCCATCATCATATGAATAGGGGGAGGATCTGGTATTTCTTATGTTAGGAGTTTTAGATTGTTAAACTTATTCAAGTTAAAAACGCAGGATAAGATTAGTAGTCTACCTAACATCTAAACTCGCAACAAGAGAAGTTTTGGTATGTGAGAAAAGTCTATCAACAGTGTATGTGGTGATAGATTTTGAAGCTACCCTTACGTGTATTTTTTATTCAATTTCATCATCAAGAAGACGTAGGATATTTTCTACGACATCTACATGATTACCTTTTCTAAACTTATCAATAAAATCAATATAAAGAAGTTCAAATACCTTTTCTAATGTGTAGCCGTGTTCTGGTTGAACTTCATCCATATCTGCAAGCAACACCTCTCCACGCAAAGCGAATTTTCTTCTCATGCGTAAATTCAAAGTTTTCATTTCTTGGTTCTTATCTAGATGGATTAATTTAAAGGAAGATTCCCCATACTTTTCAAGTCTTGAATCTTTACCAGCATACTGATCCAATGATGTGAGCAATCGGAATAAGGACTTGGAATCTGGATTCTTTTTCGCAAAAAGTAAGAAGTCATTATATAAAAGATTCATTAAGTCATTTTGTTCAAAATGCATGTCTGATAGGTCTTGAATATCTTCACAAAAAACTTCTGCTCTTAAAAATAGATTCAAGGGGACGTCTATACTCAGTAAGACGGTAGAAGATTTATTTAATTTATGGATAATTTTACCTATGAAGTTTGATGATCCAATTAAAGCAAGTTCTTCATGAATAAGATTAGCTTGGCTATATTTCCCCATCAGTTACGCCCCCTAGCTGTTTCTTTTTGTATGCTTCTACAAATATTCGATGAGCTGCTTTTCGAATGCTGCATTTCCAAACGTCCGCATAATCGCCTATTTTTTGATAAGTGTCATGATCTACTTTGCAATGAACCGTATAAGGCTGGTCTGTATAGTTGACGTCAGGATATACGAGCACCTGTGTAAGTCCAAATAACAGTATTTCCGTGCCAAAGGCTGTTTTAGACCCGTTCCAGTATCGTCGGGATTCCTTTCTTAATACCATGTCCACGGACTCGTCCACGGGAACCTTAATGTCATGCAGCTTATCCGACCGGACTTTTCTTTTTTGAGTTTCAATCATTTTTTTATTTGATGAAGATAGAACCGGATTTAAATGTTTAACCTTTCCCATTTGCTATTCCCCCTTTTAAAATTGTCTTTTTCTTTGGGTTGGTTGGTTAGATGGTTAGTTCGTTTTGTTATGCCAAGAGTGGAGGGAGGTATTTATTACAGAATTATTGGCAAGGCTTTTTTTAGTGAGGTGATACGAAATGAGTAAAGATATTTCAAAGGAACTGGCAGAAAAGCTTGCTAACAAGGCATCCACGCTACATTACGTAAAGAGCACAAATGAATCTAAAAAGAAATAATTAACTTAAAATAATCTTAATTCCACCCTGTTCAGTAATTTTGAATGGGGCTAGATTATATTTTTTTATATAGTTTTGATCTTTCCAGCAACCATCTTCATCCCGCCCCCAATGCGGGCAGGGGAGAGGGACGTCAGCAATTTTATGTTTTTGGAGAATACTTTTATATTCTTTTGAGTGTGCAGCTATAAATAAGGCCAAACGGATAATTTGATTACGATCCAGATCAGTCACTTTAAACACATTCTCTATATAACTTTTATAAACGTCCGGGTATCTTACGGTAGGTCTATACACCAATTTCCTTCCTCCTTTGAAAATAGTATATGGACGTCTGCTGGTTAAAATGTCATTTGGTCAAATATCGATTTTTATAAGAAGCCGTGTTTTATCATGGAAATGAAAGAACAAATTTAGTCTGGTGGTATTTGAAATTCCAATCTAGTTTAGATTAGTTTGGACTAAGTGAAATAATAAAAGGCCAAGTCTGAAAAAAAGAGAAGATAAGATCAGGTTTGATTTCGAACGACAAGTAGGACTAGTATTCTTTAAATCAAAATTACTTGTGTTTGAGCAAATAGTTGCTTGGAGCGAGCGCTACAAAAAAATTCCGTAATATAAGCCCCATTTTCTATCCTTTACTAATTCAAAAAATGTTGTAGGCACTGAGCACTGTCGGTTTAACCTCCGTAAAGATTTTATGTAGTTTATCATATATCTCGATAGAATATATCTTTAATATGCCATCCCCTAATAGTTTAATACTCAATAGTTGTAGTTAGTAGGATTTCGTGTTCCATATGTCTAATTTCAAAATGCTAAAGGGACTAGAACTTTCCCTTCTTTTATGTAGAAAAGACCCAGTATAGTTGAATAAGATTCTTGATTCATGGCATCCATCCTACAATTTCTAAGCTCGTCAAGACAACCTCAAAGATAATGAAAATCACAATGATCCACTCAAGAAAATAGTCTCCTGAGCAAAACTATCCATAATGTTATATGTAATATCAACTTTTTTTGATTTTATACCGATCATTCAAATATAAAAACTCCAGCATGCTGCTATAAAATTCGCCGGTAATGATGCTTGTCCATGTAATATTAGGTTTATCCAGACTTATATTTATGCAAGGGCAATTTTACCAGTGACGTACAATTTTTGCTATCGCCCTTGGTTTGGTACATAAAGGGAAACAACATCTAGCTTATCGTTGATAGACCTCCTTGAGGCTGTTGCAAGGAGAAGTAACAAATTATAGGGCACCTCATAATCACCGTTCTATTCCCTATGTATAAAACATTCTTAATCTCAAACAGAATAGACAAAAAAACGGGAAGATTTAAAATCCTTCCCGTTGTACTGTGCCTGTTGTCTTAACTAGAAGTTATAACAAAATATTAAATAATCGTGATACCCGCGCTTGCAAAACCTACAATTGTAGTAAGAAGGGTAACTGGACTTTCTATAGAGAAAACGAGTAATAATTTATCCCCCGCAGCAACCGGTAGCGCAGCTGCAGCAGTGCCACTAGCTGTATCTCCAATGGCAATTATAGGTCCTAATGCTGGCGTTAACGATACAGAAGCGCCTGATGGAGTAAAGGTATTGCTAGTTGCCGGTGCCGTAAATATTTCTGCACTAATAGTAGCGGCCGTACCTAAAGTCGCTGCAAGAGTCGTACTAAAGAATGCAGATATTGACGTTACCGTTCCTGCACGAGGAGCGACAAATGCGAAGTCAAGAACGCCCCCGACACCACCTAGAGTAATTGATCCTCCACCAATGGTAACAGTATCAAAAGAACTTCCGAACCCAATTAAAGCTCCAGTATTTGCTAAGCCACCTAAAACACTAGTCAATACTACTGGCCCACCAGAAGCAAATGGTATAATCGCCCCACCACCAGTGATACCTTGAGGTCCTTGGAATCCTTGAGCGCCAGCAGCACCTTGAGGTCCTTGGAATCCTTGAGCGCCAGTAGCACCTTGAGGTCCTTGGTCGCCTTGAGGTCCTTGG
>NZ_LMBV01000045.1 GCF_001439925.1 Peribacillus muralis
ATCGAATCTTTGACCTCAGCTATTACAAGTCTTAAAAATTCTATTGAAAATCGAAAAATGTCGTCTGGTGACGAATAAAAAAAAGAGGAATGACCTTTTCAGGGTCATTCCTCTTTTTTTATTAAGGTGACAATCGGATTTGAACCGACGATCAAGGTTTTGCAGACCTACGCCTTACCACTTGGCTATGCCACCATTATTTATTTCTACTCTCTTATTAGTGAAAAGGAATTATGAAAAAACAAAAAAATTTTGTTTTTTCATAATTCCTTTTCACTTAATTAATTGAAAGCATATTAAGGAGGAACCAAAATGAACTATACAATGACTTTATATTCAATGCCTCATTGTGGGCCATGTAATGAATTCAAACAATGGTTAAGAGAACAAAATATCAGCTACCTAGACAAAGATATAACAAACGATCTTGAAGTAGATAAAGAGTTTAAAAATTTAGGCTTTATGTATACTCCTACAACGATAATTAAGGTAAACAGTGAAGAACATACAATCGTAGGAGCAAATATAAAAAAAATCTCTGAATTATTATCTTTATAATGGTGGATTTTTATGAAAGAACTTGAGATTCAGTTAGAAAAATATAATCAAATTAAAATAGATTTATTGAAAATAGGAAAATGTATTGAATGTTGTAGTGATAGCGAAAGGGAACTTTATCAGAACATTTCTCTTGAGTATAGCAAAGAACTAAGAGGCATGAAACAAAGTATAGAAGATGTTTACGGAATCCAATTGTGCGCTTGCTGTTCCCCTAAGTTAATGACTTAATTTCTTCTTTTTGCAGCAAAAAAAGCCCTATCCGGGCCTTTTTGCTTTTTAATTTTATTTATTAATCTTGGAAAGCCTATGTTGTTGTAACGACCTGACAATTGTACGTTAAAATAGTCTTTTTGTATTTATGGCCCAAAAAAAATCATAAATAGCATTAGAACTATGTTTAATGCTAACAATATCTTACCAACGAGATTTTTTATTGCTAAAATAGAAAATACAATAGAAATTAAAAATGAAAAAATTGCTATTTTTGGTTGTAAGTACCTAACGTCTAAAATACCTATCATAGGAAAATACAAAAATAATAGGCTAACAAATATAAATATCATTAAAAAAAGTAATGCTATAGTGATATAAATATAAGTCCTGAGTTTGTTCAGTTGCTGTTTCTCAACACTCTTATCAACCATTTTACCCTCCTAATATTAACCTTTTTAATCCTTAAAAATCTCTCTTCACCATACTATTCTCTATCTGAACTAAAAAGACCTCCTTCAACTATCCTCTCTTATTATTTCAAGCACATTTATTCACTATATTAACATAAATACCCAATTTAAAATACGTAAAATAATTACACTGTATACATATTTTGTAAAATATATTTTTTTGCAAAACTATAAACCTTAAAATTTATTCATTTGTGGAATGTTTGACCAGATCCTCGAGACTATCGAGACCCTCGCTCCTGTCGGATCGCTTGTTATTAGTATCCTTGCTTACAAGCAGAGTAAGAAGGAGAAGGGACAGGACGACGAGTAAAGTATAGAGAAAGGGAAACCCCACTTAATGGTGGGGTTTCCCTTTCTTCATTTTTGACGAGATGCTTCCCATTCAACACGTTTTTGTCTTTTGTTTTCAATTCGCTCTTGAATTGTATCCTTTGCTGTTTTTAAACCATCAGATTCCAATTGATCCGTTGTCATTATGTTCTCAACATTATCATTAATCATCATTCCATTTAAAACTTCCATGATAATTTGAGTGTTACGATCCGTATTATTTGTACCTAATCGAATCCTGGTTAATTCTTCTTTTAATGTCTCATGCAAATTCTTACTTACAACTTCCGCAACATAATTAAGTGACCATTGTTCTTTTTTTAGACGTTGATGATCCGCCACTAAAAATGAAACAGCATCACCATTAAAACTTAAATTTTGTTCCTCCTTAATTTCTTCGATATAGTCCAACACTTCTGGATTAACGGATAAACGTAATCTTGCTTTTTCCTCACTAGACAATTAAATCATCACCTTTTCTAATTATTTATTCTTCCATCAAATCACTTAATAAATTTTCTAGTTGCTCAACCCTATCTGTCATTTTTTTCATAACATTAATATTTTTTTGAACGAGCATTTCCAGTAATGCTTCTTTTTCATTCATTCCTTGTTCATAGGCAACTTTAGTAAGTATTGAATTTAAAAGTTCCTGTCTTGAAATTGATTTTTTCTTTGCTAATTCATCAAATGTTTTTACTACAAATGGGTCTACATTTCTTATCTTTAACTCCATTGTTTAAACTCTCCTTTGAACAAAAACTAAATTCGGATTCTCCACTAGCTAAAAAGAGAAAGAGCATAAGGAAAAACTGTCCCCAACTACGTTGTGGAGCTAGGCAAAGCCTAGTGTTTTAATGGGTACATCTTGAATCCGTGAATGTCCACTTTATGTCCCCTTATTTTAATGCAATGTCCGTTTTGTGTCCACTATAATTTTTATGAATGTCCGGTTAATGTCCACTATAATTTTTAAAAAAAGAGAAGGGAAAATCCAAATTCCCTTCTCTTTTTTTATTAATCGTTTCTATTATTTTTACGAAACTTAGCAATATTTCTGCTTAAAGATTCGCCTGTGTTTTGTCCGATTTGGTACGTTCGTTTGACCGTTTTTACAGATGGATTGTTACGTACTTTATCAGCAACAACTTGACCTAAATGGCGAGTTTCCCTATCTGTTCTTTTTTCTTGTAGTGGTGTTTCCTTATTAGGTTCTGCTTGCATTTCAGATGAAACCGAAGCTTATTAAAAAATCACAACCCACATTCTAGGAGCATTCGGTACAAGGTGATAGTAATTATAAAAGTAGAAAGGAAAGTAAATGGTTAGCATTGAATAATATAGTGTATTACCTAAATTATCATATAAACAACTTTTAAAATAAAAGTAATGGAGGGATTAAAGTGCTAGTAAGAGATATGGTACAAGCTATTGAAAATAGAGAGTTAAAGGTACAAGACCTTGCTAACAAATATAATGTTTCTGACAGAACAATCCAGATTAAGATAAAAGAACTTGGTTTAGTTTGGGTGGCAACCGAAAGCAAATACACCTTTATGGGAAAAGATAAAAGTATCTATGATCTTCCTATAGATGAGGTATTCAAGAAGATTCCACACAAAAAGAAAAGTGAAACCACTAGCAAAAAGGGCAGTAAAAATGAAAGTAAAAAGGCTAGTATGGAAGTAGCAAGCACGTTGCAAGATACTATCCAAGTAACCCCCGAAACAAATAGTGATAATGCTAGCAAGAAGGGCAGCGACAACATTGATAGATTGCTATCAGGGAAGAAAGCAAAAAAGGTGTATCGGGGCTTTTATTTCGATACTGATGTGATTTCAGTTATTGATTCCGTTGAGAGTGGAGTTAAGTCCGAATTAATCAATGAGTGTTTGCGAAGTATATTTAAGTCGAAGAACTTACTATAAAGTGATGTTTTAAGGCCCTAGCAAGCCATATAACAAGTGTTAGCTTTTTACTCAATGAAAAATCCATCAAACTATTAAACGGCCTGTATGGCCGAAATACTGGAACATTTTCGCTGAACTAACGAACCCGTTAGTTCATTAAGACTTATCGCAGAATTGACACAAACTGTGCTGATAGGAGTCCATGAAATAACGAATTATTCTTTTTTAGTTACAAAATTAATAAAGAGAACGGATAGTACTATCCATACGACAATCACTACGATCACGAAGTACCCTGTATTGATGAAATTTTTATAAATCCATGTATCATACATTAATATCACCTCGAGTTCCCCTTAAAGGGAAAAGTAACGAAAGATATAAATAGATGCTGTAATAAAGAGAAATATAAGTATGTAAAGTAAAATTATTTTAACTAAAATCAGGTTTAGCACCTCACATAATAGCAATAAACTGCTGATGAAAATTGAAATTCCCATTAAACATAAGACTCCTAATAAATTGCAGAAGTCTTATTATCCCTCTTTTAATTTGTTGCTATTCATTATTCAGACAATGAAAAAATTTAAGTCACAGTGAATACACTGCGCTTTTTGAACTAACCTGCCCCTAGCATATCCACAAAAATTGATTAATGGTATTTACCCCCATTCTGACCCCTCATTCTTCGAATCGTTTCCGTACCCCTAGCAAGGGTTTGTTGTTAGAATTAAAGTAGATTAAATCAATAGGAGGTGAAAAAAATAATGTACAAAATGATTATTACATTAATTGCTGCTGCAACAATGCTAACAGCTTGTAACAGTAATGGAGCAGAGAAAAACAATAACGAGGTTACAGAAAAAAATGAGCAAACCGAGGTTGAACAAGAAGTTCGACAAGAAAATGAACAGTCAAAAGAAAACGTTCAAAACCAATCTAAGGAAAGTGTAAATCATGAGGAATGGACTTCATTACCTGAATATAACAATATTATTGAGCAAATTGATAATAAAGATTATAACTTTCAAACTGTAACAGATAACGAAGGTAAACGCGTTCTTCTTCTGATTGATAGTAACGGTGTAGAACAATACAAAACCATATTTATCAAAAACACCAGTCGACTTAAAATAATTAACATAAATGGAGAAGGTCAAATTTTCAATGAAATCTTAGATAAAAGATAGAAAATCTTCAAGCTTCTACATTATACATAGCGTTGGATCTTAACCATTAACCGATACATAAAACATAATTTTCTAAATTGGTGTTTTAATCTTTTCCACTTTGCAAAAATAAATATGTTAGATCTAACCACAGACGCTGTCTGACAGGAAAGGATAACTTCTGTGGTTTTTATTTTAGTTTTTCCTTTATTCCTATACGCTCAATGAAGTCTACTAAAGCATTTCCTTTATCCATTTTGATCTAGCTCCACGATTTCATCAAAGATGTTACTTCAGTTAGTTGAGGTATAACCACATAGTAGTAAATAAAACCCCAGTGATAATGATAAACATACAAATTGTGAATATTCTCATCAGGAAAATAGGCAGTACATGCTCCTTTTTCTCTCCATGAAAACCACCCATCATTTATGCAAGAAAAACGGGAAATACGGAATATGATGTTCCGACAAAAGGCTTTATATCAACGATGTATCAAATCCTGCATATTGGATAATTCGATACTATTTCAAATCCATTGATATCACTGGATTTGTGAAACGATCAACTGCCCAGAAGCGTCATTATGTAAACTACATTCGCATGTGCCATACACCGGTATTCACAAAACAGAGTGAACCCCATACATCGAATAAAATGGAATCTCCTAGCACACAATATAAATCCATCCATTGATTTATCATGCTGTATGTCTCCGAAAAGCCGAAATGAAAATTAGGTTCGGCTTTTAAATGTGGAGATTTCTGTAAAGCTGACAGATTCTGCAGCCCACATGCGACTTTTTGGATACATTGCTTGCTACGATTCCACCGCCGAGGTGATGAGTAAAGAACCGTAGCATTGTATGTATAACCTATAACTATTCGCATATTCCCGACATTATGCGCTGTAGTATGTACCCGCCTTTAAAAAGGTGGTACAGGGGTTATTTTTCGTTTACCTCCCGTTTATTCCTAAGATAAGATTCCTTCGCACGTTCAAGTACACGTTCTTTATTTTCTTGATAATATCTTTTCCTAGATTCAATGATTTTACCTTTGTTTTTCTCATAATATCTCTTATCGGACTCTTTCTTAGCTTCCGTACCTTTTCTATTTTTCTCATAGTATCTTTTATCATATTCAGGCTTTTTTTCGCTGAATTTTTTATTATATTCCACAATACATGGTCTACATTTGCTAATCGTACCGCCTAAACCCGCATTAGACTTAGAGAAGTTTTCCAACTCGATCATTTCCCCACAACCACTACAACGCTTTGCGATAATTTCACCATTCGCCTCGATATATTGAGTACCCCTTCTGTTTTTCTTTAAGACTTGATTTTCTTTCACTTTGGCAATCTCTCCCTCACTGTTCTAGCCAATCCCAGAATGGTACGTCTTTGATTGGATTTAAAAATTCACGTGCTGCATCTTCACGTTTCTTTCTTAATGCTTTTTGACGGTTGTTTTCCATATGTAAGGCTTGGCGTTCCATTGACCTGAAAACTCTATCAACGTAACTGGATATGTATGTAATGGTTGAACCTTCTTTGATAGCATCTTGTACTCTATTAAAAACAGCCTTCATTATTTTATTATCGCTTATATTATTACTTTCTTGTTTTATAGTACTAGATTCTAAAAGAACAATAGATTCTTTTTCATTATTTGGCTGTTCATCCTTACTCTCACAAGGCTTTTCTGTGTTCTCACAATGCGTCAAAATTCTCTTTTTCAATACATCAATTGTGTTGAAGACAAACACATTATGACCCTTACCACCCTTACGTTTAACCGTGTTTTTCACGGTCAATATACCGAAATCCTTCGCCTTCCTCAGCATGCGTTCAAAGGTGGAACGACTGATACCGAATCCATTTAATTTTTCATTGATTGTTTTCAATAACGTTCCGATCTTAGCATTAGCAACACCAAAATACTTCGCAGAGTATCGTACTAGGCGTTTAAACGCCACCAGTTCGCCTTTAGTAAAGTCTTTCTTATGGTCTGCCAGGAATATTTCAATCGTGGTATTGAAGGATTTCAAACTATCAAATTGGCTATATTCTTTAAAGTTCTCAATTCTTCCAGATAACATGGTATTTCCTCCTTAGAGGACAATAAAAAAGACACTGATCCCTATAAAATTAAGGGAAACAGCGTCTTTTAAATGTGGTCTAATGAAAGAAACAACATTTTTTCCTTGAAACTAACAGCAAAATACACTAAAATGAATGTACAATATTGTAAGTTACAAAGAACTTCGACAGGTGTTTTCCCTAGTGTAGGTAGGGGGAACGGTTTAAGGGTATGGGGATACCACTTAGGCACGTTGGAGTTCTTTTTTACGTCCGTATTATATTATGGTTAATTATCCAACAATTGCTACCAAAAAACAAGTAAATTCGATAGTTTATAAGTCTTTTACGTTATACCTAGAGAAGACAAAAGCAGTCTCCTTGTAGAGACCTACGTTAAACCAATAATATAAACCTCTTACTAGCCAAAGATAATTGCCTTCACGAGCTCCTCACAAACACTGATTTAATCACTTTTAGGCTTATTTAAGGACTTTTCTGAATTTATTTCTACCTGGTCAATTTTTTCTTCCAATTGATTAAATCGTTCATATAACTGCTGAAACTTCGTTTATTGTTGCCATAATTTCTGCCACCAACTTTTCTTAACAAGATGCTCTTCGATTCTCTGACTGCTTGCAGCTGCTTCTTTACTTGAAGATTTGATTTCTTCTAACTGCCTTTCAACTTCTTCAAATTTCTTTGCTTGAACTTCTTGCATTCGTTCCATAAGTAGCTGTTCATCTTTTTTCTTCTGCAACTCAAACTTCTTAGCTTGTTCTTCCAGAGCAATAGTAATTAAGGACATAACGTCATGACTTGATTTTTCTTCAGTTACAACGTTATGACCTTTCATTTCTCCGATTTTCTTAGCAACAGATTCAACCGTCATACCGTCATACTTGATTAGTTGCATGAAGGTTTCTAAAGTCTGAATATCTTCTTCGGTAAAAACTCGATGATTGGAAGAATTCTTCTGAATTGAATAGCCTTCTTTTTCAAGAGCTAAATAGTATTTTTTAAAGACTGATTCCTTCAATCCTAGCTTTTTCATAACGTCACCAGATTTATAAACAACCGTCATAACGTTTCACCTCGTTTATGTATTTCGTTATGACATTATAACATTCCTTCTAAAACGTTGAAATTTTAGCAACTTCTACAGCCTAAAACGTTGAAATTTTAGCAACTTCTACAGCATGCTTTATATAACGTCATGACGAATTCTAAGTGCTTATCCTTGTCTAAGTTTCTTAAATTGAGCTTGAACTTCATCCTTTTTCACAGCGATCTCTTCTGGAGACATTTCAGGTTCAGCAGAAATAATCCTTTCTCGATAGCGATTTAGATAATTAGACTACTCTAAAGGATTCTCATTCCATTTCTATACTAACTGAATACCTTTTCATGAATGAAAGACACTAAATGTTTTTAATATATTGTTCATTTCCTCTTCCGTAATGCCGATATAGCGCAGGGTAACGGATGGATGAGAATGATGCAGAATCCGTTGCAGCATCGCAATATCCTTGGTCGCTTTGTAAAACCAATAACCAAACGTTTTTCTTAAAGTATGGTTGCCGACATGTTCCACCCCAGCGAACTCTGCGGCCTTATTTAGCTGTCGGTAGGCCTGGGTAGAGGTAATGGGGCGTTCTCCCTTCCTGGACGGGAATAAATAGGGATTCGAGACGCTTTGGGCGTACTCAAAGACCTCTTCGAAGCAATTCGCGATATACATGTCGCGGATCTTTTGCGTTTTGCCTTCTTTGACCCGGAGAATTTTGTTTTGTTTGCCTTTAAGGTCAAGGATCTGCTTCGTGGTGAGCTTGAGTAGGTCCCCGACGCGTAGGCCGGTCTCACAGCCTACGACAAACAGGATGTAATCACGCTCCGAACAATGGCGCTTCAGCGCCCATTTCATATCTTCTAACTGCTGCTGATCCCGGATTGGCTGCACATCTTTTGGTTGTGTCATCTTCATCGACCTTTCTTCTCTATTCAAAAACCAGGCGTCCAAAACCCTTATGTACCAATGATTTGAATGTGCGATTTTTTCTTCTTTATCATTATAAAGAGAAAAAACGAAAGAAGCCAATGAAATCAAGGTTTTGAATGTATGATAATTTCTATAATCATACTTTCATTTAAAGTGAAAAAATATCCTTACCGTCAAAAACATATCTGTTTTTGACATTGTTTTGATAATGTACTTTAAGGAGTATACCAATTAAATGTCACTTTGTTGGAGAATCTGCAACTATTGATATCCCATCACAATTAAAAAACGAAGGGAAACCCCTTCGTCTTTACTATTAGCATTTACTAGCATTATTAGCGAAATATGAAGCAATTAAGTCTTTTAGGACTTTATCTCCAGATGTTGCTTTACTACAAGAAATTAGGTTCTTATCGCAACAAGGATCACTAGTGCCAAAGTTAGACCAGCAGCGATCGTGTGCACGACAGCATACATCTAGATTTTCTGTTGGTTCACCGCCGCCCGTTTTCTTTCCATCGCCACAATTTTTACCACAGTGTCTATATCCAGGAAAGCAACCTTCTCCATTAAATACATGTTGTGCGGTAATCGAAGAGAATGGTTCATAATTTGGATCTTCATTTAACTTCAACCCTTCCGCAGCTTCGTTATCCTCCACAGGTTGCAAATAAGAAGTCAAAGGATGAACTTTACCGTTAATTGCTGTAAATTCGTGAACGATTTTTTCTCCTATGCAGTTTTCAACAATAGCAGACCCATAAATATATGGATGGGGTGTTTCTCCAGCTTTTTCAACAACGTTGAATACTTCAATTTTCGCCTTTTCAGCAAAGTTATGAGTGACTTTTTGAACAGCTTTAACATCACCGGCTTCGATTGCTGCATCCATCATATAGGCTTCAGTAACTTCAGAGTTAATTTGGTTCAAATTAACATAAAGTCCTAATGTACTTATCATTTGTTGAAAGTCTTTAGTTTCACTAATTTTTAATGCTGTTACAATTTCATTTTCTTTCATTTGGCGTCCATTCACTACATTATTCATTCTTGTACCCCCGTTTACTATTTAAATTTCACAGTTTACACAACGATCTGAAATTACTTTACCTGTAGCTGAATCCAATATTTGTTGTCTAGTACACTTAGTAGAAATTAAACAACAAAGCATATCTCCTCCACAAATCGTATAATGAGCCTTGGGCTGAATTAAATCTCTTTTCTCTTCCATAAAATCACCCCGTTTCTAAAGAATTTTTTAAAAATTAATGTTCAAATGGAAAAGTTATTGCTCCTTAATTTGGTTCTTATCGTAATTAAAAACCACAAAATCAGTGTTTTTTTTCTTCTTTTCCATAAGAACATATATAACAAATGAGTCTGAATTATTTGTCTCTTATATAAGTGAAAGTTTTTCTATTAAAAACCTAAAACAAAATAAGTTCTCAAGTTTTTAAGGTTTAGAGAATATTTTTAAAAGACATCAATATTTTATTTGTTACGCTTCTTCTATGTATTTCCATCTATAAAAAAACGTTTTATTAATTTATTCCGTTATTAACCAAGTTTTCTAGATAGGTGGCCTGACACGATTCGGTAAGTGAAACTCACTCGTAGTGTGAAGACACCGTAACTGGAAATAGCAAAGCCCATGCAGTTCTTTCGAATCTGCAAAGCTTCGCCCCACTTTTCTCTTATGTTTCTACCAGACCGTTAAGGGGATATGACTTTGGGCAGACTTGGATCTAAGAAAAAACGGAGCACACTGATGTATTTGGAGTCGTATGATAACTTAATACCAGCTCATTTTGATATATATTGGGCTTAATTATATGTAAAATGCCATCACTGATAGAGACCTTTAGTCGCCTGTTTAAAGATTGACCTAAGATTGATATAATTTGAGCAACAAGAGGTTCATATGAATATACGACAAAGCTTCTCTTACCTAACTATCATGAAATCAACCCCAATAAATATCCAAATAAATTGGAATTAATATTATCAAATTCCGAACGATTTTTAATTTTAATAATCATTTTTTCTTTCAAATCCTGTTTTAAATCTGCTCTTTCTTGAAAGCTCGTTTGTTTTAATTCACGGTCTATGGCAGTATCTAACTTATTTAATATGATCTCAATTTCTTTTGTTGATAGTTCATTCATTTACAGCACCATCCTTTGCTAATTCTGTTAACGATTTATAAAGCTCTTGAATTGATTTTTTATGCCAATATTGTATATTCTGAGGGCTCTTATTCAATCTTTGACCAATCTCTTTATTAGTCAATCCTTCAACGTAATACATTTTTAAAATGTCTTTTTGTTTTTGCTTTAAATTTATAAATACCCTTCTCAATTCCTCGTTTTCTAAAAAAAATTGTTCCTCATTTACTAATGTTTCTTCTAAGGGTGTCTTAGCATTAGATGGAATTAAATCTGTCAATGTATTTTTATTAAAATCATCTCCACTTCCTACTTGTTTATCTAGTATCAGTAGGTAGTTCATATTTCTTCGCCTTACACGTTTATCATAGTCAACAGCGAAACGCCTAATCATTCCATAAAGGTAATTAAGGATTTTCTTCTGTCTAAAAAACTCCCGGAATCTCAAATCCAGAACTTGGGCCTTCTCTGTCGTAGGCGTATTCAGCAAAGAAAAAAAGTCAGCCTTATTATTTCCATCATTAAGAAATTCCTGGAATAACTTATCTTCTTCAAATTTCGTTACATTTTCTTTTAAAGTTTCAATTTTAATACATCGACAACAATCAACGTCTACCCCCATTAATCTTACCCTCCATATTTATACTTTATTTTACATATAAGTGAATTAAATTCTTTTAAAAACAAAATTTTCTAATTTTATTTACGAACTTACGTTCCTTAAGTTCCGGATAAATTAGAAAATATTACAATTTATTAAGTTTTCTTCCTTGCGATTTTCACTCTTAATCCCAAAGGGGGTGTTAAAAATAAGTCAGGTTATTTTTCCTAAATTCGCTAAAAAATCTTTAATGAAATTTAATTATGGAATATCAATGGTCAATGCGGAATCTTTCTGGAAGGCTGGCTATAACGGTCAAGGAGTAAACATTGCTGTAATTGATTCAGGTTGTTCTTTCCATGATGAGTTATATCCCAATATTATTGATTCTTTTAACTTTACTACCGATGATGATGGCGCTTTCAATATATCAAAAGACTATATCGGTCACGGAACCCATGTATCCGGTATCATTGCAGCAACAAATAAAATCCATAAGATAGGAATTGCTCCAGAAGCTAAACTCTTGAACATTAAAGTAATAAATCAGTATGGAAATAGCAACGTTACACAGTTAATTCGAGGATTAAAATTGGCGTTGAATTGGGAAGGTAAACATGGAGAAACAATCAATATTATAAATCTGTCATTAGGAGGAACTACAGATAATTCAGAGTTAAGATCACTAATTGATGAAGCCGTTTCAAAAAATATTACTATAGTGGCAGCAGCTGGGAATGAAGGTGATGGAGTAGATACAACTGATGAATTGTCATACCCAGGATATTATCAGGAAGTTTTGCAAATCGGATCAATTAACGAAAAGCGTGTACCTACAGCTTATACAAATTCCAATCTTAATATCGACTATGTAAGTGCTGGTGATAATATTTTTTCAACTTTCCTAGAAAATGATTATGCGACATTGTCAGGAACTTCGATGGCCACACCTCAAGTTTCCGGGTCAATTGCTTTATTGTTAAGTTATTTTAAAGCAAACGCTATCCATTATAACCGAACTACCATCGAAAATTATTTAGCTGAAAACGCCATTCTATTAACCGGATATTCCTACAAGTTACAGGGGAAAGGGCTGATTCGTTTAAAAGGGGTTGATCAACGTGGACCAAGATCTTAATCAATTTGCAACTTTAATAGGAAATTTCGGTTTTCCATTGGTTTTAGCAGCTTATCTATTATTACGGATGGAGAAAAAAATCGAATCTTTGACCTCAGCTATTACAAGTCTTAAAAATTCTATTGAAAATCGAAAAATGTCGTCTGGT
>NZ_LMBV01000047.1 GCF_001439925.1 Peribacillus muralis
CTCCAATTGAGTTTGGAGAGCAGGCAGCATAAGTGTTTTTTCTAAGTCTCAATTCGATGGGTCAGTTCAATGTAAAGGAATCGTTTTTTTATTTGGTTTTTTTATAGTCATTAATATGCTTTTTATGACGCTACCCGCAAAGATCTCCAAATAACGCGCTTTTATGTTATTCACATTACAAGTAATCAATCAAGGAACAAATACCCTTACCCAGCATCCATCTACATATTGAAATTCCCAATGTCCTGTCGAAGAAGATATGGCTGTTTCAAAGGTGACGTTTTGGTGGTGCAACACTTTTGGCGGTTCGTAATTCTTTTTTACTGTGATTTGTTTTTCCAAAAGGATTCCTCCTGTCTATTTGGAACATGAGCATGTTCCTTTGTCAAAATCATAGAAGTTGATTTTTTCTTTATTGCCGGCTTTGTCTGTGCTGTAGTATTCCAATGTGTGCGTTTTGTCGGCAGAGACATCAAAAGGTTTGGTATAGAGCTGCCAAGTGCCTCCGTTTATTCGGTATAATGTTTCTTTTACGCCTGTTTTATCATCTGATGCGATGTAAGTCACCGTCAAGGCTATGATATAGGCGTTCTTATCGTTAAAAATAGGAGTCATTTTATTTTTCGTAACCGGAGGAATCGTATCCGGATCGACGACTGTTATGGTAGCTGTGTCTGATAAGCTGCCATCCTCGGTTGTGACAGTGATGATAGCCTGACCTACACCGACAGCATGGACTACTCCGTTAACGACGGTAGCGACTTTTGGATCTGATGTAGTCCAGGATAGATGCTGGTTTGTTGCATTGGACGGCAGAAGTGTTGCTTTTAGCGTTTGATCTGCATCACCTAGGTTGAAGCTCAATGTTTTCGGATCAAGCGAAACGTCTGTCACTGGCGAGGTAACCTTAACTGTTGTCTCATCTGTAAAACCGCCGTCTTCGGTTGACGCGGTAATGATGGCTGTTCCGGATCCGACAGGGTGGACGACACCGTTATCAACGGTCGCAACACCCGTATCCGAACTTGTCCAAGTTACCTTCTTGTTGGTCGCATTAACGGGTGAGATCGATTCTGTTAAGGTTTTATCTTCTCCGCCAACAATAAGCTCAAGTGTGTCCGGGGAGACCAATACTCCAGTGACTGGAACGGTCACATTAATCGTTGCTGAAGCTGAAAAGTGGCCATCTTCCGTTGTAACCGTGATAATGGTTTGACCTGGTCCGATAGGATGGACGGTTCCATTTTCTATTAAAGCTACACTTGCATCGTAAGTTGTCCAAGTGACGTTCTTGTTGGTTGCATTGGCTGGTGAAATTGTTTCAGTTAAGGATGGTTCTTTTCCGCCAACCGTCAAGTTTAACTCGGCTGAATCAAGTGTAATGCCAGTAACAGGTACGGTCACCTTAATATGTGTGGAAGCTGTGAAGCGGCCATCCTCGGTTGTAGCGGTGATGACGGCTTGGCCTGGTCCGACAGGGCGGACGATTCCTTCATCAACGGTTGCGATACTTGAATCTGAGCTTGACCAAAGGACCTTCTTGTTAGTCGCATTGGCTGGTGAAACCTCGGCATTTAAAGTTTTATCTTCTCCGCCAACCGTTAGATTCAAGGATTCCGGGCTAATCTTGACGCCAGTTACTGGAGCTGTCACGGTAACTTTAGCTGTATCCTCGATTTTACCATCAACGGTCGCGACAGTGATGGTAGCCACACCTGGTCCTACAGGATGGACAATGCCATTGTTTACCGTTGCCACACTTGAATCGGAAGTAGACCATATCAAGATTTTGCTTGTGGCATTGTCTGGTGTGACGTCAGCCGTTAAGGTTTCATCTTTTCCACCAACAGTAAGGGTTATATTTTTTGGATTAAGCGATAGGCTTTTAACGGGCACTAGCATACTCGGACAGACTGTCACCAGCGACCAATCGAAGTGCCCATTGTTAGTGAAAACCTTGATAATGGTGATGCCTGGACTTTTCGCCTGGATGACACCGTCTGAAACTGAAGCTACTCTTGGGTTGAAAGAAAACCAAGCAAGCTCTTGATCAGTCGCATTCACTGGCAGTACTTTAGCTGTTAATTGTGCTTCTTCGGAAACAGTAAGATTTACTAGTTTCGGCTTTACTGCCACACTTTTCACGACAATCCGATCACTTACCATGACTTTGGTTTTTGCTTTAAAATTCCCATCCATCGTCGTTACGGTAACGGTTGTCGTACCTGGACCTTCCGGATGGACAACACCGCTGTTGGTAACCGTTGCGACTTGAGGATTGGATGTTGACCAAGTAACCTTCTTATTTGTCGCATGAACAGGTTTGATCGATTCAACAAGTTCGACATCTTTATCATTGGCATTCATGCTTATAGTCTCTGGAGCTAATGAAATTCCTGTCACATAAACAGGTTTACTGCCTTTTCCACCTCCATTTGTCGCAAAAGCCTGCGTGTTTCCCGTCAACCATAAAAAAAGGATAACAAGCGTAAAAATGCCAAGCGTTTTACAATTCCTTGCTAATGACATCAAAATTTCCCCCTGTACTAAATGTTTTTCTCTATGCTTACTAGTCTAGAAGCCACCCCTTTCATACTGAAGCTATTATTTATAAAGAATAAATCCAGAAAATAACAGGATGTTGGTAGTGGTATGTTTTCCTTACTCATTCGTTATATCAATCGTATCGACTAGAACTAATTACCTGATATTTTTTTAGAATACCACCGTTCTTCATAAAGAACAATATAAGTTTAGAAAAATACTGAGATTCGCTTTATTTACACTATATTAGCGTTTATTTTAAAGATTTGTTCATTATATTCTTTTATTTTTTTGGTCAAACAAGCAAAAATGTTCTTTAAAAAGAATTTACAATGAACTATAATTACGAATATAGGAGTATTATCCTAAAATCCAGGGTGCTCTTGATAAAATGATGAAGGGAAGCTGCTATGAAAATATTACACACTAAAATAGGGGATCATTTCATTCAATTTGAAAATGCTCCTCTATACTTATTTAAGATGTTCCGGGAACTGGCGGAGGCAAACCATCAACCTGACCTTACTGTAACGATCCAGCTGGACTTTGGTGTACCTTTTTTGAATGATGATGTGAGAGAAGATAGGCAAGCGGATCGAATTTATTTTCGAAGGTCGGATTATTTGGTGGAAGTGGAGGCAGCATTTCAATATGCAGAAATTTCAGCTTATGATGAATTGGCTCTTAAGCATGCACTAATCAATTTATACAGTTCATTCATCGTCCATCATGGATGGGGACTGCTGCTTCATTCTTCATGTGTGATAGAAAATGGGGAAGCCCATATTTTCACAGGTCATTCTGGTGCTGGAAAATCAACGGCAGCAGTATTATCTTTTCCACGTAATCTGCTATCGGACGAAGCGACGATTTTAAAGATTTCAGCCGGAAAAATGGAAGTATTTAATTCCCCATTCAGAAGTGAAATCCCATCTGGTGGGGAAGAAACAGTTTTCCCGTTAGGAAGCATACAAGTCTTGCATCAGTCTCTACAAAACCAAAGGATAATCCTGCCAAAATCCGATTCGCTCATAACCATGATTGATAAGGTGTTTTACTGGTCAAATCTTCCGGCACATAAAAAGGTGATTTTAGACATGTTAGTGGAAATGGCAAAAAAGGTACCCATATATAACCTCTTTTTTCAAAAAGACAATACGTTTTGGGAGTTGATTTCGTAATGGTCCAATATATTCAATGTTCTACTGTGGAAGCAACACAACTTGATGAGGAGTGGATAATTTTACATACTGAAAATTTCACAGTGACAAAGCTAAATGAAATTGGTGGTTTTTGCTGGGGACTTCTAAATCAAGCACAAACTGTCGACTCCTTGGTCCAGTCTTTAAGTGATCAATATGTCGCGATGGAGGAGATTTCTACACGTGACATCGAAAGCTATTTATTGGGTTTACTACATTTTAGGTTAATTCAGCATGTTATTTGACAAGGAAATTGTTGAAAAAAGAAGGTTCAATTACTTTACCTGCACAAGGAAGTAGTATGTATCCTTTTATAAAGAACGGAGAGGTTTGTAACTTTACTGTTTGCCTTCCGTCATATTTGAAAAAAGGGGATATCGTATTGTTTTATGCTTCATCAAGTCGATTGATCGCACACCGATATTATAAAGAGTTGAAAGATGATGGGAAGCGGAGATATCTTTTCAAAGGTGATACAAATGTATGCTTTGATGAGCCAATCTACCCGGAACAAATTGTTGGAAAATTGGTTTATGTCCAGAAACGGAACTACAAACTGCTTGTTACAGGTTTTCTAGCTAAAGCGTGGGCAGGATCGATCCTTCATTTCCCCTATTTGTCAGATATGCTTCGAACCTACTTACATATACAACAACGGGAGAAGGGGAGACGATCGCAATGAAGCCAACGTTGCTGCAAGTTTTATATGAACCACAAATAAAGCTGCCTATTGACTTTAAATATTATTGGCAGCTTCTTAATGAAATGGAAAAGTCAAAAATACATGCGCAAGCTTTGTTTATATTGAAGCAGAATGGGAGATTAAAGGGTACACCAGCATTCTTTCAGCAAGCACTACATGAAAAATTTCAGAGTATACTTTATCAAAATATTTTGATGAAAAATCAAACAGAACGATTATTATGTGAGTTCGAAAGAGGTGGCTTGGATGTCATTCCTTTAAAGGGTACATCTTTTTCTGAAAAGCATTTCGGCCATATTGGAGCTCGGCCTACGTCTGATATTGATTTACTCATAAAAGCATATGACATGGAGGAAGCTACAAATATCGTTAAACGTATGGGGTATGCACAGAAGGAAAAACAAGTCCCTAATCATTTTCATACAGCTTTTAGTAAGGAGCTTCCTGGTTCTGAAATTCCTCTAACCGTGGAACTTCATTGGGATTTATTGAAGAAGGATACTACAAATTTGGAAATCAGTGAGTTTTGGAAGGAAGCCTATCCAATCGATGACTCCGTGTATGTTAAACAGCTTTCCGATTACCATCTTTTCTATATGATTTGTCTTCATGGGTGGCGGCATAACATGAATTCCTTAAAGTATTTCATTGATATCATTCAACTCATTTTGAACCTGAATATTGATTATAAAAGATTGATAGATGATGCAACGCGCCACAAAACAAAAAAAAGAACCATCAGGACGTTATCGATTGTCTATGAACAGCTGCCAATCCTGCAATCCATAAATGAGTTTACAGAAAAAATACCCACCTTATACAACCAAAGAAATTCCCCGATTAAAAAGTATGCGGACTTCATTGATTATTCTTTTCTTAGCTTTGATTCACCAAAACATAGCATCATCGAAATTTATCATATGTTATCTTCCAAATACTAAATTAGAGTAGTGACCAATGCTTTCACTTTTTATCAAAATATGATAAATCCTGCTTTTTTTTCATTAGAAATAAAGAAATCCCATCAGAAATATTGTATAGTAATAGTAAAGCTTCGAACAAACATTCGTTTCTTGGAGGCAACATGACTTCATAGTGGAACAGGAGAGAGACATTGAACGGTACAGCACACATGGCCATAGGGGCAACAGTTGGATACTTAACGGCAAATTCACTACAAACGGATCCGACCACCACATTATTTTTAGTTGGGATTGGGGGCGTTTCCGGTCTCATGCCCGACATGGATATTGACGGAAAGTTAAGCAATAGGATAACGTTTTCCCACAAGTTCATCCGAACCCTGGCTCAAACGGTAGGAATGCTTATGATCATTTATAGCATTTTGGAAGGTTATGAAAATGAAAAGTGGATCGGTGCAGGGGCAGGAATCGGAATTATCATTATATCCTCATTCATTACACAAAGGCATATGCTGACTCTTAGTGGATTAGGGGTTTTAGGCGTTGGAATGTCACTGCAGGAGAATTGGTTATGGCTGTTGGGTCTCTATATGATTCTAGCATCGTTTACACCTCATAGAAGTTATACCCATTCGGTCGCAGGGATTGTGTTCTTCGGCATCATCGCGTTTCAATTCGAGGCAGCAATGAAAATTGACGGGATTTTCACTACATGTCTATTCGGGTATATCAGTCACTTAATCGCAGATATGAAATTCTTGCCGTTTAATAAACGGGGAGTTAAGTTATTTTTGCCCTTCTACTCTAAGGAGTTTTAACAGTGGTTGATTCAACCACTGTATTTTTTGCTTTCTAGCATGGTGGATGCTGAAATTCGACTTTTTTTTCGTTTTTTCCTGGTGTTTCTACCTATATCTACTAAATGTAACACAATTGTAAAGACCCTGTGATGCCATTGAGATGCATTTTCTAGTATATTAAGTTTAGCAAATCACATCAGGGGGTAAAAAATTTGTTCAAGAAAATTGTCGTCGGATTGTCATTAGCTATTATGCTTGGGTCAGCAACCTTCACAGGGAGCCAAGCCGAAGCAGCGTCATATCATACAAAAGCGATTACAGTCGCCAAAAGTGAATTAGGTACGAAATATAAAATGGGTGGCATTTCACCATCAGGTTTTGATTGCTCGGGTCTAGTGAAATATTCTTACCAAAAGGCTGGCAAGACTTTACCTAGAACTGCTGCTGAAATATATAAAAAAGGTAAGTCAGTTAAAACGCTGCAAAAAGGGGACTTAATGTTCTTTGCACCAAATAAAGCGAAAAAGCCGACACATGTGGCTATATACATTGGTGATAATCAATTCATACACTCTGCATCTTCTAAAGGAGTGTCATATGCCAAAACCAATAATACATATTGGAAGCCGAAGTACATAGGTGCCAAACGCTTATAATGTTTTCATATACAAAAGCATGAGACTTGATGAAGTCTCTTTTTTTTGTTTGCACTTTCAATCCCCTGCATTACTTCCACATTGAACAGGCTGGATAAGCGTAACCCATAGTTAAATCCCAGCCATTCGAATTTCCTTTCTGCATTCTTCACCAACGCAAAAATAAAGGTGGCTATATAAGGGTAGCGTTTCGTAAATCGCTTATCCTTCAATGCCCTTTCTTCATTATGAATTCCAAATCACACCTTAAGGTTTCCCTTATGTGGCCAATGCCAACCAACGGTGCTAGCATCCCGATGAAAGTACTTTAGTTATGGAGCTGCACTCGTAATTTTTCATACGTTCTTTATCCAGCTGCAAAACTCATGCCTAATATGAATCAATGTGAAGCGGGTAACCAATTAAAATGAACCATATAGTTTCTATGCAAAAATGCGAATCATTTGACTGTCGTTCGATCATTTATTATGCTAAGCAAACCCATTCAGGATCTCCAACATTTACCCTGAAATATGGTACATAGAAATAAATCCAGATTTGGTTAAGAAATCCCAAGACAAAATGATTGAAAGTCAAAGTTGGTCAATGTATAATAAGTTCACAAGGTCAAAGAAGGTCAAAGTTTTTATTCATAATTTAAAAGGAGGAGTACTACATGCTTTGTGAAAAATGCGATGTAAACCAAGCTAATATTCAAGTCCATCTAAATATGAATGGTCAGGAGCATGATTTGAAGCTGTGCTCCACTTGTTATAGAGAAGAGCGAAAGAAACTGGGAGCGGCAATGGGAGGAATCGATACTGGAAAAGCTCAGTTCAATGGTTCCCACCATCCATTCAACCCATTTAATTATAATGAAGCATCCCAACCGGATTCTGTTACGCAAAGTGAAGAAGGCGGTTTGCTTGAGGAATTTGGAAGCAACTTGACCGATGCAGCAAAAGCGGGTCTCATAGATCCGGTCATCGGCAGGGATGATGAAATAAAACGAGTGATAGAAGTACTGAATAGACGTAATAAAAACAATCCCGTTTTAATTGGTGAACCTGGGGTAGGTAAAACAGCCATTGCGGAAGGATTGGCTCTCGCCATCGCTGGAGGCTCTGTTCCTGCTAAATTGCGTAATAAGCTGGTTTATATGCTCGACGTTGCCTCTCTTGTAAGCAATACCGGAATTCGAGGTCAATTCGAGGAACGGATGAAGCAGCTGATCAGTGAATTACAGACAAGAAAAAATATCATTTTATTCATTGATGAGATACACCAACTTGTCGGTGCCGGTTCAGCTGAAGGATCTATGGATGCCAGTAACATTTTGAAACCGGCACTTGCCAGAGGTGAACTGCAACTTGTCGGGGCAACTACATTGTCTGAATATCGAAAAATTGAAAAAGATGGAGCACTTGAACGACGTTTTCAACCGGTACAGGTTGATGAGCCGACAACGGAAGAAGCACTTGCCATTTTAACAGGATTAAAAGACAGCTATGAAGCTTATCACGGCGTTACTTATAGCGAGGAATCATTGAAAGCGGCCGTGGATTTGTCAAACCGTTACATTCAAGATCGTTTTCTGCCAGACAAGGCCATTGATTTAATGGATGAAGCAGGTTCCAAGTTGAACCTGACAATTGAAGATGGTCAAGAAGAGGATATGAAAGAGCGTCTTGCCCAAATCTACAAAGAAAAAGAATTGGCTTTAAAAGAAGAAGCGTACGAAAAGGCGGCAACGCTTCGTGATGAAGAAGAAAAGCTTGAAAAATTGTTGCAATCAGGTAGTAATTCAGTTAAACCAATCGTCACCACTGAAAACATCCAAAAAATCATCGAACAAAAAACCGGTATACCGATAGGCAAATTACAGGAAGATGAGCAAGAGAAAATGGTTCATCTTCAAGCCCAGCTGATGAATAAAGTCATCGGCCAGGAAGAGGCCGTCATGAAGGTTGCAAAAGCTGTCCGCAGAAGCCGGGCTGGGTTGAAATCGAAAAACCGTCCTACAGGTTCCTTCCTATTCGTTGGACCGACTGGAGTCGGTAAAACGGAATTGGCCAAAACGCTTGCTGACGAAATGTTTGGAGACAAAGACGCGATGATCCGCCTTGATATGAGTGAGTTCATGGAGAAACATAGTGTTTCCAAGTTAATTGGCTCACCTCCTGGATATGTTGGACATGAAGAAGCCGGACAATTAACAGAAAAGGTACGCCGGAAACCGTACAGTATCATCTTATTGGATGAGATTGAAAAGGCACATCCTGATGTTATGCACATGTTCCTGCAAATTTTGGAAGATGGCAGGTTAACTGATAGTCAAGGTCGAACTGTTACTTTCAAGGACACTGTCATCATCATGACAAGCAACGCCGGTGTTGGAGAAAAACAAAAAGTGATGGGCTTCGGCACAAGTACAGCTGTGGAAGAGGCTTCCATCCTCCAATCATTGGGCAGCTTCTTCAAGCCTGAATTCTTGAACAGATTCGATAGCATCATCGAATTCTCCGCATTGAAGAAGGAAGACCTTCTCCAAATCGTTGATATCATGCTTGAGGAGCTTGACGAAACACTGGCTAATCAAGAATTATCCTTAATCGTAACGGAAGAAGCGAAACAAAAACTGATTCAAATGGGCTATCATCCGACATTCGGTGCGAGACCGCTCCGCAGAGTTCTTCAGGAACAACTCGAAGACGGCATTACGGACTTCATTTTTGAGCAGCCTGAAGTGAAGAAGTTCAGTGCAATTGTTGAAAACGACCTTGTGAAAATTATTAAAACACCATAAAGAGTACTAGAAATGCCTCCAAGACCGTAAAACTGTTATGGAGGCATTTTTTTCTTTTAGGCTTTTTTTTGCATCCTTAATTCTGAATGTTCTCTATAATCCAGAGTTTACAGCGTCAATCCAAGGGAATCCATAGTGTAGGAGAAGCAAAATATCCTATGCAGGGCCATTAGATAGATATTAAACGAATTCCTGTTTTGAATTGGGAATTTCGATGGGGGAATGACCTATTAAAGATTCAGTTTATTTTGAAGAAGAAAATATCAATAATCGAAACGCGGCTGATGTAGAAACGGATAATTCATCGCTTTCACTTCCTGTTGCTAATATTCATCCACTAAATCCGGAAGAATTGGATCGCCTCTATTTTTTTGATGGAAAAGACCTAGGTAATACCTACCGTCAAGATAAAACGGCTTTCAGGGTATGGGCACCTGCTGCATCCCAAGCTAAGCTTGTTACGTATGATCAATGGAATGATTCAGAGGGCCTTGAAATGGAGATGAGTCGTTCTGAAAAGGGGACCTGGACAGCGGAATTAACCGGCGATCATGATGGGCTGATTTATACATATAAAGTGAAGATAGGAGAGGAATGGAGTGAAGCCGTCGACCCTTATGTTCGCGCAGTCACGGTCAATGGAGATAAAGGGGTCGTGGTAAATTTGACTGACACGAATCCCCGAAAATGGACCCGTAACAAACCGTCTCTTGAAAAAGCGGAGGACATCATCATCTATGAGTTACATACAAGAGATTTGTCGATTCATCCGGAGAGCGGAATCAAACAGAAAGGTAAATTCCTGGGCGTGATTGAAGAAGGAACAAAAGGTCCTAATGGTGTGAAGACAGGGCTTGATCACATAAAGGATCTGGGTGTAACTCATGTGCAATTAATCCCGGTATTCGATTTTGCCACCGTCAATGAAACGAAATTAAATGAACCGCAATACAATTGGGGCTATGATCCGAAAAATTATAATGCACCAGAAGGATCTTATTCGACAGACCCGTATCAACCAAAGGCAAGGATCAGGGAGTTGAAGGAATTAATCCAAACCCTACATGATCATGGCTTGCGTGTCATCATGGATGTCGTCTACAATCATGTTTATTCTGTGAGTGATTCCAATTTCAATAAGCTTGTCCCTACCTATTTTTTTCGCTATAACGCAGACGGCACCTTATCGAATGGCACTGGTGTAGGTAATGACACCGCTTCTGAACATAAAATGATGCGTAAGTTCATCGTTGAATCGATCACGTATTGGGCTAAGGAATTTAACCTCGACGGCTTTCGGTTTGATTTAATGGGGGTTCATGATGTGGATACGATGAATGAAGTGAAAAAAGCGATTGTAGAAATTGATCCGACGATCATTGTTTTGGGCGAAGGCTGGGATATGGATACTCCATTGCCAAAGGAACAGAAGGCGAACCAAAAAAATGCCAATAAAATGCCTGGTATCGCTCATTTTAATGATGCGATCAGGGACGGGTTAAAAGGTTTTGTGATGGATAAGCACGATAAAGGATTTATCAATGGGAAACCAGGAATGGAAGATATCATAAGAAAGAGCATTGCTGCTGGCCTGCACTACGATGACCAACTTGCAACCTATCAAACACCGAACCAAGTCATCAACTATGTTGAAGCACATGATAACTACACCTTATGGGATAAGCTTAACATCACTAATCCAGAAGCTACCGAAACTGAACGTAAACAGATGCATAAATTAGCTTCCGCCATCGTTCTGCTATCTCAGGGAATACCGATGATCCATGCCGGACAAGAATTTATGCGCTCGAAGGAAGGCGATGAAAACAGCTATCGATCACCTGACCGGATTAACCGTTTGGATTGGAAAAGAAGGGCTGATTTTAATACCGAAGTCGAATATATTAAAGGCTTGATTTCGCTAAGAAAAAATTTCAAATCATTCAGATTGAGCACACCTGAAGAAATCGAACAGCATTTACAATTCATTGATGCCCCACCGAATGTGGTTGCATTTACATTAAACCAGCAGGATTCAACAATTGCCGTGATTCATAATGCAAATCGGGATGCGATAACATTTTCTCTTCCTCACGAAGGTGAATGGTCCGTATTAGTGGATGGTAAACGGGCGGGCCTGGAGGAAATTGAAAGGATTAAAGGGAATCAAATAACCGTTGATCCATTAAGTTCGTTTGTTTTAAAACAAATTTGTAATTGATAATCTTAAAGTAGAAGTGAGTGAATACTTTCACTCACTTCTACTTTGTTCATTAGCTGAAAAGATTTCATTTTTTTCAATTTTACTATACACGTTACGCAAAATGATGTCGGTTAGAAAATATTAAACGAACTTGCATTTCCCTTTTTAGAGGCAGAGAAAGTGCATATAAAAACTGATGGTGCTGACGACATACTGGACTATAAATAGAAAGTTTACAAATGTTTTATGAACAAATTTTTATTGGTTACTACTGGATTTGAGTCAATATTTTGGACACTAAAAGGTTAAATCTTAAGCTGTATTCCTAATTCGATCTTCAA
>NZ_LMBV01000049.1 GCF_001439925.1 Peribacillus muralis
CGGGACTCACACCCTATAGATTGCACCCATGCCGGGCGCACGAAAAAGCTGCCTTAAAGACAGCTCCGAACTTCAGCTAACTCACCTTTTAGTTCATTATGAAAAGCGATTGTTATTAAAAGAATCGTGCCCGATAAACTACATATAACCGTTACATCCATTTGCCTTTAAAATCTTTAATATATTTCTTAATTTTAGTTGGCTTCTTATTCGTAATAGTTTCATAATCATGTGTAATCCCTTTAGCCAATCCCAGTTTTGTTGGGAAATGAATACCTACTACCACATTAACGAATTCTTTATTCACACCTTTTTTGAGCATAAATTCTTTAAATTCTTTAACAGAAGGATTGGTGTACTGGATGTTAACGCCCAGCACCTCGGTCATGATGTCTGAAACTCGGTAAAAGTCAAACGCCTCATCACCTGTGATCACATATTTCTTATTTTGGTGCTTCTCTGTATCTTGCAAAGCTATTGACGCCACCTCGGCAAGGTCCCTTGTATCCACAAAGCTGGTCTTTCCTTTCCCAGCAGGTATAAAGATTCGCTGTCTCTCTTTTATTTCTTCCCCAAGAAAATCATTTAGATTTTGCATGAAATATCCGGCACGAATGAAGGTATAAGAAACGCCAAGCTTTTTAAGTAGCTTTTCATTTTTGAAATGATGGATAAACGGCAAGAATTGAACATCTTTAACGGACAAATAGACAATGTGATTGATGCCCTTTTCTTTTGCCTGTTGTAAAAAACTTTCGAACTTAATCATGTCGCCTGGCGGATAAATCAGAAATATTTTATCGATATGGTTTAATGCACTTTCAAATGTGGTTGGATCTGTAAAGTCGAGCTTAACAAATTCATAAGCATCTCCATAATTCAATTTAACCTTCTCTACATTTCTCACCCCGCATTTCATGGGGATCCCTTTTTCTTTTAAAATTTTGGCTACTTCAAAACCCACTTTTCCAGTAAATCCTGTCACAAGAATATTCATCTTATCCCTCCATCGCAAACAGAAATGTGTTCTTCTGTTTGCTAAAATCATTCTCATCATTGTTCTCTTTTTTCAAGGTAAGTTAACCGCCCATTTAGTTCAAGTTCAATCACCCGACAATTGCAAGAAAGCTTCTATCTGGGAAATATAGTGCAACCTAATAATTTCCACTGGAGATTACTGGTGTATCCAAAATAACGGCTGCTAATATTCATGGTAATAATAAACTTCATCATCATCCATTGAAAAAAAGATCTTCAAATAAGAAAAACATAGGTAGATTTTAATCTTCCTATGTTTTCAGTACTATTATTTATCTGTTTGTGATTGTTTCTTTTTCAAATACTCCGCACGTATTTTTTCAAGTTGCTGCTTTTTATCAAATTTGGCAGGCTTCTGTTTTTCATGAAACTTTGTCACAGCTACCTGACTTTTGTAATCCAATTGATATTTTCCCACTTTGTTCACCTACTTTTCTTGTCTGTAAAGAGTATCTATTCAACAAATATAATATACCTTATCTCACTGAAGTATACCTTATTACTTTAATAGTGTACTGCTAACTTTGCATATATCAATAAAAACACTAAAATGTTTTTATTGCAAAGTCTTTTTACTGCTTGTTTATAACCAGTAATTTACAATAAAATTGGATCTGAACCAAGAACTTTGTTCATTCCAATTTTTCACCACTATTGTAACACTTCTTATCTTTCTACTCCATCTTTATGGTAAGGCATTAAGTTATTGGCAGTATGTATGTCCACCCATTTAATCTCAGCAATTTCATTCTTGTCTTCAATTGTAATTTCTCCGTGAGAGACCTTAGAACTAGCTGTTATTCGGGAAACAAAAGAAGAAACAGGTTTAGTAATTGAAGTAGGAAATATTATTGCGGTTAATGAGGTATTTTTTCAAAGCAGGGACATCACGGTTTAATGATTACATTTGGAACAAAAGTTATTAGGCTTCTCATTGATGGACTAATGAGTAGAATTATGAAATATTATATATGAAATAATGAGTTCTGGAGGTGTATCATGCAAAAGGCAATCGTAGTTTATTATATTACCGATAAGAAGAATAACTTAAGTGATTTAAATCAACTTTTGCAAGAGGGATGGAAGGTTGTCTCTCAGAGTGCTATGTCAGGTGCAGGTGGTGGTGGTCCAGTTTATTCACTTGTTATATTGGAGGGTAATTAGGAAACAATGCTTCGGGATTCATTGCACCTAACGGGAAACGATAGTTTAATTATCCGCCTTTTCAAATGGCGGTTTTCTTTTGGGGTAAAACAGCATTAAAGTCTCGCCTCTTTAAGCTTCCTACAGATCAAAAAGAGATAGTGGTTAATCCTCTACATCTTCTTTGCATATTTCACTAACTAGCTGCCATAACGCGTTGTTTTCTTTATTTTTCGGTCCAAGCCATTTTTCAGAGGTAACTAATTATTATGTCGTTTGTTAACTTCAATCGTAATGAACTCCGGCAAATAGCTGGGAGTACATCCTTTGGATACTATTTCATCTTTATAAAGACCCGTTTTCTCACCAAGTTTAATACAACGTGCACGATTCTTTTCATCATAAACGCCTATCCAGCCAGCGGTGAAATTCATAGCCCATTGAACTTCCGGTTCTTCCTGCGTAATATTAGCTTCTAATGCAGATAGCAAGTCTGCGGTGTTATCAGGCGGTGTTTGTCCAGTCCATCTCAATCGCGCTTGATAATACCAGAAAGCTCGCCTTTGAAGAGCAGAAGGACTATTTTCCCAAGACTCCATCAATGCAATTTTCTTCTTGTCTTTGGTGAGCTGATTAGCCATTAACCAATCCATTAAGTTATTTCGCTCATCAAAAGTGTGAGTCTGCATATCCTTATCAAGCTTATTTAGCACATCTTGTGAAAGAAGTTTTTTGTCCATAATTAAGATTGCTAATAGTCTGGGCAAAAACTCTTCGGTTGACCAAAGTTCCATAGCTAGTTCGTGATCTTTTTTAATGTCCTTCGCGATTTTTCGTAAATCGCCTAGCTTAGTTTTACTATTGATCTTAGGTAGAATATTTTCTGCTTTTGAAGATCGTTTAATTTCTGTATCTTTTTTTTCATCCATTTTATACAACTCCTTTATTTAAGCACTGTTTCATACTATGTCCTTGACGGGATATAACAACCATCCACGGAGGGTAAGTAATTGGGATGGTTGTTAATACAAACTGAGAAATGTTAAAATTGTTATCCCCATAAAAAGGAATGCAAATCCCCAGAGGGTACCACAATAACCATAATACCCAATAAAATCCCAAGTAGTAACGACATATATGGCCCTCTAGCCAAAGCTATTGCCTTCTGGCGTTTACTAGCCTTCCTAATTTCAAGTTTTCTTTATTTCCTTCATTTCTGCTTCCTATATAAACATGAACATGTGACTTTGAAATGCAAACTACACCAATACCGTGTCCAATTTTATGCATTAATACACTTATCGGGATAGCTAAGGCATATAACAGTAAAATCTTAACATGATTAACTCCTTAACTACCAATATTCTCTATATTTAAAGTATACACCAAATTTGAATAATTTGTTTTGTCCTTAATACCTACATTGACCTATTGACCCCACTATCAGTTACTTTTTCTTTACATTGTATAAGTTACCATTTCCTCACCAAGAGGGAAGTTTTCATACAAGTATGACATTTGACTCTTATAAAAAGTTAATGTTCCACAATTTGGCCCGATTGCTGAACAAAAAAACACCATTAGCTATCTATTATATTAGATCATAAATAATATTCTAATTTTATAGAAGTTATTATTTTTTACAAAACTCATCCTTTTCTGAATACATGTCATGGCGCTTTGAATAAGTTTTTTGTTACCATTCACTTTATAAAACCCTGTTCATTCATTATTCTACGTCCAATAACCTGTTAGGATTTATCTTTTTTAGATTTGAAACTAATTGATCGAACTAATACAAGATATCTTGAAAAATGAATAAATAGAAAGGGCATGTCTGAAAAGAATTAATCAAAACATGCCCTTATACTATTTAATTGGATTATCCATTTATAAAAAAGATTGATCATTTTTATGTTCCTTAATGAACTAAACTCAAATTCATTTCCTCTGAACCATCAACTTTAATAGTCGTAATTTTTTCATCCATTTTTTTACCGGTAAAATACCCAAATTTCTTCGGTAGTAAAGGCAGCAAGAGGATTATTTTTCATGTTCCATTTTTTGAATCAGCGAATACTAACTATCGAAGGGCTGTTTTTTAAACACCCAAATAATATAAATATCAGTACAATAAATAAACAATGAAATTTTTTATTCTTTCTCAATTTCCCCTTAATGGGGTACCGCCAACATTTTGGAAATTTTGTACGCTTAAAAAGCCCTTTTTTTATTCTTTTCAACTAATTTCATATCCCCTCTAATTTCAAAATGTTTGACAGCTCCTTATATTAACGATATTATATACCTACCAAGTCTCTGATTGGAGGGATTAGAACATGAAATTCTCAAGAGGTACAAATTATGCTCTTCATACAATGTTGCACTTAGCATTATCATCATCTACAAACAAACCAGTTGGTGTTCAACAACTTGCGGAACAACAAAATGTCTCTCAGGCATACCTTTCTAAAATTTTAACAAAACTGGTGAAAGAAGGCATGGTTTCTTCAGTGTCCGGAGCTAAGGGTGGCTATTCATTACCCTATAATTGGGAATCCATTTCTTTTTTAGATATTATACAAGCTATTGACGGTAAGGCATCCTTATTTGACTGCCATTTCGAACATGGTCCAGGTTGCCCTATTGAAAAAGTCATGGTTTCAGCTGAAGAGAAAATGGAAGAGAAGTTAAGAAAAACGACAATTGCAGACTTAATAAAGAATAAGACAATGAATTGACGTTCGTTGTCTATTCTTACAGCTAATTATAGATATAATGTATCTACAAAGTATATGAATGATGTGGAGGAATAATTAATGAATGAGCTTTTATTTAATAAGCAAGTTTGGGAAGATGCTTGGGATAATGACCCAAATGCATCCTTAAAACAAATGAAACAAGCAGGTATAGGATCTTATCAATCAAAGGGCTTTTCCAAATGGGCTAAGGCATATAACGAAAGTTCTTTTAGTGTTGAAGGTAGAGAGCGGAGCGAACGAATTATAAAATGGATTGAAAATCAAGTTCTATCGTTCCAGGAAATGTCTACTTTGGATATAGGAGCTGCATCCGGTGTATTTAGCATCCCATTAGCTAAAAGAGGTGCCATTGTGACTGCATTAGAGCCCTCAACAGATTTTGCAGAAATGCTAGCGACTAATGTTAAAAACCATTCATTAGACATTTCCGTTATTAATAAATCGTTTGAAGAAATGGTTGCTGATCATAAGAGTTCATATGATCTTGTCTTTGCATCAATGTGTCCAGCTATAACAGATTGGCAAATGGTTAAAAAAGCCATGGGTTTATCAAGAAAATATTTTTATATCAGTATGATGGCAGGACCAAAAAAAAATTATTTAATGGAAGAGATATTATCTGTAATTCATATTGAGAAAAAAATATGTAATTCTTCGGATATGGCATACTTGCTACATTTACTATACCTAGAGGGATATGCATACCAATCCTTAATAGAAAACCATAAGAAGGTAACCGTAATGAGTATAGAAGATATAGTAGTACGGTTAACGGAATGGTTCATTGACTATGGGATTAATGCTGACAGCGTACTGTTAAATAAAGCAGAAAGCTATTTACGCCAGTCATACGGAAATGAAATACCCGTAACAACCGGGGGTAAATTCGGAAAGGTTCTTGTTCATTTTGAAAACTAGGCAGTTCAATTTACTGATGATATTTAATAAACTAAAGGAGGATTTTTTATGATTTACGATTGTGTCATTATAGGTGGAGGTCCAGCTGGACTAAATGCAGCATTGGTTTTAGGGAGATCTAGAAGAAAGGTAGCCCTCTTTGATACAAACCAACCTCGAAACGCTGTTACACATGCTTCTCACGGATAACTTACCCAAGATGGCGTAACACCATCAGAATTTCGACGCATTGCTTATGAAGAAGTATTAAGTTATCCAACTGTAGAGCATCATCCAGATAAGGTTTTGGAGGTGCAAAAAATTGAACAAGGATTCTTTATTCGGACGGATCAAGGAGAATTCCAAACTCGAAAATTGCTAATTGCAACAGGCTTAAAAGAAGAACTACCAGAAATCACCGGTGTTGTGGAACATTATGGAAAAAGCATCTTCTATTGTCCTTATTGCGATGGATGGGAACTTAGAGATCGTCCTCTAATTGTGGTTTCTGATCAACCAGGAATATATCACTTTGCTAAGCTTCTCTACAATTGGTCTCGTGATCTTATGGTCTGTACAAATGGAAAAAGTGTTTTGACTGAAGAGGAAAAACAAGAACTAAATGCTAAAAATATTTTAGTATCTGAGCAAATGGTTCAATCTTTTAATGGGATAGATGGGCAGTTAGAAGAAGTGAAATTTATCGATGGAACTCGAATAAAACGGACAGGAGGTTTTATAATTCCAAAGTGGTTTCCTCAGTTAGATTTCTTGAAGTCAATTAATTATAAAAAAAATGATAAAACTGCCGTTCTGACGGATGCAATGGGAAAAAGTACAATTCCTGGTTTGTTCGCAGCTGGTGAAGCAACCACTGGTGGACCTACCCAACTTATCGTGGCTGCTGCTTCGGGGAGTGTGGTGGCGACTAGTATCAATTTAGAACTCACAGAGGAACAATTTTATTTTAAATAGGACATTAATAGATTTTTGTCCTATTAGAGATATAAAAAGTATTTAATGTCTATTAAAATAAATGATTTTAGGAGTGTTAAGATGACTAAAATTGCTGAGGACCAACCTAACATAAACACACATGTACATTATAATGTTGTACCTATCATGATTGCATTGCTATTAAGTGGTTTTATAGGCATGTTTAGTGAAACAGCGCTGAACGTAGCCTTAAGTCAATTTATGATTGTCTTTGATATTTCTGCTTCCACCGCCCAATGGCTAACGACCGGTTATTTGCTAACAATCGGTATCTTAGTTCCTATATCAGCTTTGCTGATGCAATGGTTCACGACTCGGCAACTCTTTATTACCAGTATCACTTTATCTTTGATCGGTACGGTAATTGCTGCCCTTTCCCCTTTTTTTGATCTATTGTTAACTGGGCGAATTATACAAGCTATAGGAATGGCTATTTTGCTGCCGTTAATATTTAATACAATCCTTGTAATTTTCCCACCAGAAAAAAGGGGGATGGTAATGGGATTCCTTGGTTTAGTGCTTGTCGTAGCACCTGCTATTGGTCCTACTTTATCTGGAATAATACTTGAGAGTTTAGGATGGGAATGGATTTTCTGGATTCCCCTACCTTTATATACCATTTGTCTCCTTATAGGTATTCGATATATTCAAAATGTATCAACGATAACCAAACCCAAGATAGACGTTATTTCCATCTTCACCTCTACGCTTGGTTTTGGCGGAATTGTGTTTGCTCTCAGTAGCTTAGGTGAATCTACAGCAGGAATAAAAAACAGCGCTGTTATGATTACTACAACAATTGGTTTCGTTTCTCTAATTGTATTTGTTACCCGTCAATTAAAAATGGAGCAACCTATGTTAAATTTACGAGCTTTTAAGTATCCCATGTTTACTCTCGGTACTTTTATGATATTTAGTTGTATGATGTTTACTATGGTTGCAATGATTGTATTACCAATGTTTCTCATCCAAGGGTTCGGTCTTAATGCAATAGCAGCAGGTCTTGTTCTGTTACCTGGTGGAATTTTGCAAGCCCTCATGTCTCCTGTAACTGGTAGGTTGTTTGACAAGTTCGGTCCTAAATGGCTAATTCCCTTAGGTTTATCATTTATCACAGTAGCTCTTTTGTTTTTTTCAAACATAACATTAGATACTCATATAGCAATCATTGTGGTGCTTCATTCATTGTTAATGATAGGTATTTGTTTGGTATGGATGCCTGCTCAAACAAATGGCCTTAATCAATTGCCCCCAAGCTTTTATCCGGATGGAAGTGCAATTATGAACACACTCCAACAAATAGCTGGTGCTATAGGTACAGCAGTTGCAATTACTATAATAACTTTAGGCGTTGATCGATTTATGCAAGATTCACAGAATCAGTTTAATTCAGCGAACGAATCACTAGCATTAGTCGCAGGCACTCAGGAAAGTTTTATTTTTGTATTAATTGTCGCCATTATAGGATTAATTTGTTCACTTTTTATAAAAAAGGTTAAATTAGAGGAACAATAAAAAATCCGACATTAATTAGTGATAAATATATATAACGCTAAAAAACGGCTTGTCTAAATTGATATGTCGTTTTTTTACAATTCATAAAGTAATCCGTTCAATTTATTAAAGTCTATATATTATTCTATTGGTATTCTATTGGTATTCATAAGCATACGATAAACCCCCCATAAAAAAACCACCTAATTATGCAACTATCCTGCCCCGTTAGTTGCATAAAGAAAGAGCTGCCTCAGCAACCCCTTAAGATGAGAAATTTGTTGTCTATTATCCTTGAGTGCCCTCTTCACTTTTGTATTCTAAAAGATCTCCCGGCTGACAGTCCAAAGCCTTACAAATCGCTTCTAACGTGGAAAGTCGAATCGCTTTTGCCTTTCCATTTTTCAATATAGAAAGGTTAGCCATCGTTATTCCAACCCTCTCCGAAAGTTCTGTTACGCTCATTTTCCTTTTAGCCAGCATCACATCAATATTGATTATTATTTCCATGTTATTCACCTCAGACTATTAAGTCATTCTCTGATTTTATATCGATGGCTTCTTGTAAAAGTCTTTGAAGAACAGCCGCAAAGACAGCAATCACCATGGGAGCAAAAATCATGACCATTCCGACTAGTACGAGACCAGGAGCGTCATCTACTTCCGCCATGATAAAGACGAATGGTAGGGCCACCACATACAAGCCACTGATTATGATGGCACATTTTTTAATTTTCTTCAGAGCTCTTACAGATAATTCCGAGAAAGCTTGGTTCTTGTCAATATAGCTTAATAGGTTAAAGGATTGATACAAAGCGAAGTAAAATGGGATTGCCGAAACATACATAACCATTAAAAGGCCATATACAACATAAGCTAAATCTGAACCTCTTTTTGCTGCTTCATTTGCTTCATTCGCTATCTGAGGCAATAAAAATAGACACAAAGCAAGAACAGGAATGCCAATAAAAATAACAGCCACCTTTAAAAAGAGTGTTGAACTTCGTTTCATAAAAAGCACCTCATTTATTTATTGTCAAAATTGAATTTAACATACTTTTTATCGTTTTACAATAAAACATTATTGATTTTTGAGATATTGTTATTGTTTATAGATTTTTTCGGGCAAAATAAAAAGCATTCACATTACAGCGAAATGCTCTATAACTTTAGACTATTCAATTTATAAATTGTGCAACCATCCTGCCTCAAAAAAGCTGTCTTAAAGAAAACTCTGATCTTCAGCTAACGCACCCGTTAGTTTAAGTAAAATATTTCACAAACCATTAGGAAGTAAACAATTCAAGGCTACGTTATCTTGGTGGTAATTCATTCGATGTTATCCAAGTACACATTTAAAAATATTTAAATCTGCTGATTTACTTAACTTTGGTTTATTCATTTTTCATTATATTTACTGAAAACCGTATAAATGGTAAAATTCCGAAGAGGTGAAATCATTGAAGTTTAAGAAGTTTATCATCTGCCTATCATCATTATTAACGGCTTTTGTGTTACTCTTTGTTCTATTGAGATTAATGGGAATACTAATATGGGTGAATGGCGAACCTCTTGATAAATGGATTGCATTAATTGGTTTAATTGCTATGCCTGTTTCAATTTCTATACTATCGAAAAAGATTAAGCTTAATAAAAAGAAAGAAAGTACTTTGCTTAATATAGTTGTTTTTGCTAATTTACTTTACTTATTAGGTTCGTTTTCCATTTTATCCGAAAACTATACTTTTATTAAAAGTGGTAAATATCTTTCTTCCCCTTATGTTATACACGAAAAGGAACCATTTCAATGGCCAAAAGATGAGTATGAAAGTAAGTATACATTTTACAGTTCTTTGAATTCATTTATTTATATAAAAAATTCAGTCCAAAAGGGAAATCAAGGATTGAGTGAACATGCTCGTTATAGGGATTATAGTGTTAAAGTTATAAGTGGAAGCCTCTACATTACATGGACTGGTGGATCAATATTTATACGATAAAAGGAAGAAGGATATGTCCCACTTCCTTTTTTATTTGAATCAAACGATTTTTCTCTTTCCGTTTATGATTCTATATTTATTTATATCATTTAAAACTTTTCGTTTTCAGAAGAGATAGAAGTTCATCTTAACTATCCTGCCCCGTTAGTTCCAATCGAGTAGAGGGAAAATAAATGTATTATTTTCGCCCCTCTCACAACACCGTACGTACGGTTCGCGTA
>NZ_LMBV01000051.1 GCF_001439925.1 Peribacillus muralis
TAATAGTGTGTGCTCACTTAAAATTTAACGTTGGCGCTTTGTTTTGTTCAGTTTTCAAAGAGCAATTTCACAATCGCCTCATCGGACGGTTTGCTTGTTTCATCATAACACACTGATGATTAGTTGTCAACTTCTGCGAAGTTTTTAACTTATTTTTAATCGCTGTGTTTCTCAGCGACCATTTCATCTTATCATTTTCATAGTAAGAAGTCAACAGTTATTATTTCTTTTAGTAATCTACTAAAAGGGATGAAGTTGTCGTACTTGGTGCTTATTTATATTATTCCTTTTGCCCATTAATGTCAACTAGTTTTCATGCAATTTCTTAGTCATTTATTTATTCCATTATATAGAGGCTATTCAGGAAGCCCACAACCCCTTTCGCTCCATCGCAAAAAGCCAATGTGATTCTTTTCATTTTATCTACCGATGACTTCAGTATTAAAACCGCAAGAACCCTCCCATTTCTTTGTCCAAATATTAAAAAATATTTTTTACAATTTTACTTCCTTGTACTATAATAAATTTATTTTAAAAATTTCAGGATAGGTTTTAATCATTATAAAAATAGTTGGGAGAGGGATTTATAAATGATTAATAAAAACACATCTTTGAGGATGCAAAGTATCGTTTTTATTGGCTTTATGGGAGTTGGAAAAACGACGATCGGTCAAAAGGTGGCGCAAAAACTATATAGGGACTTTGTAGATATAGATCGGGAAATTGAAAAGGAATTCAATATGCCCACTACAGAAATTTTCAAGAAGTTTGGGGAAAAAGTTTTTCGTGATAAAGAAAAAAGCATGATAGATAGCTTTAGTAAACAACAATTGAAAATAATTTCCGTCGGCGGCGGGGCATTTTTACAGGAAGATATAAGGAATATTTGTTTAGCCAACTGCATTGTCTTCTACCTCGATTTATCTTGGGACTATTGGAAAGAGAGAATAGGCTTGCTAATTGATAGCAGACCGGTTCTGCAAAGCCGCACCCTTGAAGAAATCGAAGAGCTTTTTTACACTCGGCAGGAGATATACTCCTATCATCATTCAAAAGTGAATACGAATGACCTTGATGTGGACGAAGTGGCAGACTTTATCGTTGAATCGCTAAAGGTGGCATGGGATATATATGAACCGCTTAAGTAAGTCCGTTTCCAGTGCAATGGACATCCCCCTCATAAACAGATGAAAAGGATACAGCGGCAGTTTACCCACCTCCGTATCTTTTCATTATTCTTTATTAGGAAGACTCCCTGACAATCAATTCCGGAGTTAATATGATACGCTGCTGCTCACGTTTGATTTTTTCCATTTGCTGATACAAAAGATTTGCTGCCTCTTTTCCCGTACGTCTAGGAAATGAAGAAATGGTCGTTAAAGGAGGATGATAGATCTCTGCTACTGGAACATTATCGAACCCTACGATATCCATATCTCTTCCAGGAGTAAATCCTTTCATCCTTAATCCTTGCATGACACCGAAAGCAATTAAGTCGCTAAAGCAAAAGATGGCCGTTGGTGGTTCAGGATCCTCAAGTACTTTCAATACAGCCTCCAGTCCACCCTCACGTGTCGGTGCACTATCTATCATTAACGATTCATCCACTTCAAGGCCCGCACTTGTAAGGGCTTCACGATACCCCTCCATCCTCTCGATCCATGTTGAAGATTCCCTGATACCACCAAGTAGTGCAATTCTTTTATGCCCCTTCTCAATAAGGTGATGCACAGCTATTCGGGCACCTTCTGGATAATTGATTCCAACATAGTCGCTATTCACTCCAGGTAATTCTCTGACCGCAAGAACCATTGGCGTGTCAATTTCATTTAATCGATCAACCGTCTCCCGTGAACTTTCAGAGACAGGACAAAGAATCAATCCTCCTACCCTATGTTCCAGCATCGTTGAAAGGAGATGGTCTTGCTTGCTAACCGAATCGAATGTGGTACCCAGTAACACCGTATAACCGACTTCATCCAATGCGTCGTGAACACCAATCAAGAATTCAGAAAAAAAGGTATTTGAAATGTCAGTAATAATGATTCCTACAGTATCGGAACTTTGCGACCTTAAATTTGCGGCAACTCTGTCGTACACATAGCCCAGTTCCTGCATTGATTTTAAGACCTTTGTTCGTGTAGCATCCGAAATCCGCGGATTATTGCGAACGATAAGGGATGCGGTGGATGTGGACACACCAGCATGTTTTGCAACCTGTTGCAATGTGACCCGCCCTTTTTTTGATTGCTTCATAGTTCCATCACCATCTTGAACGTATTTTTAATGTATATATTATTATCATGTTCTTACTATAATAATAATATAGTTACTGGAATTAGCATACCCTTGGAACATAGGGTAAGGTTTTCAGCGATTGATTCCCCAATCATTACCCAAGGTTATTCACCATCTCGTGCCGTGTCAATTTTCTATATCGATAATTAACAAATGCTGCAGCCAGAATGCCCAGAATTGCAATAAAACAATCAAAGAAAAATATATGCGATATATCCCCGCCCTTGGCAATTAGCCCTGTTGCAATTGGTAAAATGACACTCGCCAAACTGGAGGCCGTCGCAACGATCCCTGTTACCGTCCCTTTTTTTCTCCAGAAAAGTTCAGTCATGATGGCAATGCTTAATTGAAATATCCCAGCTGTTGAGGCGCCTAGGAAAAAGGAGGTGATAATTAGGACGATGGGTGAATGAACCTTTAAGATAATGATGACTGTAAGTAACGTAATCATTGGGTAAAGTAAGATCACCGTCACTGGTTTGACCCATTTGTTTAATAAAATGGACAATAGCAGGACTGAAATGAGTGATCCGACACTATAATAGCTCAATAATTTTATGGACCCTGCATGGGACATCCCAGCGACTTCGTAACCGTAGCTCGGTAACCAGATTTGGGAAACCGTAAATAATGCAGTCGATGTAAATCCAATTATGATCAGCGCCAGTCCTTCACCCCAAAATTCAGGCTCGGTTATAAATCCGCTCCTTCGATAATCGCCTTCACTGCTGGCAGTATCGGATTTGCTTTTCGGAAATGAAGCTGAAAGCATAACAAACATATTAATGAAATAGATGGCAGCAGGAGTTAAAAAGGCAAAGCCATAAAATAAGTGATTGTTGGAAAGAAACAAGATGATGAACGGTAAGATGGTTGCACCAAGTGATCCAAAAGCCTTTACCATGACACTTGCTGACCCAGCAGATTTAGGAAACATTTCCGTTAATGCCGGATATGTGCCGGCATCCATGGCTGAGTTGGAAATACCCGCTAGTAAAGCAAACACAAACGCTTTTTCATATGTGGATGAAAATGGAATCCCAAGCAAAAAAACTCCCATTAACACCGAGGAGATAATGATCAATGGCTTCCTGCCGAATTTATCTGACAGCACACCTGAGAGCCCGTACGTAAGTAATCTACCAATCCCTATGGCAGCAATGAGATAACTGATTCCCGTAGAATCCGTATTCCATTGTTTGGTTAGTGCAGACATATTTGAGGCAAGGATTATATTGACCATTCCAAGTAGAAAATAGTTAATATATAAGCCTGATGCCGCTTTATAATACTGATTTTTCATTATTACACCCCTATAATAAATCACGATGATATTCGTTCCCTAATGCTTAAACCCCAAATGCAGGTATTTAAGTCTCCCCTATATGATATCCATTTAACTGAAAAACCACTTTCAAAAAAAAAATGCTAAGAAAAACAAGGAATTTCACTCCCCTGTATTTCTTAGCTCCGAGGTCAACCCTAATCGTTTACTATAAGTGCATGGCTGCACCGAAAGGATCAAAAACCTCTATTACGATAAAACGGAGGACAATCCCAAAGTGAAAGCTACTTATTCTGCAAACAGTTGCTCTTTAATATAATCGACTGGCATCTGTTGCCCTGTCCATAATTCAAAGGCCAATGCCCCCTGCCAAAGCATCATTCCAAGACCATTAATGGCAGTAGCGCCAGCAGCTTCGGCTTGTTCCATCAGTTTTGATTTACGCGGAATGTAAACAACGTCGGTTACGATTAAATCAGGGCGTAACATTGACTCGTCCTGAATGACGCTTAACCCTTCAAGTGGTTTCATACCAACGCCTGTACCATTTGCCAAAATATCACTAGTTAATATTTCAGCCCTTAATTGTTCAACATTTTCTAGAGGATATACATTAGCTTTCACGTTTAAATGCTTCATATCTTCATTGATGATTCGTACATTCTCCTCTGCTTGCAGGAAGAAAGCATCATCACGAGCAAAAATGCTGATTTCAGCTATTCCTTCCAATGCTGACTGAATCGCAATAGGTGTGGCAGCCCCGCCAGAACCGATAAGCGTCATTTTCTTTCCTTTAATATCAATACCATGTTCTTTCAGGTTCCGGGTATACCCCATTCCATCAGTACTGTGACCGACAAATTTCCCATCGATATTGACAACCGTATTAACGGCTCCTGAGAATTTGGCGCTGTCTGCCAATTCATCCAGGTAAGGAAGGATTTTCATTTTATTCGGCATCGATACGTTAAATCCTTTTACATTTAACGCCCGCATTCCTTTCACAGCATCTTCAAGTTTTTCATTTCCTACTTCAAAAGCTAAATAGGCACAATTCAATCCCAATTTATCAAAAGCCATATTATGCATGGCAGGTGATAAAGAATGTCCGATAGGTGTTGCCAGTAAACCGACTAATTCTGTTTTCCCATTGATGCGTGCTAAATTTTCCATGTTTGAATCCCCCTGATGTTTTTATCGAAATTTTTATATACATTCCTTCTTGGAAGAAATTTAGATGAATTAAATATTTTGATCGATGATTTCCAATACACTTCTTAATTCACTTACTGGAATTTGTCCAGGTGCAGACGCTTCTTTTCCAGCACCAAATGTACAAGCAGAACCAAACACCGCACCAGCCAATCGACTGACCAAGCCTGTACCTGACATAGACATCGTAATGAACGGCCTGTCCGCATACTTTGTTTTCATCGTATGTGTTGCATCCAGTAAAACGAGTAAATCATCAACACCTTGAGGCATTACTGCAATTTTTGGAATATGAGCTCCAAGTTCCTGCATTTTACGCAATCGGTAAATGATTTCTTCTTTTTCCGGTGTTTTATTGAAGTCATGATTACACATTATTACGTAGACTCCATTATCTTCTGCTATCTTCACTGTCTCTTTTACTGCAGATTCCTCAAAAAATAACTCTACGTCAACGAGGTCGATAGCTTTTGTTCTGATGGCTGTATGAAGCAAGCTAAAATATAGATCATTAGTGATTTCCTTGTTTCCGCCTTCTTTATGGCTTCTGAAAGTGAAAAGAAGCAGCGTACTAGGCAAAAAACGCTTAAGTTTAGTAATCATTTCCGCAACGGCCTCTAAATTCTCAACCTGGTCATAAACGTCTGCTCGCCATTCAATGATATCCGGCGCTAAAGCATTTACCGTTTCGACTTCTTTAAGCAGCTCTTCCTCTGTTGTCCCCATTAGTGGAACGATGATCTTTGGTGCACCTTCTCCAATCGTTACATCCTTGATCGTGATCGCTTGCATGGATATTTCCCCCTTTATCAATAACAACTGTTATGAAATTGATGGTGTCGACTTCCTAATTCGTCGAAACCTTAATTACTTTTTTATATCGATAGGCTACGAATACGGCCAATAGAAAGCTAATTATCGCAATCGCAACGTCGAATAAGAAGACTGCAGTTAAACCGGCGCTCTTTGAAATGATCCCTGTAACGAAAGGAATGATAATAAAAGCAGAACTTGCCGCAATGTTTACATAAGAAGTAATCGTCCCTTTTTTGACTGGGAAGAATTCAGTAATTATTGTCATGGCTAGCTGGAACACTCCTGCAGTTGAAAGTCCGATGAAGAAAGTGCTCAAAACAGTCATCAATGGCTGCTGGATGTAAATGAGAGATAATAAAGATAATGCAGCTATGATTGGATAAATGATCATGACGGTAATTGGTTTTATTACCTTATTTAATAGGACTGCCAGCAAAATGACGGAAACAAGGGAGCCAATGCTATAGTAACTAAGCAATTGAACAGCCTTGGCCTGGGTTAACCCCAATACCTCTTGTCCAAAATTCGGCAGCCAAACTTGAACAAGCATGAATAAAGCTGTTGAAGTGAATCCTAAAAGGACGACCGCCAACCCTTCCTGAGCGAACTTAGGTTTTGAAAGGAACTGGTATTGAACCGTTGCAACTTGCTCATCATTTTTGTTTTCAATGGGCGCTTTATGGTTCGGGAATGAAACCTTAAGCAAGAAAAATCCATTAACGAGATATACAGCTGCCATCAAGAAGAATGTATATCCATAAAACATATCCCTGGCGATGAAAAATGCCATGATGAATGGAAGCAGGGCCGCCCCGACGGAAACGAACGCTTTTATTAAAACAGTAGCGGAACCCGCTTTCTTTTGAAACGCTTCAATAAGTGCAGGATACGTACCTGCGTCTAAAAATGAGTTTGCCATACCAGCACATATGGCGAATATGAATGCCAATGTATAGTTAGGAGCCAAAGGAATGCCCACGAGGAAGATTAGATAGATAAAAGATGCTGCAACAACAAATGGCTTCCTTCCTAATTTATCCGACAATCTACCGGCAAAAAACAATGATACCAACTTACCGATTCCTATAGCGGAGACCAAGTAACTAATACCCGAAGCACTAGTATTCAATTGCTCCGATAAATTCTCCATATTCGATCCAATGATGACATTGATCATCCCCAAAATAAAATAGCTAATATATAAACCTGTTGCCATTTTTATAAATGGATTTTTCATGAAACACACACCCCTATGATAGTTATTAAAATGTAATTTGATTCTTAAATCATTCAGAAGTTTTCCCCTTGCCCCATATAATGAATTCAGGAAACAAATTTCGTGCGATTAAAACAATAAACTGTATTTAGTTAACTATTTCTTGGATAAATATCAGGCAGTATTTAGTACATCGTTCTACTAAATGCTTTTGTTCGTTGGTATATCGTTCTACTAGTCAATCTTTCATTTAGTATATCGTTCTACTAGCGCCTAATTCATATCCCTTGGATGAAGGATTCTTCAACAAATGATCTGTTAACTTTATTTAGTATATCGTTCTACCTGAGCTATTATACTGCTCTAATTAAATTGTGTCAAACCTATGAAAAAGTCCTTGGTATCGACTTAAACGATATACTCGCACCATCCTTAATATTTGAAGGTCGCTCCATGCTCCTTTTTGTCTTCAGTATCATGGTATATCTCGCCTTCAATACTTTTTCAGTATTTCCATCTCCAATTTTCATTTCCAAATACTGAATAAATTACTTTTTAACTAAAATAAATGAAAGGCAGCTAACTTATATCCAAGTTTGCATCAATTTGGCTGCAGTAGAAACAAATTGCTTGTAGGTCGGATTAATTGCTGATTTACCTTTTTATAATCCATTTTTCACAAACCGCCCTTATAGTAACGCTAAAAAAGACCAGCCGGCTGGCTGATCTTTGAATTGGCTTGGCGGCGTCCTACTCTCACAGGGGGAGACCCCCAACTACCATCGGCGCTGAAGAGCTTAAC
>NZ_LMBV01000052.1 GCF_001439925.1 Peribacillus muralis
GTTTCGCTTAACAAGTAACCTAAATTTATCATAGCGAAACTCAAATATCAACATATAGTGTCGCATTAAATACATAAACCACTATATATTGTGTTTTTTTGAATGACTTTTAATTTTGTCAACCGAGGAATCACTTAATATAGTTAGCAAAAGGGAGATAAGTGTATATTTACGATGATTTTCCATCAAATTGAAGTTAATTTGAACCTTGACTTCGAAAAAACAGCAGGGTAAGTCACGCTTAATTTCTGATTATTTATTTGGGTGCCTATTGATAGAGGTATTCAGCAACATCAACCCGATCCCTATTATCGCGGCAAAAAAGGTCACTATTACGCCCTGTGGAGTTCTGGCCACGAGGCTATAGATAAAACATGCCATGAACGCTAGGACGATTAGAATATGGAACAATCGATACTTTGACATTTAAGCCCCCCTTTTTTTTGGTAATCAACTTTCCATATTATACCACCTGCAAGTTACGGAAGCCCACCGCAAATTTTTTTAAGTGTGCATCACGAGTACCTATTTGCGGTTTCAGTAACCACCCCCTTCGTCACATCAAATCGGCAAGGCAAAGCAAAAGTTAATTTCATTGTAGCCCTTCTAAACAGAGGTTAATGTGACAAAACACTTCTGGACACATTGCGAATCTTTTTTAAGTGGTAGACGGCGGGTGTGACGGGGGTGCTTCCCCCGGGAGGGGGCTTCCTCCATTACATCCTCACAGCATCCATTCCCCTAGCACACGTAGCCACCTGAGATCCGCCATTGGCTATTTACTTTCCTTTGCTGTTATTTCATTCGTTTGTTTCTATTCTGTTATCTTCCTCCGTTCTATATCGCATGTCTTGCTGTGTATCCTAACGCCTCACGCACCTTCCTATCCCTTGTCATTACTGGTTTCCTTTACCTTATGTCAGTCTATCGCTAATTGGCTGTTTGTGGTGGCAGGTTGTCATATCGAGTAGCCCCTTATATAGCCCATATCCTTAGAGGTACTTATTTTTTCTTCCTGCTTTCCCTCCTAACCAGTAGGTATATCTTGACCCCATGAAATGCTAATGTGCCAATAGTGTTAAATACTCCCTGAATGACTACAAAGATTATTGCTAAGTACCAGATTTCCATTAGTTATCCCCACCTTTAAAAAATTACCTACACGTATATAGTCTCGGAAACCCTTTCGATTATCGTCCCTTAATTTATATGACGCATGAGTTTTGGGTTTCGGACACCTACTAAATAATAAGAATGACATTTGGGTTTCGCACACTCTTTACTTAATTATTTTTCAAGGGATAAGCAACTAACGGTGAAAAAAAATCAACATGTAACATAATACATAAAAAGTTACATTCATTTCCCCTAAAACACTGGACTATACGGAAAACCATGCTATACTGAGGGTAACTAAAAAATATGTTACATTCAAAACGTTGAGTCTATTGGGATACGGAAAAGGGGAATTTATATGACTACGAAAAAGCCGGCTAATAAAAAAGAGGAAATTAAGGACGTACAACCGATAAGATCATTAGAAAAATTAGATGATATGAAGTGGGCACTAAAACGCCAATCGCAAAGAGATTACATAATGTTTCTACTAGGAATCAATACTGGTCTACGAGTGAGTGATTTATTAGATTTAAAGGTGAAGGACATTAAGGGGAAAAAGAAAATCGCTGTTAAGGAAGGTAAGACGGAAAAGAAGCGTGATATCCAGCTAAGTAACATCTATGAGGAATTAAACGAATATATCAAGACACTTGAAGGCACTGAATGGCTGTTTCCTTCACGTAAAGGGGATAAGGCGATTTCTCGCATACAAGCTTACAGGGCTTTAAATAAAGCGTCTGATACGGTAGATATGCCTGACGGTATCGGAACTCATACTATGAGAAAAACGTTCGGCTACTGGTACTATAAACGGACTAAAGACGTGGCGAAACTACAGATGATACTTAATCATTCGCACCCTGAGGTTACTTTGAAGTATATAGGAATCACTGATGAAGAAATCGAAGACAGCTTAAATGACTTTGTACTGTAAGGCGTGGGGGGAACCTCGCGTTCTTTTTTCTTTGTGCTTTTTTTATTCTGGGGAAGGGCTGTGTAGATAGTACGTTTAGGCGGTAAAAACTGATAATTCGCACAACTTTTCACACCTATGTTAATTTAAGGAACCTAGACGTACCAAGGCGTCAGCCCCTCTTAGCAGGCAATTCCAGATTGTGCGGAGGTAAAATAAAAACACCCTGAATTGGGTGCTGATTCCTTACGGTAAATATAAGTTGATCCTACGTATTATAATCTTGTTGTAATCAATCTTTGATTCTAGTTTCTTTTCAAATTTATGTTGTTCATCGCTTTGCAAGTCTCTTAGGCGACCATCAAACTCATCATAGCCACTGTATAGATTAACATCATCAATTGAATCGCCATTTATAGGCTGAATCTTTAATTCTGTCAGAAAAGAACGTTTTGTTAGCAACTCATCTCTTTCTTTATTGTATTTCCTCAAGTCGCTTAGAAATTCTTGATTCTCTTTTTCTAATTCTTGTTTCCATGTTTTTAAGTACTCTAATTGTTGTTGTTCCATCATCATCTCCCTTTCCCTTGCTAATATATATTTTACCTGTGTATACAAAAATAGGAAATAGGTAGTATAATAGAGAGGCAACAAGATATGAAGTGGGTTCTGCTTCGGCGGCAATCCGGCCCCTTCAAAAGGGTGATGTAAAATGGAAATCAAGGTGTCTATACGAATCAAGATTTCAAGTAAGGGTGTCGGACTAGTGCTGGCTTTAATTAACCTTGCGGTAAATCTGTCTAGCCTATAATGGGCTAGGCTTTTTACTTTTTCCGGTATTGCGGAAACCATTCAGAATCTTTGCAGAACCTAGTAATTTATGGTTGCTTATGTAGATTGATAGAGTTAAAATTATTAGTAACTTAATAACGAACGGATAAACAAAAAAGCCATTTCCATATGTTAGTGTTTCTCAGGCACTAACGGAAATGACTTCTTCTATAACCTAGTGTTCTCACCACTAAGTTAAATTTATAGCCCTGACGCAACAGGACTATTCGATACACCTATTATAAGCCCTTTGTCTACGGAATTTCAACTAGTAATGTTAGTGGCATTCGTACATAATCAGACAAAGTTTTTACGAAAGGCGATATCACTTTAACTTGTAGCAGAAACACACAGGTTATTGGGGTATCGTCTTTTTTGTGTACTGTTCAGGTGCAATTGCCTGAAAGCACCTTAAAAACTGATTGGATAGCCTGCGTTCGTGCAGAGAGTACTTCGTTATACTCTTACAAAGTGGGCAACCAGTAACAGATTCCTATTCATTTGTTGCTGGACAGGCGAGAACAGCCTATAAAAGGTTCGGGTGGTTATCGTTGACATTACGGTGTCAGGGAACGCATTCAGCTTGTCGCACAGGGACGATATTGTGTAGGACAAGCCATTGGCAAAGGATGTGTGTAGAGAAATCTACTGAGTGAATAGGGTCTGATATACGTAAACGGGTCGAACGTGACGCAAGGACTTACGTGAGTAAAATTGGACGCTTATCCTTCTATTCTGATTGATTGCTTTTTTTAGCTTTCTCTCAGCATAGGGGATAAGTCTGCCTTCAAGCCGTTCCAAATCTCTCGTTCAGCAAGTCAAAAACCGTAAGATCGGTCAAGCATAATCAGCTAAATAGTTGGAAAAATTGCTGTTAAGATGACGGAGGTTAAGGCATTTCTACAATATAACATTAGATTTACTATATAAGGATTCATAGTTGGGGTTGTAGGAGAATGACAGTCCCGTAGTGGGCAACGGTGGGTTTTTAATTGGGGCAAGAAAGCAGCCATGATGCAGCCAAAACTCATTGGGCAAATTTGGGGACAACAGGATTGTTTCTGCAAACAACCCCGGAACCCGATCTTCAATCTTGCCCTTTCTTTCCACCTTTTCCTTTCTCTTATGATAGCATTCTCTTTTTAGATTTTTTTCTTTTCAACACAATTTAAGTTTGAATATATAAGTTTGTTTAGTTAAGTCTGTATAACGTCCAATTCTCGAACCATGTTTGATTAAATAATGAACCATGCCCGTTCAATTTAAAGATACCAACCATATGTGACTTGTGATTAACACCTGCTAAGAATGTGATTAAACCAGTGTTTTCAATCAGCGTTAATCACAAGGGTAACTTTCACCTTTATCCCATTTTTTGCTTGTCTAACATATGTTGGTGGAATCGTTCCTTATCATTTTCAGCCATCGCCACTAAATCTATTTCTTTTTCCCTGAGTTTTTCAACTTTGCCGGGAACAGCTTCGTACAGTTCAGCCTTATCCAGCGGTTTGTAAACTACATAAATATTGTTACCTTTGAGGGCTTTGCCTCTTTGAATTAGTCCCACTCGTTCTAGATTTTTAAAACAATTATTTATAGTGGATTTCCCTCCAATACCGGTAAGAAACATTAGTTGGGGAACGGTGGGGTACGCATATCCAATGTCTAAGTTGTAATATTGGTATAGCTTCATATAAACGACAAGATCGGTGTGAGAAATCAAATCTAATTGGATGTAGTCGAATAAGGCATTTGGAAACAGTTCAAAGTTCTTTTCCACGTTACCTTTGCAGATTATCCCTGTACTTTTAATTTTCGTTGTATTTGCTGCCATATAAAATCATTCCTTTTCTGAGGTTTAGTAGTTCATGTTTTGAACTCTATACAGAAGCACTTACAGGAATGGATTGAAATAGGACATTTAATTTGAAGATATTTAAAATCTACTTCGTGTACCTTCAACACGTCCATTCTAAGGCGTTTTAAAATAATTCTAATAGATAAGTTAGGTTAAAACCTGAACGTTCTGTACGGGGCGTTTACGGGACAATTAGGAGGTATGCTGAAATGAGTGAAAAAAATGAACTTGAAGAATTAAAGAAAATTATGGAAATGGGATTTAAATCCATAAATGAGAGATTCGACAGATTGGATGGAAATTCCGACCGGGTGGATGGAAACTTCGCCAAAATTAAAGAAGACTTTAAGGGCATCCAAGCCCGTTTTGACACGATAGATAGAACTCTAGAAAAGATTGACACAAATGCCAAGGAATTTAGGGCGGGCCTGCAAAAGGTTAACGCGAATTTAGAAGGTAATCGCTAAGGCTGAGGCGAAGTAGTTACTTGAGGTGATAACTATGACAATCGAATTAAAGAAGGATTCCAACGTGAGGGACCTTGTCAACTTGTTCAATGCTGGAGAAATAAGATACCCGGATATTATGGAATTGTTCCAAGTTTCCCGAGACCTAATTAAAGCCCGATTAACTGGAATTGGCTTGACTTGGGATAACAGCCAAAAGAAGTTTGTCGGTGAAGCGACTGAGGAAGATTTAAACATAAAGTTATCGGTGTTGTTGGAAAAGCAAAGGGTTAGGGTTACGAAAGCCGATGCTAGCATTCAAGCTATTAAAGAAACAGCATCTACTATTGAAACGCCAGTAAAAGAAAATACTAATGAAATCAAAGCAAAAGCTAGTAAAAAGGAAGTATCAAAAATAGCCACTAGCAAACTAGATTCTATTGATTTGCTATTGCTTCAAAATAACTCTGAAAGTGAACAGCGAGTATATAGAGGTTTCTATTGGGATGCAGACATAATTAACTTTTTGGATAATGTGAAGCACGGCAATAAAAGCGACTTAATGAATGAGATTGTGAGAACTGTTTTAAAGGACAAGGGATTGATTTAAACGAGAGGACGGCTTTTAGCAGCCGTTCTTTTTTATGGATTTTTTTTCATGCACCTACCTGTCAGGGGTGGGGGTTTTAAAGACTGTCTTTATAGGAGGTTCATATTTTATGAATTTCACTAAAGATCGGGAGGGAATTAAATGATTGGTGTGAATGTGAACAGCTTACCTTACGAATCGAAAATAACGTATCCAATGATTCGCTATATCAGGCTTTGCCGAAATCTTACGCAAGAGAAATTCGGTGAGGTTTGCAAAATCGATCAGGGCGTAATCGCCAAGCTTGAACGGGGCGTATTGGATTTATCAATAAATTATGAAAGTCGGATAATTGACGGCTGCAGGTCGTTAAACATCAGTGAACTTGAAATGTTAAGCGTGAAACGAATTACAGAATTAAAAGCCCAACGAGGCATTAAATAGGAGGAAATTACAATGTTAAAGATTGACCGTTCTGCAGTAGATTCTGCCATTGAAACTTTGGATACTATGTTCACCGCCACTCAAGAAGTATTAGCAGACTATGAAACTGAAAAGCAGGTACTCGTTAAACGTGGGGAAGATTTCAGTAAAAGAGTTGCAGAACTTCAGGAAGAACATACGCAATTGTTGCTTGACCGTGAGATATCTAAGGACAACACGGGTGACTACATTTACCTGTCCAAACAGCTTACTAGTACGGATGAAGAAATGAAGATCATACTTTCTTTACAGGAACAATTGAAAGAGGACTTCACAGCTTTAAAAATGAAATACGCACCAATTATTCAAGCTACCTACCGCAAAGACTTGTCTGCTAAGAATCAGTTACCTGTGAACGAGATGGTCGAACACGCGAGATACGAGTTAGTTAAGGCAATCTATGACTTTGCTAGTGAAGTTAGGAAACAGCAAAGCCCCTTGTTACCAGCTATTGGTGAATTTCTGGACGACAAAGAGGTCATGGAGGTAAATAGAAACTTTGAAAGGGTGTTTGAGTATGACCAGACAAATCTGCCCTACAGCGAGTTTAATAAGACCGTAATTCATCGTTTGGACATATTCTCAGCGTGTTCAGGAAACATGCCCACCAACATAACGAAACCAAAAGGGAGTGCAGAATAATGAGTAATGAAATGAACCCGTTGCAGAAGATCATAAATGGTTTAGGTGAAGCAGCCTTAATGGAAACGCCGATAAACGTGGACAATGAAGCTATGGGCAGGTACATGATGGAGAGAAGTAAGCCCATTGTTTATCCACCTTACACACTACACAAATTTAGAAATAAGAAAGATGAGGAATCAGAACCACTTGCTTAACTGCAGGTGGTTTTTCTTTATGAACATGGGGCTATACTTGGGGGATAAAGACCAAATAAAAAAAGAATCAGGTTGTACACCCGATTCCAGTAATACAATCGCTATCAAGATAGCTTTTTTTTGTTTTCTTTTGTTTTCTTTGCTACAAGATTTTTTTGGATTTTCAATCCTTTTATAGCACTAGCAATGATAAGCCCTAGTTCTATAAAGCCAGAAAAATCTTCAACGACACTCGCTATAGAACTGGCTATAGCAGAGACCGTTTTCAAGATTTCAAGCATAATTCCCTCTCCTTTTATCTGTTTCAAAATCCGTCCTTGCTGACGCAAAAATCTATATGTAGCCTTACGTGTCCGTTTCGCTTAACAAGTAACCTAAATTTATCATAGCGAAACTCAAATATCAACATATAGTGTCGC
>NZ_LMBV01000056.1 GCF_001439925.1 Peribacillus muralis
CCTTACAGGAAGTTATATGCCAGTAAGTGGTGGCGGTGAAATGAATTAATAAAAATAAGGCCAGATATCATTTAGATATCTGGTTTTTTAACATTCATAAGCGATTGCTATTTTTTATTTCCGATTACGATTGTTAGAGTAACCCTTCTTCAATTCCAATGAAGCCTTGACTTTTTCATATGTGTCCAAACCTCGTGTCATAACAGTAGATAAGAATCCTACCTATCCTGTAGCGATTCAAAAGTTAAAAGAAGAGAAACATATGCCTGAAGGCGTACAAGTAAGGCAAGTTCGATACCTCAATAATATCGTGGAACAAGATCACCGATTTATTAAGAAACGTGTGCGTTCTATGTTGGGATTTATATCTTATAAAACAGCTACTTCTATATTGAGTAGTGTTAAAGTCATGCGTATGATTAAAAAGAAATAGACTCACCAAAGGGTGACGTCTGTCCATAATCAAAAAGAATTCATCCATAAACTGTTTGGAATAGCTGCATAAGCTAGCAACTTAAAGGAGACTGGTTCTTATGTTTCTAGGAATAGTTTTTTACACCAGAACCCACGAGCGCTTAATTTAAAAATAATAAGAATAATAATATTCCATTCCCAAATGCTGTTAAAAGAGGCCCGATAGTTTTAAATGTATTTTTAATTATCATACCAATAATCCCATCAATAAATTGTACACTAATCATTACGATAGACACTGCTACTAAAAAAGCATGACTCTCATAAAAAAATGGAATAAAGCTGGCTAAAACAAGAGATAAACTTCTGGAAAAAGCGTACATTGCGTTCGTATACGAATGATCTTTCAGTTTTTTTGACTTTAAAATAGCATCTATAGAAAAACCAAAACTGACTATTGAACTTATTAATGTAAAAGCTGCACAAAGGTAATAATAAAGCATTGGACTGCCTCCAAAATTTTATTCTTCACATGTTAAGATATAAAATTCATATCAATATAACTAATTATTATTTATCAAATAACCATTCATCCAGTCTTTTCTTTTGTCTCAAATGGTGACGAAAATGCATATCACTTAATTGAACCCATTCTGTTGCTGTTAAGTATCCATAACGAGGATGAGGACTTTTATAAGTAGACAAAATAGATGGAAGATGTGGTTCCAAGTTTTTTACTTTTTCAATAGCTTGAGTCATCAGTTTTTTTATATCTTCACGATTATTAGAATTTATTGGTTGTGGTCTTCCAGGTACTTTGATTCGGGTTGGAGGGAATTCCCCTATATTAAATATTTCTTCTCCATCTGCAGTCTTTCCTTCTGTAGTTTCTTGGTCCCTATTCATACAATTTTCAATTGCCGGTAGTAAAGTCGAATGAATTGAATCAATTAAGTGGTGATATAACTGCCCAATTGACCATTCTTCTGATGAAGGCTTTAATTTTAGCTGTTCAGGTGAATACCGATTTAGTTCTACTATATAATGATCAGTTATTTCTTCCAATTTTTTTAAAATGTTATTTGTTGACATGTTTATTTTTCCATTCCTTCCTTGTTTCTAAAAATATAATAAAAAATGGATAATATATTAAATTTTGTAAATTGTTCTACAAAGAATCAAATAATTTATTTAGTTTAACTAAATTATTTGATAGAATATCAATAGTAAAATTATAATTTATTTATATTTTTATGGAGTTTTTTCATCCAAACAAGCAATAAAGAAATCTCCTCTGATGAAAATCCTTCTCTAACTTTTTCTTCTAATTCTACAATAATATCCATACATACCTTACACTGATCCATTCCTTTATCGGTTAGAAAAATTCTTTTTATTCGAGCATCTTGTGAATCTGATTTACGAATAACCCACTCTCCATCTACTAGAATATCAATAAGATTCGTAAGAGATGCTGGGCGAATATTAAGATTTTCATGTAGTTCCTTTTGAGTCATACCATCTCTTACAACCCATAATTGTTCAAGTACATTAACTTGAGCAGCAGTAAGATTGTACATTTCTAACTTTTGCTCATACTCATAATTAAAATCTTTGAATATTTTTTTTGTCCAATATCCAATATTATTATTAAATGGATGTGTCATTTATTTAGCCTCCCTAAATAATAATAATCCAGTATTTTATCACTTGCAAGTTGAAATAATGTGGAAAATATTGAGATAAAGATGCTTAAATATTAAATATATGGTTCTGGTGCAAGGATTACATCCCTTTCAAAGAGGTATATAGATTCCAGGGATCTGTTCTTATGCGGTCATTCCAAATGATAGATGAATGATTTTCACTTGATTTTGGACAGACTTGTCCTGTAAAAATGAAGAATTATTTCTTATTCTGTAAATTTTTTTTACCCCACTCATCCATACTATCTAGTATCGGAATAAAGCTTTGTCCCAAAGGGGTTAACGAGTACTCTACTTTAGGAGGCACTTCCTTATAAACCTCTCTATGAACCATTTGATCATCCTCTAACTCCCTCAAATGACGCGTTAATATTCCTTTTGAGGTATTAGGTAACAATCTTTGAAGTTCGTTAAATCTCCTTGTCTGTTGGTTTAGATACCATAAAATGCTGATTTTCCATTTTCCTGCAATGATGTTTTGAATTTGTGTAACTGGACAATTTTCTTTTTGTTCCATAATAAATACCCCTCTCTCTAATGGTACTTTTTTTGTGACTATGTTAATTAAAAGTTACTACTTCCAAAAGAACGTCTAGAACTATAATATTAGATCATGCTTAATAATTAAACAAAAGAATGGAGAGATTAATGATGAAAATATTGGTAACAGGTGCAACTGGAAAGTTAGGTTCAAAAGTTGTTGAGACATTATTAAAAACCGTACCTGCAAATCAACTGGCTGTAAGTGTTAGAAACCCAGAGAATGCCGAACAATTTCGTGCCCGTGGAGTAGACATCCGCCAAGGAGATTTTGACCATCCAGAAACATTGGATACTGCTTTTGAAGGGATTGACCGTTTATTAATCATTTCTGCGGATGGTGACAACGAAACAAGAATTCCACAACACACAAATGCGGTAGCTGCGGCAGAGCGTGCCGGAGTCAAATTCATTGCTTATACTAGCATATCGAATGCAAAGGAAAGTAAAAACTTCCTTGCTCCTACTCATCAGGCAACAGAAGAAGCTATTTTAAAAACAGGGATTCCTTATTCTTTCTTACGAAACAACTGGTACCTGGAGAATGAAATTTCAAGTATTCAAGGTGTTCTAGCCGGAGCTCCATGGGTGACATCAGCAGGAAATGGCAAGGTAGGCTGGGCACTTCAACAAGACTATGCAGAAGCTGCTGCAGCTGTCCTATCTGGTAAAGGGCACGAAAACACCATCTATGAGCTTTCTGGCAACTTAATGACTCAAGAAGAACTTGCTTCCACTCTTGGCACTGTATTAGGTAAAGAAGTACCTGTGCAACTGGTTGATGACACTACCTATACTGATATTATGAAAGGTGCTGGCGTACCAGATTTCCTTCTTCCTATACTTGTTGCCGTTCAGAAAGATATTCGAGAAGGTACACTAGAAGTCGAAAGCAATGATTTAGAAAAACTTCTCGGACGACCAGTTACACCAACTAAAGAGGCACTTACTCAAATTGTTAATGGAAATACCCAAAAATAATTATGTTAGAGGCCCAGTCACAGGGGTTGCTGTCATAGTTCGCTACTTTCCGGTCTATGACAGCAACCCTGTGACTGGGCCTTATAGGAAGTCGTATCCACAAGATTATGTGGATGCGACTTTTTTTAGATTGGCTTGTTCTACTAAAACACCCATTAGTTTAACAAGAAAGTTCGTTTTCCATTAGATTTTATTTCCATTTTAATTGACCAGGTTTTTAGAGAAAGATATTGACATCCTATTAGCTGGTTAGTTTTTTAGAGAGCTGTGATGAACAGCTCTTTATTTATGAAACTAAAGGGCAATAAAATTCAATAAAAAAGAAGGGTAGGGAAACATGAAAAATTATTTAGGGGTTATTTCGTTTACTTTGATTATCTTGGTTATTTGTTTCTTTGCTGCGAATATAACACAAGTAATTGATCCTGGAGTAACAACTTTTCGTGTTTTAATGATATGTGGAATCATTATATCTTTCTCTTTTTCTTTTCTAAGTGAGAAAGGAGTTTGGAGAAACTTTACTTTATAGCCATCGAATTAATGAGAATAGTATTCCAGGGTAATGGATTTTAAATTGTTTATTCAACAAACAGGTGCGTTAGCTGAAGTTCGGAGCTGTCTCTAAGGCAGCTTTTTTCGTGCGCCCGGCATGGGTGCAATCTATAGGGTGTGAGTCCCGAACCATGAAGGC
>NZ_LMBV01000057.1 GCF_001439925.1 Peribacillus muralis
CCATTACTACTGCCTTCATGGTTCGGGACTCACACCCTATAGATTGCACCCATGCCGGGCGCACGAAAAGAGCTGCCTTAAAGACAGCTCTGATCTTCAGCTAACGCACCCGTTAGTTTTAGTGTACCACTTCACAAAGTTACATAGATTTCAACATATATACATTAAAACTTTTCTTACTCACATTTCATTTTATATCATAAAGAATCCTGCCAAGAACAGAAGTTACTCTTTACACACGAATCATCTCATTTAACGCTGTGTTGAACTCCTTGTTATTCTTTTCCACTAAACTCTAAAATATTTAAACCTTCGGATGCTACTGGTGCTTCAAAAAATTTATTAACATGAATAAACACTGCTTCCGTGTCAAAAGCTGCTCTTTCGGGTTGTTCGTTACGCCTTTGTGCAATTTGACGTAAGCATTGCTCGTTATTTAGATTAAGGAAAATTAGTTGATGGTTTGCATTGGCCTCTGACGCCATATCCAAAAACCACTTTCTCAGTTTTTGAGTGTTAGCTGGAAAATCCATCACTACATCTGTACCGACACTTAATATGTTTTGGACATGCTTTTTCACCAATGGCTTGAGCTGCGCTGAGAATTTTAGATAGTCCTCAAATGATGCAATCTGATCGGGATAAAGAGATGAAAGCCATTCATCCTCAGACAACATTACCGCATGTTTATCTATCGCCAATTGTTTTGATTTTGTTGATTTTCCTGCGCCCATTTTTCCACAGAAAAAGTATAGCGTCCCCAATTGTTTCATATTTTTTAACCCCCCGAGCTTATTTTAGTGGTTGTTTCCCACCTTGAAAAATAAGAGAAATTTATGGTTTAGATTCTTCATTAAAATCTTCCTCCTCTTTAAAAATACTACCACAAAATTCTAAACCCTTGTTTAACTAAACTGCCCCGATAGTTCCATTAGAAAAAGGCTGCCGCAGCAACCCCTGTTATTGAAGTAAAGCACCCTATAGTTTAAGTAGAAACCTTCACAATCTCTTCTAAACTTTAACATAATCCAATCCTAAAATGTGTTTTTTCAGAATCTGGTGCAATACAAAAAAGGCGCCTTCTTATTAAAGAAAAGCGCCCTATAATGAACTGTGCCCCATTTTACGGACAGTATAAAAAAGTGCCTAAACGGCTAATAAGTGGTCCAGGTATTGTACCGGGGCCATTTTCATTAGCCCCCATTGGTAACGATGTTCATTATATTCTTCAATAACTCGATCAATTTCTTCCTTCACATCGGTTAAATTAGTACATGTTTTATATTCTGCCAAATCCTTAAAGTGGCCAAAGAAACTTTCCTTTGGCGCATTATCCCAACAGTTTCCCTTGCGGGACATGGATTGGGTTATCCCAAGTTCTTTCACTTTGCGTTGAAATAGCGGATGGGTGTAATGGAACCCCTGGTCAGAATGAAGGATTACTCGGATGGAACTCGTGACACACAGCCTGCTTTAGCTTATTTAAAGTCTCGTAAACGATATCCATTTCTAATGAAGTGGATAAATGGTACGTAACGATTTCTTTTGTGGCGGCATCTTTTACGCAGGATAAATACGCTTTTTGACCTTTCCCATAATAAAGATAGGTAATGTCAGTAAGTAGAACCTTCCCTGGTACCTTCTGATTGAATTTACGATTCAGGAGGTTTGGACAAGTAAGGTGCTCCTTGGTTGCCTTGGCCATTTTCCGATATGGGTTGGCCCTTCTGATTTTCGCTATGAGATTATATTTTGCCATCAACCGTCTAATTTTCTTATGATTCATGATGGCCGAATAATCATTTTCCATAACCATTTTAATCTGGAGGGCTCCTACTTTCTCCTTTTTACTGAGGAATATATTTTTAATTAATTCTATGTCCAAATCATCCTGTTACTCGCGTAGCTCACGGGTTGGAGCTGCCTTTAACCAATCATAGTAGCCATTTCGACTTACACCAGCCAATTTGCATAAATAGGAAACAGCCTTTTTTAACTGGTATCGCCTGATCGTTCTTTCAATCAGATAGAACTTCTCAGCTGCAGCTAGAATTATTTCTTTTTCAACGCCCGCCTTTCTAACTCTTCCAGCTTTTTTAGGAAGTCATTTTCTGCTTCAAGGAATTTGATTCTCGCCTCGGCTTTCCAAAGTTGTTCCTCTACAGACTGAGGCTTGGAAGTGGGGCGTCCTGTACTTCCTTTTCCACGGCGTTCCCGTAAGAAAGCCTTCCTCACCAAACCTTTCAAAGGTACTACGCCAGCGCTGTAGGCAACGTTTGGGTTGTTTCTTTCCAATTACTTCGAGATTAATACCCTGGTCAATGAAAATTTGAGAGGGGGCTTTCCCCTTTTTATATTCCTTAACAGCTGTTGTCTTAAATTCCGGACTATAGGAAATAGATCGCTCGGAAGCACTAATGATATTTGGATTCTTTTCAAGTTCTTTAATCTGGAATTCAGTATATAGATTCTTACTCATAGAAACCCTCCGTCCATACTCATTACATCTATTGAAACATAAAAAAACCCGGATAAGGGACACTTTTTTATGTGTGTCCGTTATCCGGGGTATAGTTCATAATGGAATAACTTTTTATATTCTTTTAAGGTTCCATATTAAATGCTTCACTATAGATTTTACGCAGCTTAGCTGAGTTTTCGTGCCACTTAATTGGATTACCATTGACGATTTGGACCAATACATCCAGACACCTATGCCATCCTGCCGCGGTATTAACTGCCCATGAATCATCGTTAAAAGTATGGGTAAAGATCATTCGACACCCTTTATCCTCTTCCCGCAATAAAATGTTTATCAGATCATCAACTTCACGGAAACCAAATAAATATGGCTTTTCTAACTCTGTAATGGTACCCATATATGTCGTTCCTTCACTGTCTTCGAAGGTAATCTTGCCACCAAGTCTGAGATCCATCTCCCCTGTTGCGAAAGGGTACCATTGGGAGAAGTAACTAGGATTCGTAATGACACGGAAAACATCTTCTGGATTATGAGGGAAAAATCGTTCGAATTTTAAAGCATAACGACCGTTTGACTCATGTAGTGTACCATATTCATTCATCATTTCATCCTCCTTCTTTATATCCTTGAAGTCTTGCTATTCACCACTAATTCAAAAAAACAAATTAAAGTTTGTATAGGCTCAGAAAAAACATCAACAATACGCATATTTGTGTCCATGCTTTTATAGTACCAAACATTTATATAACTAAAAAACAATAATAAAATCATTTTCGTGTTATTCAACAATCTGGCCCGATTGTTGAACACAAGTTAAAAACCTCTCTTCAGCTAAACTGCCCCGTTAGTGCCATAAGAAACTTCTATGGCTGCCAAAGCAACCTTCCTTATTGAAGTAAAGCACCTGTAGTAGCTTAAGAAAACGAATAATTATTTGAGTTTATATCTATATTTATCAAATGCTTTAACTGGAGAGGTTGTTTTATTAAAATAGGTCTCGTCATGATAAGGCAATTCAATGTTATCCCAATCAAAAACAGATGGAACACATGAGATAAACAAATCATATGGTTCATTATCTGAGGTTGATGAAGATAATCTAAATTCCCCGTTGCTTAACGCCATATTAATAGCATCACGAAGTTCCTCTAAAGCAACCCGATTAGCAACAATAAAAGCCTTATCATTCCACATACCTTGTCCATACAAATGACACACGCGGTCTTCCAAATAATAACCATTCTCTATTGTATCTGTCAGTTTTTCAACAACACTTTCCAATGAGTCAATATCTAAATAAGTATCCATTCTACCAACCTCTGCTTCACCTTCACTTCCAAATTGTGAAGTGAATTCATCATACAGTTCGTTATTCTCAATAAAGAGAAACCGTTCAGGTTCATCCCAATTCTCCACTACATAAAAACAGTGAATTAACTTCTCTTCTTTCCTGTAAGTAAAATGGTATATGTTATCATTTAATGCTGCACTATTTTGTAATTCAAAAATGGATTTCTTAGCTTTCTGGAGTTAGTATAGTTTCATGGACACATTTTAGTTAAGTCCTTACAATGATTTTTGAGAGGATGTGTC
>NZ_LMBV01000059.1 GCF_001439925.1 Peribacillus muralis
AGCCATTCTTCACCATATCAGCGATGACAAGGGCATCTTTTTTATCACTTTTGGATTGCGTATTATCACAATTTTCTTTGTTTCTTTTGACATGGTGAGGATTGACCGTAACGACATCAATGTTTTGTTTGACTAGCCACTTTGAAAGGTTCATCCAATAATGACCGGTAGGTTCCATTCCGACTATCGTGGTGTCTAGGTTTTTCATGTGTTTTAGTTCCTTGATCTAGTTTAGTAATCTAGTAAAACCCTCTTCGTTATTTTCAAAAGTCAAAGGTTTCCCGACCACAATGCCCCGATAGTTTACCGCACGGGCCACGTGTACGTGTTGGGCAATATCCACACCAACAACTAGATGTTGATCCGTAATTCTTTCAATTAGTTGATTTTGTTTGTTTTGCATTTTAAAATTCATAGTAGGGCTTCCTCCTTAAGACTTTGAGTTAGATTGGACTCTATACTCGTATCTTACTGAGGGGCTCTATTTTTTTCAATCCTGATATTTAACGATCTACAGGAATGCTAACATGTGCGTTAGTTTATGATCGGAACTGTCTATAAGGCAGTTTTTTCTTATGGCACTAACGGGGCAGGTTAGTTCCATAAGGAATACTGTTAAGTGACATTAAATTTAAAACATAATAAAGTTGTTTAAAAACGTCAGTCATGTTATTCCATTAAAGGGTCAGGTAATGGAATAAGAGGTCATAATAAACCCCCATTTTTTATACAGCCATCAGGTGCACTTGAGAGTACGAAATCGTTGATTTATCGAAGTTCTATAAAATCCTGAATATACGATTAATACAAAAAACACTAATATCTTGTAAGCCAAGGTATTCGCGTTTTTCGTACAACCCAAAATATGCAATTATTGTTAACTAGTTATGTATGGAATATATAAAGAGGAATACTCTTTAACTGATACGAATCTATTGTAAGGTAAGCAATAATAAATTCAATCTAACCTTGTATACAGAGGAGTGAAATTATATATGTCAAACATTTTAAAAAGTACATATCCTATAGATACATTCACTCAATCAACACTTACATCACAAGATGGTACAGTCATTAGTTATCAAAGTATCGGTCAAGGACCCAGTTTTATTCTAATCCATGGTGCATTAAATGATTGGAGGGACCTTAGCGAGCTTGCCCAAGAACTATCGGATTCATTTACAGTCCACATCATTGATCGAAGAGGACGAGGGATGAGTGGACCTCAGGGAAGTGAGTATTCTATTAACAAAGAATGCGAAGATATTCAAGCGCTACAAAAAGTAACAGATGCAATTTATGTATTTGGACACAGCTATGGTGGACTCGTAGCTTTAGAAACTGCACGTACGTTTCAATCCTTTACCAAAATAGCTCTCTATGAACCTGGAGTTTCTATAGGTTCGTTACCAACAGATTGGGACTGGATATTACAATATGAAAAGGCCATAAACCAAAAAGATTTTAGAGAAGCATTTACTAGTTTTGTAAGGGGTGCAGGCCATAGTCCTTTAACAAGAATGCCAAACTGGTACGCAAAACTTATCTTACGTATGGTAATACGTGGAGATCATTGGATTAAAATAAAAGAATTATTACCAGCAAATTTATGTGAGCATAAGGAAGTAAAACGCTTAGAAGACACTTACAACAATTATCAAATCATTAATGCAAATATATTATTAGTTTCTGGAGAAAAAAGTCCAGAAACAGTACACCAAATGATTCGAATATTAAGTCGAACAATTCCAAAAACACAAACATTAATGCTCCCAAAATTACATCATCTTTCCCCTTGTAATGAACATAATCCAATTGAAGTTGCAAGACACATAAAGCAATATTTTCTTAGTTAAAGTCTATATAATATCTCAAAAATTCAACATATTATAAACACTTTTTAAAAATTACCGATAACACTTGATTATGTAACAAAAAGGTGAATTTAATATGCACCCATAATGATACTAATTATTATAAATATCGCTTTTCTTAATGAACTAACGGGTGCGTTAGCTGAAGATCGGAGTTGTCTCTAAGGTAGCTTTTTCTTATGGAACTATCGGGGCAGGATAGTTCAAGAGTACATATTGATTTGTTCAACAATAGGGCCATTGAATAACTTATTGTGGAATTTATGAAAAATTGAGATAATTATTTTTAAGTTAAAGGGCAGTTTAGCGCGGCTACCGACCAACTAAGTGGTTGCTTACATTTCAATTATAGGCAGGAAAGTTTTATCCTTTCGCGAATTCATTATACATACCGAAATTACGAAATTCGCAAAAAAATCGCGGTAGAGCATTGGAAAGAGCATTTTAATTTTCTATAACT
>NZ_LMBV01000012.1 GCF_001439925.1 Peribacillus muralis
ATTTGAAGCTTGCGTTTTATTTAATATGGTCTTTTTCCTGCTTATTAGTGTTTAATTTTCATGGTAGTTGCATAAGGAAAAGGATTGCCACAACAACAACCCTTTTTTAAAAATTCGCTACTGAAGCAGAACTGAATTAGCTGTGAGTAGCATTTCGTTTATACCAATCCTCTAATGAGATCTCTCCAAAGGATTGCTCAAAGTCCAATCTTAAAGGAGCAATCAATTCAAGAGAATTTCCGTCTGGATCATTAAAATAAATAGCTGCGTGAGCTTGTGGGTTGTTATCAAGAACTAAAGGTTGTTGTTCCTCAGTTAAATCAAAGGCTGTACGAATTTTGATTCCTTTATTATTTAACCAAGCTTTTGCTGATGTCATGTCCTCTATATCTATTTGTAAAGCTACATGTCGTATAGAAGGATGGTACGGAATTTCTACTTGGTTTGCTTCCCATAGACCAAGCCAACTTTTACCTTTCTCAAGCCAGAAGAAAGCTACTCTCTCACTTTGATAGGCAATTTCTAAATCTAACTTTTTATAAAATTTTATTGAGTTTTCAAGATTACTAACAGGTAAATGTGCCTCGTAAAGACCTTTTATCATTTCTCGTCCCACCTCGTTATGATATCTATAAATTACTAATTTTTACTTTATCATACTAAATTTGTTTAACGTAGAAATTAGCTCGAATCAAGCTACATTTATATTCGTATTTTTTGGGATTAAATCAGGATTTTGTTGAACTAATCTGCCCCTTTAGTTCATTAAGCAAAAAGGCCACCAAATGGCAGCCACAGTTCACAACTAACGCACCCGTTAGTTCATTAAGGATATTTTTTTACATTCCAAATGCCATCATTTGATGGCATTTTTCAGGAACTAACACAGTTATTAGAATGATAATTTTTTTAAGACTTTTGTGACATTATTTCTAATGTGCTATGAAAATGAGGTTGACCGTGCGAAATGTCCATAGAGTAAGACTGAGACAAGCTTATCGTTTTATAATCCGCAAAAAAGCCTTCTAATTCACTTTTTGTAAAATAATGAAGAAACATATTTAAACGTTCATTATAAAACGTATGCTCTGCTAACTGTTCATACTTCTCTGGAGCTTTCTTTCTACTTGGTTCTTTATCATCAAAGGCATTAATATATACCAACCCATTTTTAAGTAATCCATCTTTCGCCTTTTCGATAATAATTTTAATATCGTTATCAGGAAAAAAATTGAGTACATTAGAAAGTATGATTAAAGAATATTTATTTGGTTCAATCTCAAAAGAAGTAATATCTTGAACTTTAGCGTTAACATTCAAATTGTGCTCTTTCGAAAGTTCCAAACATCGTTCTACTGCTGTTTCCGAAATATCAATACCCTCAACAGCAAATCCCTGTTTAGCAAAAAAAAGGGCATTTCTTCCTTCTCCAATACCTATGTCTAAAACCTCTCCGTTTTCAGGAAGCATTTCAACATATTGAGATAAGATACTATTAGGATTGAATCCCCATAAACTATCAACATTTTTATATTCTTTCTCCCATATATTTTGTTTCATTTTTGTCACCCTGCATTTAACCTCCCCCAGTAATTCCAAAAATAACGTTATCTATATTTTACCACAAATACCATAATACTACTTTCGGCTAACCAGCCCCGTTAGTTGCATAAGAAGCTGCCTTAAAGACAGCTCCGAGCTTCAGCTAAAGCACCCATTAGTTCATTAAGACTAATTGCACAGTTTGTGTCATAACGAAACAAAAGACATTCTACATTAAATAAGCCAACGGAACCGTTGGCTTATTGTCTAAAAAATTTACAATTGATTTTCAAAGTTTTTGCTAGATCCATCTATAGATATTGTTAAATACTTTCTAGAGGTAATAAGATTAATAAATGAAAAACATAAGGAAATCGAGGCAACAATAAATACAACTACAATGCTGTATCGCTGGCCCAGTATCCCCATCATAAGAGTTGATATCCCGAATGTTGCCATTATTAAAGAACTCTGAACTGCATAAACCTTAGCCAAAAGCTTTTCCCTAACTAAACTTTGAATGATTGTATGAATAGAAATCATCCTCAGTTCTTCGAATAAACCATATAAACCAATAAGCAAAAGAGAAAGTATGGGATTTACATTAACTCCAAATAAAAGAGTCATTAGAAAGACCATAAAGCCTCCAAGCAATAGCACATTCTGAATATTTTTGTTAATGAATTCAGATTGTCTATATGCAAGTATTCCTGCTAGAAATAAGCCTAATAATAAAGAGGTGTTTATATAACCCCACCACTCAGTTCCTACACTTAGCCTTTTGTCTATAAAAGGGTATAGAATGGATGATACCCAAACTGGACTAGCTATAGAACCCAAAAATAGGGTTAAATGAAGGACACGCAGCCTCTTATCTTCTGCAATTAATCTCCAACCTTCAAACATTGAAGTCATTTTACTTTCTTTTACTGATAGTTCTTCGAGTTCTTCAGATTGTTTCTTTTCTTTGACTTTAACGAATGCCAGCAAGAATGTTGATAATACATACAAACTAAACGTCAACATTAATAGCCCATTAGAATGCAAAAATGCTGCTAATATACCACCTGCAGCCCATCCACCCATCTGAATGAATTGATGTATAGAAGACATAAGGCTATTTGCTTTTAATAAGTTTTCTTCCGAAACAAGTTGAGGTATTAATGCACTACTTGCTGGATTAGCGAAACTATCTAAAAAAGTGATAAAGAAAATAATTATATAAACCGTTTCAATCGAATCTTTAGATAATAATAATGATACGTACAGGGTTAGCACAAGTAAGATACAAGTTTTAACTAATTGAGAATTAAATAAAATCTTTTTTAACTTGTATCGATCTATGAGTAGTGGTGCTAATAATCCTCCTAAAAACCCTCCAAGCATATTTATTACAGGAACCAACGAAACATAAAATAAAGAATTTGTTGCATTGTAAACGCTTGTTATAATCGCAACAATATAAAAAACATCCCCAGCGTTTGCTAAAGATTGTCCTGCCATCAATACATTAAATGATTTATTCTTCAATGCAAACAACCCCTCTTATTTAATTTTTCTAAGAGAAAAATATTTGTTTACATTGGTTTCACTCCTTTGAGATCTTTTTAGATATATTTCACTCAACTTTGTATTCATTGTGATATCGAATAATAAAAAATCTAATTAGGAAGAGAGGGTGTTTGTTTATTTATAATGGTAATATTTGTATTAATAATAATAGCACAGAAAAATTCTGTTTAGAAGATATAATAAAATTACTCAGATTAGGTTCCTTATGGAACTAACCTGCCCCTTTAGCTCTATAAGAAAAAAGCGACACTTCGTTATTGAAGTATCGCACCTATTAGTTTAAGAAGATTTAATATTGGATTGTGTTAATTTTTCAATGATTAAAGGTAATTCCGCCAAATCATCTATTATAAAATCTGCTTCGACATTGTTCCATTGAAAATCTCTTTTCCAAACTCCCTTCATCCCTACATTTTGAGCAGCGTTCACATCATTTTTTGGATGATCGCCAACAAATATACTTTCATTAGGTGAAACATTCAGTTGCTCCAAGGCTCTCTCAAATATTTGAGGGTCAGGTTTTTTAATTCCTTCCCATTCAGATACTAAAATCGTTTCGAAATACTTTTTAATACCTAAAGCCCTTATATTATCTATCTGAAACTGTCCTTTTCCATTTGTAATCATTCCTAGAACAAGATTGTTACTTCGTAATTTTTCTAACATGCTAATAAGATTTGGAAATGGGACGCAACTATTCTTAAATTGGCTTATATAATCTTGAAGTAAATCTTCCCAGGTTATCCCTGTAATATCAAATTCACCAGCCAATTGTTGATATACTTTATCTTTCCAAACATAACCTCGACAATCTAACTCTATGAACCTTGATGTGTATTTCTCTTTTGGTATATGTCCTATCCATTTATTTAATCTTTCATATTGTCCGTCAATAAATTTTTGTAGTGAAGCATCTCTATTTAATAAAGTCCCATCTAAATCAAAAATCACTGCATTAATCACTTTTCCCCTACTCCCTAACAATCACATAATTATCTATTTCGTTATACTTACTCCAAATTCCTTGTTAAACTAACCTGCCCCTTTAGTTCCATAAGAAAAGAGCTGACTAAAAGACAGCTCCGATCTGCAGCTAACGCACCCGTTAGTTCATTAAGAAAATTGATTCTTATTAAAGAATCGCGCCCGTTTGTTGAATAACAATCAACTAATCTTTTAAATCATATTCATAAATTGGGTTTATACATTTTAAGATATTGACAATTGCATTATTATATATTCATTATCGGTACGTACTCGTACTATTGCGGCCTATTCAATACAATTGAATTGACAAACTAAATCGGGGCTACCGAGGTACAGAATTCAATATCGTACAACAGATTGTAGCCATCTCTTTTTCCGTTTGCTGCATATCGTTCCTTATCCATTCAGTCAAAATAGCGTAAACAGCGCCACCCCAAAAAAATTGCCCATACTGATTTACTAAATCATTTTCAGGAACTTCTTCCTGCAACTTTTTGTTTATCTGAAAAAGGAGTGTTTCCCCCATATTTGCATTTAAGAGAATTTGAAACGTTTCAGAGAAGGGCTTTGAGGCATAAAACATCTCCAGCCAGAACTTATATAGATCATTATAAGGGTCGTACTTGGACATCGAAGTAGTAACATTATTCACAACTTCCTTAACCAGACTATGCAAGATATCTTCTTTGGAGGAATAGTTTCGATAATAGGCTGTACGCGATACTCCCGCACGCTTCACAATATCCGTTATTGTAATTTCTGTGTATGTTTTTTCTTTCATAAGGAGTACTAGGGCAGATTCAATACATTCCTTTGTAATACGATTGGATTCAAGGTTTGATAACCTGAGTACTTCCATACGTTGCAACTCAGTTTTTTTTTCGGACATTACATTAACCTCATTTCTGTTTAGTCCTACTCATCATTTATTGACTGTTTTTTTAAGTAGGTGATATAGTTGTAATGTTGTTACAAACGTAACATCATTACAACTATAGAATTAAGAAAAATACTTGTCAAGAACTAATACTATCATCGTGAGGGGAACAATTGATTAGCAAAATTAAGGATAAAAAACAACATCATAATAGAGCAGGTGCAATGTGAAAAAATTAAAAACAATTGGATTTTATACATCAATATTAATTGTTTTCGGTTTGATTATTGGAGTAGCAAGTTTATTAGATAATCGCTTGTATTCTTATATAATTATTATTTTAGCCGTTGGAAGTTTGATTTATATTAGACAAAAACTTCACTTTAAACTCATTAAATCGACTGGATTTTGGCTACTTACCATTCTCATCTCTGTCCTATCTTTAGTATATGGAAGACCAGATTTATCCACTTCTTTTTATGTTGATATAACTGATGAAGTAATAAAATTTGTAGCTACCACTAATCAAACGGATACTAAGGAAACTAACAAAATAGAGATACCGGTTTTCGTATATCACATGGTAAAGCCCAATCCAGACCCACAGGATCCTTATCAGTACAGCCTAGAACAATTTGAAAAGGAAATGACTTACCTCTACGAAAATGGATATGAAACATTAACGCTTGATAAATATTTCGATATTCTTGAGGGGAAAACGGCTTCTCCCGAGAAGTCGATATTACTTACATTTGATGATAGTACTGAAGATTTTTATGATTGTGTATTTCCTGTTTTACAAAAATATCGTATGCATGCAACAGTATTTGCTGTTTCAAGTTGGATTGATGACACGTCACATTTAACATCAGATGAGATATTAACAATCATGGAAAACGAAATTGATGTCCAAAACCATACAGTCACTCACCAAAATTTAAAAAAATTAAATCGAGAACAACAATATGAGGAAATTAATAATGCTTCAATTCAACTGGAAAAGTTGACGGGTGAGACTACAAATGTTTTGGCTACACCATTTGGAAGCAATAATGAAGAGACCATTTCTATTGTTGAAGAATTAGGATTTAGGGGAGCCTTTAGTGGAATCTATAGCGGTATTAGTACTGAGCATAGTCATAGATACCAATTGCCTCGTATAGCGAGAATTCAGAACCAGAGTTTTGATGACTTTATCAGGCTATTGGAATTCGGGTATTAAGTTTGATTTTATTAAGATTAGCAGTTACCAAAAATATTACCAAATACCTTTACGTTTAAGTATTTCTTCACAATCTCATACCAACATTAACATAAATATCCAGTTTTGTTTGGAAGTCTATTCAAGAATCTGGCCCGATTGTTGAAAAAAAGCTAATGACGATTGTTCAACTAAACTGCCCCTATAGTTTAAGTATATTTCTTCACAATCTTATAACGATATTAACATAAATATCCATTTTTTGTTCAGGAGTCTTATTCCATTAAATGACCCGTTAGCTTAATAAGAAAAAATCCTACATTATCTAAAATCCACATATAAACGGTTGAACTTTGTTTATAAACGGTATACTGTATTTTCTTTCATTTTATCGTTTCTTCTTGAACTAACCATTGCGTAGTTCGATTGGATCCCAAAATCTTTTTGAATAGCAAGATTGAAAACAGGTTAAAAATATAATACAATAAACAGAACGCACGTTCGTGATATTTAGTAAAAGATTTTTTGTGGAGAAAAGAGGGGAACAAAATGATTCGCGATAGAGGTAATAAAAAGTGGGTTTCACTAATGTTACCTGAACATGTAAAAATGTTGAGGGAATATGACGCAAGTTGTAATAAGATTCAAAAACCGTCTCTTGATGAACAGAAATATGAACAGTTTAATGAAATTATATCTGAGGCAATGGAAATGAATAATACCTTGGAATTTGCTTATTATCATCAAGGAGAAATCAGACAATACATTGGCAATATTCACTATTTCGATTTATTAAAAAAAGAGTTAAGAATTATTGATCAACGAGCTGAAAAACATTTTTTGAAATTTGAAAATATCATAGATATCAGACTGTAATGAATAATATTCAAAAGCAAGTAAGAGTAGGATTAAATGAAAAAAGACTAACTATATAGACATATCTTTAAAGAATAAATGGTTGAAATTAAAAAGATTTGTTGAAAAAAGTCTTGATAAGCTCGTTAAATGGACATCGATGATGCTGCCGGAGCATGTGAAAATGCTGCGGGATTGGGTTGTGGAGGATACGTATGAAACGAAGCGCACCCTTGATGAGCAGCAACTGGAAGAAATGAATGTTGTAATGGGGGAGGCGATGGAGGAGAGAAAGGATGTTACGATTACTCATTATGAAGGAAACCGGTATCAGCTGCTAATTGGCAGGATTCATTATTATAATGAACTCACCCAAAAGCTCCATATCGTCGATCATTTTCAGCAGGCTCATTATATTAAGCTTTCTGATATAGCGGATGTGAGGACAATGGAAGGCTGATGCACAAGGCAAGGGGCGTCCCTTAAGAGGCTGGCACCGAATAAAGGAGATGTCTTGAAGCAGGCAGATTCGTTAACACCAGCATTTTTATCGTTTATAATGAGGACAGGCAAAGACATCGGGAGGCATGTAATCATGTATATTGAATGGACGGAAAGAGCGGCAGGGAAAATAGCCGATAAGCTACAGGGACAAAAAGGACATTTGCAGTTGAAATATGATACGGATGGCTGTGGCTGTGTTGTAAGCGGTGTGACGGCGTTATGGCTGGTCAACGAACTTGAAGAAGGTAACGAAAAAGCGGAAACGAACGGAATTCCTCTATATGTGGAGAAATCAAAAATGATTTTTCTCGATGAAGTCATGAAAATAGACTTTGTGCCGGAGGCGAACAGCTTTCAGTTAAAAAGCCCAAATCAAATCCTAAATCCGAGGATGAGCTTTTTTAATAAAATCTAAAAAAGAGGGTATCCAAGATACCCTCTTTAACTCTCCTCAAACTAGTTTGAGGAACTGATCGATTTGAGCTTCATATTCTTGCGGATTTTCATTATAAGATTGTGCGTGGGCCCCTTTTTTAGCGATGTACAGCTGCTTTGGGCCCTCTTTTGCTGCATATAATTCCATCGTCATCGAAGCGGGGATAAAGCTGTCGTTCTCACTATGGATGAAGAGCACGGGACTGCGGATGTTTTTCATATAATCGATCGGGGACACTTCATTGGTCCAATATCCGTCACGGAATTTGATGAATAGACGCCCAAGCGGAAACACGGTCCAAGAGGGAAGACGAATTTCCTCTTTAAGCTGGTATTTAATCTGATCCTCGAAATTTGAAAATGGACAGTCGGCAATATAAAAATCAGCACCATCTTCAAGCATACCGGCATATAAAAGCAGAGTTGCGGCCCCCATCGATTCCCCATGGATGCCAATATGCAGATCGGGACCTTTACGTCGTTTCAATTCAGCGATAACGGCCTTCAGGTCGAATTTTTCATAATATCCATAACTGCTCGTCTTGCCACCGGAATCCCCGTGACGGCGATGGTCATAAATGATGGCATTGAAGCCCCGCTTAAGAAAAATATTCATATACTTAATCGAATTGACTTTGTTCTCCGTCACCCCATGCGAGATGACGACCCACTTCTTGGTTTCATGCGGTTCGACAAACAAGCATTTCAAGGAATAACCTGAGGATGAGGATATCCAAATTTCCGTTTTAGGCAGATTATCAAAATCCTCCCTGATTAGGCGTTTAGCCGTAATTTCACGATTATGGATAAAATCATCTTCCTTCTTCTTCATGTACATGATCCGATTGGAAAAATAAATGCCGACGCCGATGATGTAGGTTAAAATTCCAGCTAGTGCAAACCACCATTTCTTCATGAGGGTCCTCCTCGTTTGATTTTCTTTATTTTACCATGAGGGAAGTGGGCAAACACAGTCTGAAAAATGTAACGGGGAAAACGGCAATCGTGATATAATCATCTCATAATAAGGGCCAGGAGGTTTTAAGGATGAAAAAGAAACAGCCACGAAAGCAAAATCCAAGTAAAAACCAAGAGAAAGATTCATCATCATTGAAACTTGGCGATATGCTCAATCAAGATATCATGACCCAGCTTCGTCAAAAGCAAAAAGAACTGAATGAGGCCGAAGGAGAGAAAAAGGCCGCGGAAGAAGAAAAAAAACGCGCAGAAAGAAAGCAGCGGGAGAAAAACAAATCATTCGAAGAGCTATTGGGCGAAAGCAATCTGAACTGGAAGAACTATAAATAGAGACAAAATTGGGACTTTTTAAACGGAAAGAGCTATACTCCTTTATTTTATAAATCAGAACGATTATAGTAAAGGTAAGTTTGATTGGGTGAAGATCGGACGGACTACGACTAGCTGGTGATATGATGCAAGGTAAAATAGAAAATGTGCTGGAAAACCAATTGTGTTTCCTGCTATATGCAAGTTCAAGGGAAATGACAAAAAAATATAAACCGCTGCTTGATAAGCTTGAAGTGACATACCCCCAATATCTCGTCCTTCTCCTGCTGTGGGAACAGGATACCCTCACAGTCAAGAAACTAGGGGAGCTGCTTGCCCTTGATTCAGGAACGCTTACCCCGATGTTGAAACGAATGGAGCAGAATGGTTTGATTGTCCGTGAACGTTCCACTCAAGATGAACGTTCCGTCATGATTTTGCTGACTGAAAAGGGACGCGGCTTGCAGGCGGAGGCCTGCTTCATTCCCGACCGCATTTCAGCTATATCAGGCGAAGATAAGCGGATGGTCGAGGACTTGAAAGCTTCGTTGCTCCAACTATTGAAAACATTACAGCAGTTTTAAAGAAAAACGCTTCGGGTGAAGTTTCACCCGAAGCGTTTTTGTTGTCAGAATTAATCTACATCGACCTCAATCGTGACGTCAACATTGCCATTGATTGCTTTTGAATAAGGACACATTTGATGTGCTTTATGAACAAGGGCTTCAAACGTCTCTTTATCGATTCCCGATCCTTTCACAGCTAAGGTGACAGCCAAGCTGTACTGATGCATCTCACCCATCAATAAACTGACGCTGGCAGTGACCTTTGAATCGAATGAAACACGTTCGACTTTACCGACTGCTTGCAAAGCACTATCGAAACAAGCCGCATATCCAGCCGCAAAAAGCTGTTCAGGATTGGTTGCTTCAGGCATTTGTTTAGCCCTTGGCGTTCCAGGCATCGCGATATCAACCGTAAAGTTACCATCTGCAGAAATGGCCGTTCCTTCTCTTCCGCCATCAACCGTTACCGACGTTGTAAATAATGTTTTAGTCATTGTTTTTTTCTCCTTTATTTTTGCCTTTTTAATTGTGCACAACTGAATTGTACAACATGTATTTAAGATTAGCAATAAAAAAGATTGGTTGAATGACTGTTTTTGACCAATGTTACAAAAAACGTGAACCTGCAGAAATCAAACGGAAAAAGGCTGCCCCTCCGTTGGATAAACGGAGATGAGGCAGCCTGTTTGGTTTCATTTATTAGTCGCGATGGCTTTCATACCGGCTCGCTTTGGTCAGCTGCTTCAAGATGTCAAGCTCGTTTTTTGACAAGGAAGGGCTGTTGGCGGCCTGGCAGTTTTCACGGAGCTGCTTTACTGAGCTTGCTCCTGGTACAACGGCAGCGACGCTTGAATGTGATAATACATATTGTAGCGCCGTTTCATTCAATTTTCGATCAGTTAGCTTGTCCTTTAATTGTGGAAGCAAATCCTTCAGTTCGTGATAGCTATAGTCAAGGTATCCATCCTCATTTGCCTTTTCAAGCATTTTCTCGCTAAGCAGACCTTTGGCAAGGGGACCGCGGGCGATGATGCTGATCTGTTTGCTTGCCAGAAGGGGCATCCACTCTTCAGGCCGGCGGTCAAGCAGACTATACTGCATCATTACGGAATCAAGCTCAGACGCTTCCATGAATCCCTTGATCACGTTCGGACGAATCGAGGAGATTCCATAATGGCGAATATAGCCGCCTTTTTTTAAATCTTCAAACGCTTCTACCGTTTCTTCGATATTGTCTGAAGTCGTGCCTCCATGCAGCTGATAGAGGTCGATATAATCCGTTCCGAGCCGTTTTAAGCTATCTTTTACCGCCGCTTTAATATACGTGGCGGAAGGGTCCCAGGACCAGGAATCTTTTTTTTCATTCCAACGGTTTCCGACCTTGGTGGCTATGTAGACCTGTTCGCGCACCGACTTTAAGTTCCTTCCGACGATTTCTTCATTCACACCGAAATCATACAGATCTGCAGTATCAAAATAGTTGATTCCTTCATCTAAAGCGGTTTGGATGATTTCGGATGCCTGTTTTTCATCAGACCCCAATGACATGCAACCGAGCCCGATTTCAGAAACGAGCAACTCTGAATGACCAAGTCTGCGTTTTTTCATAGTATCCACTCTCCCTTTACGTTCATTGTAAAGGAGAAATTCATTTCACTCAAAGAATTCACTTGATCCGCTTTAAAGGAGTGGGAGGAACCTGATTGTGGTTGTCGGCAATCCAATCATTGATATAGACATATTGATCTTGCAATTGTTTTAATTTTTGCATGATTTCCCAGCTTTTTCCGGATAAAGTAACGCTTTTTTCCAAAACATAAATCTTCATAAAATCGCCCTCCATCTCTATTATGGTAAAATGTATGAGAAATCATGCTGCAATTAGAACAGAGGAGTGTTCAGGATGAAAAAATTTGAAGAAAAAACGCTGTCTTCGGAAAAAATCTTCACAGGAAGGATAATCAGCCTGCAAGTGGATGAGGTCGAGCTTCCTGATGGAAAAACGGGTAAACGTGAAATAGTCAAACATCCAGGCGCGGTTGCCATCATAGCTCTTACGGCAGAAAATAAAATCATCATGGTTGAACAGTATCGTAAAGCGCTGGAAAGAAGCTTGATCGAAATCCCTGCCGGAAAGCTTGAAAAAGGGGAAGAGCCGATTCTATCGGCAGAACGGGAGCTGGAAGAAGAGACAGGATATGAATGCGAAAAAATGGAGCATATCATCTCTTTTTATACGTCGCCAGGTTTTGCTGATGAATTGGTCCATCTATATGTGGCCCACAATTTAAAGAAGAAAGAAAATGCCGCACCCTTGGATGAAGATGAATTTGTCGAGCTGATTGAACTTACATTGGAGGAAGCCCAAAGCTACTTGCTTGAAGGGAAAATCCAGGATGCCAAAACGGCATATGCCGTTCAATATCTTCTGCTGAAACAGGCGATGAATTCTTAAATGAAACAGTTTTACGCGGATCTCCATATCCATATAGGCAGGACGAGAAGCGGGAAGGCCGTGAAAATAACCGGTGCCAGAACGTTAACCTTCAGCAACGTCCTGCAGGTGGCGAGTGAGAGGAAGGGCCTTGATTTAATTGGGATCATCGATTGCCACTCGCCAGAAATCATCGAAGAGATTGAAGCGGCAATTTTGGATGGGGAAATCATCGAGAAGTGCGAAGGCGGTCTTCTGTACAAAAATACGACGATCATTCCGGGATCGGAGATTGAAATTTATGATCACAATTGCAATGGACCCATCCATGTTCTATCCTACTTCCCCAGCTTAAAGGCGATGAAGGAATTCTCCACATGGATGAGCGGCCATGTTAAAAATATCACATTAAGTTCGCAAAGAATTTATTGTGATGGCAGGACGCTGCAAAAAATCGTAAAGTCACTTGGCGGCCTATTCATCCCAGCCCATGTTTTCACCCCGTTCAAAAGCTTATATGGGAAAGGGGTTCAATCCAGCCTGACGGAAGTATTCGATCCAGGGCTAATTGATGCCATCGAGCTTGGACTAAGCGCGGATACAAAGATGGTCAAGAATATCGCTGAGCTGGAGTCGTATGCATTCGTGACGAACTCCGATGCACATTCGCTTGGGAAAATCGCTCGGGAATATCAAAAAATCCAGCTTGAGGAACCAAGCTTCGCTGAGCTGGAAAAAGCGCTTCACGAAAAAGAAAATCGTAAAGTGATCGCCAATTATGGATTGAATCCCTTATTGGGGAAATATCATCAAACCGTATGTTCAGCATGTTTCCACCAAGTATTGAACATAAGTGGGCCATGTAGCGCATGCGGGAATAAATCCATCATAAAAGGGGTATCCTCCCGCATCCAGGAACTGTCGATAGTAAAAATGGATGGAGAATACAAACGGGAAAGACCGCCATATATCCATCAAGTGCCACTCGACTTCATCCCTGGATTGGGACCTAAATCCATGGAAAAACTGCTGGAGGCATTTGGCACCGAAATGAACATCCTTCATGACGTTACCCTTGAACAGCTTAAGGAAATTGTCCATGATAAATTGGCCGGCTACATCGATGCAGCCAGGAAAGGGACGCTTATCTTTGAAGCAGGGGGCGGAGGAAAATACGGAAAGGTCAAAAAGGAAAGCTGAAGAGCGCTGGGCAAAAAAACTGACAGATGAGTAAGTGCCATTTTTTCAAAAAAGCTAGGCAACCTGAAGGAGGTGCTGTCTGTATTGTGCAGGCGGCATCTTTTTTAGATTTCGCTGTCCTTGATTGAAACATAACGGTGTTGACAAACAAAAACACGAGTCGAGCACCAAACTCACGAGGAAAGTACCAAATCCAAGAGTGAAAAAACGAAATATGATCTAGCGCAGAAGTGCAGTGGAATTAAACATTTTCTTATTATAAACAAAAGTACCCTTCAGGATGGACTTTTCAACGAGTCCATTCCATAGGGTGCTTTTTTTAGAGATTGCTAAGCTTTTCCAGGGCATTTTTTAATTTGTCGTTTTGGCATAGACCGAGGTGCTCCGCAATTCCTTGCCATCTGCACTAAGGCTGTCATTATGCAAAATTCCTTCAAGCGTATACCCTAGCTTCTCGGGAATACGTTTGCTGGCTATATTAGTGGGATCACAGCGAATTTCAACTCGCTTCGCTCCATAATGGTCAAATGCAAACTTTGTCAACGTTTCTATCGCCTCCGTTATGTACCCTTCTTTACAGTACCTCGTATCAATCCAATAGCCGATTTCGAATTTAGGGATATCCCAATTAATACGATGCAGGCCGGTTGAACCGATGAACTGGTCGTCTTCTTTCCTATAAATGAGCAGCCTGATATCCTCTTTTAAGATAAAGTCCGCGCAGGATTTCAGAACGTTTCGTTCAGAAATATCGACTGAAGCCTCCTGATGAGCGAATGGCAGCCAGCGTTTAAGTTCTCGTTCAGAATGGATAATGGCTTCGTAGACATCAAGGCCATCGCCTGGCTGACAAGGCCTTAAATATAATCGCGGCGTTTCGATTTTTTTTGGGAAATCCATTAATATCGCTTTCATAATCTACCTCCATCCCATAATTATGGGAAATTATAACATGAATTCAAGTTCAGGTGTTCCGTTAGAAGAGAGAAAAGTTTTCTTAGCATAAATGAGAGAGTGAAAACATAGATTCTAGTAAGCGGAGTTGGGAGGATGAAAGATGAAAAAAAAATCTGTCGTACAAAATGCCGTAATGAAACATATTAACGAACATTCCTCATTATATGTTTTTATCACTGTGCTTTTTTTGATGGGTGTCATTTTTGGTGCGGTTCTGGTGAACAGTTTAAGCTTTACCCAAAAGGAGGACTTGTTCTATTATTTATCGCAATTCTTCGGACAAGTATCCAAAGGTGAATTTGCCTCTTCGCATGATATGTTCAGCCAAAGTATCATGCATAACATAAGATATATCGGCTTCATCTGGATACTTGGGATTTCGGTCATCGGTTTGCCGGTCATTTTAGTTTTGTTATTTATAAAAGGAATGGTAGTCGGATTCACAGTCGGTTTTTTGGTCAACCAAATGGGATGGAGTGGGTTCTTATTATCATTCGTCTCCATTTTGCCCCAAAATATCTTCATCGTGCCGATCTTTATCGTGATAACGGTCCTTGCGGTTTCTCTATCAATGAAAATGATCAGCCGGATTTTCCTTAAGCAGGTCCGTGAGCCGCTGAAGCCAATCATATCAAGATACATTTTCTCATTGGTCCTGTCTGGTTTGTTTTTGATAACAGCTGCTGCATTCGAAGCGTACCTATCACCTTCCTTAATGAAAAATGTCGTGAGTTTATTAGGTCATTGACGGAAAATTGCTGTTCAAGCAAATTTTTTTATCATTAACAAGAAATCTATTTTGACAGTTTTCCCTCATTTGATATAATGGATAAGATAGCGGCGCGGGAGGGAATATTAGGTATGGAAATAGAAAACAGAATCGATAGGATAAAAAAGCAGTTGCACTCGTCCAGCTACAAATTAACGCCTCAGCGAGAAGCGACCGTCCGCGTTTTACTTGAGCATGAAGAGGATCATTTAAGCGCAGAAGACGTTTACCTCCTTGTCAAAGAAAAGTCGCCGGAAATTGGATTGGCAACAGTATACCGTACGCTAGAGTTGCTGACTGAATTGAAAATAGTGGATAAAATTAACTTTGGAGACGGGGTTTCCCGTTATGATTTAAGACAAGAAGGAGCTGCGCATTTCCATCATCATCTTGTTTGTGTGGAATGTGGTGCGGTGGATGAGATCCAGGAAGACTTACTTGAAGACGTAGAAGCCATCGTTGAACGTGATTGGAACTTCAAGATAAAAGATCATAGATTAACCTTTCATGGCATTTGTCATCGTTGTCATGATAAACAAGAAAATAAAGGTGAATGAAGTCAGGCCTTTTCCATTTACTGGAGAAGGTTTTCTGCGTTTTAATGAGGCTCCACACCTTTTCAATTAGTAGATTCCAGGTAAGGATATGGCGTTTTTTCCTTCCCTTTTTCGAAACACGTATAAAACTTGTCCTGTTGGGCATAGATTGATACAAGAGATCGAATGGGAGGGGAAGGATGATATGAAAACATCATTATCGCTTGTTTTACATACGGCAAAAGTGATGGTGCTCTTCGTTAGCTTTACTGTTCTTTTTTATATAGGGATGGTATGGTTAAATCAGGAATATCAAAGTTATCATCGTTATGATGAACCGAAAGGGATGGCCGTGAAAGTATCGAAGGCCGTTGATACGGGTGATGATGCATGGCTGGAACGCTTAATGCTGTTTTATTTAAACGGGGAGTAATGACTATGGAAAATCAAATCAGGGATTTCATTCATTTTTTAACGATTGAAAAAGGTCTTGCCAAGAATACGCTCGTTTCTTATGAGCGGGACCTAAAATCATATAGGGACTATCTGATAAAAGTAGAAGCCATTGACGACTGGAACGATTCACGGCGTGTGAACATCCTGCATTTTCTCGTCCATTTGAAGGATCAAGGAAAATCATCGAAAACGATAGCGCGCCATATAGCCTCAATTCGGTCTTTTCATCAATTTCTCTTAAGGGAAAAAGTGACCGAACAAGATCCTTCGATACATATAGAAACGCCAAAACCAGAGCGGACACTGCCGAAAGTGTTGAGCATGGAAGAGGTAGAAGCGCTATTGGAAGCCCCGAAGATGCTCGACGAATTCGGTTTGCGGGATAAGGCGATGCTTGAATTGATGTATGCGACTGGTATGCGCGTCAGTGAGTTGATATCCATGGATGTGAGTGATGTTCATGCATCGATGGGGTTTGTCCGTTGTGTCGGGAAAGGAAATAAAGAGAGGATCATTCCGATTGGACAAACGGCATTGGGAGCGATTGAACATTATTTGAAGAGTTCCCGAGGTAAATTGGCCAGCCCAAAGCATAGGACGGATTCGCTTTTTTTGAATCATCATGGAAACAGGCTTACAAGACAGGGGTTTTGGAAAATCCTCAAGAAACTTGTAAAATCTGCTCAGATAGAAAAAGAAATCACGCCGCATACGCTAAGACATTCTTTTGCGACACATCTTTTGATGAATGGGGCTGATTTACGTGCCGTCCAGGAGATGCTCGGACATGCGGATATTTCGACAACACAAATATATACACATATTTCGAACGTGCGCATAAAGGATGTATATTCAAAGTTCCATCCGCGAGCATAGAAGAATAGTAGAATGATAGAGCGGTTGCTTCTTACTTGCAGGTCAGGCAGGGGAAGCAGCCTTTTTTCAGTATGTGCGATGAGCGAAAATTCAGCTGGAAATTCCTGCTCATGCTAATCATCACTTCGTTGTTTTTTTGAAATATATTATTTGTCTCCATCTAGGTAATCGTTTACAATATAGAGAGGTCAGACTTCTGACGTTCTCGTAATTTGATTTTTTTAAAGAGTAACTAAGCAGGATAAGGGGAATTATAAAAAGTATAAAAAGCGCTTTACTATTTTAGGAGGAATGAGCATGGCAGGGAATTCAGCTTTTAAACGTATATTTGTAGTGGTCATGGACTCGGTTGGAATCGGCGAAGCACCTGATGCGGAATTATTCGGTGATAAAGGATCTGATACACTTGGACATATTGCAGAAGAAATGGATGGATTGCACATGCCGAATCTCGCAAAACTCGGTCTAGGCAATATCCGTGATATAAAAGGAATCGAAAAATCTCAGCAGCCTCTCGCATACTATACGAAAATGAAAGAGGCATCAACAGGAAAAGATACGATGACTGGACATTGGGAAATCATGGGGCTGAATATATCCAAGCCATTCCGTGTATTTCCAAATGGCTTTCCTGAATTATTAGTCAATGAGCTTGAGGCGAAAATGGGCCGTGGAATTATTGGAAATGTCCCAGCCAGCGGAACGGAAATCCTTGATAGACTTGGCGAAGAGCATATGAAGACTGGAGCATTGATCGTCTATACATCAGCTGATTCCGTTTTGCAGATTGCTGCACATGAAGACATCGTTCCGATTGAAGAACTATACAAGGTTTGTGAAATTGCACGTGAAGTGACGATGGCTGATGAGTATAAGGTTGGCCGCGTAATTGCCAGACCTTTCACGGGTGAACCGGGCAGCTTCACAAGGACACCTAACCGTCATGATTATGCATTGAAGCCTTTTAACCGGACAGTGATGGATGAATTGAAGGAATCCGGGTTTGATGTTCTCGCAATCGGGAAAATCTCTGATATTTTTGATGGGGAGGGCGTGACCGAATCACTAAGGTCTGTATCCAATATGGATGGGATGGACAAATTAATTCAAACGGTGGACCAGGACTTCAAGGGACTAAGCTTTCTTAACTTAGTCGACTTCGACGCATTATACGGTCACCGTCGCGATCCAGAGGGATACGGTAAAGCATTGGAAGAATTCGACGCGAGGATGCCGGAAGTCCTTGAGAAGCTGAAAGAGGATGACTTATTGATCATCACTGCCGATCATGGAAATGACCCTGTGCATGAAGGAACCGATCATACACGTGAATATGTTCCATTATTGGTCTATTCCAAACGGTTCAAAGAAGGTGCTGAGCTTCCAATAAGAGATACATTTGCAGATATCGGGGCGACAGTTGCTGCTAATTTCGATGTGAAAATGCCTGCGTTCGGGAAAAGTATATTAGACGATTTAAAATAAGGGGAGAGAAAATAAATGTTTAATAAAATAGAGACAGCTGCAGCATTCATAAAAAATAAGATAGAAGGCTCTCCGGAAATAGGATTGATACTTGGTTCAGGACTAGGAGTATTGGCAGATGAAATTGAAAACCCGATCACGATTCCTTACCACGACATCCCGGAATTTCCGGTTTCGACTGTTGAAGGACACGCGGGACAGCTTGTCATCGGCCAATTAAGCGGTAAAAAAGTGGTAGCCATGCAGGGACGCTTTCATTTTTATGAAGGGTACTCGATGGAAAAGGTCACCTTCCCTGTCCGTGTAATGAAACTTCTCGGTGTGAAGCAGTTAATCGTGACGAACGCTGCCGGAAGTGTTAATGAAAGCTTTACACCAGGCGACTTGATGCTCATTACGGATCATATCAATTTCATGGGGACAAACCCGCTGATCGGTTCTAATGAAGAGCGTTTCGGGCCAAGGTTCCCTGATATGTCGGAAGCTTATAATAAAGAACTTCGGGCTACAGCTAAAAAGATTGCCACATCACTTGGTATGGATATTAAAGAAGGCGTCTATGTCGGGAATACCGGGCCGACTTATGAAACACCTGCAGAAGTGAAAATGGCAAGGATTCTTGGGGGGGATGCAGTGGGAATGTCCACTGTACCGGAAGTCATCGTGGCTAGACATAGCGACATCAATGTCCTCGGGATTTCATGCATTACCAACATGGCCGCAGGCATTCTCGATCAGCCGTTGTCACACGAAGAAGTAATCGAAACCACTGAAAAGGTGAAAAGCAGTTTTCTGGAATTTGTTAAGCAAATCGTTAAGGACATATAAACGGATCAAAAATACAAGTACACCTAAGAAGCGGTGTCTTTAAGAAGCGGGGATATTAATATGAGAATGGTAGACTTAATCGAGAAAAAGCGTGATGGAAAGGCCCTTTCAACAGAGGAAATCCAGTTCATTATCAAAGGCTTCACGGATGGAACGATTCCTGATTACCAAATGAGTGCCTGGTCAATGGCTGTTTATTTCAAAGGAATGAATGAGCAGGAGCGCGCTGATTTAACGATGGCAATGGTTGAGTCGGGTGATCAAATTGATTTATCGATGATTGAAGGAATCAAGGTCGATAAACATTCAACAGGCGGTGTTGGCGATACGACGACACTAGTGCTTGGACCTTTGGTTGCTGCTGTAGGCGTTCCCGTTGCAAAAATGTCAGGGCGCGGTCTTGGCCATACGGGCGGTACGATCGATAAGCTGGAATCCGTTTCCGGTTTTCATGTTGAAATAGAAAATGATGAATTCATTCGACTTGTAAATAAAAATAAAATCGCTGTTATCGGACAAAGCGGGAACTTGACACCGGCCGATAAAAAATTGTATGCGTTGCGCGATGTAACGGCTACCGTTAATAGCATCGGTCTAATTGCTGGCTCGATCATGAGCAAGAAAATCGCTGCCGGTGCCGATGCGATTGTACTTGATGTTAAAACGGGAGCTGGCGCTTTCATGAAAACTCTTGCAGATTCGGAAGAATTAGCACACGCAATGGTGAGCATCGGGAACAATGTTGGAAGAAACACGATGGCTGTCATTTCCGATATGAGCCAACCGCTAGGTTACGCAATCGGAAATGCTTTAGAAGTGAAGGAAGCGATCGATACGCTTAAAGGAGAGGGACCGGAAGATTTAACGGAGCTTTCTTTAACGTTGGGAAGTCATATGGTTTATCTAGCGAAAAAGGCAAGCTCCTTGGAAGAAGCAAGAGCTTTGCTGGAAAACGCAATTAAAGATGGTTCTGCACTTAACTCGTTCAAGATTTTCTTGGAAGCGCAGGGAGGCGATGGATCGGTTGTCGATCATCCGGAAAAACTTCCGCAGGCCGCTTATACCTTTGAACTTGAAGCGAAAGAGGACGGATATGTATCGGAAATCATTGCTGATGAAGTGGGAACGGCAGCCATGCTTTTAGGCGCTGGCCGGGCGACGAAAGAATCGGAAATCGATTTGGCGGTCGGGCTTGTACTTCGTAAAAAAATTGGGGAAACCGTGGCTAAAGGTGAATCCCTTGTAACGATTTACAGTAACTTTGAAGATGTTTCCAAAGTGAAGGAAAAATTGTATGATAGCATTGCGGTTTCGAAAGCGAAAGTGGAAAAACCGACATTGATTTATAAAGAAATTATGGAATAAGAACATTTGCCAAAATATCACTGTAGACAAACTCGATAACCATTGAGTTTGTCTACAGTTTTTTTAGGTTTTCGACCATTTCAATCCACTTTGCTTGAACACTAGGACAGATTCCGACAAAGTTGGAGAATCTGAACGTAGACCGGTTCATTGCACTGCAGGCGTTCCCTTATCCAGAGGCGGTCCGTGAGGCCTCCTAGGCTTACAGCCTGCGGGGTCTCACGTAGACACGCATATCCCACAGGAGTGTCGTGCACCCGTTCCAATCCACTCTGTGTGACCATGAAGATGGCATCGAGATTTTTATGAGAATGCGCTTCAAATTCGATGCAAAGCTAAACTCGCGAGTAAAAGTGCCGAACTGGCGAGTAACGCTCCGAAATGGTGAAGGAATGCATCAACCCGAGCCAAATTCGTTAGTAATGCGCATGGAACAGGCAAGAAACGACCCCAATTGCGTGTGAAAAGCGCGGAATTTACAAAAACGGCCTCCAATTCCATACAAAATCCGGGCTCGCGAGTAAAGTGGCAAAACTCAGAAGTGACTTGTACCTTAGACCGTCACATTCCACTGTGGCTGGAGTTCATATTGGCGATAGTTGGAGATCTGGAATCGACCGTTACATATTACTTCAGGAGTCGCTTATCCAGAGTCGGTCGGGATGCACAGAGGGGAACATATGCATCCTCTTTTATCTTATGTGTCTGTTGAAAATTCAAAATTGGTGTTTATTTGTATAAAAATGGGTTTTGTGGAAAAAATGAACGATATAAAGATTGGAGGGTATGGAGATGAAGCGGGTTCTTTCTCTAGTTTTAACCGTATTAATGGCAATAAGTTTTGGCATCCCACATACAAAGGCAGCTGAAGATAAAGGAGTGGAATTGGCAGCCAATGCTAAATCCGCTATTTTGATTGAACGTGATACAGGTACTGTTCTCTATGATAAAAATTCGGATGTTCGTCTTTCTCCTGCAAGCATGACGAAAATCATGACGATGCTGCTGATCATGGAAGCGATTGATAAAGGCGAACTCAGTATGAAGGAAAAAATCAGGACGAGCGAGTATGCCGCATCGATGGGCGGGTCCCAGATCTTCCTTGAGCCAGGTGAAGAAATGACCACGGAGCACATGCTTAAAGGCATCTCGATTGGTTCGGCGAACGATGCATCGGTCGCAATGGCAGAACGTCTTGCCGGATCGGAAGAAGAATTCGTTAAGAAAATGAACGAAAAGGCTAAAGACCTTGGCTTAAAAAATACGAAGTTCCAAAACGCGACAGGCCTTCCAGTGAAGGATCATTACAGTTCGGCCCATGATATGTCAATCATGGCCAAAGAATTATTGAAATACGATACGATTACTAGGTTCACGGGTACATATGAAGATTATCTCCGTGAAAATACAGATAAGAAATTCTGGCTTGTGAACACGAACAGATTAGTGAAATTTTATCCTGGAGTGGATGGTTTAAAGACTGGATTCACGAATGAAGCGAAGTACTGTTTGACAGCCACGGCAAAAAAAGGAAATATGCGCGTCATTGCCGTCGTATTCGGTGCTGCTTCTCCAAAGGAACGGAACGCACAGGTCACGAAGATGTTGGATTACGCATTTTCACAATTCATCACCTATCCGATTTATAAACGCGGCGAGATGTTAGGGGAAACAAAGGTAAGTAAAGGCAGTAAGAAAACGGTTGTAGGTGTGACAAGCGAACCTATTTCGGTTTTGACGGCGAAGAACGGAACGGCAAAGGACTTTACAAAAAAAATCACACTTGATAAAGATTTGAAAGCCCCCATCCAAAAGGGCGATGAAATAGGGACACTTGAATTAAAGAAAAAAGGCAAGGTGTATGTGGAATCGCCGATTGTTGCGAAGGAAACTGTGGATAATGCTAGCTGGTGGCAGTTGTATAAACGCGCTTTCGGCATGTTTACCCAAGCGAAATAAAAAAAATGTCGCAATGCGTGGTAATCATACTAATTTAGGCGAATCTGCACTAGTTTTGCTGTTAAGAAGGAATCGGCAGGCGAGAAAGAGAATTTGACTCTTATAAGACAGTGAAGGAGGCTGTATATAGTGAGTCTTACGATTAATATGGAGGCGAAGAATCGGGTTTTGTGCATTCGTCTCAAAGGTGATTTAGATCATCATACAGCAGAAAAATTGAAAAACCAGGCAGAGGCAGCCATTCAAAAGCATAACATTCAGCATATTATCCTTAACATGGAAGAATTGCATTTCATGGACAGTTCAGGTCTCGGCGTTATTTTAGGGCGATATAAGCAAGTTAATAAAAAGCAAGGCGAAATGGTGGTTTGTGCAATTTCTCCAGCAGTAAAGCGGTTATTTGAGATGTCAGGGTTGTTTAAAATTGTTAAGATGGAACTATCCGAAAAAAACGCTTTGCAAAGACTGGGGGTTGCCTAAATGAAAAATAAAATGGAAACGAAATTTTCTGCACTAAGCCAAAATGAATCTTTTGCCAGGGTAACGGTTGCGGCTTTTATTGCCCAATTGGACCCGACGATGGATGAATTGACGGAAATCAAGACGGTCGTCTCTGAGGCGGTTACCAATTCGATCATCCATGGGTATGAAAGTGACCCGGAAGGTTGGGTCTACATTTCAGCGGTCATTGAAGGAGATACGGTCGAATTGACCATAAGGGATGAAGGATTGGGCATTGAGGACGTCGAGGAGGCCAAACAACCGTTGTTCACGACGAAACCGGAGCTGGAACGTTCTGGCATGGGATTCACCATTATGGAAAACTTCATGGATGAAATCAATATCGTATCCCATAAGGGTGAAGGCACGATCATTCGATTAAAAAAGCACTTAACTACAAGCAGAGCTTTGTGCAATTAAGGGAGACTTGCATATGGATGTGGAGGTTAAAAACGAGAAGAGCAAAAAAGGCCAGCCCCATTTAAAAGATGAGGAATTGCGGAATTTAATCCAACGCAGCCAAAGCGGTGACCAAGACGCAAGAAACTTGATCGTCAATAGTAATCTTAGGCTTGTATGGTCAGTGGTGCAAAGATTCCTCAATCGAGGTTACGAACCGGATGACCTCTATCAAATTGGCTGTATTGGTTTGTTGAAGTCAGTGGATAAATTTGACTTATCGTTTGAAGTGAAATTCTCAACGTATGCTGTGCCAATGATCATTGGTGAAATCCAACGTTTTATCCGTGATGATGGAACCGTAAAGGTCAGCCGGTCCTTGAAGGAAATGGCGAATAAAATCCGCAGGGCGAAAGAGGAGCTTTCCAAGACGTACGGCCGTGTTCCGACTGTCAATGAATTGGCGAAACATCTTGAGCTGTCGCCGGAGGAAATTATCATGGCCCAAGAAGCTAGCAGGAGCCCATCGTCCATCCATGAAACGGTTTACGAAAATGATGGAGACCCGATTACGCTTCTTGATCAGATTGCCGACCATAATGAAACATCATGGTTCGATCAAATCGCTTTGAAAGAAGCGATTCAAGAATTGAATGAACGTGAACGGCTCATCGTTTTTCTGAGATATTACAAAGACCAGACGCAATCGGAAGTGGCTGCGAGGCTTGGTATATCGCAAGTTCAAGTTTCTAGGCTTGAAAAAAAGATTCTTCAGCAAATGAAAAACCACATGAATCAATGATTCATGTGGTTTTTCATTTAACTGGAGATAAATCTCGATTTTTGGAAAAAGTAAAAGTGATGGCTACCGATTCATCCGTGAAGGATAAAAAATATCGCTGATAATTAAATTTTTTTGTTGAATTTACAATTAAAAACGAATATTATAGTAAAGGTCGTTTTTTTCATTCGTTTTTTCTATCATTCAATGAATGAATCAGTTGAAAAACGTCGTTGCAGTACAATTCTAGGGCACCATGTCTTTGCATGCAAACGGTTGTCGGTGTTTCCTTTAGATCTGGAGGTCTAAATATGTTTATGGAAAAATTCTTCTCCCTGAAAGAAAATGGAACGGATGTCCGTACGGAAGTGACGGCGGGTGTTACGACATTTTTGACTATGGTTTATATCATTATCGTGAATCCGGCTTTGTTGTCTTCAATCGGAATCCCGTTCGAGCAGGTGTTCATGGCAACAGTCATATCAGCAGTCATAGGAACCCTCATTATGGGGCTCGTAGCAAAATATCCGATTGCGATAGCGCCAGGAATGGGTTTGAATGCTTATTTTGCTAGTGTAGTGGGGGCGCAGGGCCTCTCTTATCAGACAGTATTTGGGACGGTTTTCATTGCAGGCTTGCTATTTCTATTAATTAGCGTGACGAGTTTGCGTAAAATGATCATGGATGCCATTCCAAACTCATTAAAGTATGGCATCACATCCGGAATCGGTTTGTTCGTCGCGTTTATCGGATTGAAGAACGCAGGGATCGTTGTCCCTAATGAATCAACGATGGTAACTCTCGGTGATTTGCATCAGCCAGGAACCGTTTTAGCATTAGTTGGCTTGTTCATTACCTTGATCTTGATGGCCCGCAATATTAAAGGGGCGATATTCATTGGGATGCTCGTTACGGCAGTCATTGGCTACTTCATCGGCTTGCTCAATTTCAATGGCGTCTTATCCGTGCCACCTACACCGGTATTTTTCGATATCGATATTGCTGGGGTTTTCACCCATTCATTATATTCGGTTGTTTTCGCCTTTTTACTGGTGACGATCTTTGATACGACAGGTACTTTGATTGGCGTGACAGAACAGGCCGGACTCACGAAGGACGGCAAAATGCCTCGCGCCAAAAAAGCATTTTTGGGTGACGCAATTGCTACGACAGTCGGCTCGATGTTTGGAACAAGCCCTTCGACTGCTTACGTTGAGTCGAGCACGGGTGTGGCTGCAGGCGGACGTACCGGGTTAACGGCTACTGTTGTGGCAATTCTGTTCGCTGCGTCAATTTTCTTTTCTCCGTTAATATCTGCGATTTCGTCAGTTTCAGCAATCACTGCTCCTGTTTTGATTATCGTAGGATGCTTCATGATGGAAGGCTTGGCGAAAGTCGATTGGAAAACGTTCGATGAGGCATTTCCGGCGTTCGCAATCATTTTAACGATGCCGCTTACGTCAAGCATATCGACAGGCATAGCAATAGGTTTCATTACTTATCCCCTTATGAAGGTATTCAGTGGGAAGGGGAAATCGGTTCATCCGCTCATTTATATCTTTGGATTGATATTTATGCTGCAACTCATTTTCTTCCCTACCCATTAATTTATTAAAAGACATGCTGTAAGTGCAGCGTGTCTTTTTTTTTTGTAATTAGTAATATTTGGACATGCATCACTTCCTGCATTTTCAATCTGTTTCCAATCCATACTACTAGCATAAGGAAATAAAAGGTCGGGATGTGATGGACGTGGCGGTTGTATATATCAGGATGAGGAACCGTGTACAAGTAAACGGAAATCAGGCGGTGAGGATTAAAGATATAGCAAGGATAATCGGGTCTGAAGATGAGATTCGAATAATTGAAGAAATCTTGTTACTTACCGTGAAGAAGGAAGATAGGAATATCATCGTCATCGATTTTGCCCAAGTGATCATGGCCATTCGGAAAGTGGATCCGCATATAGAAGTGGAGACCTTCGGGCCATCCCAAACGATCATCGAAATCATCCTTACGAAAAAGAAAATGTCATTTCTTACATTCGCACTAGTCTGGTTCTTACTGTTCGTCGGTGGTGCGATGACCATTATGAATTTTCATGTGGATGTCAGCATGGGGGAAGTGCATCAAAAAATCTTTACAATCATAACGGGAAAAGTGGAAGAAAAGCCGTTATTGATCCAAATTCCGTATAGCTTTGGCCTTGGAATTGGGATGATCTTATTTTTCAATCACTTCTTTAAAAAACGCTTCAATGAGGAACCTAGTCCGCTTGAGGTTGAAATGTTCAACTATCAGCAGGATTTGGATCGTTATGTCACCATGAATGAAAACAGGGAGAACGTGCGCCACCTTGATGACAGGTAAGATTATCTTCGGAATCTTTGTCGGTTTAGCCGGTGGCTTCGCGACAGGTGCCGGGTTTGTAGCGTTTTTAACGGTACTAGGGGTGATTCCAAGACTGACTCAGCTGACAAAAACAATGAAAATGATTCATTACTACGAAGGAGCGATCATCGCCGGTGTTGTTGCGGGAACATGGTTTGGGTTGCAAGAAACGGAGTTTTACCTTCCGCATTTCTTGTTGATTCCAATCGGCTTGGCTGACGGAATCTTTAATGGGATGCTTGCAGCAGCCTTAACCGAGGTTCTCAATGTATTTCCCGTACTATCTAAGCGAATCGGCATTCAAGAGAAAATCATTTATCTGTTAATGGCACTCGTTTTGGGAAAGATCGCCGGGTCGTTATATCAGTGGATTTATTTTGTCGATTTGTAAGTTTTTAAGGTAACTATTCCTGATGAAAGGTAGGCCCAAGATGGTGACCAAACGAAATGTAATACTGATTACGGATGGAGATGAGTATGCGAAACGGGCTGTGGAACTTGTAGCCAAGGAAATCGGCGGGCGATGTATCTCCATGTCCCAAGGTAATCCATCACGATATACGGGCTTGGAGCTAGTTGAATTAATAAAAAAGGCAAAACATGACCCAGTATTGGTCATGTTTGATGATAGCGGTTTTATCGGTGAAGGATCGGGTGAACAGGCGCTGAAAGTGGTCGCCGGACATCCTGATATAAATGTCCTCGGAGTGATAGCGGTCGCTTCAAAGAGTAGAAGGGAAGAATGGACCAAGGTTGATGTCTGTATCGACCGAGATGGGAAATTAACACCGAATGGCGTAGATAAATACGGTGCCGAGGAATTCGAGTTAGGCAAGATTACAGGCGATACGGTGTATTGCATTGATGAATTGCATGTTCCCATCGTAGTGGGGATAGGGGATATCGGAAAAATGTCCCATCAGGATGACTGTAAAAGAGGTGCACCGATCACGAAGCTAGCGGTGGAAATCATATTGGAAAGGAGTGGTCATGATGGCTTCAGAAAAACAGCAAAACATGAAACCGATTCCGAATAGGGTAGCGGAAGTAGACGCCTACATGGAAGAGAAAGTAGGTATGGGCGTCAGCTTTGACTTAGGCGTAAGAAAGATAAAGGTCCTAAAAAAAGATGTGCATATCTACTATATAAATGGGCTGACGGATTCGGAATACATCATCGAAATCCTTGACTCGCTAATTCATAATAAAAACACGGAAATCATCACGACAAAAGTTTTTGATGTGGTCAAAGGCTTGCTCGTACACCAATCCGTCCAAGAAATAAGTACGATGGATGAGCTTGTCGATCAAGTATTATCTGGTTTGATCGTCATCGTTGTCGATGGTAAACCAGTAGGATTGGTCGTAGATGTCAGGAGTTATCCAGGAAGGCAGCCTGAAGAACCGGATACGGAGAAAGTCGTTCGCGGTTCGAGGGATGGTTTTGTCGAAAACATCATCGTGAATACGGCGATAACGAGACGGAGGATCCGGGATGAACGATTACGATTTGAAATGTTGCATGTTGGGGAACGTTCCAAAACGGATATATCGATCGGCTACATAAAAGGCATTGCCGACCCTGATTTAATCGATATCGTTCGTAAGGAATTGGAAGGTATTGAAGTGGATGGATTAACGATGGCTGATAAAACGATCGAAGAATTCATCGTCAAGCAAAGATACAATCCATACCCGCTTGTACGGTATACCGAGCGGGCTGATGTTGCGGCAACGCATTTACTTGAGGGGCACGTTCTGATATATGTGGATACCTCCCCAAGTGTCATCATTACCCCGTCGACCCTTTTCCATCATATGCAGCATGCCGAGGAGTACCGGCAGGCGCCCGCAGTTGGAACGCTGGTGCGCTGGACACGTTTTTTGGGGATTTTCGTTTCGTTATATTTGCTGCCGATTTGGCTATTATTTTGTTTAGAGCCCTCCCTTCTGCCAGACAAGTTCGAATATATCGGGCCGAATGAAAAAACCCATATACCCACAGTTGTCCAAATCTTCATTTCCGATATCGGGATAGAATTTCTAAGGATGGCAGCCGTCCATACCCCGACGCCGCTTTCGACGGCAATGGGTTTGGTTGCCGCAGTCCTCATTGGACAGATAGCGATAGATGTCGGGCTATTTGTCCCTGAAGTGGTCCTCTACGCTTCCGTGGCGACAATTGGCACGTTCGTTACTCCTAGCCTGGAACTCGGTGTAGCGAATAAAATATCCCGTTTAATGCTGATAGTGCTGGTTGCTTTATTTAAAGTGCCTGGCTTGGTCATAGGCATCACGCTCTACATTATCCTATTGACTGGCATAAAGGCGTTAAATACACCTTATTTATGGCCGCTTATCCCATTTCAACCGAAAGCTTTGTCACATATAATATTTAGAAGACCTTTTCCAGGATCAGTGGAACGTCCAAGTATTGTGCATCCCCAGGATAAATATAGGCAGCCGAGAAAATCTTAAGGTTGATGTTGTCGAACAGTTGTGGTAATTTATTTTTATTCGGATAAAGCGGTAAGTTAAGGTTTCACAAACAGATAGAGCCTCATGACTCTTTGACGTTAAACCAATCTGGCTTTCCCTTCGAACTACTGAGCAGTCAGAGAAAACAATATGTAAATGGGATGACGATTGATTCGGATGAGGCTTGTCGATATGGAGAACCCTTGACATATATCGGGGGTTTCTTTGTTAGAGGCTGCCTCATTTCTTATTAATCTTTAGTTTCTAAGTCAGGAAGGTGAGGGTATCATGCATTTGTACGGAACCGGTGGTGTCAATGAGCGTGGACATCTGGAGATTGGCGGGGTGGATACGATCGAATTGATCGAACAATTCGGGACACCCTTATATGTTTATGATGTAGAGCTAATACGTGAACGGGCAAGAGGATTCAAGAGGACCTTTGAAGAATTGGGAATTCCAGCTCAAGTTGCTTACGCAAGTAAAGCCTTCTCTTCCATTGCCATGATTCAATTGGCTGATCAAGAGGGACTTTCTCTCGATGTTGTCTCGGCAGGGGAATTGTATACGGCCATTAAGGCGGATTTCCCAACTGAACGCATTCATTTTCATGGAAACAACAAAAGTGTAGAAGAGCTACATATGGCTTTGGATTATAAAATTGGCTGTATAGTAGTCGATAATTTTTCAGAGTTGACACTGTTAGAAGAGATTTGTACAAACCGTGAACAAAAGGTGAAAATCCTTCTTCGTGTAACGCCAGGAATCGAAGCCCATACGCATGATTATATCTTGACTGGGCAAGAGGATTCCAAATTTGGTTTCGATCTTATTAATGGCCAGGCGGAAGATGCCCTTAGACAAGCGCTGCAGAGCGAATGGCTAGAGGTTCTGGGGTTGCACTGCCATATTGGATCGCAAATCTTTCAAACGACCGGCTTCCTTCTTGCTGCTCAAAAAATCATCGGCAAGCTGAATGATTGGCACGGATCGATCGGTTTTCAACCAAAGGTTTTGAATCTCGGCGGTGGCTTCGGGATTCGGTATACGCGAGAGGATGACCCGTTGCCGGCTTCTCAATATGTTGAAGAAATCGTGAGGGAAGTGCAGAACTTGGTTGCTGATTCTGATTTGGAGATGCCTGAGATCTGGATCGAACCTGGCCGTTCATTGGTCGGGGATGCCGGTGTGACGTTATATAAAGTGGGCTCTGAAAAGGAAGTGCCTAATGTCCGTAAGTATATTGCGGTCGATGGCGGCATGAGTGACAATATACGTCCAGCACTATATGAAGCCAAGTATGATGCCATCCTGGCAAACCGTCCGCTTGACCCTGTAGCAGAGACTGTGTCCATCGCTGGTAAATGCTGTGAAAGCGGGGATATGCTGATTTGGGATTTACCTTTGCCAAAAGCAGGACGAGGGGATGTGTTGGCAGTTTTTTGCACAGGGGCCTATGGATATTCGATGTCGAATAATTATAATCGAATTCCAAGACCTGCAGTCGTCTTCGTCGAAAATGGGGAAGCACGTTTGGTCATCAAACGTGAGACCTTCGAAGATCTCATTCATTTGGATTTGCCGTTTCATGAAGAAGCTGTCACACATAAGAAATAATAAAAAGGGGATGGCTGATATCACCCTTTCATACTGTAGGGAAACTCGAAGAAAGTTCGGTTTCTCTATAGTTTTTTTTCATTTCAAATCCAGTGAAACATCAAAAAAGGCATCGGAAGGGAGACCATTCCGATGCCTTTTTAATTGATATCAGTTGAAAAATGATTTGATTGCGTCTATTAAACTACTAAAGACTTCTTTCAGTTTATCCAAAAATGATTGACCCTCTTCGGATTCAAGAAAATTGGAAAGCTTATCTTTTGCTGCGGTAAGCTGATCACCGACTGCATTCCAATCGATATTCAATTCTTTCAGCTTATTGAATAGGTCAATAAGACTTTGAACTTGAGCATCATTCAAGGAGATGCCAAGTTCTTTCGCCGAAGATTCGACCACATCGCGTACTTCTTCGGTATTGGCCGGAGGATTTTCAGCCATGTTCTCTTTTATTTTGGTTACGAGTGCAGATGCTTCCTCCGTACCGATTTCATCCCCCAATTTAGCTGTTTTAACCATTTCTTCGTTGGCTGCCTGCTTCACGTCTTCCGGGATTTTTTTATCGGAAGAAAGCTCATATGCTTTAATGACCCCTGTCAAAGCTGCTGTACCGGAAACGGGGATTGGAGCAGTGACATAAACGGTGGCATCTTTCACACCAGCGGTGGCAAGGGCATTGATATACATTTCATCGGTGACCCAGTTTATGTTTTTCGACTCGAGTTTAAGCCCAGTGCCTTTTTCCTCCAAGGTAATGGCAGAAGAGGAAATCGCTTTTGTACCAATTAACCGGCTGGCGATATAATCTCCTAGGTATTCATGTTCCTCCGCATTCGTTACCGTTAGAACCTCTACATCATTGGGAGCTTTCATTTCCGACAAAATCATATTCTTTTGTTCTTTTGACAAATTTTCGCCAAGAGTGACGATCATTTCACCAACAGCTGCATCTGCAAAGGCCTTATATGGCAATAATAGACATAATAATATGGTCAAAATGACCCATTTATTCATTTTTTTCATCGTAATCCTCCTTAACATTTTCCTTGCTGTAATCGAATCTTTCATCTAAAGGGATGCGCTTTAAAAAAAGGTTCATAGTATTGGACGAAACAAAGGACAAAAAAGATACATATTTTCATAAAAAATATTTTTTAACCAACATTCAAGACACATATTATGAACTATAGAATGAAGAGCACTTTATCAATGTAGTAAAATCAAAGCAAGATTGCAAGCGATATTTGTAAGATTGTGTTAAGTTATAGTAAAATGAAAGAGGTATTAAACTATTTGGACAGTTAAAGGAAGTAGGGAATGACGAAACGTAATAGGACTCTTTTAATTATGATGCTTGCCATCGCTTTTTTGTGGGGAATCGTATATTGGCTGTTTATCGCGTAGTACATAGCACAAGGCACATCCATAAATCAAGTGCTGAAAGTGATGTTGAAACGAACGAGGTTTTTATGTATGATGGAAATGTTATAAATGCCAAGCCAATCAATGGGAATCAGGTAGATAATAAAAACGTTATTTAGTAACGAGGGATATTATGTTGATTAAGTATAAGAAAAGCTATGAGAAGTTTGCCATGGGGTTATTATCTTTCATGCCAAATGAAAAAGAGATAAAAGTGCTCCGGAATACGATGAAGAATTATGAAACAGATGAAAATCTACAGCTGTTCTTATGGAAAGATGAAGAGATTACAGGCTTGATCGGAATCGAAGTTTCTCAACATCACATTGAGATACAGCATATATCTGTAAACCCATCTTTTCGAAAGCAAGGTATCGGTAAAACGATGGTCAGGGCTATTAAAGAGCAATATCCTGACAAAGAATTAAAGGCAAACGAGTTTACGGAAAGCTTTCTTGACCGGTGTGAAGAGGGCTGAATGGGAAAGTGAGAATGGAGGGCCACCTTTAAGGGCGGTCCTCCATTCTTGTTTGCCGAAGGGTTAATTGCCGGGCCCGTTCAGAAATGACATCCGATCGGTCGCGCATAAGATGCTTATCGATTAAAGCCGCATTACCCATGTCGCTATCCCTGCCCCATATGTAGCCTTCGTGCAAGCACAGTGATCGGCATATCTCGATCAGGCGAAGATCTGCAATCGGTAGGTTGATGCTTTCATATGGGCTCTCGGATAGCATCCGTTCATGAACATCGCCGAGCATCTCCAACAGCTTCTCGGAATCAAGTCCCAACTTGAGGAGCTCGGGCTTTTTAGCGTGGAGATTTGCCATCGCTTTTGCTAAGGTCCTTGCAGCCCCTTTTTTATTTCCCCTTCGATCATGGTACAGGGCAACGGCAATTTGGATGAGGCCGACCCAATGGGAGTCACGCTCTTTTGGGGCGGTTTCCTTCCAATATTCCTCTAGGATTTCATGACATTCGAAGTAATCCCTTGACCCGTGAAAATGGACAAGGAAAGAAAGGTAATCTTCCGCGTAATTCATTAGGAGCCTCCCTTATATTTTGATGCTAAGGAAATGATATTTATTACCCTTAGCCTTATATATGTCTAAGTGTAGCATAGAATTTTTTCTTGGAAAATAAAGAAAGCCGATTGCTAAGCAATCAGCTTGATTCATCAGCCTTCCATTAACACCAAGAAGCACCGACGATAACTAACAAAATGAACAATACTACAATAAACGCGAATCCGCCGCCGCTTCCAAAACCACCTGCACCCATAATGAGTACCTCCTTTGTGTTCTGCTATTCTTACATTTCTAGGTTATGTTGAATTTAATAAAGTGATTGGGCATTGACCCAATTGTTTTAAATCCCTTTAAGAACTTTCTTAGTTCCAAAATTTTTATGATTGGATAAAGGCCGGCAATCCACTATACTTGAATAGTAAAAGAAAATAGGCCTAACCTAGGCCAATTAGATTTAAATGGGGTAATTTAATGGGTTATAATATAAAAATTGATGCGTTCGAAGGTCCGATGGATTTACTCCTGCATTTAATTAATCGCCTGGAAATAGACATCTACGATATTCCGATGGCTGATATTACAGATCAATACTTAGGTTACATCCATACGATGCAGCACCTTGAATTGGATGTCGCCAGCGAATATTTGGTAATGGCTGCAACGCTGCTTGCCATCAAGAGTAAAATGCTGCTGCCAAAGCATGAAGATGAACAATTGATTGATGAAGATGGAGAATTATTTGAAGAGGATCCACGGGATGAACTTGTGGAGAAACTATTAGAATATAAAAAGTATAAACATGCAGCTGAAGAATTTAAAGGGTTGGAGGAAGAACGAAGCTTGATGTTCACTAAACCTCCAAGTGATTTATCTGTGTATGCCATGGAAGCGGAAAGTGATAAGCAGGAATTGAATATAAGTCTATATGATATGTTGGGAGCCCTGCAAAAACTGCTCCGCCGGCAAAAAATACAAAAGCCGCTATACACGAAAGTGACGAAACAAGAGATATCAATAGAAAAACGGATGGATGAAATTATGATCGAGCTACAATCGATAAAAGGGAAGAAGAGCTTTTTCGAACTGTTTTCGGTTCCGGTTAAAGAACATATCGTCATCACCTTTATGGCGGTACTGGAACTGATGAAGCTGAATGAAATCATCGTCGAACAGGAAGATAATTTTTCCGAAATCATGATTGGAGCTAAGGAAGGTGTAGAGACAGTTGGAAGTTATTAATTGGAAGGGGATACTGGAAGCATTGCTGTTTGCTGCTGGAGATGAAGGGCTCTCCGTCAAACAGATTGCTTCTGTCCTCGATATAACGGAATATCAAGCAACCGACATCATTGAAGGATTGAAAGAAGAATATATAGCGGATGTACGCGGGATCCAGGTGATTGAAATTGCAGGGGTATATCAAATGACGACAAAAAAGGAACACTCGGATTATTTGAAAAAACTTGTTGAAACATCAAGCACTCAAGGATTATCCCAGGCGGCATTGGAAACACTCGCAATCGTTGCCTATAAACAGCCGATTACAAGGGCTGAAATCGATGAAATTCGCGGTGTAAAAACGGATCGTCCAATTCATACACTCGTTACGAAAGTCTTGATCAAAGAGGTCGGACGTGCTGAAGGATCGGGCAGGGCTTACTTGTATGGAACGACAAAGGAGTTTTTGGATTACTTCGGACTCAATTCAATTGATGAACTGCCGCCTCTTGCCGATCAATCGGATGACGGCTTTGAAAATGGTGAAGCGGATTTATTTTTTGAAAAATTTCAGCAAACAATCGAATAACAATTTTCCTTAAATTGTGATAATATAGAAAAAACTGAATGTGGGGGGATCGTAGGTGAGAATTATTGCGTGCAATGGATTTGGGCTTGAAAAGGAAAAGTCGAATTCGCCTGAGGAATTTTTTAATCGATCCGTTATAAAATACATAAAGGGTGGAGAAGAAAAGACATTGAATGTCCTATATCTCCGCTATTTCGATGAAATGGTCACTCACTGGACGCCCTATCCCGCCAATCCCATATTCCAAAGCCCTAAAAGGGAGATTTATATCGCTGATATCATTGCTTTGATCTGTCTACTCAAAGACCAAAGTTTGTTCAGCCGAAAACGATTGTATATAAATTCGGAAAAAGAGTTAGCTCGTTATTTCGAGAATATTGATTTTCATAAATTGGAGCAAGTGTTTATATCAATTGACCAAGCTAAACCATATGATATAGAATCACCTGTTGACTATTATATCCAATATTAATCATTTTGAGGAGGGTTCACGGTTGGGGAATACATTGGTAAAATCTCAGCTTGAGGATGTAAAAAGATTTTTAGAAGTGACGGTGGCTCAGCTAGAAGGATTTATGAATGAGATGACCTATTCTAAGCTGCAAGAGGAAAAAATCGGCGATGAAACATATTATAAAGGGATTCTTTCTAGTATAAGAAGAATGCTTGTAAGTTGTGAAGAAGGCTTGGATGCTTGCCAAATCGTTCTTAAAAATGAAAACTTCAATAAAGCTGCAGCTGAAAAAACGCTTTATAGAGTCTATCATCAATGTATCGAGGAATACTTTTCCCCAAAATCAGATCGTTGGTTCGAGGACAGCAGATCGGCTTATACAGGTAAGAACTCGATTAAGTTTCACCAAAGCGTACCAGATAGCATCATATCGATAATGAAGACCTTAGAGAGCGGTTTCCAATCCATGCGTGAAGACTTGGAGTTTTATGAAACGGATTACAAAACGAAAATGTTACAGTCAAGATGAAAAAAACAGCAGGCCTTGCTGTCAGACTGTTGATAAAAGGGGTTAGGAATTCAAAAATTCCGAACCCCTTTTGATATTCCCTTTGAATATTTGCCTTAAGATAAGAGAATGGCCAACTATGTTAGGGCGCTTTAGCCTCTTTCCCTGCCCAATTGGCCATATTTTTTAAATTGATTGCAGCGGTGGGATGTATCGCATGCATTGACCATTTTCTAAGTCCCCAAAAGCGTCCAATGCTTATCATGTCTTTCTTTTGCATCTCGAATACCCGCTAATATCGTTTATTTACGTTTCGCTTCATAGATAGGTGTTACATCTTGTTGAATGACGCAGAGAATCTGAACTTTCCCATTCGTTAGTTAGATATGTCGTGTCACCACTTTTTGATATCCTTTGCTTTATACACCGTGATAAAGATGAGCAAGTTTTGGCAGATGTGTTTGGGCGATTTGTACGCGCGATAGCCATTTACATCGAGTTTGTCTACAGTCTGACATCAGGTTTTACGGACCTTTCTGTTTTTTTTATTCATAAAATGGAATCTCCGCCTAATTGAAACATAAAATACGTTGATGATTTATGTGCAATAAGGCTACAAGGAGGTTGAAAGATGTCTGATGTAAGAGAGTATGCCAAAGAGGTAAGTGATTGGCTTGATGAAATCATGGAATACCTCGAGAAGATCGATATCACCGATTCGTCATTGCTGGCAAATATCGAACGGCTTTCCCAGTGGACCAAGGATTTGGATGAGGAAGAAATGGATTATGAGGATATGGTTGTGATTGAAGAAGAGATGTCACGGGTTTATGCTGGAATTAAGGAAATCGATTTGGATCTCAGGAGCAATGATAGGCAATCCGTCCCCATAGGTAAGCATACACTCCCGCCATTACCTTATGCCTATGAAGCGTTAGAACCGATAATTTCAAGGGAAATCATGAGGCTGCATCATGATAAGCATCATCAATCCTATGTTGATGGTTTGAATAAAGCGGAGCTGATGATGAAAAAAGCGAGGGAAACGAAAGATTATGCCTTGCTGAAGCATTGGGAAAAGGAAGCCGCCTTTCATGGGTCAGGTCATTATCTCCATACATTATTTTGGGAAGAAATGATACCAGGAGGAGGCGGGCAGCCAAAGGGGGATTTACTTAAACAGATAGAGAAGGATTTTGGGAGCTTTGCAGCGTTTAAAAACCATTTTAGCGAAGCGGCCAAACAGGTTGAAGGTGTTGGATGGGCGATTTTAGTCTGGGCGCCACGGGCGCGGCGGCTTGAAATACTCCAATCGGAGCTGCATATGGTCCTGACCCAATGGGATACGATTCCAATCCTTGTTCTTGATGTATGGGAACATGCTTATTACCTTCAATATAAAAATGATCGTGCTAGCTATGTGAATAACTGGTGGAACGTTGTCAACTGGCCGCAAACGGAGGTGAGGTTCTCCGAGGCGAAGAAGCTTATCTGGAAAAAACAATAGAGGGCAAAGCATAAAAGGAAATCGAAATTGTGAATTAGAGGGAACCGGGCCGTAATGGTTCGGTTTTTTTTGTTTGACATTCTGGATGAAGAATTTTTTAGGGGAAAATGGTCATGTTATAAAAGAATGATCTGAAAAATTTAGAGGACGAAGGTGCAGCGATTCTCATTTGGGAATGGATATTGAATGGAAACGGAGGGAATGTCAACTTTCCAATCAATGAGTTTATATCAGGACATAACCTTGAGGTAGCATTGGAAAGGCAAGGAATGTGCCAGTTTAAAGTATGAAGGGCAATTCACTTGAATACAGTTATATCAATATATAGTCTGTGACTAATTTATGAACTTGAAAATTATTTTGGTATATTTATTGACTAATTTCTACTTAATAATTATTATAAACACTAGTACATAAAAAATAGCTATTGGAGGAATTTAATATGTCATTAATTAATAAACAAGTTGAAGATTTTAAAGTACAAGCATATCATGCAGGACAATTCAAAGAGGTTACACTTGAAGATGTTAAAGGAAAATGGGCCGTCTTCTTTTTCTACCCAGCTGACTTCTCATTCGTATGTCCAACAGAATTAGCTGACCTTCAAGATAACTATGAAACATTCAAGGAAATTGGCTGTGAAGTATATTCCGTTTCCACGGACACTCATTTCAGCCATAAAGGCTGGGCTGATGCTACAGATACAATCGGCAAAATCCAATATCCAATGTTAGCTGACCCAGCAAACGTATTATCCCGTCAATTCGGCGTATTGATTGAAGAAGATGGATTGGCACTACGTGGAACATTCATCGTAAACCCAGAAGGACAAATTAAAGCTTATGAAATCAACGACCTAGGAATTGGCCGTAATGCAGAAGAACTTGTTAGAAAAGTGCAAGCCGCACAATTCGTAGCAGAACACGGAGATAAAGTTTGCCCAGCTAAATGGACTCCAGGTGAAGCTACTCTAGAACCAAGCCTAGACCTTGTAGGTAAACTTTAATTCTTGATCAATCTATGATAATGGGGACCATCCATTTCTAATAAGTATCTAGTGGCAAAAGGCACTTACCTAAAATAAGTGCCTTTTGTTTTTCAAAATAATCAGTTCGGCACGGTATTATTATTTCAGCTAGGAGAACAAAAATGAAAAAAATATATGATTTATTGATTATTGGCGGCGGACCTGCAGGCCTCTCCGCGGGCGTTTATGCAGGTAGGGCTAAATTAAAGACCATCATCCTCGAAAAAGGAACGGGTGGAGGGCAAGCTGCAACTACATCTGAAATAGCCAACTATCCTGGAATTCGCCATATTTCCGGCCCAAGGTTAGTGGAAGAAATGAAGCTTCAAAATGAAGACTTTGGCGTCGAATTCACTAAAGCTGATGTAAGCGGCGTCGATTTCTCAGGTGAGGTAAAAGTCGTTAGCACCATTGGCGGGGACTATCATGCACGCGCCGTCATCATTGCAACCGGTGCTACTCCGAGAACACTTGGATTTCCCGGTGAAGAAGAATTTACAGGACGTGGTGTAGCTTATTGCTCAACGTGTGATGGCGAATTCTTTGAAGGGCTGGAAGTTTTCGTGATCGGGGCTGGATATGCAGCCGCCGAAGAAGCGATCTTCTTGACCAGATTTGCTACGAAAGTTACCATCATTGCCCGTGAATCAAGCTTCTCATGTGCCCCTTCGATTGTCGATAAAGTAAACGCAAACGATAAGATCGAAGTGAAATTCAACACGGAAATCCTGGGGGTCCATGGAGACGGGATGATTCAAAGTGCCCGTTTCATCAATAACAAGACCAAAGAAGAATTTGAATATAAAGCGAAGGAAGAAGATAATACGTTCGGGGTATTCGTATTTATCGGGTACGAGCCGAAAACGGAAATCTTTCGTGGGCATATCGAAATGGACCATAAAGGTTACATTCTGACGGATGATGATATGAAGACGAATGTAAGTGGTGTCTATGCGGCTGGCGACTTAAGGCCAAAATCCCTGCGACAGATTATCACCGCAGTATCTGACGGTGCGATTGCCGCAACGGATGCTGACAAATATATCGCTGAGGAAAAAGATCGCTTAGGAATCAAAGATGAACCAGAAGCCGAAAAACCAGCGAAAAAAGAACAGGCTGCAGTCCCAGCAGGAAAGAGTGCTTTATTAAGCGATGCGTTACGTGGCCAACTGAAGGGGATCTTCGGCAAAATGGAGAGCGACGTTACCATGGTGTCCATCGTTGATGAAAGTTTGCCAAAATCAGTCGAATTGAAAGACTTCTTGTTGGATGTTGCCGAATTGGGAGATAAGCTACATCTTGAGTTATACAACAAAGGGGAAAATACGGAGCTTGAAGAAAAAGTAAACGCAGATAAGTTCCCAGTCGTTTCCCTCTTAAACTCGAATGGTGAATACAGTGGCGTCAAATACCACGGTGTACCAGGAGGCCACGAGTTGAATTCGTTCATTTTGGCTATCTATAATTTAGCTGGACCTGGTCAGGCTCTGGAATCATCTGTATTGAATGCAATTAAGGGAATCAATAGAAAAGCGAACATTAAGGTTATGGTTTCATTGGCCTGCCATTACTGTCCAGATGTTGTAGTCGGTGCACAGCGCATTGCCATTGAAAATCCGAACGTTGAAGCGGAAATGGTCGATATCAGTAATTTCCAGGAAATTAAGAAGAAATATAAGGTCATGAGTGTGCCGGCCATGATCATCAATGATGAAGAGGTCGTATTCGGAGCGAAGAAAATCGATGAGATCGCTGCATTATTAGTATGATAAAACGGTAAATCGATAGGGGGTCCCTATCGATTTTTTTTTTGAAATTCCCTTTGAAGATTAGGAGATTTCCTGAACGGTTACATACTTTTATTCATAACCCTTGTCCCTTTGCATAAACTTGTACAAAAACAAGTAAAGAGACGAGGGGGCACTCATGCGTTTTCCATATAAAGGGTTATCGAGTTTGTGTATTGTCATTTTGCTGTTGTCTTTTGTAGCACCTGTACAACGCGCCAAAGCAAATGTAGCCGTCAGTGCCCATAGTGCGATCCTGATGGATGAGGAAAGCGGAAGGGTCATTTATGAAGTGAACGCTCATGAAAAGAATCGCATAGCAAGCATTACGAAAATCATGACGGCAATCCTCGCTGTTGAATCGGGACAAATGGACGAAACAGTAAAGGTAAGCAGCAATGCTTTCGGGACGGAGGGGTCTTCTCTTTATTTAAAAGAAGGCGAAAAAATCAAGCTCGAAGATTTGGTTTATGGGTTGATGCTGCGTTCAGGAAATGATGCTGCCGTCGCAATCAGCGAAAAGGTTGGCGGCAGCCTGGATGGATTCGTCTGGTTGATGAATCAAAAGGCGGAAGAAATCGGCATGAAAAATACGCACTTTTCGAATCCGCATGGGCTTGATAATACGGAAAACCATTATTCAACAGCTTATGATATGGCGATATTGACTCGTTATGCGATGAAAAATGATACGTATGCCAAGATTGCCGGCACAAAGGAGCATAGAGCCCCTAATTCAACTGAACAATGGGATTATGTATGGAAGAACAAAAACCGCCTTCTTACACAATTATATGAGTATTGCACAGGTGGGAAAACCGGGTATACGAAGCTGGCAAAACGGACCTTGGTCACGACGGCAACAAAAAACGGACATGATCTGATTGCTGTGACATTGAATGGACCGGATGATTGGAATGATCATATTCAAATGTATGAATCTGCTTTTAAGAATTACAAGCGGACAGAAATCTTACCCCAAGGCCCGGTAGAGGATATGAAAAATAAAACGTATAAAAATCATGCGTATATTAAAAACGATTTCACGTACCCGCTAACGGAAGAAGAAAGCGAACTAATCAACGTGAAAATGAAATTGTTGAAGCCAAAGAAAGCATGGGAAGATAAACGGAAAATTCCGGAAGTGGTCGGCAGGGCTTCCATTTATCTCGATGGTAAACAAATAGGTACGCGTTCGATTTTTTATGGGGAATCAAAAGAGAGCTTCAAGCAGCAATCATTCCAATCATCTTGGGCTGAGATGTTTGAAGCGGTGTTGGGAATCGAACGTAATGGTTAATTATATTTGGGGTGGAATGTTCGTGATCGGAATCGTATTTGGCATGATCAATGGGACGATGGATCAGGTGAATAAAGCTCTTTTTGTCAGTGCAAAGGAAGCGGTCACCCTCTGCCTGGGCTTGATGAGCATCCTTGTTTTTTGGCTTGGTTTAATGAAAATCGCCGAGGAATCGGGGTTGCTTGATAAGCTATCCACCTTGTTCAAGCCATTCATGCGCTGGTTATTTCCTGAAGTTCCGCCAAATCATCCTGCCATGGGGTATATTCTCTCGAATATGATGGCTAATACATTCGGTCTCGGAAATGCCGCTACCCCCTTGGGGATAAAAGCGATGGAGCAGTTAAAGAAATTAAATGGCGGAAAAACGACCGTCAGCCGCTCGATGGTCACTTTTTTAGCGATCAATACTTCAAGCGTGACGTTGATTCCGACGACAGTCATCGCGATCCGCATGAATTACGATGCCCATTCCCCAACCGACATCGTTTTTCCAACGATAATAGCCACCGCCATTTCTGCCATCGGAGGAATTGCGATCGATCGATATTTTTATTACAGGAGAAAGAGAAACGGGAGGGAATAGAATGCTGCATTGGATGACCACCATTTCAATTTGGATGATACCGCTATTGATTCTCTCGGTAATACTGTACGGTACAATGAAAAGAGTCCCGACCTATGAAACCTTCGTCGAGGGGGGGAAAGAAGGAATTAACATGTCTTTTTCCCTCATCCCTTTCCTCGTGGGGATGTTAGTGGCGATTTCGGTATTTAGGGCATCAGGGGCATTGGATTTCCTTGTCCAATTCTTGCAACCATTGCTTGCATTTCTTCATTTTCCGTCCGAGGTTTTACCCCTTGCGATAATTAGGCCGATATCGGGAACGGCTGCATTAGGCATGACCAGTGACCTCATATCGGTTTATGGACCTGATTCCTTTGTTGGCCGCTTAGCAGCCACGATTCAGGGAAGCACAGATACCACCTTCTATGTGTTGACCGTTTATTTTGGGGCTGTCGGGATCAAAAAAATGGGCGACGCCTTAAAGGTTGGCCTCTTGGCAGATTTAGTCGGAATCATAGCTGCCGTCATCGTCGTGACACTCGTTTTCGGCATGAATTAAAGGTCAAGGAAATGGGCGCCCCATTTCTTTTTTTTGTCTTTTTCCTTATGCTGGACAAGCATTTTTTTATAAAATCAAAACTTGCATCAAAAAGGAATATTTTTTTTGTATGGAAAAAAAAGCTATGTTACACTCATTATGGAAACCAACCCATTTAACTGTCCCATTATTGGTGCAATAATAAAAGAAAAGCTCATTATCGCGAAAAACCTTTTGTTTTTGTCTCTCCATATGTAATAATTGTATGATTGTGTATTTCTAGACAATGACAAACGAAGTATTAGACTATGAGGTGAAGATAGATGGAACGATTACAAAAGGTGATAGCACATGCTGGACTGGCCTCCCGCCGGAAAGCAGAAGAGTTGATTTTGGAAGGTAAGGTAAAGGTGAACGGCAAAGTGGTGAAGGAATTGGGTGTGAAGGTGGGTCCCAATGATAAGGTTCAGGTCAATGAAGTCCCGCTTGAAAAAGAAGCACCTGTTTATTTCCTCTTCTATAAACCGCGCGGTGTCATCTCTGCCGTTTCGGATGATAAGAATAGAAAAGTCGTAACGGACTATTTCCCTTACATCAATGAACGGATTTATCCAGTTGGTCGCTTGGATTACGATACATCCGGCTTGCTGGTTTTGACCAATGACGGGGAATTTGCAAACACATTGATGCATCCGAAGCATGAAGTGGATAAAGTGTATGTGGCAAAAGTGAAGGGGATGCCTCTGCGCGAGAGCTTGAAAAAGCTAGAAAAAGGCATCAAGCTGGAGGATGGCAAGACAGCTCCAGCCAAGACGAGGGTATTATCGACCGACAAAAAAAAGGAAACGGCCATTGTTGAAATCACGATACATGAAGGCAGGAACAGACAAGTTCGCCGGATGTTCGAAGCGATTGGCCATCCCGTGATCAAATTGAAGCGGGAACAATACGGATTTTTGACCTTGGACGGCTTAACGGCAGGAGATTCCCGGGAATTGACTCCGCATGAAGTCAAATTAATGCGAACCATGGCATCGACGGACCCGAAGCAAAGAAGAATGTAAGGAAGCATTTTTTGTATGAATGAGTTGAAGCCACCTCCCCATTCTTTTCCTATGAAGAATGGGAGTGGTGGAAAACTTTTTCTTTCATGATTGGGCAATCAATGTCACAAAACCTTCAGAATTGCAAAAAAATGGACAGCGTGTTAAATGGTATAATGGTATGGTTGAATTTAGTGTTGCCTTAGGAGGATTTCTATGGAAAAAAGGAAGCGACGCTTAATAAGCAGAACCATCATTCTTTTGCTTTTAGGTGCAGCTTTAGTGTTTGCCCTTTATACGAACTTCACTAAAGATAAGAATGAAAGTCTTAGAAAAGGATCCGTTGCACCCAATTTCGTTTTGACCGATATGGAAGGCAAAGAACATAAACTGTCCGATTATAAAGGAAAAGGCGTCTTCCTGAATTTTTGGGGTACATATTGTAAGCCGTGTGAATATGAAATGCCGTATATGGAACATCAATATCAAAACTATAAAGACCAGGGTGTTGAGGTATTGGCGGTCAATGTCGGGGAATCCGATTATGCTGTCAATAATTTCATCACAAAGCATGATCTAACCTTTCCAGTCATGATCGATCAAGGCCGGGAAGTGGAAAATGCTTATCGCGTGGATATTTTACCCGTAACCTTTTTGATTGATAAAGAGGGACAAGTGATAGATATCATCACCGGAGCATTGACAGAAAAGAGCATCCAAAAGCATATGGAGAGAATCAAACCATAATATTGGGGAGTTTTTGACATGAAAGAAGTAAAATGCGATTGTGGTCATATAAATCCGTTTGGCACGAAGATTTGTGGGAAGTGCGGAATGGTGCTTGGTAGTGAAAAAGAAAATAAGCTTATCGATATGCGCTATGAAGGAAGTGCGAGGCGTTCCCAAACCTACAAGAAAACGATCGTTGATAAAATATGGAACTTTTTTTCTTCCGTCAAGGTAGGGGTGACGCTCATTGTCATTGCTTTGATCGCTTCAGCCGTCGGTACGATTTTACCACAGGAAATGTATATCCCTTCAACAGCGACGCCGGCGGAGCATTATGAATTGGAATACGGCTGGTTCGGTAAGGTGTATTATGAACTCGGATTTCATAATTTGTATAGTTCCTGGTGGTACTTGATCATCATTGGTATGCTGGGCATATCGCTTTTGATCGCCAGCATCGATCGTTTCTTCCCGCTATACCGTTCTTTAAAAAAACAAGGAATCACCCGACATGACGGGTTCATGAAACGCCAGAGAATATATGGAGTAACAAAGCTTGATGACCATGATATAAATCTGGACAAAGTAAAAGCTGGACTAAAAAGGCAGCGTTATCATATTCGTGAGGAAAACGGCCATATACTAGCCGAAAAAAACCGGTTTTCACGTTGGGGACCGTATGTTAATCATATTGGACTTATCATTTTTTTAATTGGCGCCTTACTGCGTTCTGTCCCGGGCATGTATATCGATAAAGTCGTTTGGCTAAGGGAAGGCGAGAGAAAAGAGATTCCCGGCACGAATGGAGAATATTATCTCAAGAATAATGAATTTACCTTAGAGGTGTATGACAAAGGCAATAAAGAGGATGAACAATACAGTGCCGCGATAGATAAAACCGGTACGATAGCGAAAACCTATCAATCCGATGTCACGCTCTATGAACGCAAGGGTGATGCCCTTCCGGGGGAAAAAGTCGACCTTGAAGAGGTTAAAGATTATAAAATCAAAGTCAATGAACCTCTGAAACATGATCATTACTCTCTCTACCAAGTAGATTATAAGCTGGATGAGCTCAGTACGATGGCTTTTAATTTGATCAACAAAAAAACGGAAGAGAAATTTGGCGGTGTAAAGATCGATTTGAATAATCCGCAAAAGAGATATGAGTTGAATAAAGGATATTCAGTTGATTTGATCAGTTACTTCCCGGACTTCGAGTTTGATGATAAAGGCGAGCCGAGAACGATATCGAAGATTCCGAATAATCCGGCATTTATCTTTAAAATGCATACTCCGGACAAGCCAGAGGGAGAAGTAAGTTTCGTGGCGATTAAAGAGACTGCTGAGCCATTGGGTGAAAACACGTATAAAATGGCTTTCAATGGTGTTGAGACCCAAGATGTCACGGCTTTGACGGTCCGGAAGGATTTAACGCTCTGGATTCTATTTACAGGCGGAATCATTTTCATGGTGGGTGTTGTCCAAGGCTCGTATTGGAATCACCGTCGTATATGGATCAAACGGAAACAAGATGAGATAGTAATGGCCGGTCATACAAACAAAAACTGGCACGGTATCAAAAGAGATATCAAAAAAGCGATAGAATCAACATCTCTTTCTGAACCAACAGATCAACTTGAGGAGGAGAAATCTTCTACTAAGGGGGAAGTTTTAAATGGCTGAAATAAGCAGTAACTTTTTATATGCAGCTTTCTTGCTATACCTAGTCGCCACTTTCTTATTTGGGGGATCGATAAAGGATAAACGGGGAGCGGAAGAAAAGAAACAAAATAAATGGGCTAAGCTGGCCATTTCCGTCACCATTCTTGGTTTCGCTGCGCAAATTGGGTATTTCATCACTCGATGGATTGCAGCAGGCCATGCCCCTGTAAGTAACCTGTTCGAATTTACGACCTTCTTCGGAATGATGCTGGTCGGTGCATTCATATTAATTTATTTCCTATATAAGACACCCGCCCTTGGGTTATTCGCTTTACCGATTGCGTTATTGATCATTGCCTATGCCAGTATGTTCCCTACAGAAATATCGCCACTCATTCCTGCGTTGCAGAGTGATTGGCTTCATATTCATGTTACGACCGCTGCGGCAGGTCAGTCGATTCTTGCGATCAGTTTCGTTGCAGCCATCATATATTTAGTTAAATTCGTCGATCAAACACATTCCAGTAAAAGAACGTTTTGGCTTGAGGTCATTATGTTCACGTTAGTCAGCACCATCGGTTTTGTCATCATCACATCGACCTTTGCAGCGTTGGATTACAAAGCGAATTTCGATTGGATCGATAAAAAGGGTGCTGCAGACAAGCAGGAATATAACCTTCCTGCACTAGTGGGTCCCCATGAAGGGAAGCTAATCGAGGCGGATCGGTTTGAGCCGCTTGTGAGCATGCCAGCGATCATCAATGCCAAAAAACTGAATACAGTTTTATGGTCAATTGGAGCCGGTCTCATCCTTTATGGTCTAATAAGATTAATAGCTCGTAAAAGGGTAGCGGCACTCATAAAGCCGATCGTTAAAAATGTGAATTTGAGCCTATTGGACGAGATCAGTTATCGTTCGGTCCTTATTGGTTTTCCAATCTTTACACTCGGTGCACTCGTTTTTGCCATGATCTGGGCACAAGTGGCATGGACAAGATTCTGGGGCTGGGATCCGAAAGAGGTCTGGGCACTCATTACCTGGCTGTTCTATGCAGCTTTCTTGCATCTGCGCATGTCAAAGGGATGGCAAGGGGAAAAATCAGCTTGGCTTGCCGTCATCGGTTTCGCCATCATGATCTTTAATTTGATTTTTGTTAATCTCGTTATTGCCGGTTTGCATTCATACGCTTGATTCTGTATTGTTATGGTAAGAATAAAGGGGTCTTTTGATAGAAACATCGAGGAGTTGGTTAATCGATGTTTCTAGAGAATGATCCCTTTTTCTGTAGTGGCCGTTTACATTATTGTGACGAAATGGTGAAATGTCCGTCGTCGCGATGCGAACATTGCCTTTTTATCGTACTTTGGATGGAAATAATATTAGTCATCGAAGTGTTCATTTTGTAGAATATAGGATAGGAGGCTGATTACATAATGGATCATGCAATTAAAATTCTTGTGGTGGATGATGAAGAAAGAATCCGCAGGCTGTTAAAGATGTATTTGGAAAGAGAGGAATACATCATCGATGAAGCTGAAAATGGTGATGAGGCATTAACGAAAGCCCTTGAAAATGAATATGACTTAATTTTATTGGATATTATGATGCCTGGTAAAGATGGAATCGAAGTTTGCCGTGAGCTCCGGGAGAAGAAAACGACACCCATCATCATGCTTACTGCTAAAGGAGAAGAAGTGAACCGGGTACAAGGGTTCGAAGTGGGAACCGATGATTATATCGTCAAACCGTTCAGCCCACGGGAAGTCGTGTTAAGGGTCAAGGCTTTATTGCGTCGATCTTCAACGACTAGTTACGTTCAGACAGAAACGACCGCAAAAGATGTGATCGTCTTCTCCCATTTAACGATCGATAATGATGCCCATAGGGTGCTGGCCGATGACAAAGAGGTTTCCCTAACTCCTAAGGAATATGAATTATTATATTTTTTAGCGAAATCACCTGACAAGGTTTTCGATCGGGAGCAGCTGTTAAAAGAAGTATGGCACTATGAATTCTTTGGAGATCTTCGAACTGTTGACACACACGTAAAACGCCTACGTGAAAAACTAAACCGAATATCGGAAAATGCAGCCAAGATGATTGTTACGGTTTGGGGTGTCGGTTACAAGTTCGAAGTCATTAATGACTGATGTTATGGGGGAGTGTCGTAGGGAAGCTTTGGGCAACGATCCTATTGCTTGTGTCATTTGTATTAATCGTTTTAACCGTTCTGCTCGTCGAATTCTTTGAGAATTTCCAAATTGAAAATATTGAAAATGATTTAACGAAAACGGCAGAACAAATCATCAAGGTAACAAATGATCATCAAGGATCAAACACGGATGTTTTACAAATTGCCTCTGAATTAATCGGTAAAGAAACGAAAATGATCATTTTGAACAATGACAAAATGGTCTTCTCATCCATCGGCGATAACGAGCTTGAGATTACACCGGAATCAATCAAGTCTGACCCCGAATTGATCAAGGTTTTTACAGAAAGGAAGACCGTCAAAAAGGAAATGGCGCTTTCTGATGATAACGGCAACGAGGAATTATCAGCAATCGTTGTAGGGGTGCCGCTTGAGTTGAATGGAGAGCAGGATGAAGTCTTCCTATTTCAATCGTTGGAGTCGATGGAAGAAACGACTAAATCGACGACCCAGTTCATTTTATTGGCAGCCGGGATCGCCATTATTTTGACGACGTTTTTTGCATTCTTTTTATCTACGAGAATCAATGCTCCATTAGTGAAGATGAGGGAAGCTGCGCTGGCGATTGCAAGAGGAAAATTCGATACAAAGGTCCCCATCCTGACTCAAGATGAGATCGGCGAGCTGGCGATAGCGTTTAATCAGATGAGAAAACAGCTGAAATTCAACATGAATGCGCTTAGCCAGGAAAAGGAGCACCTTTCTAGCATTTTAAGCAGTATGGCAGATGGGGTCATTACCTTCAATAAGGATGGCACCATCCTTGAGACGAATCCGCCAGCCGAAAGGTTCCTGCAATCCTGGTACTTCGAAAAGGGCTACAACCGGGAAGATAATGTGAATGTCCCCTTGGTGCTGATGAATCTATTTGATGAATCCGAGTCTTTGGATAAGGAACAAGTAGGGGAAATAACGTTGCAGGGCCGTGACTGGGGATTGATTGTCAGTCCCCTATATACCAATCCCAACAATATTCGGGGTGCGGTTGCCATCATCCGCGATATGAGTGATGAAAGGCGAATGGACAAACTAAGAACGGATTTCATTGCGAATGTTTCTCATGAGCTGAGAACGCCGATTTCCATGTTGCAAGGGTATAGTGAAGCGATCGTTGATGATATAGCGGGCAGCGAAGAGGAAAAGATGGAAATGGCCCGAATCATCTATGATGAGTCGTTGAGGATGGGGCGCTTAGTCAATGATTTACTCGATTTAGCTAAATTGGAATCGGGAAAAATGAATCTTAACTACGAGTGCATTCCCATTTCACCTTACTTGAAAAGGATTACTAGTAAGTTCTCCGTGCTTGCGAAAGAAAAAGGAATCTCCATATCGACGAGCCTTCAAGATAATGATATCGAATGGAATTTCGATCCAGATCGTATTGAACAGGTTTTGACGAATTTGATAGATAATGCGATTCGCCATACCCCTTCAGGTGGGAACATTGATGTCATTCAAAGGACAAGTGATCGTAGAAGCCTGGTCATAGATGTGAGGGATTCCGGATCGGGTATCCCCGAAGAGGATTTGCCATTTGTATTCGAGAGGTTTTATAAAGCGGATAAAGCCAGGACACGCGGGGCATCAGGTACGGGATTGGGATTGGCAATCGTAAAAAATATCATCAATGCCCATGATGGCTACATTTCGGTAAATAGTTTACCGGATAAAGGGACAACCTTCAGTTTTATCTTGCCTCGAATTATGGAAAATCCTGAATGAATAACAGGTTGTTTGCCAGAAAATCTTGTTTCATAAGAAACGCTGAAAACAAAGGCATTTGGATTGAATTCCAACTTGCCTTTGTTTTTTTATCAACGAAGAAGTGTTGTTATTCTAAGAATGAAGCTGGATCGTGTAACGTTTTATACAAGTTTGACGACTATATTTATGAACGGATGTGGGGAAATGATGAATTCCGTTTTCCACGATCTTTATGAAAAATATCATCAGGAAATGTATCAATTCATTTATTATATGACTAAAAATCGAGAAACGGCCGAGGATCTTGTGCAGGAGGTCTATATCAGGATCATGAAGGCTTATGAACGATTCGAAGGGAAAAGCAGTGAAAAAACCTGGATGTATTCCATTGCAAGAAATGTGACGATCGATTATTTCCGGAAACAAAAAGGATGGAAAGACAAAATTTTTGCTAACTTCGATTGGAACCGGCAATCGATTGAAGATTACCAGCCGATTCCCGAAGAAGTGGCAATCTTGAACGAGGATATCCAAAATCTTTATCAATGCTTGAACCGATGCACCACGAATCAAAGGTCCGTCATCATTCTACGATATATACAGGGAATGTCCATTGCGGAAACCGCTGAGATATTAACCTGGAGTGAAAGTAAGGTAAAAACGACCCAACACCGGGCCTTAAAGGCGATTAAAAAGCTGTTGGAAGACTTATCAGCGAAGGAGGGGAGCGGCATTGAAAAAATCCCCATGGAACGAAAACGAAATTGAAGACATGCTACGCGAGCTTCCGAAACTGAAGGACAACAGGACCAAGGAAGAGGTTATGGCGGGAATATATGCTAAAAAGAAAAAGAAACGCTCGTTACAACTAATCGCAGGGATTGCTTCCCTATTCCTGATGATTGTTTTTGCTTCAGCAATATGGATGGGAAGAGAGTATGAGGTAAGTCAAGGTGAACAGGAAAGCAATCGAAAACTATCGGTTCCTGAAAGTGAGCAATCTTCTGATTATGAAGGCCGGGGAGCAAAAACGAAAGAAAATAGCTCGGAAGATGCACAGGAGAACCAAGCGCTTTCAAGCAAGCATGCGCAAATGCAATCCAAAGACGAGGCTTTGGATATTGAGCCTTTTGCTCACGGTCAGGAGAAAGCGTTCGCACATGCGATTTACGAGGATGAACTGAAGCATTCATCCGCCATTACCTTGGGGGTACCGGATGATCAAATGAATATCATCGTACCCATCTCCATCAAGCTGAGGGCATTTGACGAATCGGATACACTAAATCAGTTGGTTAGGCAGATGGCCGCTATCGATGAAAAACGATATGGGTTAGCTGACTATTTTCCGCTTGATGTATCGTTTAATGAAGGAAACGATAAGAACACTGCTCACATAGAGTTTCAAGAGGATAGCCCACTACTTGATGATGGACTTTTTCTCCTATCCATGGAAGAAACCCTTTTATATCACAATATAGAGAAGCTGATTTTTACTACAGATGGTAAGCAAGGGGCGAGGTTTTCTCATGGGGGTTTTTTAACGAAGCTGGATATACCTCAATATAAACATCGAACGTACCTGTTATATCAAAAAAATGAATCCTCTCCAAGATTACTTGTTCCAAGCACTGCCCAATATCAGGATTTCGCAGAAGCACTTCAAGCTGGAAAAAGGCAGTCTGAAATAAACGGAATATCTCCTGCAATTCCAACAGATCTGAACTGGGAAAGAATAAAGTCTATAGGAAATCATGTGACCATTCATCTCGCAGAAGATTCGGCCTTTGAAAATAGTGAGCAAGTTCTGCAAGCTTTAGAAGCGATCCTTTTCATTGCGAAGGATTTTGGTTATGAAACAGTGAAGTTCGAAAATGCTCCAATTGAAAAAGTGGGCAATCTGGATCTAACTGGAGACATAGCAGTGCCGAGAGCCCCTAACCAAATGAAGTGAGAAGGTGGCATATTAGGTCAGGAAAAAGCAAAAGTGCCCGGGATGCGGGCACTTTTGCTTTTTTTATAATGAAATGCGGGCCATGAAGGTGATTTCTTTCGTTTCCATTAAAACTTGTTTCAGATTGTCCTCGAGCGGGGCATCAAAGCTTAATACCATGATGGCCTCTCCGCCAGCTTCTTTTCGGCCTACCTGCATCGTTGCGATGTTCACCTCGTGATCTCCAAGGATTTTTCCTACGTTTCCGATTACCCCGGGTTTATCGGTATGCTGGATATAAAGTAAATGTGCTTCCGGAAGAAAGTCAATTTTGAAACCATTCAAACTTACAATTCTTGAACCGTAATTGTCGATATGCGTACCACTGATCGTTAATTCCCGGTTATCTCCCTTAACCTTAAGGCTAATCAAGTTCGCGTATCCTAACGAGTCCGTGGAGATTTTTTCCCCGACAGTGACGCCGCGCTCTTTTGCGACGAGCAAAGCATTCACCTCATTGACGGATGCGTCAACTCTTGTTTTGAAGAAACCTGAAATTAAACTTTTCGTAAGGATCGCGGTATCAAAGTCGAGTGATTCGCCTGCGTAGGTTACCGAGATTTCCTGAATGCCTTCTTTCATGCATTGGGAAGCAATCGATCCCATTTGCTGAACGAGTTGATAGAAAGGCTGAACCTTTTCAAACACCTCTTTAGAGATGGCCGGAAGATTGATGGAACTTGAGACTGGATTTCCCGCGAAATAGGTCAATACTTCTTGTGCGACCTGTACGGCCACATTCAACTGGGCTTCTTTCGTTGATGCACCCAAATGAGGTGTGGCAATGACACTATCGAGTTCGAGCAACTTATGGCCAAATGGGGGCTCTTCGACGAAAACATCCAGTGCAGCGCCGGCAACATGACCTTGAACGATCAGTTCATATAAATCATCTTCGTCCAAAATGCCACCGCGGGCACAGTTCAGTACGTAGACGCCTTTTTTACAAGTGTTCAATTTTTCTTTATTGATTAATCCTCTCGTTTCAGCCGTTAGAGGTGTATGTACAGTAACGATGTCAGCTGTAGGAAGCAATTCATCCAAGGGCAAGGATGTGACGGACATTTTCTTGGCCCGATCAGCTGTCAGGAATGGATCATATACAATGACATCCATACCAAACACTTTAGCACGCTTTGCAATTTCCCCTCCAATCCGTCCGAATCCAACGATCCCTAATGTTTTACCGCGAAGTTCCGTACCTGTGTATGAAGAGCGCTTCCACTCGCCATTCTTTAATGAGGCGTTTGCCTGAGGAATGTGGCGCATGAGCGAAGCCATCATGGCAAACGTATGCTCAGCTGTTGAGATGGTATTGCCGTCAGGCGCATTAACCACGACGATGCCGCGTTTCGTGGCAGCTGGGATGTCAATGTTATCGACACCGACACCTGCGCGTGCGATGATTTTTAATTGTGGCATCCTGTCCATTAAATCTTCCGTGACCTTCGTTGCGCTTCTTACAAGGATAGCATCAATCTGCTCTAGTTCCTTTGCTGCTTCCTCTACCGTCTTTTGGATGAGAAGAATATTGGATGCTTCTGATAGCGGTCCGAGTCCTTCTGGTTTGATAGCATCTGCTACTAAAATCCGATACACGACTACACACCTTCCTAGTGAGAGAATTATCTTAAATTTCAGTTAATTTTACAATCGAAGTGCGGATGATGTCAATTCGGTACTCGTTTATGTAAGAGCTTTAATGAAGAGGTAGGTGATAAGTTGACCGTTCAAGTAGGCCGTATTATTGGTTTTACGACAGAAAGCTAAAGAAGAAAAATAATTTCCTTAGCTCCTCGACCTGAAAACAAATGTTGAAATTTAGTTTGTCCAAAGTTTTGGAGGTTTGTACTTAGACCGTTTCATTGCACTTCACTTGCGCCTGCGGTGTCTCCCCTTAACCGCATTTCCCGCAGGAGTGTCGCCGCCTTCCGTTCCATTCCACTTTGCATTTAATAAAATGGTTTTGCCATTACCTACAGTTTGGAGAATTTTACTTAGACCGTTCCATTTCACTTCAGGCACTTAGCTTTACAGAGGGCGGCCTGTGAGCCTCCTCAGGCTTTACGCGAGCGGGTTCACCAGCAGAAGTAGGACGTCCAAGTAATAACGGTAACTAAACACGGAAATTTTTCATACTATAACAATAAAATGCTATTCAAGAGTAAGAGTATCGGATATAATTGGATTGTTAAAACAAAAATTTTATAGGTCTATCTTCGGGGCGGGGTGCAATTCCCCACCGGCGGTGATGAAGGAAATGTCCTTCTAAGCCCGCGAGCCTTTCGGGGCAGGATTTGGTGTGAATCCAAAGCCGACAGTATAGTCTGGATGGGAGAAGATGGAGGTTCCTGATTGCGTTTCAACAATCATTTGCTGAACGTTTGTTTGATGTAACCTTTAATTTACCCCTCTAATTCGATCGGAATTAAAGGGTTTTTTATTGAACATCAACATGCTGATGGAACCCAAACCTCTTTTTCAGGTAGATCGGAAAAGAAGGAGAGAGAACTATGAAAAAGAACAAAGTGAAAAAAACGGTGACACTGGCCATGATGGGAAGCATTTCGTATTTATTGATGCTTTTGAATTTTCCGTTTCCGGGATTCCCTTCATTTCTAAATGTTGATTTTAGTGATATTCCAGCATTGATGGCTGCCTTGATTTTTGGTCCGGTCGCTGGAATCTTGGTTGAATTCATTAAAAACCTCTTGGATTTAATCATGACAGGTACGCTGACAGTTGTACCAATAGGACACATCGCTAACTTTTTAGCGGGCATCCTGTTCGTGTTGCCAACCTACTATGTGTTCAAAAAAATCAATTCGAAAAAAGGGATGACGTTCGCTTTGCTTGCGGGCACAGTTTCCATGGCGGTAGTCATGAGTGTCCTGAACTATTTTGTTTTTTTACCGGCTTACACCTTCTTTTTGGGAGCGGAAGCCATGTCGGGACCAGAATCAAGAACTCTCGTGACGACTGCGATTCTACCTTTCAACGTGATCAAGGGCTTGCTTATCACCTCTGTATTCATGTTGCTGTTCATTAAGTTACAGACATGGATCAATAAGCAAATCTTATATAAAAATGCTTAAGGGCATTGACGATTTGAACAAAAAACCGGATAGCGCTATCCGGTTTTTTTGTTGGCTATAAAAGCATGCATGAAAAAAGCCATTCTCGTTTGAAAATGGCTTGTGCGTTTATTCGTATTTTAATGCGTCCCCGTCAAAGGCCTCGTCGGCAACTTTAATAGAATCGGTTGGACACCCTTCAAATGCGTCCATCATGTCATCTATAAGTACATCCGGGATTTCCACGATTCCCTCGTTATCGTCAAGGGTAACAAAAGCGATCCCTTCGTCATCATAATCATATATATCCGGTGCTGCTGCTCCACAAGCCCCGCATGCGATGCAAGTTTCTTTATCCACAATCGTAAATTTAGCCATGAATATAACCCCTCCTTAGTTGTTTAACAACTGATAATCTTTATATCCAGATTATTATCTCTTTCTTATTGTAAGACCGAATGCCGAACTTTTCAATAGAAATTGTATTGAGAATAACTATCATAGAGCGGAATGTCAATGGAAAACATTCGAATGTTTCTTTTTGTTCGTGCCTTGCTTCGTCATATAGTCACAAATTCTTCCTTGTATTAAGCAATAAAAACGGCGATTTTTGCAGTTTTTTGATACAATAGGGATAATGGATAGATGAAATAAGGATGTGAGTCCCATGAATAATTATCTACAGGCAATCATTCTATATGCGATAAAAAAATTCCAAGGCGAGCGTTCCGTTTATGCTATATACCATATGCTGCAGGGGAAGAAGTCGTCACAAACGATTCAGGATGCCCATTTATTCGGGTTAACGGATATATTTGGGACAAAGCCTGTTATTACCCGTCAGCAACTGAATCAAAACATTGAGCAATTCAGGACCGTTGGGCTCATTAACCTAACGGATAAAACCGATGCATACGAAATTAGCGATCTGGGGGATAACGTATTAGCGGAATATTTGCTGAATAACCCGTTTCCAACCCACTTGAATGGCTGGAAATACCAAAATATCACCCCTGTATTCTGGGGCAGGTTAAATTTACTCATACAGACCATATCCCATATTGTCCACAATGAAAGACGTTTTTATCCGATACAACGAAACCCTAAAATCCAGTTTTTCGTAAAGGAATTCCTACATACCAATCGTCAAGATCGACACTTGATTGCGCAGCATTTATATGAAGAACTGGTCTCGTTATTAGAGGGTCAAGGTGATCTGAAAAGAGATATATTCATCTTGAAATTAACTGGGGTAAACAGGATTGGACTAACGTTCGAGCAGATTGCCAAAAGGAAGGGAGCAGAAGAAGAGTACGTGCGGTTCATGTTTCTTGACTCGCTGCATCAATTGCTTACTGAGTTGGGCGATGGAGCCGATCATCCCCTTTTGGCGTCGTTGACATATGATTGGAAAACGGGTGGAGATCCTCATTTGACCCAATCGACACAAACGACCTTGCACTATTTGCGGGAAGGGAGAAACATGGGTGAAATCGCTGAAATCCGCAGCTTGAAGCAAAATACCATTGAAGACCATCTCGTCGAAATTGTACTATCGGATAAAAGCTTTCCGATAGCGGATTATGTGTCACACAAAGACGAACGTGATATTGCCGCAGCAATCACGGAACTTGGCACTAAAAAGCTAAAGGCAATCAAGCAGATGGTCGATAATAAACAGATAAGCTTTTTCCAAATACGGCTTGTACTCGCGAAAATGGGTGACCAATGATGAATATGGAACGTTTCCTTAAAAAAAAATTCGGCTTTGATGAATTCCGGCCAGGACAAAAAGAAGTGATTGAATCGTTGTTGTCCGGCCGTCATACATTAGCGATGCTGCCAACTGGATCTGGTAAATCATTGTGCTATCAGCTGCCTGCTTACCTGTTGAATAAGACGGTCCTGATTGTTTCCCCGTTATTATCATTAATGCAGGATCAGGCAGATCAGCTGAAAATGAATGGCGAAAAAAGCGTTTTGACCCTCAATTCTTTTTTGACGCTTCATCAAAAAAGGGAGGCATTCGATCGGTTACATGATTACCGGTTTATCTTTTTATCCCCAGAAATGCTTAGCCTGGACGGTGTGATTCAATCTTTAAAATCAATCGAAATAGGGTTGTTCGTCATAGATGAAGCACATTGCATCTCACAATGGGGTTATGATTTTCGCCCGGATTATTTGAATTTAGGTGAAGTGAGGCGGGAGCTGAATGACCCGCTAACGTTAGCCCTGACAGCAACCGCAACCAATGGAGTCAGGGAGGACATAGTAAGTAAACTTAACATAGGACAAGCCAAGGAAATCGTTTCCTCCGTAGACCGGGAGAATATTGCGATACTGATTGAACGGATGGACGGGTACGAAGACAAGCAATCCCGTGTTCTGGAGCTAGTCAGAGAATATGCCGGCAGTGGAATCATTTATTTTTCGTCTAAAAAAGTGGCGGAAGCAGTGACCGGGTTTTTACAGGAAAATGGGATAGATAGTGTCAATTACTATCACGGCGGTATGGAACAGGAACAAAGGATGCTTATACAGCAGCAATTCATTTCCGGTCAGTTGAAAATGATCTGTGCAACAAGTGCCTTTGGGATGGGTGTAAATAAAGCGGATGTCAGATATGTTATCCATTTTCACATGCCATCGACAATGGAAGCATACCTCCAGGAAATAGGCAGGGCAGGCCGGGATCAGAAGCAAAGTGTGGCCATTTTACTATATAGTGAAGGGGATGAAGGGCTTCCCCTGCATTTAATGGAACAGCAATTGCCTACCGATGCTCAAATCGAAGGGGTTTGTTCGTACTTACACGACTCAGGCACGAGTGTAGCCAATTTCACCGTTCAAGAAAAGGAACAGCTGTCCCAATTCTTTTCCTTGAACGAAATCCAGTCTCGTTTTTTCACTCAACTCATCGAAGCCAATGAGAATCCGTTACATCAGGTGGTGAAGATGAAGGAATATTGCAAGAAGCGAAAGGTAGCGAATCAGGAAAAGCTGCATACGTTTTTGAATTGGATATATCGAAAGGAATGCCGCCGTTTAGGGGTTTTGGATTACTTTGACGAAAAACAGCAGGCGGTAAATCAGCAATGCTGTGATAACTGCGGAATGAACGCGCAAAAAATGATTGATGTATGGCCTGATGTTTTGCTCGATCAGGTTAATTCCTATTCCACGTGGAAAGAGGAATTGGCCTTCATCTTATTGAAGAGGGAAAATGGTAATGAAAAATAAGCAGGCTGAGTTAATTAAACAACTGACAAATAAACAGTTGCTCCTTAATTTGTTTCTTACACAAAGTATTCTCTTAACGTTGGCATTTTTTTTAGGTATTATTTTATTTAAAGACCGTTCTGCATTTTTCAATTTATTTATCTTCGATGACCTTAACATTTTTCTGATCGGTGTTCCCGCTGGAGTTCTGGTGGTGGTCTTGGATGTTGTATTGATGAAAGTGACACCGTCTTCCTATCAGGATGATGGTGGAATCAATGAACGCATTTTCAGCAATTTGTCATATTCAATGATTTTTGTCGTGGCCGCAGTGGTAGCGATAAGTGAAGAATTATTATTTCGTGGAGTGTTGCAAACCCATTTTGGCCTGCTTTGGACGAGCATCATATTCGCAGTCATTCATTATCGTTACTTGTTTAATTGGTTTTTATTTTTAAATGTATTGGTTTTGAGCTTTTTTATCGGATTTCTATTCGAATGGACCGATAATATCATCGTGACGATAATAGCCCATTTTTTGATTGACTTTATTCTTGGTGTATTAATTAGGAACAAAAGCAAAAAGCATGGAACAAGAAGGGGGGTGACTTGAGTGAATCGTGTGCAAAAGAGTGAAAGGGAAAACGATCAGGCGGGTGAACTTCGTTCGCGAATTGAACGTCATAAGGCTAAGTCATTGCCTAAGCGCAGTAAAGTTCATAAAAAGAAAAAAAGTAAGGTGAAGTTTAAGTTTCCGATCATTCAGGCATTGGCGTTGTTTTTCATCTTGCTTCCGATTGGTTTTTACAACCTTTATACATATCTTCAGAAATTACCAGATCAAGATCCTAAACCTAACACAATCGTTGTTGATAACAGTAAGGATGAGAAAGAAGCAATTCCAACTACAGCAACTGCAAATGATTTGAAAGGTAAGGATGACAAAGAATCTCCGAAGTCAGAAGCGATGATAGAGAAAGAAGAAGCGAAGGCTAAGGCGGAGGCAGAGGAGCAAAAGGCTGAAGAACAGGAACAAGCAAAGAAAAAGGCTGAGAAGGCCAAAGCCCAGCAAGAAGCCGAAGAGAAGGCCAAAGCGAAGCGAGAAGCTGAAGAAAAGGCCAGGGCTCAGCAACTAGCTGACGAAAAAGCCAAGCAGGAAGCTGCAGAAAAGAAGAAAGCAGCCCAAAACGTTCAAGCCGCAAAACCTGATAGTGATGAGTATAAGGTTCTCTTACATACCGTTAAAGCGCAGGAAACCCTTTTCCGGATTTCAATGAATTATTATAAATCGCAGGAAGGCATTGCACTGATCAGGGAGTGGAATGGACTGAATGGCAATGAAATCTCCAATGGGCAGGTTTTGAAAATCCCTATTAAGAAATAATGATAACACCCTGCCTGATTGGTAGGGTGTTATTTTCTGGATCCTTCTTTCCGTATACGGCAAAATCTTGATGGATGGGCACTTAATCATTTTTTTCTGGACAGCTTCATATCATGTCTTTAAGAGAATGAAGGGGGAAAAAGAATGGAATCGACAATCATTTTATTGGATGAAAAGACGGACCAAGCAACAAAACAAATGCTGCAGAATGTCGTGGACCGAAAAAAAAAGTTCGAGGCTCTAAAAAAGAAGCACCTAAAAAGCTTGTGGGCGACCATGATTGTTGCCGCTTTTTTTTTGATTTACCTTTATCTTTATATTGTGATACCTTATTCCTATTCTTTTTTTACTATGTTTAGTGTTTTCGTCGACCATTTCAGCCATTTTCTTTTCTTGGCTGCGGCTATTGGGCTTTATGGATATATGGTGATGATCAAGAAAAACCTTGATAAAGCGGAAAAAGAGTTCCAGCTACTTCGTTGTGAGATCATTAATAAAAGCAAGCAACTGTGGGAAAAAGAGGAAGAGTGGAAAAGCCGCCATAAGGTTTTTGAAATGATGAAGAAAAATTTTGATATAAACTTATATCATGAAAATAAATGATGGCAAGTTAAATGGTATATGATTGCGGGTCACATGAAATTATGGTTACATGAAGGTAACGCTCGGGCTTAGAATGGAAAGAAGGTTTAATGAAAAATGTTATGGGTATCTGGATTATTCATTTTCATCATCGTGGTGTTGTTTGTCTTGGTATTTTACATGTGGCGAACGGCTATGCAAGATAGGTTGATTTTTCAACATTTATATTTCAATAACTTTCCTGAAGGGTTTGGCGATATGCGGATTTTTTTCATATCGGATATTCATCGAAGGATCATTTCGGATCGATTGATTGAAGGCGCACTTGGAAAAGTAGATTTGGTAATTATCGGCGGGGACTTAAGAGAAGGCGGGGTGCCTCTTTTGCGTGTGGAAAAAAACCTTTTGAAATTGAAAGAGCTTGGTCCCCTTTATTTTGTATGGGGAAATAATGATTACGAAGGTGATTTCCATGAATTGGATGCAACGCTTCTAAAGCACGGGGTAAAGATCCTTGATAATACAGCTGTTTCCTTTGAGTCTCAAAACGGCAAGCAAATCGCTTTATTGGGCATTGACGATATCACGGAAGAACGAGATAGGCTTGACCTTGCCCTTTCGGATTGCGGGAATGAACCATTTAGGGTTTTGGTGAGTCATAACCCTTTGGTCAAGGAACAGCTCATGCCTGAACACCGGATCAGCCTTGTTCTATCAGGTCATACCCACGGTGGGCAAATTCGACTGTTTGGCTTCGGTCCGTATCAGATCGGCGGTATAAGAAGAGAAGGAAACTGCTTGTATGTGACGAGCAATGGCTATGGGACAAGCGCTGTCCCTTTAAGGCTTGAGGCTAGGCCGGAAACGCACCTATTCACTTTGAAAAGGGGAAAACGAACGGAAATGGGCGAAGCGGTGGAGAAGGCCTATTAAGCGGTTTTTAACGGCAGCATATCGTAATTTTACAGGTAAAAAAGAATCCACTATAATGTCAAAATGAACGTTCAATTATTGGAGGCCTTGAGTAAACGATGCAAGAAGGTAAATATAATATAAAGGCAGTTTCAAAATTGCTAAACATTCAGCCAGGCACGCTAAGGGCATGGGAAAGGCGCTATAAGTTCATCGAACCTGTCAGAAATGAGTCAGGCCACAGGCTGTATACGGAAAAACATTTGCAATCCCTTAAATGGCTCATCAATAAAACCGAACAAGGCTTCACGATAAGCCAAGCCGTGTCCCTTCTTGAAAGCAGTGGGTCTGAAGAACGTGGATTAACGGAAAACCGGAAGGATGAGCAGACGATCAAGCTTTCCGATGACTTGGTTGAAGCCTTATTGAATTTCAATGAAAATAAAGCGCAAATGCTGATCAGCCAAGCCTTCAGTATGTATACAATTGAACATACGATAGTGAATGTTCTTGGTTCCATCCTAGTTCTATTAGGCGATAAATGGGAAAAAGGAGAAATCACTTCCGCTCATGAACACTTCGCGTCGAACATCTTAAAGGCAAGAATCAGTTCGATCATGCATACGATACCGACCAATGGCTTTCTTCCTAAAGCTCTAACTGTTTGTGCCCCGGGTGAAAAGCATGAGTTCGGTCTGCTGATTTTCACGATTTTTTTGAAACGGAAAGGGTATGAAACCATTTATTTGGGGGAATCCATTGCCGATAACGATCTTTTTGCCGTATTGGAAATTATAAAGCCCCGATATCTATTCATGTCATGTTCACTGCAACAAAACCTTGAAGCTACGCTACAGCTTGTTGAAGCGTTAAAAAGCAGATTCCCGGATGTGAAGGTAGGTGTTGGAGGAGCGGCGCTTAGCCTTTTATCCGAAGAAAAGCGTGAAGCTCTATGCGATGTAGTGATGGGGGAAACGCAAGCAGATTGGGAAAAATGGCTGAAGGTTTAGTGACATATTTAAGCGGAATAGTGGATATGCACCCTGCGACCAAGGCTTCATATGATGTATGAAGATGGTAACCAGGGGGCATTTTTTTATGAAGCTGGAGCGATTAACTAATAATAAAATCAAGATTTTTTTGACCCTTGATGATTTAATTGATAGAGGGATTACCAAAGAAGATATTTTAGGGAACTCTTTAAAGGTCCATAAGCTATTTCAGGATATGGTCGAAGAAGCGTGCGAAGAACTCAGCTTTAAAATGAGTGGTTCCATTGCAATCGAGATATTTTCCCTGCCAGCCCAAGGCCTGATCATCATCGTTACAAAGGATGAAGAAGAATTATTGGCTGACGAAGATGAATTCTTGGATTTACAAGTGAAAATCGATGATTTCCCCCATATTTTGTATGTTTTTGATGAGTTCGAGGATATTGTCCAATTATCTCATAGATTATCTATACAAGGCTTACTAAAAAGTAATCTTTATCATTATGAGGGAAAGTATTATTTACTTATCGAAAATGTCAAAGACACGACCTATGACATGGTCATTTCCTTAGCTGCCGAGTATGGCCATGCTTCAACGCTCACTCTTTGCCGTATCAATGAATATGGAACATGTATCATCGAGAATGATGCGATACATGTTTTGATTTCACACTTTAGTTAGCTGCAAAGACAAGGAGACAAGACAGGCACATCGTCGAAAATCATGCGGTTTGTCTGGATTGTCTCACCTTTTTGGAAGAAGTAATGATTCGGATTACAATCGGCATGATAACGGTTTCATTATTTGAATATTTCCAACTTTTAATTTCCCATTTTTACTCTTGCATAAATGTAACGAAGGTGTATACTAGCACATGAAGAGGACTATTTGTTTATTATAATTTAAATATACGGATGAGATTTTCTAGGAGGTACTTTTAATGGAATCGGCAAAAGGCAATGGCCACGTAAATGAAGAAGAAAAACATGATGTATTGAGATCCACTCAAACTGTCATACATAAAGCTTTGGATAAGCTTGGTTACCCGGAGGAAGTTTACGAGCTGTTGAAGGAACCATTGCGCTTATTGACGGTAAAGATACCGGTTCGCATGGACGATGGTTCTGTAAAAATCTTCACAGGTTATAGGGCACAGCATAATGATGCTGTGGGGCCAACTAAGGGTGGTATCCGTTTTCACCCTGATGTAACGGAACGTGAAGTGAAGGCATTATCCATTTGGATGAGCTTGAAATGCGGTATCGTTGATTTGCCTTATGGCGGTGGTAAAGGCGGTATCGTTTGTGATCCTCGTAATATGTCCTTCCGTGAATTGGAAAGACTAAGCCGGGGCTATGTTCGCGCAATCAGCCAAATCGTCGGGCCGACTAAAGATATCCCGGCACCTGATGTATTTACGAATTCTCAGATCATGGCTTGGATGATGGATGAATACAGCCGTATGGATGAATTCAACTCACCAGGATTCATTACGGGTAAACCGCTTGTACTGGGTGGTTCTCATGGCCGTGAATCAGCAACAGCTAAGGGTGTAACGATTTGTATCAATGAGGCTGCCAAGAAGCGCGGCATTGATATTAAAGGGGCACGTGTCGTCATTCAAGGGTTTGGTAATGCAGGAAGTTTCTTGGCTAAATTCATGCATGATGCAGGTGCTAAGGTGATTGGGATTTCAGATGCATACGGTGCTCTTCATGACCCTGAAGGCTTGGATATCGATTATCTTCTTGACCGGAGAGATAGTTTCGGAACCGTAACGAAGCTGTTCAAAACCACAATCTCGAATAAAGAACTGCTTGAATTGGAATGTGACATTTTGGTCCCGGCTGCAATCGAAAACCAAATCACCGAAGAAAATGCGGCTGATATTAAAGCTTCGATCGTGGTCGAGGCAGCAAATGGACCTACGACAATCGAAGCGACACAAATCCTAACGGACCGCGGCATCCTGCTTGTTCCTGATGTCCTGGCTTCTGCTGGCGGAGTTACGGTTTCGTACTTCGAGTGGGTACAAAACAATCAAGGGTACTACTGGTCTGAAGAAGAAGTGGACGAAAAACTGGAAAAAATCCTTGTGAAATCTTTTAATAATATCTATGAACTCGCACAATCGAGACGTGTTGATATGCGTTTAGCGGCATATATGATTGGCGTAAGGAAAATGGCTGAAGCTTCACGCTTCCGCGGTTGGATCTAACAGCTGTAAATCATCTATGGCAAATAGATAAAAATGTGTTCATTGCATTATTATTGAAATGATTTGTAAAAACTCCTATCATGTATTGATAGGAGTTTTTATGTTTGATGAACGAATTACACAGTGTATGGAAAGGCAGTGGAGTGAAAATGAATGTTGAAGAAGTCATTATCATAGGTGGGGGCCCTTGTGGATTGGCTGCTGCAATCGCGCTTAAAGAAGCGGGAATACAGTCCCTGATTATCGAAAAAGGCAACGTGGTGGATTCAATCCATCGTTATCCTACACACCAAACTTTTTTCAGTTCAAGCGAGAAATTGGAAATCGGCGATACCGCGTTTATTATTGAAAACCGAAAACCCGTTCGTAGCCAGGCACTTGCCTATTATCGGGAGGTGGTCAGAAGGAAAGACTTACGGGTCAACAAATTCGAAAAAGTGGAAATGGTGGAGAAACGGGTAGATGGGAAATTTTCCGTTAAGACAACCAAAGGTGACTATTCAGCCTTGCAGGTGATTGTCGCGACAGGATATTACGATCATCCGAATTATATGTGCATACCTGGCGAACAGCTCCCGAAAGTGTTTCATTATTTCAAGGAGGGTCACCCTTACTTTAAATGTGATGTTGCAGTGATTGGCGGTAAAAACTCAAGTGTGGATGCGGCGCTGGAATTGGTCAAATCCGGTGCACGAGTGACCGTCCTCTATAGGGGAACCGAATATTCCCCAAGCATCAAACCATGGATACTCCCGGAATTCGAAGCTTTGGTACGCAATGGAACAATCAAGATGGAATTTAATGCGAACGTCGACAGAATTACGGAAGATCGCGTCATATACCATGTGGATGAAGAAGAAAAGGAGATAAAAAATGATTTTGTGTTTGCGATGACGGGGTACCATCCGGATCATTCCTTTTTAGCTTCAATGGGCATAAATATTGATAAGGTAACGGGAAGGCCAACCTATAACGAGGAAACGATGGAGACGAACGTCAAAGGAATCTATATTGCCGGAGTTCTTGCAGCTGGGAATAATGCCAACGAAATCTTCATTGAAAACGGCAGGTTCCATGGCGGTTTGATTGCCAAGCATTTGATCGATAAATAAAGCTAAGTCAATGAAAAGGAGCTTACAGGAGCATGGAGAAAATATCATTGATAACGACAGGCGGGACCATTGCCAGTAAAGAAACCACGAACGGTATGTTAGCTTCTGGTGCGTTGAGCGGGCAGGAATTGGCATCCATTTGTGAATTACCCAACGATATCGAGGTTAAAGTGGTCGACCTTTTCCAGATTTCAAGTATGTCCATGACATTTGGGAAAATGGAAAAACTTAAACTAGCGATAAAAAAAGAATTGGAAGACCCGCAAGTTACGGGAATAGTCGTGACCCATGGTACGGATACATTGGAGGAAACGGCATATTTCCTTGATATTACGAATAAAGATCAACGACCGATCGTTGTAACGGGATCACAGCGTTCTCCAAAAGAAGTTGGAACTGATGTATATTCGAATTTAAGGAATTCGATCTTATGCGCTGCGAGTGACCTGCTCAAGGATGTAGGTGTGGTGGTCGTGTTTAACGAGAGGATTTATTCTGCAAAATATGTTAAAAAGGTACATGCTTCCAATTTACAAGGGTTCGAATCTTTTGGTTATGGATATTTAGGCATAATTGATAACGATGTCGTCAGCATCTACCAAAAACCGTTACATAGGGAGTATTATGAGACTCATAACCGCATCCCGAGAGTGGATATCATCAAGTGCCATACGGGAGCTGATGGCCTCTTTATCGAGTCAGCGGTCAATAACGGTGCGATGGGGATCGTGCTTGAAGGTGTGGGCAGGGGGCAGGTTACGCCGGAGATGGTACACTCGATTCAAGCTTCCATCGATCAAGGCATCACGATCGTCATGACTACAAGCGCTGAAGAAGGAAAGGTTTATCCAGCCTATGATTATGAAGGCAGTGCCTTCGATTTGAAGCAGCGCGGCGTGATATTAGGTGCCGATTATGACAGCAAGAAGGCCAGGATCAAGCTGGCTGTCGTGCTGGCAAGCGAAAACGCAGTCGATGAAACCTTCTTTAAGTACTGAATGTATAGATACGGTAAAATAAATGCTGGAAGACTTGATTCTTGGATTTAGTTTTTCTTCATTCCATGTTACGATTAAGGAAAAGAAGAGGAAAAGAGGGTCAGCTAATGCTGGTCATGATGTCAGCGGCTATTGCGCCAGGATTGGCGCTTCTCAGCTATTTTTATTTGAAGGATCAATATGAAACAGAACCGATATCGGTTGTGGTCAAAACTTTTTTATTCGGCGTCTTTCTCGTATTGCCGATTATGTTCATACAATATGTGCTTGAAACGGAGCATATTTTGAATACAGACTTAGCAAATGCCTTTTTATGGGCAGCATTGCTTGAGGAATTCTTCAAGTGGTTCATCCTCATATATGTTATCTATCAGCATGTAGCCTTCGATGAGCCATATGACGGGATCGTGTACGGTGCGGCCGTATCGCTTGGATTCGCAACGATGGAGAATATTTTATATTTGCTGGCAAATGGAGTGGAACATGCTTTTATCAGAGCCGTTCTTCCTGTATCCAGTCATGCCTTGTTCGGTGTCATTATGGGGTATTACTTGGGCAAGGCAAAATTTTCGGCCTCAAATAATAGATCTTATTTATTGTTGGCACTAGTCATCCCGATATCATTACATGGTGTGTATGACTATATTTTAGTGTCCCAAAAATTCTGGATATACTTCATTATGCCCTTTATGATTTACCTTTGGTGGTTAGGGATGAAAAAAGTGAAAAAAGCCCGAATATTATCTGATTTTCATGCAGAAAAACTGTCTCGAAATCAATTTATAAGCAAATGATGGAAATCTACTAAACGGAGTGTTGGCATATTTTGCCCGCTCTGTTTTTTTTATGGATTGGAATAAAAAAGACAGGTAAGAAGAAAATAGAATTACATTAATTCAAGAAAAAGAGGAGTGTTTTTGATGAAAGGAATTTCGTCAAAATGGAAATGGCTTTTGCTGTTTTCGTGTATAACAATATGTTTCGGAATTTACCCGGAAGCAAGAACAAATGCCTTTTCGAGCCAAATCATTCAAAAAGGTGCGGTTGGAGATGATGTAATCGAACTACAGGCACGCTTGCAAAACATCGGTTACTATCGTGGAAAGATTGATGGGGTTTACGGATGGGGCACTTATTGGGCACTCCGGAACTTTCAACAAGATTTCGGGCTGCCGATCGATGGTATCGCAGGAGCAACAACCAAACAGAAGTTGACGAATGCGTCTAATTTCAATAAAGCATGGGTTCATGAGCAGATCAATAAAGGAAACGAGTTCACCTATTATGGGGGAGTCCCCATTGAAAATCAGGTAAAAGCGAAAGGAAATGGATCTGGTGGGTCCGCTTCCAAAAAGACACCTTCCGATACAACGACATCAGCCAATCTTCCAGGCGGTTATTCTCAAAACGATATACAGCTGATGGCCAATGCCGTTTATGGGGAGTCTCGTGGTGAGCCATATACGGGGCAGGTTGCCGTTGCAGCGGTCATTTTAAACAGGGTGGAAAGTGCCGCTTTCCCTAACTCGATTTCGGGCGTGATTTTTGAACCTGGGGCCTTTACCGCTGTTGCGGATGGGCAGATATGGCTGACCCCGAACGAACGGGCAAAAGAAGCTGTCGTGGATGCCATCAATGGGTGGGATCCAAGTGAGAATGCCGAATATTACTTTAATCCCGAAACGGCAACGAGCAAATGGATTTGGTCGAGACCGCAAATCAAAAAAATCGGAAAACATATCTTTTGTAATTAAAGAGGTGGATGTACATGATCAGGAATATAGTCATTGCCCTGCTTGTTGTAGGTGTAGCAGGAACTGCATTCTGGGGTTACCAAGAACATAAGGAAAAAAATGCTGTATTAATCCATGCTGAAAATTCGTATCAGCGCGCCTTTCATGATTTAAGCTATCAAGTGGATTTATTGCACGATAAGGTAGGAAGTACGTTGGCGATGAATACACGACATTCATTAAGTCCAGCATTAACGGATGTTTGGAGGATCACTTCAGAAGCCCAAAGCGATGTCGGACAGTTGCCTTTGACCCTGCTTCCTTTTAATAAGACGGAAGAATTTTTATCGAAAATTGCGGACTTCAGTTATAAAACAGCTGTACGTGACCTTGAAAAGGAACCGTTGAATGATCAGGAATATTCAACTTTACAATCCTTGTATGCACAGGCAGCAGATGTACAGGGCGAATTGAGGAAGGTGCAATATTTAACCCTCAAAAACCATTTAAGATGGATGGATGTGGAAATGGCCCTTGCAACCGGAAAAGAAAATTCGGATAACACGATCATTGACGGATTGAAGACGGTCGAGAAAAAAGTTACCGGGTATGGGGAAGCGAATGAAATGAATCCGACCTTCACCTCATCCGAACAAAGGGATGAAAACTTTAAAAATTTACAAGGTAAACCGATTTCTAAAAAAGAAGCGATTGCTACGGCAAAAAGTTATACACATTCAAAAAGTGGAAATGTGGAAGTTAATGTGGAAGAAAACGGAAAAGGCTCCGGTTATGGTTTTTATAGCGTTAGTATTTTGGATAAAGATTCCAATGCAGAATTGAATATGGATTTGACGAAAAAAGGCGGTTACCCTATCTGGTATATCAATAATAGGGATGTTAACAAAACAAATATCGATCTGAATCAAGCCTATACAAAAGCCCAAGAATTTCTTAAAGAACATGATTTCAATTCACTTGAGTTATTCGAGAGCGCACAGTACGATAACATCGCTTTATTGAATTTCGTGTCCTCCGAGAATGGTGTCAAGATTTATCCAGATTCAGTCAAGATCAAAATCGCATTGGATGACGGTGCTGTTATAGGATTCTCGGCGGATGAGTATTTAAAAGCACATAAAACGAGGGAAATCGCCACTCCTACAATATCCGAGAAAGAAGCCAGGGATAAAATCAACGTAAATGTAAAGATCATGGAAGAGGGAAAAGCACTAATCATTAATGATCTTGGCAAAGAAGTTCTTTGTTTTGAATTTCTTGGTACAATTAAGGAAGATACATACCGTATTTTCATTAATGCCGATACTGGCCAAGAAGAAAAGGTAGAGAAATTGAAGAATTCCGAACCGGTATACGAGAATTTAATCTAGTTTATTATCCAGCTTCACTTTGCAATGGGGAAAAGTGCCTAGTCACTTTTCCTTTTTCTCATTTCATGACATAATAATATAAATCATTATTAAGTTAAATGGGAAAATTGGCGGGTAATGGGATGTTGTCCGAAAAATCATTACCGGCTATCATAAAGGAATGTGATCGCGATGATTAAAATTGGTGATATGTTAATGCTCGAACAGAAGTACTCCACCCAGAAGGAAAAGTTTAAATGTATGGTTGTCGAAATGGAACCGGGGTGTGTGTACATTGACTTTCCCATCAATTTGGATACAGGAAAACTGGCCTTCCTGATCGACGGGACACAGTTGGACGTCACAATCTCAAACGAGGATCAGGCTGTATATGTTTTTGGTTCTGAAGTGCTTGGTAAAGTGAAAGGCAGAATACCGATGATACAGCTGTCGCTGCCACATATGGACACGTTTGTGAAAATTCAACGAAGGCAGTACGTGCGACTGGATGTAACGCTTGATGCCGCCATCCATCCAGAATATGCAGAGTTTACTCCATTTCGAGCATTAACGGAGGATATCAGTGCTGGCGGAGCTTCCATTAGGCTTTTAAAAGGGGCGACCGTCCAATCGGCTTCACAATTATTCCTATGGATTGCACTTCCGCTAAAATCAGGGGAAATCCATTATTTACGCTTGAGAAGCAAAGTCATTCGGTTAACGGAAAAGGATCATGGCAATATGCTATTACATATCCAATTTCTTGAGCCGACAAAAAATGATGTACAAACATTAATGAGATTCATTTTTGAAAAGCAGGTCGATTTGAAGAAAAAAGGGTTGTATGTTTGACGCGGATTGAATGAAAAACGATGATTCCATCCATACTGCTAATATAATCAGGATGGAAGGAGCGGAATATGAAAACATTTGAAAGACTATTAATTAAAGTGATTCTAATTCAATTGGCCTGCTTATTTTTATTTCAGTTCCTTTTAAGCAGGGACGATCAAATCTTTGAATTGACCAAGCTCTCGAAATATGAAGGCGTCACGAGCAATAACTATACGAAGATCATTGAAACATTCAATGGGACCTCAAAATAAAGCGGTGTGCCCGCTTTTTTTTGCATGAAGCTTTGGGTTAAAGGAAAACTATTGAGGGCGGAACAAATCGAAGGGGGATTTTGATCGTACACGTCCTTTTATTAATGATTTTCGCGCCAGTTGTGATAAAATGAAAGGGTATTAAATAATCAGCATGATTGTAGGATTCTTGGGAGGATTTATGGAAAAAAAAATATCAGTTGCAATCGACGGACCAGCTGCTGCTGGAAAAAGCACGGTTGCTAAAATTGTTGCAGAAAAGTTCAACTACATATATGTGGATACAGGAGCAATGTATAGGGCACTTACCTATAAGGCCATTAATGAACAGATTTTACTGAGTGATGAACCAGCACTATTTGAAGTACTCCTCAAGTCGGAAATCGAACTAAGACCGAGTGAAACCGGACAATTGGTGTTTTTGGACAATGAGGACGTGACAGCCCAAATCAGAAACAATGAAGTGACTGGATCTGTATCGGAAGTGGCGAAGCACCGGAGCATCCGCGAAGAAATGGTGCGCAGGCAGCAGATTTTTGGTGAAAATGGTGGAGTCGTCATGGACGGGAGGGATATCGGCACACATGTTTTACCGAAAGCCGAAGTTAAAGTATTTCTAATTGCTTCAGTGGATGAAAGGGCACAGCGGAGGCATCAGGAAAATTTATTGAAAGGCTTCCCATCAGACATTGAAAAGTTGAGGGAAGAAATCGCCACAAGGGACAAGCTCGACTCGGAACGCGAGGTATCTCCCCTTAAAAAGGCGGCAGATGCTATCGAAATCGATACGACTTCCTTATCGATTCATGAAGTGGCCGAAAGTATCATGTCTTTAATAGAAGAGAGGAAAAGATGAAATTGGATTTTTACACATTTGCCAAAAACGTCGTAAAAGGCGTTTTAATGCCTGCGTATAGGGTTAAGACATTAGGAAAGGAACATATTCCTAAAAAGGGCGGAGTCTTGATCTGTGCCAATCACATTGATAATTTGGATCCTCCTGTAGTTGGCATGACCTCTTCAAGGGATATTCATTTCATGGCAAAGGAAGAGCTGTTTCAAGCACCTGTTTTGAAAAGTATATTACCTAAAGTAAATGCTTTTCCCGTCAAACGGGGCAATAGCGATCGTGAATCCCTTAGAAAGGGTTTAAAGCTTTTGAAAGAAGGAAAGGCGATTGGGCTGTTTCCTGAGGGAACGAGAAGTAAGACGGGTGAATTGGGAGAAGGGTTGGCAGGTGCCGGATTTTTCGCATTGCGATCTGATGCCGTGATCATACCTTGTGCGATCATCGGCCCGTATAAGCTTTTAAGCCCATTGAAGGTCGTTTACGGTCCTCCTATCCCTTTCAATGAATATCGCGAACAGAAAATTTCTGCCGATGAAGCAACCAAGATCATCATGGACCAGATCGGAAAATTGATTTCAGAGCATAAATAGTCCTTCATACTTGACAATTTTCTGATTTTGTTAGAATTTATAAAATAGGGGGTAATGTTCCTTATTGGGGATGAAAAGGAAGATTGCCTAATTATTCTAAAAGACAGTTTTTATCTTTATTAGGAAAGTGTTTTTATTGAACCACTTAAATAAAATATGTGGCCGATGAAGAGGAAGATTGCTGATCAGTCATGGGTTAAGGAGGAGTTAGTAATGACAGAAGATATGAACCAGGTAGAAGTGAACAATTACAAAGTTGGGGATCAAGTGAAAGCAACCGTTTCAAAGGTAGAAGAAAAACAGGTCATTGTCGATGTTGAAAACAGCAAGTCGGGTGGAATCATTCCCATCAGCGAGCTGTCCAGCCTTCATGTCGAAAAGGCATCAGATGCCGTTTCGGAAGGGGATGTATTGGAGCTTGAAGTGATTAAAGTCGAGGAAGAAGCTCTTATTCTATCAAAACGCAAAATCGACGCGCTGAAAGCATGGGATGACCTGGAACTGAAGTTTGAAAACGGTGACGTATTTGAGGCAGAAGTGAAAGATGTCGTCAAAGGCGGCCTTGTTGTGGATCTAGGCGTACGTGGTTTCGTTCCGGCTTCTCTAGTAGAAGACTATTTTGTTGAAGACTTTTCTGATTACAAAAACAAAACTTTAACATTCAAGATCGTTGAGCTTGAGAAAGACAAGAATCGCTTAATTCTCTCACATCGGGCCGTAGTACAAGAGCAAAAAGAAAAACAAAAGGCAAATGTTCTCGATAATCTTGAAAGCGGTCGAGTGCTCGAGGGTGTGGTACAAAGAATCACCGATTTTGGAGCTTTCGTAGATATTGGCGGCGTGGATGGTCTTGTCCACATTTCCCAACTTTCCCATCAGCATGTCGACAAGGCTTCCGATGTCGTTTCCGAAGGAGATAAGGTACGGGTGAAGGTGCTTTCTATAGATCGTGATAATGAGAGGATCTCACTTTCCATCAAGGATACCCTTCCAGGACCATGGGCTGACATCGCTGAAAAAGCAACAAAAGGCTCGACACAAGAGGGGATCGTTAAGCGCCTTGTTTCATTCGGGGCATTCGTGGAGATTTTCCCTGGGGTGGAAGGGCTTGTTCATATCTCACAAATCTCACATAAACATATTGCCACACCACAGGAAGTGCTTAAAGAAGGCCAGTCCGTCGAGGTTAAGGTCCTTGATGTCAATGAAGGGGAACAGCGATTATCATTGAGCATTAAAGAACTGGAGGAACCCCAATCCTCCAATTACAACACATCGAATTATGAACTTCCTGAAGAAACAAAGGGTTTTCAACTAGGTGAAATGATCGGTGATCAATTGAAAAAACTAAAATAAGATAATAATGGTGATAGCCTTGGAGAGAGAAAAACGAAAATTAGATCATATAGAATTTGCGCTAAAAACAGGTCAGCAGCATAAGTCCGGACTAGAAGATATTTCGTTTATTCACCAAAGCTTACCAGGAATTTCTTTGAATAATGCATCACTCACAGCGGAAATTGGCGAACTTGAATTAAGTTCGCCAATTTTTATAAATGCGATGACCGGAGGCGGGGGCGCCGAAACGGAAAAGATAAATGGTGATCTTGCCCTAGCTGCAAAGGAAACGGGTATTGCCATGGCGGTCGGTTCTCAGATGGCTGCGATCAAGGATCCTCACCAGCAGGCATCTTTTAAGGTCGTTAGACAAGAGAATCCTGCTGGCGTGCTGATTGGCAATCTCGGTGGTGAAGCAACTGTCGACCAAGCAATGCGAGCGATCGACATGATCGAGGCAAATGCCTTGCAGATTCACATCAACACGATACAGGAGCTGACGATGCCTGAAGGAGATAGGGACTTTGCCGGAACCCTTACTAGAATAGAAAAAATCAACAACAGCATCGGAGTTCCTGTCATCGTAAAAGAGGTAGGATTCGGGATGAGTAAGGAAACGGTGAAGCAATTACTTTCCGTTGGTGTTTCAATCATTGATGTAGGCGGTTTTGGCGGAACGAATTTTGCTAAAATCGAGAATGAAAGGCGAGCGAAAGTACTCGGTTATTTTAATGAATGGGGCATTCCGACGGCTGCTTCAATCGTGGAAGCGGTTAATGTTTCACCAGAGCTTTCGGTGATTGGTTCGGGCGGCATTCGTAATTCTCTGGAAATCGCAAAATGCCTTGGGTTAGGAGCGAAAGGTGTCGGTTTGGCCGGTCATTTTCTCAAGGTGCATAAAGAGTTAGGTCTTTTACAATTGATTAAAGAAATAACCTACATACATGATGATTTAAAAATCATCATGACTGCACTCGGCTGCTGCAATATCGGACAATTAAGGAAATCGAAGCTGGTAATTTCAGGTGATACCTACCATTGGTTAACGCAAAGGGGAATTGATTGCTCCACATATGCAAGATGATATCCATAGAAAGAAGCATCTCAATTGGAATGAGCATTGAGATGCTTCTTTTCGTTTCCATGGAATTAGCTATTTCTTTTTCGTGCATCTTCGGGACTTTCCATTTTTGTTGCCCCATCATACTTCAAGGATTGGTCCCTATCTGACTCAACCCGTTCACTTGCTTTCAATTTTTTCTCTTGCCTATCTTTGCCCATGTTAACACCTCCTTTTATTAATAAATCAGGAACTTTTTATCCTATAACTATTGCGACTCCTCATTAAAAGCAGGACTTTACGTTTAATTTTAGGATAATCTAGCCATAATGTTACCTAAAAGGGGGACGCTGCATGGATGGAATATTGTTTTATTGGATGTCATGGATAGTTTGGGTATTTGTCATGTTTTTTATTCCGAAAACGGTCCCATATCGGTTTGATTTTCTATTTCATCTTTTGGCCGTCATGTTATTAGCGGAATATAAGTTGGAGATTTCCTTGCTTTCCTTGCATTTGAGCGGTCTCTACCTTTTCTTGATACTTTGTGTGTATAGTAGGAAGCAATCGACATTCAAAATCATGGAGCTGATCTGCGGCTGTCTTATCGTTACGCTCGCTTATGCCAGTTTTCAGCTTTTTTCTTTACTAGATCCGATATGGCTCATTATGAAACCCTCCTATCTCCTGTGCTTCTTTCTGAATTATCTTATCCTATTACTTTTTAAGAATTGGAAACATCGGTTGTTTGTCCTTTTAATTGGTTTGATTATGGGGGATATTATTTATTCACTATTAATGGTTTATCATTCTTTGCCTTATGTGGCCCTTACATTCGCATGGCATGATAATGCAGTGCTGGTATTGGGCGCAAATATTCTCTGGCGCATGTTTGAGATTTTCGGACAATACATCTATTTAGCGTCCCAATCGAGGTTCTTATCAAAACAGCGAAAAGAGAACTTTAATTAATGAAAAGGAAGGTGGGAAGAGTGGCCATTCTTATCTAAATGATGCTTGTAAATTGGAGTAAATTGGAATGGCAGGCTTTTATTTATACAATCATTGTTGATTGGCACGAAATTTGTTACTATAGGGTAGTTAGAGGTCTGTATATAAATCGTAAAGTGCTTTAAACAATTAATAAGGAAGCAGATGATTTAGAGCTTTCTTCATTTTTTTGGGCTGTATATAATCACGTTTTAGCAAGCAGTCGGTCCACTGGGAAAAAAAGTGGACAAACTGCCTGTAAATCCTTGATACGTTTAACTGATCATCAGTTGTGCATGTAGTCCTGATGGAAGTTTCCTTTATAAGATGATGGATACAGTCTTTTCCTTGAATAGGAAATAATGAAAAACAATGATGCAACGCAATTTTTAAGACATGCATTCATGGATTTCGTGACTTTGACAGAGATATAGTAGCAGAAAGGGTGAATAGCAATGCCAAAACCGGTAATTGCGATAGTCGGTCGTCCGAACGTAGGTAAATCGACGATCTTTAATAGAATAGTGGGAGAACGGGTTTCGATTGTCGAAGACGTGCCAGGAGTGACACGCGACAGGATATATAGTTCAGGTGAATGGTTGACACATGATTTTAACATCATTGATACAGGTGGAATAGATATCGGTGATGAGCCGTTTCTTGAACAAATTCGCCAGCAGGCTGAAATTGCCATCGACGAGGCCGATGTGATAATCTTTATGACGAATGGCCGTGAGGGAGTAACATCTGCGGATGAAGAGGTTGCCAAGATTCTCTTTAAATCCAGGAAGCCGGTTGTCCTTGCGGTAAATAAAGTCGATAATCCCGAAATGAGAGACCAAATTTATGATTTCTACGCGTTAGGTTTTGGCGATCCATTCCCGATTTCCGGATCACACGGACTCGGTCTTGGTGACCTTCTAGATGAAGCTGCGAAACACTTCCCTAAATTCAGCGGGCAGGATTATGCAGATGATGTCATTAAATTCAGCTTGATCGGAAGACCGAATGTAGGTAAATCATCTTTGGTCAACGCATTGTTGGGGGAAGATCGTGTTATCGTAAGTGAAATTGAGGGTACGACTCGTGATGCGATCGATTCCCCTTATAAATACAACGGTAAAGAGTATGTCATTATTGATACCGCTGGAATGAGGAAAAAAGGTAAGGTGTATGAAAGCACGGAAAAATACAGCGTACTTCGTGCATTAAGGGCAATTGAACGCTCAGACGTCGTTCTTGTCGTTTTAAACGCTGAAGAAGGCATTCGTGAGCAAGATAAAAAAATTGCCGGTTATGCCCATGAAGCGGGCAGGGCGGTTATCATCGTCGTCAATAAATGGGATGCAATCGAGAAAGATGAAAAAACGATGAAGGATTTTGAAGAAAAAATCCGTGCCCATTTCCTATTCTTGGATTATGCACCAATCATCTATCTTTCCGCTTTAACTAAAAAACGGACTCATACGTTAATTCCTGTCATCGATCAGGCTAGTGAAAACCATGCCATCCGTGTTCAGACAAATGTATTGAATGAAGTGGTCATGGATGCCGTGGCGATGAATCCTACACCAACCCATAACGGGAACCGTTTGAAAATCTATTATACGACCCAGGTAGCGATCAAGCCGCCTACTTTCGTTGTATTCGTTAATGATCCTGAGTTATTGCATTTCTCCTATGAAAGATTTTTAGAGAATCGAATTAGGGATGCCTTTGGTTTTGAAGGAACACCAATTCGGATTTTTGGACGCCAAAGAAAATAGTAAAGGGAGTCATACAATGGTGAAAGCAAAAGAAAGCATCGCAGTCATTGGTGCAGGTAGCTGGGGAACTGCTTTAGCGATGGTACTAGCTGATAACCAGCATGAAGTAAGATTATGGGGACATAATCCGAAGCAAATCGAAGAAATAAACCAACATCATACGAATGGGAAATACTTGCCTGGAATTGACCTGCCTAAAGGGATAGTAGGGTATTCTTCCATGAAGGAAGCATTGGCAGGAATTGAAATGATCATTTTGGCAGTTCCGACCAAAGCTTTTCGGGAAGTGCTTGGACAGATCGAAGCGGCTCATGATAAACCATTGACAATTGTTCATGTGAGTAAGGGGATTGAACCGGATTCCCTGCTTCGCATTTCTGAAATGATTGAAGAAGTTTCTTCCTCGGATTGGTTAAATGATATCGTCGTTCTTTCAGGTCCAAGCCATGCTGAAGAAGTCAGCCTCCGTCACCCAACGACAGTTGCCGTTTCCTCAAAAAATATGAAGGCGGCCGAAAAGGCTCAGGACCTCTTCATCAACAATAATTTCCGCGTCTATACGAATCCGGATTTGATTGGTGTTGAAATTGGCGGGGCCTTGAAGAACATAATTGCTTTGGCTTCAGGTATTACCGACGGGTTAGGCTATGGCGATAATGCCAAGGCGGCCTTAATGACCCGTGGGTTGGCTGAAATCTCCCGTTTAGGGGTGGCCATGGGTGCCAACCCGCTTACTTTTTCAGGATTAGCCGGGATTGGCGATTTAATCGTCACGTGTACAAGCGTCCATTCCCGTAATTGGAGAGCAGGGAATATGCTTGGAAAAGGGCAAAAACTCGAAGAAGTGTTGGAAAACATGGGGATGGTGGTTGAAGGGGTCAGAACGACTAAAGCCGCCTATCAACTAGCACAAAAGTACGAAGTGAATATGCCGATTACTGAAGCCCTTTATGATGTCTTATTCAATGGGGAAGAAGTGAAGAAGGCTGTTGACCTTTTGATGAATCGTTCTAAAACGAATGAAATGGAAGAACTTTATAACATATTGGATAGCAGGCAGCAGGATTAACAAGAAATCGTTTAATTTAATAAAAGAATTTCATTAAATTAGGCATTCGATGATGCATGTTGCATGGTCTCAGCATACAATGCAACGAAAGTAAACTAGTAATTTGACCTCGGCACGGGGGATTTAGTCAAATGAGCAGAAGATATCTTGATATCTTCTGCTTTTTTTTATGGGCAAAAAATGATCTGTTCTCTTTTACCTAACTTTGGGGATTATGAATAATTGAATAGGTTATTCAAATTTGCATGAAGTATTCTCCTTATTTCCTTGTTTTTTGGTAAAAATCGACGCTTTTTTTTGGTATGAAAATTGCGAAGTGTAATATGACTGAAAAAAATTATAAAGGAAGATGGAAAAGTTGACTGATTTTTCTGGCTAAAGAAGAAAGGGGAATGATACATGCAAACAGGTAAATTGAAAAGGTCTTTGAACCTATGGCAAATCGTACTGCTAGGTGTTGGATATATGACGCCGATGGTTGTTTTTGATACATTCGGGATTGTTTCCGAAAAAACGGGCGGGCATGTGCCGACCGCTTATGTCATTGCTCTTTTAGCCATGTTGTTTACGGCAGCCAGTTATGGGAAAATGGTGAAAATTTATCCGCAGGCAGGTTCATCGTACACGTACACCCAAAAAACGATCAATCCACATATAGGCTTCCTTGTAGGGTGGTCTTCGCTGCTTGATTATTTATTTTTACCGATGGTGAACGGAATTTTAACCAAAATATACTTATCTGCCCTTTTTCCGCAAGTAAACCCGTGGATATGGGTGTTGGCATTTGTCCTTTTAATGACAGTCATTAACTTATTCAATGTTAATTTTGCAGCAAACTTTAATAGCTTTCTTGTTTTTTTTCAAATGTTGGTCATCGTTATTTTTGTCACACTTGTCGTTAAAGGGGTCATGGGTGGAGAAGGGACTGGAGAGGTCTTTTCGGTTCAGCCATTCATCAGTCCTCATACTGAAGTCTCGACGCTCATAGCTGGTGCTACGATCCTTTGTTTTTCTTTCTTGGGGTTCGATGCAGTTACGACATTATCGGAAGAAACACCGAATCCATCCAAAACGGTTCCCCGAGCGATCTTTTTGACTGCCCTCATCGGAGGGGTTTTATTTGTGACTGCATCATTCTTTACACAGCTATTTTTCCCTGATGTTTCCCGTTTTAGCGATACGGAAGCAGCCTCCCCGGAAATTGCCCTATTCGTTGGCGGAAAATTATTTCAGGCTTTCTTTCTTGCTGGAACATTATGTGGTACCCTTGCCTCCGGGCTTGCATCTCATGCTAGTGTTTCTAGGCTCTTATATGTCATGGGGCGTGACCAAATGATCCCGAAGAAACTATTTGGGTTTATCCACCCTAAATACAGTACGCCGTTTTTTAATGTCATATTTGTCGGAATCATATCATTGGTTGCCTTGTTCCTTGATTTGGTTACGGCCACTTCGCTCATAAACTTTGGGGCGTTAATTGCTTTTACTTTCGTGAATATATGCGTAATCGTCCATGCGGTAAGGAACAAAACCTTCAGAACGATTAAAGGGTTTCTTTCAACTATTCTGTCCCCTGTTATAGGTGCAGCATCGGTCTTCATCCTCTGGCTTAATCTCGAAATGAGCTCCTTGATTCTAGGAATTACCTGGGCCGTCATTGGGATTGGGTATCTTCTCTATCGAACAAAATGGTTTACGGAATCTCCTCCGCTATTCCATTTTGAAGAAGCACAATGAATCTAATCAATTCTTGAACGAAGGAGGTTGTTATAAAAGCTGATGGGAAAATGAAGCGGTCGATAACGACTCGGATACAAATGTATCCACCTTCGAAAGGGTTATTGAAGCAGATAAAGTAAGAAGTTGATTCAGACAACCTGAGGAGGATGAACATTCACGAACCATAACAAGCTAATTCAAGGAATTCATGATCAGCAAATAATAAGAAAAAGCTGAACGGGCTTTTGTCCAACGGAAAATAATAATATGGTTTTTAGGTCAAAAGGGTCCAGTTAAAGGACCCTTTTCATATGGATTGAAAAATGGTGAATGATGGATATGCTATTGGAGCATGTTATTTTTTATCTTGCAATTCAGAATTATGATAAAATAAAGGGTAGGTTACAAAAGGAGAGTGAAATTGTGTTATCTATTCCGGATGATAAAATTAGACCATTCATAACTATAACAATTGATCAGCCTGCACTTTCAGTCCAAAATATTCTTAAGATAGAGGAACCTTTCTTCTTTCTTATGAAGGAAAATCAAGTGTTTGCGTATATCCGCATGGATGACCTCCCGTTTAATGAAACAATAACGACAGCCGATCAGCTTTTACAGTATGCATTTTCAATTGATAATGTCTGTAAATTGACGCCTAACATATCCTTGCCGCTTCTGTTTCAAATCATCGGTGAACCTATCGTCCTAATAAAAACGGATGAGGGTCTGCTTACCGGTTATGTAAAAAGGGAAGATGTGTTAGCTGAATTATTCAAGCAGGACAGCAAACAAAATTTAGATTTACTAAAAGTCATTTTAACCTCCATTCCGATGGGGATTTTTGTGGCTGATAAAGACAGAAATATCGTGAACTTCAATGAATCAGGCTTGAAGATGATAAAAAAGTCTGCTGAACGAGTCCTTAATGAACCTGCTGTCAACATTTTCAATAAGCAGCATATACATAGCGTGTTTGCAAGCGGTGGCAGCATTCTGAATCAGTTGGAGATTACTGATGTCATGAGTGTGCTTGTCGACTATAGCCCAATTCTAAACCATCAAAAAGAAGTAGAAGGCCTGATCATCATCGTCCAGGATTTACCGATGGTTGAGGAGATGGCCATGGAAATAGAATTGATAAAAAGCTCGAACAAAGATTTAAATGCCATTTTAGCGAATATCTATGATGAAATATTGGTAGTCAATCAAAAAGGTGAGCTGCTGCGCTACAGTGACCGGATCATCTCAGGCTTCTGGGGAAAGGACTTAAAAGATTACATCGGGACGAACCTCTTGCAATTAGAAGATGAAGGGATCTTTAATCCTTCGGTTACCCGATTAGTTCTTGAACAAAAAAAGAAAGTATCGATTGTCCAAGATACGAAAATGAATAAGAAAGTCCTTTCGGTCGGGACCCCCGTTTTCAATGAAAAAGGGGATATAGACCGTATCGTCATCGCATCAAGAGACATAACGGAGACGACACAATTGAAATCGGAATTAAATGAAATGAGGAAAGAACTGGACTCATTCAAAAAACAAGATCAATTTTATAAAGAGTTGATCTTTGCAAGTCCTAAAATGGAGCAAATCATCAGCCAAGTCAAGAAAATCGCTCATTTTTCATCTACTGTATTAATCAATGGGGAGTCGGGGGTAGGTAAAGAAGTGATAGCTGAAGCCATTCATAAAATGGGCAGGCGGTCCAAGCAACCTTTCCTGAAGATCAATTGCGGGGCGATTCCAGAAAACCTCCTCGAAAGTGAACTGTTCGGTTATACGAAGGGTTCCTTTACAGGTGCGGATAAAAATGGCAAGGTAGGATACTTTCAACAGGCTAATAAAGGTGTTTTATTCCTTGATGAAGTGGGTGACATGCCTATACAACTGCAAGTCAAGCTGCTGCGTGTTCTCCAGGAACAAGAAGTGATCCCGATTGGCAGCACTACCCCCATTTCCATTGATGTTCAAATTGTTGCGGCCACGAACAAGAGCCTGGAAAAAATGGTCGAGATGGGGACGTTCAGAGAAGATTTATTCTACCGATTGAACGTCATTCCCATACATGTGCCTCCTTTAAGGGAAAGACCTGAAGATATACCGCCGCTAGCCTTTCATTTCCTGCAAAAACTGAATGAAAGGTATCACCGGAATTACCACTTTTCCCCCGATGCCCTGAATATACTAGAAGTCTATACTTGGCCCGGGAACATTCGTGAGTTGCAAAACATGATTGAAAGATTGGTTGTATCTGCAGATGAAGAGATGATCGATGCTGACTTCATTCAACGGTACATTCCTGTCGGCAGTGACTTTAAACAAACGAAACCCATCATTACGAGAATTATTCCTCTGCAGGAAGCACAGGATCATGTCGAAGAGCAATTGATCATGCTTGCGATGAAACAGTATAAAACTACGACCAAAGCGGCAAAAGCGCTCGGGATAAGTCAATCGTCAGTGAGCAGGAAGTATCAAAAGGTGTTAGCTGAACAGAATAAGCGAATCGAAAATAATGCATATTGAATAAATGCCGTTGTCGAGTGATGAAAATCACTTGTCAGCGGCTTTTTTTATAAACGATATTACAGGATGATTATGCAAAGTGAACTATGATATGCAATTTTGCATATTTTTAGAGAGGATTATCAAAAGGAATGCGCTTTTATAGGTTAATTAATTTGGCATGGTTCTTGCTTGATTAGTAAGTATAAGAAAAAAGGGAGGTAAGCATCAAAGTTTCATAAAAGAAGCGATTTTCATTAACCATCCACTAAAGTTATAAAAAAAGGAGATTTTAAAATGTCAATTAACGTTGAAAGTAAAAATGCTCAAGCTAACCAATCAGCAACCCAAGATTATATTAAAAAAGTACTTCAATTAATTGAACAAAAAGAAATATCAAAAGAAGATGCTCAGTGGGTAACAAGAGAAACGGTCGAGAATTTCCGTAACCATGTTAATCCAGGATTCTTGGAATATCGTAAGACGGTTACAAAAGACACACAATTCGCTGCGGTGGAGTGGTCTGATCAAGACTCCTGTTTTACGGATGTTAATGGAAAAAAATATATTGATTGTTTAGGTGGCTTTGGTATTTATAATGTTGGCCATCGTAACCCTAAAGTAGTAAAGGCCGTAACGGATCAATTGCAAAGACAAGCGCTTCATAGCCAGGATCTCCTTGACCCATTACGCGCGATGCTTGCAAAAATCCTTGCCGATATCACCCCGGGAGATTTAAAATACTCGTTTTTTACGAACAGCGGTACCGAGAGCGTGGAGGCTGCGCTAAAGCTGGCCAAAATGTACAGTGACAGATACACAATCATTTCCACGACGAAATCATTTCATGGTAAAAGCCTAGGTTCCCTCTCAGCAACGGCAAAGGGCATGTTCAGAAAACCGTTCATTCCATTGATACCAGGGGTGCGTCATGTACCTTTCGGCGATCTGGATATGATGAGAAAAACATTTGAAAGTTGTGCGTTGGTCGGAGAAGATGTAGCTGCTGTCCTGTTGGAGCCTATCCAGGGTGAGGGAGGGGTCATCCTTCCTCCGCAAGGTTACTTAAAGCAGGTTCGGGCATTATGTGACGAATATGATGCGTTATTGATTTTGGATGAAGTACAAACGGGAATGGGCCGTACTGGTAAAATGTTCGCCTCCGAGCTGTATGATGTTGTTCCAGATATAATTTGCTTAGCGAAGGCATTCGGTGGCGGGGTGATGCCGGCAGGGGCCGTTGTAGCCAATGAGAAAGTGTTTAAAAGCTGGTTCGACAATCCATTCATGCATACGACAACATTTGGAGGAAATCCACTAGCTTGTGCTGCGGCCATCGCTACGATCGACGTGCTTTTGGAAGAAAAACTACCGGAGCGTGCCGCAGAAGTGGGTGAATATTTCTTGAATGGTTTAAGGGAAGCGGCTAACGAGCATAAAGACAAGGTGTTGGAGATCCGTGGTCAAGGGTTGATGATCGGCATTGAGTTCCATAAAGACGAAGTGGGTTATGAATTTTCCAAAGCCCTCTTTGATAAAGGCATCTTGGTGGCAGGTACGCTTATCAACTCCAAAACGATCAGGATCGAGCCATCATTGACCATTAAATTGGATGAAGTCGATACAGTGATTAACGCGTTCAAAGAAGTGCTTCCAACGCTTCTAGCTTAATCGGTATCTGCAAAAAAGACAGCCTTAGGGCTGTCTTTTTTGCTTTTTGAGTTTGTTTACGTCTTGCTCCAGTGCTGCGGATATGCAATCAACTTATGAAGATGCCGGATTTATACATGAAAAAGAGCCATTACGACAATGATTTAATTCCTTTAACGTAATTTGGTATGTTATAATAATTTCTGGAAAAAGGAGTGATAAATATATGACACCTGCTCTGCAAAAAATGTGGATATCCTTCATAGCTATGGGCTTTATGGCGATCTCGATATTTCTTATCTACATAAGCCGATATAAGTCTAAAGGTTTTTGGCGAGGCTTGTCAGCAATCATCGCATACATACTCATGATACTAGCCGGCTTGATCATCATTGTCGTTGTTCTTAGCGGGCCAACCACTTGATAGGTGAGGGGAAATGATGAAGAATTTTTTCAAAATATTATGTGTATTAACCATTTCGGTCGCATTATCCGGCTGTTTATATCCGGAGAAGCAAAAAATGCAAAATCAACTGCCTTATAAAGAGCAAATGCAATCCGTTCAAAGTGCCGTCGATCAATTTCAAAAAGATGAAGGTGGCATATTGCCAATCGTTACAAAAGATGCCGAGACACCGATTTATCAAAAGTATGTTATTAAATTTTCCAAGATTTCTCCCAGGTACATGGCAGAATCGCCGGAAAATGCCTATGAATCTGGCGGTATTTTTCAATATGTCCTAGTCGATGTTGAGAACGATCCGACTGTAAAATTGCTTGATGTGAGGATGGCACAGAAGATTCAGGAAGTTTCCTTGAGACTGACAGCGTATCAGCAGAGCAACGGATACCCGCCATTCAAGGAAAGGTTATCCGATAATGTATTTACTCTCGATCATGAAAAAATGGGTCTGAAGGAAGCACCCACGGTCACGAGCCCCTTCTCACAAAGAGATCTATATCTTGTAGTCGATGGGCAAGGAAATATTTTTGTGGACTATACCCCTGATTTACTAGAAGCTTTGAAGGGACATGAAGCAGAAATCAAGCCTGGTGATGATATCAGGGAACTGCTTGTGCAAAATTCGGAGTTCGTTCCTGCTTATTCATTGCCGTATACAATTGATGCAAAAACAAATAATCCAGTTTTTCTTACAAAATAGGCATAACCCTTCTTCTACAAAATATATTGTAGGGGAAGGGTTATTTCTTTATCTTCATTTCATCTTACTTTTAAAATAACAACCCTTATATAAAATTTCTGGTGGAGGAAGGGATGAAACCAGGGAAATAATTGGAATAAATTTTTAGGACAACATCATAGATATATAGTGTCCTAAATAAAGCAAAGAGATAAACGAAATCCCAAAAAGCTAATTCGGGAGGGGATACCTTGGAAAAGGTAGATATTTTTAAAGATATAGCGGAACGGACCGGCGGCGACATATATTTAGGGGTGGTCGGTGCCGTCAGGACTGGGAAATCGACATTTATTAAAAAATTCATGGAGTTAGTCGTTATACCTAATATCCCGTCAGAGGCTGACCGTGCACGAGCACAGGATGAATTGCCCCAAAGTGCTGCCGGAAAAACGATCATGACGACAGAGCCTAAATTCGTACCGAATCATGCAGCATCGATTTCTGTTGCCGAAGGTTTGGAAGTGAACATTCGTTTAGTGGATTGTGTCGGATATACGATACCTGGAGCTAAAGGGTGTGAAGATGAAAATGGACCGCGCATGATCCATACGCCTTGGTATGAGGATCCGATCCCGTTCAATGAAGCGGCGGAAATAGGTACACGCAAAGTGATTCAAGATCATTCCACATTAGGTGTAGTCGTTACGACGGATGGTTCAATAGGAGAAATTCCACGGAGTGATTATTTAGAGGCGGAGGAAAGGGTAGTAGAAGAATTAAAGGAGGTTGGCAAGCCGTTTATCATGATTGTCAATTCCGTTCAGCCCCACCATCCCAATACGGTAGCCTTAAAGGAGTCCCTTCAGGAAAAGTATGATATTCCTGTATTGGCTATGAGTGTCGAGGGAATGAGGGAATCGGATGTTTACAGCGTCCTCCGCGAAGCCCTTTATGAATTCCCGGTGCTTGAAGTCAATGTGAATCTCCCAAGCTGGGTCATGGTGCTGCGCGAGGATCATTGGTTAAGGGAAAGTTATCAGGAAGCGGTTAAAGAGACCGTGAAGGACATCAAACGCCTGAGGGATGTTGATCGAGTGGTCGGGCATTTCAATGAATTCGAGTTTATCGATCGCGCAGCACTTGCCGGTATAGAAATGGGTCAGGGGGTTGCTGAAATCGACCTATACGCCCCTGATGAACTCTATGATGAAATCCTGAAGGAAATCGTCGGGGTGGAGATACGGGGCAAGGATCATCTCTTATCCTTGATGCAGGACTTTGCGTATGCGAAAGCGGAATATGATCAGGTAGCTGATGCGCTGAGGATGGTCAAACAAACCGGTTATGGAGTAGCGGCGCCTTCCCTGAATGATATGAGTCTTGATGAACCTGAAATTATCCGACAAGGAGCCAGGTTCGGTGTCAGGCTAAAAGCGGTAGCCCCTTCCATCCATATGATCAAGGTCGATGTCGAATCCGAATTCTCACCAATCATTGGAACGGAAAAACAGAGTGAAGAATTGGTACGATACTTGATGCAGGATTTCGAAGACAATCCACTTTCCATTTGGAACTCGGATATCTTTGGCAGAAGCCTGAGTTCATACGTTCGGGAAGGCATCCAGGTGAAATTGGCGATGATGCCGGACAATGCACGCTACAAATTGAAAGAGACATTGGAGAGAATCATCAATGAGGGCAGTGGGGGCTTGATTGCCATCATCTTATAATGCTACTTACGTAAAGACTGTTGTTCTTAAAACGGAATTATTAAAGGTTGATTGGAGCAGATAGCGAGACTCCTGCTGGATAAGCGAGCATTGTAGGGGAAATCGACCACGCCGCATTACTTGGTGATTAGCAACAAGATATGTGAAAACGGCTCTTCATAAAAAAACGTTGAAACGCTGGACCAACTCCTTTATTGGATTGGTCTTTTTACGTGCAATGGACGTAAGACCGTAAGAAAAATATCATTTATGATCGCTAATATTTGAAATAATCTGCTGTTTTTTAGTATAATCTTGAAAAAACCCTGTGGTTAAGCGATTTTCAGCAATATAATAAGTTTAATTTCCTTAAAAAGGGGAAATGATGTATAGCGAAAGGCAAAATTTATAATATATACAATTATTAATGAAAAGATTCCCATTATTTTTTGAATTCCCTTGCTAAGCTTATAGGGTTTGTGATAATCTACATACAGAAAACGCGTTATAACAGCGATTCCAACCTATTTTTAACTTTTGGATTCATTTATTTGGAAATTTAATTGGCTTGGTCATCCCCGATTTTTGCAGGGGGTGAAAATGTGCGAAACGAAATTAATATCAAATCACTATTATAGTGTTGTAATAATGATTTTTTATAAAGATTCCTTTTGGGAGGAGGTGAATGGCATGAACAAAACAGAATTGATTAATGAAGTTGTTACAGCAACTGAAATATCTAAGAAAGACGCTACAAAAGCAGTTGATGCTGTTTTTGATACAATTTTAGAAGCTCTGAAAAACGGTGATAAAGTCCAATTGATTGGTTTTGGTAACTTTGAAGTTCGTGAGCGTGCGGCTCGTAAAGGACGCAATCCACAAACTGGTGACGAAATCGAAATTGCAGCTAGCAAAGTGCCAGCTTTCAAACCTGGTAAAGCACTGAAAGATGCAGTGAAGTAATTCTACCTTTTACATACGGGTGCTTCACCGGATAGGGCCGCGTGCAAACGCGGTCCTTTTTTTGCTTCTTAATTTCCATCTGTGATAATATAAAGGACAGTGATCAGTTTAGGAACGCTGTATAAGTTGAATGAGTCAGAAAGAAATGGCGTTACGGAAGATACGGTTCTGACTAGGCGATAAATGGATGATACAATAGTGCAGATGTTACGGGCTGCGTTACCGATAGGATTGAAAATATCAGGGTATGGTTACCTTGGGTTTTTTTGAATACATACTATTTTTGGATTTTTTAGGAGGTACGGATAAATGGCTAATGTAGATCATGCCAAAATAGAGGAAGCGATCAAGATGCTTCTTGAGGCTGTAGGGGAAGACCCGACTAGAGAAGGACTGCTTGATACACCTGCACGTGTCGCAAGGATGTATGAAGAAATTTTTTCTGGACTTAATCAGGATCCAAAGGAATATTTCGATACGGTTTTTGGCGAGGACCATGAAGAGCTCGTCCTAGTAAAGGATATCCCGTTTTACTCGGTCTGTGAGCATCACTTAGTCCCTTTTTATGGTAAAGCGCATGTGGCATACATTCCGAAAAACGGAAAAGTGACCGGCTTAAGCAAATTGGCGCGTGCGGTCGAAGCCGTATCAAAGCGTCCGCAGCTTCAGGAGCGCATCACCTCGACAGTGGCCGATTCGATAATGGAAAAACTTGAACCTCATGGTGTAATGGTGGTGGTCGAGGCTGAACATATGTGCATGACGATGCGCGGCGTCAAGAAACCAGGTTCCAAAACCATCACCTCCGCTGTAAGGGGCACGTTCGCGAAAGACCATCGGACAAGGGCGGAAGTGTTGGCATTCATTAAAGACTAAGGGGGAAGGATAAAATGAATGAGAAAAAGATTCTGAATGACTTTGTCGTAATCAAAGCGATTGAGGATAGTGTGAATGTGATCGGATTAACAAGAGGAACGGACACCAAGTTCCATCACTCGGAGAAGCTTGACTCTGGAGAGGTGATGATCGCGCAATTCACGGAGCATACCTCGGCGATCAAAATCAGGGGACATGCCAAAGTGTATACGCCATTCGGTGAGATAGAAAGTGATTCTAAAAAAAATCCAGCCGATAAATAATAACTTTTAAGAATTGCTTAAGACTAAATCAATCATCTGATATCACGTTTAACAAGCTGGAAATTCCCCGCATCCATTTTTTTGAAGGTACGAAGCTGGCGGCTTCCTTATTTATGGAAGTTTCTTTTTATAAACGTTGTCCATTTCATCTGATTGTTTTTATGGTATAATAATGTGTATTTTACACAGACAGAAACCAATAGGCATGAAAAAAATTATCTTTCAGGGATGCAAGGGTGATCTCAATTGTTAAACATAACGGACGACAAAAGCCAATTAAAACAAGTAATAGAAAAGAAAGCTCAACATCCATATTTATTGAAGTTTATACAAAAGCCAAACTTGGACGAAGATAAATTGTTATTGCTTTGGGGATTGTTTAGCGATTTGGACGTTATTAGCGAAAAAAGGGATCAATACATCACTTCGACCATGCTTGTGCAAATCGCCCTCGATACCCATGAAATCGTGTCGAATTCAGGTGAGGGATTGGAATTGCCTGAGGTATTGAAAAACCGCCAATTGCAAGTTCTTGCCGGTGACTATTACAGTGGGCTGTACTACCAGGTTCTTGCCAGTGTGGGAAATGTGGAGATGATCCGTATACTTTCAGGTGCCATAAAAAAAATAAATGATAATAAAATCATCCTTTATCAAAAAGGGTCGATTAAAGATGTACAATCTCTTTTAACGACCATAAAAGCGATCGAAGCTTCGCTGATCCATAAACTCGCGGCCTATTATAATCAGCCTGGCTGGATCGATTTCTCCGAAGATTTTCTGCTTTTGAATAGGCTTCATGCCGAGAAAAGCTGTTATCTGAAGTCGGGTCAATCGATCATATTCGATGTCCTTAGGGATATGCCTTCAAGTAATCCAAACAGTCAGGACGAACTGACTTCAGAAAAGGAAGAACGGGTCCGGGTCAGATTCGAAAAGTGCTTGGTGGATGCGAGGAAATCGTTGGAGCGTTCGATGCAAAAGCTGGTGAAAGTGGATGATGACCTAAAGGATCGCGTGAAGGTACTCATGAAGCAAACAGGAAGTATAGCAAATTCATATGTGAAAGAAGGGTGAATCATGGAGCAGTCTAAAGAGCAAAAAGTTCATCATGTCTTTGAAAAGATATACGGAAACTATGACAAGATGAATTCCCTCATTAGCTTTAAACAGCATGTTAAATGGCGGAAGGCTACAATGGCCATCATGAATGTCCCAAAAGGCGCCCACGCCCTTGACGTATGCTGTGGAACAGCGGACTGGACCATTGCCCTTGCTAATGAAGTAGGACCAGAAGGTAGTGTAGTTGGTCTGGATTTTAGTAAGAACATGCTCAAAATCGGTGAACAAAAGGTGAATGAACTCAACCTGGATCAAGTTTCCCTTATGCAGGGGAATGCAATGGAGCTTCCTTTTGAGGATGATAGCTTTGATTATGTCACGATCGGGTTCGGGCTGCGGAATGTTCCTGACTACATGCAAGTGCTTAAAGAGTTAAACCGTGTCGCCAAGCCTGGTGGAATGATCGTGTGCCTTGATACATCACAGCCAACGATGCTCGGCTTCAAGCAGGGGTATTATTTCTACTTCCGCTTCATCATGCCTGTATTCGGCAAGTTATTCGCAAAAAGCTATAGTGAATATTCCTGGCTGCAGGAATCTGCTCGTGATTTTCCAGGCATGAAAAAGCTTGAAAGCATGTTTAAGCAAGCAGGAATGGAAAACGTCAGTTACAGAGCCCATTTCGGCGGTGTTGCAGCAACACATTTCGGATACAAGGCTTCAAAATAAGCATGATAGCAATGGACAAAGCTGGGTGGAATGTATGAAATTTAAAATGATGTATTCCTTTTTGAATGCAGATTTGCAACTAATAGAAAAAGAATTAGAAGCCGCAATTGAAGCGGACTCCACTGTTTTAAGGGAAGCCTCCCTGCATTTACTGCAATCGGGCGGAAAGCGGATCCGTCCGGTATTCGTCCTTTTGGGTGCGAAGTTTGGCACATATGATATTCATATCGTCAAGCATGTAGCAGCGACATTGGAACTGATCCATACGGCTTCCCTTGTACATGATGATGTTGTGGATGATGCGGATTTACGCAGGGGATCTGCAACGATTAAATCAAAATGGGATAATCGTGTCGCCATGTATACAGGCGACTTCATTTTTGCACGTGCACTGGAAATGATGGCAGTCATAGAGTCTCCCCTTGCGCATCAAATCCTAGCGGACACGATGGTTGAACTATGTCTTGGGGAAATAGAACAAATTAAAGATAAATACAACTTCGAACAAAATTGGCGGATATACTTCAGGAGAATCAAACGGAAAACGGCATTGCTCATCGCTTCCAGCTGCCAATTGGGGGCCATTTCAGCGGGTGTTGAAGAAAAGATCCATCAAAAGCTATTCAAATTCGGATATTATGTCGGGATGTCTTATCAAATCACTGATGATATATTGGACTTCACGGCTTCAGAAGAAGAACTTGGAAAGCCGGCAGGCAGCGATTTGATCCAGGGGAACATCACGTTGCCCGTCTTGATTGCCATGGAAGATCCAAAGCTGAAAAAACTTATTGAAACGGTTCGTGAGGATACGCCTAAAGAAGAAATGTCCGCTATCATCTCAGCGATAAAAACCTCTGGTGCCATCGAACAGGCAGCAAAGGTCAGTGACATGTATTTAGAAAAGGCGTTTGCTGAATTGAAAGAGCTTCCTGCCATTAAAGCAAGGAAAACATTATCCGATATCGCGAAAAATATCGGAAAAAGAAAGTTTTGATACTTGCAGTTGCGAAACTCCTCAAACAATGATAATATTCTAAAAGGATTGCCTTATAAAGGCAAATAATAATGATACATATTAGGAGTGACAATAATGGAAAGAACATTTTTAATGGTTAAGCCTGACGGCGTACAACGCAATTTAATCGGTGAAATCGTTTCCCGTTTTGAAAAGAAAGGCTTCCTTCTTGCAGGAGCAAAATTAATGGTCATTTCTCAAGAATTGGCTGAGCAGCATTACGGCGAGCACAAAGAACGTCCTTTCTTTGGCGAATTAGTGGACTTCATTACTTCAGGTCCTGTCTTCGCAATGGTTTGGGAAGGTGAAAATGTTATCGCAACTGCACGTCAAATGATGGGTGCCACTAATCCTAAAGATGCTGCAGCAGCAACAATCCGTGGCGACTTTGCCGTAACAGTAGGCAAAAACATCATTCACGGATCTGATTCAGCTGAAAGCGCTGTACGTGAAATCGGTTTATTCTTCAAAGAAGAAGAACTTGTCGAATATTCTAAACTTGTTAACGAGTGGGTTTATTAATCAATAGATTCAAATGACTGAAAAAGCGGAGTTCATCGCCCATGCGATGAACTCCGCTTTTTTATTTGGACCGTTTAAAGAAAAATTGCCATTTTCCGATATATATAGAAGAACTACTTAAAATTAATAGGTGCAGAGGAGTCGTGGGAATGCCTCAAGAATATGAAGCGTTTATTCGGAATATCAAGATGCTGACAGGAATCGATTTGGCATTATATAAGGAAGGGCAAATGAAAAGGCGACTGACCTCTCTATATGAAAAGAGAGGCTACCATTCATTCGGTGACTACTATAAAGACATCCAAGTTAATCCTGGCGTTTTAAACGAGTTTTTGGATAGGATGACCATCAATGTATCTGAATTTTATAGAAATGCGAAGAGATGGGAAGTGCTGGAGCAAAAAATCCTACCTGGATTATTGGGAAGCAAAAAAAAATTGAAAATTTGGAGTGCGGCTTGTTCAACGGGGGAGGAGCCATATACGATCGCGATGATATTATCAAATCTTGTCCCACTTAACCAGATAGAGATATTAGCAACGGATTTAGATGTAAACGTCTTGGCACGGGCGAAATTGGGAATGTACCCGGAAAGGTCCTTAAATGAGGTGCCTCAAGAAATAAAAAGGAAATACTTTAATCAAGAAGATGGTTTTTATCGCGTCGTAGACGAAATCAAGAAAAGGGTTACATTCAAACGGCACAATCTGCTTGCGGATCCTTTTGAGCAGGGGTTTGATCTAATCGTATGCCGAAATGTTTTGATATATTTCACCGAAGAAGCCAAAAATCTATTGTATGAAAAGTTCAGTGCATCGTTAATTGGCGGCGGGGTATTTTTTGTAGGAAGTACCGAGCAAATATTCACACCAGGAAAATATCAATTTGAAACGATCGACACATTTTTTTATCAAAAAAAGTGAATACTATTCATAAGGGACTGATCGTGCATTCGCATTCAGTCTCTTTTCGTTTGCCTTAAAAAATGAAGAATATTGTCGAGTGTCATGACCAAATTGATTAAACTATATCGAAAATGTTGGAGAAGATGTAAAATAAAATGAATAGTTAATAAATTTAAAGTGTAAAAAGGTTTTTAGGTTTACATATACCCACATTTAATAAAATTGTGGTATATTGATACATATACACTTTAAAGTGCTAAAAGGGGGCTGGAAGATGAGATACTTAACAGCGGGAGAATCACATGGTCCGCAGCTAACTACAATTATTGAAGGATTACCGGCTGGAATGCCGATTACGAATGATGATATTAATGAAGAACTGGGACGCCGTCAAAAAGGACATGGGCGTGGCCGCAGGATGCAGATCGAGAAGGATCAGGCTTTTATATCCGCGGGGATCAGACATGGATATACATTAGGTTCACCGGTGGCTTTAGTGGTGGAGAACGACGACTGGAAGCATTGGACAAAGATCATGGGAAGTGAAAGTCTTTCAGAGGAGGAAGCTGAAGAAATCAAACGTAAAATCACTCGTCCTCGACCTGGGCATGCCGATTTGAACGGCGGAATCAAATATGGACACCGCGATTTGAGAAACGTTTTGGAACGGTCATCAGCCCGGGAAACGACTGTAAGGGTAGCGGCAGGTGCCGTCGCTAAAAAGCTATTGTCATTATTGGGAATTGAAGTGGCCTCACATGTTTTGGAAATTGGTGGAGTGAAGGCAGAACCGCCAGCATACGAAACCATTCAACAACTGCAACAAGTGACAGAAGAGTCTTCAGTTAGATGTTTCGATACAAACGTCGAGCAGCAGATGAAGGAAGCCATTGACGAAGCGAAACAAAAAGGGGATTCCATCGGCGGCATCGTTGAAGTCATAGTCGAAGGAATGCCTGTTGGTGTAGGAAGTTATGTGCATTATGATCGTAAGCTTGATGCAAAACTCGCTGCAGCAATCATGAGCATCAATGCATTTAAAGGGGTCGAAATAGGACTTGGTTTCGAAGCGGCCCATCGCTTCGGCAGTGAAGTCCATGATGAAATTGCCTGGGACGAAGACAAGGGGTACTACCGGAAAACCAATCGCCTTGGCGGTTTTGAAGGCGGTATGACAACCGGAATGCCGATTGTTGTGCGCGGTGTGATGAAGCCAATCCCGACTTTATATAAACCTTTGAAAAGTGTTGACATCGATACGAAGGAAGTATTCGAAGCAAGTGTCGAGCGTTCCGATAGTTGTGCAGTTCCTGCAGCGGCAGTAGTTGCCGAAGCTGTAGTAGCATGGGAACTTGCCGCTGCCATCGTTGATCAATTCCCTTCAGATCGTTATGAGCAGTTAGCGGAATACATACGGTCGTATCGGGAAGATGTAAAGGGGTTTTAATAGATGGAATCGATCCATATAAAGACGGTTTCCAAGCAATATCCTGTTTTGATTGGCAAGAGGGCTATACAGGAATTACCGGAATTGATCACCCATGAATTCAATCATCTTAACAAGATTTTGATTATAACGGATGAGAAGGTAGCGGAGCTTCACTTGCAAACCGTGAAAAATGAATTGATTAAGACAGGGAAACCGGTCCTGCAGCATATCGTGCCTGAAGGGGAGCATGCGAAAACATTCGAAGTGTTTTATGAATGCCAAGGTTATTGCTTATCTCAGAAACTCAATCGCAAGTCATTGATCATTGCGCTTGGCGGCGGTGCAGTCGGTGACTTAGCTGGATTTGTTGCGGCCACATTCATGAGGGGGATCCCTTTCATCCAGGTACCGACGACTTTGCTCGCCCACGATAGTGCCGTGGGAGGCAAGGTCGCCATCAATCATCCATTAGGGAAAAATATGATTGGTGCCTTTCATCAGCCTGAAGCGGTCATATATGATCTGGAATTTTTAAGTACGCTGCCACTGCAAGAATTAAGGTCAGGTTTTGCTGAAGTGATTAAGCATTCCTTGATCGCCGATCATGACTTTTATCAATGGCTAAAATCGAATATTGTCGATTTGAATGAAATAACGGATGAGCAATTTCTGACAATGATTACGAAAGGAATTGCCATTAAAGCAGCAATTGTCGAGGAAGACGAGAAAGAACTGGGCATTCGCGCGTTCTTGAATTTTGGTCATACACTTGGACATGCAGTGGAGGGTTCCATGGGCTATGGCAACTTTACGCATGGAGAAGCGATTTTGATCGGGATGGTTTATGCTCTTAAATTGAGCATGAAAAAAGAGGGACTCGATTTTAATCTAGGGGAATTCATGAATTGGGTATCCGAATTAGGCTACCAAACAACCATTCCAGATCAGCTTGAAACTGTAACGTTACTTAATTTAATGAAAACGGACAAAAAATCAGTCGATGATGCAGCTACCTTCGTCCTGCTAAATCAGGTGGGGTCCGCAAGATTAAAAGATATACCAGACTCTGAGCTGATAGAGGAAATGGCTGAATTGAAATAAATCAAGGAGAAGGGGGAACTGTGTGTGATAAGAGGAATTAGAGGTGCCACTACAGTTGAACAAGACACGGAAACGGAAGTGATTGCCGCCGCCGAGAAGTTAATGGCGGAAATCATCCAGGTCAATGAGATTGATCCTGACATGGTAGCATCCGTATTTTTTTCCGCTACGGATGAGATTCGCTCGGTTTTTCCTGCTAAAGCCTTGAGGAAATTCGACGGATGGACCTATGTGCCGGTAACATGCATGAAGGAAATACCAGTGAGCAATTCCCTGCCATTTTGCATCCGTGTTATGATCCATGTCAATACAACGAAAACGCAACAAGAAATAAAGCACGTCTATCAGGCAGGAGCGATTGCATTACGGCCGGACTTGGCTACAAAGCGATAAGACGATTGGAACCCGAAAGATATACTATTCTCACACTTTGCGACTTTAAAGTGATAAAAACTATAGAGGTGATCGACATGAAATGGAATGAAGCGGTTCTTTCCTTGAAATCCTACCAACCGGGCAAGTCTACAGATGAAGTGAAAAAATTGTACGGTCTTGAAAAAATCACGAAACTGGCTTCTAATGAAAATCCGTTCGGGTGTTCCGAAAAGGTCAGAGAGGCTGTCAGGAATTCTACCCATTCCTTTGCCATCTATCCGGATGGCTATGCAACGATGCTTAGAGAAGCCGTTGCAAACCATACAGGTGTGAAGCCGACTCAGCTTATCTTCGGGAATGGCTCTGATGAAAACATTCAGATCATTTCCAGAAGTTTGTTGGGCTCAGGAAAGAATACGGTCATGGCAACGGGCACTTTTTCGCAATACCGTCATAATGCCACGCTTGAAGGTGCAGAAGTCAGGGAAGTTCCTCATCTTGACGGAGCGCATGATCTGGAAGGCATGCTAAAGGAGATAGATGAAAAAACCGCAGTTGTTTGGTTATGTACACCTAATAATCCGACAGGAAAATACATCTCGGAAAAGGACCTAGTATCGTTCATCGAAAGGGTTCCTGAAGATGTCCTTATCGTACTGGATGAAGCGTATTGTGAATACGCTACCGCTGAGGACTATCCGAGAACGAATCAATGGATCAATACATTCAAAAATTTAATCATACTTCGTACATTTTCAAAGATTTACGGTCTTGCCAGCTTCAGGGTTGGATACGGTTTGGCAGATGAGGATATCATTCAGAAGCTAGATCCATCGCGCGAACCATTCAATGTCAACACACTCGCACAAAATATCGCGATTGTCGCTTTGGAGGATCAAGCGTTCATAGAAAAATGCAAAGATGAAAATCAAAAAGGGCTTAAGCAGTACTATGAATTTTGCGACAAGGAAAATTTAGCGTATTACCCGTCACAAGGCAATTTCATTTTTATCCACTTTAAACAAGATGCCGATATGGTGTTTCAATATTTACTTGAGCGCGGCTATATTGCAAGGTCCGGGAAAGCTTTCGGTTTTCCAAACAGCCTACGGGTAACGATCGGTTCAACCGATGAAAATGAAGGAATGATCAACACGATTAAAACGTTTTTGAATGAAGTTGAGGCACCTTCTAATTCGCTGCTTTAACGTGTTATCAAAGCTTATGGAGCCTTAAAGGATGCGGGGGAGAGAAGAGTGAAGGGAAAGGTTTTAGTTATAGGTCTAGGGCTAATTGGCGGATCATTGGCCAAGGCTATACGCCATGCACACCCTGAAGCCGTGATTATTGGTACGGACATAAGTGAAAAGAATGTACAACTATCGATGCTGCTGGGAACGATAGATGATTCCGTATCTTCTCTGGAAGCGGGGGCATGTGAGGCTGACTTGATTCTTCTTGCTGTGCCTGTCAATGAGACTGTCAAGATTTTAGCACAATTAGCCGACATGGATTTAAAAAGTAGCGTCCTCATATCGGATGCGGGAAGCACGAAGGATACAGTCGTAAAGGCAGCAAAACCGTTGTTAGATAAAGGGGTGGCCTTCATCGGGGGGCACCCTATGGCTGGTTCCCACAAAAGCGGCGCTGGCGCAGCCAAGCTTCATCTGTTTGAACATGCCTTCTATTTGCTTACTCCGGATGATACCATCGAGGAGGAAAAGGTGGCACAGCTGAAGGAATGGCTACAAGGAACAAGAGCGAACTTTTTAATCGTTACTCCTGCCATGCATGACAAGCTAACCGGGGTCGTCAGCCATTTTCCCCACATTGTCGCATCAGGGCTTGTGAAGCAGGCAGAAAATTATAGCCAGGAAAATAAATTGATTTCCAGGCTGGCTGCCGGTGGTTTTCGTGATATTACAAGAATAGCCTCAAGCAGTCCGGAAATGTGGCGTGACATTTTGTTACATAATCGCAATGTGTTACTGGAATTAATGAAGGATTGGCTTGTTGAGATGGAGCATATAAAAGGGCTGGTCGAAAAAGAAGACAGTGAGGAAATACTTCGCTTCTTTGCGGATGCCAAGGTTTTCAGGGATGATTTGCCGACACACGCCAAAGGTGCAATACCAGCCTTTTATGACTTATATATCGATATACCGGATTATGCCGGAATAATTTCTGAGATTACTGGATATTTGGCACAGGAAGGTATTAGCATTACGAACATCAGGATCATTGAAACGAGGGAAGAAATCTACGGTGTGCTGGTCATTAGCTTCCAAACGGATGTTGACCGCATTAAAGCTGCGGAGTGTATTTCGAGACATACAGATTATGAAACGATCCTAGCATAATATTAATGAGGAAGGATGGTTTTATGAAAACAAAAAAATTACAAACCGACATTCAATCATTACGTGGCTCGATCGCCATTCCGGGGGACAAATCCATCTCCCATCGTTCGATCATGTTCGGAGCACTTGCCGAGGGTGAAACGATCGTCACTAACTTTCTTCCAGGAGCCGATTGTATAAGCACCATCTCGTGTTTTAAGCAGCTTGGCATTGACATTGAACAGGATGGAAGGAATGTCCGCATCGAAGGCAAAGGTTTTAATGGATTAACGGAACCTAAAGAAGTGCTGGATGTAGGAAATTCCGGGACGACGATTCGGTTAATGTCGGGTATTTTGGCAGGACAAGATTTTTCAGCCGTTTTGACAGGAGATGAATCCATAGCCAAACGTCCCATGACCCGGGTGGTGAACCCACTACGGCAAATGGGAGCGAACATTGATGGCCGCAAAGGAGCGGAATATACCCCGATCTCCATAAGAGGAGGCAAGCTAGAAGGGATTCGCTATGAATTGCCTGTTGCAAGTGCTCAGGTCAAATCAGCGATAATCCTGGCAGGTTTGCAGGCTGAGGGGGAAACGATCATCATTGAACCGGAGAAGACCCGTGATCATACTGAACGGATGATCGAGGCATTTGGCGGAAAGATCGAAAAGGATGGCCATACCATTAAAGTAGGCGGAAATCAGGTTTTCAAAGGAACCACCATCCATGTGCCGGGAGATATATCTTCGGCCGCTTTCTTCTTGGTGGCAGCAGCAATTACCAAAAATAGTGAAGTGGTCTTAAAGAATGTCGGCCTTAATCCGACAAGGACTGGAATTCTCGAAGTAATGAAAGCGATGGGAGCGGATATTACCATCGAGAAGAAGACGAGCGGGGGTGAACCGGCAGGAGATATCACTGTCAGGAGTTCACGCCTAAAGGGAACCACCATCTCAGGTGACCTTATTCCGCGCCTCATCGATGAAATACCGGTCATTGCCCTTCTGGCTACCCAGGCTGAAGGAGTAACGACGATTAAGGATGCCGCAGAACTAAAGGTGAAAGAGACCAACCGAATTGATACGGTAGCGAATGAGCTTTCAATCCTTGGGGCGGATATAACACCTACAGCAGATGGATTACTCATAAATGGGCGTAAAGCTCTGAATGGTGGAAAAGTGACAAGCCATGGAGATCACCGCATCGGAATGATGCTCGCTGTGGCGGCATTGATAACGGATGGGGCTGTTGAACTCGCTGACCCTGATGCAATTGATGTATCTTATCCGGAATTCTTTGAGCATTTGACGCATTTAATTCATTGATAACCAAAAGTTTACGGCCCAGAAATCAGGACCGTAAACTTTTTTTCTTTTCAGTTTAAGAGCTTAAAAATGTTGGAAGCGCTAACATTCGGGCGTTTATGCGTGTATAATTTATCAAAAAGGGGAAACGAATCAAAAAGGAGATTGCCTGTTCCACGGAGAATTAACTAGTAACCTTTTTTAAATGAGAATGGAGGGGACTTCCTCAATGGAATACAGGGCTGCAGTATGGTAAACTAATGAATACTGTTTACTAGGTCTCACGATTATATGGGTATTTTGTTCTGATGGAAAAGAATATGACATAGTCGCGTGAGAAAGTTTGATTAGAGACCAGATTATCATGCAAAAGGAAGGAATCAGCAATGAACACAGTGGAACAAGTTATCCAGCATTTAAAAAAAGGGGAATTAAACGAAGCTCTTAAACATATAAATCGAATTAAATCATCTGAGTCAGCCGAAGACATTTTGTTGCTGGCCGAAGAAATGCTCCAGCTTGGTTTTGCGGAGGAAGCAAAAGACCTTTTTGAACATCTTCTTGAACTCTTTCCTGACGAAGGAGAATTGATGGTTTCATTGGCCGAGATCTTGATTGACATGGACCAGGAAGATGAAGCGATGTTAATGCTAGAAAAAGTGAGTGCAGATGATGAAGTATATCCAAGCGCTTTGCTTTTGGAAGCGGACCTATACCAATTACAGGGAATGGATGAGGTCAGTGAACGAAAATTACTCAAAGCCAAGGAAATACTGCCTGATGAGGTCATCATTGATTTTGCGCTTGGTGAACTGTTCTTCCATCAAGGCAGGGATCAGGAAGCCATCGCAAATTACATAAAGGTATTGGAACATGAACAAGAAATCTCCGGGGTCAATGTCCATCAGCGGCTTGCTGAAGCATTAAGCAGTTCCGGGAAGTTCGAGGAGGCCCTTCCGCATTTTGAAAAAGCGCTGAAGGATGGACTTGAAATCAATACGCTATTCGAGTATGCATTTACTGCTTTCCAAGCAGGTCTATATGAGATGGCAGTCCGTAAATTCATCGAGCTGAAAGAATTGGATCATGAATATCATTCCTTATATTTATATTTGGCAAAGAGCTATGAGCATCTTGAGGATTTGGAAAACGCCTTGAAAACGGTCAAAGAAGGAATTAAGGCTGATGAATTCAATAAGGAACTTTATTTCTTCGGTGGAAAAATAGCCTTGAAAAGTGGACTGGATGAAGAAGCTGAAAACTTATTTAAAGAAGCTCTTGCCCTTGATCCAGGCTATCTGGAAGCAGCACTTACCCTCTTGAAGTTGTATATGCATCAGGAAAGGTATGAAGATGTCTTGGAGTGCATCGGAGAAGTGAGGAGATACGGCGAGGATGATCCGCAGTTTGAATGGATAGCTGCTGTATCTTACCAACACACCGAACAATTTAAACAGTCATTAACCAGCTATCATAATGCATATAATTCATTCAAGGACAATCAAGATTTCCTCGAAGACTACGGTTTCTTTTTAATTGAAGAAGGAGACAGAGCCACATCTAGAGAAGTATTCAATAAGCTGCTTCAGATCAACCCAGCGAATGATGAGTATGCGTTGATCTTGGAGAGGCTTGGAGAAGGTCCGGATGAAGCGTAGGAAAGCGTATTAAAACTAAATCAAGACAGAGGAGGGAATTCATGGTGGCTGCCCCTGTTTCTGTGAATGAGAAGAAGGATTTTATTCGGTGGTTTTTAAATCATTATCAACTAAAACGAAGAGAATGCGTATGGATATTGAATTATTTAATGAGTCATGATCAACTGATGAAAAAGGTCCATTTTGTAGAAAATGCCCAATATTGTCCTCGCGGACTCATCATGTCGACACATTGTGTGGAAGAGGTCCCATTCCGGTTTTATAAGTCCAATATCATGACGACCGATGCAGAGAAATCCTTTCACGATATCCGTTTAAATCGCGATGAGGATATTTATATCCAGCTCAATTTTAAATCGGCTTACTCATCCTACCAATACGCAGCGGTTCTGGAGCAGAATCCATTCATGCCAAAAATCACGGCATCCAATGAAAAAGATCAGCTGCTGGCGGAACAATTTTTAGAAAAAAGCATGCTCTATTATCAAAGAGATCGCCTGCTTAAGGAAATTGATGAAGCATTGGATAAGCATGATGAACAAGCATTCAAGAGCTTGACTGAACAATTGAATCAATTGAAAGTGCTTGGCTGACATAAAAAAACCTTTCCGTAATCACGAAAGGTAAGACTGTAGACAAAAAGGTATCGGAATGTATTCATTCCGATACCTTTCTTTATTAAATTCAAGAGAGAGCCGGGTGTTACGATCGACCACGACGAAATTGTATACAAACTCTCCTTTCCGTAATGAGGAAAGGTTTTTTTTCGTAAAATATAGATAAAATCCACATTTTTGTAAAGACTATGGGTATATGGTAAAGATGTTATAAAAATCATGGTAAAATGATAAGGAGTTGATTCAAAAAATCGGGAGTGAAGAAAAAGTATGAGATGGACAGCAAAAGAACTGGACATGTATAGCCAGTCAAAGGAATATGTGGATACCGTTTTGATTCCATTGGTTCCCCTATCTTTCGGAGGGGAAATGAAGCAAACGGGTTCAATGAATGAATTTCTTACCATTTTAAGCTTGGAAATCGAAAAACAAATGAAAGGCAGGATCCTTCTAATGCCATCCCTTCAGTATCTACATAATGAAAAGGATAAAGTGGAACGTTTGAAGCACTGGGCAAATGAAGCGAAGGAAAATAATTTCAAGCATGTTTTTTTTCTAACTTCGGATTATGAATGGAAGAAGGACGAGCGGGAATTGGAAAACCATTTGATTTGGATCCCTGCCATCCCATTGGAAAATCTCGAAATTGACCAAGCTAGGGGAATGATTGGCCAACAAGTTCTCCAAATACTAGATATTTTCACTTATAATTGGAAAAATGAAAAAAAGTAGGGATTTTCGCATAATTTGACACATAGTTGCCACCTTTTGGGTTTTACAAATATTGACCTTGGTAAATTATTGAGATATCATGGAAATGTCCTAGTTTTATAGTGTTGCTATTTATTGGTCCTTCGGGGTCTCAGTATAGTAATAGAGGGGGGGAAAACGCATGAGCAAGCATAATGTTTCACGACGTCAATTCCTTAATTACACACTTACTGGCGTTGGTGGATTTATGGCGGCCGGTATGTTGATGCCGATGGTAAGGTTTGCTATCGATCCTGTATTATCTGCAGATAAAGGCGGAGATTACATTGCAACCAAGCAGAAGGTAAGCGAACTGACGGCCGAACCAACCCGTGTTGACTTTAGTTTCAAGCAGGTCGATGGGTGGTATGAGTCAGAAGAAACGAATACAGCTTGGGTTTATAAGATGGATGATGGCAAGATCATTGCATTATCACCAATCTGTAAGCATTTGGGCTGTACGGTGGCATGGAATACGGATAAAGCCAATCCGAACCAATTTTTCTGTCCTTGCCATTACGGCAGGTATACGAAAGATGGAGTCAACGTGAAAGGGACACCTCCAATTTCACCTTTGGATGTCTATGAAACGAAAGAGAAAGATGGAATTCTTTACTTGGGTCGACTAAAACCGCACGGGGAGGCGTAAACATTGCTAACAAAGTTATATGACTGGGTGGACGAGCGTTTAGACATTACGCCGTTATGGCGGGATATCGCTGACCATGAGGTTCCTGAACATGTTAACCCCGCACATCATTTTTCTGCATTCGTATATTGTTTCGGTGGGTTAACATTCTTTATTACGGTCATCCAAATCCTATCAGGCATGTTCCTGACGATGTACTATGTCCCGGACATTAAAAACGCTTGGGAATCTGTTTATTATTTACAAAATGAAGTTGCCTTCGGTCAAATTGTCCGTGGTATGCATCACTGGGGAGCAAGTCTCGTTATTGTTATGATGTTTTTACATACTCTTCGTGTCTTCTTCCAGGGAGCTTACAAAAAACCGCGTGAATTGAACTGGATGGTCGGCGTATTGATTTTCTTCATCATGCTGGCACTTGGTTTGACTGGTTATTTACTGCCATGGGATATGAAAGCGCTATTTGCGACGAAGGTTACGTTAACGATTGTCGAATCGGTACCTTTAATGGGCCCGGCACTCAAGACATTGATTGCAGGAGATCCAACCATCGTTGGAGCACAGACATTGACACGATTTTTCGCCATACATGTATTCTTCCTGCCTGCAGCATTATTTGCTTTAATGGCGGCTCATTTCTTAATGATCCGAAAACAAGGTATTTCAGGTCCACTATAAAGAATTATGAACCAAGAACCAAAAAAACCTTTTCATAAAGGAGGGGAATTGTTCAATGCATCGTGGGAAAGGTATGAAATTCGTAGGTGACTCGCGTATTTCCGCGGACCGTAAACCGAATATTCCGAAAGATTACTCAGAATATCCTGGGAAAACTGAAGCATTTTGGCCTAATTTCCTTTTAAAAGAATGGATGGTCGGAGCTGTATTTCTAGTTGGCTACCTATGCCTGACAATCGCACATCCATCTCCATTGGAAAGGATAGCAGATCCTACAGATACAGCGTATATCCCGCTGCCTGACTGGTATTTCCTATTCCTTTACCAATTACTTAAGTATACGTATGCCTCAGGCCCGTACAATGCAATCGGAGCTCTTGTCATTCCCGGTTTGGCTTTCGGGGCATTGCTATTGGCTCCTTTCTTGGACCGAGGTCCAGAGCGGAGTCCAGCGAAACGTCCTTTTGCTGTAGGCTTCATGCTTTTGGCAATTGCCGGTGTTTTCTATTTAACATGGGAGTCCGCTGCCCATCATGATTGGGAAGCCTCCAAAAAACAAGGGGCAATAGTCGAAGGTGCAGATATCGATAAAGAAAGCGACGGGTATAAATTGATGGATTCCAGTGGCTGTATTAGTTGTCATGGAGCAGAATTGACTGGCGGTGCTGGAGCACCAAGCTTGATCGACACGGGATTAAGTCCAGAAGAAATCTCAAAAATCGCTGTCAAAGGTCAAGGTGCGATGCCTGCTGGCATGTTCAAGGGTTCAGATAAAGAATTGGCAACATTAGCTGAATTTGTATCTGGATTATCAGCAAAATAAGGGAAGCAACGTTTCAGTTTCCTTCATGAGCTAAAAACGAAAAGCTGACGACTACGGTTGTCGGCTTTTTTTTTCATGGTAATTGAGGGGGAATTGAAAAGAGATTCAAATGAATCACTTGGTTTTCACGATAAAGACCTGTAAAATGAGAATAATTGAGAAGGTAAGCGAGGTTAAAGGAATGAATGTTATCTATGGTTGGCTTGCCAGTCGGCAAATGCTTGTTTTGTTATTCATCATAAATATATTCGGGACTGCGTTTGGATATTATTGGTATGGAAGCCAATTGGCGAATACACCAAGCATATTTTTGGCCTTCGTACCGGATAGCCCGACAGCAAGCCTGTTTTTTGTTTTTGTTCTATGGGGATTCCTGCTAAAAAGGAATTTTGGACTGATGGAAGCCTTGGCCATCATCACACTATTCAAATATGGCATATGGGCAGTTGCCATGAATGTAATGACGCTAGTGACAACAGGTACTTTGCCATGGGAAGGATACATGTTAATGGCTTCTCATTTGGGTATGGCGATTCAAGGTGTATTATATGCACCATTTTATCGAATAAAGCCTTGGCATTTGATTGTCGCTGGAATCTGGACGATACATAATGACATAATCGATTATGTTTTTGAAATGATGCCTGTATACAGTGACCTATTGAGGTATATGAATGAAATCGGCTATTTCACTTTTTGGCTAAGTATCCTGTCCATTTTTGTCGGTTGGTACTTCGGATATAGAAAAAAACGAAACACCCTTTCTTTCATCCAATAAAAAAGTTAACCTCGCTAACAGGATTGTAAAGGCGGGGTTAACTTTTTTATGTGGAACAAGGTCTACTCGTGTTTTTTGTTTCATATCGTTTTAGTAGAGATATGAGGAGGGACGAGTAGCATGTTGAAAAAATCCATATTAACCATTGCTGTTTTATTTGTCGTCTTACATTTCCCTGTCTATGCAGAATCCTCTTCAAGTTTGGAGCAATTGGATAGTATTTCCGATAGAGCCTTGGAAATGACCAAGTTGAAGCGATATGGAGATTCGGAAAAGATGCTGACGTATTTTTCTGACCGTTTTTTAAAAGAGACAGCAAAAGAGCAGATACTTGACATGGACGAACTTAGGATTATCACGGTAGCTCATAATGAAGCGTTGATGACAATAAAGGATATGAATAAAGGAGATTCTGAAAAGGTTAATTCTGTGACGAAACTCCGCCTTGTCGTTGATGCGGTCAAGTCAACCCATCAGCCCCTATGGACAGAGATGGAGGATCAGATGATGAGTTCTTTCCAGCAAACTAAAAATGCCGCCATCAATCAAGACACAATTGCATTCAATAGCCAATTGAACTTATTCCTTTCACAATATGAAATGATCTATCCTAGCTTGAAAGTGGACCTTTCCAAAGAAACGATGCAGCAACTGGACACCCGAATTCAATATATTAACCAGTACAGGCCGGAAGTGATCAATGATAATGAAAGCCAAAAGGAGTTGGACGAGATACAGACCGAACTAACCTCCATTTTTGAAGAGATGGGAGAAGATGATACAGATCCTTCACTTTGGTGGGTCATCATATCTACAGGCAGCATCATCATCATGACCCTATCTTATGTCGGCTGGAGAAAGTACAAAGGAGATCGGGAAAAACCAAGAAAACAACATGTTGATTAAAAATGGAAGGGAAGAGAACACTATATTTGACAGGGGTGTCTTCATTCCATAGAATTAAGATTAATTATAGTTATAGGAGGATACCATGTATTTCATATATTTGGCGATTATCATTTTAATCCCGATTTATGCACAAATGAAAGTGAAAAGTACGTACAAAAAGTATTCACAAGTACCGGCGTCTTCTGGGATGAATGGTGCTGAGACGGCACGGGCGATTTTGGATCAAAATGGGCTGTTCAATGTCAGGGTGGAAGAAACACCAGGAATGCTATCTGACCATTATGATCCAAGAGATAAGACGGTACGTTTATCAACGGATAACTATCACGGGCACTCAGTTGCAGGTGTAGCGGTTGCGGCGCATGAAGTCGGACATGCGATTCAAGATAAAGAAGCATATGCATTCTTGCGTTTTCGCCATGCACTAGTACCGGTAGCTAGTTTTGGTTCCAATATATCTTGGATTTTGATTTTAGTCGGGATGTTGGCTTCGATTCCACAATTGCTACTGGCGGGGATCGCTTTCATGGCAGCGGCTGTATTATTCCAAGTGATTACATTGCCGGTCGAGTTCAATGCTTCCTCCCGTGCGATGGATCAACTTGTTTCAGTTGGGGTCATCCGAAATGACGAAGAACGGGAAACGAAAAAAGTATTGAGTGCAGCTGCGATGACGTATGTTGCTGCCGCTCTTGTAGCAGTACTTGAATTGGTTCGCCTTCTGCTAATGTATACAGGCATGACGAGGGATGAGGATTAATTGGTAAAGGACGGCATCATGTGATGCCGTCCTTTTTCATATTCGCTTATTCATAAGGAAATGGCTTACTACAAAAGGAAGATTTTCGGGAAACCCTTCAGAATGATGCATTCAATCGATTATCCCTATAACCGATGAATCACCTTTCAATCGGATTCTTATTCTCATCGAGGGTGAAGCCCTCTCCCAATACGTCATGCACTTCACTAACCGATACGAAGGCATGGGGGTCCACTGAGGTGATTGCATTTTTTAATCGGACAAGTTCATTCTTGGCAACGACGCAATAAAGAACTTCCCGATCATTCCGTGTAAACGAACCATATCCCCGTAATACCGTTACGCCGCGCTCCATATCCTTCATGATTTTTTCTGCAATTTCCTTATTTTTTTCACTAATGATCATCGCACCTCTGGCTGCATATGCACCTTCCTGCATGAAGTCAATGACTCTAGCGCCGATAAACACAGCAACAAGGGTATACATCGCTTGCCGATAATCCAAGTAGGTGAGGATGGATAGGCCGATCACGACGGCATCAAAGATGAACATGGTCCGTCCCATGCCCATTCCTAAGTAGCGATGTGCAAAACGGGCAATGATATCGACTCCGCCCGTTGTTCCTCCATAACGAAAGATTATGCCAAGCCCGACGCCGACAAAAACCCCGGCAAACAGCGCGACCAGCATCAAATCGTTTCCGAGGTCGATATTGATTTGATACTTTTCGAACACCCATAGCCAAACGGAAAGGCCTACCGTTCCAATCAGCGTATAAAGGAAGGAAGTCCTCCCTAAATATTTCCACCCGATTAAAAACAGGGGAATGTTCAAAATCAAATTGGAATAGGAAGGATTTATGCCAACAAGTTGATATATAATCAAAGTTAGGCCGGTGAATCCCCCTTCGGCCAAGTTATTTTGCATGTTAAAATGGACGAGGCCAAAGGCAAAGATCGCAGCCCCAAATAAGATGAATAGTGTATTTTTCATTTTTAAGCCGAAAAGCATCTCTTTACCTCCAAACGGTTGAGTAAATCATCAATTTACTTATTATAACTAATTAACCAACCATGGGCAATTTTGTTTGGCGAACGTATCTGTTGTCATCTGTTTCACTTTTAGCTAACATGGAGAAGATATAAACGAAAATCGAGATTGGGTGACTATATGGAAAATCACAAGACGATTCAACAAATGCAGGCTGAGGTAGATCAATACATAGGACAATTCAAGGAAGGCTATTTCAGCCCTTTGGCGATGCTCGCCCGACTGACTGAAGAACTGGGTGAATTGGCTAGGGAGGTCAATCATTATCATGGTGAAAAACCGAAGAAAACAACGGAGGATGAGAACACGGTCGAGGAAGAATTGGGCGACATGCTTTTTGTTTTAATCTGTTTCGCCAATTCTTTGGGAATTGACCTCCAGAACTCACATGATTTGGTGATGCATAAGTTTACTACCCGTGATAAAGATAGATGGACAAAAAAAGAAGATCAAACGGAGGGGGAAAGTAAGAATGAGTAGAGTAAAAGTGATTGTAGCCGGTCCGCGTGGCAGAATGGGAAATGAAGCGGTGAAGCTGGTGCAAAGGACAGAAGAATTTGAGTTGGTTGCTGTCATCGATCATAAACATAACGGAATAAACCTTTCCTCCATAGAAGGTTTTCAAGGCTTGGAGGTGCCCGTTTTTTCGGATATAAAGGAATGCTTTTCTGCGGTGAAAGCAGACGTATTGATTGATTTGACTACACCGGAAGTGGGGATGTACCATACTGAAACCGCACTGATGCACAATATTAGGCCTGTAGTGGGCACCACCGGTTTTACAAAGGAAGATTTAGCGAAGCTGGAATCATTGACAAAGGAAAAGGGCATCGGCTGCATCATCGCTCCAAACTTTGCGATAGGTGCCATTTTGATGATGAAGTTTTCACAAATGGCGGCTAAATATTTCCCCGATGTAGAAATCATTGAAATGCATCATGATCAAAAACTGGATGCTCCTTCGGGAACGGCTTCCAAAACGGCAGATATGATTGCGGCGGTAAGGGAAACGAAGCAACAAGGTCATCCGAACGAGAAAGAAACCATTCAGGGAGCAAGGGGAGCTAATGTGGACGGCATGCATATCCATAGTGTACGACTTCCGGGGCTCGTAGCCCATCAACAGGTGCTTTTCGGGAGTGATGGGGAGCTGTTGACGATTAGACATGATTCCTTTAATCGGGCATCCTTCATGTCGGGGGTTAAACTAGCAGTGGATACGGTCATGAAATTGGACATACTTGTATACGGTCTAGAAAATATTATTGAATAGGGATTGGAGGAGTTACGATGAGAATTGCCTTGATCGCCCATGATATGAAAAAAGAAGACATCATTCAATTTGTAACAGCATATAAAGCAGTATTTCAGCAACATGAGTTATTTGCTACAGGGACGACCGGAAAAAGAATCATGGAAGAAGTATCCTTGCCAGTTCACCGCTTTCATTCGGGACCACTAGGCGGAGATCAGGAAATAGGTGCAATGATTGCACGCGGGGAAATGGATATGGTCATATTCTTCCGCGATCCATTGACCTCTCAGCCCCATGAACCCGATGTATCGGCACTTATCCGCCTTTCCGACGTGTATGAAATTCCCTTGGCAACCAATATGGGCACGGCAGAAGTATTGATACAAGGATTGCAGCATGGGTATATGGACTGGCTCAAACTACGAAAAAAACAAGGTGAGATCAATGATAAACAAAAATAATATAGATATCCTGGCGTTCGGTGCCCACGCGGATGATGTTGAAATAGGTATGGGGGGCACAATTGCCAAGTATGTGCACCAAGGCAAGAAAATCGTGATATGTGATTTGACAAAAGCTGAAATGTCTTCGAATGGGACCGTGCCATTAAGGCAAAAAGAAGCGAATAAAGCTGCAGATATCCTTGGAGTGAAGAGGATTTCCCTTGATTTACCTGACCGGGGGCTATATATGAAAGCAGAATACATAAATCAAATCATCACCGTCATTCGCAAGTATAAACCTGCTCTTGTATTTGCCCCTTTTTCAACTGATCGCCATCCCGATCATGGGAACTGCGCGAAATTAGTGGAAGAAGCGGTATTTTCTGCGGGAGTGAGAAAGTATATGGAGGAAGACGGTCAGGAACATCATCGTGTCAAAAATATGTATTACTATATGATAAATGGTTTTCACAAGCCTGACTTCGTGGTGGACATCACCTCTTCATTACCGAAAAAGCTCGATAGCCTCAGGGCATACGTCAGTCAATTCGAAAAAAGCGATGCAACGGTGGATACCCCGCTTGTGAATGGTTATATCGAGACGGTGGAGGCACGGGAGCGAATGTTTGGCAAAGAAGTCGGTGTCACCTATGCTGAAGGATTTCTAACAAAAAAACCGTTACTGATCGATGCCGATCTGTTAGGAGAAAACTAATCTTATGAAATTAAAAATTGGAATTACCTGCTATCCTACAGTTGGAGGTTCAGGTGTCGTAGCAACTGAATTAGGCAAAATGCTTGCAGAAAAAGGGCATGAAATACATTTCATTTCTTCAAGCCTCCCTTTTCGTTTGAATAAAATGTATCACAATATTTATTATCACCAAGTCGAAGTGAATTCGTATTCGGTGTTCCAATATCCCCCATATGATTTGGCGCTTGCAAGCAAGATCGCTGACGTGGTGAAGCGGGAGAAATTGGATATCCTTCATGTTCATTATGCCATTCCCCATGCTGTTTGTGCGATTTTGGCCAAGCAAATGTCAGGCAATGAAGTGAAGATCGTAACGACGCTTCATGGTACAGACATAACGGTACTTGGTCATGATCCTTCACTGACCAATTTAATAAAATTTGGGATCGAACAATCCGATGTCGTTACTGCCGTCTCGAATTCACTTGTGCAGCAAACATTCGATTTGATCGCACCCGATAAGGATATTAAAACCGTTTATAATTTTATTGATGAAAGAGACTACCATAAAACCAATTCCGAATACCTAAGAGAAGAATATGGCATCAAGGATGAGGAAAAAGTAATCATACATGTTTCGAATTTCCGTTCGGTCAAGCGTGTGAAAGACGTCATCCAGGCCTTTTATTTAACTCAAAAGAAAATACCTGCCAAGCTGCTCCTCGTTGGGGACGGACCGGAAGTGACCACCGTATTGAATTTGGCTAAAGAACTTGGCATTGATGAATCGGTCCTGTTCCTTGGCAAACAGGATAACCTTGCCGAGTTATATTCAATCAGTGATTTAATATTGCTATTATCAGAAAAAGAAAGTTTTGGGCTGGTTCTACTCGAGGCGATGGCATGTGGAGTGCCATGTATCGGAACGAATATCGGCGGTATTCCCGAGGTCATCGTTGATGGGAAGACTGGTTATATTTGTGATTTGGGAGATGTCGCAGCGGTTGCTGAAAAAGCGATCGGTTTATTAGATGATCCCGCTTTACATAAACGGTTTGCGGAGGCTGCACTGGAAAGGGCCAATACCTATTTTCATTCGGATACAATCATGTCGCAGTATGAAGCCATTTACATGGAAGCTCTTGAAGCTAAATCCATTAAATAGGGAGGGGATGCTGATGGATCCTTTATTCTTGAAATCGGTGCCCATTCTAAGAAAAATTGAAGAAGCGGGATTTGAGGCCTATTTCGTTGGTGGCTCTGTAAGGGATTATATTCTAGGTCGTCCGATAAATGATGTGGACATCGCTACCTCTGCGACCCCTCAGGAAATACAAGCGTTATTTCCAAAAACGGCGGATGTCGGGATCGACCACGGAACGGTGATGGCCATTACGCCGTCAGGTACATATGAAATCACGACATTTAGAACGGAAGGCGGTTATTCCGACTTCCGCAGGCCGGATTCCGTTCAATTTGTCCGTTCTTTGAGAGAGGATTTACAGAGAAGGGATTTTACGATAAATGCAATGGCCATGGATACGGCCGGGAATATCATTGATCACTTTAATGGGAAGCGTGATCTTGCGGAACAAAGGATTATTACGGTCGGTAACCCTCATGAAAGGTTTCATGAGGATGCTTTAAGAATGATGCGTGCATTAAGGTTCGTCAGCCAACTTGGTTTTGAACTGGATGATGATACGTTTCATTCACTTCAAGTGAATGGCCCCATCATCAGCAAGATTGCCGTTGAAAGAATCCTTGTCGAATTCGAGAAGTTATTGGCTGGCACTAATAAGAAGAGGGCGATGGCCCTTTTGCTGGAAAGCGAATTATATCAATATTTGCCCCAATTATCGAATAAGAAGGATCATTTAATGAATGTATTGAATCTGCCGCTAGACCAATTAGAAATGATAGAAATATGGTCAGTAATCATGGTTCAGACAAAAGAAGAGGAAATGGAAGCGACGTTAAGAGCATGGAAACTGCCTTTAAAAACAATTCGCAACGTCCAGCGAATTGTACAGCTGATAAAGCAGGAACCATCATTTGAAAAATCAGCATTTGAAGTATTCCAGGCAGGACATGACATGACTGTACAGGCGTCCAAGGTCAAAGCTTCCCTGACGGGAGGGGATGTGCCCGAGGCGGAGGAAAGCGCCCATCAACATTACAAGGCACTGAAAATAAAAGCGATGTCCGAACTTGCCGTAACCGGGACGGATTTAGTGAATTGGCGTCAAGAAAAACCAGGTCCGTGGATAAAGGCCTCCCTGGAAATGGTCGTGAAAGCCGTCTTGGATGAACAGGTAAGCAATGATAAAGAAGAAATAAAGAGGTGGCTGGAATCATGCAATCCGAGTTAAGAACAAAGCTGATGGAGGCCCTTTCAAAGGCGGATGGAGCATTTATATCAGGGCAGGAAATTGCCGAATATATTGGCTGTTCACGAACAGCGGTCTGGAAGCATATAGAAGATTTGCGCAGTGAAGGTTATCATGTGGAAGCGGTTAGAAAGAAGGGCTACCGAATCATATCAGCTCCAGAAAAAGTGTCCGAAAGCGAAATTCAGCTTGGCTTGGAAACAAGAACGATCGGCAAGATGATTCACTATGAGGAGACGGTGGAATCCACACAGAAAATTGCCCATCAACTAGCAAATGAAGGCGTTCAGGAGGGGACATTGGTCATTGCCGAGGAGCAGAAATCCGGTAAAGGAAGATTGATGAGATCTTGGCATTCACCTAAATTCAGCGGCATATGGATGAGCCTGATCTTAAGACCGAAGATCCCGGTTCATATGGCCCCACAGCTGACCTTATTGGCAGCGGTTGCCGTGGCACAGGCAATAGAGGATACGACCGATTTGAAGCCGCAAATAAAATGGCCCAATGACATTTTGGTGAATCGCAAGAAAATCGTTGGCATCCTGACCGAAATGCAGGCGGAATCGGATCGGATTCATTCTGTCATTATTGGTATTGGAATGAATATCAATCAGCAATTGGAAGACTTCCCCGAACATCTGCAGGAAAAGGCGTCCTCGCTTTTCATCGAAAGTGGAGAAACGGTTTCAAGATCGATGGTCATTCAACGAGCATTATTTCGCTTGGAGAATTTATATGAGCTCTACTTGGATGCAGGCTTTAAACCGATAAAGGATCTATGGGAAAGTTACGCGATCAGCCTTGGACAGGTTATCAAGGCCAGTACCTTAAACGATACGATTGTCGGAAAAGCATTGGGAATAACCGATGCCGGGGTTTTACTCCTTGAAGACGGAAAAGGAATCGTGCATTCGATTTATTCTGCGGACATTGAAATTCAGTAGATTTTTGTCATATCCGCAAAAAAAAATAGAATTTTTTAATTTTGCTTGATATAATGCAAGTGGGCAGTATCTTATGTGAACTGCACCCCCATAAATGCCAAATTATTTGAAAATCTGCCTTGATCCAGAGTACTGGACTGGGACGGAGGGATGAAACTTCTGTTGGAACAAAGAGATTGACTAAAAAGACAAGTGCTGTTTATTGAACGATATGTGGTTTTTTTGCCATTTTTCGTAATGAAACAGATACCCTTTTAGTCAGTCTTTTTTTTGCGTATGAATGTAGAGACACCAGTTTACCTTACACTGATGTTTTCATCTCCTCCATCAAAAAAGGAGGAAACGTAATGAAATTGTCCGGAGATTTTTTGAAAATGAAACAAAATCAAGAGAAGTTAGTCATGTTGACCGCTTATGATTATCCGTCGGCAAAGTTAGCCGAACAAGCAGGGGTAGATATGATTTTAGTGGGCGATTCTTTAGGAATGGTCGTATTGGGGTATGAGTCAACGATCCCTGTAACGGTCAATGATATGATTCATCACACCAAGGCAGTAAAACGGGGGGCGCCTGATACATTTGTCGTCACGGATATGCCCTTTATGAGCTATCATCTTTCAATGGATGAAACACTCAAGAATGCAGCACGAATCATGCAGGAAGGCCATGCGGATGCCGTGAAGCTTGAAGGGGCAGATGATGTCGTTGAAAAAATAGCCGCTTTGACCAAGGCCGGAATCCCGGTTGTAGCCCATCTTGGCTTGACCCCCCAATCGGTGGGAGTGCTGGGGGGATATAAGGTACAAGGAAAAGACGCCGAAGCTGCTGCACTGCTAGTGGAAGACGCGAAGAAGTGTGAAGCAGCCGGGGCAATGGCGATCGTATTTGAATGTGTGCCTTATCAAGTGGGTGAGCTTGTAACGCGTCACTTGGAAATACCGACAATCGGAATTGGAGCAGGGGCAGATACAGATGGCCAGGTTCTCGTTTATCATGACGTGATCAAATATGGCGTTGATCGGGTTGCCAAATTCGTCAAAGTATACGGAGATGTGAATGAACTAATTGGGAAATCGTTAACAAAATATGTGGATGAAGTGAAAAGCAATCAATTTCCGTCGCAAGAACATACATTCACAATGAAGGAAGAGGAACTCACAGAGCTTTACGGAGGAAAAAGATGAAAACTTTTACATCAGCAGGCGAGTTGCAGCAGGTGCTCCGCGAAGAAAAAAGTAACCATAAAAGTATCGGCTATGTTGCGACGATGGGCTATTTACATGAAGGGCATGCCACCCTTATGGAAAAGGCACGGAAGGAAAATGATATCGTCGTATTAAGTATATTCGTCAATCCTTTGCAATTTGGACCGAATGAGGACTTTGACACGTATCCGCGTGATTTGGAACGGGATGAAAACGTTGCCGCCAATGCGGGAGTGGATTATCTCTTCTATCCAACCGTCCAAGAGATGTACGGTGAGGAACCTTCAGTTAAAGTTGTGGTCCAAAGCCGGACGGATTGCTTATGCGGCAGACAAAGACCAGGCCACTTTGATGGTGTAGCGACAGTGCTAACGAAGTTCTTCAATATCATCCTTCCCAATCGAGCATACTTCGGTAAGAAGGATGCCCAGCAGGTCGCGGTGATAGATGGCTTGATCAAGGATTTCAATTTCCCTATCCAGCTTGTTGCCGTAGATACCGTTCGTGAAGAAGATGGGCTGGCGAAGAGCTCGCGAAATGTTTACCTAACTGAGGGAGAGCGCAAGGAAGCTAAAGAGTTGTACCAAAGTTTATTGCGAGCGAAAGAAGCCATCGGTTCAGGTGTATTGAATACTGCAACGATCACGGCACTTGTAAAGGAACATATCGGTGCCCACACTCAAGGAGTGATCGACTATGTGGAAGTGTACCAATATCCAGAGCTTAAACCGCAAGAGATGCTTTCGGGGAACATCATCATTGCACTTGCCGTTAAATTCAAGCATGCGCGGCTAATTGATAATATTACGATAAACGTTAAATAAATCATGATTTTTCTGGGGGAATATACATGTTTCGAACGATGATGAATGGGAAAATCCACCGTGCCAGGGTGACCGAGGCAAATTTGAATTATGTTGGCAGCATTACGATTGATGAAGATATCATTGATGCGGTAGGTATTCTGCCTAATGAAAAGGTCGCCATCGTGAATAATAACAATGGAGCAAGACTTGAAACATACGTTATTGCGGGTGAACGGGGAAGTGGTGTCGTTTGTTTGAACGGAGCTGCAGCAAGACTCGTCCAGCCTGATGATATCGTGATAATCATTTCTTATGTGCAGGTCGCTGAAGATAAACTATATGATCACAAGCCAAAGGTAGCGATCATGAATGAAGATAACAAAATAATTGAACTGATCTCAAACGAACCTGCAGCAACAATCATGTAGGTGTTGGGCCGGCTCATGTGTGCATGAATCACGCATATATGGGCTGGCTTTTTTCGTCTGTTATATATGATGAAAAAGACAGGATGAACGGCTTGTTTCCTTTATGACGATTATTATGGTATAAAAAAGATAAGAGAATTCCATCAGGAAGTGGAGAAAGCGAAGTTTGAGGTGTACATAGATGACGCAACGATATGTAGTGGTTGATTTGGAAACGACAGGGAATTCTCCGAAAAAAGGGGATAGAATTATTCAATTTGCCGGGGTGGTCATTGAAAATGACCAAATTGTTGATGAGTACTCGACGTACATTCATCCTGGACAGGAAATTTCCCTATTTATTGAAGAATTGACCGGAATCAGCAACGAGACGGTAAAAGATGCACCTGACTTTGAAGATGTCGCAAATAATATTGCCCAGCTTATAAAAGGAGCTTGTTTTGTAGCCCATAATGTTTTATTCGATTTATCTTTTTTACAGGAAGAATTGGTACGCTGCGGGTATGAGCCGTTTTACGGTTCCACCCTTGATACGGTGGAATTGGCCAAAATTTTAAAACCAACATCGGATGGATATAAGCTGCACCAGCTGGCCAAAGAAGAAAACCTAGATCATTCAAGGCCTCATCAAGCGGATAGTGATGCATATGCGACTGCCTTGCTTTTGCTGGAATTGAAGAAAAAGCTGATGAATCTTCCGGTGATGACGCTGAAACAGTTATATCGATTATCATATTCCTTACAAAGTGAAATTTCCGAATTGATAGATGCGTGCATGGCAAGCAAATTAGCGAAAGCGGAAGTGCATTCACCTGAACTCATTACGTTTAGGGGCCTTGCCTTCAAAAAGAGTGACGAAGAAAATGAGCACGGTATTACCAAGTCGGAATACCCGCTTGATGATGAGGATAAAATGGTGATGCTACAACGTGCTTTTCCTGACTTTGAAGCAAGGCGCGGACAGCTCGACATGATGAATATGATCTACCATTCGTTCGAATCCAACCAAGATGCAATCATTGAAGCGGGGACGGGAATCGGGAAATCGTTAGGCTATCTCCTTCCAGCCGTTTATTTTGCAAAAAAGCATCAAAAACCGGTCGTCGTTTCGACGTATACGCTTCAGCTGCAGGACCAACTCCTCCAAAACGAGGTTCCTAAGCTGAAGACCATCCTGCCATTTAGTTTTCAAGCTGTCCTGTTAAAAGGGAGAAGCAATTATTTAAGCTTGGCGAAGTTTGAGCGGGCATTACGTGAAAAAGAAGATAATTATGAAACGGCCTTAACGAAAATGCAAATATTGGTCTGGCTCACTGAAACGGAAACGGGCGATAAGGACGAATTGAACCTCACCAGTGGCGGTCAGCTGTTTTGGCACCGGCTGCAAAGTGACGGCCTTACATATACTGGTTTAAAACAACCTTGGCAGACATTGGATTTTTTTGAACGGGCAAAAAAAACAGCAGTCAAGGCTGATATCATCATTACCAATCATTCATTTTTAATGTCCGACCTTCTTACCGAAGATGCCTTGATTCCCAAGAAGGGATACTTGATCCTCGATGAAGCACATCATTTGGAGCAGGCAGCCTCTAAACAGCTAGGGCGAAGGCTCAATTATATATCGGTGAAAACGGTATTGAATCGATTAGGAACATCGGACCAAAAGCAATTATTGTATAAACTGGTCAAATTACTCGTAAACAATGGGCTCGAGGATGGCAGGAATAGCCAAGAGTTAGATCGAAGGCTGAATGACTTTTCTTATGAATTTGAACAGCTTTTTCATTACCTCTCCAATCAGGCGGAAAAACTTTCACGTTCCACGAGCCCGAAACGGATTTCCTTCAAGGTGGATGATGGAAGGTGGGGTAAGGCCATCCTTGTTGCTGAGCGATTGGTTGACTTGTTGGGACACATCATCACGGAGCTCTCGCAACGATTGGCCATTTTATTGGATCAAGAGTCCCCTTTAGGTAAAAACTCGTTATTTTACTTGAACGATATTGAAGTGCTGCTTGGACATTTACAGGATACGAGGGAATCGTTACATGAGTTTTTCATGAAGCCGCATGAAGAAAATATTTATTGGCTTGATTATACGAATGCAGCACCACAGCATGGAGTTACTTTGACGGTTCAGCCGATTGCCGGTAGTAAGTGGCTTTGGGATTCCTTTTTCGGGCGCCAGAAAAGTGTGGTCATGACATCGGCTACCCTTGTCGTGAAGGATTCCTTTCAGTATTTTAAAGAACAACTAGGGTTAGAGAATCAGCCATTGCTTACGGCCAGCTTTCCTTCGCCATTTCCTTATAAGGACCTTGTAAAGGTTCTCGTTCCCAATGACTTACCCGATATCAATGGTTTATCGGTGGAGGAGTTCTCGGAAGCGGCAGCGAACCATATTATTGCCGCTGCACAAGCAGCCAAAGGCAGGATGATGGTATTGTTCACTTCGCATGAGATGCTGCGTTCCACTTATCATTCCATAAAGGACACTGGGGTTTTGGACGAGTTCACTCTGTTTGCGCAAGGGATTTCCGGTGGAAGCCGAATGAGGCTGCTCAGGAATTTCCAAAACTTTGAGAAAGCCATCCTTTTTGGAACGACTAGCCTTTGGGAGGGCGTAGATATCCCAGGCGAGGATTTATCTTGCTTGGTCATTGTCAGGTTGCCTTTTTCACCGCCGGATGAACCGGTGACCGCTGCAAAATGCCAGTATTTCGAGAAGCAGGGGCGAAATCCATTTGCTTCTTATTCCTTGCCTGAAGCGTTGTTAAGATTCCGCCAAGGGTTCGGCAGGCTCATACGTACTCCAAATGACAAAGGAGTTTTGGTCATTCTCGATCGCCGTATCGTAACGGCCAAATATGGTCCGGAATTTAGAAAGGCGATTCCAGCTGTCGACTGGCACCAAACGTCCATCACTGAAATGGCCGAGATGATAGAAGGATGGATATAAAGATTTTTTTATGTGTGGATCGCATTGAATTTTTACGGTATTTTAAAGAAATATAATCTTGGAACTGGTATAATGTGAAAGGTGGTAAAGCCTTATAGTCCTATTCATACCAGTGGTTGTTGACAATTTTTATATTGGAGGGGCATTTTCATGGAGAGTAAAATCGAAGTAATTTCGACAGTCAGGCTGCAGCATTCACCTGACTTGTATAAAATTGTGGATTCCTTGAACCGAACATTGAAAAAAGACGATTTGATGTTCGGCTTGGCATTGGACTCTGAAGATCAAGAAAAAGCGATATTTACAATTTATCGTACATAGAAAGAGGGAAAAGCAGCTTTGAAAAAATGGTTGATTATAGCTTCTATCCTGGTCATTTGTTTTATCGGATCCGTCAGCGGAGCATATATTAAAGCATTGCAGCCAAAAAAAGAAGCTGGCAATGCAGCTTTTAAAAAGGCAAGGGAAGAGGCCGGCCTTCGAACGATGGACGAATTCTACCTTTATAATGGACAGGATTCCTATTCCGTCATCATTGGTAAAGGAGAAAAAGGGACTAAAAAAGTAGTCTGGCTTCCTGAGGACAAGAAGAAGCCACTCGTAGTGAAAGACTATAAAGATGGTAAATCGAAGAAAGAAATCTTGAACATTGCCAAGGAAAAGCTTAATCCGCAAAAAATCATTTCCATCAAGCTTGGCATGGAAAAAAACGTTCCGCTTTGGGAAGTAACGTATCTTGATGAATCCGAACGTTTTAATTATGATTATTATGATTTTAAAACTGGGGAATGGCTTAAGTACTATCGAAGCATTTAGAATGGGGGATTATTTTAGTATGAAATTAGCGAAACGAGTTCAGTCATTGACACCTTCAACAACATTGGCCATCACGGCAAAAGCTAAAGAACTTAAGGCTCAAGGTATTGATATCATAGGTTTGGGGGCCGGTGAACCTGACTATAATACGCCCAAGCATATTATAGAGGCAGCTGCTCAATCGATGTATGACGGTCAAACCAAATATACACCTTCTGCTGGTCTGCCGAAGCTTAAAGAAGCGATAGTGGCTAAATTAAAGCGTGATCAAGGGTTGGAATACAAGTCTTCTGAAATCTTGGTTGGCTCTGGAGCCAAGCATGCGCTTTACACGCTATTTCAAGCGATCTTGGATGAGGGCGATGAAGTCATCGTACCGATACCCTATTGGGTCAGTTACCCTGAGCAAATTAAGCTTGCTGACGGAAAGCCGGTTTATGTTGTCGGCACCGAGGAAAATTCCTATAAAATAACGAAGGACCAATTGGAGCAGGCCATAACCGATAAAACGAAAGCCGTGATCATTAACTCTCCAAGCAATCCAACGGGCATGCTTTATACGAGGGAAGAACTGGCAGCCATTGGGGAGGTTTGCCTAGCCCATGATATTTTGATCGTTTCCGACGAAATTTATGAAAAATTGGTGTATGGAAATGCCACGCATACATCCATTGCCGAAATTTCGCCAGAATTGAAAAAGCAAACGATCATCATCAATGGCGTTTCTAAATCCCATTCGATGACAGGCTGGAGAATCGGTTATGCCGTCGGGGATGAGTCGATTATTAAAGCGATGACGAACCTTGCTAGCCATAGTACATCCAACCCTACGACTACTGCACAGTATGGAGCGATCGCTGCCTATGAGGGGCCGCAGGACGCCGTTGAAGAAATGCGTCAAGCGTTCGAGGGACGATTGAATAAAATATATGATAAATTAGTCGAGATTCCAGGATTTAGCTGCATTAAACCACAGGGAGCATTTTACCTGTTTCCGAATGTGAAACGTGCCGCGGAATTAACTGGGTACAGCAATGTTGAGGACTTTACGACTGCATTGTTGGAACACGCTAAAGTGGCCGTCATTCCAGGTTCAGGTTTTGGTGCACCAGATAACATTCGACTTTCTTATGCAACTTCATTGGAATTGCTTGAAGCAGCCATTGAAAGAATTCACTCATTTGTTACATCTAAATTGGCATAATACGTATATAGCCTGCAGGTTTCCGTTTAAAGCGGACCTGCAGGCTTTTTTTAAAGTTTACCGATGAGGTAACCTTCATAAGGAGCAAAAATGTTCATGCTTAAACTCCCTCGGGAATGTAGTTCGGTGACTCTATCTACCTGTTAAAACCAAGCGGGTGTGCGAGGCCCCATCTTAGAAATATACGAGCATCCAAGGAAGACCCATCAAAACAGAAAGCGATAGGAAGATTAGGACCAAACTAGAATTTAAAGAAGGAAATCATTGAACACCCGAAAAATCATATATGATTTTCAACAAAAACCAATTGCAATCATATATGATTTCATATATGATGAAAATATGGAAAATAAAAATAAAAATCTCAGCAAAAAGCAAGTGGCCTATGAGCACCTTCGCAAATTAATTTTGGATGGAACATATGGTTCTGGACAGCGGATCATTATCGATCAAGTTGCTAAAGACCTAAGTTTAAGTCCGATTCCTGTCCGGGAAGCGATTAGACAGCTGGAATCTGACGGCCTTATTCAATATAAGCCTTATAGTGGTGCAGTGGTTACAAGCATTAATGAGAGCGAATACATTGAAACGCTTTCTGTTTTATCGTTGCTTGAGGGCTATGCTGCTGCGCTAAGTTCTTTAACGATGAATGATCACGATTTTGACAACCTAATTCGTTTAAACAAAGAAATGGAAAAAGCGCTCCATAACTTTGAATTAGAGCTGTTTGGTAAATTAAACGAGTGTTTTCATGCCGAAATTAATGAAAAGTGCGGAAATTCCTTTTTAATAGAGGAAATCAAGCAGTCGCAGCAAAGAATGAATAGAGTCAGAAAGTCGATGTTCACGATGGTACCGCAGCGTGCAATCCAATCGATTCGTGAACATGAAAACATCATCCAGCTCCTGAAGGAAAAAGCTTCATTTGAAGAAATTGAATCATTGGTAAGAAAGCATAAGCTCAATGCCATCAGTACATTCATGCAGAGAGAGGATTCGAACCACGACCATGCACTTTAATGCCCAGGCTTTGTTTTATAATAGTCAATTGATTATTTATAAGAACAAAGCCTGTTTTTTTTTGTATACCGTATTCATAATATTCAAACTAATAAAAAGGGTGGTCATAAAAATGTACGAGGAAATCAAAAGTCGTTTAAGGGGATCGATCGCTCCAGTCATCACACCGTTTGATAATAACTTGGAAGTGGATGTACAGGCAATTGAAAATCTTGTAAACTGGCATATTGAAAGCGGTTCCCACGGCATATCAGTTTGTGGAACGACGGGAGAGCCCAGCTCTTTAACGGTGGAAGAGCGGGAATTGGTGATGGAAACCGTAATAAAAACAGCAAAAGCCCGTGTTCCGGTTGCACCTGGTACCGGATCAGCCAATCAAAAAGAAACATTGCATTTGACTAAAAGAGCCCAGGAAATGGGAGCGGATGCAGCATTGGTTATCGTTCCTTATTACAATAAACCGAACCAACTGGCACTTTACAATCATTTTAAGACGGTAGCGGATTCAGTTGACATTCCGATTGTCGTATATAACATCCCGGGCAGGACGGGAACGAATTTAGAAGTGAAGACATTGGCCCGCCTTGCTGAAGATTGTAAAAACATCATTGGTGTGAAGGAATCCAATAAAGATTTCGAACATGTGAACCGTGTCTTATTGAATTGCGGCAGGGATTTCCTCTTATATTCTGGCATTGAATTATTATGCTATCCGATGCTGGCGATCGGGGGAGCGGGGCATATAAGCGCAACCGCCAATATCACCCCTAAAGAAGTGGCTGATGTCTATAACCATTGGGTGGAAGGGGATGTAGATAAGGCACTCGACCTCCATTATAAAATGATGCCCTTGAATGATGTCTTGTTTAAAGAAACCAATCCTGGGCCATTGAAAGCGGCGATGGGGATGATGGGGAAAATCAATCCCGCCTTACGTCCGCCGATGGGCCCGCCTTCTGAAGCTTTGGAAAAGGAATTGCATGAAACCCTCCAATCATATGGATTGGTTGAACAAGTTATCAAACCATGATTGCGAAGATCTTCACGGATTAATAGATTGAAGGAGGTTTCATCATGCCAACTTTTCCCGTGCAGGATGTCCAGCATTACATTAATGGACAATTTATCGATGGTATTTCAGGAAAAACTTTCGTCAATCTTAACCCTTTTAATAATCAAGAAATCAATAATGTCGCAGAAGGGTTTAAAGAGGACATCGATCAAGCGGTAGCGGCTGCAAGAGAAGCATTCGATCATGGACCATGGCGAACGATGAAAATGGAAGAAAGATTGACATACTTAAGCAGGATTGCGGATTTAATCGAAGAAAATGCCGAAGAAATTTCTTTTCTGGAATCACTTGATACAGGGCTGCCCATTAGCCAGACAAAGAAACAAGCAGCACGGGGAGCAGAGAATTTCCGCTTTTATGCTGAAATGGTGAAAAGCAGGCTGATCGGTGAATCGTATCAGGTGGATGATACGTTCATTAATTATACGATTCATAAACCTATAGGTGTTGCGGGCTTGATCACGCCCTGGAACGCACCTTTCATGCTAGAAACGTGGAAAATCGCCCCGGCCCTGGCTACAGGTAATACTTGTGTCCTTAAACCAGCGGAATGGTCTCCCTTGACAGCCAATAAATTAGCCCAGATCTTTGACCAAGCAGGTTTGCCAAAAGGCGTATTGAATATCGTCCACGGTATCGGGGAAACGGCAGGGGCATCGCTCGTTGCCCATCCTGACGTACAATTGATTTCCTTTACCGGTGAAACGACGACTGGCGCTCAAATCATAAAAAATGGCGCCGATACAATGAAACGGTTTTCCATGGAGCTCGGAGGTAAGTCACCTGCGATCATTTTTGAAGATGCCGACCTAGAAAAGGCCTTGGATTCCGTTATTTGGGGAATTTATTCTTTCAATGGGGAGCGCTGCACAGCCAACTCGAGGCTATTCGTCCATGAATCGATCATCGGCCAATTCGTACAACAGTTGAAGCAGCGTGTTCACACGATCAAAATTGGCGATCCGATGGAACCAGGAACGGAAATCGGACCGCTTATCCATCGGAACCATTTTGATAATGTCTCCCGTTATTTGAAAATAGCCAAAGATGAGGGCGCTGATATTGTAAGCGGTATTATCCCGAGTGAGTGCAAAGAAGGAAATTTCATTGCCCCGACGCTTCTTCTAAACTGTACAAATGATATGACAGTAGCACAGGAAGAGATCTTTGGACCGGTGATGGCGGTCATCCCCTTCAAGACGGAAGCTGAAGTCCTGAGAATGGCTAACGATGTTAAGTATGGGCTTGCCGCATATGTATGGACGAATGATATGAAGCGTGGACATAGATTCGCTCAAGCTGTCGATAGCGGGATGGTCTGGGTGAACTCCCAAAATGTCAGGGATCTGCGAATCCCGTTTGGCGGTTCGAAGTATAGTGGGGTTGGACGTGAAGGTGGCCATTATAGCTTTGAATTTTATACGGAAACCCAAGTCATCCATGTTGCAATTGGTGAGCATCACATCCCGAAGTTTGGAGTGGATAAACAGAATGCCGTTTCTTCTGCCGAAAAATAATCGAGATTGAGAAGGGGAGAACACAATGAGCTTTTCCATTATCCGTGTTGCCAGAACGATTCTTAATGTTACCGATTTAGACAAATCGAGAGCATTTTATGTGGATGCCTTAGGATTCATTGAAACGGAGAGAACGAATGATCACATCTATTTACGTGGTCTGGAGGAAGCACACCATCATTCGCTGATCCTGCAAAAGGCGGAAAAGCCAAGTGTGGAAGCAATTGGCTACAAGGTAGAAAAAGATGAGGATCTTAATGAACTGGAATCACTATTCAAATCCAAAGGGATGAAAATGAAGTGGATGGCAGAAGGAACGCAGCATGCATTAGGCAGGGCGCTTCGGGTTCAGGACATTTCCGGCTTGCCAATGGAGTTTTTCAGTAAAATGGATAAAGCGGAGAGACTGCTGCAACGCTTCGAATTGCATAAGGGCGCAAGAGTCCAGAGGATCGATCATGTGAATTGCAGTGTCCCAAATGTGCAAAAAGCATTTGATTTCTATGTGAAAGAATTAGGTTTTGCCTGCTCGGAAGATACAGTTGATGAGGCGGGGCAATTATGGGCCACATGGCTTCACAGAAAGCAAACGGTTCATGATCAGGCCTTCATGAACGGAGTTGGTCCAAAGCTACATCATGTCGGCTTTTGGCTCCCTGATCCGCTTGCAATCATCCATGCTTGTGATGTGCTGGCCTCACTCGGGTATGCACAATCCATCGAACGCGGACCCGGAAGGCATGGTCTATCCAACGCATTCTTCCTTTATTTAAGAGACCCTGATGGACATAGGATCGAACTATACAATGGCGATTATCTAACGTCCGATCCAGATACCGAACCGATCCATTGGGATTTGGATGATCCGAGGCGCCAAACCTTCTGGGGTGCCAAAGCTCCTGATTGTTGGTTCGATGAGGCTTCCGTTGTCCTTGATATCATTACGCGCGAAGAAGTTCCTCTTAAAGACCCAATCCTAGAAAAAAGCAAGCCTGAATTCATCATCTAATGGATATGAGTTTTGGATAGGGCAGCAGTGAGCACATACTGCTGAACTATCTGTAAGGTTTCAGAGACTTCGGTTCTGTCCGATAGGAGTGGAAGCAGCTTCCTTGAGAAATTGCTGAGCTGTTTTTTGTAATTAATGACACACGGTATATTTTGCTCAAGTAATTAATTGGATTTTCGTAATCATTATGTGAAAGCGCTTCATGAAAAGTGGTTAGAGGAGGAAACTGGCATGCCAGCAAAAACAGGGGAAGAATATATTAATAGGGTTGACGAAGCAAAGGCGAATGTATGGATCAACGGAGAGCAAGTGAAGGATAGAATCAGTGAACATCCAGCATTTCAGGGGGTCATGAAAACTCAGGCAGAATTATATGACCTTCAGCATGACCCTGGGAAACAAGACATCATGACATATATCTCTCCGGCCTCGAAGGATAGGGTAGGGACATCATTCATGCAGCCCCGGACGAAGGAAGACCTCGAAACAAGAAGAAAAATGATTCAAGAATGGGCCCGCCATAATAATGGCATGATGGGAAGGTCGCCTGATTATATCAATAGCGGGATGATGGCCTATGGCTCGGCTGCGGACATGTTCGGCACACAGGATCCGGCATTTGCAAAAAATATGAAAGCGTATTATGAGCTCTGTCGCGAAAAGGATTTGTCATTGACGCATACCTTGATTCAGCCGCAGGTTAATAGGGGGGTAAGTGCGGCAAACCTTCCCGATCCATACATCGCTGCCAGGATAGCGGGAAAGAATTCTGAAGGGCTTATCATTAAAGGAGCAAGGCTACTCGCTACTCAAGGGGGAATAACGGATGAAATCATGGTTTTTCCTTCAACGTTGCTTAAGCAATCCGAAGAAGAAAACCCTTATGCATTCGCTTTCTCCATCCCAAATAATACACCGGGATTAAAGTTCATCTGTCGTGAATCCTTCGATTATGGCAAATCACATTATGACCATCCGCTTGGCTCAAGATTTGAGGAAATGGATACGATCATCGTTTTTGATGATGTGGTCGTGCCTTGGAATCGGGTATTTGCCTACGGGGATGTAGGTATTTGTAACCAGGCTTATATTGAAAGCAATGCCGTGGTTCATATGACGCATCAGGTGGTAGCGAAGAATATTACCAAAACGGAGTTCGTTCTTGGGATTCTGCAGCTAATGGTGGAAACGATCAACATTGGGCAATATCAGCATGTTCAGGAAAAGATTTCGGAAGTCATCATCGCGCTTGAAACGGTGAAGGCGTTCATTACAGCTTCTGAGGCTAATGCAAAAGTGGATAAGTGGGGAATCATGACACCTGATTTCACTCCGTTGAACATTGCCCGTAATTATTATCCGAAAATTTATCCAAGATTCAGTGAAATCATGCAGCTTCTTGGAGCTAGCGGCCTAATGGCGATTCCGAATGAAGCTGATTTCAATTCAGAGCTCCGGCCGGATTTAGATAAATATCTTCAGGCAGCAAATGGTCCGGCTTATGAAAGGGTCAGATTGTACCGGCTTGCATGGGATGTGTGCATGAGCTCGTTTGGCACAAGGCAAACGCTGTATGAACGGTTCTTTTTTGGAGATCCGATCCGCATGGCTAGCGCTTTATATAACGGCTATGATAAACAGGAATATGTGGACCGGGTCAAGGAGTTCTTAAACCGGTCAGAACATCTCGCAGAAATTAACTGATACATGTCGAGTGTAATAATGAAAGGCCTTCCTGATCATCAGGAAGGCCTTTCAATTGGAAAACAATCTTTACTTAAACCGATTATGGATATTATTCTTTTTATAGGTGCCCGATTCACTGAATTCCGAAAGCTCCATGGAAAGGGCGAGATATCTCTTGGAAAAAAGCTGGGCGAAGTGGTCTTCCATCGTTGCGAAAAGCTTGTCACATACATCCGTTTTATCACGACCTTTTCTTCCAGCGCCAATTTTCAGTATGACGTGAACGAAGGCATCATCCTCTGAGCCGTCGGCAACACGATAATGCTTCAATTCAATGGCACGGGAACGGATTCCTCCAATTGGAAAGATGGTGGGATAGGAGATCAAAACATCATTCATTTTCATTAATAATTCTTCAATCTGGATGTCATCTTTAATATTATCCGTATATTCTACAATGATATGAGGCATATGATTGGTCCTTTCCATTAACAATCGATTTTTATATCCGTCGGTTCATACCCTTTTGTAAAGATATCGTCACTGACGATTGTGCTGACGAGCTTTCCGATTCCTTCAATTTCAGTCGTGATTTCGTCCCCTACAGCGGTATCCGCCAAACCTTCAGGTGTACCTGTCAATATGACATCGCCGGGACTCAAAGTCATGAAACTGCTGAAGTATTCAATTAATTCAGCAATCCCGAATATCATGTCGCTCGTATTACCTTGCTGGGTCAATTTCCCGTTAACGTATGTCTTTATGCTAAGGTTCATCGGGTCAGGAATATCTCCGGCGTCGACGAGCCAAGGGCCAATCGGGGTGCAAGTATCACGATTTTTAACCTTTAAGTTCGGTCTGTAGTAATTTTCGAGGTAATCTCTTATTGCATAATCATTGGCAATGGTATACCCGCAAACATACTCAAACGCTTCTGCCTTTTTTACGCCCTTTGCCGTTTTACCGATGACGACAGCCAGTTCGCATTCATAATGCATATATGTGGCATCTAGCGGCCGTCTTGTCTGTCCCCGGTGACCGATGAAGGTATTTGGCCCTTTTAAGAAGGCTAGAGGTTCTTCCGGTGCTTTAAAAGCAAGTTCCCTCGCATGGTCTGCATAATTCAAGCCTAGTGCGAATACAGTACGGGGCTCCAACGGAGGAAGCCAGACAACATCTTGCTCTTCAACGATCCGCCCATCTGTTAATTTTAGCTGTCCCTTATATTCGCATGCCAGATGGATGGCTCCGGCATAGGCTATACGCGCTTTCTTCATGAGATTCCCTCCATGGCTAGTTTTTCCTCAGTTATAATCGGGTTCTCCAAATAACCGATTTCGTCTATTTCAATCCTGATTTGATCATTGGCTTTTGCGAGAGGGGCATTCTCCGGAACTCCGACTAAAAGAACGTCCCCGGCATTCAAAGTCATGAAGTCTGTTACATCTTCAATGAGCCGGGAAATGGGCCGTATTAGATTGGACGTTGTATTTTCCTGTTTAAGCTGTCCATTGATATACACACGGATCGCTAAACAATCGGGGTTTGAAATGGAATCTTTTGGGACGATCCAAGGACCGATCGGGCAAAACCCATCACGCGCTTTATAGCGGATCGCTGGACGGTAAACGCTTTCGTGAGGGATGCTGATATCATTGACGATCGTAAATCCCTCTATATAATCCATTGCCTGCGCTTTCTTGACTCTTGTGGCTGTCTTCCCGATTACAATTCCAAGGGCTGCGCCGATTTCCAATTCAGGCACCCCAGTTGGAAGGGGGATGGGTTTTGCAAAAGCAGAAAACGTGTTTTTAGGTTTAATATAAAGCACAGGACCTTTAGGCGGTTCATTATAAGGAGGGTGGTGGACCTGATTCTTTAGCGCTTCCAATGAACCTTTGTAGTTTAATAGTGTTCCATACACCGTTCCTGTAACCGGAACATCAAGATTGACTTGAGATAACTCACAGTTTTTTCCGTTCATTACCATATTATTATTATTTAATATCTCGACATCTTCCGCAAACTCTGAATCTTTAAGCTTCGCCCTTGCTTTTACCACGGATACTCACCCCTTGAATTTTTTTATAATCATATATGATATCGTATATGATTTATTGATCATGTTCAACCGTTTTTAGATTATTCAGGATATAATGGAGGATGGAGAAGGGTATTCAGAAAGATTGGAAAAAAGTAATCTATCAAGCTATATTTGTATCGGCTTTCTGAAATCATATCGAGAATGGGTGAATATCAATCATCTGATTTATTTGCTTGTAAGGAGGGCTATAGGTATAATAAGTAGAGTAAATTCCTTATAAGGTAAGTTATTTTTGGAGGGAAATCCGTGAAAATTACAATAAAAGATGCTAGCAAGTTCGTCGATCAAGAAGTTACGATAGGGGGCTGGCTTGCCAGCAAACGTTCCAGTGGGAAAATTGCCTTCCTTCAAATCCGTGATGGCTCTGGTTTCATTCAAGGCGTGGTCGTGAAGGCTGATGTGGGTGAAGAAATTTTTGCCCGTGCGAAATCGGTTTCACAAGAATCATCCTTGTATGTAACAGGTGTCATCCAAAAAGATGAACGCTCACCGTTCGGCTTTGAATTACAAGTGAAAGATATTCAAATCATCCATGAATCATTGGATTACCCAATTACACCTAAAGCGCATGGTCCTGAATTCCTAATGGATAACCGCCATCTGTGGCTGCGATCAAAACGTCAGCATGCGGTCATGAAAATCCGCAATGAAATCATCCGTGCTACATACGAATTCTTTAATGAAGAAGGCTTTGTCAAGGTCGATCCGCCAATTTTGACTGGAAGCGCTCCAGAGGGAACGAGTGAATTGTTTGCGACTAAATATTTTGATGAGGATGCATACCTTTCACAAAGTGGCCAGCTTTATATGGAAGCTGCAGCCATGGCACTAGGAAAAGTATTTTCCTTTGGTCCTACCTTCAGGGCGGAAAAATCCAAAACAAGACGTCATTTAATCGAGTTTTGGATGATTGAACCAGAAATGGCCTTCATCGAATTCAAAGAGAATTTAGAGGTTCAGGAACAGTTCGTTTCTTCCATAGTCCAGTCGGTATTGAAAAATTGCCAGCTTGAGTTGAATACATTAGGCCGAGACACAGCTAAACTTGAACAAATACAAGCTCCTTTCCCGAGGATTACGTATGATGATGCGATAAAATTCCTTCACGAACAGGGATTTGAAGATATCCAATGGGGTGATGATTTTGGTGCGCCGCATGAAACGGCAATTGCCGAAAGTTATGATAAGCCGGTATTCATCACGCACTATCCAACCAAAATCAAACCGTTCTATATGCAGCCAGCTGCTGATCGGGAGGATGTCGTTCTTTGTGCAGATTTAATCGCCCCAGAAGGCTATGGAGAGATCATTGGCGGTTCTGAGCGGATTCATGATCAAAAATTGCTTGAACAGAGAATAAATGAGCATGGATTGAGCGAGGACGCATACAAATGGTATATGGAATTAAGAAAATACGGCTCTGTACCACATTCAGGCTTCGGTTTGGGATTGGAACGCACCGTTGCATGGATCAGCGGAGTGGAACATGTTCGGGAGACGATCCCATTCCCACGTCTGTTAAATCGTTTATACCCTTGATCTCGTGATGAAGCGGTTATCTTGTCATTTTTGGCAGATAACCGTTTTTTGTTAAAATTATAAACTTATTCGGGGAGCCGTATTCATGTTATACTTAAAATGAGGTGTCCAAAAACATGAATAAAGAACATTTATATGCGTGGTTCAAGGAAGGAACGATAACGATTCCATCCTTTTTGTTGACTAACTATAAGTCAATGGGACTGAATGAACAAGAAATGGTCCTATTATTACAATTGCAAAGCTTTATCGATAAAGGTAACCATTTCCCTGCACCGTCCCAAATATCCGATGTAATGACATTACAGGAAACGGAATGTCTATTCTTGATTCAGCGGTTGGTTCAAAGGGGATTTGTACAGATGGCGGTTGAAGAGAAACAAGAAATCGGCCAGGAAAAATATTCACTAGCGCCACTATATGAAAAAATGATGGACTGTTTCCTGAGAACGTTGAAGCAGGCAGAGTCGGCTGAAGTGCAAAAAGCGGAGGAGAGCCTATATACGATTTTTGAACAGGAGTTTGGCCGTCCTTTATCTCCATTTGAATGTGAGACATTGGCAATGTGGATGGAGGATGACCACCAGCCTGAAATCATCAAGTCAGCGCTTAGGGAATCAGTCATTTCCGGAAAGTTGAATTTTCGTTACATTGATCGGATATTATTCGAATGGAAAAAGAACGGGATAAAAACCTTGGCACAGGCAAGGGAGCAAGGGCAAAAGTTCAGAGTCCATCAAAAGAGGGAACGGAAGGCAGAAAATGTACAACCAATCAAAGATGTGCCCTTTTACAATTGGCTCGAGCAGTAATGCAAATGAAGGAGAACGAACATGTTGAACAAAGCTCAAATTCGATACTGTCTGGATACAATGGGGGAAATGTTTCCTGATGCCCATTGTGAGCTGAATCATTCCAATCCATTTGAATTGGTGATTGCTGTGGCACTGTCAGCTCAATGTACGGATGTGTTGGTCAATAAAGTCACAAAGGATTTATTTCAAAAATATAAAACGCCTGAGGATTACATAAGCGTTCCGATAGAAGAGCTGGAAAATGATATTCGCTCCATCGGTTTGTTTCGTAACAAGGCTAAAAATATTCAAAAGCTGTCGCGTATGCTGATCGACGAATACGGCAAGGTAGTACCCCGGGATCGTGATGAGCTAGTTAAATTACCTGGCGTCGGTAGAAAGACGGCGAATGTGGTCGTTTCCGTTGCCTATGATGTGCCAGCGATAGCTGTAGATACGCATGTAGAGCGTGTTTCCAAGCGCTTGGGATTTTGCCGCTGGAAGGATAGCGTCTTAGAGGTTGAAAAAGCCTTGATGACAAAGATCCCAATGAATGAATGGTCCGTTACCCATCATCGGCTGATTTTCTTTGGACGCTATCATTGCAAGGCGCAGTCACCACGATGTGAAGTCTGTCCTCTTCTTGAAGTATGCCGTGAAGGAAAAAAACGAATGAAAAGGAAAGAAGCCAAGTGACAAAGCTTGTATCGGTGAAAGTGCCCAAGGAATTGGATCATGCTTTGTTTTTCCCTGAAAGGGAAATTGTCTTGGATAAAGAACTCTATGCGGAATGGAGTGCTTCAATTCCATATGAATCCTTTCCATATGAGGTTCTTTATTTAAATGATGTGGTTTCTTATCCCCCTTGGTCAAATGGGGCTGAGCATGTAAAGGAAGTTCTGGAAAAATGGAAGCAAATTGATTCTGAATGCAGGCTGTTATTTTCAGAACGTAAAGCGGGACAAACCTTAGGGCTCATGAAGCGGGGCATCAGCTTATTTTTAGCAGCGGTCTTCTGGTTGCATGGAAGGCCAGTGATGTTGAGAGCCTGGCAGGAACAAATGGAGTCCTTCGAAACGATTCCGGTAAACGTAACAGAGAGGCTTTCGTTCATCCTTTCTCGACCGGCTTTCTTTCCTTCATATAGACAGCTTAGCGAGTTGTTCCAAGAATTTGAAAAACAATACGTAAAATACATGATAAAACATGCCCATGGCAAAAAAAACGTCTAAGCGGAAGCTTAGACGTTTCAAACTGTAGTCAAACTCGATAATAATGGAGTTTTGTCTGCAGTTTTTTTGCTTTTGCATTCCACTTTGCTTGAGAACAAAGATAGAATCTCCGTTCCCTAGTTTTAACGATTTGTACAATGAACGTTCCATTCCACTGCAGGCGATCCACTGTGCGTGACTACGAAGTTACACTTTCATTGCCCTCAAGTTTGGTGGCGCTGTAAACTTAGCGTTTCATTTTACTGACCATGAAAACAAAGAAGAAATCCTTTTTGACCATTGTATTGTGGTGGTGTACCTAGAACGTTTCATTCCACTGCAGGCACTCCCTTATCCAGAGGCGGTCCTTGAGCCTCCTCGGCTTTTGAAGTGCACCCCCATTGTTGGACACATATCTTACAATAGGAGGTGTACTTCATTTGGGTAAATTCACTTTAGAAGTAAAGCATCAGGCCATACAACGTTATTTGAATGATTTAGTAAGTTATCGAGAGTTAGCTAAAGAGGTTGGAGTAGATCACTCCGTTCTCCGTTA
>NZ_LMBV01000060.1 GCF_001439925.1 Peribacillus muralis
TTATTTTATTTTCATTAATACGTCTCATTATATTTTACAGTGGACTTCTTGTTGAACAAACCTGCCCCTTTAGTTCCATAAAGAAAAAACTACCTTAAAGAACGCTCTGATCTTAAGCTAACGCCACCAGTGTGCTGGATTGTTCTGGTTTACAACGAACTTATAGGAGAAACCCCCAAAAACTTTTGATTTCAGGGGTTTTCTTCATTTTTTCTATGTTTATTATGTAAAAGCTTATTTCTCATAAATAATAGGGACTAGTTCCATCCCCACCTTTTTGGCTGCGATATAGCGTCTATAACCGTCTATAAGAATCTTAGTATCCCTATTTATCGTAATGGGTTCATCTAAGCAGCCTGTCCGTTTAACATGATTTAAGACTTGTTGTGTTTTTTCAACACTAGGATGCGAACTTAAAAACTCTTCCGTAATAACAATCTGATTTAGTAAAATAAACTCTTCTGTTTCATCTGGTTTCATTTTTATTTTCACCCCTATCTGAAGTCTAATTATATTCTTTATTCACCTGATATAAGAACAATTTAATCAGCTATTCTCACTTTTCTCGTCCTAAGGCCGCCATTTGGCATCCTTCTTGTAACGCTAACGCACCCGTTAGTTCTATAAATTATTTCATTGACCTTGCAACTTCCAACATTTTATTCCTTGATATCCGTGAGCTATGCATTTCTACATAAGTTCCTTCTTGTACCCAACGAAGTAAACCACCAGTAACAAGTTCTCTCTTTTTATCTAACTCACCACTATTACCCCATTCTACAAAAAAGCCCTTATGACCGTTTATATCTACCTGCTCTTCGTTTATGTGCATTTCTTTCTTAAAAGGTCCCTTCCTTTGATCAATACTAATTAGCAAATATTTATCGTCGCTATCCATATAGTGCAAACTAAAATTAGTTATTTTGTCTTTTTCATCCCAAGGGTATGTTTTTATTTCTAACGTCCAATCATTTGGAATATTTTGAGGAACAACTACTTTAAAATCAACTTTCTTCTTGATTCCAGAGATAGTTATACTTTCGTGATTATATTTGATTTCTTTAGCTTGAACTATTAGTGGAACGTTCTGAATTAGAATAAATACAACAAATAAACGTATAAAAAGTAATTTCAATTTACTACCTCTTCCTGTTTGGTTTTTACATAGGTAGTTTTACCAATTTGATGTTTCTTATTAAACTAACCTGCCCCTTTAGTTCCATAAGAAAGAGCTGCCTTAAAGACAGCTCTGATCTTAAGATAACGCACCCGTTAGTTCATTTAGGCATTAAGAATTATTGTAAAAACTATCCATATAAAAACCCAGCTTTTTTGCTGACTTATTTACAAGGAAAAATTTATTGGCCATTGCCCAGGTTGTTTTAATACGGAATCCGCATTGAATTTTACATCATAATGATCGGGGAGCTCGTTTTCAGGTGTAATATGGATAAACCCTATAACTTCACCCTTTCCAACTTGTTTTGTTTCATAAGAAGTACCAGCATTCATCTTTTCACCATTGATTAAAATATTTGTTCCCTCAAAAATTGTTTCTGGAATTTCGCGAGAATGAATATTTTTTTTAGACATGATGACGTATTTAAGATGAATGCCATTTTCGTCCTTAACTGCGTCACGAATTGTCAGTGTAATGTCATTATCTGAAGCAGATTTCCCAATATGTTTCCATGTTTTTTCGATTTCCTTCGCTGATGCGTCATCATTGATCATCGTAAAAGAAAACATAAATGTAGTTATTACAGCTAAGATGGCTGTTCCTATTATAAAAGTTCGTTTGTTCATCTTAATGCCTCCCATATATCAACATTAGGAATAGCTTATTCAATAGAAAACTATTTATACTTTTATTTCTTGATGAACTAATCTGCCCCTTTAGTTCCATAAATCGAGTAGGAGGAGGCGCCTAGCCTCCGACCTCTCACACCACCGTACGTACCGTTC
>NZ_LMBV01000062.1 GCF_001439925.1 Peribacillus muralis
TGGATTTGAGTCAATATTTTGGACACTAAAAGGTTAAATCTTAAGCTGTATTCCTAATTCGATCTTCAATGGCTTGTGGGGTTTGATAGCCCAAGCTGCTGTGAATTCTTTTTCGGTTATACCAACCTTCAATAAATTGGAACATCGCTAATTTAGCTGTTTGATAGTCTTGATATTGTACGTGGTTGACTTCTTCCTTTTTTAATAGGGCATGAAAGGATTCAATACAGGCATTATCGTACGGACAACCTTTCTGACTAAAGGATTGCTTAATATGATGGTTTTGAATATGTTGAGTAAACTCAGTGCTTGTATATTGTGAGCCAAGATCCGTATGAAGAACTAATCCCTCCGAGGGCTTTTGTGATAAGTGTGCGTTATTGAAAGATTTTATGACCAGTTCTGTCGTCATTGAACGAGAAAATGAATACCCTACTATTTTCTTAGAATGAAGGTCCAATACCGAAGCTAAATAACACCATCCGTCTTTTAACGTGTGGATATACGTAATATCTGCTACCCATTTCTCATTAATGGTCTGAGTAGTGAAGTCTCGTTTTAGCAAATTATCCAATTGAATAACCTTTTCTTTAGATGGATAGGGACGGTATTTTTTCTTAGTAATAGAACGAATTCTCGCCTTGCTCATCAAACGTTGAACACGCTTTAGACTTAGGGAAAACCCTTTGGTTAATAAGCTTTCATGAATCTTTGGAGCCCCATATCGTCCCTTGCTTTCCAGGTAAATGAGATGAATTTCCTTCGTGAGTTCTTGGTTTTCCTGTTCGCGATTTGATACGACTATTTGAAGGGACTGATAATGGCTGCTTCTTGGGATTTCTAGTATTTCACACATCTTCTGTACGGGATATTGTTTCTTGTGTTCCTCAATAAGTTCGGTAAGATCTGTCTCGGTTACTTTTTCGCGAATATGGCCATAGCCTTTTTTAAGATTTCAACTTCTTGCTTTAACCGAAGGTTTTCCTTTTGAATGGCGGCTAATTCCTTTGGAGTCATGGACTCTTCCCCTAAACCGATTGGAGTATATTCTTTAACCCATTTATAAATGGTAACTTCTGATACGCCATATTCGCCGCTTAATTCTTTGACCGAATTACCCGAGTGATAAAGATCTACAATAGTCTTCTTGAATTCATTATTGTATTTTTTACCTGTATTCTTACGTTCCAAGACGGACACATCCTCTCAAAAATCATTGTAAGGACTTAACTAAAATGTGTCCATGAAACTATACTAACTCCA
>NZ_LMBV01000063.1 GCF_001439925.1 Peribacillus muralis
ATTGCCCTATCATTCCTTCGTCATGCCTATCCAAGGGGTGGAGGCCAGTTATGCTAACCTGATGGGTCAGTGCCCTTTTGTTGAAGAAATCTGGTACTCCGTACATATTTGAAATCCTACGAATAAGCCAACATTCGTAAAAAAAGTCTATGAAAATAAGTTTTTGAAGGTTCCCTTCGAGAACCCAATTAAAAAATCCCCTTTAAAACTATGCAACCAGTTCAGTAATAGGTTGAACTTTATCTGCACAATAAGCCTCGTTTCTGCGTGCTATTCCAACAAATATCCTGGCTAGCTTACCTACCAATTTCATAATTGATTTCATTTTCTTCATTTTTTTCACCTTAACATTAAGGGAGTGAATAGCTCGAAATTCCGTGTTATTCATCACAAGGCTCATGGTGGCTAAGTAAAGGAAACGTCTTAGCCTGGATCGTCCTCGCTTAGAGATGACAATTTGGCCTTTCCACTTACCAGAGCTTGCTTCAGCCAGATGCAACCCAGCGTGCCGAAGTAAAGAATTACCGTGTGAAAAACCACTTAGATCTCCTGCTTCACCTAATATTCCGGCTAAAGAAATTTCACTAATTCCCTTAATGGCAAGCAGCTTCTTGGCAAAAGGTATTTGTTTTAATACATCCTTAACCTCTTGTTCCACTCTTTCGAGTTGTAAGACTGCGAAATCATACTCCTCTAATAATTGTTCCAAATGAAATTTATACGCTTCAAGAGCCTGTCTTGTGCCGACAGATTTCCTAGCTAACTGAAGAAGTAATTGGGCTTTCCTTAATCCAGGCTGTCTCTTCATTATTGATTTCCATCCTGATACAACATCATCAGGTTTCAGGGAACGCAGTTCCATTGGAGATGGAAATAAACGAAGTGTGGCAATTGCCCCTTTAGCAGTAATGTCTTTAAATACCTGCCTGAGTTCGGGAAAGACAATATCAACCCAACGGTTTAATTGATTAATAGTGCTAACGAGTCGTTTAACTACCACATCACGGTTAGACATAAGGACCCTAAGTATTTCAAATGATTCTGAAGTGTCCCTGACGAAGGAGTAGTAACCATTCTTCACCATATCAGCGATGACCAGGGCATCTTTCTTATCACTTTTCGACTGAGTATTATCACGGTTTTCTTTATTTCTTTTTACTAAGTGAGGGTTTACCGTTACTACCTCAATTCCTTGTTTAAATAGCCATTTCGAAAGATTAATCCAGTAATG
>NZ_LMBV01000064.1 GCF_001439925.1 Peribacillus muralis
AAGGGGCAAACGTTTCAAGCATATACAGAAGAATTAAAGAGAGAAGTGGTTCGTCTGAAGGTGAAGGAAGGTTGGTCATATCGTCAAATTCGTGAGCGTTTTGGTATTAAAAGTGATGCTCAGATAGCGAGTTGGGTAAAGAAAGTGCAGAATAACGAGTCTTTTGAAGATCAACGTGGTGTATGGAACCGTAAGAATTTTTCTAGTGTCGAAGAGGAAAATGCCTATCTAAAAGCGCAGGTGACTTATTTAAAAAAGCGCAATCCAAATCTACATGGGAAGGAATGGTCCTGAAAGTCGTAAGGTTTCAAATAATTGATGGTTTGAGGAAAACGTATCCACTTTCGTGGCTATTAAAAATCGCTGAAGTTTCAAAGGCTGGATACTACAAATGGCGGAAGACACATTCTGCTCGTTCTTTGCGACTGGAGAAAAATCTATGGATAAAAGAACATATTTTAGCCATCCATAAGCTACACCCCTACTACGGATATAAACGGATGACCAGAGCTTTGTCCAGAGAAGGAATCGTTGTAAACCACAAGCGTGTTCGTCGATTAATGAGAGAGTTGGGGGTCCAATCTGTCATTCGAAAGAAACGCCCTTTCTACGGTCGAAGAGGGTCAGTTGTATTTCATAATGTCTTAAATCGTGAATTTTACGCAGAGATGAGGTTTCATAAGTTAGTAACAGATATAACCTATGTACGGATTGGAGAAACATTTGCCTACCTTTCCGCCGTTTTAGATTTGTATAATAATGAAATTGTTGCATGGGAAGTTTCTACACGAAATGACCTTGAATTGGTTCATAATACGCTAAACCAACTAAAGGACAAGCCGTTTAGCAAGGGGGCTCTGCTACACTCAGATCAGGGATTCCAATATACGACGAAATCATATGAAAATCAGGTGAAGGAACTCGGCATTCGCGGAAGCCACTCTCGTCGTGGAAACTGTCACGACAATGCGTGTATAGAAAGCTTTTTCTCACATTTAAAAACAGAAAAGTTATATTTACAATGTCCAAAAACAGCAGAGCAAGCTTACCTAGCTATTCAAGAGTATATAGAGTTTTACAATACGGCTCGCTTTCAAGAGAAATTCAACGGCCTTTCCCCAATTGAATATCGAGAAAAGGCCGCAGCTTAAAAAACACTCTTTTTTTATTGTCTACTTGACAGGGTTATGTGC
>NZ_LMBV01000065.1 GCF_001439925.1 Peribacillus muralis
AATCGAGTAGGAGGAGGCGCCTAGCCTCCGACCTCTCACACCACCGTACGTACCGTTCGGTATACGGCGGTTCAGTTTAAGTCTGACGTAGTTTTGTATATCGTTCATATAGATTGACTAACCCTTGGTGGTGCCAATAAACATTATTAAGGGTTTTGTCTAGAACAGGACTATGCGCTATGCGCCAAAAACCCTTTCTGCTATTTCCCCATTCATATGCTTTTCCAAATGGGACGCCTAATCCTTTGAGTTTCCTCACTCTCGTTCTTGGCAATTTCCATTGTTTCCATAGGCACATCCTGAGTCTTCTTCGAATCCAAGAATCTAAATTCTTCAATACGTTCGGAGTATCAATGAGGGCGAAATACCCCATCCAACCTCTAAGGTATTGCTTTAACTTATTTATTCGGAGTTTCATGGGTATCGGTAATTTTCTCGAGGTCATTTCCCTGATTCGTTTCTTTACTCTCTTCACCGTTTGTTTAGCCAGTAGAACCTTCGGGTTCTTCTTTGACTTCGTGAAACTAAAACCGAGAAACGTCCTGTTCCAAGGGCGATCATACTTCGACTTCTCGTAGTTGACCTTTAGCTTCAGTTTATTTTCAATGAAGCTTGAGATATTTCCCATTGCACGTTTGGCGGCTTTTCGTGTCTTCACAAATATAGTACTGTCATCCGCATACCTTACGAATCGAAGATTGCGTTTCTCTAGTTCTTTATCTAAATCGTCTAACATGATATTAGATAATAAAGGACTTAACGGACCTCCTTGCGGAGTTCCCTCCTCACTTTTATGAAAAAGTCCGCCTATCATAATGCCTGCTTGAAGGAATTTACGAATCAGTTTGAGAACTCGTTTATCTTCAATTTTCCGCTCTAACATTCCCATGAGCTTGTCATGATTCACTTTATCGAAGAACTTCTCCAAGTCCATATCCACTACCCATGTATAACCTTCGGTTATATAGGACTTTGCCTTTCGAACCGCCTGGTGCCCTTGTTTGTTAGGGCGAAATCCATAGCTATTCTCCGAAAAGGTTGAGTCATATATCTTGGTCAATATTTGGGCAATGGCTTGTTGAATGAAACGGTCTAGAACGGTTGGAATACCCAATAGCCGAACTCCGCC
>NZ_LMBV01000066.1 GCF_001439925.1 Peribacillus muralis
TTTTCGTGCGCCCGGCATGGGTGCAATCTATAGGGTGTGAGTCCCGAACCATGAAGGCAGTAGTAATGGTTAGCTTAATGCAAGGGTGTCCATGGTGACGTGGAATCTGAAGGAAGCAAGCGGCAAACCTCCGGTCTGAGGAACACGAACTTCATATAAGGCTAGGTATCATTGGATGAGTTTGCGAAACAAAACAAAGTCCTTACTGCCGAAGGTGGTACAGAGTAAATGAAGCAGATAGATGGAGGGAAAGATTGCACTCTTACCCGGGGAGGTCTGATGACAGCCAAGTACACTTGGTAACCTGTCCAGTGATGGACAGCTGAATCATCAGAAGTCAGCAGAGGTCATAGTACTTGTCTACTCGAGAAGATAAGGAAGGACCGAACAGATTGAGGAGGACGGATACTAGGCGTTCGTTATTTTGCGAAGAAGCAAACAATTCCTAACGGAACTTATTTGAAGGAAGAAGTGGTGAATACACGGGGAACTTCAAAAGGGTGGAGCAGATAAAGGCACAAATAGACCATCTCGTCCACGCAGGGAAAGGATATCAACGATGTTAATGGAACAGATACTAGAGAGGGAAAACTTAATACAGGCATTGAAGCGTGTAGAAAGAAATAAGGGAAGCCATGGTGTAGATGGAATGCCGGTTCAAAACCTGAGAGCGCACCTCGCAACCGAATGGTACAACATGAAAACTGCCCTTTTACAGGGTACCTATCAACCGCAGCCCGTCCGTCGTATCGAAATCCCGAAACCAAACGGCGGAGTTCGGCTATTGGGTATTCCAACCGTTCTAGACCGTTTC
>NZ_LMBV01000067.1 GCF_001439925.1 Peribacillus muralis
TTTGATGAAACGCCCATAATATCCGATACGACAGAGCCTAATTTGATATTTGCACCTTCAAGCACCTTTTGAATTCGATTATGCTGTCTAGCTCGTTCTTCAATAATACTTCTGCGATAACGAACAAGCTCACGTAATTCTCGCTGATTTCGATCAGGGATAAAGCTTGCCTTCAACAACCCATGACGAAGAAGTTGAGCGATCCACTCAGCATCTTTGACATCTGTTTTTCGACCAGGCACTGCTTTCATATGTTGTGCGTTAACAACTAAAAATTCCATTTCTTCAGCCTCAATTAAGTTCACGATAGGCTTCCAAAACACACCTGTGCTTTCCATAGCGACATGAGTGCAACCATGTGATTTAATCCAATCCATCAGTTGAATTAAAAACACCGTTTTTGTAAAAAATGTTTGAATCTCCTTTCCTTCGGGGGTCATAATGCAGGCGGTAATGTTATCTTTATGTACATCCATTCCGCATACTCGTTCAATGATAACTTCCATTGAAACCATCCTTTCTATGGCAAAAAATTAGAGGCTGGTGCAAAAACCAGAATAGGATTAATCTACCATGAGTGCTTCCCGTAAGGGAGCGACAGTCTGTGATGCACCGAGGTCGTTGGAGTCAGACTAACGGATGGGCTCTAATGGCACCATAGTTCATCGACCTTCCTCACCCAGCCATAGAATCAGTATGGACGGTTTTCCACCATTTTCATTCTCTGTGGTGCAGCGCTGGTCGTGCGCTGCATGGTTGGCTAACGGG
>NZ_LMBV01000068.1 GCF_001439925.1 Peribacillus muralis
ATGAAGAAGAAAAAAGATGATTTAATCCTTGCCCTGAATGGGTATGTGAATCCTCATCAACGAATGATGCTTAAAACGATTCTAACTCATATTGATTTTCTGACTGAACAGATTGAAAAACTCGATCAAGAGGTTGCCCAAAGAGTTAGTGTGTATCAAGAAAGCATAGAACGACTGGATTCAATACCTGGTATTGCCACTCGAATGGCAGAACAAATACTAGCTGAAATCGGAACGGACGTTGAAAAACAGTTCGAAAGTGCAGCCAGATTATGTTCATGGGCCGCCCTCGTACCAGGACACAATGAAAGTGCAGGAAAAAGGAAATCAACCAGGGGCAAAAAGGGAAATAAATATTTAAAATCTGCTTTAACCGAAGCTGCTCATTCAGTTGGAGCCTCCAAAAACTATCTTGGAGCTCTATACAGACGGACAGCTGCGCGAAAAGGAAGAAAACGAGCTGGAATTGTCGTTGCCCACGCCATGTTAAGAATTTCTTATTATCTTTTAACAAGGAAAGAAATGTATGTAGACTTAGGCGAAGATTATTTTGATAAACAAAAGCAAGCTTCCATTGTACGAAATTCGGTTCGAAGGTTAGAAAACTTAGGATATACCGTAAATATTTCAGAAGTATCCTAACCACCGATTTATTAGGAAATCTCTAATAAGGCGCTGCTCTTTTTTTAAAAATTTGAAGCTTGCGTTTTATTTAATATGGTCTTTTTCCTGCTTATTAGTGTTTAATTTTCATGGTAGTT
>NZ_LMBV01000069.1 GCF_001439925.1 Peribacillus muralis
CCGAAATTACGAAATTCGCAAAAAAATCGCGGTAGAGCATTGGAAAGAGCATTTTAATTTTCTATAACTCCATAAAGAGGTGATTACGCATGAATCATAGACCGTCAGAAGAAGAATATGCCGGGGACTTCGGAAAGTATATCAGGTTGGTGCCGGATGGCAACATCATCGACATTCTGCTGGCCCAGGAAAAGCAAATGACCGAGCTGCTGGCATCGTTGACCGAAAGCCATGGCGCGTATCGGTATGCGGAAGGAAAATGGACACTGAAAGAAGTCGTGGGCCACATTGCAGACGGAGAACGCGTCATGACCTACCGTCTGCTCCGGTTCGCAAGAGGGGACCAGACGCCTCTGTCCGGTTTCGACCAGGAATTGTTCATGCCTCCTTTCGGAAGCTGGACAACCGCGCAATTGGCCGAAGACTACCGGGCCGTACGGCAATCGACGATCACACTGCTGCGCGGATTACCGGCGGAGGCGTGGTCCCGCAAAGGCACAGCCAACAACGCAAGCATTACGGCGCGTGCCCTCGCGTACGGCATCGCAGGACACGAGATTCATCACATGGGGGTCATCCGAAATCGGTATTTGGGTTAGTTGTCCGGAAGATCGGGACGGAAGCTGCTAGGAAAACGCGGCTTCCGTTCTTTCTTTATGGTAGCCTTCCCGCCCCGTTCATAGACTGATATGAAGAGAGGACAAGACGGGTTGAAAAAAGCAGCAGCGATTGGTTGCAGACTGGAT
>NZ_LMBV01000070.1 GCF_001439925.1 Peribacillus muralis
TTATTTTATTTTCATTAATACGTCTCATTATATTTTACAGTGGACTTCTTGTTGAACAAACCTGCCCCTATAGTTCCATAAGAAAAGAGTTTTCTTAAAGGCAGCTCTAGTCCTAAGCTAAAGCACCCATTAGTTGAAGAGGAATTAAATTATTTTTTTGATAGCTTCTACAATTTCATCCCTTGTATATAACAATTTATTTTTTATAATTTCATTGTTTAAAGACTTGTCCGAATAAAAATCAGCAAATGACTGATGTTTATACCTTGGTACAACGTGCATATGGAAATGAGTTAACTCGCTAAATATTCCTCCATTTTGACATATTGTTATCCCGTCAGGTTTATATAGTACCTTTATTGCTTTTGAAAGTAACCTCGCTGCCTGTATGATGGCGTTTGCGGTATTTGCATCCAGTTCATCAACATCTTCAAAATGCTCTTTTGGTAGTATCATAACGTGCCCTTCATTAAAAGGGTCGTGATCTAAAATGCAACAAACAAAATTGTTCTCGAAGACTAGATTTACAGGTGCAATTTTATTAGCTAAACTACATCCTAAACATTTCATATTTTCATTCACATTATCACCTCTCTATTGTATTTCTTTCTAGTAAAAAGAGTTTCCTTCTTTAACAAACCTGCCCCGTTAGCCAACCATGCAGCGCACGACCAGCGCTGCACCACAGAGAATGAAAATGGTGGAAAACCGTC
>NZ_LMBV01000017.1 GCF_001439925.1 Peribacillus muralis
ATATTTGAGATTTATCTATCAAAACGGAGCTTTTATCTACGATATTCGAGATTTATCTATCAAAACGGTCCTTTTATCTACGATATTTGAGATTTATCTATCAAAACTGCTTTTTTTTCTACGATATTCAAGATTTATCTATCAAAACGGAGCTTTTATCTACGATATTCGAGATTTATCTATCAAAACAGCTTTTTTAATCGATGAAATCTGAAATATATTTACGTAAACTTCAGTTAGCGTTATTAACTAAGGCGTCTTTTTAAATCCGAGATTTTACTTTCCAGCTGCTCAAATGCATCTTCACCTTTATTTAATAGGTGATCGGCTTCTTGTGCAATATTCCCAGCTATACTTAGAAGTGTATTCTCGGCATTTAACTTGGTAATCATCGCTTCAATTTTCCATTGGTAGTCGTCATAATCGTCATGTATGACATTGAACATGGCATTATATGCATCTTGACGAGCTTCTTGAAAGTCATCCGAGCGCTTTCCTGTCCAGTTTCTACCTAGCTCTGGGTTGTTGATTTTCCTAATTTCGTTAAGACACATACTTTGTTCTGCTATAATATCGTTTTTGGCAGCTATTAAACGATCAATTTTGATATTTAAATTAGCTTTTTTACTAGAGATAGCAGAGTTTATGTTACTCAATATTTCTGCATAAACCATAAAATCACCTCAAACATAAGATTTTATTCATCAACTGTCATATTTTCACACTTACAAATAGTCAATAGAGAACTTCTTCAATCAAACTGCCCTTTACCGTATCTGCACAATAAATCTTCGCGAACAAATTCCCTGCAAGTGGACGATAAAGGTGACCTTTGTGGATGTATTAAATCTCCAAAGGGCGCTTTACCGACAAATTTGACTTCGCCTATAAATTCCTTTTCGAATTCGGCATCAAAACCGGATACCTTTACAAAACAAGAATTATGTCCTGTTGTCATAAAATCTATTATTGTTAATTCATGCTCAAGTCTATCGTTCATTCTTTACCCTCCAACGATGAATGTATCGGTTGCCTGGACCTTACCTATTATTAACTATACCCTTATCGAATGTCCTTGCCCATCTCAACTTACTTTTTTTCATGCATGATTTTATTAACCTGTTTCTCTGTTGGACGTCCAGGGGAACCTTACCTCTTCAATATAGATTTATAACCTGCTATAATCTAAAGATTGGAGGTGTAAAAAAATGAAAGAATTCATCGAGATTTTAGCGGAAATCGTTAATAATCTTCACGATTTTATCCTATTTTTTGTGAGTGATACATTAAATTCAAATGCAACGGACAAAGATCTGCATTTTTGGATTATGGGAATCATTGGTATCCTTATCTTTTTGTTCGTATTATTTTTATCTACAATCATATCCCGGATGCGCTTTGGGATTACCATACTTTCTTTCCTATATACGTTTACCGTCATGGTGGTGTTGGTATTCGCGATTGAAATACAGCAAGCCCTTACAAGCAGGGGAAATATGGAATTTCAAGATGCGGCGATAGGCCTTTGGGGGTTCATCGTATTTTTCTTGGTGTTTGCTGTTGCGTCATCTTTGTTCCTTTTGGTAAAGAGGTTTATCACGCAATCAAAAAAAAGGTAACGAAGTGTCACCTTGCTTGGATTACTCCTTATAGCTCTTTTGGGGAAAATGAGATGACTATTCATTCCTTCGGTTTACTTTCATTATATAAATCTATACTGAATAAATTAAACGAATCGTCTTCGTCATTAGGTTCCCGATCATATCCTGAACTGTCTGGACCATTTTCCCGGCGACGGCGATTCACATCCCGTAGTTCGGCTTCCAGAAATTCAGCTTGACCGTGGGATAGCTTGATCGTAATTTCGTTATTTTGTTCGTCTGCAGCCTTCAATAAAACATAACTATCCGCAGCATTACGTAAAGTCACATTGCTTAATGTTAAATTCATGTTCGCGAGTTCATATCTTGCCTTCATATCGTAAAAAGAACCTCCACCCATAATACCAGTTAAATTGATGTATATTAAATATACTCTACTTCAGGTTATTTAACTATACAAATTCTTTGTTTTGGAATGGGAAAAATCAACTTTGGACGATAACATGGCCCCTATCCACATGGAAAAGAGCCATGTTTTTTTAGTTCTTCACGATTACTACTTCATCAAGTGTTGGTAATGCTGAAATGGCTCCAATTTTCGTACAAGTTAATGCCCCAACTTTGTTTGCGAAGGCTACCATTTCTTTATACTTGGTGTAATCATCAAGAAAAATAGATATGTTTTCTTCGTTGGAAATCTGGTGTAACAATGCCCCTATAAAGGCATCTCCTGCTCCTGTTGAATCGATGGACTTCACATTGATGCTTGAGATGATCGATTGCTTCTTACCATTTGAAACAAGCGTTCCATTTTCACCTAATGTTACGGTAATAATTTTTGCACCTAACTGATGCAACGATGATACAGCAGATTCTAGATCATTTAGTCCAGATATAAGCTTTAACTCTTCTTCACTGACTTTTACTAAATCTGCCTTAGAGATGGCTCGTTTTGTTCGTTCTACAAACTCTTTTTCTCTGCCTTCCCAAAGATTTCCTCGGAAGTTTGGATCAAATGAGAGAAAGATCCCTTTCTCCTTTGCGATATCCATCAGCTTAAAATATGTTATGAGTGCTGTACCTCCAAGCATGGCTGTTGCAGATCCAAAATGTAAAACTTTTGCTGCCATTACTTTGTCAAGATTCAGCTCTTCTATAGTTAATTGTTCATCCGCTCCACGATAAAAGACAAAATCTCTTTCTCCATTTGCTTGAAGGGAGACGAACGCCATCGTTGTTTGAACCTGAGTATCTCTTGTCACCATCGAAGTATCAACTTTCACTTCTTTCAACACGTCAATAAGGAATGTGCCGAATGGATCACTTCCTACTTTTCCAACTAATGCAGCATTTCCGCCTAACTTTGCAATGGCAGCTGTAACATTGGCTGGAGCACCACCCGCTCGCTTAACAAAGCTTGAACCAGCCTTTAAGTCGACATCGATATCCATGCAAAAGAAATCGATCAATAATTCCCCCACACAAACGACTAAATTATTTCCGCTCATCTATCGTCACTCCTCCACTATAATTTCTCAGAAAGGAACTCAGTCATATTTCCACTGTACTGCATCAATTTTTGCTGTACCTTTTTCTGCAAAAAACTGAATACCCTGGCTTTCCATTTTTGGAAATAAACGTGATGTAAACACCATTTCTCCGTCATTCACAAACACTTCAATCGAAGTGGTATCCATAAAAATGTGAAAACGTATTTTGTTTTTTGAATAATGCTTTTGACGAATGGATCCATAGTCTTGCGCAAACGCTACACCTGCGTTTGTACGGTCAAGCACAACCTTTTGAGTTTCCGTATTAACATAAAGTATAGTTTCTTCCCCTTTACCGACACGCAACCTCAGTCCAGCTCTGTTTGCACTACCTACTTCAACTTCAGCTATCATTTCAAAACAATCACCAGAAAGTTCACCTAGATCTCTTACTTCGTTACTTACATTCATAGCCGCCCGCGCTGCTTTTTTTCGTTTCTCCTTTAACTCATTAACTGGCTGCTGATAAAGAATATTGTCCTTGATGAAAAGCTCTCTCGGGATGGTCAAGCAATGAGCCCATCCTTCTGAATCAGTGGGATACTCAATTTCCGGCAACCCCATCCAACCAACAAGAAGACGTCTACCGTCAGGGGATACAGTCGTTTGGGGTGCATAGAAATCAAAACCGGCATCGAGTTCCTGAAAGTCACCGTGGTCAAAATGATTATTGGTTAATGGCTTTCCTACCCAGACTCCCGAATGATAAATGTTATGGTATGAATCACCTTCAGGCTGCAACCCTTGAGGGGAACATAATAAAATTCCGTGATTTTGTAAGGTAAAGTAATCCGGACATTCCCACATATAGCCGAAGTCCATTTCTTTCATTCCCATTTCTCCAAGCAATGACCAATCGATCAAATCATGAGATTGATAAAGAAGAACACAGCCTGTCAAATTTTCACGTTGCGCCCCTACGACCATATAGAAGTTGTCTTCTACCTGCCATACCTTTGGGTCCCTAAAATGCTCGGTATATCCATTTGGCTGGCTTTTAATGATGGGTATCTCCCGCTTCGTTATTTTTCCTGATTTGTTCATAATCGCTAAACATTGAGAAGAATGGCGGTTCCATTCTTCATCTCGCTTATTGCCCGTATAGAACAAGTAAAGTGAATTGTTATGCACGATACCGCTTCCTGAATATATTCCGTGGCTTTCAAATGAATATTCTGGTTTTAAGGCTACACCTTTGTTCTCCCACTCGACCAAATCAGAAGATTCTGTATGGAACCAGTGTTTCATCCCATGTACCGCGCCAAAAGGGAACCATTGATAGAATAAGTGGTAGCTCCCGTTGAACCAAACAAAGCCATTTGGATCGTTTAATAATCCATACATCGGTTGAATATGATATCTTTGTCGCCATATACTAGCTGATACTGAGTTTTCCAGCTTCAGTCGTTCCTCAGTAGTCATACTTTCATACGTACGATAACGTGCTTCTTGTGTCCATTCCATAATTTTCTCCCTCCAATTCATAAATTAGTAAAAACGAGCTGCCAAAGCAACTCGTATAAAACCGCATTCATTAATGATTACAAGTTTTTATTGAATTTTGTTTTAGACAGGAGAATGGTTATTAAAAAAGATGCGATCAGAGAAATACTTACTGCTATTAAAAAGTTTATAACATCTCCCGCTTGGACAGTAACAAAGCCAATAATACCAGCTGGTCCAGGGGCTACATTCGTGATATGAGCAAAAGCTGCATAAGCACAGCCTAGTGCAGAACCAATCATTGCTGCGTAAAAAGGGTATTTCAATTTAAGATTCACACCAAACATCGCTGGCTCGGTAATCCCTAACAAAGCTGATATACCTGAAGATACTGCAATGCTTTTCAGTTTTTTATCCTTTGAAAGCAGCATCGCAGCAAATGTCGCACCACCTTGAGCAACATTGTTACTTGCTACAAGTGCAAGCAAGAAAGAACCACCCCCTGCAATTAGCTGAATATCAACAGGGAGAAGACTGTGATGCATACCTGTCAATGTTAGCGGTGCCATGATGAATCCAAAAATGGCACCTCCAAACATGCCTAATGTATCATAGATCCAAACCAACCCATCAGCCAATAAGTCCCCGGCTGACCTCATAATGCCGCCTACAATCGTAAAGGTAAGAAAACTTGTAATAAAAACAGCCAATAAAGGCGTTAATAAGTTATCTAGTGCAGATGGAATGATTTTACGTAAATTCTTCTCGGTCCATGCCAAAATAAATGACGCAGCCAAAACCGGGAATACGGTTCCCTGATAGCCTACCTTTTCAATGGTCAAGCCAAAAATATTCCAGACTGGAACAGTGTCTTTAAGAACCGCCTCGCCATATCCATAAGCATTTAACAAATCCGGATGTACCATTATCATCCCAATGACGGCCCCTAAATAAGGATTCCCTCCAAACATTCTCGTAGCTGAAAAACCAATTAAGATAGGAAGAAAAACAAAAGCAGCATTAGCAAATATATTGATCATATTGGCAAAGTCGGTCATCTGTGGGTAAATGTCCATTAAGGATTTACCGTCAAAGAATAATCCTTTAGACGTTAACACATTGTTTATCCCCATCAGAAGACCAGCCGCTACAAGAGCAGGGATGATTGGAACGAATATATCTGACAAAAGCTTCACAAGCTTTTGAAGCGCATTCATTTTTTTGTCTGCTTCTTTTTTAACCTCCGCTTTAGTCGATTCTGTAATATTTGCCAATTTAATCAGTGAATTATAAACCTCATTTACAGTACCAGCACCTATAATGATCTGATATTGACCAGAACTGCTAAATTGACCTTTTACTAGTTCGACTTTAGATAAATCTTCCGAATTAACGATTGATTCGTCTTTTAAAACTAAACGTAGCCGAGTTGCGCAATGTGCCGCGCTCAGTATATTTTCAGATCCGCCGATAATATTTAATATCTGTTGCGCATTTTCTTCTATTTTATTGTTCACCTTCTTCAAACCTCCCCATCACTTAATTCATAGATAATAGCCTCATACGGCCGTAACTTTATATTTTCAATATCTGAACTAGAGTCAGTATAATTACTTATTACTATTTCTACTTCTGAATGGCTGGTAACGGGATAATGAAAATCATTTTCATGCTCATAAAAGTTACAAACAATCAAGAGCTTCTTATTGTCTAAAATGCGTTCATATGCATAAATGCTTTTATCCTCAGGATTAAGAAGTTTATACGTACCATACACGAGCGTATTATTATTCTTCCTTAGCTTTATTAGTTGTTGATAGTGAAAGAAAATCGAATTTGAATCTTTGATGGCGTTTTCAACATTAATAAAGGTGTAATTCGGATTAACTTTCATCCATGGTTTTCCTTTTGAAAACCCTGCATGATGAGCATCGGACCACTGCATCGGGGTTCTCGCATTGTCTCTTGCTTTCATATAAAACGATTTCATGATTTCTTCTTCATCAAAACCTGCAGCCATTCGTTCTTTATAAATATTTTGAGTTTCAATATCAATATAATCTTCAATGGAGGTAAAAGCTGCATTAGTCATGCCAATTTCTTCACCTTGATATATATACGGAGTACCTTTCATCCCGTGTAAAAGCGTTGCCAACATTTTTGCCGATTCCACCCTATATTGACGGTCATTCCCCCATCGAGATACGATCCTTGGTAAGTCATGGTTATTCCAAAATAAGCTATTCCATCCTTCTTGATCTAGAGCATTTTGCCATTTACTTAATACATGTTTTAACTCTACCAATTCTAGCTTCCTTAAATCCCATCTTTGCTTCCCTGGTATTTTATCCAATTGCATATGTTCAAATTGGAAGACCATATTTAATTCTTTTCTTTTGGGGTCAGAATATAATTTAGCATTCTCTGTCGTGACTCCCCATGTTTCCCCAACTGTGAGTAACTCATGGTTTCCGAAAGTATTCCGATACATGTCTTGTAAATAATCATGTAACTTCGGACCATTTTCTTTTATTAGATTATCGGGTTCCTTCCCGATTAAATCAATCACATCCATACGGAAACCACTTATGCCTTTATCTATCCAGTAGTTCATCATGTCCCAAATACTATTTCTCATTTCTGCATTTTCCCAATTCAAATCGGGTTGCTGTTTGCTATAAAAATGTAAATAATATTGGTTTGTATTCTCGTCATATTCCCAAGCTGATCCACCAAAATTGGATTTTAGATCATTGGGCTCCTGACCATTCACCGGATCACGCCAAATATAATAATCTCTATAAGGATTATCTTTCGATTTTTTCGCTTCAATGAACCAAGGATGCTGATCTGAAGTGTGGTTTACTACTAGATCCATAATGATCTTAATACCTCGTTTATCACTTTCGAGTAGCAATTTTTTCATTTCTTCCATGGTTCCATACTCAGATAGAATCGAATAGTAATCACTAATATCGTACCCATTATCTACATTGGGGGATTCATAAATTGGGCTTAACCAAATAACATCGATCCCTAACTTTTTTAAATAATCCAATTTGAGGATAATACCTTGTATATCGCCAATTCCGTCACCGTTACTATCATAAAAGCTTCGAGGATATATTTGATAAATAACACTATTATGCCACCACTTTTGTTGAGTTTCCTTCACTTTTCATTCTCCCCTTTGTAATGCGCTTACATTTTAAGTATAATGATTACACATTATTACTTCTTGCACTTTTTTGAAAAATAATAACACTATTTTCACATTAGGGGATTTCATATGAAAAAGTCAGCTTTAAAAGAGAACTCAATTCATGGTACTGCATCATTTCCATTGCATGTATACAGTAAGGTGAGAGAACGTGATTATCATGTAGGCTATCATTGGCATGAGGAATTGGAATTCATCTTTGTTGAGGACGGAGTGATGGAAGTTACGATTAATTCGGAAATGTTAGAGGTTACGAAGGGACAGTTCATTTTTATAAATTCTGGTGACTTGCACCAAATCACTTCAACAGGTCCCTCGATTCATCATGCGATCGTATTTCATCCGGATATATTAAATTTTGACTATCCGGATACAAGCCAAAATTCTATTATTACGCCTATAACTAAGGGATACTTACGTTTCCCTTCTTCAACTCAAATGGAAGAACTGTTAAAGGAATCTATCGTTGATAAGTTAATGAACATTATTAAGACTAATAAAATACCATTCGAAATATCTGCATTACGGATTAAAATTATGTTACTGGAAATTATTTTAGCGCTTTTTGAGCGAAAGCTTTTTGGGGAATTACAAACAAACGTAAAAGAAAAACAAGAAAATATAAAAAAAGTCATGACCTATATCCAAGATAATTACGATAAGAAAATACTACTTGAAGACTTAGCCTCTCTTTTAAATATGAATAAAAATTACTTCTCGAAATATTTTCATCAGGCAATTGGAAAAACGCCCATTACGTATATAAATGAATACCGATGTGAAAAAGCAGCCGAGCTATTGAAAAACAGCGATCTGAAAGTCCTTGATATTTCCCTTATGGTTGGTTTTGACAATTTCAGTTATTTCATACGGAGGTTTAAAGAGCATAAGCGCTATTCTCCCATTCAATACAGAAAGAAATACATTTTAAAATAACTTTAGATAAGCAAATATCCTCTTCCGATCGTCACATAAATAAAGAGCTGCCTTAAAGGGGGCTCTTAGACTTGTCTTCTTCGCTTTTTTCTTCATATTTGTAGGTGTGTTTTGTTTCTTGTGCAGGAATTTCTCTTTTAGCATCATCTTTGGGCCCCATAACCTCATCGTAGGGTGTATACAAATTAGAAGGTTTTTTCTTTTTGAATATCATTCTGTAACCAATCAGCCCTATAATAGCTACTATAGTTAGTATTAATAAAGTTGAAACCATACTTACCCCCCCAATTTTTTACATAGAAGAAGTGGAAGATTTCAGTCTGGCAGCATGTCTTGGAACCTAAAGCCATCCACTCCCTTAATGAACTTCCTATTCAAGAAATGGACAAGTGTTGTGATGTTTCTTTAATGTCGCGTTCTTGAATTATGCATGATGAAGCGATATCACTGATAACCTATCGATGTTTATAATTCCTTCTCCAGCGCACAGGTAATATCATATGGGCCATTACTTACATTAGAAGTAATGACGGTTTTTATTCGATTTGCCGGATATACCGCAGAATTGAAACTTACACCTGGGTCATACCCCATAAGATGATATTTGAAAATCTCGTCATTTTTTTTACTTATCCAGATTCCATATCCATAGTATTCCCCTTCTTCATCCGTAGCAATATGGTCCTCCAATAATAGATTGGTAAATTCTTGATTCAGTAACTGATTGGAAAATAACCCCTCCCAAAATCTGAACATATCCGTTGTTGTAATATACGCCCCTCCATCCGCTCCGCCTTTAATTGGAAGTGAATAAACATTCGTTCTCCATGTTCCATTTTCTTCGTCTATATAGCCTAGCGCCGTGTTTTTAGGGAGCTTGTCCATGGAGAAATAACCGGAATCCTCCATATTACAAGGGAGAAAGATGTTTTTTTTGATATATTCAGAAAACTCAAGTTCGGTTAGTTCCTCAATGATCAAACCTAATAATATATAGCCGGCATTATTGTAATGAAATCTTTCCCCTGGTTCGAACATCATCTCCTCATCTTGAAACATTGGCAGGAAGTCTTTTAATCTTTTAATATGATACATCGGGTTTTTCTGCCATAGCTCTTCAAAATCGTCCATCACCTCTTCATCAAAGTAATCAGGAATACCGGAAGTGTGCGTTAAAAGGTGATGTATCGTTACATGTTGATGGAAATTAGGAAATTCAAACGAAAGACAGTCTTTTAACTCTGAATCAAATCTAAGTTTTCCTTTTTGTATTAACTGGCAAATGGCTATCGCCGTAAACAGTTTACAACCAGAAGCAATTCCGAACCTTGTTTCTGTCGTATTGACGATTTCATCGCTCCGGTTGGAATAGCCATGTGCTGAGCTATGGATCAGTTCAGCTCCTGCTTTGACACTTATTACACCCGAGAATTCAATTGCCTTGCTGGTTTCTTTAATAAGTCTTGAAAATTCCATATGTTGTGTTTTCATTTAGTTTTTCCCCTTTACCGGTATTGTTTTCAATACTTATGTATAGCCCAGGTTGCTCGTTATGGTCTTTCAAAAAAATCCCGCATCTAATGTGATGCGGGATTTTTTGCCTTCGTTTCATTCCTTCTTTTATTTCCACCAGGTATCATAAACGTTAATGGCTTCGTTCCGTTTATGTTCGGTTTTCATATACCACCCTTCGATGATTTCGGCAGCTTCCGTTCTGATTTCCTTACCTTCAAGGTAATCATCGATTTCATCGTAGCTAACGCCTAAAGCCACTTCATCAGGTATTAACGGTTTGTCGTCTTCTAAATCGGCAGTTGGAATTTTCGTATAGAGACGCTCAGGAGCTCCGACGAATTTCAGAATAGCTCTTCCTTGCCTTTTGTTCAAACGATATAAAGGGATGATATCTGCTGCACCATCACCGTGTTTCGTGAAGAAACCTGTGATAGCTTCAGCTGCATGGTCCGTGCCAAGGACGACACCTTTGTACAGACCTGCTAAATCGTATTGCACCTTCATCCGTTCACGTGCTTTGACATTTCCTTTTAAGAAATGTGATAGCTTTTCACCAATAGCTTCTTCAACTGCCAGGACCGCTGCATCTACTGCTCCTTTAATGTTTACTGTTACATTTTTGCTTGGCTTGATGAATTTCAACGCCAATTGTCTATCGTCTTCATCGGCTTGTACGCCATATGGCAAGCTTACAGCAACAAACGTATAGTCGCCGCCAGTTTCTTCATTCAATTCATTCACAGCAGTTTGAGCGATATAACCCGCCAGTGTTGAATCTTGACCGCCAGAAATTCCAAGTATGAAGCTTTTCAGAAACGTATTTTTCTTCACATACCCTTTCAATAAATCAACACTTTTCCTGAATTCGACTTGTGGGTCGATCGTTGGTTGAACAAGTAATTTCTTGACGATTTCTTCTTGTAATGGACGCATTAACATAGCCCCGCTTTCTTATAATAGAGTGTCGTCATTTCGTAAGCATACGCTCGACATTTGCTTTAACTTCATCTATATTCCTCATTTTATTATCCCAACAATCCTGGCTTAAATCTAGCGGATATTCCTCAGGATTAAGTGCCCGTAGGTATTCCGGCCATAATACTTGAAGATTTTTTTTCGTAAATGCTTTAATATCATCAATGGATGGTAGTTCATAGATTAAACGGCCATCCTTGAAAATATCCTCATGAAGATCAACCGCATCGAAGTCCGTAACAAATTTACTTAGGAAGGTGTGAACAGGGTGAAACATTTTTAATTTTTCCTGTTCCTGCGGTCTTTCATATTCCATGGCCAAATAGTCACCTTCAGAATGATGGTTCACTTTATTGATGATACGGTATACTCTTTTTAAGCCAGGTGTCGTAACCTTTTCAGGATTAGAAGAAATTTTGATGGTATCTCTCATATTCCCATCTTCGCCCTCTATTGAAACCATTTTATAAACAGCACCTAGAGCTGGCTGGTCATAAGCGGTGATCAATTTGGTCCCGATGCCCCATATGTCAATTCTTGCGCCTTGCTGCTTCAAGTTGATGATCGTATATTCATCCAGATCGTTGGAAGCGACGATCTTTGCATCGTGGAAACCTGCAGCATCTAGCATACGTCGTGCTTCTTTCGATAAGTAAGCTAAATCTCCGCTGTCAAGGCGGACTCCAATGAAATTGATTTTATCGCCCAATTCCTTCGCAACACGGATTGCATTCGGAATGCCAGAACGCAACGTGTCATACGTATCGACGAGGAAAACACAGTCTTTGTGTGAAACCGCATATTTGTGAAATGCTGTATATTCATCTTTATAAGCCTGGATCATGGAATGGGCATGCGTTCCTGAAACCGGAATGCCGAATAGCTTTCCAGCACGTACATTGCTAGTCGAATCAAAGCCAGCTAGATAGGCAGCTCTCGCTCCCCAAATGGCAGCGTCCATTTCTTGCGCTCGTCTTGAACCGAATTCAAGGGCCGATTCATCACCGATGACCTGTTTGATGCGTGAAGCTTTTGTTGCTACGAGTGTGTGATAGTTCACAATGTTAAGCAAAGCCGTTTCTATGAGTTGGGCCTCACCAAGCGGTGCCTCCACCCGTAATATCGGTTCATTGCCAAAGACGAGCTCGCCCTCCTTCATGCAGCGAATCGTTCCCGTGAAACGGATGTTTTGCAAATAATCCAAATACTCTTCATCATAATGCAGCTCGGTTTTTAGATAGTCGATATCACTTTCTGAGAAGCAAAAGTTTTGAAGGTAATGGACAATTTTTTCAAGACCAGCAAAAATCGCATAGCCGCTGTTAAACGGAAGCTTTCTGAAAAATATCTCGAAGACGGCCTTTCTTTCATGTGTTTTATCTTGCCAGTATGTTTGGGCCATATTGATTTGGTATAAATCCGTGTGTAGTGCATAACTGTCGTCGTTGTATTTTTTTTCCATGGATAGTTCCTCCCAAAAGAGAAGCATTCGTCTCTCTTTTATTCTGTTGCGTGAAATATATTATAGAATGGTCGCTCCAAGTGTACCTTTGAAATGCCCGAGTGCCCATTCATGACCGGTTTGATTGAATGAGGCCACTGCATTTTCATATACAAAAATATTATAGCCTAGATTGTACGCATCAATTGCCGTATGCAAAATGCAGATATCCGTACAAACGCCAACTAAATATACATCGGAAATGTGACGCTCCCTTAGGCGGATATCAAGGTCCGTTCCTGCGAATGCCGAATAACGCGTTTTATCTATATAATGAACATTACTTCGATTTTTATTTGTTTCATATTCTTTTTTTAACGTCGCATATAGGTCCCTGCCCATTGTACCGCTTATATTATGGGGAGGAAATAATTTCGTTTCAGGGTGAAAGCCGTCTCCCTCGTCATGCCTATCAATGGCAAATATGGTGTAGTCGCCATTTCTGATGAATTCCTTGGTAATGGCGACGAGTGCCTTCTCGATATCCTGCCCTGGTTTCCCGCAGGTCAATGAACCCTTGTCTGCCACAAAGTCATACGTATAATCAATGTTGATCAATGCCTTTTTTCCCATTTCACTTCATTCCCCCTTAATAATAAATGGAGTCCGTGACAACCTCTGCATTAAATCGGTAAAGCTGTGATGGACGATACGAATTCCGTTTTGTTTTCTTCTGCATGCCTTTTTCATCCAAGACTTTCTCCAAAAACGGAAGTTTAGGCGCCTTAGCATAAAAAAGCGAATCCGCGCTGATCTTCGCGTCATCTCTTGCTGTAAGCAGCACCCGCTGCAATTCAGATAAAGTAAACTCTTCTGGCAGGAATTTTTGCGCTATCGTCGTCTGAACCATTTCTTTTTTCAATAAATTCATCGCCTCATGGATGATAGCATCATGATCAAATGCAAGCTCCAATTGCATAGCTTCCTGTACCGTGAACAATTCAACCTCCGCCGCATCGTCATTCGCTTTTCGATGATGGAGATACTCTTCCTGTACGATCGCATAAAAGGCGTTGGATATGATCCACCCTCTCGGATCGCGTCCTGGTCGGTCGTAAACACCGAAATGCTCGACATGGAATCCGGTTACACCCGTTTCTTCCTTCAATTCTCGTTTGGCTGCTTCATAGGCCGTCTCGTTAGCATTCACAAAGCCCCCAGGCAAAGCCCATTTATCTCCCTCAACATTCGGGTTTCCTTCTTTATCAGCAGTGGCACGTTTAATCAATAATAGCTTCAAAAACATTTCAGGAGGTGCCTTTTCGGCCGTCTTCCTAGTAGTGATGGTAAAGATCGCAATGTCGGCAGTGTATCCGTCAGGAGTTCTGTATTTCTTTTTTTCTTGCTGAACCATGGCAACGCTCACTTTCTTTCACTAAGTATGGATATAAAGTAATTAGTAAATCTTTAATTACTAATTATAGTACTCCACTAGTGATGATTTAGCAACTCCAAACGGTAAGAAATTTTCTTATTGTGCGAAAAATCTTTCATTTCAGGTTTTACACATAAAAAAAAAGCCCGATCATGATGATCGGACTTTTCTTTCCTAGCATGTTAGACGGGATAAACGCCGTGCTTCCGCTTGGTAAATGTCAGTTGTTTGCTTCCATATGCTTCAAACCGGGCACTCAATTCATCACGCAGGTCATTAGGCTGGATGATGCCATCAACGATCATCTCGGAAGCTAAACGATATATATCTATGTCTTCATTATATTCATTTCGCTTCTGCGCGATGAAGGCAGGCCTTTCTTCCGCTTCCATTGCATTGATTTTATTGGCATAGACGGCATTGACAGCAGCTTCCGCACCCATGACGGCAATCAACGCCGTTGGCAGGGCAAGAACACAATCCGGTTCAAATGCGGGACCGGCCATCGCATACAATCCGGCACCATAAGCCTTACGGACAATGACAGAAATCTTAGGGACCGTGGCTTCACTCATGGCCGAAATCATTTTTGCTCCATGGCGAATGATGCCTGCCTGCTCGACCTTCGTCCCGATCATGAATCCTGGAATATCCACAAGGAACAATAGCGGTATATGGAAGGCATCACATAGGTTGATGAATTTCGCTGCCTTATCTGCTGAATCATGGAACAGGACCCCGCCTTTGACACGCGGCTGATTGGCAATGATTCCAATGGACTGCCCATTTAGCCTAGCAAGCCCGGTAATTAATTCAGGGGCAAAAAGCTTTTTGATTTCACAAAACGACTCCTTGTCTATGACCCGGTCGATCAAATCATACATATTGAAGGGGGCATTCTGATTTTTCGGAATCAAGTCCTCCAACGTCTTTTCAAATTCCTCAGGCAGCTCTGGCTTAGCAGCTGCAGGCTTTTCTTGATAATTTCCTGGAAAATAGCTTAAGTATTTACGGGCAAACGCGATCGACTCTTCTTCCGATTTCACCAGCACATCTCCGCATCCTGAAACGGAGCAATGCATCTTCGCCCCGCCCATCTCCTCTTCGGTCACCTTTTCGCCAATGACCATTTCCGCCATTCTCGGTGAACCTAAATACATCGATGCATTTCCCTCGACCATCACGACGATATCACAAAAAGCTGGGATGTATGCCCCTCCAGCTGCTGAAGGACCGAACAAGAGACAGATTTGCGGAATTTTCCCGGATAACTTCACTTGGTTATAAAAGATGCGTCCTGCACCGCGGCGTCCAGGAAACATTTCCACTTGATCGGTGATTCTTGCTCCGGCAGAATCGACTAAGTAGAGAAGCGGCAGCTGCAGTTTGTCTGCCGTTTCTTGGATGCGAATGATCTTTTCGACGGTCCTTGCTCCCCAAGAGCCGGCTTTTACAGTCGAGTCATTCGCCATGACACACACTCTCTGACCGTTGATTTTCCCGATTCCTGTAACGACCCCATCCGCCGGAAGACCGTCACTTGCACAATTGGCAAAGAAGGCGTCCTCTATTTCCACACCTTCATCAAAAAGAAGCTCCAGACGCTCACGTACGAAAAGCTTTCCTTTTTCAGCATTTTTTTGATGATATTTTTCTAAGCCGCCTTTTTTGATCGTTTCAACCGTTTCCGTTAATTTATCCGTTGTCACCATTGATCTTCCTCCTTCATTTGAGCTCATAGCCCCGTAAATACCGGTTTGCGCTTTTCCTTGAATGCTGCGAGACCTTCCAGTCGGTCACGGGTTTTTAAAGTTGTTTGGTAGCAGTCCTTTTCAATTTGCAGGCCGTTTTCCAGTGTCGTATCCACCCCTTGATTGATCGCTGCTTTTGCTGCCCTGAGCGCTAATGGAGCGTTGAGGGCGATTTCCCCAGCTAGCTTGATTGCTTCGTCCATTAATTGTCGGGCTGGATATAGATGATTGATGATTTTTAAATCATATGCCGATTTAGCATCAAGTCGCCTTGCCGTATAAATCAGCTCTTTGGCCGTCGCCAGTCCGACGATGCGGGGCAAACGCTGAGTACCGCCGCCTCCAGGAATGATGCCTAATGCCGTTTCCGTCAGTCCCATCCTTGCCGTTTCCGAGGCGAGTCGTATGTCACAGGCTAATGCCAATTCCAGTCCTCCACCAAATGCGGAACCGTTAAGTGCAGCAATGACCGGGACTGGCAGATTTTCTACAGCTGTAATCGTGTCGCCGATCAGCTTCACCGTCTCCTTGACTTTATCTTCATTCATCCCTGCACGTTCCTTAAGGTCTGCACCGGCACAAAACGCCTTTTCTCCAGCTCCCGTTAAAATGACGGCTCTTAAATTGGCATCTCTTTTGAGTTCATCCAGACCATCAGATAAGCAATGAAGCATTTCCGTGGATAAAGCATGTGCCGCATCAGGACGATTCAAAGTCACGATGGCAATTCCCCTATCATCACGACTGATTTCAACTAATGACGTCATATCTTTCACCTCGATTCCTCTAATTGTGCGTTGTAAACGGCCATTTGATGGCTAAGTAAAGGTTTTTCCAAAAAGCTTTGCATCATGGACGCTGCCTGGATTAGTTTTTCTTGATTTATTCCTGTTTGAATCCCCATATTATGTAGCATATGAATCAGGTCATCTGTCGCAACATTGCCGCTCGCACCTGGTGCATATGGACAGCCGCCCAAACCACCGAGCGAAGAATCGAACGTGTCGACTCCATACTCCAGTGCTTGGAGAACATTCGCTAAGGCCATGCCCCTTGTATCATGGAAATGAAGTGCAATCCGGCTAAGATCATACCTTTTCACGGCACTTTCAAGGAACGAGGCAACAGCCCTAGGTGAGGCAACCCCAATCGTATCTCCCAGTGAAACCTCACTGATTCCGTAGTCAAACAGTTGGTCACACACCCGAAAGACTTGATCTAGCGATATCTCCCCTTCATATGGACAGCCGAAAACGGTCGAAACATACCCTCTGACCGTTTTTCCACTTTTTGCGGCTGTTCCGATGACATCCTTCATTATTGGCAAGGTATCGGAAATCGTTTTATTGATGTTTTTAAGATTATGGGTTTCACTTGATGACATGAAAACTGAAATTTCATCGATGTCCCCCTCAAGCGCAGCCTCAAGCCCCCTTTCATTCGGGACGAGTGCGGCATAGGTGATATGTGGATTGCGCTTTATTCCCTTTGCCACCTGGACGGCATCGCTCAATTGAGGAATCCACTTCGGGTTTACAAAGGATGTAACTTCTATATAGGAAAGACCTGTTTCAGAGAGTTGATCGATCCAATCAATTTTGCTTTGCGTCGGTACGATGATCTGTTCATTTTGGAGACCGTCCCGCGGACCGACTTCCTTAATCGTCACTTTTTCAGGCCAATTCATTTTATCCCTCCATTCCCTTATTCAATGATAGCCAGTACGTCACCCTCATTCACGAAATCTCCCTCATTCACTTTTAGTTCTTTAATGGTTCCCGCTTCCTCAGCCGCAATCGGGATTTCCATTTTCATCGATTCCAAAATGACGATATCCTGCCCGTCGGTGACACTTTGACCCTCATTCGCGACGATTTTCCATACGCTACCTGCCATGCTTGCTTTTAATTCTGCCATCTTACATTCCTCCTGATCATATATGTTTGATAGTCATGCTCTATACAGTCATTTTTTTAATATATTTATCTATGAAATCCGTAGTCGTATCACCTTTGGAAAAAGCGTCATGTGAGATGATTTCCAAAAGAAGCGGAAGGTTCGTTTTAATGCCTTCTATTTTATACTGGTCCAACGCCTCTCTTAATCTTTCGATGGCTTCATCCCTTGAGTCACCGCTAACCACCAATTTTGCGATCATTGGGTCATAAAAATGAGACACGACGGATGTTCCATGCACCGCCAACTCATGACGGATTCCTTCGCCGGACGGAAGATCCAGGTTTGTGATCGTCCCTGGTGCTGGATAAAACGTTTTTGGATCTTCTGCATATATGCGCACTTCAATGGAATGTCCAGCCTTTTTAATGTCGACTTGCGAGAAATCCAGTTTATTGCCGGATGCGATGTTAATTTGCTGTTCCACCAGATCCAATCCGGTAATTTCTTCAGTGACAGGGTGCTCAACCTGAAGGCGTGTATTCATTTCTAGAAAATAGAAGTTTTTATCTGCATCAACTAAAAATTCAAGTGTACCTGCATTGCTGTATCCGATTGACTTGACCGCCTTAATGGCCGCGAACCCCATTTTATTCCTTGTTTCTTCGTCAAGGAAAGACGAAGGGGCCTCTTCCACGACCTTCTGGTGGCGCCTTTGGACAGAGCATTCCCTTTCCCATAAGTAAACGGCGTTACCAAAGGAATCCGCCAACACCTGGATTTCGATATGTCGCGGTTTTTCTATTAATTTTTCGATGAACATATCGCCATTGCCAAAAAACAATTGGGCACGTTTTTGATTGCCTTCAAATGCCTTCGAAAGCTCATCTTCATTGGATACGGCCTGCATGCCGATCCCACCGCCACCCGCTGCAGCCTTCAACATGACGGGATAACCAATACTTTCGGCAACGGCTGCCGCTTCAGCAGCATCAATTAATGGACGGGAAAACCCTGGAACCAGTGGAAGGCCTGCTTGCTCCATCTTTTTCCGTGCCTCGACTTTATTTCCCATCTGCTGGATGACTTCCGGTTTTGGACCAATGAATATTACACCAGCTTCTTCGCAAGAACGCGCGAAATCTGCATTTTCACTCAAAAATCCATATCCCGGATGAATCGCCTCCACTCCGGTATCTTTAGCGATCTCCAAAATTTTCTTGACGTTTAAATAACTTTCCTGGACTCTCGAGCCGCCCAATGAGTATGCTTCATCCGCTAAGCCTACAAATGGCGCATTTGCATCAGCTTCCGAGTGTACCGCAACCGTGCTTATGCCCATTTTCTTGCATGTTCGAATAATCCGTGACGCAATTTCCCCTCTGTTTGCGATAAGAATTTTTCCAATCATCTCATGCCCTCCTTAGTCAATACGTTCCGTCAGTAGGTCAAGCGTTTGTTGCCGCAGCTTAAATTTTTGGATTTTACCCGATGCGGTCATTGGATAAGCATCGGTGAAATGAATGTGCCGGGGAATCTTATGAAAAGATATTTTCCCCTTGCAATACGTGGCCACTTCCTGCTCCGTCAAGGTTTCCCCCGCTTTCAGGATAATCCATGCCGCCACTTCTTCCCCATACTTTTGGTCAGGGACCCCAAGCACCTGGACATCGACAATGGCCGGATGCTGATAGAGGAATTCTTCTATCTCACGCGGATAAATATTTTCGCCACCACGGATGATCATATCTTTCAGCCTGCCTGTTATCTTGCAATAGCCATTTTCGTCCATGACCGCTAAATCACCCGTATGAAGCCAGCCTTCTCCGTCAATTGCCTGCTCCGTGGCTTCTGGATTATTATAATATCCCTTCATCACATGATAGCCCCTTGAACAAAGCTCCCCCTGCATGCCCCTTTGTACTTCTTCGCCAGTGGCCGGATCGACAATCTTCACTTCCACTTTCGGCAATGCCCTTCCCACTGAAGAAACGCGAAGCTCGACTGGATCATCCGTTCTGGTCATGGTAATGCCAGGAGAGGATTCCGTTTGCCCATACGTAATCGTTATTTCGGACATCCCCATCTTATTGACCACACTTTTCATGACCTCGATCGGACAGGTCGAGCCTGCCATGATCCCAGTCCGCAAAGAACTCAAATCGTATTTGTCGAAATCATCGAGATTAAGTTGCGAAATGAACATGGTCGGAACACCGTGTAGCGACGTACATTTTTCGGCCTCAACGGTTTGAAGGACCATTCGGGGATTGAATTCCACAATGGGCACCATTGTCGCCCCAACAGAAACGGAAGCCATCGAGCCGAGCGAACAGCCGAAACAATGAAAAAGCGGGACAGGGATGCAGAGCCTGTCATCCTTTGTAAGCTTCATGCAATCCGCGACATTCAATCCGTTGTTGACCAGGTTGGAGTGCGTCAACATTACCCCTTTTGGAAATCCTGTCGTCCCTGATGTGTATTGCATATTGATCACATCACCGGGAGCCAATTCCGCCATTCTCCGATCCAGTGCCTCATCTGAAATGGATTGACCTCCATTCATGACGTCTTCCCATGAAAATGTGCCCGGGTAACGTGTTTTGCCTAGAACGATGATGTTTTTCAGTTTTGGCAGTTTCTCAGATTGCAATTTTCCTGGTTTTGCAGTTTTCAATTCAGGTACAATTTCATACAGCGTATCTATATAGGAATGATCCTTGAATTGCTCCATCAGAATAATCGTCGTCGAATCCGATTGCTTAAGCAAATACTCCAGTTCACTAGTACGGTAATTCGTATTGACCGTAACCAATACCCCGCCCATTTTCGCTGTGGAAAATTGGGAAATGAGCCATTCCGGCTTGTTGGACGCCCAGATTGCGATATGTTCCCCTTTTTTAATATCGAGTGACATAAAACCCCTGGCCGCCTGCCGGCAAATTTTTTCGAATTCGCTGTACGTATGGCGGATACCAAGTTCATGGTACACCACCGCTTCATTATCGCCATATTGTTCGGCTGTTCTTTCAAGCAGTTTTCCAATAGTGATATCTAGCAATTCAGACATTAAACTCCTCCTATAAAATAAAAGTAAGAATGACTGCTTTTTACCTAAATTGAAGTTTTACGTTGTTCATTTGCGTACCGGAATGATTAACAGCCTAATTGTCTCGCGATCACGATTCTTTGAATTTCAGAAGTGCCTTCGCCAATTTCCAATAACTTGGCATCTCTTAAATAGCGTTCCACTTCATATTCCCGCATATAGCCGGAACCGCCATGTATTTGAATTGCCTGATTGCTAGCCCGGAACGCGGTCTCACTTGCAAAAAGCTTGGCGTATGCCGCTTCCTTTGCAAACGGTTTTGTATTGTCTTTTAACCATGCCGCCTTATAGACCATATTTCGTGCCAATTCTATTTCCATTGCCATATCCGCAAGCTTGAATTGAATCGCCTGGAAACTTGAAATCGATTTTCCAAATTGAATGCGTTCTTTTGAAAAAGCCAAAGCCTTATCAAAGGCTGCTTGTGCGATACCGACTGCCAACGCGGCAATTGAAATCCTTCCTCCATCCAACGTGAATAAAAACTGCTTGAATCCTTTTTCTGGATCACCCAATAAATTTTCCTTTGGCACTCGGACATTATCCAGAATGATTTCACACGTATTGGAAGCGCGGACGCCCATCTTTTCATAATTGCTATTGATCGTAAGGCCTTTAGCATCGGTTGGCACGATGAATGCCGAGATGATGTTCTTACCCCGTGCATCCTTTCCCGATACTGCGGTGACGGTGATCGTTCTTGAATAGCTAGCATTCGTTATCCATGTTTTCTCACCATTAATCACATATTCATCACCTTCTAATTCGGCAGAGGTTCTCGTACCTCCTGCATCCGAACCAGCATTAGGCTCTGTCAATCCGAATGCTGCAAGCGTTTCACCAGTTGTGATTGGAACAAGATATTTTTGCTTCTGTTCCTCGGTTCCGAAATAATAGATTGGACTTGCCCCAAGTGAAACGGCTGCTGCATAACTTAATCCGGTTCCCCCGCACGCCTTGCCAATCTCTTCAACTGCAATGGCATACGAAATCGTATCGCCGCCGGAACCGCCATATTCTTCAGGGAACGGAATTCCAAGCAATCCGAGTTTGCCCATTTTTTTGAATGCATCCTCAGCGAACATCGACTTTGCATCCAACTCTATCGCAATCGGTTTTATTTCCTTTTGGGCAAATTCCCGAACCATTTCCTTAATCATCTGCTGTTCTTTCGTAAGTGAAAAATCCATATATTCATTCCCCTTTCTATTGAGACCAAGACCGACTAGTTGGTCTGTTTTAATCAAATTTTACTGTTTAATCCACAGCCAATTGGTTAACAAGTAAAAATGGCTGAGCGATTTCCGCTTCTTTTTGTTTATCTGTCAACAATGCGTGCAGAATCAAATCTACGTATATGTCACCTATTTCATCAATACTTTTTCCGCCGTCCCTTTTGTACCATTTGTAGGACCAGTTCACCATGCCTAGAATCGACATCCCGGTAATCTCCACCGGCAATTCGCTGCGGAATACTCCTTTGTCAATCCCATCTTGGATGACAGAAAAAATTATTTCTTTATACATCTGACGCTTTTTTTTGATTTCTTCCACATATGGTGGTTTTAAGTAAATGCTTTCTTGATAGAAAACTGAGATGTGCGGCTGATAGAGGTCAAACACTTTTACGAATGATTGAATGATTTTTTGTATTTTTTCGGTTGGGTGGGTGCTTTCTGAAATCGCTTCCTGTGCTTTTGTTAATACATATGAAATAAAGTAATCATGAATGACAAATAAGAGTTCATCTTTAGAAGAAAAATGGTGATAAAAACCACCCTTACTGGTTCCGCATGCCTTCACGATTTCATTAACGGAGACACCATGGTAGCCATGCTGTTCAAAGAGCGTCAACGATGTTTCGATTATTTTTTCTCTTAACTCCGTAATTCTCCACCCCCTTTTTGTATCCGCTTACATTCAATCCAGTTGTCAAAGACTTGTTATGTATAAACTGGATTTATTTAGATTTTACCAAAAATTTAAAAATTGTCAATTTTTAAATTAAATGAAAAACAGCCCTTTTAATCAAGAGCTGCCTTCTGCTTTCGTTCTGTTTAAAGTGATCCTATCCCTTTTTTTGCTTGTTACCCTTGATTTCCTTTACCTTGGCTTTTACAAGCTTCCATTCATTTTTGTACGTCCAAACCGACTGGATTTCCACTAACGGATCACGTTCATCGGCTCCGCTCACTTTTTGGATTCCGATAAGTCTCTTTCCTTTTCCAAAGACTGACTTAATGTCAAGCGTCGAATATGGATCCACCAACAGCTCGGTCGGTTCGTTCAGCTTTCCGTTTTGATAAATGCCCAATTCATCGTAAGCTTTTTTTCTTGACCGGATATCTACCACGACAGGCCTTTGTCCTTCAATGCTGATTTGGGCCTTATATCCGTCCAGAAATTGCGCCGTTACAGGGACGGATGGTGGGATATCCAGTTCATGCGCTTCACCATCCTTGAATGTATAGGCGTAGCTTGTGACTAAACGCTTGTTGCCTTCCATCAACACCGTAACCAATACGTCCTGCAGTCCATCATTATTCAAGTCCGCTACCTTTAAATCAGGATTATACCCTGCATCTAACGGGACACTGATCGTCCGGCGATTGCTTTCAACACTCAATTCAATTTTCTTCAGAAACTTGCTTCCCGCTTTATATGGCAGCCCCTGAACCTGGATGATATCCATTTTTTGGTCCCCTGTTACATCCCTTTTTGTCGAAATGTAAGTGCCATCAACCTGAAAATTCTTATCATGGGCTTCAACAGCCTGATAGCTCAAAAAGAGTGAAAGAACTAAAACCGCATATTTTAGCAAATTTAACTTTTTCATCGTGATAACCTCTCCTTTCACAGGGTGAACTAATTGGTCATTTGTCTCCGTTTGAACTTACGACGCTGATCCTTCATGAAGATCGACCAGAAATAATAAAAGCCTGGGACCAATATCGCAAAGCCAACGATATATGTGGCAAACACGGCCCTGAATGATGTCGGGTCGGTAAAACCTGAAAGGATCGTGACATTTGGATAGATGATATACGGTAAATGGGCAATTCCATAGACATAACTGCCGATTAAATACTGAATGATAATCGAAACGACGGCAAGGCGCGGCATCCCTTTTACCTCCCGTTTAGAAAAATACGGAAGATACAGAGCTATTCCGGCTAAGACAAAAAAAACAAGTGAAAGAAGTAATAATGCTGAGTTTTTCATCATCTCTACATAGATCCAATTCGCTTCGTTTTTTAATGTAAACATTACCAGCAATGCCATGACTAACATCAGTGGTCCGGTTATCATCGCATCCCTGCGATAGATTTTGTATGCTTTCATCTCATCCGCTTGCTTTGAGTAGTCGGATAGCAACAGCGATGATAAAAAAAGCGTGCTCAATATCCCGAATAGCAAAAAGGCGTATTCATTGGGGCTCGTGAAAAGTTTCGTAAGATTCAGCTCTTCATTCCCCCTCACCCCTTCGAGAAAGCCTAAATGTGTAATAGGCAAGACACTGATTAAAAGTCCTGGGATGATCAAGCCCGTAATTCCTGAAATATACGTTAGCACTTTTTCATATTTGTCTACGCTATGGGAGAACACCAAGAAAGCACTCCTAATACAAAGCAGAACCAAGATGAGGCTTGCTGGAACGATCAAGGCCACTCCTATCGTAAATACCGCACCTGGAAATAAACTGTAAATCGCGATGACAAGACCCACGATAAACGTATTGGTCACTTCCCAAGTTGGCGATAAATAGCTATTCGCTATCTTCGTAGCATTCGTTTCTTCCTTTTTAATGTAAGTCATCGCCCAGAACCCAGCACCAAAGTCCATGGATGCCATGATGGCATAAAGAAAAATAAAGCCCCACACCAGCGTTATGGCAAGAAGAGCATCACTCATTAGCCTTCCTCCTTTTATGAATTGGAATCGAAGAGCCTCACATCTTTTTGTTCGGCTTTGTAAATATCATCACTTATCGAATGTCGTTTGAAATAGTACACCAGTGTAAACACGACTGAAACGCATAACACGATATAGACGATAATGAACATCGTGAACAAAAATCCAAGGTTCTCATATGTCGTGACCGAATCCGCAGTGGTAAGCATCCTGTATATCGTCCAGGGCTGCCTGCCTGTACAAGCAAAAATCCAACCGAATTCAATTGAAATCACCGAGAGCGGCCCTGACGCCACAAACAGCCAGAGAATCCATTTCGGGTAGGTATCCTTTTTCAGCAATTTGCTCCATACCAAAGCAAACAGAGATAAAGCGATTAAACCCGTACCAATAATCACCATACCGTTGAATAGGATATGGACATAAAGCGGCGGCCAATACTCCTCGGGAAAATCATTCAAGCCCGTTACGACCGTATCGAAACTATTGCCTGATAAAAAGCTTAACAACCCAGGAAATTCAATTCCATATTTCACTTCCTGGGCTTCTCGATCGGTATAACCTAATAAGGTAAGACCGGCATGATCCCTCGTTTCAAACAAGCCTTCAGCAGCCGCTAGTTTTTCTGGCTGTTCGCGATACAAATGTTGAGTGGTCGCATGTCCGTTGAGAGCTGTCAAAAAGGAAAAAAACAAACCTAATACGATGCTGAGCTTCAGCGCTTTTTGGTGAAAATTAAATTCAGTGGTTCCGTATTTATTTTTCAACATTTTGTAGGCAGCAACTGCCGCTACGACAAAAGCACCTGTTGCATATGCTGTAAGCGCCGTATGTCCAGCTGTCACCAGGAAGCTTGGATTGAAAAAAGCCGCCCAAGGATCCACATCGACTATTTCCCCATTTTCAAACCGGAATCCGGCTGGCGTCCCTTCAAATGCATGGACATTTGAAATCAAAACAGCCGAAGCCAGCGCTCCGAATGCGACAAAGAACAAGCTCACGATGCGTGCCCAAGGCTTGATCTTTTCAGCTGCATACACATAAATTGACATGAACAACGCTTCAACCATGAATGCATAAATCTCGATTTGGAACGGAAGAGCCATCACTCGGCCAATCACTTCCATGAATCCAGGCCATAACAGTGATAGTTGGACACCAGCGATCGTACCAGTCGGGATTCCCACTCCAAGTAACACCGCTAATGTTTTCGTCCAGCGTTTAGCCATGACAACATACTGTAAATCCTTTGTTCTTTGATACATCAATTCTGCCGCCAACATCATTAGCGGCAACCCGACGCCTATCGTCGCAAATATGATATGTACAGCCATATTCGTCCCGAACATTGCACGGGCAATTTGTAAATGATCCATACTTTCTTCCTTTCCAACCTTTGTCTCTTGGTAGTATCTCCGCTGAAAAGGAAAATATTTAATAAAATTCCACAAACTAAATTTTGATAGGTTTCAGTAGTAGGAGATGCTTAGCTGATATGTTTTTGAGGAATGTAAGTATCCTATATTCTAACGAGGTTATTGTTGATATATATAAATGATGATTTTCTTCTATTAATGTAAGGTGAAAATGGACTGCCGTTTTAATGACCTCCTTGATGTTCCTTAATTGCTGATTTTCGTCACCTACTTGAACAAATAATCAAGATCCTTCATAAACTGTGAACTCTTTAGAATATGATAGCGTAAATCCCCTTTAGAAAGACACATTCAGAGAGGAGCGTAACAATTTGGCCTTTTCAAACGATCCGCTTTCACCCGATCAAATGCTCGCTGTCATCAAAAATGGACTTGGTCCCTCCCACACTCCCAAGAAGATCATTATCATTGGGGCCGGCATATCTGGTTTAGTTGCCGCGTCCCTTTTAAAAGAAGCAGGGCACGAAATAACGATATTGGAAGCAACTGCGAGGCTCGGCGGGCGCATATTGACTATGAGAGGACCATTTTTTGATGATGCCTATTTCGAGGCTGGTGCGATGCGCATCCCGAACTATCACTATTTGGTTGCTGAATATATTAAGAAATACCAATTACGAACGATTTCATTTGTGAATTCGACTCCAAATGACCCCATTTATGCTAATAACATCAAGACGACAGCTGCCATTTATCAACGAAACCCGGATATATTGAGATATCCGGTAGCACCACATGAAAAAGGGAAAACAGCCGAAGAATTACTCAATATGGCGATTAAACCAGTGACGGATTTCATCAATCAAGATCCGATTAATAATTGGGGCATCGTCATTAGAGAATTCGATAAATACTCGATGAGCTTCTTTTTGCAGTACAATCCAGTAGGAATCAGCCTTTCCACTGGAGCAATAGAAAGCATAAAGGTCCTTTTAGGCTTGGAAGGATTCCCGGAGCTTTCTTTTCCTGCCATACTTCGTGAGCTAATGCCGCTCTTTAACCCGGACCTCGATTTTTATGCAATCGAGGGCGGCAATGATCGGCTTCCTTATGCTTTTTTACCCGAATTAAAGGAAAATCTAAAATTCAATCATCAAGTGACAAAAATCATTCAACAGAAAAATCAAGTCACCATTCATTCTAAACATACTCAAAGCAAAACACCCTTTACGATAACCGGAGACCTTGCCATCGTGACGATTCCCCTTCAATTATTATCCTTTATCGAGATTGAGCCACGGAATTCCTTTTCGCATAATAAGTGGAAGGCAATCAGGGAGCTCCATTATGCTGCATCGACAAAAATCGGGCTTCAATTCAGGCAACGGTTTTGGGAAAGGGAAGGAATCTTCGGCGGGAAATTGTCGACCGATCTTCCCATCAGGTTTGGTTATTACCCTAATCAACTGATTAACCGAAGTGAATCCGGGCTCCTCGTTGCTAGTTATACATGGGAAGATGATGCCACATTATGGGATATACTCCCTGAGGAAGATCGTATCCAAAACGCTTTAAAAAATCTGGAAAAGGTCCATGGAAATCAAGTGTACGACCAATTTTTAACCGGCGTTTCCTATAGCTGGACCTTGAATCAGTATGCCTATGGTGCTTTTTCCATGTTCAAACCTGGTCAGGAAATGGACCTGTTCCCATATATCCCCACCCCTGAAGGGAGGGTCCACTTCGCCGGGGAGCATACCTCAACGGCGCCAGCCTGGATCGAAGGAGGAATCCAATCCGGGATAAGGGTTGCACATGAAGTGACCAACCTACCAAGGACTTTTAACCGCTAACCCATTCCCTTTCCATTCACAGTGATACTAATCGACAAGCTGCACAAACAATTTGCATATGAGTCGCATTAGTGGCCTTTAAAATCTCGCACGATGGACAGAGAAAACAACTAACCTATCATCGTCCACATCATTCTTGCTTGTCCCTGCTAATGTACGAGGATTTTTTTTGCTTCTCGTTTTAAAATGGTTAATCTGTCATTTAATTGCAAATGCTACTCTTCATAAGCATGAGTTATGAGGTGACAACATTGTTTAACCGGAAAAAGTCCAAACAAAGCAGCACACAACAAACGGATAAGGATGAAGGCGTCCATGGAGTTTCCGAAGTGCGCGATCTATTTAATACTCTGTCTTCATCCTATGATTTCATAAACCATCAAGGTACATATAATGGCGTAGGGTATTGGGTATCGTATTATCGTTCTTTAATTGATGCACAAGAGCTTCACAAAAGTGTGCTTTCGGTAATACCAAGCTTGGAAAAAATCAATTTGGGGCAAATGAGAGAAAGCATCCCAATCGAAGATACGCTCATCACCAGTACGAGAACTGTGATCGAAGATAGAATCATGAGAGGGCATATCGCCATTCGATTAGATGCAAACCTTGATGAGTGTTTGTTGATTAATGTTGTTGCCCAACATGGGCGGCAAGTAGATAAACCCGAGCTCGAATTTGGAATCATAAGCCCACAGGAGGCTTTTGTCGAGGATATCGATATCAATCTTAACCTCGTCAGAAAAAGGCTGCCCGTACCCAGTTTGCAAGTAACTGAATTGACTGTGGGTACTTTATCGAAAACGAAAGTGGCGGTCTTGGCGATAGAAGGTATCGTTGACAAGGAAAATGTCGACACTGTCGTCAAGCGCATCAGTGAAATAGATTTTGATGAAATCTTGGACGGTTCTCATCTTGCGCAAATGCTTTACGATGATACGAATACCTTGTTCCCCCTTTTCCTATATACGGAAAGACCCGATCGCATCGCAAGTGCATTGGCTGAAGGGAAAGTAGCGATGATCGTTGATAGGTCTTCATCCGCCTTGATTGCCCCAACCATTTTGTTGGAGTACTTTATAACGATGGAAGATTATAATATGCCATGGGTTCCTGCTTCGGCATTTCGTTTATTGAGGATTTTCGCGGTCATTTTTTCGATATTCGCGACACCGCTTTATGTAGCTGTCCTGACGTACCATTATGAACTGATTCCTAAAGATCTTTTGGAAACGATCGTCACTTCAAGGAATTTGATCCCTTTCCAGCCATTGATTGAAGCGTTATTCTTAGAAATTTCCATTGAGCTATTGCGGGAGGCGGCCGCCAGGCTTCCGACAAAGGTTGGTCAAACATTGGGTATCGTCGGCGGTATCGTTATCGGACAGGCCGCCGTTGTTGCCGGACTGACGAGCAATATCTTGTTGATCATCGTCGCTTTATCGGCACTGGCATCCTTTGTAACCCCGATTTATAAAATGGGCAATGCCATCCGGTTACTGCGGTTCCCTTTTTTAGTCGGGGCCCAAATTTGGGGGCTGCTCGGAATTACCATTTCGGCCGTGTTTTTAATGACACACCTTATTAAATTGACATCGATGGGACACCCGTACCTTGAGCCGATATATCCCTTCCACATAAAGGATTGGAAAGATAGCTTCGTGCGGCTTCCTTTTACTTTTTTTAAATCGCGACCAGTCAATTTACGGACAGAGGATACAACAAGGCAATCAAAGCCGAAAAAAAGCAAGAGAAAAACTAATGATTTTAATGAATGATTGTAATGAGGCGCCTCTATGAACCAAACTGATGTAAACGAAAAATATATGGTAGCACCCTTCTATGTGTTTTTTTTAGTTCATTCGATGCAAACCGGAATCGGTGTGCTCAGCTTCCAAAGAATTTTAGCAAAGTCGACAGGAACGGATGGCTGGATTTCAATACTCTTGGCAGGATTGATTGTCCATTCCCTGATATGGGTGATATACAAGATTTTCAGTATGGTTCCTGGTGATATTTTAAGCGTCAATCATCATGCTTTCGGGAAATGGGGCGGGAACCTCTTCAGCTTGCTTTTCATCGCTTACTTTTTGGTTCTCGGATCGACGGTCATGGTCAGCTACATTCAGATCATACATGTCTGGATGTTTGAAGAAGTTCCTGCTTGGTCGTTTTCGCTAGTCTTCCTCATCCTGATTTACTATATAAATACCGGAGGATTCCGTACGATTACCGGGATTGCCTTTTTGAGTGTGATGATGACCTTTTGGCTTGCATTCGTTCTCTTTTATGCCATGAAATACTCAGAATTCACCAATTTACTGCCGGTTTTCGACCACTCTCTCTTGGATATTTGGACAGGTACGAAACATAGTGCATTATCGATGATTGGATTTGAACTGATCCTGATGTTCTACCCTTTCATCAAAGATGCGAAAGCTTCTCAAAAATATGCTCATGGAGGGGCTTTGACGACAACGTTGATCACCGTAATCGTTTATTTGGTTTCACTCGTTTTTTATTCGCAGAATCAGTTGGTTTTGAACATATGGCCGACCCTCACCATGACTAGCATCGTAGAATTGGCCTTTATCCAAAGATTTGAATATATATATGTTTCTTGGTGGGCCATCGTCATCATACCGAACATAACCATCTCCTTGTGGGCTGCCAGCAGGGGGTTCAAGCGTTTATTCAATGTCCAGCAAAAGTACCCGTTATGGGGGATGTCCCTCATTATTCTGATCATCAACATATTCTTTTTCGATGTAGATTCATTGAATATATTGGAGAAAATCATCAATCCCTACGGGGTGCTCTTCCTTGTTTCATACCTGCCTCTTCTTTTGGTCATCATCTATATTAAGAAAAAGAGGAACCGATTATGAGAAAATTATTTCCTATTATCTTGACTTGTACCATTCTATGCAGCTGTGCCCAGCCTCGAGTGGTTGACGAAGTTAATATGTCCCAGGCAATCGGCTACGATATATTGGAAAATGACCGGATTGAAGGGATGTTCGTCATTCCTATCTTCCAACAAGAACAAATGGGTAAATATCAAATCTTGTCAGGAACGTCATCGACGACGAGTGATGTTCAAGCTGCCGTTTCCAAAAAAGCAGACAAAACGGTGTTGCTAGGACAGACCCGCATCGTGTTATTCAGTGAAAAAATCGTTCATAAAATCGGGATGACAGAACTGACCGATTATCTTTATCGTGAGCCCCAGCTTGGTAATAGGGTTCTTCTCGTCATCGTCGAAGGAAACGTCAAAAATGTCATCAATATAAAACCCCCAAATTCATATGTGAATATCGGGATATATTTATCGAATTTAATAAATCAACAAAATGAAACAGGGAACGGACCGGATACCAACCTCCACCTTTTTCTAGGGGATTCCTTGGAAGATGGCGGTGATGCTTATCTTCCAATAATAAAAAAACGTGGTAAGGACGTGGCCGTTTCCGGTGTTGCCCTGTTTCATGAAAATAAGATCGTCAATAAAGTGCAATCAAAGGATATGTTCGTTTTCAAGACTTTAGTTCAACATCATCGAAGGGGCGTATATAAGTTCAAATTAAATGACAAGAAGAAGAGTGATATCGTAGTGGAAAGCATCCGAAGCGGGACAAAATATGATGTATCCGGCTCAGAGAGTCATCCATCAATAAGGATAAAACTCAAAATAAAAGGGCAAATAAAGGAGTCAATGAGAAGTGATAATCTTACGAATAGAAAAATGATCAAAAAAATCGAGCAGGATATGGAAGCCGACATTACGAAACAGGCAACCAGGCTAATTAAGGATTTTCAGAAAAGAAATATTGACCCGCTTGGCTTAAAGGAAAAATTCCACGCCAAAAATAAAAGAATGACGTATGAACGATGGAAAGGCATGTATCCAAACATGGACATTCGTGTAGAGGCCAAAACTGACATCCTTCAAACTGGGGTTTCGGAATGAATGAAAAAAATATATATCGGAACAAAAACGAGACAGGGTTGCATTCCCGCCTCGTTCTTGTTGTTTCAATCAATCATGAAAATTCGTTCCATCCGTCACTTCTTTGACGATCCCTGCACGGATGACAAAGTCACCGAAATGCTCTTCGTCATGTCGTTCTTTAGCATAACGGGAAAGCAGGACATGCAGATCTTTTAAAATCTCTGCTTCGCCGATGTTTTCACGGTACATTTTACTTAACCGGCTACCATCAAAGGCAGCACCTAGATACATATTGTACTTGCCAGGTGCCTTCCCGATAAAACCGATTTCTCCGAGTGCATGACGGGCACAGCCATTCGGGCAACCGGTCATGCGTATCGTGATTTCTTCCTCGCGCAGTCCGATTTCATCAACGATGGTCTCGACTTTATCAAGTAAAACCGGCAAATAACGTTCCGCCTCGGCCATTGCCAGCCCGCATGTTGGAAGCGATACGCAAGCGATCGAGCTTCGACGGAGAGCTGAATGGTGTGCCCCATCCGTCAGGCCGTATGTTTCGAGCAAATCAGTGATTTTTTTCTTTTTCTCGCTCGATACATCAGCAATGATCAAGTTTTGATTGGCCGTCAGCCTGTAATCCCCCGTATGAATCTTAGCGATTTCACGTAAACCTGTCATCAGTTTGTAATCGTTATAATCGGCAATTCGGCCACCTTCGACAAACAGGGTAAAATGCCACTTTCCACGTAAGCCCTTCACCCAGCCGTAGCGGTCACCGTTATTGTCAAAATGATACGCCTTCGCTTCGTCCAAGCTCCAACCAAGGCGATTTTCCAATTCAACCTTTACCTGTTCCAGCCCAAGGCGGTCAACGGTATATTTGAACCGTGCATTTTTCCGGACGGAACGATTACCGAAATCACGCTGAATCGTAATGATCTTCTCCGCCACATCAAGGATTCGCTCAGGCCTACAAAAGCCAATGACTTTGGCTAACTGGGGATAGGTCGCCTTGTCCCCATGGGTCATTCCCATTCCGCCCCCGATTGCCACATTGAACCCAACGAGTTTTCCACTTTCAACAATCGCTATGAAGCCTAGATCCTGGGAATAGACATCTATATCATTTGATGGAGGGACTGCAATGCCTATTTTAAACTTCCTTGGCAAATAAAGCGGCCCATACATCGGTTCGACATCCTCCATTTCAGGAGTGCCGACAACTTTTTCTTCATCCAGCCAGATCTCATGGTACGCCCTTGTACGTGGCAATAAATAATCACTCAATTTTTTCGACCATTCGTATACTTCGGAATGGATTTCTGATTGAAACGGTATCGAATTGCACATCACATTCCGATTGACATCACCACATGCGGCAATTGTATCGAGCATGGAAGCATGGATTTCCTGAATCGTTTTTTTCATATTCCATTTCAAAATGCCATGCATCTGAAAGGTCTGTCTTGTCGTCAATTTCAAGGTACCGTTTCCGTATTTTTGGGCAAGGTCATCCATGACCAGCCATTGTGATGGCAACGCAACCCCGCCCGCCATGCGCACGCGCAGCATGAACTGAAAGGCAGGTTCAAGTTTTTGTTTTTGACGCTCATTGCGAAGGTCCCGATCATCCTGCAAATAGCTGCCATGATGTTTCATCAGGCGATTATCATCGTCTGGAATACCGGCGCTAATGCGATCTAGCATCACCTCTTCAAGTGTGCCCCGCAAATAGTTGCTTCTTTCTTTTATTTGCTCAACATCACTTGGCGGTCCTTCAGGTGCTTGTAATAGTCGGTTCACCATGTTGTTATCTCCTTTTCATCGATAGTTTCAGTACACATCACGTTGATAGCGTTTATTCTGCTGCATTTCATCTAGGTAAGCTTGCGCATCGGCATGGCTCATCCGGCCTTCTTTTTCAATGATCTCGATTAAAGTATGATGGACATCATGTGCCATGTTTTTCTCATCGCCGCAAATGTATAGCGCTGCCCCGTCCTGCAGCCATTGGAATAACTCTCCGCTTTGCTCGGTCATCCGGTTTTGAACATACACTTTTTCGTCCGTGTCGCGCGAAAAGGCAACATCCATCTTCGTAAGCGCACCTGTTTCCAGCCACTTTTGCCATTCAGTCTGATAAAGGAAATCCGTAACAAAATGCTGATCGCCGAAAAAGAGCCATGTTTTCCCTCTCGCTTCCGTTTCTTCTCTCTCCTGAATGAACGATCTGAATGGGGCTACTCCTGTACCTGGCCCAATCATGATTATTGGTGTATTCTCATCAACGGGCTGCTTGAAGTTTTGGTTATGCTGAATGTATACGGGCAGCTTGTCACCTGGTTGTAATCGATCCGCACATAAAATCGAGCAGACACCCTTTCTTTCCCGCCCATGGCTTTCATACCGCACAGCTCCAATTGTCAAATGCACTTCATCCGGATAAGCGGATAAGCTACTTGCAATCGAATATAGACGAGCCGGCATTTTTCTAAGGATGGAGACGAATTCTTGCGCCGACTCTCCCCACGAACCAAAATCACGGACAAAATCAAGTAAATCACGGCCTTCACGATATTTCTTTAGTTTTTCTTCATTTCCAGGCAATACTAGCGACTTTAAATCCTCATTGGCTGAAATCCGGGCCGCCTGTTCAAGTAGCGACTTTGTTAGAACGGTTATTTCAAAACTTGCGATGAGCGCTTCCCGGAACGGAAGAAGGTCTCCCTGCTTGTTGACCTTCACCATTTCTTCTGGATTCCAATTGAGTTCATGAAGAAGCATATCCACTAAAGCTGAATCATTTAGCGGATAAATGCCAATACTATCCCCCGGTTCAAATGTAAGTCCCGAGCCTTCAAGCGATAACTCAAGATGGCGTGTCTCTTTATTGGAGCCACGACCGTTCAAGTTGATATTTTCCAGTACTTCCGCTTTAAACGGATTTGTTCGGGAATACGTTTTTTCACCTATTGGCGCTTTCTGTTCGTTGGCGGGTGCAACAAAGTTCCCTTGCACCGTGCTTAAGCTGGAAACGACACCTTCGAGCCATTCTGCAGCGGGTTCATCATAATCAAGGTCACAGTCCATTCGCGGAAAAAGCCGAGTGGCGCCAAGTTCTTCCAAGCGTGTATCGAATTGTTTTCCGGTTTCACAGAAAAATTCATAAGAGCTGTCACCAAGCGCCAATACGGAAAAGCGGAGATCATCAAGTCTGGACGCCCTCCTGCCATGAAGGAACTCGTGAAAAGATATCGTGTTATCTGGTGGGTCGCCCTCACCATGCGTGCTAACGAAAATAAGAAGATTCTCGACTTTTTTTAACTGATTCACCTTATAGTCACTCATCGATGAAATCGTTACATGAAAGCCTTTATCCTTAAGCATTCTTGCCGCTTTCTCTGCCAATCCTTGCGCATTTCCAGTCTGTGAACCATAAAGGATGGTAATTTCTTTTGATACCGTCTTGGCATCTGGTTCAGTTGCCACCACCGATACTGATGCTGTGTCTGGATTGGAAACTGACAAAGACGCAGCCAGATAACCGCTCAGCCAAACTTTTTGGTTTTCTGTCAAGCTAGGCAGGAGATTGTTAAGAAGCTCTGCCTGTTCATGATTAAAAGGACTGTTACTTACCTGAAGTTGCACGATTTCCACCTCACAAAGGAATATAAACTTATCTTAGTAACTTCTAATGTAGTAAAAACTTCATTCACTCCATGAACTGAATTAAATCACTTACTCCTATAGATCAAGTCGGTTTTATATGCAAAAAATTTAGAACGCTCAGTTCATGCATGGAGGGAGCACGTCAATCATAGGCTGCCAATAAATGATCATATAACGTTAAGGTAAAATAAGTTCTTCATAATACTTTACCGGACGGTGCATCATTAGTAAAATATATATAATTTATTGCAACTATTAAGAATATTAATAATAGAAGGAGTATTCCTATGTATTATGATGCTTTAAAAACATTTGTGACGCTTGTGGAAGTCAAGAATTTCACAAAAACAGCAGAAATTCTTCTAATGTCACAACCTAGTGTTAGTTTGCACGTAAAAAAATTAGAAGAAGAGTTCCAAACCAAATTATTTCTCCGCTCACCTAAATTTTTGAAAGTCACCTTAACAGGAGAAATTCTTTACGATCGGGCTAAGCAAATGATCACCATTTATGAACAGACGATTCAAGACATTCAGGAACATGATCGATCGGTCAAAGGTGAGTTAAAAATAGGCGCAAGTTTTACAATTGGCGAATACATATTGCCTTCATTGCTCATTGACCTTCAACAGGACTATCCGGAACTTGAGCTTCAAGTTGTTATTGGAAACACGGAAGAAATAGTCAAGGCCGTTCGGTTATATAAAGTCGATATTGGTTTAATCGAAGGCCAAACAAATGAAAAAGAGCTATCCGTGCACCCCTTTATGCAAGATGAGTTATTCGTAGTTTCATCGAACGACCATGAGCTCGCATGCAAAGATGAAGTAACAATTGCCGATTTGCACGACCGAGCATGGGTAACAAGGGAAGTCGGTTCCGGCACACGTGAATATCTCAACCACGTCATACGTTCCAATGGCTTGAAAATTAAATCGATACTTACGATTAGCAGCAATCAAGGAATCAAGGAAACGTTGATCAAACATGGAGCAGGGCTCGCCCTCCTCTCCCGAAGTGTCATTGAGAGGGACGTCCAAAATAAGATTCTTTCTATTATACAGTTGAACAATCAGTCCTTTAACAGAACACTCTCGTACGTTTATTCTCCTATTATGGAAGAGAAAAAGAATGTGAAGACCTTTATCAGGGAGTTAAATAAAAAATGGCCTTTAAAAGCGAGGCCAATTGATAAATAAGCATCATTCTTTCATTTCGCCAAACCATACAAGGCCGTGGTTGAAAACACTCCTTCGAGTGCCTTGTATAGACTAATTTCGTTGATGTTGAATGGAGAAATGATACCTTTGATTCACACACAGTGGAATGAAACGGAAAAGTACAAACCTATGGACCATGGAAATTCTCTCTTCTTTTTCGCGCAGAGTGCAATGACACGATCGATGTACAGATCCTCCAAAACTATGGACAATCTGAAATGCTAACTTCATATTCACGCACAGTGGAATGGAACGGTCATTGTACAAATCCACATAAACTGTGAGCAACCTGATTTCAACTTCCGTTATCACGCAGAGTGGAATGCTCTTTTCGGCATTTTTCGAATATAAATCCTAAAACCATTCAACCCGTTCATTTATTTGTATAAAAATGTCGATAGTTAAAATATTCAAAAAATGAAAATTACTTGAATTAGCATGTTATATTGTTAATGAAAAAAATACATGTCAAGTAAGGTGAGTGTGTGACAATAGAAGTTTTAATTCTACATTATATTCAGGAAAAACGCCGGAAGCCCCATCATGCCAATGAATTGTTAGACTATATTCAAAATGAATACGTTAACGGTAAGCTGTCAATCTTACAATATCGAAGTCTCTGTCAGGATTTATACCTTAGAGGAGCAAATCCAACAACCTCTGGATGAACGAAATCTATTCCAAACTCCTTTGAAAACCAAGATAGCCATATTCATTCGTTTCCTTAACAAAGCCCACGGATCCTTAATACAAAATACCCCCCGTGATATGTCACCCTTAGACACATCATGGGGGGAAGCATTGCTATCTATCCACTAGACAAATAGATCCAAAATCAAAACAAGACCGAATGCCACAAAGGAAAGTAAAGTTTCCATGACTGTCCATGTTTTGAACGTTTCTTTTACGGTTAATCCCATATATTCCTTGACCAACCAGAATCCTGCATCATTAACATGAGAAAACATAAGAGAACCTGCACCCGTGGCAATTACGAGTAATTCCAAGTTAACACCCGTCATATTGGCAACGACAGGAGAAACGATTCCTGCTGCGGTGGTCAAAGCGACCGTTGCAGAGCCTGTTGCAATCCTGATCAATCCTGCCACAAGAAATGCAAGCACAATTGGTGATAAAGATATCTGTTCAGACATGGAAGCTATTGCAGTACCCACGCCACTATCAATTAAAATTTGCTTGAAGCCCCCACCCGCACCAATAATCAATATAATGGAAGCCAAAGGCAATAAGCATTCTTCCGTTAATTTTTTAATGAGCGATTTATCCATTCCTTGCCGATAGCCCAAGAAATAGTAAGCAGCAAAACAAGAGATTAATAGAGCAATTACCGGACTTCCGATAAACAATAAGAATTTTTCAATGGAAGCTGGTAATGGTAGATAAGGCGCCAACACCGTTAACACCATAAGCAACACAGGCAAAAGGATGATAAAGAACGAAACCCCTGTACCTGGTAATGCATTGGACTTCGTTTCCACCCGGATCAATTCCGGTTCCCCAACAGGAATTACCCGTTTTTGAATCCATTTTGCAAATAAAGGACCGGCAATTACAGCTGTCGGGAAAGCTATGATCAATGAGTAAAGAAGTACGTGCCCCATGTTAGCATTATAAATTCCGATTGCCGTCATGGCTCCCGGATGCGGGGGTACCAGCCCATGTACGATCGATAAACCAGCAAGTACTGGAATTCCTATTAATAGTATATTCACTTTAGTCGATTTTCGTATGGAAATGACCAAAGGGAGCAATATGACTAAACCCACTTCGAAAAATACCGGTATTCCGATGATGAAGCCAGATAACAGCATCGCCCATGGCAAATTCTTCACGCCGAATTTATGAATGAAGAAGTCGGCAACCTGCATGCCCGCTCCTGAGTCTGACATCATCTTCCCTAAGATCGTCCCTAAAGCCAAAATGCCAATTAGGTGTCCTAGCACTGCACCGACGCCCGTTTCGTAAGCGCCTACAATCTTGTCCATTGGAAGTCCGGAAAAAACAGCTAAAAATAAACTGGCTACAGTCAAACTTATGAATGCATGCCACTTCCACCATGATACACCCAAAATAACAATGACGATCGCTATCAGCGTGATTCCTAATAAATATAGCTCCATATGTTCTCCACGCCCCTAAGAAATCGCTTACATTCAGAGCCCAATACAATAGATGAATTATTGTATTGGTTCGTTATATGTAACGATGTAGTTTTGTTTTGTCGTGTTGTAATATCCTTCACTATACTCCTTGACATTTCCGTCCCCGTCACTTGAAATCCGAATCCGCTTTAACACAGCACTATTGTGTTCAATATTCAGTGCTTCACATATATGGTCTGGCGGGATGGTAACACCAAACTCGTCCCTGAATGCTTCAAGCTTGACGTTGTGATCCTCTAAAAAACGGTACAAAGAATTGATTTGGACCTCGTCCAACTCATTTTGGTTCAAATCCAGGGAAACGTAATGCGTAAAGTAAATATAAGGCTCATTGTCCAACAAATAGATTCTTTCAATGCTTATGCAATGATCGCCAAACAATGAATGCAGCTTAGAATCAGAAGAAAGTTCAAGATGACTTATGTTTAACATTTTCTTAAAAATGAAATGCCCTTCCTCCACCAATAGTTCCGTGAAGCGCTTACCTTTGGAAAGCTTCACAATCGAACCATTTGCTATGACTCTAGTTCCTTTACCGCTTTTCTTTTCAACATATCCCTCTTGCACAAGTTCTTTGATCGCATTGCGGACAGTAACCTTACTTACATTAAATTCTTCTTCCAATAGAGGCTCGGAGGGGATGTTCGTGTCAATGGCATAAACACCATGTAAAATACGATCCTTCAATATTTCTTTAATTTGTAAATACATCGGTCCATTTATCCTATTCACTTTCATCCCATATCTCCTGCCTTTTATCTCATTATATCTTCCATTTTACCTTCCATGGCGGACAGTATCTCCATCTCAGTTGCCAAAGGAGTATCACCAACGACAGTGCACGCCAGCATTCCTGATACAGCCGCAAACAGAACTGTCTTTTCCGGGGAAAAGCCTGTCAATTCTCCATGGAGGATTCCGCTCGTATATGCATCGCCTGAACCTATTCTATCATAAACGGAAAATGATAGGTTATCCGAAAAGTGAAATGTATGCTCCTTGTACAAGTATCCACGTAAAGTATGGGTATTATCACTATTGATAGAACGATGTGTCCCCGCAATCGACTGGATATTGAATTTTTTGGCCACTTCAGGGATCAAATCCCTAAGCTGTCCATCCCTTTGTGAGGAATTGGACTTCATTCCTAAAATATACAGTGCGTCTTTTTCATTCATCATGACAATATCCGCCAAAGAAAGCATCTCTTCATAATGAGGCTTGGCAACTGCATACCCTCCCTCCCATAAGGAAGGGCGGTAATTGCAATCGAAACAGACCGTACCGCCTTTGTCTTTCACCTTTCTCGCCAGCACCTTCATGCTTTCCCGTACATTATCCGCCATAGCAAGCGTAATCCCGCAAAAATGAATGATATCAGCCTTTTCAGCAATCAGATCCAAGTCATAATCGGAAAGCAAAGCTGTATTAAAACTGCTTTCCAGCCGATTTGAATAGGTGACCCGGCTTGCCCGTTGCCCAAAGCCGTTCTCCAGAAAGTACATCCCCAAATACTTGCCGCCCCTGATGATGAAATCCCGTTCAATGCCTAAATGCTGCAAGGAAACCACCGCTGAATCCCCAAGAGGATTATCCGGTAATTTTGTCACCAGATAACCATCGTGCCCAAGCTTTGTCATAGCAGAAGCTACGTTTACCCCAGTGCCTGAAAAGGAGTATTGCAAAGTGTTAGCTTGTGATAATAGTGCATGTCCCGGAACCTGCAAGCGCATCATCACTTCCCCGAATGCCACAATCCGTTTAGGCATGTTTTTCAACCAATGTTTTTGTCATGTTCAATAATTTCCTTACATCCTCCTCATTCGTTTTTCCGGTTTCTTTATCAATGATGGAAGAATAAACATGCGGAATGATTTTAGGCACTTTTGCTTCTAATGCTATTTCCAGGATGGTCTCGAAATTCTCCAAATCGATACCGCCAGTTGGTTCCAAGGCAAATCCTTCTTCACCGCAAGCTTTTGCCACGGCACGATACTCATCTTCATGCTTCAGGCCCTTCATCGGGAAGTATTTCAACGCATTGCCGCCCATATCCCGGACCAAGGCAATTGCCGCTTTGATCGGTACAACGGCAGTTTCACTCGCACCTGCACTAACAGGCCCGGTGGAAATATTCACATAACCAACTTTGCCAGTTGGAGAAACGAGTGAATTTATCCAACTATCCTTCTCGCCTAAATTGGCCCTTGTCGCTCCTACGCTTGGGAACACCTGATTAATATGGCTGCCAGGATAATATTTCGCAATTTCTGCAACAACTGCCGCCTGTCTATTATCACCAGCACCGAGGCCGATTGAAACTGCCTCATCTATGGCATCGCCATACTCTTTCATTGCATCAACGCCGGCTTCTACAGTTGGATAATCCTTAGAAAGCACCCCAACCAAGACATGGCCTTCCGCTGCGTTAAATACCTCCACAGCGTTTTCAACACTATTGGCAAGCACATTAAGAGCCACTCGATCATTCAAAAAACGTTTGTTTATGTTAGTCATCCTTGATTCCCTCCTAAAATGGTTCTTAACTGAGCTTCAATGACATGAATGTCATCACCTTGCAATGGACGCGGATCAATATCAAAAAAGCCTTGACGTACACCATAGTCACGAGTGTAGATGGCAATATTTCCATTTTTCAGCTGCAGGTTAACTTCCTTTGCCGTTGTTTCCGTAACCACAGGATCGATGGAGATACGAGCTCTATAGATGGCCCTACCTGCTTCATCTTGAACAATCGTTACTTTTACGCCATCAATTGATTCCAGAGACGCAAGAACTTGTAAACTAGCTTTTTCTTGTTCGCTTTTGTCCGCTTTGACAAAATACTCATCCAATGCCTGAAGCAACCCAAAGGTTGTTTCTTTGCCAACTTTCATACTCCTGCCACTACAGTGCAATTGTACCTTTAACCACTCGATATATTTTTGTTTCCCAGCAACAATACCCGATGTTGGTCCTTCAATCGCTTTTGAACCACTGTAAATCGCTAAATCCGAGACTTGTACATATTTTTTCAAGTCTTCTTCCGCTGCAGCATCAACAATCAAAGGGATATTATTAGCTTTGGCCACTTCCCAGGCTTCTTCGACCGATATCATATTTTTTTGAACAGCATGATGTGATTTCACGTATAAAATAGCCGAAGTATTTTCATTAATGGCATCGCTAATATGCTCTGCCTTGCCTTCGTTCGCATACCCCACTTCAACCAATTTTCCGCCACCAAGGTAAATCATCGTTTCGACTGGCGCTCCATACTGAACATTATGTCCTTTCAGCATGATGACTTCATTCTTTTGAATATGATCTTGATGAAGTCTTTCACTTTTCCTTCTGTTTCCTTCAGTCACGATTGCCGCAATCGAAAGGGCAATTCCACTGGAAGCTGAGTTTACGACGACCGCTGCTTCAGATTGAAGTAAATTCGCTATATGCTGTCCTGATTTATCGACTAATTCAGAGATTTCAACATAATTTTGTCCACCTGTTTTCATCGCATCCATCACAGTATCAGTTGGAGCAGAAACACCTAGTATACTCATTCTTCCGCTAGCATTAATAACTCTTTTCAAACCGTATTTAGCATTCATTGAATTCTCCATTAATAACCACTCCTTTTACGACTACTCTTTTTTCCGCCATCCTTTTTTCGCCTTCTGAATCCTGCAGAAGGGTTGACTCATCTTCAATTGAAAATAAAGTCAGGTTTCCTATATCCCCTACTGAAATCCTTCCTAGCTCTGGCTTACGCAGCCACACTGCTGCATTAACCGTAACTGCATCTATTACCTCTTTTAAGGGGTATCCAAGATACAAAAACTTAGTAAGCACATTTGCCATACTATAAACAGGTCCATTCAATCGATTTCCCCGATATATATCTGTACTGATCGTATTGAAGCGAATATCCCTCTTTTTTGCAACTTCTGCAGTTGGAAAAGAAAAGCTTGCTGTTCCATGACCAACATCCAGATGAACCCCTCGTTCAATCGCTTTATTAAATTCAGGTAGGGGCTCTCCTTTTTCATCGAATAAATTATTGGCTTTACCATTTAAGTAGTGCGTAATAATATCTTGTTGCTCTAGTAAATTAAGGACCTCTCTAATATCAGGCGGCCCTGAACCGATATGGACCATTAAAGGCAATCCAGTATCAGCAGAGAATTTTCTGGCAATTTTTAATGGTTCGATACCATTGGGACCTACGACGCTTTTACTTATTCTCGCTTTAAGTCCAACTATAAAATCACCATACTGTGAAATGGCCTTTTTTAATTCCTTTTCATCAAGCCATGAAGTATCTGATAACTCATCAATCCTTTTCAACCCGATCCGCGAAATATTCAGAAAGGCGAAAACATTCGTTTTGGAGTTTTTATAGCTGCTAACCAGATCGGAAATTTGATCTGCCCCGGTGCTCCCCGCATCAATCACCGTCGTCACACCCGTTTTATAGCCAATCTCATCAACATCATCACCATAAGGATCTAGTTCCGGAAAGGCATGTACATGCAAATCAATCCATCCACTAGAAACAAATACTTTCTGCTTATAGTCGATTATTTTATCGCCTATCCCAGTTCCGGGCGGGACAATTTCAATAATTTTTCCATTTTCCAATATGATGTCTACAGCAATTCCATTTATCGTTTTTACATTTTGCAGTACGAACCTACCTGTCATTTCACTCATCCTTTTCGGTACGCCCTATAATTTGTTAAATAACAATTTGGATACGTTTACAACTCTTTTTCATTTGTTTATTTATCTGAATAAACATAGATTATCACACTTTTTAAAATTAATCAATATAACGTTATAATGTTTAATTATATTTTCATTAGCTTTTGCTTTAGTAATGTAATCTCATTAAGAATTTTAGTCCTTAAAATAAAAGTCGGGAGGAAAAAAATTTTCCCTCCCGACTTTTATGAATCGTTACATACTACCCTTTTTTCTTTATATACAACAATATAATTAAGCCAACCATTGCTATAAATAATAGTAATAGGTCTATGTTGTACATGGAAAATAAATTTCGATCAGCTATTATTATGGAAGACAACCTGATGATAAAACCTAAACATAAAGAAATAAGGACTATCAACACTGTCTTTAAACTCTTTTTATTTTTTTCCATATATATCTTGACCTTTCATATAAAGATATTTATCCGATAAGTCGATTTTTTCAAAAGTCCTCGGTAAAATCAGTTTTACAGAGGACCTGGGGCTTTCCTACATCCACATTAGCCTTACATATCAGGCTTATAGAGCTCGAACCTTTTAACTTTAAGCGAAAATCTCATATATAGGGGGTTCGGAATTTTCCATTCCGAACCCCCTTTTAATACAAGCTGTAGAAATGCTTATTTAATGATTTTGCAGCCTGTTATTATATGTCCCGTAAATAAATGGAAAGACTCTAATTCACTTTTTTTATTCCCTTCCAATGGATTTCCCTTAAACGGTATTTTTGCAGTTTGCCTGTTGCCGTTTTCGGTAAGGCTTTTACGAATTCAACGGTTGTAGGGGCTTTAAAGTGAGCCATTCGGGAGCGGCAAAAGGTAATGATTTCATTTTCCGTCACAGACGCATGATCTTGAAGGACAATGATCGCCTTTGGCGTTTCACCCCATTTATCATGCGGAACGGCGATGACCGCGACCTCCAATACATCAGGATGCTTATACAATATCCCTTCTATTTCTGTTGAAGAGATATTTTCGCCCCCGGATATGATTAAGTCTTTAGCTCTGTCCTGGATTTCAATATATCCGTCAGGATGGGTCACGGCCAGATCACCTGTGTAAAACCAGCCGTTCCTGATCGCTTCGGCCGTTTTTTCCGGATCTTTATAATATCCTTCCATGACAACATTGCCCCGAGTAATGATTTCTCCTAATTCCTTCCCATCCCAAGCGACTTCCACCCCGTCTTGATTGACAACCATCGTCTCCCCATTAAAAACCAATTCAATCCCTTGTCTTGCCTTTATCATTGCTTGATCATCGGCTGATTTGGCTTCATGTTCTTCCTTCCATTCATTATATAAGATGAATGGTGAGGTTTCCGTCAATCCATATACGTGGATCATATTCAATCCCAGGGTCTGCTCCGCCTTATGAATAAGGGCGGCTGATGGTGGAGCTCCCGCCGTTGCCATGCGTGGACGCACCTTGATTTCGGTTTCCTTTGCCTTTGGGTCATTCACGAGCATATTGACGACAGTCGGTGCTCCACATAATAACGTAATAGTATATTGTGAGAATAAATGGAGGATTTGAGCCGGATCGACTTTTCTCAAACAAACATGGGTACCCCCAGTTGCCGTAATCGCCCAAACTCCTCCCCATCCGTTGGCATGAAACATGGGGAGCGTATGGAGGTACACATCATCATGCCTCAATGCCAGATGATAAATGAAATTGGCGGCATTCATGTAATTGCTGCGGTGGGTTAACATGACCCCCTTTGGCTTTGAGGTCGTTCCACTCGTATAATTGATAGTCAAAAGTTGATTTTCATCGATTGTAAGCTCTGGGAGTTTTTCATTGTATGCATGTAAAATGAAATTCTCATAGTTTATTCCAGGTAAAGTGGTTTCATGTCCTTCAACAGGTACAATTATGATTTTTTCCAATGATAATTCAGAAATGATCTTTTCGATTGGAGCGGTGAATTCTTCATCGACTATCAACATTTTTGCATCGCTATGTTTGATTATATATTCCAAATCCTTAGCAGAAAGCCTGTAATTCAAGGGCACCATTACCGCGCCCAATTGACAAATCCCATAAAAACATTCCAGCATATAGTGTGTATTCGGCAACATCACAGCAATATGATCACCTTTTTCTATTCCTGAAGAACATAGTGCTATCGAAAATTGATCGACACGCTGGCCGAATTCCTTGTATGTAAACACTTTCTCTTCATCGATCACTGCCACTTTGTGAGGATAATATTTTACGGCCCTTCGCTTCCAATCCATTGGGGTTAATGGTGAAATCATGATAACCAACTCCTTCATCCGAAATGTTCCTCATGAGTCAAGGACATAAACTTTTGATTCATATTGTATTTCCGACTGACATATCCTCCTATATCGAATGATAAGGGGGTTTAATTAGTTTTAATATTCAGATAATTATACCGATAAAGAAGCGTCCCACTTTAGAACGCACCGCTTTATTACCTATTGCTTTTATTTTAAAAGGAACGAACCCTTTTTTGCAAGATTAACATTGATCCTCTATACATGACGATACATGCTCTGTCAGCTTTCCGACGATTTGTTTTAGGCGCTTCGTTTCCTCTTCATTCAACACGCTATAAAAGTCGTTAAAGATCTTGGTGAAACACTTATTGATGGAATGATACGTTTTTTTTCCACCTTCCGTGGCTTGGATGTAAACGACTCGTCGATCATCCTCGCTTTGACACCTTTCAATCAAATTCTTCCGTTCAAGCCTGTCAATTAGAGCTGTTGCAGCTGCAGGTTTGATTTTCAAGTGATTCGATACATATTTTACAGCTAACGATTCATCTAAGACGATTAGCTGCAATGCGCGATACTGTACGGATGTTAAATCATATTTAACCAACAACGGTTCGACCAATTCCTGGGAGAGGCTGCTTAGCTCCTTGATTTCTATATGTAAATTATACAATTCACTTGGATTCATGTTTGACAATCCTTTCTTATTGACAACTATCTATCATTAACTATAACATAATTAACGTATCGAAAAATTAACCATGCGAATTAAATTGGTTATTGATTATTAAAGAAAGAGAGAGGCTGTCCATGTCAGCAGAACAACGCAAAAAGATCATTATTCTCATGATCAATATGTTTATAGCAATAGGGAGTTTCGGTATCATCATACCCATTTTACCAGCATACCTTGCTTCCATTAATCAAGGCGGAACCGCCGCTGGTCTAATGATCGCCATTTTCGCAGGTGCCCAACTTATCTTTTCCCCGATCGCGGGAAAATGGACTGATCAATATGGGCGCAGAAAAATGATCATTTATGGATTGGTCGGTTTGACTTTATCGATGTTCATTTTTTATGCGGTCAATTCGATTTGGTTATTGTATGCGTCTCGTATCATCGGTGGAGTTGGAGCTGCTTTGCTTATACCCGCAATTTTTGCTTATGTAGCGGATATCACCACGTTTGATCAACGAGCTAAAGGAAATAGTTTAGTATCTGCCGCGATGTCGCTTGGGATTGTAGTAGGTCCAGGGATTGGAGGATTTTTAGCTGACTTTGGCTTAAAGTTTCCATTTTTGATTTCTGCACTCGTATCACTATCAGCCGTGGTATTTTCCATTTTTGTTTTAAAGGAAAGCGAAACGGAGCAAGTTGCCACTATCCAGGAGAACAATGACTCAATGGCTCGCAAGATTGCCTTATCTGTAAAAATGCCCTATTTCATTCCTCTTATCATTACACTTGTAATGAGTTTTGGTTTAATGGCTTACGAATCTGTCATTGGTCTTTATCTTGACAATCAATTCAATTCAAGTCCAAAGGATATCGCCGTCATGGTTACAGCAACCGGTATCGTCAGTGTAATCGTCCAGCTATTTGTCGTCGACCGGATCGTCCGCCGTTTCGGGGAAGTGAATGTGCTGAATATCTTTATCAGTGTGGCAGCCGTTGGTTTCCTTCTTTCACTTTTTGCTTCAAGTTATCTGATTTTCTTTTTAATTTCACTTATCATCTTCCTTTCCACATCCATCTTACGTCCAGTTCTTAACACATTGATTTCGAAGATGGCAGGAAATGAGCAGGGCTTTGCGATGGGGATGAATAATGCATACATGAGCATAGGAAATGTGCTGGGACCTACTTTAGCTGGATTAATGTACGATATCCACATTACCTATCCGTTCATGTTGGGCCTTTTCCTCTTGATCATTACGTTAATGATTACCATGGCTTGGCAAAAACGGTCGCTTCATAAAAAGGCATTATCCTAGAGCTGAATGCAAGATCAGGTTAATACTTTTAAACAAACCCCCGAATAATGCTCACTATTCGGGGGTTTCGTCATGATTTTCCGTTTTTCCTATCTTCATGTAATCATTATCGAGATCCTCCAAAATAATAAATCACGAGTAACGCTTCAACTTCTCGAGTGTTCGCTTCATCGTTTTGATTTACATGCATTTACCCTATATGAAAAGCGACCTTATTCTTAGTAATAAGGTCGCTTTTCATTCAGATATTGTGAATTGAATGGATTTCAGTTCATATAGACGGCTTTTTTCTCTTTACTGCTTTCAAAAGCCGCATCAATGATTTTAATGACCGATAACCCCTCCAGTCCAGTGACTGGCGCTTTTTTCCCGCTCAATATACTATCGGCAATTGCCTGGTAATACGTTAAATAAGATCCATGCACTGTTTCAACGGTTTCATGTATCTGATTTTCGCCTTCAACCGTAACCAGCTTTCCAAAGAATTCGGGATCATCTGCACCCCAAGAGTCATCCATCGGTTTTTTCCCTTCACTTAAGGCCGCCTCTTGGCAGTCAAGACCGTACTTGATGAATGATCCTTTGCTTCCATGCACCTGAAACCGCGGTCCATTAACTGGAACGATTGAGCCTGAATGCAAGATGACTCTTAGTTTTTCATATCCTAATATCACATGAAAATAATCATCCGTTTCTGCATTTTCTTTTTGGGAAAATACATCTGCCCAAACGAATTGCGGCAAACCAAACAAATGCAGTGCCTGATCGATGAGATGTGACCCTAAGTCATAAAGCATACCGGATCCCGGACCTGGCTTTTCTCTCCATCTATCCCTGACCACAGGCCTGTATCGATCATAATGGACTTGGTATGTATTGATTTCCCCAAGCGCCCCATCATCGATAAGTTTTTTCACCGTCAAAAAGTCATTATCCCATCTTCGGTTATGATAGACACTTAATAGCAGTTTCTTTTGCTCGGCAATCTTATTGAGCTCCTCTGCCTCCCAAGCCTCCACTACCATCGGCTTTTCGAGGATGACATGCTTCCCGGCCAACAAACTTTGCTTGGCCATTTCATAATGCAAGCCACTAGGTGTCGTAATAACAACCAATTCAATGGACGCGTCTTCAAGAATTCCCTCTAATTTGCTTACCACTTCCACATCTTTCAAATCTTTTTGAACTTTTTCCTTATTAGAGCTGACAACTTTCGCTATTTGAAACTGCCCTAAAACACTAAGTAATGGCGCGTGAAAAGTAGCTCCTGACAATCCGTACCCTACTATGCCAACTTTAATTTTTCTCATTTTCGTTCCCACTCGCTTTCTTGTTACTCTTAAATAATTATAACCTGGTTACAATTCGTTGTTCGGGTACATATCTCTCAAAAATTTGACAGACTCATTAATCAATTGTTTCAATACATCCTTATCGATATCTGCCACTTTATTGATGTACACACACGCTTTTCCGGAAGTGTGTTTTCCAAATATCTGTAACAATTCTTCCCTTTTTTTATCCTCTGGAGAGAAATATAGACTGATTTTAGCTTTTCGAGGGGAAAAGCCTACCAGAGGGGCATCCCCTTCGTGACCTGATTCATACTTATAGTGATAGGTACCGAATCCAATAATGCTCGGTCCCCACATCTTTGCCTCATAACCTGTCGTTTTCGAGAAGACATCCAACAATTCATATGCATCTTCACGCTTTTTTGGATTATCGACGTTCTCAATGAACTCAATGACGTTACTGTCAGTTTCTTTAGTTTTTTGTTTATACATGACCGGACCCTCCCATACTAAAAGTTTGATGTCCTTTGCTCAAAACTCACGCACTATATGAATAGTGTTTGGATTGATGTGTATGTATACAGCCTATCCGCTATATTCCTAGCTATTAAGCGATTTCGCGGACGAGCTTCATTACTAATTCTCCATGCTTTATGGCAAACCCTTCAATCAATACCTTATATATTATAGAACATTGATTCTTTTTATTCTATTTTAATAACAGCGTTTAAAATTTTGTGAATTTTTCTACGATCAGAACATATCATTCTGATCGTAGATTTTTAGTGTATCAGTTGCAAACAGTTAATCCAATCCTATTTTCGCCGGATTTTTTCAATTTCATCAGCTATGAATTGTACTTGTGTCCCTACGATGACTTGAATGCTTTGGGGACCCACGATATTGATTCCAGCAACCCCTGATGATTTGATTTTACTCTGATCGACTACTTCCATATTTTCCACTTCAACCCTCAATCGGGTAACGCAGTTATCTATCGATGTTACGTTTGCGTCTCCGCCTAATCCCTCATAAATAGAAGAAGCCATTTTAAAGAATTTACTCTCTTTATCCCCGATTTGATTGATATCCGCTTCCGCAATCGCTTTGACATCATCAAGCTCATCTTCTGGTTCATCTTCTCTGCCGGGAGTCATTAAATTGAACCTTGTTATCAAGAAGCGGAATAAGAAATAGTAGATGACTGCAAAAGCCAGTCCTTGAAAAAGTAGCATATAAGGTTCACTTGCCATTGGCAATCTGGAACTTAACACAAAGTCTATGAATCCTGCACTAAAACCGAAGCCTGCTGTCCATTGGAAAGTCGCAGCAATAGCTAATGATATCCCTGTTAATAAGGCATGCACAACAAATAATGCTGGTGCAACAAACATGAAAGCAAATTCCAACGGTTCAGTAACGCCCGTGAAAAATGAAGCGAAACCTGCTGCGAGCATTAATGAGGCCACTTGTTTTTTCTTCCGCGATTTTGCAGTATGGTACATGGCAAGAGCTGCAGCCGGCAAACCGAACATCATGACGGGGAAGAATCCAGCTTGATACATGCCTGTTGTTCCTTTAATTCCTGTCCCAGCCCAAAATTTGCCGATATCATTAAGTCCTATTACATCGAACCAGAATACGGAATTTAACGCATGATGTAAACCTGTTGGTATTAACAGCCGATTGAAGAATCCATAGATCCCTGCTCCAACGGCGCCTAACTCACTTATTCCTTCCCCGAATGTAACTAACCAGGAGTAAATGAGCGGCCATACGAAAAATAAGACAAGCGAAACCAGTAACATTGCAACCGCCGTGAGGATCGGCACCAGCCTTTTGCCACTGAAGAAAGCGAAGGCGTCGGGGAGTTTGACCTTACTAAACCGATTAAACATGGAAGCAGCCACAAGCCCCGAGAGAATTCCGACAAATGCATTTTTTATTTTCTCGAATGCTGGATTTACATCTTTTGCATCGATTCCCTGCAGCATCGCTACCGAGTCCGTGGAAAGCAATGTCGTTACGACCAAATAGGCTACCAGCCCGCTCAAAGCGGCGGCTCCGTCTTTTCCTTTCGCCATCCCCAATGCCACTCCAACGGCAAACAAAATAGCCATATTGTCTATGATCGAAGAACCTGCTTTTATTAAGAAAGCCGCTAACGGACTTCCCGCTCCCCATCCTGCTGGATCTATCCAATAACCGATACCCATCAATATGGCGGCCGCCGGCAAGACTGCTACCGGCAGCATCAAAGACCGTCCAATATTTTGTAGATATTTTTTCATTCCGCTTTCCTCCTGACAATGACAGATTTAGGGCAACCCCCATATTCTATTAGACAACGGTTCCTTCCATTTTAGAACTCATTTCATATATAAATGTCCCAACTTTAGGCAAATGCCTCAACATTTATACTAAAAAGCATGAAATGAAACGGGATCCTCCAAATCTAAGGACGATCCGAATTCACTTACGTCTTCATGCAAAGTGGAGGGAACGGAACGGACGATATTTGATCGGAGATGATGTACTGTAGGCCTGTTGCTTGCGCTTCTATTAGTGACACGGGTATCCTACATATACATTAAAACTCTGAGAACTGTAGGTAAGCAAACGAAACTCCATCTTCATGTTCACGCAAAGTGGAATGAAACGGAAGGTGCGACACTCCTGCGGGGAATGCGTGTCTACTTGAGACACCGCAGGCTAAAAGCCGAGGAGGCTCAAGGACCGCCTCTGGATAAGGGAGCGCCTGCAGTGGAAAGGAACGGTCTAACTCAATCCCTCCAATCGTCATATCATTCTTGCGTTCATGTAGCGTGACACGAAGTGTGGAATGAAACGTTAAAAAAACTGTAGACAAACGAGTTTGTCTACAGCCATAAGTCTAAACGAGCTTTTATCTTCATCTATAAAGCAAGTATTTTTTGCGAACCTTTTTAAATGCATCTAGATCATCCTCATATTCACTCATGATCTCATTTACAGATGCACCATCCTCAATTTTCCCCTTTACCCAGCCATTACCGATCAAGAGACTGAAGTTGTTTGCTTGCAGGAATTCAAAATCATTTGGATATAAATCATGGATGGTCTTGATGATATGAAGCCCAGTAGGAACAGCCTTGAATTTCTTCCTATCCGAAACATAAATCTCCACTCCATGGCTAAGTTTACCAGCATGTTTTGAAAAAGTAGGTGTAAAGGATGCTGCCCTGAATTTTACGCCAGGCAACCGCAATGCATTTAATTTGCCAGCAAGCTCATCACTGTTTATATAAGGTGCACCAATCAACTCGAATGGTTTCGTCGTTCCTCTGCCTTCCGAGACATTCGTTCCCTCTATCAATCCTGTAGCGGGATATACGAATGTCGTGGAAACGGTCGGGATGTTCGGTGATGGCAAGACAAAAGGGAGACCAGTATCGTCATAATCCATATCTCGCTTCCAGCCTTTCATCTTGATGACCTTTAGATCTGCTCCGATTTTAAACTGCTTATTAAACAATGTCGCGAGTTCCCCAACAGTCATCCCATGTTTAAGAGGGATTGGATACATACCGACAAAAGATGAGAACTCAGGCTCAAGTATCGGTCCCTCAACTGACACCCCGCCTTGTGGGTTCGGACGGTCCAGCACGATAAATGGGATGTCATTTTCTTTCGCCGCTTCCATTGCATAAGCCATCGTGTAGATATACGTGTAAAAGCGTGTTCCGACATCCTGGATATCAAAAACGAGGACCTCAACATCCTTCAACATTTCAGGCGTCGGTTTTTTCGTTTTTCCATATAAGCTATAAACGGGCAACCCTGTTTTTTCGTCTATATAGAACTCAACACTAGCACCAGCTTGCGCATCTCCCCGCACTCCATGCTCGGGACCAAATAACGCAGTCAACTGAATATCCGGATCGTCATGAAGCAGATCGACGATGCTCGTTAATTCTGAGTCGATGCCTGTTGGGTTCGTGATCAAGCCGACTTTCTTTCCGCTTAATACGTTCTTGTCATCTTTTAAAAGAACTTCGATACCGGGACTGACCTTGTTCTTTTTCTTCTCGTTATCAGCGGTTACACTTTTTGAAGAAACGATTCCGAAAGTTAGCATGCATATGGTCAATAAGAACATTATTCTTTTCAACTTATTTCCCCCTTATTATTTAATGGGTTTCCCTGATTTAATATTTAATCCATAGCCGAATTTGTAAAGGCTTTCATTCGGCTTGGTTACTGATGGAATATCAACCGGCAACGTGCCTTTAGGTTTTGAATTTCCAAAGATGGCCGAAATGCCTGCCGGGATATTGGGCTGTCTATAACGACCATTCGAATACCCTTTGAACCCGTAAACAGCAAGAACGGCTTTCGCTTCTTCAAAGTTTGCAGCATCATAGGGGTTTCTTAAACTCATTAATACAAATTCTTTCTCTTTCTTCTTAGCATCATTCATGACTGCCCTTGGAAATGCTGTTGCCCACTTCGACGAATCCTGGACGCTATCATCGATTACCCCATCATTGACGGCCGGATCGTTTTTGACAATATAGGAACCAGTTATGACAAAGTCCGATTCATCAATCAGTTCGGCCACTTCATTAGTAAATGTCTTTCCTGAAAAACTCATACCTGTTATTTGGACTTTCTTTATTTTCTTTTTATGGGCTAATTCGCTGATGCTCCTGGACATGGATTCAACTTGGTCATCAAAAGGAGCAAGAATTAGTACTTTATCATTTTTCTTAGGTTTGAAGGGCAATGTTTTGTCTTCATTTTTCAATAGAGTGATGGCATCTTCCGCCATTTTCCTTTCTTTTTTCAAATGTTTTTCATTCCCGACTATTTGAAGCGCTGTTTTGATTTTTTTATCGATCGGAGTATCATCAGAGTTTAATATCCCTCTTTTCTCTTTCATTTCCAGTATCCTCGTTACAGATCGATTGACTTGATCTAGAGGAATTTCCCCGCTTTCCACTGCTGCCTTCACTGCATTGAATACAGAGGTTAAATTTTTTTCCATTTGAAGTGAATTCACTTGTGCAGGCATCAAGGCAATATCGACACCTGATTTAAGGGCAAGGACCACAGCTTCTTCCTGTCCGAAGTTGTCAGCAATCGCTTTCATATTCAAAGCATCTGTGACGACAACACCGTCAAAACCCATTTCTTCACGTAATAGACCTGTAATGACCTTATGTGACAACGTTGCAGGAACCATAATTTCTTGACCGTCTTTTTTACTGATATACATAGTATCATCAAAAGCAGGAAATTGGACATGTGCGGTCATCATCATGTCAACTCCAGCATCGATAGCCCTTTGGAAAGGAACCAACTCGACGGAACGCAAACGGTCTTTATCATGAGAAACAAGAGGGAGACCATAATGACTATCGACCGCTGTATCTCCATGGCCAGGGAAATGCTTGGTCGTTGCTATCATGTTCTGACTTTGCAATCCTTTTATCGTCTGAATGCCAAGCTTTGATACAAGTTTCGGATCAGAACTAAAGGAACGAACGCCAATGACAGGATTTCCTGGATTGTTATTAATATCGACAGACGGCCCAAAATTGACATTGATGCCTAGTGACGACAGTTCCTTGCCAATGATTTCTCCAGATTGATAAGCGTACCTCTCATTTCTGGCTGCACCAAGTGCCATATTACCAGGTAGATTCGTTCCAGTTTGAAGCCTTGTAACAATACCTCCTTCCTGATCAATTGTTATGAACAGCGGAAGATCCGGGCTTGCCTCCTGTAAACCATCTGTGAGCCGAACCGTCTGTTCAGTATCGACTACATTCTCAGCAAACAGAATCACTCCGCCCAAATGATATTTTTTGATGATGCTTGCAACTTCTGAGTTCATTTCAACAAACCCCGTCGCCTTACTTTCTCCCTGTTTTTGCCAATTCCGAAAATCCGGCATCAGCATTTGACCGACTTTTTCATCCATTGTCATGTTTTCTACGATTTTATGAATATCCGAAACGGATTTTTCGTTCCCTGACTTCTTTGCTGTCGCCGTTCCTCCTAGAATGGATAAAATCAATAATAATGCGATTCCGGCAGAGATACATTTCCTTTTTATCATGTAGACTTCCTCCCTTGTATATTTTTTGGTTCTGAAGCAACAATTCCATATCCACTTCCAAGAAGGGGTAAAAATGAAAGGAAATGAACTTTATAGATCCTATAAAGAAATCAAGGCAGCATTGGGAATCCCAGCACCGCCTCATTTAACAAGCCTTCATGACAAATATCCATTAATCTCTGTATAATTGATTCATAGAACACAATTGGTTACACATTTATAAGTTGTATCGTTTGACCAGGCTTTAGAAGGGATAGCAAGGGAATATCTTCTTCCATAACTCGCCCTATCACATTCACCCGATGATTTGCATCTAAGTCCCTTTTGCAAATCTGAACCTCTCCCCGATATCTTCCGTAAGCATCATTGTCCATCGTTATGGCTCCAAGACTGCGGGCAACTGTATTCCTGGGCTCAACATTTTCTGTAACCCGTGTATTTTGCAGCCGCAAAACATCTTGAGAAACATCTGGCCTCACAGTATACTGACCGCTTTGCAAAATGAGGGAGTCCACTCTAATAGCTAGTATATTTTCATTTTCATAAGCGATTAGATTCTCAAGCAGATGATCCTCCGTTCCTTGATCTCCAACGTAAACTCCTTCCACATGCTGAAACAGCTCAATGCCGGCTGCGTAAGGATTCATGAACCTGTGTCTTTCAAGCGTCGGGAGTCCGGCATGTAACGGACCACGCTTACTCCCTGCACCCGGGATGAAAGCATAGATCGGTATCCCGTATTTTTTGAACATTTGATTTTGCTCATGAAAGAATGCTTCCTCAAGGCCCGTTTCAGGCCTTGGATAAAAATTATGCCAAGCTATCAGGCTTTCCGGCTTGATGCCGCTTCGAAGTACGGCCAGTAGCTCTTCTTCATTCAGCGTGCTTGCATTTAATGAAAGAGAAAACACCTTGGATAACGCGGTTATCGTTTCCTGGTCGAACCCATCATCAAGTCGAATGCCCTTCACACCTAATGGCGCTAAATCCGTAAATTCATCAATCCCCAAATGATCAAGCGTGTTTAAAGAAACATCTGCATGAATATCCATTTCATAAGTCTGTGCAAGCTTTAAAAGCTCCCTCATCCTTCCGACGAGTTCACCTTTTTCTTCTGGAATATGAAGCGAGGTGAACGCCCGCTTCACTCCTAAATTGGCAGCATGAATGATTTGTCTTTTCGCATGCGGGTCCTGTAGATAAAAGGAGATTCCGATCACTTGAATTCAACCGCCATTTCATCTTTAAATCCAAACAAATAGGTGAAAATGAATCCTGCTACGTAAGATAGCAGCAAACCAGCCAGGAACAGTCCGATTTGATTCGCATGCACTAAAAAGGTTAGCGGCAGACCCGATACACCGATGGACGAAGTGGCAATTGCGAAATGAGCTTGAAATGCCCCCCCTACACCTGCGCCTAAACAGGCAGTTAAAAATGGACGGCCCAATGGCAGCGTCACCCCAAATATAAGAGGCTCGCCGATACCAAGCAATCCAGAAGGAAGTCCCCCGCCGATTGCTCTTTTTAGACTTTCTTTCTTTGTTTTCATGTAGATGGCGAATGCCGCCCCTACTTGGCCTGCACCACCCATGGCCAAAATAGGAAGAAGGGGATCATCCCCAATCGAATTGATCAACTCCAGATGAACAGGCGTTAAACCTTGATGCAACCCCGTTATGACGAGAGGGAGGAAAGCTGCCCCAAGCACGAAACCAGCAACTACTCCGCCGAAATCCAGGAGATTCAATAGCCCTGATGTAATGGCATCTGATAAAAACCCTCCAACTGGCATAAAAACAACGTACGTGAAAATCCCTGTAATTAACAAAGCGATGGTTGGCGTCAAGATGATATCCAATGATGGAGGAATGAATTTTCTGACTTGTTTTTCGACTAGCGCAATGAATATGGCGGCAAAAAGGACGCCAATCAAACCTCCACGACCCGGGAGCAGGTTTTCACCGAATAAGGCAATGTCACCGACGGCCGGATTGATGACCAAAATACCAGCTACTGCACCAAGTGCGGGCGATCCACCGTATTCCTTTGCCGCATTCGTCCCTACCAAAATCCCCAAGTAAGCAAACAATCCAGATCCAATAACAGTTAAAACGATAGCTAATTGCGATTTTTCAGAAAGCCAGCCCGCTTGAACGACCGCTTTCGTAATTCCAGTAATCAAACCTGAAGCGACCAATGCCGGAATTAATGGAATGAAAATACTTGCAATTCTGCGTAAAAAAAGTTTAAGCGGTTTAGCATTTTTCTTATTAATCTCCGATTTATTCTTTGAGGCCATTTCCTTCAAGTCCAAATCCCCAGCAGACACGAGAAGCTTTTCGAACTCTGCATGAACCTTGTTCACCACACCTGGTCCAAGGACGATTTGGATCGTCTCCTCTTCTATGACGCCGATAACACCTTCCGTATTTTTTAAATCTTCCATGTTTACTTTTGAACGATCGATCGGCATTACCCTTAGTCTGGTCATACAATGCACAGCGTCCCCGACATTCGAGACCCCACCTAATTTGCCCAATAATTCTTCTGCTAAACTGGCGTACTTATCTTTCTTGGTCATACCATTGCCCCCTTTGTAAAAACTATAAACTTTTTATTTATAACCATCCGTCATAGATTTGATGGCAGCTCTTGTGTTATCGATATATTGGACGGTTTCTTCATATTGCTCTGAAGCCATTCCCAAAAACAAAATATCGATTAAATATAGTTGTGCCAATCGTGAGGATGTTGCTGCACTTCGAAACGGTGCTTCTCTCGAAAAAGATGTATACAGCGTGGCGTCACACAACGAAGATACCGTTGTTTGGCCATGATGAGTCAGCCCGATCGTCTTGACCCCACGTTCCTTTGCCAGCTTCAATATATTGATAACTTCAGGTGTTTCACCTGAGAATGAAATGGCAAAAACGACGTCACTTTCTGCCGCATTGGCAATCAAGGTTGCAACTAAATGCATATCCGTAAACGCAGTTGCCCCTTTATTGATGCGGAGCAATTTTTGCTGAGCATCGGCAGCGACGATATTCGAGGCACCCACTCCGCAAAAGTGAACGGTTTTAGCGTCCAGCATTAAAGCAATGGCTTGTTTGAGATTGTCGTGATCGATAATCTCAGATGTGTCCCGAATGGTTTGAATCGAATTGCTCGTCGTTTTCTCGACAATGCGATACAGTGATTCCGAAGGCTCGATATCCCGGTATCCTTGTTCAACATTCTTCATCAAATCTCCGGCAATCCGTATTTTTAAATCCTGAAATCCTTTTATCCCAAGCGATTTACACAATCTAATAACAGCAGCCCCACTTGAATTGGCGGATGTGCTCAATTCCTGTACCGTACTGTTCACCACTTCATGAGGATTCTGAAGAATATATTCTGCTAGTTTTTGTTCTGATTGCGGAAGTTTGTTCAGCATCGTCTGTATGATGGATAATCCTCCTGTAGCCATATATCTTCTCTCCTTAATCTTCGCAGATCGAGATGGCCTTTCTGACATCTCCATCCGCTTTTTCTAGTAACTCCGTGGCTTGAACATAATCTCTTGACGTTTTTATCATGACAATTGCTGGTTTAACTTGATTATTTGCAGCTTCGAGGATGCTCTTCGCGTGATCATAGTTTGCATCCGTTACCGTTTCAATGATGCGTACGGCACGCTCCTTCAGTTTTTGATTGCTTACATGTACATCCACCATAAGATTTTCATACACTTTCCCCATTCGAATCATCGTTGCCGTAGAGATCATATTGAGCACCATTTTATGTGCCGTTGCCGCTTTCATTCTCGTCGACCCTGTGATTACCTCTGGTCCGACTACCACTTCGATGCCAATATCCGCAGCTTCCGTAATGCTCGCGTCTGTATTACTTGATAAAGCAACCCCTTTAGCGCCGATTTTTTTGGCATAACGTAAGGCCCCTATCACATATGGGGTACGCCCGCTTGCTGCAATGCCAATCACCGTATCATCCGCTGTTAGGTCCACCTCAATTAAATCACGTTCCCCATATTCTTCTTTATCCTCTGCTCCTTCAACGGCATGAACGAATGCACTTTTTCCCCCTGCAATGATTCCGAGGACCGTTTCAGGCGGTGTGCTGAAGGTCGGCGGACATTCAACGGCATCGAGAACACCGAGCCTTCCGCTCGTTCCCGCACCAACATATATCAGCCTTCCACCCTTCTTTAACGATTCAACAGCCCACTCAACCACTGTTTCAATTTCCGGTAAAACCTTCTGCACGGCTACAGCCACTTTTAGGTCTTCGTTATTGATTGCTGAAATGATTTCCATCGTATTCATACGATCGATGTTCTTTGTTCCTTCATTTCGCATTTCAGTCATTAATGAACGCAGATGTTCTTCCATAGACAAATAGATCCTCCTATTATCAATCACTTAAATGTAATTTCATTATTTAGTAGATAATAATGAAATTATATTTCATATTATGTTTAATGATAGCGTTTTCATGACTGAAATACAAGATATTTTTTTAGTATTTGTTAGTTAGCCCTTTATTTTCCTCGATGATGATATAGATTGGAAATGCATTTAGGGGCGCCTACCAGTTTTGGACTTTGCACCTGGATATTTTTTAGACAATAAAAAACGTGTACCGTCACCTTTTGATCAGGAACGATACACGAACAAGTTATATAACAACATGCTAATCTAGTATGCACGCCTTTACCTGCTTATCGGACTGGGACGACTTTGCCATTTTCAACTGCCCCGACGACAATAGTCGATGCGAACCCTCCATTTTTATCAATAGAAGGAATGTCGTATATTTTTTGATTTGGACCTATATTTGTAAGACCATCCTGCATATGCTCACGAATAGCCTTGGCATCATCCACGCTGCCTGCAGATTTCATCGCTTCCACAAACGCATACATGGCGATATAATTCAAACCTACTTCGGAGCTTGGATCTTCCTTATAATTTTTTTGATATTTCTCAACGAAAGCAGGCACTGCTTTTTCCTCAGAATCCATCAGTGGAAGTACACCAATCGACCCTTCCAATGTTTCATATGATCCTGCAATCGGCTTCATTTGATCCAGCTTTGCTTGATCCATGATAATGAAACCACCTTTAAATCCTAGCTCCCGAGCTTGCTTCGCTACTTTTGCCGTAGGTTCCGAAGCACCACCGATAAAAAGCACATCAGGATCTTTTTTCAAGGCATTTGTGACAATCGTAAAGAAATCAGTTTCTTTGGCGAAATCAATCGAGGAATTATAAACGACTTTTCCTCCTTCCTTTTCCCAAAACGGGAGCACGGCTTCCGTCCAGTCTTTACCGTATTGCGAAGCGGTTGGCAACGCGGCAATTTTCTTGCCGGAATTTTTCATCGCATATGTTGTAAAAGGTTCGATATAGCCTTCGTAATTTGGCGGAATTCGAACCGTTAATGAATTTCCGCCCTCGGTCACTGCGGGTTCACTTGTATAAGCGCCAATGATGAATTCCTCTTGTTCATTAAAAACTTGAAGTGCCAGTACCCCTCCGCTATGCGGCGTGAAAATGATCGGCGTATCATATTCCTGAATTAAACGTTTGGCATTCGCCCCTGTTTCATTGGGTAAGTATTTATCGTCCAACGATACTAAATTTAATGTATATTTCTTACCATCAACTTCAAAGCCACCAGCATCATTTATTTCATTGACGGCCATTTCAACACCATTCAATGTTCGTTTTCCATATAAAGCGGCTGCTCCGCTAAAAGGACCGCTAAACCCGATGTTAACGACATTTTCACTTTTCCCTTTACTGCCGCTGCTAGATGCTGGGCTATCTCCTTTATTGCAACCTGCCAAAACGACCATAATCAGCAACATGAAGCCAATTAATATTTTCAAGTTTTTCATAAAGATCCCCCATTCATTTTTTAGGCACCGATATATGCTTTCCTCACTTCATCATTGGCTAATAAATCACGTGCTGAACCTTGAACGACTATTTCCCCATTTTCAAAAACATACCCTTTGTCTGCAATGCTAAGGGCAGCATTAGCATTTTGTTCTGCAAGCAGGATTGTGATTCCTTCACGGTTTATTTCTTCAATGACTTGAAACATCTGTTCGACAATCAAAGGAGCGAGTCCAACCGAAGGCTCATCAAGCATCAACAATTTCGGCTTCGACATCAGCGACCTTCCTATTGCGAGCATTTGCTGCTGGCCTCCGCTCAGGCTTCCCGCTTCATCATGATGCTTTTCTTTTAAAATCGGAAATAAATGATAGACATATTCCAAGGAATGCTTGATCTCCCCTTTCTGCTTTCGATGCACATAGGCGCCCATCTTCAGGTTTTCCTGAACGGTCATCTGTGGGAATAGTTTACGCCCTTCGGCACACTGTACGATTCCCTCCCGAACATTTTTATCAGGCGCACGGCCACCTATCGGGATGCCCAAAAAATGAATTTCCCCCTTGGACAGCTTACTGATTCCGCTTATAGCACGAAAGGTCGTGCTTTTACCTGCCCCGTTAGCTCCCAACAAAACAACGAGCTCCCCTTTGGCAACTTCGATATTCACATGTTTTATCGCGGTGAAACTTGCATAATTCACGGTGACATCGGTTAGCTTAAGCACTGGCACTACCTCCCAAATAGGCTTTAATCACCGCTTCATTTCCACTGATTTCCTTCGGTGTGCCCTCGGCAATTTTTTCTCCGTAATTAAGGACCATGATGTGATCCGCCAAGTTCATGATCATATGCATTTTGTGTTCGATTAGGCAGACGGTCAATCCCTTCCGGTTTAGTTTTTTAATCAGTTCTGTCAAGCCTTCCGTTTCATCCGGGTTGATACCCGCAGCAGGCTCATCTAGAAAGATAATTTCAGGTTCCGTCGCAAGAGCAAGGGCAATGGCTGTCCGCTTTTTTTCCTCCTGTGAGATGTTAGCGACCATTCTGTCTGCCGATTTTGTCAATCCAACTATATCAAGCACCTCCATTGCCTTATCCATGCATGCCGCCTCCTCCCGTTTTAAACGTTTGGTCCTTAAAATCGCATCCACCAAATTGGATTTGGTCCGGAGCCTATGCCCGACAATGACATTATCCAACACGGTCGATTGATCAAACAGGCTTGTCGTTTGAAAGGTTCGTGAAATTCCAAGTCCCGCTATTTCATTGGCTGGAAGTTTGGTGATATCAATTCCCTTAAAAAGGACCGTTCCTGAAGTTGGTCGATGAAAGCCACTGATCAAGTTGAAAAAAGTTGATTTCCCTGCACCATTCGGTCCGATTATTGCATTGATTCTGCCTTTTTCAATCGAAAAATCCACATCATTGACGGCCGCCAATCCACCAAACCGCTTTGTCAAATTCTTCGTTTCGATAAGCAAATTCATCCCTCCTCCGCTTTAATGTGAATCTCGGCCCTCACGTTAGGCAACTGCTTATCTTTCCGCTTGCTTTGCCAATCAAACACGGCCCCTGCGATTCCGCGTGGGTAAAAGATGATGATTAACGTAAGCAAGGGACCGAATATTAACATTCGATATTCTTGAAGGAATTGGAGATTTTGAGAAAGGATCACTAACAGCAAGGTCCCTACCAATGGACCTGATAAAGTCCCGATGCCACCAACCAATAAATACATGAGCAAATCGAACATGATCGAAGTGGAACCGATATCAGGTCCAATGAAACGAATGAATGACGCATACAAGGCACCTGCCAAACCGGCGAAAAATGTGGATAGTACAAATGCGGTTAACTTGTTTTTCATGGTTGATATGCCAATTGTTTGAGCAAGGTCCTCACTATTCCTTATGGCCATATACGTCCTGCCGGTCAATGAACGGACAATTCGATACACGACTAAAATCACGGCAAGCAGGAAAGTGAGCACAAGATAATATTGCGACGCTGCGGTATCGAATGTAATCGGGCCAATATTCCCTGGAGCAGGAATACCGATTAATCCTCTAACCCCCTCTGTAAGCCCCTCCCATTTATCGATGACTAGATAAATGATATATCCCACACACAGGGTATAAATGGCGAAAAAGTGTTCCTTTGTCCTCAGTGCAATCAAACCGATCAATAACCCGATTACACATGTAATTAAACATGCACATACAAGAGCCAGCCAAAAGTTCAATCCCGCCTTTACCGTCAGGAGCCCAAGAGAATATGCTCCAATCGCAAAAAAACCGGCATGTGCAAGCGAGAGATATCCAGTGTAGCCTGATAATAAATTGATTCCATAAACAGCAATCGCCCAGATGAACGAAAGTGTCAGCATATGGAGATAATAGTCGTTTTGCGCAATCAAGGGGAATGAAAAAGCAAAAATAATAGAAGCGATAATCGCATTTCTTTTCGTTAATATCTTCAAGCTACCTCTCCCCCTTGGCAAAAAGACCTGTCGGCTTTACCGTTAATATTACGACTAACAGAATGAATGCAATGATATCTTTATAATCATTTGAAATATAAGTTGCGCCTAGACTCTCACTAAAACCGAGAATATAGCCGCCTACGATTGCACCGGGGATGCTACCCATCCCGCCCAATATAATAATGACGAATGCTTTTAGGATGACTAGATGCCCCATGCCGGGAAAAACAAGGTTAATCGGTGACGCAAGAGATGAAGCGATGGCTGCCAAGCCGCCCGATATCATGAAGGTCAGCATCGCGACTTTATTAATGTTGATTCCAACCAATGATGCTCCTTCACGACTTTGGGACATCGCAATGATCGTTGAACCGGTATACGTTTTCTTTAGGAATAGATAAAGTAAAACCATCACTGCGATAGCTGACACGATGATCAATAACCGCTGAAGTGTGAACGTAAGACCCATAAAATTGACTACTTGGCCATATGGAGAAGTCATTGTATGGAAGTCGGCACCCCAGACAAATTGGGCAAACGCTTCAAGAAAAAGGAGAATTCCGATTGCGGCGATTTTATCGTGCAATGGAGGAGCCTCCCGCAACAGGCGGAACACGAATCGTTCCAAAAGCACCCCCAGCAACCCAACCACGATAATGGATACGAACATCGCCAGCCAGTAATTGACCCCATATAATGTCATCATGGACAAAGTGATATATCCACCCAACATATAGAGGGCACCATGAGCAAAGTTCGGTATATGCAAAATCCCATAAACGAGCGTCAATCCCAAGGCAACAAGACTATATACGCTGCCAATCGTCAAGCCATTAAAAAGCTGCTGGATTAATATATCCATTTACTTCCTCCTTGAAAATTATTGGATTTCACTTTTGTTATTTATTTCTGGCCTCACAATCTTGAAATTGGACGGAAAACACGCTACAGAATAACTTCCGAAGAACAGTGAAGTCGTGAATCTATTTAATAGCAACTGTCCAAATCCCCATATTAGCTGTCTACAGAAAAGTGAAAAATCCCCCCTTTTAATTGTTAGCGCTTTCATTTTTTATATCATCATAACTCTTCATCGTTTCATTGACTCTACTTAAGATTACAACTTCTCTTTCATAACGGTGTACCCATGGTAATCGTCTGCTTCGTTCACCCCCTTTCTCCACGCACCTTCTATAGGAGAAATATTAAGCAGATTAATTTCCTGCTTATAAATGCAAGTGTCGTGCCAAACATTAAAGTACTGTTCATAAGGCTATTCAAATTTCAGGAATTCATTTTTGAATTTTAAAAAATTAGAATTATTGGTTTAATTGGGGTTTCCCTCATTCACTAATGACTGAAAAAATCATTTCTGAATCAAGCATTCGTACCTGATAATAGGTGAGTTGATTTGTAGTTAGGTAGTTTTGGGTAGAAGGCACTTCTGGAAAACATATGGAATTTATAAAGAGGTGCGGAATTTTAAATTCCGCACCTCTTTTGTCTCATGAAATATACTAATAATAGTATATTAACAAATATTATACCTGCCAAAGAAAAAAGTCCTTGCAATAAATATCTAATATTATAAAAAGCTTCCGTTCTATCTTCTTCTCCAAATGGATATGTTGATTCTAGCAGATCAGGAATTTGTAAACTTCCAATAATTATAATAAGCATAAAAATTATAATTATATGTTTTTTTTTCATCTAAGCTTCCATCCTTTATTTATAGGTATATACTTTTTTGTAAGATACACCATACGCTTTTTTTGCAGTACCTGTTCCTTGTTATATAGTTTAGTTTTATAAACAGGATATACTGTGAATTTTAGTCATTTAACACTTATCCCATTCACCTTACTCAAACTTTAAATGTACCAGGAATCGTTATAGTTGCTGTACCCGTAACACTATATCCTAGAGCCCCTGATAATGCAGCCCTCCAACTAGCATCACCACTGATAAAAGCATCATTGTAGTTCTTGTTAATATTTTAAACATTATTTTCACTTCCTTAATTCTTTATAGTACATATGCAGTGATTTTCCACTAAATAAACTTTGCATAAGTATTTCTTTTAGTTTTTTATGGTACATATGTAACGATATACCATATTTACAAAAGAGCAAGGGATATATAAAGAGCTTTTTCATTGTGCTAGAATACTGTTAAAATTCTTTTCACGACATTCAAATTAGAGATATGGATCCCGACAAAATCATTAACGTGCTCTAGCTACCGCTGTTTACAACCCATGATTATCTTTATCACAAAATTTTTTTCGCCCATCGCATATTTAGTCAAAAAACAGCACCTCCATCATTGGCAGTTTCCCTTAATGGAGGTGCTGATCATGCTTCCTTATTCTTTTCCACTGACCTTCAGTCGATATTTTTTTAGTTTCCTCACAATCGTTGCCTGACTGGAATCAAGGGCTTCTGCGATTTCATATGTAGTTTGGTAGGTTTGAGCCGCTTTCGTCAAGATTTCCTTTTCGGCTCCTTCCACTGCCGCTTTTAACGTTAGCGAAGAATGGTAGTTTGACTGTTTCTGATTTTCCGACTGATATTCTTCCGGAAGGTCGTTTATCGATATCAGTGAATGGTCCGTCAGTACGACGAGCCTTTCTACAATATTTATCAATTCTCGGACATTTCCCGGCCAATCATGTTGAAAGAAATATTCTTTCAGCCTCGAATCGATTTCTTTCGAAAATTTATATTGTTCATTCGCTTTCTTTAAAAACAGGTCAGTCAATGCCAAAATATCTTCTCTTCTTTCCCTTAATGGGGGTATCGTAATCGGAATCACATTCAGCCTATAAAAGAGGTCTTCACGAAAATCACCAGCTTTGACCATTTCCGCTAAATTGCGGTTAGTGGCCGCTATTATGCGAACATCGATTTTCTTTGGCTTTGTACCTCCGATTCTTTGGATTTCCCTTTCCTGAAGTGCTCGAAGCAGCTTTACCTGCAATTGCAAAGGGAGCTCACCGACTTCATCCAAAAATAAGATGCCACTCTCTGCCAGCTCAAACATTCCTGGTTTGCCTTTTTGATTGGCCCCGGTAAATGCTCCTCCTTCATATCCAAAAAGCTCGGATTCCAATAGATCAGCAGGAATTGCCCCACAATTGATTTTGATGAAATCGCCTTTTTTTGATCGGATGCTCCGATTATAAATATTACGGGCAAGAATGTCCTTTCCAACACCCGTTTCTCCAAGGATGAGTACGGTCGCATCAATATCCGAGATTCTTTCGGCGATCTCATAAATCATTTTCATTTTATCACTGACAAATACGACTCCATCCTTGCTTGTTATCTTCCGCAGTTTTTCAATTTCCTGCTTATATTGATTATTGAGTTCATTAACCTTCGTCAACTCATGCATCAGTTCATTTAAATCAGATAAATCCCTTATATTCGTAACGACCTGTACGATTTCCCCTTCAGCATTAAAAACGGGACTTCCTGTAATCAATGTTTCTTTTCCAGCAAAATTATCCTGTACGACTGATACTGTTCGTCTCAGCTTTACTACCTTATGCGTTACCGAAGCATTCAAGATGCCGCGATTTATCAATTGGTCCACCGACTTGCCGACATAATACTCTTTTGGTATCCCCGTGATCCGTTCAATTGCTGAATTGGTATAAAGCGTTACTCCATTTTGATCGGTGATGTATATTCCATCATAGGAATTTTCGATAATGGCATCCAGAGCGCGATTCAGTTTGTCCGATTCATGAGCATCAATCAGTAAATCATCCAAAAATTGTGTTTCCCTGCCTATATAAAGAATATTGTCATCATCCATTCGGTTCATAAGCAAAAATAAATACCGTTTATCATCTAGCCTTGCAGCTGCAAGCCTTTTATTATCGAGAAATTGCCACTCATCAAATTGTTCGGTTAGTGTATGATTACCATCCTGACTTAACGTTTGATTAAAATAGTTGCCCCAATCCTTAATCCGATTTGCAGAATCCACGACTAGTGCAGGAAAGGTCGTTTCTTTAAGCAAATTAATCGGAGAATCCTGTTTCACTTGATTCATAACTATTCACCGCCGCAAAAAGAATTCTTTCTTATGTACAATTCTGGATAATTTTCGAAATCCCTTTAATATTGTCGAATTTCGCTCCCAAAAAAAGTAGTGATGAAATAATTTTCATCACTACTTTCCCTTAGTAAGTTTTAAAAATAACCTCTCCACTTATTGCTTCCTTACCTGACTGGTTAGTGGCCGCAACGTTGAAAAAATATCGATCCCCATTTTTTTCCTTTAAATCAGCTTGAAGAGTTATGACATCATTCAAGAAAACCATACCCTTGAAACGAATCTTGTATTCTTCGATAAAACCAATTTCATAAAGATTACTGAAAAGCTTCGCCAGGTTTCCCATCGTCCACATTCCATGGGCGATGATACCGGGAAGACCGGCATTTTTTGCTTCCTCATCAATCGTATGAATGGGATTGAAATCACCCGATGCTCCGGCATATTTAATGAGGTCCAGTCGCGTTACAGGTGCAAGCTCGATTGAATGTAACGAGTCACCAATATGAAGTTCAGTTAATGTCGTCACTTGCTCATCACCATCCTTCGTACCGATTCATTGATAATGACAAGCTGCTGGGCAGTGAACACTATTTCCCCAGCTGCATCCGTCCCAAAATTTTTAAGAGCTAGAAATCCCATTTCGCCTTGTTTTCCTTTTTTCTCATAATAGTCTTTCACTTCCGCATAACAGGTGATTTCTTCCCCTACCTTCAGCGGCCTGTTGTAGCAATATATCTGCTCGCCATGAATCAACCCTTTATTCGGAAGGTTTAAGCCTTCAATCGTCCCAAAATCAAAGACCCTTGGAAAAGTTGGCGGGGCAATATTCGTTCCATATCTGGATCGCCTTCCTACTTCTTCATCGATGAATATCGGATGGGGATCACCAATGGATAAGGCGAATTTTTTTACTGCTCCCCGTTCTACGATGTTTTTAACGGGTTCAGATCGCTTTCCAATGCTATCGTTAAACATATCATCCCGCCTTTATCCTTTAATTTTTTGGACCGCCTGCAACATATAAAACCTGCCCACTAATGAATGAGGATGCTTCATCGGCAAAGAATGCAACAGCATGTGCAATATCGCTTGGCTGGCCGCTTCTGGCAACAGGAATGCTATTTGCCCGATCCTGGATGAATTGCTCAAAACTGACCCCCACCCGCCTCGCGGTTTCTTTCGTCATTTCGGTTTCGATAAAGCCGGGGGCGACCGAATTCGCCGTTATCCCATATTTACCAAGTTCGATCGCCAGTGTTTTCGTTAACCCCTGAAGGCCGGCTTTTGCTGCTGAATAATTGGCTTGTCCGCGGTTTCCGAGGGCTGAGGTGGAAGATATATTGATGATCCTGCCATATTTATTTGCCACCATATGCTTCTGGGCGGCACGTACCGCATTGAAGGTCCCTTTTAAATGGACATCCATTACTGTTTGCCAATCTGAATCGGTCATTTTAAAAAGGAGATTATCTCGGATGACCCCAGCATTATTCACGAGAATATCAAGTGAGCCGAATGTGTCGGCTATTTCAGTGACTGAAGCTTCTACCTCTTCGGGGTCCACCACATTTGCCACCTTCGTAAAAATGGTATACCCTTTATCTCTCAATTCATTTCCCGTCGATGTCAAAACCTCTTCGTTAATATCGATAATGGCTACCTTTGCGCCTTCTCTGGCAAACAGCTCGACGATCGCCAGCCCTATTCCTCTGCTTCCGCCTGTTACTAACGCCGTTTTTCCTGAAAATCTTCCTGTCATCCTCGTTTCCTCCTATTCTATTATAAGAATTGCCCTAATTTAACATGTCCCTTAATCAAATTACGGGAAATGATCATCCGCTGTATTTCATCCGTTCCATCATAAATCCGCCATAGCCTTGCCTCGCGGTACCACCGTTCAATGGGAAGCTCTTTCGTATAGCCCATGCCGCCATGTATCTGCAATACGCGGTCAACGACCCGGTTCCCCATATTCGCGCCATAAAGCTTGGCGATCGAAGCCAAATGGCGGTTATCTTCTCCGTTATCCAGTGTGAACGCCGCGTTCAGTACAAGCCATCTCGCCGCTTCGATTTCCACCGCGGAATCGGCAATTTGCCATTGGATGGCCTGACGCTCGGCGATCGGCTTACCGAATGTGACACGTTCCTTCGCATAGTCTATCGCCATTTGCAGCAACCTTTCTGCCGTACCGACAGCGCGCGCCCCCACAATCCATCTCGCAAACCCAATCCATTCCAGTCCGAGTTTATAACCGCCATGCACTTCCCCTAAGATGTTTTCCTCGGGTACCTTGACATTGTCGAAAACTAACCCCGCTGGTCCCCATTCTCCCATCGTATGGATATACTCGGATCTCCAGCCCATGTCACGGTCGACGATGAAACAGGTTACCCCCTCGGTACCGGTCGCCTGATGACGTTCTTTATCCGTAACGGCAATGACCATGACGAAATCGGCATCATTCCCACCAGTAATGAACGTTTTTTCACCGTTAAGCACCCAGTCGCTTCCCTCTTTAACAGCCGTCATTTTTATATTTCTTGTATCGGAACCAGCCCCTGGCTCCGTCATCGCAAAACAGGATTTTTTCTCCCCGTTGATCGTTGGGATGAGGTATTTCTTTTTCTGTTCCTCATTCCCATAATAGAGAATATTATCCGCTGATCCGCCAAAGCTAAAAGGTACGAACGTCTTGGATACCTCCATCAAGACGATTGCCATCATAAGCTGCCCTAGATCTGCCCCACCATACTCTTCCGGCGTATTAATGCCCCAAAACCCAGCTTTTTTTGCTTTTTCCTGTAATTCCTTTAATGTCCCCTCTGGTAAACTAGGTTTTCCAGCCATTTCATTGCGAAGCACTTCATTTTCCAAAGGAATCAATTCATTCTCCACGAACTTGCGGATTGTTTTTTGGACCATTTTTTGTTCTTCCGATAAACGTAAATCCATTTGAATCCCTCCACTTTCCCTATTAGACTAGTGTTGATATTTTTTCTTCAATTGTGCAGTTATGATATTTTTCTGGATTTCGGACGTACCTTCATATATTCGCGTGATTCTGGCGTCCCGGAAAAAGCGTTCCACTGGGTAGTCCTTCATGTATCCAATTCCGCCATGAATTTGGACAGCCTTATCAGCGACGCGATTATACACTTCTGAACCATACAGCTTCAGCATTGCTGCTTCTTTAATGATTTTTGCTTTCTGATCGACCATCCATGCGACCCGATATGTGAAGGAACGAAGCGCCTCGATTTCCATAGCCATTTCAGCAAGCATATGAGATACGGCTTGATGATCGATGATAGGCACATCGAACTGTTCACGCTCCGTCGCATATTTAATGGAGAGATCCAGCAGGTATTGACAGGAACCCAAATTCCTTGCCGCAAGTCCTGCACGTCCATTCGCAAGGATTTTCAAGGCATTTACATACCCCTGGCCTACTTCTCCCAGGACATTTTCAGCAGGAACCTCGCAATCTTCAAAAATCAATTCTGCCGAATGTGAGCCCCGAAGACCCATTTTCCGCTCCATGCTACCCACTTTAAAACCCGGGAAGCCTTTTTCCACTATGAATGAGGTGATTCCTTTTGCTCCTTTGTCCTTATCCGTTACCGCCATGACTGTAAAAATCTCAGCTATATCCGCGTTTGTGATATAATGCTTCGTCCCATTCAGGATATACGTATCGCCGTTTTTGACTGCCGTCATCTTCAGATTCGTCGCATGCGATCCCGCCGCAGGCTCCGTTAGCGCAAATGCGCCAATTTTATTACCGCTTGCCATATCTGGGAGGTATTTTTCCTTTTGCCTTTCATTGCCCATCTCGACGATTCCTACCGTCCCGATACCAGTATGGGCCCCGATCAGAGTCGTATAGCCATTATGTGTTTTGCCGATTTCCTCATATAAAGCACATTTCCCGACCATTCCGATTCCGAGTCCGCCATACTTTTGCGGAATGCTTAGTCCGAATAGTCCGATTTCTTTTGATAAATTTATGATGGAATCAGGGATATGATCTTCATCTTCTATTTGCATGGAAAAAGGCTCGATTTGCTCTTCGATAAACTGTCGAATGGTATCTTTTAAAAGAACAATGTCATCATCTAAGCGAAAGTCCATATACATTCCCCTTTCTAAGGTGAATTTTTTGTTAACGCTTTCAAACCTTATCCAAATAAGCGATATGTTTTTCTTGAAGCTTGCGTTTTAAAATTTTGCCGACCGCTGTCTTCGGAAGTTCACTTTCGACTGTGATTACCTTTGGGACTTTAAACGCAGCAAGCTGTGTTCGGCAATAATCCTCTAATTCTTGTTCCGTTATTGTTTCATTCGGCTTTAACACGACTGCAGCATGTACCGTTTCACCACGATATTGATCGGGAACGCCAAATACGGCAGCTTCGAGAACCTTAGGATGACTGTAGAGAATATCTTCAATCTCAATAGGATAAATATTGAAACCTCCTGCGATGATCATTTCTTTCTTGCGTCCCACAATGTAAAAGAAACCATCTTCATCCATCCTTGCGATATCGCCAGTATGCAGCCAGCCGTTTTGAATCGTCTTCTTCGTCTCTTCAGGCATCCCCCAATAACCTTTCATCACCTGTGGTCCCTTGATGACCAATTCACCTGGTATATCAACCAAAAGCGAAGGCTTACCCGTGACGCTGTCAATGATGGCAGCATCCGTATTTTGTATCGGAATCCCGATGCTCCCTGGTTTTTGCAAGCCATTGACCGGATTTCGGTGCGTAACTGGTGATGCTTCGGAAAGGCCATAGCCCTCTGCAACCTTTGTTCCACTCACTTCATTAAATCTTGATAATACGTGCAAGGGCAATGGGGACGAACCCGAAACACATGATTTCAAGGAATGCAAATCAAATGGGCGGGATTGGTAATAATGTAATAATGCGATATACATCGTTGGAACACCGGGAAAAATGGTCGGTTTAAGATTTTGAATCATATCGACGATCTCCGACACCTCAAACCGAGAAACAATAATCAATTCCCCGCCATTATAAAACGTCACGTTCATTCCTGAAGTCATGCCATATACATGAAATAATGGAGAAACGCCAAGCACCCTTTCCTTTCCCTTTTCAGTATTGATTCTTGTAGTGGCGGCACTTTGCAGCGTATTGGCGACAATATTCCGATGAGTTAGCATCGCTCCTTTTGAACGTCCGGTGGTTCCCCCCGTATATTGGAGGACAGCGACATCTTCTCCAGGGTCAATCGGTACAGAGTAATCAAATTCCGCTCCAGATAGCAGATCTTTCATCATTTCACATTTGTCCTTATCCTTCGACACGATCCACATCTTTTCAAGATCCGTTTCAGCCCAGACCGCTTCGACGACAGGCAATAAGTCATCAAGGACGATGATGTGCCTTGCTCCAGAGTCTTTCAGAACATGTATCAATTCGTTTGACTTATACATGGGGTTGATTTGGACAACAATGGCCCCATTCAAAAGCGCTGCGAAAAAACCAATCGGGTATTGGGGACAATTGGGAAGCATAAGGGCGACACGATCTCCTTTTTCAATCCCTGCAGCAGCAAGTAAGCGGGCAAATCTTTTCACTAGGTGTCCCAATTGTGAATATGTATACCTATCCTCATTAAACGTAACCGCGGTTTTATCGGCATATTTTTCGACTGATTGGTAAAAAAGGTCTGTCAAAGATATTTCAGGTATTTCAATTTCCAATGGATTTCCGGACGGGATATGTTTTTTCCAAGGTCTATCCATTAGTCCTCCCCTTTCTTCTTTCAATAAAACAAAGAAGTCATATATTCTATATGCAAGGAATGTGCCAAAAATGGAAGGTGATGAAACCTGGATTTATATGAACTATGGAATTCATTATTGAATTATTTTAGATTTGGATATGATCAATAGGCTGATAATACAAGAAATTTAATATTGACTCAATAAGTCAATTTTGACTCAAGATGTTATGAGGATAGAAATCGGAGAAAAATTTTTACGATAGACAAAAAAGGGATGCTGATCATGACCAGCATCCCTTCTGAAAAAATGAATCACTCCTCGATGGAGGCCTCATCTTCCAATGATATTTTCCACAGTTCTTTCGCCTTTCCACTGACCGTTTCATCAAAAACGAACGACCCGTTCGTGTATCGATCGTGATGCTTTAATGTAGCGGCATGAACGGTTTCAACCGTTCCCTTCTCAGAAAGAATGAATAAGCTGTCGGTTTTATTAACCGTAGTAAATCCGATGACCCGGTGGGGATTCGATTTCAATTCCCTTAATACCACGACACCGCGCTTTGCACGACTCATTTTATCGAACTCGGTTAGTTTCATTTTCTTGATGGCACCGCGCTGGGTAACGATCAGGATCGAATCTTTGCTATCTTTGGTTAATGTCTTGCCGCCGATAACATAATCATCTTCTTTCAAATTAATTCCTTTGACTCCCGCCGCACGCACACCGACGATACTCACTTCTTCTTCATCGAACCACAAACTATAACCGTTATGAGTGACAAGGAAAAGATCTTCCTGGCCATCGGTATGATGAACATCGACCAATTCATCATTACCTTTTAAATTGATGCCAACCAACGGCTTTGAATGACGTTGGGCTTTATAAGCAGCAAGTTCAGTCTTTTTGACCATCCCGTTTTTCGTGATGAACACCAAGAATTGAGGCAAGGCAAAGTCCTTGATTGGAATCGCTTTTATGATTTGCTCTTCCCTGTCGATCGGAATGATGTTCGCGATATGCTGGCCGGTTTCCTTCCAGCGGATATCTGGAAGCTGATGAACCGGACAATAGAGGAAGTTCCCTTTCGATGTGAACAGCAGCAGGACATCCGTTGTATTCATTTCCAAGCGCTGGAGCAAGCGATCGGAGTCCTTCATGCCAAAATCGAGACCGCCTGAAGCAGCATATGATCGTAAAGATGTCCGTTTGACATAGCCTTCTTTCGTCACGGTCACCATCACGTCTTCACTCGCAATCAGTACTTCAAGGTTTATTTTGATTTCCTCTATTTCGTTTTCAATTTTCGAACGTCTACCATCATCAAAGCCCTTTTTAATGAAACGAAGTTCTTTTTTTATGACTTGAAGAAGCACTTTTTCACTGCCAAGGATTTTGGTCAATTCTTCAATTCTGTTTTTCAATTCCGCTGCTTCTGCCTCAAGTGCCGTAATATCCGTGTTTGTCAGCCTATATAACTGTAAGGATACGATGGCTTCGGCTTGCGCTTCAGTAAAAGCGAATTTAGCGATGAGGTTATCTTTGGCATTCCGTTTGTCTTTGGAAGCACGAATGACCGCGATGACCTCATCCAATATCGACAGGGCCTTCACTAATCCATCGACGATATGTGCTCGGTCATGAGCTTTTTGCAGCTCATAACGGGAACGGTTCACGATTACCTCTTTACGATGATCGATGTACGCATCGAGCATTTTCGGCAAGCTCATCAAAGTCGGCCTTTTTTTGTAAATCGCGACCATATTAAAGTTATAAGCAATTTGCAGATCGGAATTCTTGTATAAATAATGCAGGACACCGTTTGCATCCGCATCTTTTTTCAGTTCGATGACGATTCGCAGTCCTGTTCGGTCCGTTTCATCCCTTACTTCTGCGATGCCTTCCACTTTCCGGTCAAGACGGAACTCATCCATTTTCTTGACTAGGTTCGCTTTATTAACTTCATACGGAATTTCGGTGATGACGATTTGCTGTTTGCCTCCCCGAATCGTTTCCACGTCAGCCAAGCCGCGAATGATGATTTTCCCTTTGCCTGTTTCATAGGCTTTACGGATGCCTTCGATGCCTTGAATGATTCCGCCAGTAGGGAAATCAGGGCCCTTTATGACCGTCATTAAATCCGCGACGGTCGCTTCTGGCTTATCGATTCGCATAATGGCGGCATCGATGACTTCTCCTATTTGATGCGGCGGGATTTCCGTGGCATACCCGGCTGATATCCCAGTGGAACCGTTTACTAGTAAATTAGGGAACATCGCAGGCAATACGATCGGCTCTTCCGAAGTATCATCAAAGTTCGGCACGAAGTCGACCGTCCTTTTTTCAATATCACGTAACATCTCCGAAGCAATCGATGAAAGCCTGGCTTCCGTATACCGCATTGCAGCAGGTGGGTCGCCATCTATGCTTCCGTTGTTTCCGTGCATTTGGACCATGACCTTCCGCAGCTTCCAGTCTTGGCTCATCCTAACCATTGCCTCATATACAGATGAATCACCATGAGGGTGATAGTTACCAATTACATTACCGACGGTTTTTGCGGATTTCCTGAATCCTTTTTCCTGAGTGTTACCTTCGACATGCATCGCGTACAGTATCCTGCGCTGTACTGGTTTTAATCCGTCCCTGGCATCGGGAAGGGCCCGATCCTGGATAATATACTTACTGTAACGCCCGAAGCGATCTCCGATGACCTCTTCAAGCGGCAAATCCCGAAACGTTTCTTCAAATACCATCGTTATTGACCTCCTCTTCAATCGACATATTTTCATTATCTAAAATATTCGATTCCTCTTCGAGACCAAAAGCGACATTGGCTTCAATCCATTTGCGACGCGGTTCAACTTTGTCTCCCATTAGCGTTGTCACTCGTCTTTCCGCACGGGCCCCATCATCAATCTTCACGCGTATCAACGTCCTCGTTTCCGGGTTCATGGTGGTATCCCATAATTGATCGGCATTCATCTCGCCAAGCCCTTTATAACGCTGAATCATGTAGCCTTTCCCTACCTTGTCTATCGCTCCCTGAAGCTCCTCGTCACTCCAGGCATATTCAATCACTTCTTTCTTCCCGGTCCCTTTACTCACTTTATATAATGGCGGCAGGGCAATATAAACCTTCCCAGACTCAATCAATGGTTTCATGTAACGGTAAAAGAAAGTCAGAAGCAGCACTTGGATATGTGCTCCATCCGTATCGGCATCGGTCATGATGATCACCTTATCGTAATTGGTGTCCGGCGTGTTGAACTCCGCCCCTACACCTCCGCCGATGGCGTGGATGATCGTATTTATTTCTTCGTTCTTAAAAATATCCGCCAGTTTTGCTTTTTCCGTATTGATGACTTTACCCCTTAATGGCAAAACTGCCTGGAAACGGCGATCCCGCCCTTGCTTTGCGGATCCCCCAGCAGAGTCCCCTTCCACAAGGTATAATTCATTCCGTTCAGGATTTTTCGATTGAGCCGGCGTCAGTTTACCAGAAAGGATGGCATCGGATTTTTTCCGTTTCTTCCCGCTCCTTGCATCTTCACGCGCTTTCCGGGCTGCTTCGCGAGCCTGGAAGGCTTTAATCGATTTTTTGACCAATAAAGTACTCGTGGTCGGATCTTCTTCAAAAAAGTAGGCTAAATGCTCTGACACGATGGAGTCGACTGCAGAACGTGCTTCGCTCGTTCCAAGCTTGCTCTTGGTTTGCCCTTCGAATTGAAGCAGTTCTTCGGGTATTCGGACAGAGATAATGGATGACAAACCTTCCCGTATATCGGTACCTTCGAGGTTTTTATCCTTTTCCTTCAATAGCCCCATTTTTCTGGCATAATCATTAAAAGCCCGGGTCATGGCCGTTTTTGCACCAATCTCATGGGTGCCGCCGTCTTTTGTACGAACGTTATTCACGAAGCTTAATATATTTTCTGAGTAGCCATCATTAAATTGAAAAGCCAGTTCAACTTCTATGCCATTCTGTTCCCCTTCCAAGCTAACAACACCATGAAGGGTTTCCTTTTCCTCATTCAAGTAATCCACAAATGCTTCAATTCCATTTTCATAGTGGAAGGTTTCATTTCGGTCATGGCGTTCATCCGTCAATTCTATCTTCATGCCCTTTAATAGAAAAGCTGATTCACGGAGGCGTTCACATAGGATATCGTAATTGTAAGTCGTGACCGAAAATATCTTTGGATCGGGCTTGAAGTGGATCTTCGTTCCCGTTTGATTCGTTTTACCGATTTTCTCCAAGGTCGTTTCCGGCTTCCCGCCATTGAAAAATCGTTGTTCGTATATGAACCCGTCCCTTTTGATCGTCACGACAAGCCATTCAGACAGCGCGTTAACGACCGAAGCGCCCACCCCATGAAGGCCACCGCTCGTTTTATAACCACCTTGTCCGAATTTTCCCCCTGCATGAAGGATCGTCAAAATGACTTCAGGCGTCGGTTTACCCAATTTATGCATACCTGTAGGCATCCCACGCCCCTTATCAGTTACGCTTACACTGTTATCTTTATGTATTCTTACACTAATTTGGTCTCCATACCCAGCTAAAGCCTCATCTACGGAGTTATCTACAATCTCGTACACTAAATGATGAAGTCCGCGTGCATCAGTACTGCCGATATACATACCGGGACGTTTTCTGACCGCTTCGAGTCCTTCCAGTACCTGAATTGCATCATCATTGTACTCGATTGCTTTTACCTTTTTTGCCACAGAAATTCCCCTTTCCTTACTAAACACAATTTCCGGGCCAAATCATACTGCAATGAAATGACTCACTAACCTTAACAACTTATCACTTACGTTAATATTCATATAAAAAGTATAATACTTTCACGAAGAAAGAACAAGTGTTCTATTTTTTTGTCCCTTTTATTAGCGTTAGCACCTTTACTTGGAACTTGTCGCTTGAAAACGTATCATAGCTACCGTTCTAATTGTAGCGGTAATTTTTCATTTGGCAAATATACTTTTTTCATTTTGATCAAATTGTTCTTAAATCGCTGGATATTCCCGCCACCTGGGACAAGATTCATGCTCTTCTCTTGAACAAGAAGAAGCCTTTAAAAAAGAGCGGAAGTCCGCTCTTTTGAGATTACTTCGTAAGGGCGTGTTCGACTTTAATGCAGCGATCCATGATGACAGTATAACCTTTTTCCTTCAAAAAATTATACGCTTCCTCATTTTCCACCCCTAGCTGCGCCCAAAAGATATCCGCATCAATGTCCGCAAATTCTTTGGCAAGCTCCGGAAGGTATTCTGAGCGGCGAAACACATTGACGATGTCAATATGGCCTTCAATATCTTTGAGGGCTTTCACGGACTTGACGCCCAGTACTTCAGATACGGCAGGGTTGACCGGGATGATCTCATATCCGCTGTCCTGCATCGCCTTGGATACCATATAAGAAGTTCGCTCGGGGTTATTCGATAAACCAACTACAGCGATACGCTTCGCCTTTTTTAGCATCTGGCCCATTTCAGGTCTACTTGGATTTTCTATCATTTTTACCAATCCCCTCTATTTATAACATGTAAATTTGCATAAAAAGTATATCTTAACAAGGATTTTCAAAAAGACAAGCCACTCATTACCATTATTAAGAAAAACTATTATACAAGAAAAAATAAGATTCGAAAAGGTTTGACTCCTACGCCTGCCTTCATGTGCATCCAAAATGAAGCGTATTGTGACACTTTATCCAAGCAGGCTTCATGCCCTTTTACATTTTACGAAATAAGAAAACATATTCCTTTTATCTTATATCCATTTAAACCTATCTCAAAACAGACTTATTCTTCAAGGAAAATTCATTTTTCAGTGCATTTTTTTTCGGTCAGCCGTACCATTTTGTCACGAAAATGTTACAATAAGATATGCTTGTCACGTATTTTTAGGCTGTTTTTAGCGATATCTGCATATATATTTTGGAAACGCGAACAGTCAGCTTCTTAAACATGATAAAATAAGAAGATTTTTCTTTAAAGAAAGGGTCATAGAATGCTTACATTTATCACGATACTGTCCGCTTACTTGATCGGCTCGATTCCTTCCGGTTTAATTATCGGTAAAACCTTTTACAACATCGACATCCGCGAGCATGGCAGTAAAAATCTTGGCGGGACAAATACATTCCGGACATTGGGTGTCAAGGCAGGACTTGCCGTCACCATCATGGATATACTTAAGGGGACGCTTGCAACTTCACTTCCGTTTTTGCTTGGAGCTGATATGAATGAGATGCTCGTCGGCGTTATAGCCGTCATCGGTCATATGTTCCCCATTTTTGCAAATTTTCGGGGCGGAAAAGCGGTTGCGACTTCAGCTGGAGTCATTCTTGGTTATGAACCATTATTTTTTGTCATTGCCGTTATCATTTTCTTTATTTCCTTATACATCTCCAAATACGTCTCGCTTTCATCCATGATTGCGTCTCTGCTTGCTTTTATCTATAGTTTGGTGTTCCATACAGATGATTGGCCCCTCATTACCGTGATTGGCCTATTTACAATCTTCATTTTTTATCGGCACCGGGCGAACATTAAACGGATCATCGATAAAACCGAACCGAAAGTCAAATGGCTATAAGCGATTATTAGAATGGAAACGGCCTAGTTCGCACAGGTCCATTTCCATTCTATAATTCATTTGCAGTAATATTCAGAATGCCTGACTGTCCCGACACCTCTTGTGAAGAATTTCCAATTTCCTAAATGACCCCTACCAACCCTTGAATGGCCCTTTCCATTTCTTTTGAATCCATAATATTCCCTTCAATCACGCCAATGATTTCATTGAATGCCTTTTCCGTTAAAACCGATTCTTCGCCCCCTGCCTGAACGACCTCCTTGACCCTTTGGACAGATCCAACCACTTCTTTCATATACTCACCGGCAGTATAAACGATTGCATCTATTTCAGCAATTGAATTTTTTGTCTGTTCCGCAAGCTTCCTCACTTCATTGGCAACAACCGCAAACCCCCTGCCATGTTCCCCTGCACAAGCAGCCTCGATGGCTGAATTCAATGACAGCAGGTTAGTCTGGTCGGCTATGTCCTGCACTAGTTTTACAAACACGGTAATGCTTTGAAAGGATTGGTTTAACAAGATGATGTTGTCATCGACATTCCTCATGAATATGATCAGGTTTTCGATCTTCTTAGTTAGGATTTGCATGCGCTCCTGTCCATCTTCAGCTATTTCTCTTGATTCAAGGGAGAGCGTTGCCCTCATTGCAATCTGTTCTTTGACCTTATGTCCATCTTCAATCAATTGTTTGACAGATGCATCCGTTTGTTCACTTAGCAGTAGTACTTCCTCACTAATTAATGTGATGCTCTTTTTAACTTCCTCTTTGATTTCTTTTATTGATTTTCCCGAACTCTTACATTTTCCGCTTCATAAGCCTCAAGGACTAGCTGTTGTTCGAGGTTGAGTTTTTTTCCTATCGCTGATATCAACATCTGTTGTTCTTCTCCATTTTTGGAATGTTCAAAGACAAGCTTTTGCAAGAAATTTTGCACACTTTGAAAACCTGACGGATACCATCGGGGCTGCAGGCCAATTCGATAATGAGTCTTCGCTACCTTTTTCCGTAACTCAACAAACTGATCGTCAATCACGCCATTGAACAAAGAGAGCATATGAGAAATTAACGTTTTCCTCAATTTCTCCACTGTGCTGTGCTTATTAATTATCTCTTTCAATTCAGGAACCTGCAAAATAGTTACATAAAAAGAGTCGACAATATCTTCGACCTGAGGTTCAATGGTATCTTTAAAAGCATGAATCAGCTTTAAATCGGACTCATCCAATTCAATAATGTGTACCTGAAGCTTCACATCCTCACTGCTTACATTCAATAACCCTTCCATATCTTTTGCTTTTTGAAGCCAGATTGCCTTTTCCTGTTTTGCTTTTACGAAATAGCCCATTTCCTACTCCCCCTGTTTCGTAATTTTCCAAAAAAGGTGAATCCATCATTGTGCCAACCAATATATACTTCTTTATACCCATAATAACAAATATATTATCCTTGTAAATATACCAAATAGTCTTTTACGACCATACCTCTATCTTATATGATCTCATACTCATTCGTTTGTCAAGGATAGATTTCCTCAATATATCTTTATGAACTTCACTCGAACAATTTTGATTACTGGAGAAATGATCAAGTAAAGATTGATTAATTAGTAGTCAAAGGCTACACTGAAAATAACTAACCATTATCGTAAGGAGAAAAAAAATATGAAGCCACTGCAGATATCACCGGAAACCGCGTTAAAATTATCCAAATCTCTCAATTTGCCCTTGGAGCAAATCATGCATATGCCCACACCTATCCTGCTGAAAAAGCTTGCCGAGGCTGAAGAAAAAATCGAGTAGGAGGAGGCGCCTAGCCTCCGACCTCTCACACCACCGTACGTACCGTTCGGTATACGGC
>NZ_LMBV01000071.1 GCF_001439925.1 Peribacillus muralis
GAACGGTACGTACGGTGGTGTGAGAGGTCGGAGGCTAGGCGCCTCCTCCTACTCGATTTATGGAACTAACGGGGCAGATTAGTTGAATAACAAATGAGCTACTATACCTCAAAAACTGTACTATTTTTCTTGAAATTAGGAAAGATAACTTCAGAGGTGAGTTTTATGAAAATGCTATATATATTGATTATTACCATTCCCATGTTGTTTTTTGGTTCAATTCAAGGATATGCACAACCTAAAGAATGTCCTGTGTTAAGTGAATTAGAGAAAACATCGATTAAGGATAAAAAAGAGGTAATAAAAGCTTTAAATACTTTAATACCAAAAACTTATGGAACTGGAATAGATGATTTTCCTGACATATATACTAAGTGGAATGTAGTAACTGCCAAACCTTTTCCCGAAACAGTTGGCAATAAAGATGAAGAAGACTATTTTGGAATGGCAAAGACCTTTTGTGGCAAAGAAATTGCTGAAAAATCGTGGCTTGTACGTTTAGATTTCCCCAAAGCACCTGGAGCTAACTTAGGCCAAGGTCAAATATTTTTAGCTAAAAGTAAGGAAAAAGGATGGTTTGTTTGGTTTCAATACCATTAAACTGCTACTCCTCATTAGCTGAAGATCGGAGCTGTCTTTAAGGCAGCTTTTTTCGTGCGCCCGGCATGGGTGCAATCTATAGGGTGTGAGTCCCGAACCATGAAGGC
>NZ_LMBV01000072.1 GCF_001439925.1 Peribacillus muralis
ACTACCCAATCATGTTCATCGTTCAGAAACTCCAGGCTTTTTATAATCGCCATTTCACAACTTCTTTTTGGTCTGAAACCGTAGCTAAATTCGCTAAACTGTTCTTCAAATATCGGACTGAGAACTTGATGAATGGCCTGTTGAACGACCCTATCCACTACTGTTGGTATTCCCAATTTGCGCATCTTTCCATTTTCTTTTGGGATCTCCACTCTTAAGGCAGCTTGTGGCTGGTATTTTCTTGTTCTGATGCGCTGACGCAGTTCATCTTTGTTCTCTTTCAAGTATTGTTTTAGTTCGTCGACTGTTACTCCGTCGACCCCACTTGCCCCTTTATTTTTATAGACACGCAGGTAGGCTTCGTTCATATTTTTATTACGTAGGATTTGCTCTAAAAGTTCCACACTCGTTTCTCCCTTCCTCTCACGTAGTAAGTGATAACTCCATTTTGGTTATCCTTTGAGGTACGCTCATACTTTCACCATTAACACATTCGGAGTTCGTCACTTACGCATTCGTGGCGTTGAAACACTATAAATTGTTCAGCCCTTCATGAAATTAGTTCATTACTATGGCTTCTGCTGACTTCTTGCGATAAACCTTTTTCGACTGTAC
>NZ_LMBV01000074.1 GCF_001439925.1 Peribacillus muralis
GTCAGACACATGGTAAGCCAGGAGTTCGTTAGTAGACCCGTCTTTTATGGTTGACAAATAAGCCATACAATTATCGTTATATGGCAAATAAGTAATATCTGTCAATAACACCTTTCCTGGGACTCCTTGCTTGAATTCTCTGTTTAATTTGTTTGGGACAACCTGGTGCTCCTTCGTGGCCTTAGCGATCCGTTTGTAAGGGTTCGGTTTTCTGTGAGGGCAAACAATTCCGTATTTCTTCATGATTCTCTGGACCTTTTTACGGCTAAGGATTAGATCATTCTCATTCTCTAAAATCATTTTAATGGAACGTGCTCCTTTCTTATAACCCCTGCGATTAAATGCTTCTAAGATGACTTCTTTCGTTTCCAAATCCAGCTGCTCTCTGGCCTCCCGGATAGTGGAGGCCTTCAAATAGCTGTAATATCCAGAACGTGAAACCTCTAGTAGATCACAAAAATATCTAGTCATCCTCTTAAAGCCCTCTTGTTCGATTGTCTCTTGAATTAATTGATAAGCCTTACTTGGACTTAGGTTTT
>NZ_LMBV01000075.1 GCF_001439925.1 Peribacillus muralis
AATCGAGTAGAGGGAAAATAAATGTATTATTTTCGCCCCTCTCACAACACCGTACGTACGGTTCGCGTATACGGCGTTTCAATTTATATCACAGTGTGTACTTTTAGATAATGTTCTAAAGCAGAGGGGACTCCCCTCTGCTTTAGTCGTTTATTTGAGATTGCTCTTTGAACAACTTTCGATAATCCGATATACCGGTAACCTTTTCGACAGAACGTTAATCCTTTCGCTTCTTCTTCTGGTATCCCTAGTTTGATTAGCGATTTGATTCGTTTTCTAGATACCTTCCATTGTTTCCAGATGATGACCCTAATTCTAGAGCGAAGCTTTGTGTCTATTCGTTCAGTAACTTTTTTCATGTTTGTCACTCTGAAGTAGTTTACCCATCCAACTATTACTTGTTTCAGTTTCAATATTCGGTAGTCTAGTGGAACACTCCACTTTCGCTTTGTCAGTTGTCGGAGTTTCCTTTGAAACTTCTGTACAGAG
>NZ_LMBV01000076.1 GCF_001439925.1 Peribacillus muralis
AGTTATAGAAAATTAAAATGCTCTTTCCAATGCTCTACCGCGATTTTTTTGCGAATTTCGTAATTTCGGCATGTATAATGAATTCGCGAAAGGATAAAACTTTCCTGCCTATAATCGAGTGTAAGCAACCACTTAGTTGGTCGGTGGCCTCGCTAAACTGCCCTTTAACTTAATGTCTGCTCGTATTTCAACCATTTTATTGAGGTCCTCTAGAGATTGTGCCTCTGAAATAAGCATTTGAGTCTCAGCTTCTGCAAAAACACAACCGGCGTTTCTAAGCTTGTTGATAATAGATTTTTCCGTATTTTTGTCCAAAAAGATATTTATTTGTTTTTCTATCTCTATCACCCTTTTAATTTTGGTTTATCTATAATTCGTTAATAATGGTAAATATCCTTCTTCGACTCCCTCAGTTTGATGCAAATATCTCTCGAATGCTCACTTATTCGCAGGATTTCATCACCCTTGATTG
>NZ_LMBV01000077.1 GCF_001439925.1 Peribacillus muralis
AGGGGCAGGTTTGTTCAACAAGAAGTCCACTGTAAAATATAATGAGACGTATTAATGAAAATAAAATAAAGATCAGAGGATATTTACTGAAATGGGGGCTATTAATGAAAACAAATACAATTAAACAGAATAATATTGAAATTGCTGTTATAAGCAGTAACAAGATACTAATAAAGGATGTTCAGTCGGCATTGGATTTTATAGCGACAGTACAGTATGAAACTGGATGTAACCGTATAATTTTGAATAAATCGGCAATATGTGAGGACTTTTTTCACTTAAGTACGAAACTTGCAGGGGAAATATTACAAAAGTTTATCAATTATCACGTAAAAATAGCCGTTGTAGGAGACTTTTCTGTATATTCAAGTAAAAGTTTGAAAGACTTTATCTATGAGAGTAATAAAGGGAAGGATATATTTTTCTTTCCAGATGAAAAGCAGGCAATTGAAAAACTAAGTTT
>NZ_LMBV01000078.1 GCF_001439925.1 Peribacillus muralis
GACACATCCTCTCAAAAATCATTGTAAGGACTTAACTAAAATGTGTCCATGAAACTATACTAACTCCAGTATTATTACTTCTTAAGTAATTAATTAATCCCAAAAATTATAAGATTTTTCTTTATCTTAACATGAATTTTATTTTTTTAGTAATTTTTTAGTCATTTTAGTTATTGTTGTATGTAGATTTGAATTTGTTAATCCACCGGTCACTATAGAAAATTATTATCAGTCTCTTTGCTTTTATTTAGATCTAAAATACAGTTAACTTTGAGAGTGACGCATACAAATAAGTTATTCTTTCATATGTATAAAATTTGTATGCAATCGGCATCTTCTTAGAAGTAGTGGAGTTAGTATAGTTTCATGGACACATTTTAGTTAAGTCCTTACAATGATTTTTGAGAGGATGTGTCC
>NZ_LMBV01000079.1 GCF_001439925.1 Peribacillus muralis
CCTTATATGAAAAAGCAACAGTATGGAAAACTTGTGTATGTATCTAGTGGCTTAAGCAATCATCCAGCTCCGTATTTCATCGCACATGGAACCTCCAAAGGAGGGCTTAATAGTTTTGTGAGATATATTGCCCAAGAGGTAGGTAAGCAAGGTATTACCGCAAATGCCGTTTCTCCAGGTTTAGTTGAGACGGATGCTACGGCTGACTTACCAAAAGAATTTAAACAACAACAAGAATTTTTTCTTCCACTTGGAAGACTTGGCCGTCCAGAAGACATTGCAAAAGCGATTGCTTTTTATGCAAGTGATGACAGTGCCTACCTTACAGGAAGTTATATGCCAGTAAGTGGTGGCGGTGAAATGAATTAATAAAAATAAGGCCAGATATC
>NZ_LMBV01000081.1 GCF_001439925.1 Peribacillus muralis
ATTAGCGTCGTAATAATACCCAAATCCTAAGAATTTCAACTCTTTTGGACGTGAGATTCTACTCTTCTCTACGTTGACTATCAGGCCTAATTTCTCTTCTATAAATCTCACGATTGTGCCCATTACTCGATTCGCTGCCTTTTCACTTTTCACAAAGATAAGGGCATCATCAGCGTACCTCACGAACCTTAGTCCTCTTTTCTCCAGTTCCTTATCAAGTTCGTTTAACATTATATTACTTAATAGTGGGCTGAGGTTGCCTCCTTGCGGAGTACCGACAGGTGTGTCTTCATATTTTCCATTCACCATGACTCCACTAACTAAGTATTTTCTGATTAGCGATATGACATCTCCGTCTTTTATTGTGTTGGATAT
>NZ_LMBV01000082.1 GCF_001439925.1 Peribacillus muralis
AGGGAACGGGCTTTTTTATGCCCGGAATGTCGCTTCATACATGATTTCCACCCGGTTACGATATCTTGAGGCTGTAAGGAACATAATTCAGCTGGGGTAGGAAAGAGGCGTAGGGTTGCGATTGCCCCTTTACATGATACGTCTTTAAACACTTGCCGGAGCTCGGGAAAGACAACATCCACCCAGCGATTAATTTGGTTGATGGAGCTAACAAGACGCTTAACGATCACATCTCGGTTAGCCATAAGGACACGAAGTTTTTCAAATGATTCTGAAGTGGAACGAACGAAGGCATAATAGCCATTCTTCACCATATCAGCGATGACAAGGGCATCTTTTTTATCACTTTTGGATTGCGTATTATCAC
>NZ_LMBV01000019.1 GCF_001439925.1 Peribacillus muralis
TGAAGATCGAATTAGGAATACAGCTTAAGATTTAACCTTTTAGTGTCCAAAATATTGACTCAAATCCATACGCAATTTTAGTGCAAAACTGTTTTATAGGAAATAGTTTTAAAAAGAGAGGTATTAAGAATGAAATTAAAAATTAAAGATATAGCTAAGTTAGCAAACGTCTCAATTGCTTCAGTATCGCTAGCTTTAAATAATAAACCTGGAATTTCGTTTGAAACAAGAGAAAAAATCTTAAAGATTGCTCAACAGCAAGGTTATACTAATAAACCTTCTATCCCTGCTAAAAATAAAGTGGTCAGATTTGTAGCTTGCACAAGTCCAGGGATTGTAATAAAACAGTATGAAACCTTGCCTTTTTTTACAGAGTTAATTAAATATATTGGAGAGTATTTATCTTTAAAGGGATATTCTCTAATGATATCGACTATTAATTCAGAGAACTTAGAGAACGAAATTAACCAACTCACTGAAGATAATGCCTGTAATGGCATTCTATTATTAGGTACGGATTTAACAAAAAAACAAATTACTTTTATAGCTGAACATCAACCTAATGTAGTTGTACTAGACACGTGTTTTGAAACACTAAACATTGATTTTGTAAATATGAATAGCACTCTTGGCGCATATCAAGCTGGTACGCATTTAATTGACTTAGGACATCGAAGAATCGGTTACGTTCAATCGAATGTTAGAATACGTAATTTTGACTTGCGAAAAGAAGGCTTTTTAATGGCTTTAAAAGAATATAATTTAAGTATTTCAGAAAAAGATTATTTTTCGGTGGTGCCAACTACTCTTTCTTCACAAGAACAACTAAAACAAAATATCCTAAAGCGTGGTGGTGATCTACCAACTGCATTATTCTGTGAATCAGATTATATTGCTATTAGTTTAGTTAAAAGTTTAACTGAAATAGGAATTAAAGTTCCAGATGATATTTCTGTAATAGGTTTTGATGATATTCCTGAATGCAATGTAATGAATCCGGAACTTACAACTATTCATGTTCAAAAACGAAAAATGGCATCTCTTGCAGTAGATAGAATTATTGAACTAATGGAAATTTCTCCACATGAAAAGATTAAATTTGTTGTAGATACAGAATTAATTTCAAGGAATTCGTGTGTAAAAAAATAAAAGAAGACACAAGAGATTGAATATATATTAATTTTAGCAAACTTCATTTAATAATGAAGTTTGCTTTTTTTAGTGTTTTTTTAAGTTAAATTGTGTTTTTTTAGTGATTATACTGAAAATTTTCAGTTGTAAACGTTGACAACTGAAAAAAATAGTATTAATATTTAAATTAATTTTAGTTTATTTTAGTTATTTTTAAGTAAAATCTAAAATTTAATTCAATTTTATGGCTGCTCTTTACAGCAGCTAAGAGGAGGATGGTTATGCAAGACATTCAATCTTTAAAAGTAAAAGCGACAGAAATTAGAATGGACCTGCTAAAACTTATTTATGAAGCAGGGACTGGTCATACAGGGGGTTCTCTTTCTAATACTGATATTTTAACAGCTCTTTATTACAAAGTAATGAATATTGATCCTCAAAACCCCACTTGGGAAGACCGTGATCGTTACGTTCAAAGTAAGGGACATGCAGTTGAATCCTATTGGGCGATTCTAGCAGACAAGGGCTTCTTTCCGAAAGAAGAATTAAAAACATTCTCTCAATTTAATACAAGACTAATAGGGCACCCCAACAATAAAGTACCGGGGGTAGAAATGAATACAGGAGCATTAGGACATGGCTTACCAATCTCAGTCGGCATGGCATTGGCAGCTAAAATGGATGGGAAATCTTATAAAGTTTATACGTTGATGGGAGATGGTGAACAGGCAGAAGGGTCCGTTTGGGAAGGAGCAATGGCTGCTGCTCAGTTTAAGTTAGACAATTTAGTTGCGATTATTGATCGCAATAAACTCCAAATCACTGGAAGTACAGAAGATGTGATGTCAATTGAACCCTTAGGAGATAAATGGAGATCCTTTGGTTGGGAAGTTATTGATGTAGACGGGAACGATATTGAACAGTTAGTAAAGGTCCTTACCAATACTCCGCACTCTAACGGAAAACCAACGATGGTGATTGCCCATACCGTTAAGGGAAAAGGAGTTTCATTTGCTGAAAATGTAACGAAATGGCACCATCACGTGCCATCAAAAGAAGAATATGAGTTAGCCATGACAGAACTTTCAAAACAGTTGGAGGTGCTACAATGAGTAACGTTGCTTTAAAGCATAGTAGTGTTAACAAAATTGCTAATCGACAAGTTATCAGTGATGCATTGTTAGAAATAGGAAAAAACGATAAAGAAATTATAGTTCTTACCAGTGATTCCAGAGGGTCAGCTTCAATGGTTAAATTCGGAGAAGAACTACCACAACAGATCATTGAAGTAGGGATAGCTGAACAAAATATTGTTGGAATCGCTTCTGGATTGGCACACTCTGGAAAAAAACCATTTATTGCATCACCCGCTTGTTTTTTAAGCATGAGAAGCATTGAACAAATTAAAGTTGATGTAGCGTATTCCAATACAAATGTTAAATTAATTGGAATTAGTGGCGGAGTTAGCTATGGTGCCTTAGGTATGTCTCACCACTCTTTACAAGATCTTGCAGTTACTCGTGCTATTCCTGGTTTGGATGTCATGATGCCTGCAGATCGTCATGAAGCGAAAAAGATGATCGAAGCATTAATTGATTATGACAGACCCGTATATGTTCGTATTGGACGTAATCCTGTTCAAGATTCTTACACATCTTCAGATTATCATTTCGAAATTGGAAAATCCGTTACCATGAAGGAAGGAAATGATCTTACGATTTTTGCCATAGGAGAAACAGTCAGAGTGGCATTAGATTCTGCCGATGCTCTTCAACAAAAAGGGATCAATTGCAGAGTGATCAATATGCATACCATCAAACCGTTAGATGAGGAAGCAATCATTAGGGCAGCTCAGGAGACAGGAAGGATCATTACAATGGAAGAACATAGCATTTATGGTGGTTTAGGGTCAGCAGTAGTGGAAGTGGTTTCACAACATCAGCCTGCTCCTGTAAAAATTCTTGGAATACCAGATGAACCTGCTATCGCAGGGAAAACGGCTGAAGTATTCGAACACTATGGATTAAGTGTAAAGAATGTAACGGAGATTGCCATTCATATGGTTAATAATTGATGAGGTGTTCATATGGTACAAGAAAAATACATCCTCGCAATTGATCAAAGTACATCAGGAACAAAAGTAAAAGTAATTAATAAAAAAGGTGAAATTCTTACAAAGAAATCCTTGGAGCATCAACAGTATTATCCTAATTCTGGTTGGAGTGAACATGATCCAATAGAAATTTATTCAAATGTAAGAGATTTATTGAATGATATGGTAAGAACTACAACAGTTGATACAACAAATATTGAAGTTTTATCTATAACAAATCAAAGAGAAACTATTGTCGTTTGGGATAAAGAAACTGGATTACCAGTTTATAATGCGATTGTGTGGCAGTGTCGACGAACTGCAGACTTATGTAAAGAATTAAAAAATAAAGGACTTGAAAAAGTTGTTAAGCTCAAAACGGGTTTAACCCTAGACCCTTATTTTTCAGCAACTAAAGTGAAGTGGATACTAGATCATGTTGATGGAGCAAGGAAGAAAGCTAATAAAGGGCAATTATTGCTTGGTACCATTGATAGTTGGTTAATCTGGAAGTTAACAAACGGAAAAGTTCATGCTACTGATTATACGAACGCTAGCCGTACCATGCTTTTTAATATTTATGATTTGTCGTGGGATGATGAACTTCTTGACATTTTTACCATTCCAACAAGTATGTTGCCGGAGGTGAAATTTTCAAATGATCATTATGGAAGCATAAGTGATCTTTCAAACTTGCAATTACCTATTTCGGGAATCATAGGTGATTCTCAGGGGGCATTGGTCGGACAAATGTGTTTCGAAAAAGGCATGGTAAAGTCTACTTTTGGTACAGGATCTTCTCTCATGATGAATACAGGCAAAGAAGCAATTAAATCTGGAAAAGGCTTAATGACTACAATTGCGTACGCTTATGATGGGGAAGTTAGTTATGCTTTGGAAGGTATTATTCATAGTACCGGTGATACCTTAAAGTGGATAAAAGATAATTTAGGATTATTTGATTCGTTTGAAGAAGCCGAAAAAATGGCTACTTCAATAGAAAGTAATGATGGCGTTTACATTATTCCTTCATTTGTTGGTCTAGGGGCTCCTTATTGGAATCCTTATTCCAAAGCAGCAATCATGGGTATGAATCGGCGAGTAAATAAAAACCATATTGTTAGAGCCGGTATGGAGAGTATTGCATATCAGATAAGAGATGTAATAGAACTTATGAATCAAGAGTCTGGAATTGAATTGAAAGAATTAAGAGTAGATGGTGGCCCAACAACTAATAAGTTTTTAATGCAATTTCAAGCAGATATTTTAGGTATAAGTGTGATCAAAACCAATGTTCCAGAACTTTCTTCAATGGGGGCTGCATATTTAGCTGGAGTTAGTCAGGGATTGTGGAAAAGCATGGATGAAATAAAATCACTTAATTATCCTAAATATCGTTATTCTTGCGAGATGAGTCAATCTGATAGTACAAAATACTATCAAGAATGGAAGTCAACAATTGCATTACTAATGAATGAAGTTCAAATGAATACAGAAGAAAATTCAATCTCATTAAATAAAGAGATTAATAAAGTAGTTCAATAGCAAAAAAACGATAAGTGGAGGGAAACGATATGAGTAAAAATATGATGAAGGCTATTGTAGCACATGCACCACATGATTATAGATTAGAAAATAAAACTATTCCAGTTGCGGGTAAGGAGGAAGTTATTGTAAAGGTAAAGGCTTGTGGTGTATGCGCAAGTGATATTAAATGCTTTAAAGGAGCAGGAATGTATTGGGGAGATGAGTTTAATCCCCAATGGGTACAGGCACCAGTTATTCCAGGTCACGAATTTTTTGGAGAAGTTACCGAATTAGGTGAAGGTGCTGGAGAAAAGCATGGTATTAAATTAGGAGATTGGGTAATTGCTGAACAAATTTTGCCATGTGAAAAATGTCGTTATTGTAAGCGGGGTCAATATTGGATGTGTGAAGTGCATGATATGTTTGGTTTTCAAAAGGATATTGCAGATGGTGGTATGGCTGAATATATGAAGTATCCTAAAAATGCGATTGTTCATAAAATCCCGAAAACGTTATCAGTGGAATCAGCGGCCATGATTGAGCCATTAGCTTGTGCTATTCATACAGTACAAAGAGGAAGCATTGAACTTGACGACACAGTCGTTATTTCAGGAGCAGGTCCATTAGGTTTATTTATGATTCAAATCGCTCACTTAAAGACGCCTAAAAAACTTATTGTATTAGATATGAAAAATGACCGTCTTGAATTAGCTAAAAAGTATGGTGCAGATATTGTTATCAATCCAAGTGAAGTGGATGCAGTCGGACAAGTACTAGAATTAACTGGAGGATATGGTACGGATGTTTACATCGAAACATCTGGTCATCCTTCATCTGTTATACAAGGTTTAAAAATGATTCGTAAACTTGGTAGGTTCGTAGAATTCAGCGTTTTTGGGGAACCTACTACAGCAGACTGGAGTGTGATTGGAGACCGAAAAGAACTTGATGTTCTGGGTGCTCACATCAGTCCATACACGTATCCAATAGCCATTGATTTATTAGAACGTGGGTTAGTAGATGCACAAGACATAGTTACACACAGTTATAGTTTAAAAGAGTTTCAAGAGGCATTTAGTGTTTCTGCTAAAGGTCAAGAATCTATTAAAGTAGTCTTAAAACCTGAAGATTCATTGGATAATAAAAGTTTAAAACAAGAAACGACATCGATTTCTTAAACAAGAATAAAGTATCTGCTATCAAAAACCAATAAAGCATAGATCGAATTAAACGAAAATACATTCTAATTCAACATGAAAATACAGGAGGCTTCAAAAAATGAGGCCCTCTTTTGAGTATTGAAATCCATAGTTGGGGGTGCTAGAAATGAATACGCTTTCTTCTGAAAAGAGTACATTTTTAGGTTTACGTAAAGAATTAATCTTAGGATTAATAGGGGTCCTGCTTTTTATTGTTGGCGATGGATTAGAACACGCATGGATTTCTCCTTATTTGGTTGATGAGGGAATGTCTATCCAACATACTGCATTATTAATTACGATTTATGGTATAGCCGTGACAATTGGTGCATGGTTTTCTGGAGTTCTTGCAGAAGCCTGGGGTCCAAGAAAAACAATGTTAACAGGTGCAACATTTTGGCTAATAGGACAATTATTATTCTTAACTATTGCTCTTCCAACTATGAATTTAGCTATAATGATCCCTACGTATGCGATTCGAGGACTAGGCTATCCATTATTTTGTTATTCTTTCTTGGTTTGGGTAACGTATACAAATCCACAGAAGACTTTAGGGGCAGCTGTCGGTTGGTTTTATCTTGCTTTTACTGGCGGTCTTTATATCGTAGCAAACTATTATGCTTCATTTATGATACCTGTAATTGGGCATGTGGGACTTCTTTGGAGTGCTATGTTATGGGTAGTTGCCGGGACTGCTATTGTTATTATTTCTGTTAAAGGACGTATGCGTGAATCGGTTGATATGAAAGAACAATTAAAAATTCTTATAAGTGGGATAACAATCGTCAAAGAGAACCCGAGAGTAGGATTGGGAGGAATAGTTCGTATGATCAACTCTATTTCCCAATTCGGATTACCAGTATTTTTTCCAACATACTTGGCCAGTTATGGTTTTAGTACGGAAAAATGGCTTAGCATTTGGGCAACTGCGTTTATCGTAAATATTGCCTTCAACTTAATTTTCGGAATAGTTGGGGACAAAATAGGCTGGGGAAAAACAATCATGTGGTTTGGAGGAATTGGTTGTGGAATTGTGATGATAATCATGGCCTATGCGCCAGTGATTTTTGGAGACAACTATGTAGCCATATTACTCGTGGGATGTCTTTATGGTGCAATCTTAGCAGCATTTTGCCCAATCTCTGCATTATTACCATCTTTAGAACCTGACAAACGTGGGTCTACTATGTCTATCCTTAACCTTGGTGCAGGTCTTGCTGCATTTGTAGGCCCAGGAATTGTTGGCCTATTTATTGGCAGCATAGGCGCAGTTGGTGTGTTGTGGATTTTTGCTGTCCTTTATTTTACTAGTTCAATTTTAATGATTTGGGTAAAGTCACCAAGTGAAAAACAAGCAGAAAAACAAGAGACTTTAATCGGCTAGAAAGAAGATAAATTAACTTATGGTTTTTTTATTAAAACATAAAGGCAAATTTTTAGAGCAGTCATCCGATTTTTTAAACTTGACTGCTCACTTTATCATTTATTTAATATCATTTTTATCTAAAGCTAGTTGTAAATAATTAAGGTTTATATCCATATAGGAGTAGGCTGACACAGAAAAGGAAAATGAGAAATGAAAGTAGCCATTGCATCAGATAATGATCTTTGGTACCCGATATGACTAGCACTAAAGCAACAAGAAGCATAATAATACCAACCTATTAGCCATAAGGGGAAAGAGTGATTGATATTGGTCTAATTCTAAATATTGCAAAAGTATGGTTACTGACTTCTTTTGAATGAGGAAGACATGAAGAGCAAGGTTTGTAAAATCAGGGGATATGAAACACTATCTAAAAGTATTATAGTTTAAAAATTTTTTTCCAATAGCGAAAGTGTAATCCAATATGTGTAAAGTGTTCTAATCACAGGAAATAATCTATAACCAAATTAATTATTACACGAAAATAACTCTACAAACTAAAGGTAAGGTGATAAATATGTTTCATACAGTTGAAGACGCATTACAGGATTTAAAGGTAGGTAAAGTTATTATCGTGTGTGATGATGAAAATCGTGAAAACGAAGGTGACTTTATTGCACTTGCTGAACACTCAACACCTGAGGTGATTAATTTTATGGCTATTCACGGTCGAGGCTTAATTTGCACACCAATATCTGAACAGTTAGCCGAAAAAATTAATTTACCTCCTATGGTTTCAGATAATACAGATGTTCACCACACAGCATTTACAGTTAGTATCGATCATAAAACAACTAAAACAGGTATTAGTGCATTTGAACGTTCCGATACCATACAAGCACTAATACAAGAAGATGTAAAAGTGAGCGATTTTCGTCGTCCAGGGCATGTTTTTCCATTAATTTCGAAAGAGAGCGGAGTTCTTAGCCGTGTTGGTCATACAGAAGCAGCTGTTGATTTAGCCTTATTGGCAGGTGGAAAGCCTGTCGCTGTAATCTGTGAAATCATGAAAGAAGACGGTACTATGGCACGTGTACCAGACCTAATGACAATTGCTAAACAATTGAATTTAAAGTTAATTACTATTAAAGATTTAATTGCATTTCGGCAGAGAAATGGAGAGTTTAATATTCAGGAGTAGAAAAAAATTTTGTGACTTTATATATAATTTTACTAGTCTATCACAGAATAAGAAATTTACTGGGAAAATCCCGTGCGTAATACCAGTTCGATTTGGATTGGAGCCGAAGTACTTTGTAATCATTCCGCTTACCTTATCGAAAAGAAAGGAACCTTGACCGTTTCGTAATTGAAACTGTAAAAAAGCACACTTTATAAAAGCCGATGTTTCCTATATTAGGAAAAATCGGTTTTTTCCTGAATTTACGATCTAGCTAGATGGTATAACAATGACGAATTTATGCTAGGGGGATAATATCAATATATCTCTCATGAACCTTTCATTACATATATTTAACATAATTACTAATAATAAAATAAAGCTCTTTTCGTAAAGATTGTTGTTTTTAATACTCAACTATTTATGGTTGATTTGAGCGGAAAGCGAGCATTGGAGAGGAAATCAACCACAAGGTATTACTTGGTGATTAGCAACAAAATATGCGAAAACAGCCTAAAATAAACATAAACATTAATGGAACGAACAACACTTATCAAAGAGGAGCAGGAAAGTGCGAATTGGACGTTTTCATAAGAAGTCTGAAGAAAAACCTACAACAAATCGTATAAACGACGGTACCTTATCCGACGATATGAATGAAAATGTAATGAGAGTAAAGAACGAACTCGGGCACAGCGCAGATTTGTCTGTTCGACTGATTGAATCTCCACACCATAAATCGGTAGTACATGCTGCTGTAATCCACCTTGACGGTATGGCTGACGCTAATATGATCAATGAAAACATAGTGAACCCGTTAATAGAGTGGTTTAAAGAAAATGATCAAATATTGACCGAGATGGAGGAACGGGCTGGCCGCATATTAACTGTTTCCCAATTAACCGTAAAAGAAAGTTGGCAGGAACTCATATCTTCTGTTTTGACTGGTGATACGGTTGTATTGGTGAATGGCAATACAAAAGCAATCATCGCCAGTACGAAAAGTCAGCCATCCCGTGCAATAACCGAACCGACAAGCCAAACCGTCATTAGAGGTCCAAAAGACAGTTTTACTGAGAATTTAAGAACCAATACGTCATTAATACGTGCCAGGATCCAAAATCCTGATGTGCGTTTAGTCAGCATGAAGGTCGGAAGTGTCACTCAAACGGATATAGCGATCATGTACATACAGGGAATCGCGGATGAAAGCATTGTGAAGGAAGTTAAAGAACGTGTAAAAGGTATTGATATCGATGGGGTTCTTGAATCGAATTATATTGAGGAAATGATCCGGGATGACTCAATGACCATTTTTCCTCTGCTTTTGAATACTGAACGTCCTGATGCGGTTGTCGGTAACCTATTAGAAGGTCGAATTGCCATCATTATTCACGGAACTCCCTTTGTATTAATCGTTCCTGCAGTGTTTTCTCAATTTTTTCAATCTCCTGAAGACTATTACCAAAATCAATATATCAGCTCCTCTTTAAGGTTATTAAGATTCGGGGCCTTTTTTCTATCGATGTATGCATCCTCTATTTATTTGGCACTAATTACTCATCACCAGGGGCTTATTCCTACAACTTTAATCGTCAGTTTGATGGCTCAAAGAGAAAATGTCCCATTTCCAGCGATCGTTGAAATATTTGTGATGGAAATAGCCTTCGAGATTTTACGGGAGGCTGGGATTCGAATGCCAAGAGCGATTGGGCCAGCCGTATCGATAGTAGGAGCACTCATTTTAGGCCAGGCGGCAGTTGAAGCGGGATTTGTGGGAGCAGCGGTGGTTATTATTGTAGCCATATCGGCAATCAGCAGTTTTACGCTTCCGAATACCAGTCTAGTTAATGTGACGCGTGGAATTCGATTTATGTTGCTTTTCGTTTCAGCATTTATAGGCTTATATGGCGTATTGCTTTTCAGTTTATGTATCTTGCTTCACATGAGCAGCCTAAGGTCTTTTGGTGTACCATATTTTGCTCCAATTGCTCCATTTCGTTTCAAGGAGCAAAAAGATGTTTTATTTCGTTTCCCGCTACCATCACTTTTTAAAAAATCATCAAGAAAATAAAACTGGCTTAAAGCGGGGGAAGAAAAATGAAAATGAATATTTCATTGTTATTGTCGGCAGCCATTTGCTTACTGATTTCAGGTTGTTCGAATTACAGGGAATTAAACGACCTAGGTGTCATAATAGCCATGGGAGTTGACCATAATGAAGATCCAAAGCAACCGTACCGAGTAACATATCAAGTCATAAATCCGAGCGGACTATCCCAAACCAACAAAGCGGGAGGTCAAGGTCTCGCTGTCATAAACTATACGGTAACAGGAAAAACTCTTTTGGAGACTTTAGGTAAGTCAGCTTCGGTTATTCCGAGGGAAAATAACACAACACATCTTTCCCTCATCATAATTGGTGAGAAGTTAGCTCGAAATGATCTGGATTTATTATTCGATGGTCTAGATCGGGGTAAATACTCTAGGGTAAGTATTCCAATCTTTATTGCGCGCGGGCAGACTGCTAAAGATGTACTTGGGGTAATTGAGCCTCTTGAGATAACTCCAGGTAAGAATATCATTAGTACTACACAAAATAATCAGAAGTTGTATGGATCATCTAGTGAGGTATTAGCTTATGAAGTCATTGCTTCGCTGTTGAGTGATGGCAAGGATGTATCACTTCCCGGAATCAGCATTCGCAATGCTTCCCAGATCGGGAAGCAAACAAAAAATTTAGAGACGACGGATCCGACTACTATCAAGGTGAGCGGATTAGCCGTTTTCAGAAAAGGAAAAATGGTGAGATGGTTGGATGGAGAAACGGCCCGAGCCGCTCAATTCGTTACATCGAAGGTGAAAAATACGCCCGTTGTGTTACCTTGTAAAAAAGGCAATGTGACAATCACCACAATCGGTGTAAAAAGTAAAATGGTAACCGAAATACATCATGAAAAACCAGTCATTCATTCTAAAATTAACGTGATGGGAGAACTGTTGGAAACAACATGTCAGCTTAATTTTAGCGATCCCAACGTGTTAAAAGAATTCGAAAAAAAAATGGTAAAAGAAATAGAACAACAAATTAAAAGGACAATCCGTATCACTCAAAAAGAGAAGGCAGATATTTTTGGTTTTGGTGATGCCTTGTCCCGAACAAACCCCGCTTATTGGCGCGAAAACAAAAAGAATTGGGACAACCTTTATTCAGATGCGCCAATAGCATTGAAGGTTAATGTAGAAATCATCAATTCCGGACTGCTAATGGAACCTTATGGGACGAAATAAAAGATGGAGGATGTGAGGATGCATTGCCTAAAATAAAAATTGATGGTTTCCAATTGTTTTGTATGATGCTCATTTTTATGTTTGGCAGCAATTTATTGCTTACTATAGGAAAGGGCGCCAAGCAGGATGTTTGGATTGTGAATCTCTTATCAACCCTTTTTGGTTGTTTACTGTATTTTGTGTATATTTCTTTATTTAAAAAGTACCCTGACTTACCGATGACCGGTTATATACGAAAAATTTGGGGTAAATATATCGGCAGTGCATTGAGTTTTCTCTATATCATCTATTTTGTATATCTGGCTTCGAGAGTATTACGCGATTTTGAAGAATTATTAATTAGTTCTACGTATAGACGCACCTCGATCATAACGCTGGGCATATGCATGATACTTGTTATAATTTATGGTGTTCATTTAGGTTTGGAAGCATTTGCCCGTGTGGCTTGTTTATGCTTTGTCATTATTATCATGGCGCTTTTTATTCTGAACATAATGTTTGTACTAGGAGGATATACAAAATTGGAAAACCTGCAGCCTGTATTAGGCAACGGATGGGGAATGGTTTGGAAAGAGATGATTCCTACAGGTATCACAGTACCTTTTGGAGAGTTGATTACGTTTACGATGATTCTTCCGTATTTGAATAAAAGTGGTTCTGCCGTTAAAGTGGGCTTCTTTGCAATAATTCTTGGTGGAGTTTCTTTAACTCTTAATTCAATCATGCTTTTGTCTGTATTAGGTCCAGAGGCGGTCCTTAGGTCTAATTTCCCTTCTCTTACAGCTGTGAGTTATATTAATATCGCTGATTTTATTGAAAGACTGGATTCACTGATTCTTATTTTAATGATCATTTTAGGCTTCATCAAGATTTCGATCTTTTTCTTTTGTGCCATTATTGGCGCAGCGGACTTATTTCAAATGAAACCATCTCCTATCTTCATTTATCTGGTTGGCGGAGTTATTTTCATCTCTTCGATAATGATTGCTCCTAGCTATCAGGCACATATAAATGAAGGGTTAAAAATTGTCCCTTACCTTTTACATTTACCATTGCTCATTGGTATTCCCATTCTATTATTGCTTACCGCCTCCATTAAACAAAAATTAAAACCAGCAGTTTCATGAAGAAGGAGGCTGCCGGTTTTTGAAGGCTGAGAATATGACCAAATATAGAAAGATTGCCGTAAATAAAAAGAGCAGGAAGTGATCTTCTCCACGGGCTACTATCAAATATTGTTTGATACTATAGAAAGAGTGCAATATACTCAAGCCTTGTAACTTATCAATAAGAATAATAAGTAAATATGTGCTAAACAAGATAGACAACGATGGTAGCGCTCTCACTAATATATCACCTCATTCTTTTTTCTTACATTGTGGTTAATACGTTAAAATTATGTATGAACACGTACCAAAAAGTCATTTTAGATCCTTATATTTAGAAATCTTATGGTTGTAGAAATACCATACTCCCCATAAAATGGTAGTATACAAACCATTAAGGAGTGTAAAAATGAATCTTAAAATAATGACGGTGACCTTTGGAATGTGTTCTTCTTTATTGCTTTCTGCTTGTGCAACTGAAGAAAAAAGTGTTGTGGAAAAAAAAGAAACCAGCCATGAAGGACATTCTGAGCATGAAGCATCAGCTGATGTCCAGGAAGGAACCGCAAGTAAGGAAATCCCGCCAAATTTCTTATCAGGAAAACCGGAAGACATGAAGACCATCTATTTAGCGGTCGCCCAAAATAAAGATCTATTAGAAAAAATCCCTTGCTACTGCGGTTGCGGGGAATCAGCAAATCATAAAAACAACTATGATTGCTTTATCCATGAGAATAAACAAAATGGTGAAGTGGTTTGGGACGACCATGGAACGAAGTGCGGCGTTTGCTTGGAAATTGCAGCACAATCGATATTGGACTGGAATGACGGCATGAACATTAAAAAAATCAGGAAAAAAGTGGACGAAAAATATAAAAGTGGATATGCAAAACCGACTCCCACTCCACAAGTGTAACGAAGTGTTGAGCAATGGTCTTTTTCTGGTTACATTCGGATAAAGGCCGGTGTTTATTTTTCCTAAAAAACGGATTTCTTGGACATAAGTAATATATCCTGAGCGTGATAGGGAATACTTCCAGTATATAATTAAAAGTAAGGGAGATATTCAATTGACACTAATCCGCCTTGGTTATGTAGCCATGAGTACTCATGTCCCAAACTGTTCACCATCCCAGACGATGACCTTTGCTCAGTTTTCAAAAATTAAGGACAGAGATGCAGCCATAAGGAAACTCGAGCGCATTTCCATTTCCAACCTTCATAATTGTTGGCGTTTGCTGATTCATAACGAAACGAACCGGATACAGTTTTTTAGACTTTCATCTAAGCTGATTCCACTAGCCAATCATCCAGAAATCCAAGAATGGGATTACATTGAGCCAATCTCAGATGAGCTTGCCAAAATAAAAAGCTTCCTCGCCAAACATCCAAAGATGAGAATAGATTTCCACCCAGATCATTTTATCGTCTTGAATAGCTCCAATGTTGATATTCTGAAAACATCCTTAAAAACCTTGAAAATTCATCATATTTTATTGCGGAATATGGGGTTGGACCCTGAGCATCGCTGTGTTTTGCATGTTGGCGGCGGTTACGGTGAACACGAACAGGCTTTGGAACAATTCATCCATAATTGGGGCTTGATACCTGAAGCGATTCAAAGAATGATCATTCTCGAGAACGATGATACAACCTATACATTGTCGGAAACCCTTTACTTATGTGAAAAACTGGGGATTCCCATGGTTTTTGATTATCACCACTACCTTGCTCATCATTTACCCGATGAAAACTGGACAGAGCATTGGGATCGAATTATTACTAGCTGGAGAAATTCAAAACTGCCCCCCAAGATGCATATTTCAAGCCCAAGGTCGGAGAAAGAATATAGGGCACACGCTGAGTATGTGGATGCAGCGATGTTCATGGATTTTTTGCAACAGATAAAAGGAACGGTTCCTCAGCTGGATTGCATGATTGAAGCTAAACAAAAGGATGAAGCACTTTTCCACTTGATGAATCAGCTTAAAGCATACAAAGATATAGAAATCATTGATGAAGCCAGCTTTTATATTCATTAACCAGCTCTGTAATAGTAGGTAAAGAGGAGAAGGCTTAGTTTCTCTTTATCGCACTCATTAAGTTTACATAACGTTATTATTGTAAATTATAAAACGGCATTAAAACAAAAAACGCAGGAAGAAAGGAGATATATTCAAAGAAAGGGGATTTCACTAGCTAATTACGTGAATGAGACTGTTCAATTACACAGAAAAGTACCATCCTTATAAAAATTTTCAAGTATTTTTAGTCGCATAATAACAACCGTAAAATTCACACTAATATACCATCTTTCTGTCATGTAAGTGGCATTTTTTTGCTTCTTTAACGCAGTATTAGAAACGAATAGACGTTCTATTTTAGAGTCTATAAAGAACGGAAGCAGGTAAATTAGCACAAAAGCGGTTGCGTTAATCGTGTGATATAGGTATAATTACCCCGAGGAAGCGCTTACAAAAAATCTCTTTCGGGTGATAGCATGTACCTTACTGATTCTAATGAAATGAAGAAGAAGCTGACCATTATATACAACGAGGTGTGCAAAGGACTGTTTGGGGCCGGTACAACTTTGTTAAAGATAGAAATTGCCGATCAATTTATCACTTTTCGTACGAAGCATAGACGGACTCCGCAATCACTTGCGTTAGAATGTGAGGTTCCGGCACTAAAACGAGAAGTAGACTTTCAGATGTGTCAGATATTCAAGAAACGAATCAAGGAATTTTTGGAGCAGGAATTTGATCTAAAGATTGAAGTAATACTGCGCGATTACGATTATGCTACCCAATGGTCTGTTACGGAAGTCATTCTCGCGGAGAATTAATAAAAGGATATCTAATTTGTCACGACTCTTTTGATCAATTCTTAAGAGAAGGGACGTATATGGAAAAGATGAGTAGCCATTTACTTTGTTTACGAAGTAAGGAGCGCTTGTTAGAAAGGATTTGACTTTCTATACAAGCGCTCTTTATTTTTTTATATTACCCAGCTTTAATAAGGAATTTCAAAGGAAAAGGAGGAGTTTTTTTTGAAACCAGTTTATCTTCTTGGATGTATTCCATTTATCGGAATACTTGTAGGTAGCGTTTTTGCGAGCAAAGTGAATGTGATTGTACTCGGAATGCCCTTCTTACTGTTTTGGCATACTCTTTGGCTGGTTATCTCTTCAGGAATTATGCTGATTATCTACAAATTGGATCCTATCAATAAGGAGGAAAATGAATGAATAGCGCACTCTTGATTATTACTTTCTTCTTGCTGTTTGCTCTGTTTGTGGGGATTCGTGCGAAAAAAGGAAAAAAAATGAGTCTTGAGCAGTGGACAGTGGGTGGCAGGGGCTTTGGTACGCTTTTCGTTTTTCTGTTAATGGCTGGGGAAAACTATACGACATTTACGTTTTTAGGTGCAAGTGGTTATACCTACGGCAAAGGTGCACCTGCCTTTTACATTTTAGGCTATGGCTGCCTCGCATTCATCATGTCTTATTGGATGTTACCGGCAGTTTGGAAATACGCCAAAGCACACAAGCTGCTTTCATTCCCGGATTTCTTTTCAAGTAAGTACAAAAGTCCTGCACTTGGTATTGTAGTTTCCATCGTAGCTGTCTTGGGTTTGAACTCCTTGTTGATGATTCAACTGAAAGGTTTGGGGATCATCGTTTCTGAAACTTCTTATGGTTTGATTTCACCTAGCATGGCTATGTGGATTGGGGTCCTTACGATGATCGTATATGTAACCATATCCGGTATTCACGGTTCTGCCAGCATTGCCGCATTTAAAGACGTTATTATTTTAGGGATTGCACTCTTTTTGGGGATTTACCTGCCTCTTCACTATTATGGCGGTTTTGATTCCATGTTCCAAGCGATTGATGCAGCAAAACCGGAATTTCTTACTCTCCCTTCTAAAGGACAAAGCATTTCCTGGTATTTGTCCACCATTCTGGTAGTAGGTCTTGGTTATTGGATGTACCCTCATTCTTTCCAAGCAACTTATTCCGCTAAAAGCGCCAAATCATTGCGTAAAAACGCGATAATCATGCCGTTGTATCAAATTTTGATTGTTTTGATTTTCTTTGTAGGTTTTGCGGCAATCTTGCAAGTTCCTGACTTGGAAGGAACGGACGCAGATCTTGCTTTGCTTCGTGTCGTTAAAGAAACGTTCAATCCTTGGTTTGTTGGAATCGTCGGTGGTACAGGATTACTGACAGCTTTAGTACCCGGCTCCATGATTTTATTGAACGCTTCTACGTTATTTGCTAAAAATATATACCAAGTTGCTGCACCTACAGCCACTGATGCTCGTGTTATGTTCGTCGCGAGAGCTTTGGTTCCTATCTTTGCACTGCTGTCACTTTACTTCGTTTTCCAAGGCGGTAATTTCATCGTGGAACTGAGCATTTTTGCTTCCTCAATTTTGACCCAGTTGTTCCCAGCATTCATATTTAGCTTAATGAAAAAACCTTTCGTAACCAAACAGGGAGCTTTTGGGGGAATTATAGCTGGCACCATTTTCCTTGCTTATTTCACTATCACCAAAACACAGCTTGTCACGCTTTTTCCAGATTGGCCCTCGCTCATTACAGACATTAACATTGGATTTATTGCACTGATATTGAATGCCTTAGTTCTGGTCGTCGTGAGCTTCATAACTCATAAAGAAGCGACAATGGTAGATTCTCAACTATCCAATTAGTTTCGGAGACTAGAGATAATAAGATAGGAGGATCAACATGCAAACAGACTTGCTAATCACCGATGTCCATGTGTACAGCCATACATTAAAAAGCTTTGTTCACGGAAACGTAGCGGTTTTGAACGGAAAGTTCTTGTATATTGGGGGAAAAGGAGAAGAAAGCTTTCCAGCAACCGAAGTGGTTGCTGGAAAGGATCGCTATATGATTCCTGGTTTGATTGATATTCACTTGCACATTGAGAGCACAATGGTAACGCCCCCTACATTTTCACATGGGCTGATACCAAATGGGGTAACGACAATTGTTGCCGATCCTCACGAAATGGCTAATGTATTTGGTCTGAAGGGGATTCAGGAAATGATTCGCATGAGTAAGGATTGTGTGGCAGACATCTTTTACGGAATTCCTAGCTCGGTACCTGCTACGACGTTGGAGACAACAGGCGGAGTTATCGGCATCTCAGAAATCGACGAGTTGGTAAAGGAAAAACAGGTAATCTGTCTTGGGGAGGTCATGGACTATGCTAAAGTGATTTCTGAGCCCAATAGTAAAATAAACCAGATCGTCCGTCACGTTAAAAAGAACTATCCTCATCTTCCTATAGAAGGTCATTGTCCCAAGCTGATGGATGTGGAGCTTACCTCTTTCATTTTTGCCGGTATTGATTCTGATCACACCCAGCAGACAATCGCCGGTATGGATGAACGAATGAGGCTGAACATGTTCATCGAGCTTCAGGAAAAATCGATGACAAAGGAAATCATTCAGTATCTGGCTGAACAAAATCGAGGAGAATACTTTTGTTTTGTTACGGATGATGTGATGCCTGATTCGTTTGTGGAAAAAGGTCACTTGAACCACCTCGTAAAAAAAGCCATTTTGCTTGGACTGCGACCGGAGGATGCGATTTATGCCAGTACGGTAACACCTGCAAAAAGAATGCGGATGTATGATCGCGGACTGATTGCACCTAATAAAATCGCAGACTTTCTTCTGATTGAAAATCTTGAAACGTTTGATATTTAACAAGTATATAAAAATGGTCAAAAGGTATTCGATCAAACACAAACGTACAAAAAGGAAAAACCAATGACGACTTTTCCTGACGAGTTCTACCAAAGTATCAAAATACCATCCTTAACGTTAGAGGATTTTACTATTCATACACATGCTGAACGAGGGAAAGTGGCGTGCCGGGTGATGGTAGTCTCAGATGGTACGACATTTACCAAGGAGGTCGTGGACCTCTTGCAAGTGAAAGATAAGCAATTGCAGTGGGAAGAGAGCAAGCATTGTCTGGTTGGTGTATTTGAACGATACGGAATCAATGGAAACAAGGCACTTGGATTAGTTAGAGGAGATACAATCAAAAAAGGAGCAATCGCTTCCACTTATTCACACGATAATCACAATCTCCTCGTTGTTGCTAAAAACAAAAAGGATGCCCAGCTTGCGGCAAATACCATCATCGAGAATCAAGGTGGGTTCTGCGTAGCGGAAGATGGGAAAGTCCTCTCATTCCTGAAACTTCCCGTGGGAGGAATTCTATCAGAAGCACCACTCGACCAAGTTGCTCGTGAAATGAAAGAGTTACGCAAAGCGATTGAGAGTTTAGGGTACAAGCATTACAATCCGATCATGTCGTTTAGCACCCATTCCCTTCCGGTTAGTCCAGAATTAAAAATTACAGATTTAGGCTTGGTAAAAGTGAATGAAAGTGAAATCGTTCCATTGATTATCTAACCAATTGACCTATCCATGCTAGGACTATTAGGGGGAACTAAGCCAATAACCATCTGGGCAGAGAAGAAAGATAAAAATGCTAAAGTGAGTTTAATCAGCTTGCAGTCTGTACAATCCGAGATGAAAAGCTTTATTTCTTGCGATGTTACATAGTGTGGGACAAAAAGTGAAAGGAGGAATATACCTATGAAAAAAGAAAAACTGCCCCGGATTACAATCCTCGCAGTAGGGGGGACTATTGCCGGAAAAGGAGCCAATATCACGCAAACGACTCAATATGAGGCAGGCGTTCTTACGATAGAGTCCTTGATAGACGCAGTACCGGATGTTTATAGCCTGGCAGAGGTAAATGGATATCAAATTGCAAACATCCCTAGTTTCGCTATCACGGATGAGGTATGGCTGCAGTTAGCCCGGAAGGTAAATGAATTGCTTTGGCAGCCCCATTGCGATGGAGTAGTAATTACACACGGAACCGATACATTGGAAGAGACCGCTTATTTTCTTCATCTCACCGTAAAAAGTGAAAAGCCCGTCGTAATGGTAGGAGCGTTGAGGCCGGCCACATCCCTCAGCGCAGATGGGCCGCTCAATTTATACAATGGCGTGGCACTGGCTGCAAGTAATATCGCCCGAGGACATGGTGTATTAATCTCATTAAATGGCAGGATTGGTTCAGCGAGAGATACAAGTAAGCTTCATACTACCGCTACTGATGCATTCGCTTCGCCTGAAGCTGGATTATTAGGCTACATGCTAGATAATAAGCCGCATTTTTATTATAAAAGCTTAAGGCGGCATACAGTAGATTCCGAATTTGATGTAACGGGAATATCTCAACTGCCGCGGGTTGATATTTTGTATGCGCATAGTCAGGACACACGAGATCTGATTGATGCTGCGGTTAATGCAGGTACAGCTGGAGTTGTGCATGCAGGCACAGGTAACGGCGGAATTTTCCCTCTAACTCGACAAGGGCTGCAAGATGCTAGCAAACAGGGAGTGGTGATTGTAAGTACTTCCCGGATCGGAAATGGAATGGTAACCACAAAACCGATTGACATGAAAAGTCATTTTCTTGCATCTGACAATTTAAACCCACAAAAGGCCAGGGTTCTACTCCAGCTTGCCTTAACCAAAACAAATCAAACAACGGAAATTCAACGCATGTTTCAAATATATTAGTATGGATTGCTATGGGTCGATACAGTTGCTAAAGTGATTGACCATCATAGGTTTTTTCGGAGACTTGGAGGGACCAACCGGTTAACATGGCATTAATTCCAGATGCACAAAGTACAATTCGTAAATTTTCCAATTTCAGGGCAAGTAAGAGTCTTGTCAGCTAATAACTTAGAAAGCGGTGATTTTGTGGAAAAAGAAATTAGATTGAACTATATAGAAGAAAAACTCGAAACTTATCTTCAAAGCGTTTATAAACATCTTCATCAATATCCCGAATTAAGTGCCCACGAATTTGAAACACAGAAATTCATTGAAACTGAATTGGTGAAGCTCAATATTCCATACAGGAAAATGGCAAACACGGGAATCTGTGCCGAAATTCACGGAGACCAACCAGGAAAGACCATTCTCCTGCGTTCGGACATTGACGCTTTACCCATTACAGAACAGACAAAATTGGATTACTCATCCAAGAAAGAGGGGGCGATGCATGCTTGCGGACATGATGCACATATTACGGTTGGCTTAGGGGTAGGTGCTTTGCTGCAAGAAAAGAAAACAAAATTAAAAGGAACGCTGAAACTCGTATTTCAACCATCGGAGGAAGTTCATCCTGGAGGAGCTATACGTATGATCGAAGAAGGGGTTTTAGAAAATCCAAAGGTAGATGCGGCAATTGGCATTCATACAAACCCTTATTTATCACCAGGTCAATTCGAAGTGAAAGACGGTTATATGCTTGCAAGTAGTGATCGAATATATATTTCTTTAATTGGAGAAGGCGGCCATGCGGCAGCACCGCACCAAAGCGTTGATGCTGTAGCGATGGCTGGACAATTCATATCAAGTATACAAAACATTGTTGCAAGGCAGGTATCACCACTTGATAATGCTGTTATAACCATTGGGCGGATAGAGGGAGGATACACATCAAATGCTATTTCGGATCGGGTAGATTTGGCCGGTACGGTGCGAACGATTAAAAAGGAAACACAAGACGCCATTGATGCAAAAATTGAAGCACTGTTACAGTCAATTACGAATTTTTGGGGAGGAACATACACGTACGAATATGAACGGGGATATCCTGCCACTTGGAATGACGCGCGAATGACCCAGTTAGCAAAGAAAGCTGCAGAAACTTGCATTGGCAAAAACAGCATGGTTGAATTGGAAAACCCTTATATGAGCGGAGACGATTTTGTCTACTTCGCTCAATCTATTCCTTCTGTGTTTATCTATTGGGGAACAGGAATGGATGATCAAGAGAAGTTTCCATGGCATCATCCGAAGTTCCGCGTTAATTTGCTTTCTTTGAAATATGGTGTCGCCCTTGCATCCCAAATGATTTTAACTTTTTTGAATGAGGAGTAAGCTGACCAATCATGAATCAACCTCGATAAACACTTACAAAAAGGGGGCAAACGTGATTGGGGAATTTTTGTAAATTCTTGTTCAGGTTCCAATTTTTAATTTGATTCTAAAGATCGTATTTCGATCTAGGACTGAATTAAAATTTTCATTCCATAATTTAGGAATCATTGCACGGGCATTAGAAGTACTCTCTCCGTTTTCAGCAGGAGTGAATTGTAAAGGAGATTCCCGGTCGGCACACAGTGATTAATACCTTTAATTTATATGGCAGTTTGAATAACGGGAAATATGGAAGATTTTAGATTATTCCATATAAAATAGTAGAAAGAACTAAAAAAAACGACCTCCATATTTAGCGAGTAAAGGTGTAGTTTTAAAAAGCTAGAGTCATTGGTCAAGAATGATATAAAAACGCACAGTGAGCCTGTAAATGCCGTTGAAGATAATTGCTAGAAAAGAGAGTATTTACGTTCATTTTTATAAGAATATTCCGAATGTAACAAAGGACTCCTTTTGATACATTCGGAATCCCTTTAAATCAGCGTTCTGAAGGGTATTATAATTTAAAAAACTTGCCTTTTTTTCCGCTCTTCACGTACAATGAAAGAAGGGGAAAGGGGAATGAACAGTTATGCAAGCAGCCTCTCAAAAAATCAAGAATGTCCAGCCGATACGCCGTCTGGATCATATAGAAAAGATGAAAAAGTCTCTATTAAAATATTGTAGCTATAGGGACTATATAATGTTTTCAATTGGAATTAACATCGGGTTACGTATAGGGGATCTTTTGAAGTTGCGAGTGAAGGATATTCTTGAAGGTACGCATATCGTCATCGTCGAGCAAAAGACCGAAAAAATCAAACGGTTTCTTGTCAATCCTCAACTTCGAAAGGAAGTTAAGAAATATGTCCGGAAGATGAATCTAAAAAATGAACATTTTTTGTTTCCAAGTCGAAAAGGAAATGGTCCAATCACCAGGGTACAAGCCTACAGGGTATTAAACAAAGCTGCCGAAATGGCAGATATTCCTGATGTCGGTACACATACACTTCGAAAAACCTTCGGGTATTTGCATTATCAAAAATTCAAGGACATTGCATTACTGCAGCAAATCTTGAATCACTCCAATCCAAAGGATACGATGATTTACATAGGACTCACTCAGGATTTAATGGACGAAACGTTGATGGATTTTTATTTTTAAAGAAGGTTTGCGTGTTTTCGCGATCTTTTCATACGATGGTACCGCTTGCAAACATTATTTCGATATAATTGGATTGCAAGAGAATAATGGTCTCATTGGAGTGAAGGTTTAAACAGGACTGGTGGAGTGTTAAGTATTTTGCATACTCTCTTTCAAAAAGTTGAAGAGTGTGCTGGACAACGCTTTCCTGTGAGGGAGTTTGTATTTAATATAATGAGGCTGTAAAGTTCATGCGCCATGTCAATGCCCGAGAAATTCACCAAATAGGGCATATATCGGATATGGAGGATGGAAAGCTGGAAAACATATAATTTTTGGGGGATGGAGGTGAAAAAGAAAACAGTCTTTCTTTGTTAACAAAAATTGATTGTTTATTTATCATTTTTTAGTTTACATAATATTATTATGGTAATTAAAAACCTTTAGTATTTCCTAAATCCGCATCTTTAGTGTCACCATAGAACATTAAAGAGAACACACATTTAAAGTATGTTGTGCAAATACCTATATAAAATTCAACTATTTCAGAAATATTGATATTCCAGATGTATCTTCTGTTTACTTTTTACTGGAATCAGGAGCAGTTGGGCATATTGATAGTTCCTTTATTCAACCAGATCATCGGATGGGTGTAGAACTACTAGGTAATAATTTCCGTTTGTCCATTGATGGAACTGATTTAACGATTGTAGAAGAAGATCGTACCATAACGTATCATTCAAAAGTCGATTTTTATGAAGAACAGGATAATGCCTTTATTGAGGCGGTTCGCTCCAAAGATAAAAGTTTAATCCTTTCTGATTACAAAAATGGACTTGAAACGTTAAGGGTTACTCTGGCAGCAAATGACTCTCAGGAAACGAAAGATATTATTTGTTTATAGGGAACAAGGTTGTCATTGTTAAAAGTCGAGATTAAGTATTCTTTGGGTTAGCTTGATGAGAATATGTCGTTACACCTATATCTATGTTTCTACCGAGTGTTTTTGCACCATACCCAATTATCCTAATGGAGACTTGTTTGGAAGGATTTTGTAACTTTTTAATAGAATACTCAAGAAGATGATAGATAAAATTTTTTACAAACAAGGAGATAAAACTATGACAAAAAACAAATTACTAAGAATGGACAATGTCGGCATCGTTGTAGAATCCCTTGATGACGCAATCTCTTTCTTCGAGGAGATTGGCTTGAACCTCGAAGGGCGGACCACTGTCGAAGGTGAATGGGCTGGTTGCGTAACCGGATTGGGTTCTCAGTGTGTAGAGATTGCTATGATGGTTACCCCAGATGGCCACAGCCGAATTGAACTTTCGCGATTTCTCACCCCACCTACTATATCAGATCACCGGACTGCTCCTGTAAACGCCCTCGGTTATCTACGCGTCATGTTCACCGTTGAAGACATTGACGAAATGGTATCCAGGCTCACTAAGCATGGTGCTCAGCTCGTTGGCGAAGTGGTTCAGTACGAGGATTCGTATCGGCTCTGCTACATACGTGGAGCCGAAGGACTTCTAATCGGTTTGGCGGAACAACTCGGTAACAAATAACTAAGTGACGTTTTATAAAAGCCTTTACTGAAATATATTTTACTGAAGTTTAAATTGAAACAGAAAAGCAGTGTGATAACACAGCATTCACGCTGCGGGACTCTCTTAAACTACAGGATGTTTTTCTAAAGTAACGAAAAAGTCCAATTTCTCTATTTTTGGTGAGAAATTGGACTTTTTCATGTAATCTTTTTTAGGCTGTGAGTACATTAGCTTGTAGGGAATTTTGGTGAAGCATGGTGTAAGCGGTGTTTAAATATTGAGGGTAGGGAGAGGGGTTGGTCGAGATGGTTCCGCATAAAGGAGCAATCATGACACCCATCACTAGGGAGGATATTGAAGAAATCTACCATAAGCGGATAATATCCGACATTCTGGATTTACACCCTAAATGACGTCATGGTGACCGAACAACAAGAGATGATTTAAATGGACTTTTGATCCAGCAGAGAGAGAAATTCCCTTGTAGCCGGTGAAAGATGTGAGCCTCGATGATAAATATACCTAATTCCCCTTAGAAATTTTACTCCCTTTATTGGAACCTCAACTAATAATCCGTTTTTAATTTCTTGTTTAATGGAAAAACCAGAGACGATTGATACGCCAAGACCATGAATTACGCTTTGTTTGATTGCTTCCAGGTTACTTATCTCCATATACTTTGGAAAACTGAATCCATATTCTTTAAATTCCCCATCCAAATAATTTCGGGTAGCAGATTTATTAGGTTTCAAAATCAACGTTTCATCGATCAAATCCTCTAAGGTACACTCATCTTTTTGAGCAAGCCGATGTTGGTTATTGACGATTAGAACAAGCTCATCTTGATGAAATTTTTTGAATTGAAAACGGTTTTCATCAATTGGTATTCGATCAGAGAGAACCAAAACCTCTAATTTCTTGGACTCCAACTTATGAATCAATTGACTTGAAGATGTAATATCCATGATAATCTTGATGCCTGGGTATTTATTGTTAAAGTCACTGAGGATAGTGGGAAGAAGGTACACTCCAACAAAATTACTCGCTCCGAAGGATAACGTTCCATAAGCTAAGTTGTCTAGCTGCTTAATATGCTCTTTGGATGAATGATATAGATTAATCATTTGTTCCGCATATGGTTTGAAATGCTCACCTTGTTTAGTTAAGTAAAGCTTTTTTCCGATACGGTCAAAAAGGGGAAACCCTAAATCCCTCTCAAGACTTTGAATTTGCATACTTACAGCCGGTTGTGAACAATAAAGTTTCTCCGCCGCCAGGGTAAAGTTTAAACAATCAGATAGTGTGATAAAGGTTTGCAGCTTCGTTAAGTTCATATTTCATGATCCTTCCCCTCAACTATAACGTTTTCTTATTATTTATAAAATTATACCAAATTGTTTAATCGTTTTACGTGAAAATAAAAGAAAGGACAAATAAAAAGGATGAGATTTTTTAAGACTGTTAACTATAACATTTCTTTATGATTCTTAAAAAAAAATCAAATTGTTTCATAGTTTTAGATTCAATATAATGAAAGCGAATACATGACTGATACAAGGAGAATCCAAGATGGCTGAGAAAAAAGATGAAAGGGATGGCACTTACTCACCATTTAAGAAGAAAGGCGGGATTTAGGAATGAAAAAATGGGGAATTCCCATCGCTATTATTGCTTTTTTATTATTGATATTCATGCCTACGCCAGAAGGGATGGAACCTGCAGCACAAAAATCAATAGCCGTATTCGTTGCTGCTTTGGTCCTTTGGGTAACAACTCCAATCCCGATATACCTGACATCGCTCATTGCGATTTTGATGCTTCCATTAATCGGAGCCGTTGAAGATCAAAAAGTTGCTTTTGGAACATTAGGGTTTGACGTTATTTGGTTAATGGTTTCCGCGTTTGTCCTTACTTCTGCAATGATGAAGTCTAATTTAGGAAGAAGATTTTCTTTATGGATGGTCACGAGATTTGGTAAAACACCGAAAAGAACTCTGATTGTTTTAGTCGTTATCAATTTTGTGTTGGCGTTTTTCGTTCCGTCCACGACAGCACGAGCTACACTAATGATGCCAATTTGCTTGATTTTGCTGGAAGTATATCGAGCAATCCCAGGGAAAAGTCCACTTGGGAAAATAATGATGCTTCAAGGTCTCCAAGCGGATGCTCTTGCTACTTCGGGCGTCATGACGGCTACTGCTGGTAACATCATTGCAGTCGGTTTCATTAACGAGCAAGCGGGCGGTGACATCGGTTATATGGATTGGCTTTTTGCCTCGATGCCTGCGTCTATCATCACGATGGCAATCACCTTTACGATAGGGTTAAAGTTATTCTCAATAAAAGAAGAAGGTAACTTTGAAAATGTAATGGGTACGCTCAAGGACGAACTGAAGAAATTAGGTTCTTTCTCCTTAGCTGAGAAGAAAGCAACGATCATATTCCTCCTTACTGTATTCTTGTGGGCTACGGGAGACTATCAAGAAGGTTGGTTGGGTTTTGAAATCAGCACCGCACAGACTGCGGTTATTGCAGCACTCCTCTGCTTGCTTCCAAAAGTGGGAATACTTGAATGGAAAGATGCGAACATCAAATGGGAACTCATGATATTCGCTGCAGGTGCCTATGCTGCAGGAAATGCATTGGACGAATCTGGAGGAGCAGTATGGCTAATCAGCAGGTTAGTTGACGGTTTAGGGATAGACCAAATGAGTCATACGATGGTTGCTGTAGTTGTCATTTTCCTAAGTATGTACAGCCATCTCATCTTTACGAGTAAAACTGTGAGAGTCACGATTTTGATCCCAGCTTTCATCGCTTTGGCTAAAACATTGGGTATGGATCCTGTATCGCTCGCACTAGCTGCTGCTATGACTATGACCTATACAATTACGCTTCCGCCACATTCGAAAGTTAATACGATTTATTTTTCAACAGGATACTTTTCTGTCTTGGATCAAATGAAGTATGCGGTTGTTACTTGCTTTATCGGCGCTTCCGTTATCAGTCTATTATATTTTACTTGGTTTAACGTACTGGGGTTATAACATTAGGAGGAAAGCATCATGTTGAAAAGAAAAGTTATCATGGCAATTGCTGATGGATTAGGGGATCGCCCCCATCCCTTATTAGAATATAAAACTCCATTGGAATACGCTCAAACACCGAATCTAGATCGCCTAGCTTCTGAAGGGATAACGGGTATGATGAATCCAATTAGTTCCGGCATTCCCGTAGGAACGGATATGGGACATTTAATTTTATTCGGTTATCAGCCTCATCATTATCCGGGGCGAGGACCTATTGAGGCTTTAGGCATCGGTATGGAAGTCGAGCCTGGAGATATTGTATTTCGGTGTAATTTTGCCACGGTGGATGAGAACGGAATTGTTGTCGATCGACGTGCAGGAAGAATTCGCGAGAAAACCGACGAAATTGCTCAAGCTATTAATGGAATGGAGATTGAGGATACTATAGAGGTCTTTTTTAAACCAGCTACGGAACATCGAGCTGTGTTAATCCTGCGTGGAAACGGGTTAAGCGATAAAATTAGTGACTCCGATCCTAAAGCCCCGAACGACGGTAAACCTTATCATCAGGTAGAACCTTTGGACGCTTCTAAGGAAGCTGAAAGAACAGCTTCCACTTTAAATATGTTTCTTAAGAAGTCCCATGCAATATTATCATCCCACCCAGTTAATATCGAGCGCAATGCTGAGGGGAAGTTACCCGCTAACTTTATTCTGACAAGGGGAGCTGGACAAATGGTCAAGCTGGATCCGATTGTTCAACAATTAAAAATTAGTGGGAGCTGTATTGCAGGAGAAAGTACGGTATTAGGTGTTGCCCAACTAGCCGGCTTTAAGACGATTACAGATAGCAGTATGACAGGAAATATAGACACAAATCTAGAATTAAAAGCTCGACTGGCCCTAGAAGAGATTGCGGAAAAAGATATGGTCTACGTCCATATAAAGGCGCCTGATGTTAAGGGCCATGATAATGAACCATTTGAAAAAGCAAAAGCAATTGAACTGTTCGATCAGATGGTCGGGCTTATTGTTCAGCAGTTACCTGAAAATGTGTATTTGGCTTTGGCTGCTGACCATTCTACGCCTTGTGAAATCGGAGAGCATACAGGTGAGCCCGTTCCGGTCCTCATTCATGGCCCTGGAATTCGGAGAGATCGTATCATGCAATATAGTGAACTGGTTTGCGCCCATGGGGGATTAGGGCATTTAACCGGGAATGAATTTGTAAGAACACTGCATGGATTAATGGGAGTTGTAAAAAAACAAGGTAATTAGGATATAAAAGAGGTAATTGAAATGCAGAGAATTACTAATGATTTACTGGCAATAGTGGATAAAAAGGCTTTTAGATTAGGGTTAGATCAAGAATTTATTTTCTTGTTAGAAAAAAAGATTAAAAAAAAGAGGGGGCAGATGGAAAGGAAATTAGGTATTAGTGGTACTGGAAGAATAGGGCGTATGTTGGTCTGCAGAACAGTCACTCATTTATTGAAATATGATGCTGTTCATGGAACCTGGGTATTGAAATCTCAGTACAAAATGGAAATCAATTAATTAAGGTTCAATCAGTAATCTCATTTTGCAAGCCGGAATTTTCCGTCCCCAGTTAGTTAAAGATAAATGCTCTCACGAAGCATTTATCTTTTTTTTGACACCTATCAGCAGAAACCGAAGTAGCAGCTGAACATCTATTTTTCCAAAGCACCTTTTACATCATACTTTTCTAAATCGATATCAAGTTTTTCATCAAGTGCAAGGTTTGCCAATTGGGAGCCAATGTAGGGACCCATCGTTAATCCTGATGCTCCAAGGCCATTTGCAACGATTATGTTTTCCCAACCTGGCAAAGGACCAATAACTGGGAGGAATCCAGGTGTGAATGGACGAAAGCCGACCCTCGCTTCAACAAACGTACTTTCCAGCAAACCTGGAGCAGTATGCAAGGCTTTGTTGAAAACCTCCTGCAGACCTCCTGCGGTCATTCGGTTATCGAACACTTCCATGTTTTCATGAGTAGCTCCTGCAACGATTTTATTATGATCGAATGCAAGGAGATATTGATCACTTGGAGGCATGACAACAGGCCAGTCATTCGTACTCGTATTTGGCAATTGAAGATGAATGATTTGAGCTTTCTGAAAGCTTACTTTGAAATTCACCCCAAGAGGCTTTAGTAATTCTGAGGCCCATGCACCGGCGCAGACAATCACTTTATCGGCAGCTATGAATTCATCTTGGACTGTTACACCTGTCACCTGTGAATCTTCATATGTAAGGATTGCCTCACCATACATGAACTTAGCGCCGTTTTTTTGCGATGCACGCAGTAAAGAGTCTCGAAGCGCGCGTCCATCTACCCGAGCGGCCCCGCTAACGTGAACCGCTGCAAATTCATGGGCGAGAGGTGGGAATAATTCCTTTGTTTCCAAAGGGGAAAGTAACGTGATCGTGCCCATCTCCGGTGCGTCTTCTTTCCGTTTTTCCGCTCGGTCCTTCATGGCTTTCAGTTTTTCTTCTTCCGTATGTAAACTAATGGCCCCGACTTGGGCATACCCTGTCTCGGTTTCCCCATCCCGTTTAAGTTCTTCAATCAGACCAGGATAATAAGCCGCGCCATTTTTAGCAAGGTGATACCAAGCCTTATTCCGCCTTTGCGATATCCAAGGGCATACGATTCCAGCTGCAGCAGAAGTTGCCTGTCCATCATCTTGGCGGTCGATTATGATCACTTCGGCTCCCTTTTTAGCTAATTGATAGGCAGTGGACGCTCCCAAAATCCCTGCTCCTACGACAATGATTTTTTGCATCTATAACATCTCATTTCTCTCATATGTATAAACCCTTATCCCTACTATATCGAAGACATGAAACGATTGCCACAATCGATATTGTAATTTCTTTCACAAACTTATTTTATTTGTAGTGAATATGCTATGATTGAAATTGCACAAGCTTTAAAAGATACTAGGAGGTAATACCATGTTAAAAAAACAAATGGAATCATACATATCGAAATCCATCCTTGAAAACGAGGTTGAGTTGTTTAAAGAAGAAAGAGATTATGTGGAAAAGCATGAAATGGTTTCTGAGGATATCACGATCATTGATAAAGAAAATACATCCCGTTTTAAAGATGCCTATATCGAACGCAGCAATAAAGAAAGCGAGGAATTAATTGCTGTAGAGAATTTCTCCTTTTTATCCCAACCGATTGAATATTTGAAAAGAAATAAAGAAGAATTCCTTTACTTTGAATCCGAATGGTTCGACTTGATCGGTGTTGAAGCACTTTCTGTGGAATGTGATGATGTATTCGGTACTTATAACGCGATGTTTGGATTAAAATTCCAGAAAAAAATGGGGGAAGCCTTAAAAACGTATTTAAAAAAGGAACTTCAAGAAGACATTGGATCATTCAGTTTAATGTTCAACCAGGGCGACGGACTTTGGGATGTCAATTTTGCTTTGAACAATGTCCAAGGCTTTCGAGAAGATTTGTCATTGGAAGCAGCTTTTAATTTGATACATCAGTTTCTTTTTACACTTGTTCAAACGATTGAGGAAGATATGTAAAATCAAAATGGGGCTGTCGCAAAAGTCACAACATGACTTTTGGGGACAACCCCATTTTCACAAGGCACTATAGTTAGTGACCACTTGTAATCAAATATGGATATCGAAGGTTTTCTGGATTGTTTTCTATGTCGTGAATCCGTAACGGACCTAAAGAAGATCGATCAAGAAGTTCAACATACATGCTGAAGAAAAGCAGTGTTACTTTTCTTTGTCATGAAGACGATCTTCATATTCGGTTTCCAGCATCCCATACAGACCATTCATCTCTTGTTCATCTGGGTCTGCCCCAAAGTCGTTCGTGATTTTTTTCTTTTTATCATCAATCTTTTCTGTTTGCTCATTTTTCTTGTCCAAACATATCACCTCCAATTACTAGTGTCTCTCGATGGCCACATAAATATACGTTCATGATTGGGCTTTTTTCAGGTAGACTGTCATCTCATTTCAAGCAATTTAATTGCTATTCTAAATAGTTATTACTCTAACTATTTGTTACACTATAAGTATATAACCTAGAGATGACGGAGAGAGAATGTGAAGAAGAAAAAACGGAAGAAATCAAAGAAGATTTTTGTTATATTAAGCTTGATTTTTGCATTTTTGGTCATGAAGCAGATCATCCAAAACCCAGTTAACGGCAATATACCCACATCAATAAATCCCCTGGATTCTTTTGCGAATGTGAAAAGGTATAGCCCGACCATTCATGATGAGTTGGCGAGATACGGGCTTGAAGAGCATACTTCGACTTTAATTGCCTTGATGCAGCAGGAAAGCCGCGGGCGAGGTGGTGACCCCATGCAGGCATCTGAATCGGCGGGAATGGACCCCAATTCCATTACAGATCCAAACGAAAGCATAAAGTATGGCGTAAAGCATTTCAGAAGGATTCATGAATATGGCAAAGAAAAGAACGTGGATTTCGCGACGATCATTCAAGCTTATAACATGGGAATTGGTTATATTGATTACATAGCAAAAAAAGGAGGCAAGCATACCGAAGAGCTTGCCAAGCAATTTTCGAAGATCCAAGTGGAAAAAGACCCTGCTCTTTATGATTGTGGCGGGGATAAGGACAATTTTCGCTACCCATATTGCTATGGTGATTATACATACAGCGAAAAAGTGGCCAAAAACATTGAAGAGCTGGCGGACAGTATATCGGCTCAAGCGGATAGTGAGTAAGTGGACATCACAATTAATGCATCTGTCTATCAAAAGACTTGCCTGCCAAATTTATGGCAGGCAAGTCTTTTATTACTCTCCCAACAATGAAAGAAGGGACTCATGTTTATAGTCTTGCTCTGATTGCAAAACGTTTTGAGCCAGCAGATCATCCAGCGAATCCAATAAGGTGCTCAAAGCTTGCTGGACTGACCCATTTTCGAACAAATCCAATGGGACAGGAAGCTCTTCTTCATCCAAGATATAGTAGTTGCCATCTGGAAAAACCACTATATCAAGAATTAGATCTTCAAAAGTAACCAAGTTATTAAAGAGGGACGTATTTTTAACAATATTGAAATACGCACCCACATATTTCCCATGTTTGTTTCTCCATATGTACAAATTATACGGGCGGTCCCGCCAATAATAGGCAATCGTATAACACCCTTTAGAGATGGTCAGTTTGGTTTTCGGAGTGTTTATCGTAAAAGAATCGGTGACTTCGTGAAAAAGCACGGCTTCCTCTTCATTCGCGGCTAACATGAAGCAACGATGCTCCACTACTAACGAGTCATAGCGGATTTTTCTTTCTATTATTTCATCACGGAGTGCAGATGCATTTATATGGACCATCGTTTAACCTTCTCCTGTTCATGATTTTGATTATGTTTATCAGTATACTCTTGAACATGCTTAATAACATGAGAAACCTAATTTCTCACAACGCCCAGAGAGAAATTAGGCATTTTATTTCAATAGGTTTTACCCGCTATACGCTTGATTTAATGTTTGTATATCAATTTTCTTCATTTTGTAGAGTGCTTTCATTACTCTGGCCGAAGTTTCGGGATCAGAGGTGTTGATCATTTCGGATATATTACCAGGAATTATCTGCCAAGATACGCCAAATTGATCTTTCAGCCAGCCACAAGCCTGCGCATTTTCATCTCCGCCTTGGGAGAGTTTTTCCCAATAATAATCGACATCATCTTGAGATTCGCAATGGATGATGAAGGATATCGCCTCTGTGAATTTGAATTGCGGCCCGCCATTCAATGCGACGAATGACTGCCCTTCTAGTTCGAACTCAATCGTCATTACTTTACCCTCTGACATTCCGTGGATTTCCTTACCTACGTTTCCATAGTAAGTGATGCGGCCCACCTTCGAATTTTCGAAGATGGACGTGTAAAACCTTGTCGCCTCCTCAGCCTGGGTATCGAACCATAGATTTGTCGTGATTTTTTGAAGTTTGTTTTTCATCATTTTCTCCCTTCGGTTTCATGGATAATTTGATCGAAAATGGTATCTTCCGGACAGAAGAAGTCCGCACAAAGAGGATATGAAGGTACTTTCCATGATAGGAAAAGCCTCATATCCAAAGGGGAATGCCCCAACAAAATCACAAATGCAGGTATTAGTTGCCCGTGTTAAATTGCCAATTGATCCCGAACTTGTCCGTCACTTGACCGTATAATTTACTCCAAAAGGTCTCTTGAAGCTCCATGCGGACAGTGCCGCCTTCTTTTAGGTTATGAAAGATTGATTTTATTTCTTCCAAATTATCCGAAACAAATGCTAAGCTGATATTGTTTCCTTCAATAAAGGGCATACCAGGAAAAACATCGGAAAACATGATGTTGCTGCCAGCAATATTCAGTCGTGCATGCATGACTAGATTTTTCGCTGCTTCCGGAAATTCAAATTCAGGATTCGGCGGTGTATCACCAAAGGTCATGAAGTCCGTTGCTTCCGTTCCAAAAACCTGGGCATAATATTTTACCGCTTCACGACAATTTCCATTAAAATTAAGATATGCATCTACTGACATCCGTTTCACTCCTTTTGGTTTTTCATTCATATGGATGGTGTAATCAGGGAGGCGTTACAGCTTCTTAGTCTCTGACAAAAAATTCAGGAGGTTCAATCCCTAGTGTCCTAAGATAGATAAAACCTTGTCCTCTATGATGGATCTCATTCTCTAGGCCATATTGAAGCCTCGAAAAGTGGCTTTGTGAAGGTCCAAAAAAGGGATCCTTTTCCATAACCTCAAGTGTTTCCTCCGTAACCTCCTGCCACAGCCTCCGCGTTTCTACCCTAACGGCATCACAGGTAGATAGTAGTGCCTCTTTTGTAGAAATCGTTGCAAATGAATCTTGGAAGTTCCAAACATTAAGTGCAATTCCCTGGATATAGGCACTCTCGATGTTCATAATTTCTTTAATCATTTCAGCGAAGGGACGAAGTTTATCGGCCGGTGTATAGTGAAATAGTTCATCTTCAGGAAAAGCTTCCACAACCCGCATCGTCAATCTCCTGTTTCCTTCCAATATCTCGAGTAAACCGTCTTTCGAAAGAACCATCGATTCTCACTCCCTAGTTATTCTGTCTGTATAGATGTTCTGTGTACAATCAAAAATCCCTGCAAGTTCTACCTTAGAAAAAATAGTTTTGCTAACTAGTAAAAACCAGCATATTTCCAACCTAAAATTTGGTATAATCACAAAGTAACATTCAAGGATCAATTCTTACAAAAACCGAAGGGAATGGGGCGAAGCAATGATCAATAAAGTAGGTCAAATTATGCTATATGTAAATAACCAGGATGAGTGCATGAAGTTTTGGACGGAAAAAGTGGGTTTTACCGTCGTATCCGATGAGGATAACGGACATCTAAGATGGATTGAAATGGCACCGACACAAGAAGCGCAAACGAGCATTATCCTACACAACAAGGAATTGATCGCTAAGATGCAGCCTGAATTGAATCTTAAAACACCTTCGCTAATGTTTTTCGCGGAAGATCTTGACTCATTATATAAAGAATTTTCGGATAAGAATATCAAAGTCGGGGAAATGGTGACGATGCCTTCCGGAAAAGTATTCAACTTTGCCGATAATGAAGATAATTACTTTGCTGTCATGGAAAAAAAGTGAAGAAAAAATGAATGATCAAAACGACTAGAAAGTCGATTTTTAGTCGTTTTGATTTTTAGACGTTCGTTTTTCAATCAGCAGGCCTTGGTCCAGCGGCAAGTCCCGAGCTTTCGACCGTCATGATAGGACGGATGGCTATGTCTCCATTCACGTATATTTGACAAGATAACCGAAGCTGATCTTCGATGCCCTTTTCCTCAAAGGATTTTTTTTCATCATTCGTGACTTCAGAAAAATCACCTGCCAATATCTCTACCCTGCATGTCGTGCACTTTGCCTTTCCGCCACATCGATGGAGAATATTCACCCCGTTATCTTCCAATGCCAAGACCAACTTCTTACCCTGTTCAACTTCAAAAGTTCCTCGTTCATAAACCGTTACATAAGGCATTCTCATCCCACCCATTAAAAGATTTGCACCAAAAGGTCATTGCTATATTCATTTACATACCTTTCCCATATTACCATAAAAAAATGTGGGCAATTGTGCATACGGAAGATTGTAAACCCCCGTGTTTGGCATCGAATCATCTGATGTATAAATAGGTAGCGTGCAGACAAACATTAACTACATACTTTTTAACCGTTTCATGTACGGGACAGGGATTGATCCAACGGAAAAGAGAGACACATACCATTTAGGGAGGCGGGTAGTTGTGAAGGATGGAAATTGTGATTTTTCACCTATGAAACAAATTTTAAAAGAGGATATACGCCAAGTAATTGCGGCATTGGAGCTTAACCTAGAAGCTATGAGTAATGAAAACGATTGTCTGCTGGGGAGTTTTGAAAAAATTAAAGAACAATTTGTTTCCATAGACATGAAAGCTGCCACTTTTTATTTAAACTGCTATTTATCTCCCTTTACGGACAAATATCCTGAATTAACAATCAGCATCCAAAATTTGTCTAACCGAAAACATGGTGGGTTAATTGTGATTCAAAGACAAGAATCTCTGGAAACGATTATTCAGCCGGGTATTTCCATAGGAGCAGAGCTAACTCACTCTTTATTGGAGTCGATTTTTTATCCTGGAAATCCACTTCATGACGGTGCAGTGCTGGTCAGTCAAAATCAAATATCTTCCGCAGCAAATGTACTGCCACTCTCAGTAAGATCAACGGGAGGCAAAAAGCTGGGAACACGCCACAGGGCTGCTTTAGGCTTAACAGAACGAAGTGATGCCCTTGTGTTGGTTGTATCCGAAGAAACAGGCAGGATATCATTTGCGTTAAATGGAAATCTGTACCCGATCAACAATCAAGGGTTACATTAGAACAAACGCATGGGTTCTTCATTCAGTCGTCATGTAAAACTCTAAGAAGGGCCGATTCCAGGTGAGAGGAATGCCATGAAATTGTTGATTCGGTCATATCAACCCGGTTTTTTAGTTGCTTTTTATATAAACAAAGGCATATGATAAATACGGAGATTCAATCAGAAAAGATATAAAACGAAAGAGGATTTTTACATGATAACGATTAAGAGTGAACGAGAAATACATTTGATGCATGAAGCGGGCAAACTTCTTGCTGCAACGCATAAAGAAATAGCTAAAATGATCAAACCAGGCATCACGACTTGGGAAATCGAGGAGTTTGTCGACAAATACCTGGCAGAACATGGCGCAACGCCGGAGCAAAAGGGATATAACGGTTATAAATACGCCACTTGCGCATCTGTGAATGACGTAATTTGCCACGGATTCCCGCAAAAGAAACCGTTGAAAGAGGGAGACATCGTAACGATCGATATGGTCGTGAATCTTAATGGCGGCCTGGCGGATTCCGCTTGGACATATGCAGTGGGTCAGATTTCCGAAGAAACCCAGCGTTTGATGGATGTAACTAAAAATGCTCTATATAGAGGCATCGAAGTGGCTCGGGCTGGAAATCGTCTCGGAGACATCGGGCATGCAATCCAATCATATGCCGAAGGAGAAAAGTTCTCCGTTGTCCGAGATTTCACGGGCCATGGAATCGGTAAAACGATGCACGAAGACCCAACCGTCCTACACTATGGCAAACCTGGTAAAGGTGCCCGACTAAAAGAAGGTATGGTCATCACGATCGAACCTATGTTGAATGCAGGAACATGGCATATGAAAATGGATCAAGACGGCTGGACGGCGAGAACCGCTGATGGAAAGCTATCGGCCCAATTCGAACATACGCTTGTCATCACAAAAGAGGCACCAATCATCTTAACAGAACAATAAGCTCAAAAAAGGCGGACCCGAACAGAAACGAAGGGGTCTGTCTTTTTTTTGTTTAAAAGCAATTGGAGGGGAATGGATATGACGTCCGTAGACTAGGAATATATAACCATTTTTCTCGGAAAAATGATATGATTTATTAAATGATATAGTAATGGGGTTCTACTATTGGAGATACTGGTGAAACCAAAAAAAGAAGCTGCTGTTTTTCCAAAGAGCAGATAATTGAATGAATTAGCTTTCGAAAAAAACATTGGAAGACCTCATGTAAACAGACATTGATATTATTCGATGCCTTTTTTGTGATTTAATTGCAACAAAATCCCAGTCAAAGAATCGATTTTAGGAGCCTAGCACTTGGAATTTACACATTATCCCATAAATAACCTCGTCAGAATATTCAAAACACTATTATCTCTCAATAGAAGGAATATGTGAAAAGTAGTACTAAGTAGTTCGGCATTAAAAACTTTACTATTATGTGGCAGCACAGGATAATAAGGGAGAAGGAAGAAATATTTAAAGCATGTACATTAAACGATACAAAGGGGGTTTTGGCAGTGAAAAAAGGGGAAAAGCCGTCTACAACGGTAGAATCGGTCGGATTGAGCCAGCGAGAATTTTTAACGATTTTTTTACTCCATTCCTTGAAAGAAAAAGCGAATTATCCACGGGCGATTCATCAGGATCTTAAAAATACGTTTACCGGAAAAGTCCATAGCTATGACTATTTATGTAAAATTTCCAATATGCTTGTAGAATCCCATCATTTATCCTTATACACGAATAAGGGCAGGAATTATTATCAGATTACTGAAAAAGGAAAAGAGCTTTATACCTGGTACCAAGAGAATTTCCTCGAACGGTTTTCCGAGGTGAAAAAGGTGATTGACCGGTTCATGTTCGATTTGCGCAGGTCCGGTGAAAATCCCCCTGTAATTAACGAACTTCCTGAAGATTATCGATCGTATTTCTCGAAAATAATATCCGTGAAGGACCTTGTCCGGTACGTCACCTTAAAAGCGGCTTTCACAAAGAAGCCCATTTATATGGGGGAAATCGGCGAATTGCTCAAAAATCAGTTCGGCTGGATTGCTTCTAACGGCTATTTATACGATTTATCTCATGAAATGGAAGAGAACGGCCTTCTTGTCGGCAGGTGGGAAAGTGAAAAGCGGACGAAACGTTATTTACGAATTACTGATGAGGGTCAGCATCATTATAAACAGATTGCCGACTCGGCTGCTTTTCAAGTGCAGGAAATCCAAAAATACATGGCAAGTGTCATTATGTTCCTAAAAGAAAAGACATGAAGAACGGACAGCGTACCCCTTAAGATCTAAGAAAGATTCGAATTACATGATTAGCTTGAAACATTCAAGGGTAAACGTCATTAAAAACACTTCTTATCAATGGGGGAATGCATAATGGCAGAAAAACACGATGAAATGGGCAGCATATTCAGTTTCATAAAAGGTCAGGTCGATAAACTGCCCATTTCCAATTCTAAAAAGAACAAAATGCTTGACCAGCTCCTGAAGCTTAAAACGATGACAGTCGATGCCAGGGAACCGCGAATTGCGCTTGTCGGCAGGCGCGGTTCGGGAAAATCATCATTGATCAATGCGATGTTTGGTCAGGAAAGGCAATATGTCAGTTCTGTCAAATCAGGAACGGGTAAAGGAAAATGGCTGTGGTATCCGAGTGATGATAATCCGAAGATTCGTCTTTTGGACTCGCGTGGCTTGGGGGAAAGTGAAGCACCGACAGAGGATTTCGAAGAAGAAACACCTATGGAGGAATTGGTGAAAGCGGTCACGGAAGAACAGCCGGACGTGTTTCTTTTCTTGATTAAAGCAAAGGAGGCGGACTCTCGGGTTGAAGAGGATTTACAGGAGCTGAACAAGCTGCGCATGATCGTCAAAGAGAAACACCATTATGATGTACCCGTCATCTGTGTGGTCACCCAAGTGGATGAATTGGATCCGCCACATTATAAGCAAGCCCCTTTTGATGCCAACCCTAAGAAAAAACAAAATATTGAAGAAGCCATGGCGCTGATGTCGAAGCGATTCAATGAAAGTGACATTCCGCTCTTGACTGTCATTCCCATATGTTCTTACATTGATTTTGATGACAAAGGGAATATCGAATATGATATGCGTTGGAACATCGATTTACTTTCTGATTATTTAATCGAGGCCTTACCCAGTGAAGCGAAACTGAAGACAGCCAAGGCGATGCAGAGCCAATACGTCAAGAAAAAATTTGCACGGACGATCGTTGGGACATTCACGGCCATCGCCGGCATTATCGGTGCAGAACCGATTCCATTTGCCGATTTTCCGATCTTGACAGGAATTCAAGGCTTGATGATCGTGGTCATTGGTTTCATTGCCGATAAAGACATCAATACAAAATCGGCGAGTGAGTTCATTGCAGCATTAGGAATTAATGTAGGCATCGGTCTCCTTGTCAGGGAAGGAGTCAGGGCAGCGGTCCGCTTCGTTCCAGTAGCTGGTCTAGCCGTATCCGGCGCGGTCGCCGGCGGAGTCACCTATGGCATCGGTCAAGCTGCAATTGCATACTTGATTGAAAACAAAGATATCGCGGAGGCAAAGAACGCTTATAAGCATGCGAACAAAAATTATAAAAATGAAGACATTGAATCTTAATAAGCAGATTGAAATCATAAACTCCACTAAAGTGATATGATAAAAGGGAGTTCTAGTGGTGAAGGGTCATTGCTGCTGGGTGGTTCAGTACATTGCTTATTATAGAAGGGGTGTTCTTCATGCTTTTTTTTCAGTCACAGAAGCAAAGAGAATATATTCAAAAATTAGAGAAAGCGATACAGTGCTTTGCCGATCGAGCAGAAGCACTCGATGCGACAAATGGGTTCCCTTTTGAAAACATGAAAGACTTAAAGGACTTCGGATATCCAAAGCTAACGCTGGCAAAAGAGGATGGAGGATATGGGGGAACACTATATGATTTTCTTCTATGTCAGGAAAAAATAGCTGAGTATTGCGGTCCCACGGCATTAGGAATAGGCTGGCATGTCGGAACGGTCCTATCCCTTATGGAAAAGAAATCATGGGAAAAAGGAATCATGAAAGAATTGCTTAAAGAAATATCAGCAGGCGCTCTCATCAATACAGCAGCATCAGAGGCTGGAACTGGAAGCCCGACGCGCGGAGGCCGTCCTGAGACGATCGCCATCAAAAGAGGGGAACAATGGATTTTGAATGGCAGAAAGACGTTTACGACTCTTTCTCCAGTCCTGGATATATTTCTAGTGACTGCATGGGTACCTGATGATGAGCTGCTCGGCACGTTTTTAGTTCATCATGATCGAACTGGTGTAGAGATTGAAGAAACGTGGGATATGATTTCGATGCAGGGAACAGGAAGTCATGACCTGGTGTTAAAGGACGTCAGTTTGCCTGAAAAGTATTATGTGCAAAAAAGCAACCCTTTGGAAAAACGGAAACCTGATGCATGGCTCCTACATATACCAGCCTGCTATTTGGGGATTGCAGCAGCTGCGAGAAATTATGCGGTGGAATTCGCAAAAACATATTCCCCCAATAGCTTACCAGGACCAATAAGGGATCTTCCGAATGTTCAGAGGACAATCGGGGAAATGGAACTGGAGCTATGTGAAGCCCGCCATTTTCTATACTCTGTCGCAGAAAAATGGGAACGGCAGCCTGATGATCGTGAAGAATTAGCGAAACAATTGGGTGCAGTTAAATTATCAGTCGTCAATAAAGCGATTTCGATTGTCGACAAAGCGATGAGAGTCGTTGGTGCCAAAAGCCTACAACGGCAAAATCCCTTGCAACGCTACTATAGGGATGTACGTGCAGGACTTCATAATCCCCCGATGGATGATGCGACAATCACCTTGCTCGCAAAATCAGCTCTTTATTAAGTAAATGGCATGATGGATTGCACTGGAATGATTTGATCATTTCAGTGTTTTTCTTGTTCTTTTACCCATCCTGTATCATTAGGGCTCAAGATTCCTCGGTGCTATATACCCCCAAATTCAATGCCCTTTCTGATATTTTACTAGCTTATCATTCTTTAACTTGTTATGATTAAAACGCCTGTCTAAATATTCGAAAAATATTGAGAGTTCGGTGTGAAAATGAATCTTATGACAAAAGATTTACTTATTAATTTTTTAATTATCCTTTTTCCGCTCTTTATATTGCAAATGAGCTATCTAGTGAAGTTCGTGTATCGTTTAGATTCATTAAAAGGATGGTTCCTATCCATTTTCCCGATTCTTTCTCTAGTCCTATGCATGCTGTTTCCAGTCGTCATTGAGAAGGATTTTGTTTGGGATCTTCGCTGGATTCCTTTTCTTTTAGGAGGATTGTATGGGGGCTATAGATTAGGAATCATATTAATTATCATCACTTTATTCATTCGTTATTTAACTGGAGGGGAAAACGGGTTTTATATTTCTTGCATCACTTTTCCGCTAATAGGCATTTCCCTGTTTTTCATCTCTAAATACTACCTCAAAATATCTGTCAGTAAAAAAATCTTCGTCGGTGTCTCATTAATCTTTTTTGTTCATATTCTTACACAATTTATTTCAACTCAACTATTTGATCTTACTATCGGTATAAGTCTTTGGAAGCAATATTTTACGATCCAAGTGATAGGAATCATCATAGTCATCATACTATGGGAGGTTATCATGGCGAATTTCCAGGTTCTTGAACAGTTAGTGAAAGCGGAAAAATTGCAAATCGTAAGCCACCTGGCTGCAAGTATTTCCCATGAAGTACGTAACCCCCTTACGGTGACAAGAGGATTTATCCAAATGTTAAGTGAAGACGTATCTCCACAAACAAAGGTGAAGTATGCGAGTATTGCTCTGCAGGAATTAGATCGAGCAACGGATGTCATCAATGATTATTTGACGTTTGCCGCCATAAGTCCGGAAAATACTGACCGATTGCGCGTATCCGATGAAATCAAGCATGTCGTGAACAGCATCAAGCCATTGGCAATCAAGAATAGGGTTGATTTAAAGATATCCGTTTTTGACGACAAGTCCTACTATATAGTTGGAGAAAGCAAAAAATTTCAACAATGCCTGTTCAATATCGTGAAAAATGGCATTGAATCCATGTCAGTTGAGGGAGAATTATCGATCCACGTACATCATGCGGCCTCCACCATCCAAATTAAGATTCAGGATGAGGGAATTGGAATGTCCCAAGAACAAATAGGTCGTTTAGGTGAGCCATACTTCACGACAAAAAATACAGGAACGGGATTGGGGATGATGGTCTCATACAGCGTAATCAAAAGCATGGAGGGCACGATATATGTCTCAAGTGCACAGGGGAAAGGAACCTGCTTCGCGCTTAACCTTCCGATTCATGCCTATGAATCTATGTAATATCCTTGTAAATTGACGGTTTACTGGGGATATATTACAATTTACTCAATCTACCAATTTTTGTGAAAAGCACTAGATACCTAAGGGAGATGATGGAATGAAATCGCTTACGGATGGACAAATCATTTGGGAACCGACTAACGAACAGATCGAACAAACGGTATTGACTCACTATATGAAATGGTTAAAAGAAAAGAAAGGTTTATCATTTCAAGCTTATCATGAATTATGGAAATGGTCGGTTGATGAATTGGAGGATTTTTGGGCTTCAATTTGGGATTATTGCGATGTAAAAGCCGAAAGGAACTATGATGCGATTTTATCAGAGCAATCAATGCCTGGTGCGAAGTGGTTCGAGGGGGCACGGCTTAATTATGCAAAAAATGCTCTATTGAATGATCAAGAAGAGAAAACGGCGATTTTTTTCCGCTCCGAGCATATCAAGCAGAAGGAGGTTAGCTGGAAAGAACTTAAAGAAAAAGTAGCCTCTGTCGCCCATTCATTAAGGAAGCTCGGGGTGAAAGCCGGTGATCGGGTGGTAGCCTATATACCTAATATACCTGAAGCCGTCATCGCATTCCTGGCTACAGCAAGCATTGGGGCCATTTGGTCGAGCTGTTCACCTGACTTTGGGGCAAGAAGTGTCATAGATCGCTTCAAGCAAATTGAACCGGTTGTATTACTGGCGGTTGATGGGTATCGGTATAATGGTAAGGTTCATGATAAAACATCCGTTGTGTCACAGCTTCAAAAAGAATTGGTCACAGTCAAGCATACGGTGTTGATTCCATACATAGAAAAAAAGACAGTGGATATGATTCCCGCAGATATCATTCCATGGGATGACCTCCTAAATGAACATGCTGAATTATCTTTTGAGAGCGTTCCATTCGATCACCCGCTTTGGATTCTCTATTCTTCAGGTACAACGGGATTGCCCAAGCCAATTGTTCAAGGGCATGGCGGAATCGTATTGGAGCATGTAAAATCAACAAAGCTGCATCAAAACATGAATTCAGAGGATACAGCATTTTGGTTTACGACGACAGGCTGGATGATGTGGAATCTCCTGATGGGTGGTTTGCTTAATGAAGCCACAATCGTCCTTTATGACGGCAGTCCTTCCTTTCCGAATTCGGAGGTTCTTTGGGAGCTGGCAGAAGATTCCGGCATGACCTTCTTTGGAACAAGTGCTCCTTTCCTTACTAATTCCATGAAATTAGGCGTCAAGCCGATGGAAAAATATGATTTATCGAAATTGAAGGCTCTTTTTTCCACTGGAGCACCTTTGTCAGGTGACGGATACAAATGGGTATATGAGCATGTCAAAAAGGATATCTGGCTCAGTTCATCCAGTGGAGGGACCGATGTCTGTGCCGGATTTGTTGGTGGCGTTCCGACATTACCAGTAAGAATCGGGGAGATACAGGGCAGGGCATTAGGTGTACGCGTCGAAGCCTTTGATGAAAAAGGTCATTCCTTGATGAATGAAGTCGGTGAATTGGTGATTACGAAGCCGATGCCATCCATGCCGTTATATTTCTGGAATGATCATAAGGGCACAAGATATTACGAGAGTTATTTCGATACGTATCCTGGCATCTGGAAACATGGTGATTGGATAAAAATCGACGGCAAGGGCAGCTGCATCATATATGGTCGATCCGATTCAACCATTAACCGCTCCGGAGTCCGTATGGGCACCAGTGATATTTACCGTGTTGTGGAAGCGATAGACGAGGTCATGGAAAGCCTCGTTATCGATCGGGAGGTGCTTGGCCGTGATTCTTCTTTGCTGCTGTTCGTCGTCCTTAAGCCTGGCAGCGAGCTTGATTTAACCTTGACAGCCAAAATCAAGCAACAAATCAGGGGGCAGCTGTCACCGCGCTTCATCCCAGACCAAATCCATGCTGTTGAACAAATCCCTAAAACGTTGAATGGAAAGAAAATGGAAGTCCCGATCCGGAAAGTGTTGTTAGGTTTCGAGATTGATAAAGTAGTGAATGCAGACTCCATGGGCAACCCTGAATCGCTCCAATTTTTCAAGAATTTAGCTCGTGAGTTAAATGAGAAGAAAATTTTCTGATTGAGAGGGGAATGTCAATTGAAAACGCGAATGACAGAAATGTTAGGAATCCAATATCCGATTATCTGCGGAGGTATGTTTCAAGTTGGCCGAGCCCCGCTTGCTGCTGCCGTATCTGAAGCAGGTGGGCTTGGCATCATTACTTCGAAAACACAGGGGACTCCTGAACGGCTTCGTGATGAAATACGTAAAGTGAAAGCTTTGACGAAGAAGCCCTTCGCCGTGAACCTAAATTTATTCCCCAGTCAGACGGCCACACCAAATGCTGATTTCATTGATATTTTAGTGGACGAAGATGTAAAAATCGTCGAAACGAGTGGCAGAAGTCCAGAAGGGTTAATGTCAAAGCTTAAAGAGCATGGGTTTACCGTGATACATAAGGCAGCAAGTGTCAAAAACGCAATATCGGCAGAAAAAGTAGGAGTCGATGCCGTCATTATCGTTGGAAATGAAACAGGCGGCCATCCTGGCATGGGAGATGTAGGAACGCTTGTCATGCTTCCTAGGGTCGTTGACTCCGTTTCGATACCCGTTATCGCTGGCGGAGGATTCTCAGATGGCAGAGGCCTCGTTAGCGCATTGTCCATGGGAGCTGAGGGTATCGTCATGGGAACTCGCTTTATGGCCACTAAAGAGGCGCCCATTCATAATAACGTAAAGGACTGGATGGTAGCAGCAGATGAAATGGATACCGTTGTCATCCAAAGAAATATAGGAAGTCCGTCGCGCGTAGCTTTGAACGCTGTCAGTAAGGAAGTGGACAAGCTTGAAAATGAAGGAGCCACGATAGAAGACTTACTTCCGCTCATTACGGGGCAAAGAAGCAAAAAAGTATACGTTGAGGGAGATTTGGACGGAGGTATCTGGTCGTGTGGCCAATCAGTAGGTCTGATCAAGGAAGTATGCACGGTCGATCAACTGATAAAGCAAATCGCCCATGAAGCAAAAAACTCGCTCGAATTCATTCAAATCAGGCTTGAATCGATCCGTGCCTGAAAAATAGTGCTATTGGTATGGAACATGAGATCAGAAACGATTTCATGTTCCTTTTTTTGATGTATAATTCTTATAAACACCATACACCTGATTATTTTCCAATGCCTGCGATCAGTTTTAAAATCGGGTTTCGTTATGAAATGATCAATTTGAGATTTTAAGCGTATTGGTTAGAATCTAACAACTAGGCGTTCATTAATGGAATACCTTTAGGGGGGGATCATATGATTTGGGCTTTTATCATATTATTTTTAGCGGCAGTTGCAATCGGAGCCATTGGTGCGCCACCATGGGGGCTTTCTATCTTAATTTTCCTTTTTTTAGTTTACCTTTTTATGTTTTATTACTATCAAGTTCTTTATGGAAAAAATGTAGATAAAATTAAGAATTACTTAAGAAAATCAAAAATACCGTTTTATCGATTCACCTACCAGCTACTATACAGTAATGAAGCAGAGGCGGAAAAAACACTAAAGCGCATCAAACAGAAAACAGCTAAAAATCAAGCAAGCGTCATGCTTTTTACTAAGCAAAAAAGGTACAAAGAGGCAAAGGTACTCTTATCCGAAATGAAGGATAACAAATTCAAATGTTATTAAGGTGCTGTTATTTCCCTTCTCGAGGGTAACCAAGACTCATATAAGTTTTATAAAGAACAGATTAAGGATCCCGTATACGTCTCCTGGCTTAAGGCAGAGGAATTAGTTCTTGAAGGAAACAAAAATGTGGCGATAGAGATGTTGGATGAACAGATAAAACACTTAAGAGGGTTGAATTTGCTTTCCGCCGTACATTACAGAGAATCAATGACTCAAGAGTAATAGATAAGTCATTGTAGGCGATACAAAACCGAATTGCTAATTGAACTATTAACTTACGACAAATCAGCAGCTCTTATGTTACAAACGTTTTATCTACTTAATCCCGAACAATATTTATGTGTTTACGAGTCTTCATCTAGAGATAGCTATAGAGCAGATAAAAATAATAATAAAGATTTAAAAAAAATTGATTTCTTAAAAACTTATTTGTACTAACCGAGGCTGATCAATAAGAACTTCAACAATTTTTTTGGACGCTTTTTGTTTGTAGAACCCCCACAATTTCATAAAGGTTGTATAATGTGGCATTTGATTAACACATTGTAAATTTACAAGTCATATCGTACGGGTACCTGATATGGAGTATGATAATTATGAGGGCGAGAAATGAAAGGAGATGTGGGATGTCAATGGATAAACCAATTGCTTTCGTCACAGGTGGGAATCGTGGAATTGGATTTGAGCTGGTTAAACAATTGGCTGTGAAGGGTTTTAAGGTCATACTGTCTAGTCGCGATCCCAAAAAGGGATACGAAGCTCTGGAAAAACTGAAGGATCCAAATCTGGATATATCATATATGATGATGGATGTAGACGAACAAGACAGTATCCGACAATCTGCGCATACAGTTAATGAGAAATATGGAAGATTAGATGTATTGATCAATAATGCCGGCATTTATGTAGATGGGGATGAAAAGTTAATAACTATGGACCCTTCCATTCTAGAGAAAACGATGAGAACTAATTTCTTCGGTCCTTACTTTGTCATCCATTCCTTTATTCCACTCATGGAAAAGCGCGGCTATGGGAGAATCATCAATATATCTTCGGAACTTGGGGCAATGAGTGATATGTCCGTTCAAGGAACAGGTGCCTATAAATTATCCAAGCTAGCCTTGAATGGAATGACGCAATTGATGGCTACAGAAATTAAAGGAGATATTAAAATTAATTCGGTCGATCCTGGATGGGTAAGTTCAGATATGGGAGGTCCGTACGCTTCAGTTTCACCAAAACAAGCAGCTGAATCTATTCTATGGTTAGCTACCATTGGACCTGAAGGACCTAATGGAGGGTTCTTCAGAAATGGAAAATCAACCAATTGGTAAAGCCGGTAAGGAAGTATATGGGTAACGATATTCGTTTCTGCAAAAGACAATACAGAAAGCATAGTTACTGCAACCATTGAATTTCTTTTAGGGGTAGCGTCATATTTAAGTGGAATTACAACGTTAAGCAATTATTTATATAAAACAGCCTAAATTCTAAGTGTTTGATACTAAGAATTTAGGCTGTTTGTATTTTGAAGAGTTAAACATTGTCTTCAGACAGCTTTCTATATATTAAGAAGCTTGGATACGTTGGTGATTGCACAATTCTGATTTACAGTCATAGTCCCTTTTTTATAATAACTTCACTGCGTAGTTCATTCTTGCATGATTATTAAGATATTTCTTTAATCTCCCTTTGAATATACCTTCTTTTTTCGCCAATCAATACCTTGACGCTGCCGCATTCAAATGAAATCTCGCTCTAATTGATTCCCACCAGCCATGACTGTAGTTAAAAACTGACTATATGGATTGTTTTTAGATAGATTTAGCTATGTATCTTTTAACACTTCAGATTTACTTTTCTATCAGCGTGGAGATAATTAAATCTAATAATTGGTGTCTAATATTTTTAATAATGTTTTTTAAGAAAAATGTAAGAAATCGATAGCAAAAAGTAAGTGTAATATGATCTTTGTTGTAAGAAACGATATGTAGAATGTGGAAGTAATCTCAATCAAGGTTTAATACTAACATTGGTACGTCATAAAATTGAATCGTAAAGCGGATTAAGGAATATATGAATGATAATAAGAAAAATCGCCAATCTAATCGAGGGTGAATCTTATCATCATACCCAAATATACGTTACTAATTCTGATGGACAAGTTTTTAGAACTCCCAATGCTACAGAAGATAAGCTACATTTACATTGCATTATACACGAACAGTTAGAGGGAATTTCAGAAAAGGTAGGCAAAAAACTGTTGGGAACACCTTTTATAATCGTATATGTTTTCAACAGGAAAGCGGAAATTTTAATCGGTAAAAATGATTCATACGGTATTTTTATTATATTTATATAATTTTATCGAAGTGTTAACCCGTGATTTTTCTCATTTCAGCATTATTATTATATTCTAATATAACAATAATTCCTTGGGTGATGAATTCTGCAGCAAAAGGGATCTTTATAGTGCTAATTTAATATAGATTGAAAGGTAGCAAGCGAATCCTTTATCACTATATAAATCAATTCGGAGCTCGCAAAGGAAACTGATCCAAGGGAAAATTTGATTGTTTAAGAGCCTCCGAAGACAACGTCATACAAATGGCTATGATTGAACCGTTATCGAGAAAGAGTGGGATAAGAAGAGAAGGGGGTATCCTTTTTTATACTAAGGGAATACATAAGATCGATGTAATTTCTACAACCAAGAATTTGAAAATCCAGGTAGTGTAATGAAAATCTGAACATAAAAGAAATTTATATGTGGAATTAACTGATAATTTAAAGTGAACTTAAGAAAACATTGAATCAGCATTTTTGAACTTATTTTATTGATTTTGTAATTCAAAATTATGCGCTAACGGCAGTTAAGGTAATTAACCAATAAAAGATGTATTAAAAAAAATAATTTGTATAATGCTCAGTTGGAACGAACATGAATAAATCCAATGAAATTTTATGTAATTTGAAGATTGAATTAAATACTTGTCCGAAGTATCAAAAATTCAAATTCCATCTCAATAACTTAAGTATACTTATGATATGAGACAAATTTAATGAATTTATTATAACTTCCTATAATATATATTATGTAAACTAGAATAGAAAAATATACATCAGCTAATTAACAACTTCCTACTTCCCTTCGATTTATATAATTGGCGCCTAATTTGACTTGTATTGCCAGCATCACTATTCAATGCTGAATCCGATGAATCTTTAGGTTCTTCCGATTTCAAGTTCTCTTAATGAATGGTTCATACGGGTTTAATAAGATAAATGATTATTTTTTTTCTGAATTTTTTTATCACAAGCCTATCATGATACTTAGACGAACTCACATAGTCCAGTTTCCGCTATTCCGGTTAATTCAAGTCTTATAGACCATGCATTATGCCAAATCCGCTAAGACACCGCTTTACGTGCTTTAAAACACTTCTAAAGTAAATACATGATATATTAGCTTTACAGCTAGTATTCAAGTACCAAACTCTAAAAATTCACCTGTTTATGAGGCTCAATTGCGAGAGTTAGGAATAAATCGCCAAGATTGGTGGATTTAACATAGAAAAATTTCATTAAGGAAAAGGGAGAAAAAAAGGCACCCCCCCTTCGACTAATGATCTTAATGTTATTTCAAGTTTCTAAGATGACAAAAATTGCCCGCTTTGCAGCACCTTATTAATAACAAAACGATCCTCTACAAATATTTCTGCAAAATCACAACCAAAAGATAAAACGGCAGCTAACACTTCTTGTACATTAGATTGGCTTAACATATTTGGCCGTTAAATTTATAATAATTATTCAGCATTATCATTTTCCCTCAAACACTTGTGTGTTTTTCTATAGAGTATACATACCTTTGATAATACCCTTTGTATAAGTCAAAAGGAATAATATTAAAACCCCTACGTAGCAAACTTTATTTAACAGCTCTATAATTAGGAGAATTCGAATTATAATAACTTTAGTTGTTTATAACGTTTCCGTCTAGTGCACGCTCATTTTTTGTGGGTGCTTCTTTTTTGAATTTATTTGTTAATGCACCAAGCTTTTCAATTTCAATTGTTACTTGATCTCCATCTTTTAAATAAATTCTTTGATCTTCAAGATAACCAAATATTACTCCTTCAGGTGTTCCTGTTAAAATAATATCCCCTGGATTTAGTGTCATATGTTCTGATATATAACTTACAATTTCATCACATTTAAATATCATATCTGATGTATTTGAATTTTGGCGAACTTCTCCATTTACTGTTGCCTTGATATTTAGCTGATTTGGATTTCCAACTTCAGTACTCGTTACTAAATATGGGCCGACAGGGCAAAAGCCATCACAGTTTTTCCCTAACAGCCATTGGTGTGTACGAAATTGCAAATCTCGAGAGGATAAATCGTTACAATTACAGTATCCAAATACATGGTCTAATGCTTTGTCTTGCCCAACGTTCTTTGCTTGCTTTCCGATTACTATAGCAAGTTCAGCTTCATAATCATTTTCTTTTGAGTTCAATGGCAGGTTAATAACTTCATTATCAGCTGCAATCGTATTATTATACTTATTAAATAGGATAGGGTAATCAGGCAAAGGCATATTGGATTCCTCTGCATGCTTTTTATAGTTTAGCCCTACACAAATAATTTTCCCTGGTCTTGGAACAGCCGGTCCGTAAATTAAATCATTTTCTTCCAAAAATAAACCCTCTTTATTATTTTCAATTGCTTGTTTAATTAGAGATTCTAATAGTGGTATCAATCTTACATTATCAATTATAATATCTTCTATTGTATTTGGAATTTCTACATTGAATAAAACAGCTGTTTTTTCAATATGTAACACACCATAATTTATTTTTATCCCTACCTTTAATTGACCATTTTCTTTAAATGTTAATAATTTCATTACGTTCCCCCACTTTATAAGATTTTGTAAACCATGAAAATAACTGATTGAAAAACCAGCTAATTATTTTTCCCATTCACTACTCCGCCATCAATCATAAATGGCGTCCCCATCATAAATTTTGATTCATCACTTGCCAAATACAAGGCACCATAAGCAACATCAATAGGTTTACCTAAATCACGGCTTAGTTGTCTTTCCTTAATTTTAGCTATTGCCGCTTCAGGATCGGATTCCTTTGACAAATAATCTTCAACAAATGGCGTATAAATCGTTCCAGGCATTAAAGCATTTACTCTTATGTTATATGGCGCATAATCTACTTGTATTGATTTGGTTAATGATAGTATGGCTCCTTTACTTGCAGCATAGGAAGCTCTGTTTGATAAACCTATTTCTGCTATGCAGGAAGACATATTGATGATAGACCCTCCTTTATTTTCCATCATAAAAGGAAGGACAGCCCGAGAAACCAAGAAGACGCCTGTAACATTAACCTCGAACACTCGCTTCCATAACTTTAAATCTATTTCATGCAATTTCCCTACACCGCTTATCCCTGCATTATTAAAAAGAATATCGAGTGTCTGATATTTATTTTTTATCTCTTTCACCATTTGATTTACACTGTTTTCATCCGTTACATCAACTTTAATAAAAATGGAATCCCCATGAATTTGTTCTATTTCTTTAACCGTTTGCTCACCCCAAGATTCATTGATATCTGCAACAATAACCTTTGCGCCTTCTTTCGCAAATAATAAAGCAGTTTCTTTTCCAATACCTGATCCTGCCCCGGTAATAAGGGCGATTTTATCTTTCAATCGCATTGATTCCCCTCCTATCTTATTAATAGAAAAAATTAAATGATCCTCATAAAAAGAGTTTAGTCTATTTATCTATGAAAAAATTGTAGGGATCCATAATGAAATTCCAGGAACAAAGGCAATTAGCATGGCAGCAATAATTAATATCATTAAGAAAGGGATGCTGTGTTTAATAAAGTCTTCTACTTTTGTACCAGTTATGGAACAAGTAGCAAACATGATTGTCCCTAACGGCGGTGTGAGAGTCCCTATGCTTATACACACAATAAAGAATATCCCAAAATGAACGGGGTCTATACCATATTGCTGGAGCATTGGCATAAATAGCGGGGTTAAGATAATGATAGAGACATTTCCTTCAACAAACATTCCTACTATTAATAGGAAAATAAGAACGATAATGAAGAACATCATTGGCGAAGAAATATAATCAGCCATAAATACTGTCATTTGCTGAGGTACTTGCTCTAAAGTAAGAACCCAGGCAAATGCTGAACCGGCTGCAATGATAATTAATATAGACGCAGCCGTATGTACTGTCTCCACCAGTGCACTTATAAGTTGTTTCAATTTCATCTCACGATAAACAACTAAACCAAGAAATAATGCATAAAAGACTGCAATAGCTCCCGCTTCCGTTGCACTGAAAGCACCGAAACGAATGCCTCCAATAATAATAATTGGTAAGAGCAATGCAAGTAACGCATCCTTAAAAGAGAAGAAAAATTCTTTTGCCGAAAATTTCTTCTTGTTTTCCGTTTCAAGATTGTACTTTTTTGCATGAAAATGTACGTATATCATAAATATTAAACATAGAACAAACCCGGGCAAAACCCCTGCCAGAAAAAGTTTCCCGATAGAAACATTTCCAACATATCCATACATAATTAACGCTATTCCTGGAGGAATAATAGGTGTTATTAAAGAAGTTGCAGCTGTTAAAACGGTTGCATAAGATTTGTCGTATCCTTTTTTAACCATCTCAGGAACCAATATTTTAGATTGCATCGCAGCATCAGCAATATTTGATCCCGAAAGCCCGCCCATCAATGTACTGAGCACTACATTCACTTGCGCCAAAGAACCGGGCAAAGGTCGAGTAATGACTTCTGCAAATTTAAGCATCCTTGAAGTTATACCTGTGTAGTTCATCAATACTTGGACCCCGGGCCTCTATGAAAGAATACAAGAGCTGCTGGCAAATCGGCCATCATGAAAATAAAAACTTACTATGTTCTTTAAGCTGAAAGTATTCATTTTTTGATAAAGGAGCAAAGAAGAAGGAAACTTATCATACACAACCTGTACTTTCTCTTTAAAAGGAGCAAGGTCAACTTCATGTACTTCTACACCCTGTTTTTCAAATTCCGCCAACACTCTTTTATCCTCTTCCTCCAAAACGCCCCATGCGTATTCCCCTGCCTCATCACCTGTTTCCTTCAGCATTTGAACAACTTCGTCTGGAAGTGAGTCAATGAAGTTTGTCCCGGTTATCCAAGCAGAAATAAATTTTTGATGCCCTGTTAAAGAAAGATGCTTTGATACTTCATGCGCCTTTACACCTTCTAGTACAGGAAGCGGGTTTTCTGCACCATCAATTAATCCTTGTTGCAATGAGGTATATAAATCGCCTAATGGGGTAGGAGTTGCTGCAGCACCTAATGCCTTAAATGTCGTAATGGACATTGGGTTATTAGGTACTCTAATCTTCCTGCCTTTTAAATCTTCTGGTAAGGATACCTTTTCATTACTCATAAGATGCCTTTCACCATATACTGTGTTTGTTGATACGATACTAATTTCTTTCTCATTTAAATCACTTTTTATTTCATCAAACCAGTCTGTAGTAGTTAAGTATAATAATTCATCAAAACTCTCAACTAAATATGGCGCATTCAAAATCCCCGCATCCGGAACATAGTCCATCAAAAAGTCATAACCAACCATTGTAATTACATTGCTCCCCATTGTTGCCTGTTCCAGCACATCCTTTTCAGAGCCCAATTGCGAACTCGGGAAAAGTCTAATTTCAATTGTCCCATCGCTTCGTTCCTCTACTAACTCCTTCCATTTTTCCGCGAGTTTATCGATAGGTTCACCAGGTTGATTTCCATGTGCAACATTGATCACCATCTTCTCTTCAGATTCAACTGATGTAGTTGATGAACATGCAGCCATAGCAGCAACTAAGAATATTGAAACAGTAGCTAACATCAACTTTGTCATTAGCTTCATTCAAGCCCCCACTTCCTTCAAATTTATTACACCAGTGGAATTAAAAAGTGGGACCTATCCTCCATATCCCAAAGTCATGTTGCTTTAGTATTTCAGCCTTCGTCAACTTGCCTGAGCTTACTAAACCAATCTCACGTAAAATTCTTTTCCCGACCTCTTCAACCGTCTCTTTTCCTTCTATTATCGTCCCCGCATTCAAGTCCATATTATCGCCCATCTTCTCGAACATAGAGGTATTTGTAGAGATCTTTATAACTGGGGCTATCGGCGACCCTGTTGGGGTGCCCCTCCCCGTCGTAAACAATACGACTTGGGCGCCTCCTGCAACCATTCCCGTTAGCTGCTCTATATCATGACCTGGCGTATCCATCCACACCAAGCCTTTCTCTTTCGGTTCTTCTGCGTAATTTATCAATTCATTTAAAATGCTCTTCCCCGATTTATTTGCTGCTCCCAAGGACTTTTCTTCTAATGAACTTAATCCACCGGCAATATTGCCGGGACTCGGGTTACCTGTTCTAATGTCGACCCCCATTTGAATCGAACGATTTTCCATAGCATGAATGACTTCATATACACGTTTGGCAACTTGATCATTTGCCGCTCTTTTTGCAAGTAAATGTTCCGCTCCAATCAATTCTGTTGTTTCAGCTAAAATCGAAGTTCCACCTAATTCCACGATCATATCGCTAACTGAGCCAACAGCAGGATTAGCTGATAAGCCCGAGCAAGCATCAGAACCACCGCATTCTGTACCAATTATTAACTCACTAAAATTGCACCACTCTTTCATTTGGGTAGATGCTTCTTGAACCAATTTTGCTGCAGCTTTAGCACCTTCAGCAATGGTTGACAATGTTCCTCCATGATCCTGGATCGAAATACTCTGTACAGGTTTCCCACACTTAGCAATCTCCGCAGCTACGCTTCTAGCTTGGTGAGCTTCACATCCTAGCCCTAAAACTATTACACCAAAGACATTCGGATTTTTTCCTAATCCTACATAAGTTCGAAAGGTTTGCTCATAATCCACACCAACCTGTGCACAGCCATGCTGATGAATGAAAGTAACCGTTCCCTGGACAAGTTCTGTTATACGCTGGGCTGTTTGGGTTGCACAAGTAATCGTTGGCAAGATTAATACATGATTACGGACACCTACTTTACCATCAGGACGACGATAACCTAAAAATTCACCTTCATTATTTTTCAACTTTGTCACCTCTTCCTCTTATTCCTTCAAGATTGTGAACATGAACATGCTCTCCTTCTTCGATATCCCTCGTTGCCTTACCGATTATTTCTCCGTACTTTAGTATCTCATCGCCTTTTTTAATGGGACGTACCGCAAATTTATGCCCAAATGATATTTGCTCTTTTATTGTAATTCTTAATGGAATATCTTTGGGAAAATTCACGATCACCACCGTTTTAGGAGGAACATCCTGCAGAGTAACCGCAACGTTATCAATAGATTTCATCATTATAGTTCGAAACGTTTGTTCACTCAAAATGATATTTCCTTTCTTATTTCATATTTTATAAATCCATATAGACTCATTAATTTATTGAATCATTTGTAGCGTGGTGGTACCGGAAAAATAAATAAAGAATCACAAAACCTCCTTTCCCCATAACATCTTAAAAATCAATGTTCCCAACCAAATAAAACGCTTTCATTTTAAATATGATAAAAATATCGTGGTGGTACCAGGTACAATTGAAATACTACCACGAGGATGATTTAAATTCAATATATTTTTAATTTTCTGTATACTTTATTGTTCAGACAACGTCTCTCATATTATTTAATTTTCAAAATATTAATGGTATATTGGTAGTTCTTCAATCAAATATAAAAGAATTCTCTTTAAGGTGGTATTTATGGTAAAGATTACTCCTATAAAAAAAATCACAGTTACGGAACAAGTAATGGAACAGATAGCCTCATGGATCACTTCAAATGAGCTAAAACCAGGAGATAAATTGCCAAACGAGCGGCTTTTAGCTGAAGAATTTGGAGTAAATAGAGGAAGGGTAAGAGAGTCATTACGAGCGCTTGCATTAATTGGCCTCATCACAATCAAGCCTGGAGAAGGAAGTTATGTAAGTGAACACGAAGCACCCATTCCAGCTGAAACAATTGTATGGATGTATTACAAAGAAATAGATAACTTTGACGATATCTTTGCAGCACGTAAATTAATTGAATCCGAAGTATTACTCGAGGCTTCTAAACATTTATCAGATAATGATATAAATAACCTCGAAGGGATTTTACAAAAATTATATAATTTATCAGTTATAGAAAAAAATAATTATGCATTCCAAGAGCTTATAGATGAATTTGATTTGCATGTAGGACTGTGCAGCAACAATAAAATATACAGTAAACTTATGCAAACAATCATTCACCTTCGCCATGATTCAATGTTGAAGATTCTTAATGTGCCCGGCGCTTGGGAAAACAGCATTGAATGGCGGACAAGATTTATCCATGCCATAAAAGACCGGAATATTAAAATGGTAAAAGAAGCGATTGATTTCAACTTTACGAGAGCAAAACTATTTTATGGAAAGGAAGATTAACAATCGTAAGAATACCAGTTATCTATTAGGTAAACTCTTCAATTAAAACATTTATATTATGAAAAGGTTGCTTTACGAACAGAAGCTTTTGTTTCATGAGGTGCTATTTGCTTTAATAGCACCCCTTCCCTGTTCTTATTACCTTTTATCGCACTATCGAATGAGTTTCCATTAGTTGACTGTGACCGATCATCCATCTACATGAATTCAAATAAGTCAGCAACCTTTTCCAATCCACAAACTTAGGATTAATTTTCCGGACATGTCCGAATTGCTATTTGGCTCATCCTATAATATGTAATAAAAAACCTCCTTCAATAATTAATTTACTCCTTTAAGCTGTTTTCTAAAATATCTCCAATACATGATTTACTATCGATTTATTTTCGCCCCCCTCCCTTTATTTTACGTTGATTCAAAATTATAAAGTAACTCTTATAGAACAGAAAAACATTATAGTGAACCAATATTTTATTATCAAAAATTAAGCCTTAAATTTGTCGTGGATTGTACAAATTATATCAAGAGTTTCTAGAACGAGCTGGTTTACCCGCTCACCTTAAGCTTATGGAAAAATACTCAGTAGTATTGTTTGTTGTTTTTTTGCCCCAAATACCGTTACTATATAAAAGACGCACTTATACTATCTTGCTAAAACTTGCTGAGGAAGGAAGTGTTTCTTTGAGTGAAAGAACTACGCAACATATTCAACAAGCATTTTATACGTTATTGAAAACGAAACATTTCTCTGACATTACCGTGCAAGTCATAAGTGGTATTAGAAAACATTCTTTATATGGAAAAAGTTCAAATGATTACTTCTGTTTTTATTGGTTGCAGTATTGCAAAATGTTATTGTTACCTATAAAATGGAACATCTAAAAATAATTACAATGAAAGAAAATAACATCATTAAGATAAAGAGGTATGAAAAATGACTAAAGAACTTATATATAATGAACTCAGCCAATTATTAGATAAAAACGTACTAAAATTAGATGAATCTCTAAGTAAATACTCCTTTACCAAAACGGGAGGAAAAGCAGATATTATTGTTTTCCCTACTACGTTTGAAGAAGTTTCAATTGCTTATACATATGCTTTAGAGAACCAAATCCCGGTTACTATTTTAGGGAATGGATCTAATTTGATTATTCGTGATGGAGGAATACGGGGGATTGTTCTTATTCTTACGCAACTATCCACTGTTCATTTATCCGGGAATAAAGTAATAGCGCAAAGCGGGGCTGCCATTATTGATGTATCAAGATTCGCCTTACAACATAATTTAACCGGATTAGAATTTGCTTGTGGAATCCCTGGCTCCATTGGTGGAGCGATGTATATGAATGCCGGTGCATACGGCAATGAAGTTTCAGATGTTATTGAAGGTATCCGTGCTTTGGATTCAAACGGCCAACTCGTCCACTTGTCAACAGAAGAACTAGAACTAGGTTATCGAACCAGCTCCATATCCAAGAAAAAACTTCTGGTTTTAGAGGCCACTTTTGACTTGAAGGTTGGAGATAATGAAATCATTAAAAACAAAATGGATGAACTCACCTTTCAACGAGAATCCAAACAACCCCTAGAATATCCGAGTTGTGGAAGTGTGTTTAAACGACCTCCTGGCTTGTTTGCTGGCAAATTGATTCAAGATAGTGGCTTACAGGGTGTTCAAATCGGTGGAGCTCAGGTATCGTTAAAACACGCCGGTTTTATTGTTAATGTAGGAAATGCAACTGCTACAGATTACTTGAACTTAATTGAGCATATTAAAACAACTGTGAAATCTAAATTCGATGTTGAATTAGAAACAGAAGTAAAGGTTATTGGGGAAGATTTACGATAGTCAAACAATGGACTTAACAATTTGAAATAAATAAGCTACGGGGCTGCCAAAGCATGAAAAAATCTCCAACAGAATGGAGATTCTTTCATGCTTTTTAAAACTTATCCGGAAACTGCTTAATAACTCCCTGAGAAATCGTATCTGCCATTAGGATTATATGTGTGACACCTTCGTCGATGGAAACGATCTTTACGTTCCAATTCTTTGCTAAGCTTGCAGATAAATCATTTGATACTAACTTGAGATGCATATACAGCAAATTTTTCAGGTCTTCATTTTTCAAGTTTGGGTTGGCACCACTTAGGAAAGCTGCTATATCATCAGCATTTCTATACCATTCTTTGTTTAGCTGTTTCACCAGATTTTCATTTTTGCTTTTAGCCGCATCGACAATTTTTCCCGCAAGAACAATATGCTCCTTAAGCAAATCCGTAAGTTTGTTCCCCGCTTCCGCTCCGTATACCGGCTTTATAGCATTACCGATATCCTCCTGATTTTTCAGAAGCCGAGCGAGTACTTCTTTTTGATCCTCCGCTCCAGCTGTTGTTGCACTTGTAATATAATTACTTGTCCACAATACATGATCAATCCAAAGTCTTCTGAATTCGTTTTCGAACTGCACCTCTGCTTGGCTAATACGTTGCACCTGCGGTTTGACGTTTGCACTGGTTGTTACAGAAACCATGTTTAGCGAGTATAAAAAAATAACTCCCATCAACAATAATTTTTTCATAAACCCCAACTCCTTCCAAGGATTATACACACCTTTTTATTATTGATATATGGGAGATTAATATTCATAATAAAAAATACCTGCCTCTTTCAGACAGGTATATCTTTTAAGATATGTGTTTCTAAAAACCGCTTATAGCAGTCGTCCGTTCAGTCACTTCAACAGGAAAAGCGCTCCCCGTTACGGAGTTAATTTTAACATCTTACATATTTGCGTTTGAAACCAAGCCTCCCTCTTTTACTTTCTTTTTCAATACTTTCGAACGCATTTAGCAAACTGCTTTTTTTCTTGTCTCTTTTGACTTCTACTGTACCAATTTCCTTTGCGGTCGCTACTGCCTTTTCATGCAGCGGCAAATATGAAATCCCCACGGTGTTCAGAAAATTATTCATCGCGGATTTCGTTCGTTCAGGCGCATCATGAATTGAATCTTTCACAATATCAAGCATATTGGAAATCTTGCTTTCGGAAAATTCATTGTCTTGGCGATTGCCTAAAAGCCAGCAATAGCAACTCCAACCGGCTGACATTCTCAGCTCGTCACCGCTTGAAATCCATTTGTCAGCAACGTCTTGTGCAAGGTCTGACTCTGATAAAGTAACTGCCACCACATAATCTGCAAGCATATAAAAATACGCTCCATCTATCCAACGATCAAAATCTGACTCATTCATGGCTTTTGGGTCTGCAATAATACCTGCAAAGTACATGGCATCGTAGTTACCTGTGGCATAAAGCTCTTCAGCCAAACGTTGATTTAATTTAATTTTCTTTGCAATTGGCTTCATAGCTCCTGTTGCCACGCCAAAAAGCGGCTCGTGAGCACCATTGGATATGTAAATTTTTTTAGTACGTTCCTTACTGAGTGCTTCAAGCTCCTGCATAACTGTTTTAAAATCCATCGTTTTGTACTTCCTTTCTTCATATTAGGTACTATTAATTTGTAAAAATCGTTTTCAATACTTCTCAATTTTACCATTAATTTCATCGAATTATTCTACCCCTTTCGTTCAATAACAAAAAAAGCCGCCCGACGACAGCCCTGATTTTAAGATAAGCCCGTTTGTAATGAAATCCTCATTTCTTGCATTAGACTTCTTTTCTGCCCCAACTTTAAAAACTGCCTACTAACATGTATATTACCGCTCGATCCACAAGTGATTTAACGCACTTTATTCCTTTTCGTTTTTACGAAAGTTAGTAGTAAGATAATTAGTGGCATGATAATCTGGAGTGGAACGTGCATATATTTTGGGACAATTTCAAGTCCAACTTTTATATGCATCGTATGATTTTCAGAGTATGTATAAGATAGTAAGACAATCGCAATAAAAATACAGGAAACCAGAAAGGCTTTATTAATGTTAGTTTTACTGAAGCAGTCCTTTGCTACATAAATAGAGGCAAATGTAAAAACGGTGATTTTGAAGTAACCTCCAATCATGAAAATAATGACAGCTAATATATCAATACGTTGAATAAAATACTTGGTGTCTAATTGTTCTAAAGCAGCAACAAAGGGATATGTATAAGAACTTGCTATATCAGGATGAAGAGCGCCAATAATAAGGAATGAAAGAATAGAGTATATAATAGAGAATATGATGATCACGCTGCTTCCACCTTTAAAGACCGATTGTCTTTCTTTTATAAAAGGAAATAAAGCTAAAAACACGATTAATTCTCCAAATGGAAAGGTAACTAGTGTTGGTATAACGGTTTCTGCAACTTGCTTTACATCAATTGAATCGTAAGGAATTATATATTCTACGTTAAAAATCCCGCTTAATACAATTATGAATGGAAGGATCAATAAAAATACGAGAGTAAAAAAACCAAAAATAACTGCTGAGCGAATAAATGCTTCCAAGCCTTTTAAATACGTATAGATAAGGATGAGAAAAATAGAAAACTTTATAAAAAATGGAAGCATATTATGCAGCAATGTGCCATTTATATACTGAGTGAAATCGGTTATCACTCTTGCAGCAATATAGGCAAAATAAATGGAATAAACAACAGAAGTGATAAACCCCAAATATTTCCCTAACTGATTAGTAAATATTACGTGTAAGCCTTGAAAGTCATTCTTTTTCCAAATGTAAGCATACATGCTAAAAAGAAGGAGTCCTGCAGATCCTGCTGACAAAACGGCTAACCAAACATCTTTTCCAGCTTCTAAACTTACACCCAAAATAATGGTGCTGCCTTGAAGGAAAAGCATCATGGCAAACATCATTTCTATGATTCCAACCGTTTGTTTATAATGCAAATTAGTCACCTCTCGACTTGTAATTTCCTACATTTTGAATGGTGATATGTGAATTCACCTTTATTTCGGCATTTTTTAATAATGCAGGATAATCCCCTTTTATTTTGTTCCAAGTTTTAGGATCTTGCTGACTAATTATTTGTCCCAGTCCGAGGGGATCCATTTCATGTTCTTTAGTATGTTCAAGGACTTTGTGGGTTTTATTGTTAATCGATTTTTTTACTTGTTTCTCAATCTGATTACTTGTTTCAGGGTTTTCCAAGTTTAAATGGCAATTATACTGACTGATATCTCCTTTTAGATATAGGTCATAATGGAAGATATATTTGTCTTCTTCCTTTTGGTACTCTTTCTTTTTAGCCAAGCTATTAGTGACTTTGTATGCAAACTTTTCTTCACTTTCTGGACAAGAGGATTCAATTATGAATCCTGATGATTTTCCGTACAGTAAATTTAAATACAAAGAATCTTTATAATTCATGAAACTTTTCAGTTTTTCTTCTTTAAACAAAGCTAAGCCAACAAAGGCAAAATGGGTAGGTTCAGTCGTTTCTAAATTTTTCTTTTCCCCCCCTTTTTTTGCATCCCCTTTTAATTCAATATACGGGACGACAATATCTTTTCCATCATCAATTAAGTCCACTTTAATATCGTTTGCAGTCTTTGAGACTTTTTTTCCTAGCTTATTAAGTGTATTTGATATCTCAAGTGAAGAAATTCCTTCAATAGGTGAAAATATTTCAAGTAATTCCCTTGCACTATTTCCTTTAGTGGTTACAATTATTGAGTTTGACGGGATATCAGTTGAATGTAGGATATACTCTATGATGTCTTTAATTTTCCCTTTACGTAACAATTCTTCTCCTAATAAAACGATTTGTTCTTGTTGTAAATCCAATGAACGGGACGTGTTCATCGATATTTTTTCTAGTGCAGAATCTATCGTTTTCCCAGTTGCCTTATACACAATGTATGGGGAGTTATTTAATATGATCTCACCGGAGATGGCACCTGGATTGATTAGCTGCAAAGATACTTCATAACCCCCTTTTGCATAATCAATTCCAATTGCAAAGGAAAATGATGTTTTATTTAATTCATGCTTGTCTCCTTGAGAGAAAAAGATAGATGAAATTGATAAAATGATAAATAGCATATACAGGTATTTCACTTATATCACTCATTTTTTTGTTTTTTAATATAATCATCTTTAGTGTATTTTTTTGGTGTGTTAATAATTTTCTTCAACGGCATCCGAATGAATGTGTCTTTTAAATCGGCTATATGCACCGGAGCGATAGGGGATAAATAAGGAGCCCCAAAGCTGTTTAATTTACATAAATGGTTTACTAACACAAACGTTCCGAGCATAATTCCATAAATGCCGAAAATACTTGCTAAAAAAACAAAAATGAATCGGATCATTTTAATGGCATTAGCAAACGGTTGAATGGGTACAGCGAAATTCAACACATACGTAGCTGAAACAATTACTAACGTAGTAAGCTGGACAAGCCCCGCATCAGCAGCTGATTGCCCTAATATAATGGTCCCGATGATGGAAAATGCCAATGTTATACCGGTTGGCAATCGAATGGAGCTCTCCAAAATCACTTGAAAAATTAACATAAACACGATTACTTCTATAACTACCGGTAAAGGAACCATTTGCCGTTGAGATGCCAAACTAATTATTAATTCACTTGGTATCAATTCTTGATGGAACAATGTAAAAGCAATGTACATGGGAATCAGATAAATTGAGATGATATATGAAAAAATCCTCACCAAACGGCTTAATTCAAATAAAGACTTCTCATAATAATCCTCAGAAGAATGAAAAAATTGAATAAATAAAGCCGGAGCGATAAGTACGTTAGGAGATCCATCACAAAATATGGCTATCTTCCCTTCTAAAATATGACCAGAGGTAACATCAGGGCGTTCTGTTGTTAAGATTAAAGGAAAGGGTGTTATCTGGTCTTCGCAAATCATTTCTTCAATGTATGATGAATCTAATATAGAGTTAAGTTGAATGGATTGTATTTTATTCCTAATGTTATCCAATATTTCGCTATCAACTTTATCAGCAAGAAACATTAGCGATACGCTCGTATTTGTTTCATCTCCAATGGTTTGCTCCTCTATCACGAGATTAGGGTTCTTTACATATCGTTTTACAAGCGAAATGTTATTATTGGAAATCTCTGTGAATCCGATTTGAGGACCTTTAACAGAGCGTTGTAATTGTGGGAAAGATAGTGATCTGTCTTTCCAGTCTGCTGTGTCTGCAGAAATACAATGATCCATACCTTCAAGGAGTAATATAGTTTGACCATTTATAAGATGCTTAATGACTGCATCCTTAAAAGAAACCACCTGGATATCTGATACCTCAATTGTGTTTGTTATATCTCCAATAGGGTGACTCGAAGAGATCGTTTTCATTTGTAATATAGGTCGCATAATATGTTCTTGAATGGTAACTTTATCTGCAATGGTACCGAGATAAACGATAGATAGCTCTAGTGACCCTTCTGTTAATGGAGGAATAACTGACCGAACGACCAAGTCACTATTAGAATGAAAAGATTTTTGAATAAAAGTTACATTGTCAATTACTGACTTTGAAATCTTAGCTTCATTTTTTTTCATACATTCCCCCAAACTGTGGTTTCAATTTAATTTTCCCTATTGAGAAGCACTTATACGTGTTGTCAATAATCGTTTATTGTTTAATTGAACAAGTTGCTAGGTTAGTAAATGGGAATCATCTTGAAACAGGTTTTAATCGAAACATGAGCCATCGCTTACCGTTCAAAACAGGTTTATAAATGATTGGAGTAAATCATTTATAAACCCAGCTGCTCTTCTTTTAAGGATAGCTGGGTTTTTAAAGTGCACTGGCACCAGTTTTGTTCCTATTATAGGTTAAACAAAAAAAGCCCGATAAATGTTAGGTTGCTATCTAACATTTACAGGGCAGTTCATGTTTGTATCCAGTCTTAGGCTCTTTATTAACGATGAATTAGTTGGAATTCAGAAGAAGAAATTACTGTGTAACCTGTAGTATTTTCGTCGATGGTGACAAAAGTTTCTCCCTCTTCCTTTTTAACAGTGATCGAAAGAATACCTTTACCAATGTTCATACCTTGCACGTTCAGTTCATTCATATCATCTAGCAAGCAAGGATTTAAGTGAATTTCTTCGGAAGGACTGTTTGGAAATAGTTGAAGCAATGATTGGATAAATGTTAATGGTGTAGCAGCTGCCCAAGCATGTGGGGAACATGCAACTGGATATTTAACGGGTTGACCAAGTGTAGCTGAATATCCGCAAAATAGCTCTGGCAGTCGATCATATTCAAAATGCTCAGCTGCTTGCATTAATCCGTGCATGACTTTATTTGCTTCCTGTTGTTTTCCTATTTTACTTAATCCAAGGAGAATTAGACTGTTATCATGAGGCCAAATGCTTCCATCATGATAACTTATAGGGTTATATGCAGCCTCATCTTCCCCCATAGTACGTATCCCATAGCCAGAATACATTTTCTCTGATAACAGCATAGTCGCTACTTTATTTGCTTTATCTTCATCTAGCATCTCCGATAATAGAACATGACCTGGGTTTGATGTAATGGTACTTACCTTTTCTTTGTTTTGATCTAAGGCAATTGCGTAAAAAGAAAGATCTTCCATCCAGAACTGTTCGTCAAATTTCTCCTTCAAATGAGCTGCTTCCTCTATTAACAATTTTGCTTCCGCTTGTTTATTCACCGCTTGATACAATGAGGCAATTCCCATTTTGGCTTGATAAACATAACCTTGTACTTCTGCAAGGGCGATTGGACTTTTTGCGAAATCTCCGTTTCTATGAACAACAGCGTCACCTGAATCTTTCCATCCTTGATTGGCAATACCCTTACTTGATTCTTGATGGTATTCAACAAATAAATCCCCATCTCTATCACCGTATTCATTAATCCATGTAAATGCTGCCTCAACGTTAGCTTGTAAGTCATGAAGCAGCTCAAAATCTCCTGTCCATTTCACATATTCTGTTAGTAAAATTAAGAATAAAGGGGTTGCATCAACTGTACCGTAATATGGAGTAAAGGGAATTTGGTTTGTATTGGCTAACTCTCCATAACGAATTTCATGCATGATCTTCCCTGGTTGCTCATCCCGCCATGGGTTGTTTTCTTTTCCTTGATAGACAGCCAGCGTCCTTAACGTTCCTTTAGCTACTTCTGGATTAAAAGGAAGCATCTGCAACGCAGTAATTAAACTATCGCGTCCAAATAGAACTCCATACCAAGGTAAGCCAGCTACAGGAAATGGTCCATATCCAACATCTGTAAGTAAAACACGAATATCACTTAACCCTCTGGTAATTAAACGTTGAAGCGTTTTGTGATCGGTTTTTACGTTTGTTGTGCTGCTTTCCCATAGTTTGTAAGAATTTTTTAATTCATTAAGTGCATCATGCATTGGGATTATTTGATTTTTATCCTCTTCTCCCATTTGAGGTCGTATCGTTAGCACGACTTCTTCTTCTTGTGCATGCTCTAATGTAAAATCAAACGTAATTTCACCTGTCTCAGTTATTTTAGAAGGTGCTTTGTCCCATGAGATGTAAGTTTCTCGACAAAGGTTATCAGTACCTTGATATGTAAAAATCAAAGATTTATCAGTAACAACTTGTCCAGTACGTTTTCCGACATTTCCTGTTTGGAAACCGCGAACAATGAACATGTCCTTAAAATCAGCATCCACCTCTACTGTTATTGAAAATGTAATAAGTTTTGGGGAGTAATTCTTAAACTTTAGTGCCTCATATAAGATCCCTTTGTTAATAAAACGCTTTCTTTGAATTTCTACTGATTCTCTCCATAAGATTACTTCTTCATCATTTTCCATATGAGGATTTGTAAGTAAAATGGTAGCCATATAATTTTCATCGGCTTTTGATGATAACAGGACCGGGTCTTCACCATTAATTTTAATATTGAGTTTATTTAAAAACCTCGTATCTTTAGCATAAAGACCTAATCCATACTGGTGGTTTTCTGTGATATTTCCACTTTCATCTGTTAATAAAAATAAATCATTTTCCTTGATTACACGATAGTCCATTTTTATTCCCCCTTCATATCCGAAACGTTTCGGATTTTACGTTGATTATTATTCTATCTGTTTATATTCAAAAATTCAACCTGTTTATTTTAGAGAATGTGTTCATAGGTACGATAAAATTAAATATGCTTATGAACTACATACTGCCTTCAAATCCACCTATAATACTGATTTGTGTAAATCCCATTTATTGATTTTCATTATCGTAATCTCTTTATCAGAAAAAAAGGTTATACCATCAGCTCCCTGGTCTGGATAAATCCTGGCACTCATTACTTTTTCGCCATTATTGATAAAAACCTCAATAGAAGATTTGTCCACAAAGATACGTAAGTATAGTTTATTATTAAACAATTGAACTGGAGCTACTCTACTTCCTTTTGGCCCGCTTCCGGATCGATCTCTATTAAGCTCAAGCAAACGTTCCGCTCGATTATACATAAGCAAAGTTTCTTGATTTAATTCTTCGCTCATTCTTAATTTAATCCCAAAAGTTAAAGAAGCTTGTGCGTCAATGAGTACCTCAAGTTCATAACTATCTCCTGACATTTGATTGAATGTATGTTGGCCTTCAACTCTAATATTTTTATATTTAACCGCCTTTTTACGAAGCTTTTCCATTTCTGAAATAGGATTACTTAGGATTATGTTGTCTTTAATCGTTAACTCACGCGGAATGGTCATTGCCCCTGCCCAATTGTTTTTTTGTTCAGGCATCTCACTTTCCCACATTGCCATCCAAGCTATCATAATTCGCCTTCCTTGAAGGTCTTGAATGGTTTGGGGAGCATAAAAATCAAAACCATGATCCAATAGTTGGAAGTCACCATAATTGAGCAAACCAGTTTCATAATTTAACTTGCCTTGTACATAACCAGCTTGATGAAGGTTATGATAGAGATAATCAACTCGCTTCATACCTTGTGGAGAAATCATTAATATGTCCTGTCCGTCTAAATGAAAAAAGTCTGGGCATTCCCACATATATCCTAATTCACCATCACTCTTTGCCATAACGTTTATAAATTCCCAATCCAGTAAATCTTTTGAGCGATATAGTAATACTTGCCCTTGATGATTCTTTGTACGCGACCCGACAACGCAGTAATAATGATCGCTGTGCTTCCACACTTTTGGATCCCTAAAGTGATGAGGGTGAATGTCTCCCATGGGTGCTGATATAATGACGGGATTTTGATCAATCTTATTAAAGTGAATGCCATCTTCACTTACAGCAAGACACTGAGTTTGCCTTAAATCTGTGTCTTGATTAGTACCCGTCCAAACATTTCCCGTATACAAGGCATATAGCAAACCATCTTTTTCTATTGCACTACCTGAGAAGCAACCATCCAGATCGTATTCTTCACTTGGAGCTAATGCAATCGGTTGATGCTCCCAAAAGACTAGGTCCTTACTTTTCACATGTCCCCAAAACATAGGTCCCCATTCAGGGCTATATGGATGATGTTGGTAAAATAAATGGTATTCATTTTTGAACGTACTGAACCCATTAGGGTCATTCATCCAAAAGGCCTGTGTGCTTATATGATAATCTAGTTTCCAATAATCCTCACTAACGATCTTCTCGTTTTGACGTATGGATTGCGCCGCTAATTTAGTTAATTCTTGATGGCGACTATTGTCCCCCATAATTTTCCTCCTTTTTCGCTAAGTACTAATTGATTCCCTGATATTTTGAAATATTTAGCTATTCTATTGTTTCACTAATACATTAAGCTATATGCTTAATAAAAAACAAGAGTAATTTTTTTATTCACATAGTTCTGTATATTGCTTATAAAAGTTCTTTAAAAAAGTTTTTAAAAAATATTGAATATTTATTTTAATGGCGCTAAAATAGTGAAAGTAATCCGAAACGTTTTGGAGGTTTTTTATTGACAACGATAAAAGATATTGCAAAGGTTGCTGGAGTTTCCGTCACTACTGTATCTCGAGCCTTGAATGGTTATTTTGATGTAAATGAAAAAACGAAACAAAAAATTTTAGCTGTTGCTAAAGAGCTTAACTACAGCCCTAACACGTTAGCACGCGGGCTTGTGATGAAAAAATCAAAAACAATTGGATTACTCGTTTCCGGAATGAGTAAGGAAAATCTAAAAGATAACTTTACATTCGAAGTACTCTGTGGAATCAATGAAGCCGCTTCCACTCTAGGTTACGATTTGATTTTATTTAACACAAACACCACGAAACAACGTGAAAAGACCTATACGCAACTTTGTCGTGAACGCCGTGTCGATGGAGCTATCGTCCAAGGAATAAAAAAAGACGATCCATATCTAAAAGAAATTTTAGACAGTGATATTCCTTGTGTCTTAATAGATATCCCCATACAAACGGATTCTGTTGGATACGTAACAACGGACAATGTTCTAGGAGCAAAAAAAGCCATTGAGCATCTGATTCAACTAGGTCATAAGAATATAGGAATGATCAATGGACATGAAGGAGCTTATGTTAGCGAGGAACGTTTAAAAGGATATTTGGAAAAGCTTACTGAGTACCAGCTTCCGGTTAAAAAAGAATGGATTGTAGATGGTGCCTTTGAGGAAGAAACATCTGAAAGCGTTACGTATAAGCTCTTAGAAGAAAATAATGAAATTGATGCTTTATTTTGCGCCAGTGATGTAATGGCACTTGGAGCTCTAAAAGCTTGTAATAAATTAGGTAAGGCTGTACCAGATGATATTTCTATAGTTGGGTACGATAATATTACACTTGCTTCCTACTGCTTGCCCCCATTAACGACGATTGGACAAGAAGTGTACAAAATTGGTTCTGAAGCAGCAGACTTACTCATTAACATGTTAGAAGATAAGCCAACAGATTTGTGCCGCTACGTAGATACGAATTTAATTATTAGAGACAGTACTACTAAAAACTATTAATGAATAGTTTTTAGTTTTATATATTTCCGAAACGTTTCGGATAAAGGTATTTCTATTAACCATTTCTTATTTCACAAAAAGAAAGCGCTTCAAACGTTTATAATTTTCTAACCATTTGGTTGACTTCTAAACTATAGTAGGTTACATGGAAAATTCGTAGTTTCGAGAATTGCAATGACAATTACATATTAGGGGTTGGGAACATGAAAAAGAACTTAAATTATTGGTCATTAAGCGGCTTTACTTTTTTCTATTTTTTTGCATCTACATCTGCCATGTCTTTGTTTGCTATTTGGTTAGGACAAACATTAGAGCTAAGTGGCGCCCAAGTAGGTACGATCTTTTCTATTAATGCAATTGCTACGCTTTGCTTCCAACCACTATACGGTTTCATTTCCGATAAAATTGGATTAAGAAAACATCTCTTGTGGGTTATTACATTTTTAATTATGCTAATTGGTCCATTTTTCATTTATATTTATAGTCCTCTCTTACAATATAATACTTTTTTAGGTGCTATCGTAGGAAGTGTTTATCTCAGTGCTACATTATTGGCATCGTTTGGAGCTATTGAATCTTACGCAGAGCGCACTGGTAAGAAATATCATTTTGAATACGGACAGGTAAGGATGTGGGGATCCTTAGGTGCTGCAGCCGCAGCCTTATTTTCAGGAAAACTGTTTAACATTAATCCTCATATCAGCTTTTGGATTGCCTCGGCCTGTAGTATCTTCTTAATTATCTTTCTTTTATTAATGAAAGTTCATGTTTCAGAAGAAGAACAAAAGAAAACGGATTCAATAAAATTAACAGATACATTATCTTTACTAAAGAACAAAACTTTCTGGATATTTATGGTGTATGTTCTTGGAGTAGCTTGTATCTACTCTGTGTATGATCAACAATTTCCCGTTTATTATGCTTCCTTATTCTCTACAAGCGGACAAGGAAATCAAATGTTTGGGTATTTAAATTCTGTTCAAATCTTTTTAGAAGCAGGTATGATGTTTATTGCCCCTTTTATTGTTAATAAAATCGGCGCCAAAAAAAGTTTAGTAGTGGCAGGTTTGCTAATGGCCATTCGTATTATAGGCTCTGGTTTAGCAGTGGAACCAATAGGCATCTCTACAATGAAAATGTTACATTCTTTTGAACTTCCTATTATGTTGGTTGCTATCTTAAAATTTATCGATGCTAATTTTGATGCTAAGTTCTCAGCCACTATGTATATTGTAGGGTATTATTTTGTGTCTCAAGTGGGTCAAGCCATTCTTTCCCCGTTACTTGGTCATTGGTACGATACGATAGGCTTTTCTAAAACCTATATAATATTAGGTGTTAGTGTATTTGTTTTTGTTATCATTTTCGCGTTAATGAGACCAACCGGTATACCTAAACAAGTTACTTATACTAAGCGAGCTGTATAACATTTGTAACTTGATCTAAACCTTATCATATCGTGAAATTATGTATCTTTTCTTCTACTTTATATTCAGTCATCCCCCCCTAGTTAGTCTCTGACTTTTTAGGGGGGATCAAAAATGTTTGCGGTTGTAAGCAATTTAACGCTTACTTCAATGGTATATAGCTTGATCCCTAAAAAAATGACTTATAAATCTCTTGGTGCTCCTTACACTCATTACAGGAATATTCTATCTCCAGTGCATCCTCCCTTACCGTATGGACGGTCTCCTTCTTGCACGTTTCACAGAACCTCTTTTCAGATATTTCTTTCATATCAATCACCTTCCGCATTTTTGTGGCCTTGGTATATTTTGCGAAACTGGGTAAGAAAAATACCCTTTTCTTGAAGAACCACAAAAAGAGGAAGAAATCGGGGTGTAAAGGTCCTTCGTTTTTGTTTTGCACATAACAAAAAGGAGCAAAATTCTTGCTCCTTCTTTTAAGTGAAAGGTTATCTTTTCGATAAAGAAGACCATGTGCTTTCAAGCCACTTATCGAAGTCTGCGCCCTTTTCCCCCTCATAGGTATCATAGATATCCATTCGCATCTTTTGCAGTTTCTCTTTGAATTCAGCATACGTATGATCTTCCGGTAAGCTCTTTTTTATCCTCACTAGGATTTTCGTTAACCCTTTAACCAGCTCGCCTTTTTTTCTGGCTGGCAATTGAACGTCTTCTCCTAATCTTTTCAGTTGTCGGTAGGATGCCTCCTGAACTTTATAGACGGAATCACTTTTCATGATATGAGTCAATATATCGATTACTTGTTGGTTTTTTGATTGTCCCAACTCATCTATCGCATCCAAGCGTTCTCTCCAATTAGATTTGCGATTGGCGGACTTTTTTAATTCCTCGTAGTTTTCAGGTAACTCGATCTTTTTTGTTTCTTTACTATTCAAGTGAATCATTTCTCCTTCTGTCTATGTGTAAATATCTGGATAGTTAAAACATGTATACCGACCCTACATCCTGCTTAAAATCCATTATTCCCTTCCTCATTATACCCTTTTCCATATTTTAATATAGTTAAATTTCGTACCATACTGCAAAAACCGTGCTTTATTTTCGCTTCCTTTCATCCTCCATGTTTTCAACAGCCATGAAGTTCAACGATTCATTCAAGACGCAGGCTTTGGGCAAGAATTCCAACAAGATGCAAGCACTAAATTTGGTTTGCCGCCCCATCCCTTTGAATCCCGATGCTCATCGCTCTTGTTTCTTTAAAGTTTTTCATTTTTTCAACAAGGATTTTCATCTTTAGAAGGCCTTCATCCGGGCCCGTCGTTGTCGTACCAGAATAGAAATCTTCCAATGCAAAGCTAAGACCGGTACAATTAGCGGGCTCTTAATCGATCACTAGTACTTGTAGCTTCATATTGTTCTTCCTTCATATCTCGTTCGTGTATAAGGCAGTATAAAATGATGAATGTCGTTCCACTTCACCTGAATCTCTTCGGAATTTTGGACAGTAAGTACCCGGTATGTATCTTTTCCGTACTGAACATCTTATGCATCGAATATGAAACCACCTTCTGTTCATGCTGTCCATGTAAAACCCGAAGTATAAAGGAGCCTGTGCCTATATTTTTTTGTGCTGGATGGATAGGCTTGAAACATTTTTAATAGCTGCGTTCCATTCGGAATATTCAGAATAATTTCCTTGGAAATGTTCAGGATGTCTGATGCCTTTTCATTGCAGCTTGTAATCAGAAAATCGTGATCAAAGGTAATGATGCCCGTATTGATGTTGTTTAGGATTTGCTCTATGAACGCTTAACTATTTGCGAGTTTTTGCCGTTGCTTCTCTAAATTTCCATTCAATAAACGCAATTTCTGTGTCTGGGCATGAACGGCTTTTTTTAGCTTTTGATTCCATATGTAAATGATGAAAAGAACAATGGCTCCTGCGGTTAAAATCATGGTCAACCAGAAAATGAATTGCAGTTCATTCGAATCATTTTGAAACGAAAATGGAGGGAGATTCCTTTCGACCGCAGTGATAAAGGTTTTTTGTTTTGCAAAAACTTCGCAAGACCATGGTGTTTGCCCAAACCATGCATAACAAACTATACTGAAACATACGATAAGTTTCTTTTTGATTAAGAGCCCTCCTTTTCCTTCGAAATTCATGCAGGCAACATACGTCGCCAAAAAACGTCGTGATACTACTATTTCTTCAATTGCGACTTGAACCATTTTAAAATATCTTGGATTATGAGGCTAATCTGACTCAATTCAACAAGAATCTACATCATTAATCCATTTGAACTTCCTTCTTTTTAAACTTGACATCATGGAAAAAGCATTGAATAAAAACCCAGCAATCATTGCTGGGTTTAAGATGGATATCATTTTTCACTTTCAAGGGTTTTTATCATTTGCCGTAATGCTCCAAGATGATAAGCGGAGTGGGCGACGGTCGCATTCACATTCGTCAGCCATTCCTCTAAATTGATTGTTTTGATCTCGGCCAAAAGAGTGAAGTATTCTCTTTGTAATCCTTCCTTGATTTCCGCCCATTTGGCCTCATCAATTTGAGAAATGGTCCAGCTTGCCTCCCAATCCTTTTCAAAATCCACACCACCGATCATCGTCCGGATCACCCATAAATAATAGCGGATGTGGTCTGAGTGAGCAGCTATAGTCGATCCGTGAATGGAAAGAGATGCATCTTCCGCGTTCAACCCTTCAAGTGTGCCAAAAATGCCTGTATTCGGTCTTGAATCAGTATAATAGCTACCTCCATTTCCCGGTCCCTCAAACGTTTCTTTCAAAAGCGTTTTTAGCGATTCCGCCAACGTCTTCTCCATTTCCATTCCCCTTTCAAGTGTTTTAATTTACCTCAATCTCCATCATACACTATGAACATTCCAATTTTGGATATATTTTGAAAAAAGACGACGAAAATAAATATCCCTCACCAAAAGATCCAATAAGGCCATCACTGTCTTATCTGAAGTGGCCTTAGCTTGATGGCAAAAAGGTAGTTAGTAATCGACCGTGTATTATAAGGCATCCGCGGCATGCAACAGCTTCTGGTAAACCTTACATATGTTTGTTTATTTATACTTTATATATTTATATTTAACAACGTAAACATCAAAAAATATTAACTGACATTCCTGTAGCTAGATTTCTGAAGTATTTAGACAATCTTGCTAAAGCGCCTAATACCTTACGTTCCTATTGTTATCACCTGAAACTATACTTTGAGTATTTGGATAGTAGTGGACTTTCATACGATTCCATTACCATGGATGATTTGGCTAGATTTATCGGCTGGTTAAGGAGTACACATAAGTCTAAAAAAGTAACCCCCATAAAGCAGAATGAATCATCGTTCACAAAGGACGATTAACACAATATTGACATGCGTCATTTCTTTCTATGATTACTTGAACAGGCAAAAACACTATGAAAACGACCTAGTGAAATCCATCACGAAAAAGATTTCATCTAGACATCAATCGTTTAAACCATTCCTTCATCATGTAACAAAATTCAAAAAGATTGATAAAAATATCCTTAACAAAAAGGAAAATCAAAACTTTACCACAAGAAGAGATTCAGCTATTACATAACAGCTGCACTAATATCAGGGATGATTTATTGATCCGTGTCCTTTACGAAGGAGGGCTGCGCATAAGTGAAGCACTGTCCTTAGAGATTGATAGTTTTAATATCAACAAAAACAGTATTACTGTCAAAAAATCAAAGACCCCTGCTGGGGAAAACAGAACGGTTTATCTGAGTCAAGATACAATGAATTTATTTCAGAATTATTTTATTGATTTTCATGGGTATGAGGTGGATTCCAATTTTGTTTTCATTAAATGGGAAGTGCTTTGTACAAGAGCTATCGGGATTTTCACATTTAATTGGAACATTTTAGAACAACCGTGTAGCTATATCATATTTTCAAGTTGATTTCTTTTCCCTAAACTAACTCTCCCTATACTTTATGTATGGGGAGAGTTAGTTTGTAAGGTATATTATGTTTTACTTTTATAAAGTCATAAAAGTAAAACTCCTTGCCACTCTACTTTGCAACCAATAATTCCGTGTTTTTTTAGTGAGAGAAGTAATAACTAAATTTATTAATATATGTTTAATAGTGGGAGACAGACACAACATGACAACCATGTTTCTGCCTTTCAATATTCTGCTACTCTGGTACTGGTATTGTTATCCGATTCCGTTTCAATTGCTTATGCCTTTGGCGGTGGAACGGAACAGACCTAATGAAACCGCCAATAAAATAATGGCAATCACAACTGAAGCAGCGCCTAACAAACTGATTGATTGAATTGACAATCCACCAACTACCAGTCCTCCGATACCTGCACCAGCGGCCGTTCCAAGTTGCAAGAAGGTGCTGAATAAGCTAAGTACAATTCCCGACGCTTCAGGAGCGATTGATACGAGATTGAATTGCAAGGTTGGCCCTAATGTCCAAGCTGCAATCCCCCAAATAATTATGGGGCCTACCAACAAAACAAGGATATAATGCGCTAAGCAAATTCACATATAGAAAAAGTTAGAGTTTTATAATTTGAGAGCCTACCAAAAGAATCGTTTATAAAACGGTATCGTCAATTGTTTTAACTTAAACGTTTTGATGTTGCCCCCTTGTAAAACCTTTAGTCAATATCAGGTTATGTTTTAGCAAATCCTTGTTTGTTTAAATACTTGAGCATGAATGGCTGTTTGCTTCTTTCAAGATGATCCTCAATATGAAATTTCCACCCCTTTACCTTCTTAACGGTGAATGGTGCTCTAACAGTACGATTTCGGTAATATTCACGCATCTGTTGGTCATAATCTGCTAATTTATGTTCATCTAGAGATTGGTATTGATTATTAAACATTACCATCGATTGAGGCAAACGTGGTTTTAGTCCAGGTTTTTCTTCAGCAGGATGTCCTATGCATAGCCCTACTAAAGGAACCACATACTTTGGTAAACTTAATAACTCAGTTAATTCATTAATATTACTTCTTACTCCACCTATATATACACCACCGAGTCCCATTGATTCAGCTGCAGTTAAAGCATTTTGAGCCATTAACCCAGCATCGAATGAACCTATTAAAAGGTATTCAATATTATCTAGGTCCACCTTTGGAGCTATCTGATGATTTCGGTTAAAATCAGCACAGAAAATCCAAAACTCTGCTGCTCCTTCAATATACGGCTGATTGGCAGATAGTTGCATCACCTTTTTTCGAAGAACTGGATCAGTAATTCTAATGATAGAAACTACCTGTAATAGACTAAAAGATGAAGTTTGATTAGCTGCCTTAAAAATGGCATCCCTTTGTTCCACAGTCAATGGTTGATTTGTATAAGAGCGAATGGATGTATGATTATTAAGCAAATTAATGGTATTATTCATTTATATCCTCTTCTCTTTTGATTATTTTAATTGTCAGAATGCACACGCCAAATCCACTTAATTACTATCTGCAACAGAGTTTACCCAGATGGGTAAACCCGTCATAAAACCAATTAAACTTACCTAGATGGAATTTCCTTGAGATTAAAGCTGATATTTACCCAATTGAACGAACAATTTCTTCAACCACTTCTTGGCATGTTAGAATTTCTTTAATACCTCCAGCTGATTCAGATACACTTACAGTCCCATTAACAAGGTCACCGTCTAGCATCCCTACTTTGAACCCTTCTCCATAATACTTATATGCTTCTTGAGGTTTACCTTGGTTGATTAATTCTAGTGCCTTTTTACCTGCTTCTGTCGGTATCGTTCTCAAATGTCCCGTACCTGATTTAAATTCAATAAATTCCTCGCTCTTTACATTAATAATAGCGTTTTTTGTTTCTATACTGGCCGGATTTTCTTCAGTCGCAATAAATCTAGTACCCATATATACACCTTCTGCTCCCATAGAAAATGCAGCTTTCGCTCCCCGCCCATCTATAATCCCTCCAGCAGCAATTACAGGGATTTTTACAAGTGATGTTATTTGTGGTACAAGGGAAAGAGTACTAATTTTATAATCACTCATATGACCACCAGCTTCATAACCCGTAACAATAAGTGCATCTACACCTGTTTTTTCAGCTTCTACAAGCTTTTCTACGGTAGGACTTAAATCTCTGTAAATTACATTGATGTTATGTTCTTTAAGTCGTTTCAATTCACGATCAACGACCCCATGTCCAATTGCTATAACATTCTTTACATTCTCTTTAACCAATACTTCAAAAACAGCATTAGTAAATGGATCTTCTGAAGCCCCTCCCATTGGAAAAATGTAATTTACTGCAAATGGTTTGTTAGTTAATTCTCTAACTTTGCGAATTTCTTTTGTTAATCGGTCTGCCATATCTTCTGCGCTTGTCGCTTTTTCTTTTTGACCTGCATTTGGCCCCAATACACCCATTCCACCTGCATTTGATACTGCTGCAACAAACTCTGCTGATGTTACCCATGTCATTGCAGCTGAAATAACGGGATATTTTATACCTAATAGATTTGTAATTCGGTTACTTTTCATGTTGTTAACTTCTCCTTCTGTTGTCTGGTTTACTTTTTGTTATTCTTTATACATATTCTCGGGGTAAGGTAGCTCTAAATTTCCTCGAAGTGTGTTAGCCTCATATTCCTTTTTGAATATGCCTTTTTCTTGTAATATTGGGATAACTAACTTAATAAAGTCCTCAAATCCCGCTGGGTAATCTTGTCTAATTAGTAAGATATCCATTACCCCTTCTCTATACCAATGTTCTATTTTCTCTGCAACATTCTCCGCTGATCCCATCAATTGAGGCCTTGGCAGTCTATGACCAATAGGCATTAATGACTCTATTTCTCTCAGTTTTTCTAGTGCGTCTTTTTCTGTTTTACCCACTATTGGGCTATGAGAAGGCATTATCAGTAGGTCGTTTGGTGATCGTCCTTGATTTTCCACTCTTCTTTTCAGTTCAGCAGTAAATCCCTTTAGATAATCAAAATTATCTCCAGGCGCCATGATGACTTCAGCTTGCTTAGCAGCTATATCCATAAAAGCCGAGGATGTGCCAGCTTGAAAGACAACTGGTCTTCCTTGTCTAGAACGACTAATATTTAAAGGTCCATCTACTGAAAAGTAATTGCCTGTATAATTTAATGAATGCATCTTACTTGGGTCATAAAATACTCCACTTTTTTTATCACGTATAAATGCATCATCTTCATACGAATCCCAAAGACCCTCAACAATTTCTAGAAATTCTTCTTTCAGTGGATAAAGGTCTGATTTTCTTAAATGAGTACGGCTATAATTTGCTAAACCTCCTGGATTAGAAGTGATAGCATTCCATCCTGCTCGACCGTTACTAATCTTATCCAGGGAAGCTATCTGTCTGGCAACTGTAAATGGATCAGCATATGAAGTAGCTATTGTAGCAGTTAAGCCTATAGAATGAGTTACCATACTCAATGCAGACAAGATAGATATTCCTTCAAACATGCTAAGATAATGTGGTATCATGCCCGGTCCAATATGACTAACGTCAGCTAAAAAAATCGCATCAAACTTCGCATTCTCAAGTTGGATGGCTTTTTCAACATAGAAATCAATATTTTCGCTAGCGTTTGCTGGTATATCAGGATGTCGCCAACCAAAATAGTTCCAACCAACTCCGTCGATGATACCTCCAAGTTTAAGTTTTCTTTCAATCACTATTGAATACACCTTCTTACATAAAGAGTCATTAATTTTTCTGAATTAACCCTAGTTCCTTTGCCAATAATTCATGTCCTCTTTTTCGACTTTCTTGATCCGGGTAAAAATCAGCAATAATAATTTCATTAACTAAACATGCCTTCGCCGTCTTAGTAAGTTGGACAGCGACGTTTTCTACACTGCCAATAATAAAGCGTTCTTTATTTCTTTCCTTAGCTCTTTCTTCTTCTAGAGTATATTTGTGATTTTTGGCTTCTTCTGTTGTAGGAAATGTAAGGTTTTTTGAACCTATACTCATCCGTGCCCAAAGTAACTCTACCGGCCCTGCAATATACTTAGCTTCTTCTTCCGTTTCGGCTGTGATAACAATAGTCGCCAACATACTTTTCGGTTCACTTAAGTAAGGCGAAGGTTTAAAGTTAGAATGGTAAGATCTTAACATCGGAACAGCTAATTGTGGTGCCAGATGTGCAGCAAATACAAATCCTAAGCCTTTTTCGAGCGCAAACTGTAATCCACCCTCGCTTGAACCCAACATATACATATCAGGTACCATTGATTTGTCCCCAGGGGGATTTATGTTACTAAAGGGATGATTACTTTCGAAGTTACGGTCAAAAAAGGAAAGCAAGTTGTCTAATTGCTCGGGAAAATCATTTACTCCTAATAATTCTTTGGATCTCAGCAAAGCCCACATAGTCCAGCCATCAGTTCCAGAGGCCCTCCCTATACCAAGATCTACTCGACCTGGATATAATCCTTCTAAAAGTGTGAAGTTCTCCACCACTTTCAATGGGCTGTGATTTGGTAACATTACCCCACCAGAACCTACACGAATGTTTTTCGTATGTGCAGCTGCATGCATACTTAACATATCAGGTGAGGTACTCATCAAAGTAGGTGCATTGTGGTGCTCAGTGAACCAATACCTGGTGAATCCTAAACGGTCTGCTAATTGAACCATTTCTGTTGTATTTTGAAGACTTTTTCTAGCATTACTTTCTTTATAAATATGAACGAAGTCTAAAATCGACAATTTCAGTCCTGGATTTCCTATATCCACTAATCAAAACCTCCTATCTATGGTATAATTAGTTAGCCTACTAACTATAAAACCAAAAAATAATGTTAATCTTATCGTCTTTCAGATAAAAATAATTAACTAGTAATTATTTGCTTTGGTTTATATAGACAATCATAAAGTCATTATGTTTAGTTGAAAAGAGGGCAATCTAAATGGATATAGTACATATTTTTGTACTTATAGACAGGAGTGAAATAAATTGAAGGTTTGTAAAGATGGATTTCAAAGAGAATTTATAGACGAAAAAGAAGATATGTACGCAATAGCATTTACTCAAAATGTTTTATCTGGACGTTGGAAGTATTTTATTCTTTGGTACTTAAAAGGAACTAAACGTCGTTATTCCGACATCAAAAATTTTCTATGGGATCTATCACAAGGTTCCCTCACTAAGCAACTAAGAGAATTAGAGAACGATGGTGTCATTAAGCGTGAAGTGTTTCCTGTAGTTCCTCCTAAAGTAGAGTATTCACTCACAGAAAAAGGAATGAAATTAATCCCTGTTCTAGATATGATGGAGGCTTTTGGTAAAGAGTATGGTGAAAAGGCAAAAAGTACAAACGATTAGTCGGGCTTTGACCCATAAATTGACTTAAAATACACTCCAAGTTATAGTTAGGTCACTAATATTTTAGACGGGGAGTTTTTATATGTTAAATGATGAAATAAGAGAGCTTTTAGACAAAATTTCGTCACAGACACGAAGAAATTACAATCATTTACTACATGATCTTAACTTGCATGTTGGACAAGATAACCTTTTATGTAAACTTTGGAGAGAAGATGGCTTAACTCAAGTTGAACTTTGTAACAAATTAAATTGCGAGGCTCCCACAGTTACTAATATGGTTAAAGCTCTTGAGAAGAAAGGACTAATTATTCGACGAAAAGATTACAACGATAAAAGAATTACTAGGATATTCCTTACCGACGCTGGAAAAGACCTTGAAGCCCCTGTTAATGAAAAGTGGAGAAAACAACAAGATAGGCTATTAACAGATATTACTTTGGACGAGAGAATGCTTTTAAGAAGGTTGCTAATACAAATGGAGGCAAATCTTTTCTAGTAAAAGTTGCTACTTGTAAATTGATACCCTCATCCAACTTACTCACTAATCCACCTCAAATGAAAAAAAGCAATGCCTGCTAAGGTATTGCTTTTTTAAACCTTTCCAGTATAAACATAGACATATAAATACTGTATATATCAAAGAAAACATTTATATTATCCTTTGTTCTTCTTCAACTCCCTCAGTTTGATGCAAATATCTCTCGAATGCTCACTTATTCGCAGGATTTCATCACCCTTGATTG
>NZ_LMBV01000083.1 GCF_001439925.1 Peribacillus muralis
TGCGTATGGAGATTGCGTATTTAAAAAAGCTGAGAGCCTTAGTTCAGGAAGAAGAATCACGAAAACAATCAAGGCGAAAGTAGTATATGAACTAAGGCATGAATTCCCTGTTACCCAATTGTTGAAGATAGCTGGGTTGCCGAAAAGTACCTACTATTACCACGTTCAATCTTGGAAACAGCCGGATCCTGATCGCAAGTGGAAAAGGAGAATTCTCTTCATATACCGTAAGCACCAAGGACGCCTTGGTTATCGCCGTATCACAGATACTCTTCAAGCCAAAGGATATGTGATAAACAAGAAGAAAGTACTTCGTATTATGAAAGAGCTAGGGCTTCAA
>NZ_LMBV01000084.1 GCF_001439925.1 Peribacillus muralis
TCCTCTTAAAGCCCTCTTGTTCGATTGTCTCTTGAATTAATTGATAAGCCTTACTTGGACTTAGGTTTTCTCTTGAGTTTAGCAGCCTCCTTTCTGTCGATTCTAGCTTTTTTAACAGCTCCACCTGACCTTCCAAAAGCTTAATTCGTGCATTCTGCCTCTCGATTACTTCAGAAGGTGTAAGCTCACGTTTTAAGGTTCTACCAGATTCCTTTTTCCTTGTATCTGTAAGTCCGATTAACCCATTTTTCTCATAAGCTTTCTTCCACCTACAAGCTGATTGGTCAATTCGTTTTATCCCAATCACTTCCTCATTGAAGCCGTTCTCC
>NZ_LMBV01000086.1 GCF_001439925.1 Peribacillus muralis
ACTTCAAGCTTTTTGCCTTCGAAGGCTGCATATAGATTGTAGCCGACAAGCTCACCCATTTGCCAAGCGTTTTGTGCTGTTGGCGCGTATGGACGACCGCCTTCTGGAGGGAATGCAAGGGCACTGTCTCCGACAACGAATACGTCATTATGAGATGTCGATTGCAGATATTCATTAACGGCTGCTTTGCCGCGATCCACTTCAAGACCTGATTCGCCGACGATCGGAAGAGCCGCGACCCCACCTGTCCAAACAAGCGTGTTGGCCGTGATGGTTTGTCCATCCTTCAATTCGATCTGGTTGCCTTTAACACCTGTTACAGGCAG
>NZ_LMBV01000087.1 GCF_001439925.1 Peribacillus muralis
TGTCTACGTGAGACCCCGCAGGCTGAAAGCCGAGAAGGCTCACGGACCGCCCGCGGAAAGCGAGTGCCTACAGTGGAAAGCAACGGTCTAGTTTATAACCTCAATACTGTGACCAGAGATGTTCTTTCTATCTGCTAAATCTGAGTGGATTGAAACGGAAGGCAACGAGACTCTGGAAAGCTAAGTGCCTGGAGTGCAAAGCAACAGACAATTTTCAAACCCTCTAAAATGGTGGCAGAGATCTTCCTTCTATCTGTTAAATCTGAGTGGATTGAAACGGAAGGCAACGAGACTCCTGCGGGAAATGCGTGTCTACGTGAGACC
>NZ_LMBV01000088.1 GCF_001439925.1 Peribacillus muralis
ATGGCGAGATTATTACGTATACGCTCCATACAAGGCCAACGTTTGATTTAGTAGAAACGATGTTGATGGAGGGCATACAACACGTGAACGAAAACGACGAGCTCTTACTTCATTCTGACCAGGGTTGGCATTATAGAATGCCTCAATACCAGAAGATATTAAAAGAACATCATATTACTCAAAGCATGTCTCGAAAAGGAAACTGTTATGACAACGCCGTTATAGAAAACTTCTTCGGAATAATGAAATCAGAATTTCTGTCCTTACAACAATTCGAGAGTATAGACCACTTCAAGAAAGAACTTGAAGTGT
>NZ_LMBV01000089.1 GCF_001439925.1 Peribacillus muralis
TTGGAAAAGCTATTCAAAGGAAAAGATATCGACCTTGCCATTGCAAAAGTGGATTCTTTCTCCGTCGATAAAAAAGAAGTGAAGCTTTCCAATGGTTCCACGTTATCTTATGATGCCCTCGTTGTCGCTCTAGGAAGCCAAACAGGATTCTTCGGGATTCCAGGACTTGAGGAAAACAGCATGGTCTTGAAATCTGTGAAGGATGCGAACCAAATATACAAGCATATCGAAGATCGCATTCGTGAATATGCCCAAACGAAAAATGAAGCCGATGCGACCATCGTCATCGG
>NZ_LMBV01000090.1 GCF_001439925.1 Peribacillus muralis
AATTCCTCCCATATCATATCTTCAAATGACTTTTTGGTAAAGCTCATACCTGCGTTATGAATAAGAATATCGACTGTTCCATATGTTTTTACGGTCTCTTCGACCAGTTGGCTCATTTGTTCCATATTTCTGGCATCAGCTTGTATAGCAATGGCTTCACCACCTTTTTGTCGAATGGATTTCACTACGTCTTCTGCTGCAGCTGCACTTCTTGCATAGTTAACAACTACTTTAGCTCCACGTTCAGCTAACAGTTTAGCTGTTGCAGCACCAATTCCTCGACTGGCTCC
>NZ_LMBV01000091.1 GCF_001439925.1 Peribacillus muralis
CCTTGATCGGTACTTCCGTTCAATGTGTCGAACGTATCATCCGTGAACAGATCTTCCACTTTGTTCTTTGCATCGGCTAGGTCTTTTTCTGCCTGCTCTTGTTCGTTCAATAAATCTTGGGCTTTGTTCAGTAAATCTTGCAGGCGGTCTTTTTCTTCACCTTCCGGTAGCTTATTGACCGCATCTTTGGCTTCATCAATCGCCCCTTGATCCGCCGTCTCTTTCAATGTGTCGAACTTGTTATCGGTGAACAGATCTTCCACTTTGTTCTTCGCATCGTTCAA
>NZ_LMBV01000092.1 GCF_001439925.1 Peribacillus muralis
TTGGACATTGCAATCCAAACGATTCATAAATTGATGAACAATAAGAAGGTCACTCTTCATTCAGGTGCCTTCATCCACTCGGATCAGGGAAGCCACTACACAAGCCCCCGATACCAAAAGCTTTTAAAGGAGTATGGCTTGGGTCAGTCTATGTCACGAAGAGGGAACTGTTGGGACAATGCCCCTCAAGAATCATTTTTTGGTCATCTAAAGGATGAGCTAGATTATAAATCAGCCAAAACACTGAAGGAATTAAAATCGAAAATCAATGATTACATGAC
>NZ_LMBV01000093.1 GCF_001439925.1 Peribacillus muralis
ATAAACTGGTACCTGTAGTTAGGACACTTGAAAAAGAGTGTTTTATATACAGGTATTTTTTTATATACTTACATTTCACAATACGGGGACTAGGAGACATCATGAGTAAAATAACATTTTCAGCTAAAGAGATAAAAGCTCTTCAAAAGAATTCAAATGTACAGCGTGTCAGTGAGAAATCAATCACCTATACTGACGCCTATAAAAATAGATTTATGGATGAGTATTTAACCGGTAAAACACCTCGACAA
>NZ_LMBV01000022.1 GCF_001439925.1 Peribacillus muralis
CAAAGTCCAGTGTCTTATAGAACTAGTTTTGAGCAAGCTGCTTAGTAAAAAGATGTCCAATTTATTGGGTGCACTTCACTTTTAGCCTGCGGGGTCTCAAGTAGACACGCATTTCCCGCAGGAGTCTCGCACCTTGCGTTACATTCCACTCTTCGTGATAACGTAAGTTGAAACCAAGTTGCCATAGTTTCGGAGGATTTGTACTCAGTCCGTTTCTTCATTTCACAGTGTTGTGGGTTTGTTTCCTTGTTCGTTTCGTCCCGCTTCTTTCCAACTGGTTTAACAAATGGGTGCAGATGCGACGGGTGAGAGAGATGTTTGCGAACCCTATTATTAGTCGATAAACAAACAGAACCGCCTAAGCGAAAGCCTAGACGGTTCTGTTTGTTTAGTTAACCATTGTTACCATTATCCTTGTTTTTATCTTTATCTTTATCTTTTTCCGGATCAGGGTCAGGAACAGGCGTTTCAACGGGTTTATCTTCTTCCACCGTACCAGGGTCGGTACCGGTGTTCCCATCCTCACCATTTTCATCACCTGTATTGCCTTTTCCGTCATCCGGGTTGTTGCCATTTCCATTATCCGTGTTGCCATTACCGTTATTATCGGTGTTTCCATTATCTGTATTTCCATTATCGTCATTATTATTTTGATCTTCGTCCTGCTTATCATCGTCGCCTTCAGCAGGGGTTTCTTGTTCAGGATTTTCACCTTCGTCCGGTTCTTCAAGCTCCTCATCGGTAGCTTCCGGATCTTTTTCCGCTTCTGCAGGAATATCGACAGAGGTGCTGGCCGGATCACTTTGTTGGCCATCCGCTAAGGCTACCACAGAGAACGTATATTTACTTCCTGCGGTTGGATTAGGAATCGCTAAACTAGTATCCTTCGATTTTTTCAGCACACTCGGAGCGCCGCCATCGACCGACATAGTGACCTCGAATTTTGTATCTCCGTCCCCATTAGGGTATGCCCATGAAAGGTTGATTTGATTACCTTCCTGATCGTATGAAGCACTTATGCTAGGTTTGTCGATTTTTTCATATTCTGTCGTCACTTGTGTGGGTTCGTGCCCTTTAACATAGTACTCATAAGTGATTTTACTGCTCGGTGTATAGGCATTGGCTTTTACCGCTGGATTTGAACCTCTTATGACGCCAACCTTCACAACACTGTCTGGCTGTTCAAAGTCCTTCGTTTCTTTTGTTTGCGCCATATGTTCCATCAGATTCTTAAAGATCGATTTAGGGATCCTTTGGGATGAATCACCGAGGTATTCCAATTTTTGGCCTGATGCATTATCGTAACCAGCCCAAACCGCGACTGTATAATTGCTTGTATAACCAGCCATCCAGCTATCTTTAACACCGGAAGATGGGATGTTGTTTGCTGCACGCTGTTCAGGCGTGAAATTGGTTGAACCTGTTTTACCGGCAATAGGCAGACCAGGTATATTCGCTAGTCTTCCTGATCCATAAGGTTCATTCAAGACGCTCTTCAACATATCCGTCACGATGAAAGCAGTGGAATCCTTCATGACTGGTTTCGATTCAGTTTTGTTCTTGATGGTCGTTTTGTCACGTAAAACAATCTTCTTCACGCTATGCGGTTCATTATAGATCCCGTTGTTTCCGAATGAACTGTATGCTCCTGCAAGTTCAAGCGTGGATACGTCCTTACCGCCGCCAATTGCAGCGGATTCGGTGATTTCCTTATCAAAAGGAATGCCAAGGTCAACGGCAAAATCACGTGCCCGGTCCAATCCGACTTCCTGAAGTGTTTTTAAGGCTGGGATATTCAATGACCGTGCTAACGCTTCACGAATGGTTACCGTGCCATAATGGCTGCCTGTAGCATTCTTAAGCGGTGTCCCATCGCTATATGAATAGTTCTCATCTTTAATCTGTTGGTAGGTGGACCAATTCAAATACTCAACAGCTGGACCGTAATCAATGATAGGTTTAATCGTCGAACCTGGTGAGCGCTTGGCATCGGTGGCATAATTCCAGCCGCGTTTGACCGTCGTGTTCCTGCCGCCGCCGACTGCTTTGATTTCACCGGATGCCGTATCAAGTAAGGTGATCCCAGCTTGAAGATCCTTACTTGGATAACTGATGATTTCATCACTGTTCAACATTTTATAGACGTATTCCTGGGCATCTTTATCAATCGTCGTTTGGATTTCCAAACCATCGGTGAAGACGTTATAGTCACCCATATCACCGACTTCTTCAATTACCAAGTCGATGAACGCATCATAAGCGGTGGTATCGATTTGGCTTTTATCTATTTCCTGAAGTCCTTCTGCTATATCGACGCTTTGTGCGTCTTTCATTTGCTTTTCGGTGATATATCCATGTTTATTCATTAAGTGAAGGACGATATCACGGCGTTCCTTCGCGCGTTCCGGATATTTATATGGATCATAACGGCTTGGACTTTGCGGTAACCCGACAAGCATGGCCGCTTCGTTTAATTTCAATTCGTTTAGTTCTTTTCCATAATAAGTGCGGGATGCGGTTAGAATCCCATTTGCACGGTTTGCAAAGAAAATCTTATTCACATACATTTCAAAGATTTCTTCTTTTGTATATTTCCTTTCAAGCTGGATGGATAGCCACATTTCCTGGACTTTCCTTTTAATCGTCTTATCAGGGGTTAAATATGAACGCTTGATGACTTGCTGGGTCAATGTACTAGCACCCTCCGAGCCAAATCCGTTTTTGACGTTAGCTATGACGGCACTGCCCAGTCGTAGGAAATCGACCCCGTGATGCTTGTAAAAACGTGAATCCTCCGTTGCCAGGAAGGCGTGTTCGACAAGATCGGGTATATCTTCATAATTGACGAAATCCCGGTTTTCCGTACCGACTTCAGCTAGCAATTTACCGTTCTCATCAAGTATTTTCGATGTGACAGGATCTTTCAATAACTTTTCGTCGAGCTTTGGAGCATCGCTTATAAAATAAGCCAATGCTGCGCCTCCTGTAACCAATCCGACAATCCCGATTGTAACGAGTATAAGGAAAATGCGCTTAAGCATGTTGGTTGATTGTTTCGGCCCCTTTTTCGTGCCCTTTTTTTGGGATTGGCCCTGTTTTCGGCGTTCTTCCCTAGTATTATATTTTTCAGCCATAACAGCTAACCTGCCTTTCTAAAAAAAACTAAAAATTTTCTGCAATAAGCGAATCTACTACTTTAATATAGTCAATTCTCGGTTGAAAGCCAAGAGTAATCTTCTTTGAACTGTTTTCAACCTCTTGTAGAGTAATGGATTTGCGTCCGCCGTCCTTCATTCTCTGCCAATAAAAACTCAATTGCTCAGAACTCATTAAGTATATATCATCCATGGCGGAGAAGCGGATGATCACAAAGGCAATTCCGTTATGTTGAACGATATGTTTCATATGTTCAATTTGATGATCATGAAAGTTCTTGAGGGGGAAGGAGCTACTGTTTTTCGTTTCCTTTGCCTCAAAATCAATGTACCTTCCTTTATAAACTCCATTGTAATCAGTGGTCGATGCTTGTTTGAAGTAGGCTTCCTTAATGACTGCAGCACTTCGCTTCGGGTAGTGGACATCGACAATTTGAATGGGTGTCGGTTTTTTATGAATGACGGCAATGTTGTGTGCCAAATAATACAGGTTGGTTTCATTCAAATCGTCCTCCAATGTTTTTCCCCGGTTTCCGTAACTGATTTTTTCAAGTGGACTTTTCTTTTCTTCCATAGCCTGCGGTACAAATCTTCGTCCGTTGGGATAATGAAATGCCACTTTTACCCCTCCTTTTTTTCACTTATCTATATTAGCAAAAAAAGAATCCAAAATGTGAATAAAAAGAATTGTTTCTTAGAACGATAGGGTTTAAGTACAATGATATGTCACAATTCATGATACAGGAAGGCAGGTCCCAATGATATGCATATGTCAAAGACGGAGAAGCGATTGCTTCACTCCATAAAAGTCCAAACAGCAAAAGCGAATAGAGATAATATATCAAGAACGAAGGCATATGAACATTTTTTTCGAAAACATCCTGAAATACAATGGTCTTTCTTGGCAGGTATGGTCTCAAGGAATGCAGGGTGGAATATGTGTGATCTTGAAGGGATATGGTTTTCACAGATGCTGGGTCTTGAGTACAGGCGACACTTATTCCTGACATATGAAGAAGCAAATTGGAGGATATTTCAAGACGCATATCCACAGTTACTTCTTTACCATCATTCGAAGAGGTGTCGTCGCCCTTTGTTTTACTTAGGTCGTTTTTTTTTCATTACTCAATTCATGACAAACGCATGGAATGCCTTTTGGAAGCACGGAAATCGTGAGCAATTAGTTACGGCACTTATAATAAATGAACAAAATATCATTGAAAAACCGGTTATAAAAAGGCTACCCTTCGTTTTTCATTCTATATTGTTTTTCCTGCAGGATTGGATGCATTTTAGCACGGTGCTATTCCCTACCTGCCATGGAAAGCTGTATGGCTCATCCGTTTCTCATTTTAGAAACATCGATGAAAGGATTAAATTGGGGAAAAGGTTGGCTGGACTCCTATTTTCCGAAAAGTTATTTCCGGTTTTTTATGAGTTTTCCTGCAGGACCGAGGCGACCGGGGCAAGGTATGATTATGAACAATATCGGAAAAAACCAAGGTATCATGAAACTCCAATGCTGCGGAAGGTTTATCCTGTGATTACTCATCAAATTTCTGAGACTGAACAGTGGGATATGAATAGAAGGGTAAAAAAAGATTGGTTAGTGGAGCCGAATTGGGAAGAAGACCCGCAATTGACCGAATGGTATGACCATAAGCAGAAACAGCTTCACACAGCTGTAATGGTTAAAAACTTGCTTTTTTAAAATGAAAACAGGGAAGGAGTCGTAAAATCCTTCCCTGCTCAGGGTGCAAGCATTCAAGTATTACGTAGAGGGGTGGTTTTTCCCACTAAGCTTCGGGTTGCCGGTTCCTGCTTTTTTAGAGGGCGGCTTTTGTCGTTTTTCGTATTGTTGTTCTTTGCTGTCATTCGACTGCATGAAATCACCTCCTATCTGTATTTTTGTTTAAAATGTCAATCTTCATTCTGCCATTGTTGTCGAAGGGCATAATAAATTAAGTGAATTCCACTTTCTTTGCCGATTCCCTTCTAGTTTTGTCAAGCGTGAAGGGCTTTATGATAAAAAAAAGAATAGTACAGGTAATGAATGGGAGGGGTCAGCATGGTCAATAAAAATGTAGCAACAGAGGATATATTGAAGATGATAGCTGAGATCAGTACCAGCCTGGATCGTTTGGAACTTTCTTATGGGGAAACAGTTAATACCGTACGGTGCAAACTATGGGCAGAGCAATATATTTTGGTGAATGAAGCCCAGGAGGCCATTGAGAAAGCCGAGGATTATTGGGTGAATACTGTGGATGGCCACTCCTTTTCCTTCATTACGGAAAAATCGGTAAGTAAGCCCAAGTTTTTGACTGAAGTGCAAATATAAGTCACAGGATTTCAATTTTTATAGCATCTGGATTATACTTAGGGGAAACAAATGTACGGAGGAGCCTATTGTGCAAAAAGAAAAACTGCAACGATTAACAGACCAATTAATAAAATATACATCCGAAGCTGATGATACCTATGAGGGTGTTCGCGAGGCAGGAAAAGAAAAAGATTTCTTTTCCGAAGTTAAGCCATTCGCAGATCAGGTAAAGGAAGCTTGCGTGCAATGGGAATCGGGAATGAAGGAGTGGATGAAGGAAACCGAATTCAAGCATTTATTCCCCGAGCAAATTGAACAAACTGCCCATAATTTATCCGATGTGGCTGTTCAGGCGTTTTTCCCTAAGACGAGCTATAAGCGATTCAAAAGTCATGTTCAATCCGTCGAATTCATTTTGCATCATGTGAAAGCGGAAATCGTTCGGATCTTATCGTAAAAAAACACCTACACTTTATTCCCTCTTTTTTCATATATTATCAGAACCATGTAATGAAAAAAGAGGAGGGCTCATTGAACATGATGAGATCCGGTTTTAACCAAGTATCGCCAAATCAAGGGCAATATCCTATATCACTGCCGGAATATGGAGGTGGATACCAGCCGCAAATGCAGTATCCTTTGCAACATGCACAGAATCATGAAGCCTATTATCCCTCATATCCCCAAAATTCGGAGGGGTATATGATTCCCTATCATGATCCTTATCAGCAGGGGTCCTATCATCCATTTCAGCAAAGTCAGCCGCAGGCTATGCCTGTGAGTTCGCACCAACCAGGCAACAGTGTCATGCAGCCAATGTCCCCCATGCCGCAGATGCAGCCGACGCCGCAAATGCAGTCGATGCCGCAAATGCAGCCGACGCCGCAAATGCAGCAGATGCCACAAATACAGTCGATGCCACAAATGCAGCAGATGCCGCAAATGCAGTCCAATCCGTACAATCACTATCCGAAGCAGCAAGCGTTCAGCATGTTCGACAACCCGCTATTGCCGGCTAAAAGGCCACCACAAGGACAACAGCAGGCCCATAATCCATATCCGAAGCAGCAGTTCATGCAAAAGCCCCAGCCATCAGGCATCAAATCGGTGATGAACCAATTTAAAACCCAAGATGGCTCTATGGATATAACGAAGATGATGAATACAGCTGGACAAATGATGAACACAGTTTCTCAAGTATCTACCATGGTCAAAGGAGTGGGGGGCTTCTTTAAAGTTTAATGATAAATAAAGAAAAGGCAGACTTACAAGTGTCCCAGCCACTTTTTTAAGTCTGCTTTTATATGTGCCTAATTGATTTCAATTCGATTCCCTCTAATCTTGGGCAGGTGCAGTGTGAGGATGCCATCGCGATGTCGTGCGGTAACATGTGCCTCATCAATTGGTTTTTGAAATGTTATGGTACGTGACATGTTCCCAGTAGAAGCTTTCCTTTGAAACATTCCTTGAGCGTTAAGGTTTTTATGCTGCTTTACTGCCTTCCGCGCCGATATGGTTACAGCCTGCGTCAGCACATCAATCGATATTTGGCTGCGTGCAATGCCAGGGAGGGTAGCTGTCAGGGTATATTCCGAATTCGATTCTTGAACATCAACCGGAAAGCTGCGTTCTTTAGTGGAACCAAAGAATTCATCCAAAGATTGCAGCATGCCTTTTGGAGGCCTTTCGGAAAAAAGTCGATCCATCTTATTGATGAAAGTGGTAAACGGTTCGATTCGAGTTCTGTTATTATCTTTTTCAGAAGAGGTCATCACGGTGCTCCTTCCTAAAAATTCCTTTGCCTATAGGCTATGTGGGGGTTTTAAGATGTGTGAATGCGCGGATGGGTTTTAGATGGGGAAGTATGGGGAATAACGGTATGGAATGAATATAAACGGAAATGAGGAATCAATATGACAGAAAATAGCAAGCTTTCATACATAGAAACAGGGAAGGGAAATAAAACGCTGCTATTTATCCATGGATTTTGTGGAAGCCATAAATATTGGAATGATATCGTCTCTAAATTGAAAGATGATTTTCGCATTGTAGCTGTAGACTTACGGGGACATGGAGAAAGTGAGCCGATCGGTGCATCCTTTTCAATTGAAGATATGGCAAATGATATCGCATCGGTGTTGGAAGAGCGAGAACTAGATCAAGTTTATATGTTTGGACATTCCCTCGGCGGCTATATCACATTGGCGTTTGCAGAAAGGTTTCCTGGGAAATTGTCAGGTTTTTCATTGGTGCATTCCACTGCTTTACCTGATGATGAGGCAGGTAAAGAGGGGCGGTTAAAATCGATTGAAACAATCGAAGCGAAGGGGATACCTGCTTTCATCGATGGGCTAGTGCCGAAGCTCTTCGCCGATTCCGCTGATTCCCACATTGAGCAAACCAAGGAAATTGGATACAAAACAAGTGAAAGCGGTGCGATTGGCTCATTACATGCCATGAGAACCAGAATCGACAGAAATCATGTATTAAAAGAAACGAAGCTGCCGGTCCTTTTGGTTGCGGGCGAACAAGATAAAGTCATCTCTGCAGAAAAGACTTTTTCTGTTAAAGGCAGTCATATTCAGGAAGTTACCCTTGAGGGAAGCGGGCATATGGGGATGCTAGAATCTCCAAGCCGCTTGGCCGAAGAAATCAAACGGTTTGTCGATTCGAATTAATACTCCAAAAGACTGAGCAAGGAAACGGGATAGTACCGTTTCCTGCTTTTTTTTTTGGAAAAGGAAATAGTTTCCCTTTTGCATAGAACGTTCATTCGGTAGAATAGGAATATGAGGTGGGTATATGAAACTGCGAAAAAATTTACAAGAGGTCATCACTGATTTAAAAACACATGAGGATTTTAATGAAAATATAGTACATTGGCAAGTAATTGAAGCAAAAGAGGCAAAGCATGTTCCTTTTCCTGATCGGATGGACGATAAAATTAAACAGGCACTGAATAAAAGAGGAATCAATGGGCTATATACCCACCAGGCAACGGCATTTGAGACTGCTGTAAGCGGCAATAGCCTTGTGGCGGTCACGCCAACGGCTTCCGGTAAAACACTATGCTATAACTTGCCGGTGCTACAAAAAATACTGGAAGATGAAAAAGCGAGGGCGCTTTATATTTTTCCGACTAAAGCGCTTAGTTACGATCAAAAAAGCGAATTGAATGAAATGATCCACGAAATGGAAGCAGAAATTAATAGTTATACGTACGATGGGGACACCCCTTCTAATATTAGGCAGAAAATCCGTCAAGCTGGGCATATCGTAATCACGAATCCTGATATGCTTCATTCAGGAATCCTGCCGCACCATACGAAATGGGTCTCCCTTTTTGAAAACCTGAAGTATGTAATCATCGATGAACTTCATATTTACCGGGGAGTTTTCGGGAGTCATACCGCAAATGTCATCAGAAGGTTAAAAAGGATTTGCAGGTTTTATGGAAGCAACCCCGTATTCGTGTGCACGTCCGCTACCATCAACAATCCAAAAGAGTTAGCCACGGAGCTTACGGAAACACCAATGATCCTTGTCGATAATAACGGGGCGCCGAGCGGGAAGAAACACTTTGTTTTTTACAATCCGCCAATCGTCAATAAGCCGCTGAATATTCGGAGAAGTGCGGTTTTGGAGGTCAGGAAGCTTGCGAATGAGTTTTTGAAGAACAAAATTCAAACGATCGTTTTTGCCAGGAGCAGGGTTCGTGTAGAGATCTTATTAACGTACTTGCAGGAATTGGTATCAAAGCAGCTGGGTCCGAAGTCAATTAGGGGCTACCGTGGCGGCTACCTTCCCACTCAGCGTAGGGAAATAGAACAAGGCTTGAGGGACGGCTCGATTTATGGAGTGATATCAACAAATGCCCTGGAGCTGGGAGTCGATATCGGCCAGCTTCAAGTTTGTATCATGACTGGTTACCCTGGTTCGATATCAAGTGCCTGGCAACAGGCCGGCCGCGCAGGAAGAAGGCATGGGGAAGCGTTAATCATCATGGTCGGCAGCTCCAGTGCCCTTGATCAGTATATCGTACAGCATCCCGATTATTTCTTTAACAGAAATCCAGAAACGGCAAGAATCAATCCTGATAATCTTTTGATCTTGGTTGATCATGTCAAGTGTGCGGCTTATGAGCTCCCGTTTAAAAAAGGTGATACGTTTGGAAGAACAGAGATTGCGGATGTGCTTGAATTCCTAACCGAAGAAAGGGTCTTGCATCTGAATGGCGACAAATGGCATTGGATGAATGATGCATTTCCTGCAAGTAATATCAGCCTTCGTTCCGCAGCCCAGGAAAACGTCGTAATCATCGATCAAACCAATGCCCCGGGGAATAAGGTCATAGGAGAAATGGATACGTTCAGTGCGATGACCCTTCTTCATGACGAAGCCATCTATTTGCATCAGGGCACCCAATTCCAAGTGGAAAAACTGGATTGGGAAGAAAAGAAAGCTTTTGTTCGTGAAGTCAACGTGGATTATTATACGGATGCTAACTTAGCTGTGCAGCTGTCTGTATTGGAAGTGGATAAACAGCGAACTTTCGCCTCTACCTCTGCTGCCTTCGGTGATGTAGCCATCCGCGCAATGCCGACGATTTTCAAAAAAATCAAATTCGAAACGCATGAGAATATTGGTTCAGGACCAATCTCTCTCCCGGAAATGGAACTACATACAAATGCTGCGATGCTTTCAATGAGACCGGATATATTTGAATGGGACGAAAATCGAATCGAGCAAGGAATGATAGGTGCCTCACATGCACTTAATTGCATGATTCCGCTTTATGTTATGTGCGATCCGCATGATATCCATGTGTATCCCCAGGTTAAGGCGGCTCATAATGAACAACCGACGATTTTTATCTATGATAGTTATCCAGGGGGAATCGGGTTAAGTGATAAAGTATATGAAAATTCCGAGCTCATTCTAAGGGAAACGATATCAATGATTGAAAATTGCTCGTGTGAAAGCGGCTGTCCTTCCTGTATTGGAACGGAATCCGCAACAAAAACCGCGAAAAATGATGCCAAAAGGCTATTGGGACAATTTTGTAAGGAAAAACAATCATAGAGTATTTTGATTGGTGAAAAGAGGTATTGTTCATGTCTTTAAAAAATAAATTGAACCGGATGAAAAAACATATGAACCTGGAGCCGGTTAAGCATTCTTCTCCCATTGCTGAAAATGCCGAAATCGTAAAGGACATTCCTTATCTTGAAAAGTGGCTGGAGAACGATACCGTTTCCTATCATTTCGATGATGACTATTGTTTCATTAGGGAGGTCCGTTACCCTTTGAATCATGAACACGGTTTATATGCCTTTTCCGAACTGAAAACAATCGTAAAGGAATGGAATCAAGCCCCATTGGAGCATCCGCTTTCCACTAAGGGAAGGAAAAGTGAAGAGCTCTTTTTCTTTGATACCGAAACGACCGGTCTTGGCGGTGGGGCGGGGAATACCATTTTTTTGCTCGGTTATGCCTATATTGAAGGCGAAGAGGTGGTCGTGAAGCAACATATCCTGCGAGAGCCAGGCAGTGAAATACCGCTTTACCAAAGCTTTCTAGAAAACATCAATTACGAAACGCTCGTTACGTATAATGGGAAGTCATTTGACTGGCCTCAATTAAAAACGAGGCATACGTTAATAAAGGAACATGTTCCGAAACTCCCGGAATTCGGACATTTCGATTTATATCATGCTTCAAGAAGGCTATGGAAAAATAAATTGGAACGCGTGAAGCTATCGGCAGTCGAAACGGATATTCTAGGTGTACATCGAAAGGATGACATTCCTGGTTATTTGGCACCGATGATTTATTTTGATTTTGTTGAGAGAAAGAATCCGGAAATTTTATTCGGGATCATGAAGCACAATGAAATGGATGTTCTATCACTGATCACTTTATATATCCATTTGTCCCGGAAAATTCTCCAGTTGGATGGATATACCGAAGAATCCATGCAAATTGCACGATGGCTCGATTATCTAGGAAAGAAACAGGAATCGGTGGACGCCTATGAGAAAATAGTCGCAGCAGGAAATGAAGAGGACCGCATTATTGCCGGTCATGCCCTAGCCTTTCAGAAAAAGAAACAGAAACAATACAATGAAGCGCTTGAAATTTGGAGGGGGGTAGCTTTGAAAGGACATGCTCAATTAAAGATAGCGGCAAGTATCGAATGTGCAAAATTATATGAGCATCAATTCAAGGATGTATCTGCCGCTCTGGAATGCTCAATGGATGCACATCACGAAATGATGAGGAAAGAAAATGGCGCCGTCGACGAAAAAAAACAAATTGATTTGGAAAAGCGGATTAGCCGGCTCGAACAGAAACAAATATCCAAGGGTATTGCTAGTGGTGCAAGAAAATCCGCTGTGCCAATTAGTGAATAAAAAAAAGAATACAAATATTGTAGCCTTCAACTATTATGTGTAAAATGGAAAGAGTTGAGGGTAATCTTTCGAGACAATGATTTCAAATCCTTGACATCATTTAAATTTGAAAGCGGAGCGGAGAAATGCATAAAACGACTTTATTTCTATTTTTTGTTGTCCTTTGTTTAACGATTGTTTTGTTTACATCACTAAAAGGAAGTTTCTACTCCTTTTTATAAGAAAAATCATCACCTTAATGGAAATTATTAAGGATTAGCCATAGTTTAAGATATGTACGTGTGTCTGTCACAAAGAGTTTTATGCCTATTCCGTATAAATAGGTCATTTCCTCAGTACACGTCTCCCCTTTTTTTCATAGTCTGTAATGGTAAGACTAAACTTATCAGACGAAAGGGGACGTATTTTAAATGAATTTTCGTAATTGTGGAGGAAATAACGCCAATGTAATGGGAGCATACGGGAACGCACCAGGAGTGATGGGCGTATCCAGCAACAATAACGCCAATGTAATGGGCGTATCGAACAACAACAACTCCAATGTAATGGGTGCTTCAAATAATAACGTTATGGGTGCATATAATAACAACAACTCCAATGTTATGGGCGTATCCAACAATAATAACTCCAATGTAATGGGTGCCTATTCCCAACCGATGCAAACTGGCCCAACGCAATCACTTCCATCTCAAGTGGCCCCAGCTCAAGTCAATCCAACTAAGCAATATGTTAATACGAATGTTTCGAACACGGTCATTCCTGTCGTTCATCCATCACATACTACAACGGTCAACAAACATGTGAACACGTATAAGCATTACTTCCCGCATACACAATCCGTGGTGAATGAGTGCTATACACAAAACTTGATTTGTGGAAGGCCACACAACCCGTGCTGTCCACCTAGGCATTTCGGGTACTAATAAATAAGGGCTATTAAGCCCTTATTTTCATACATAATCACTAAAAGGGAGATTGGCTAAGCAATGAAGGTTTTATATTTGACTGGCTACAAGGCGTTTGAATTCGGGATATTCAAAAATGACCACGAAGCCGTAAAATATATTAAGAAAGCGATAAAACAGCGTCTTATACCATTGGTGGAAGACGGGCTGGAATGGGTAATAATATCCGGGCAGTTAGGTACCGAGCTTTGGGGAGCAGAAGTGGTATTCGATTTGAAGGAACAATATGAACAGCTTAAATTAGGCGTGCTTACACCCTTCCTGAAACAGGAGGAATCATGGAACGAGACCAATCAAGAGTATTATCGGTCGATATTGGCCCGTGCCGATTTTGTGGAATCGATTTTCAATAAACCATATGAAGGACCACAACAACTGAGAACCAAAAATAGGTACATGGTCCATAAAAGTGATGCGCTGCTGATCATTTTTGAAGCCGAAAAGGATGGATCAGCCAAATACCCCTTTTATGAAGCATTGAAAAAAGCGGAACATCAAGCATACCCCATCTATCAAGTAAACTTCGATGACCTGCAAATGGCTGCGGAAGAGGGCAGCTGGTCCGAAGAATGACTGAGTGAAAATATTTATGGATTAAAAGTTGTTTCTGAAAGCCATTCATATTATGATGAAATTTAGATAGAGATTCATGGTAGTACATAGTGTACGCTTAAACAGTGTTCATTTATTAAGGTGTTCCGTTGACAAACCGGGACAGATTTGAAAAAATAATAAAAAGTCGATTGTATTGGCGAAAGTATTGAGGTGAAGTCTTATGCTATCCGATAAGATAAAATTAACGGCTAAAGATATTCTTGAGAAAGATTTTAAAACAGCCATGCGAGGTTATAAACCTGAAGATGTGGATCAATTTCTGGATTTGATCATTAAAGATTATGAAGTGTTTCATCAGGAAATTGAAGATCTTAAGCAAGAAAATCTCAAATTAAAAAAACATGCCGAAGAAAGCACAAAACGTCCGAATCAACCTGCTCCCAGTGCAACGCCGGGAACCACTAACTTTGACATCCTGAAACGGCTATCCAACTTGGAAAAGCATGTTTTTGGAAACAAGCTTTTTGATTAATCTTTTTTAAAGGGAAAATGATTTTGGTATTGTGTTTTAATGAGTAATGAAGTATACTCAATAATGTTATGTTAACGTTTGGGTAATTGCTGCTGCATTCTTTGCAGTAGAGGAAAGTCCATGCTCGCACGGACTGCGATGTCCGTAGTGTTCGTGCCTGGCGAAAAAATAAGCTTGGGCAGCAGTCTTGGATTGCTGACGGCTGGGAAAATGCCTAAGTCCTTTTGGATATGGCATGACTACCTATAAAAGTGCCACAGTGACGGAGCCTTTACAGAAATGTAAAGGGTGGAACGAGGTAAACCCCACGAGCGAGAAACCCAAATTAATGGTAGGGGCGCTTTCATCCTTGGAATTGAACGAGGAGAAGGACAGAAGCGCATGCTTCTGTAGATAGATGATTACCGCCGAAGTACGAGACGTGAGTCGCTTGCAGTACTGAGGAACAAAACATGGCTTACAGAACGTTATCATATTATACCAAAAGCACAACTCTCCTTTTTTAAGGAGAGTTTTTGTTTATGAATCAGCCCTCTATAAAAAGTGGATGGATACTATTATTTTTCGATATCCAAAACCCCGCTGTGTTACACTAAGTACTTGGCGGACGAGGTAAGAGCAAAAGGACGATGAATTATTTACATCTCATCAACCCCTGTATGCCTTAAAAAAGTCTTGAGAATGTGAAGCTATTCCATCATTCGGGGTATGCTCTATATAGTAAGGTCCAAATGCTCACGATTTCTTCCTTAAGTATTGGATGGGAATGCACGAGGAGGAGCACCTTATAATGAGATACACATCGTTAGTTGCGAATAAATGTTTTTTGCTGCATGAGGATCAGGAATTCATCTATAAACGATTGCAGTGTATACGAATCGATACATAGAAAGAAGTATAGCTTCTATTTGAATGTCTATTGATGAATTTAGGTAAATTCATTGACGAACGCTAAGCAAACAAAAATGCAAAGTGAACTTTTTGGCGAAAGCTTACTTGCTTAAATCGATGTTTCATTCTGTTAAGAGGTAGAGTGATACGGCATTGATTTTGGATTAATGGAAAGAAGGTGCAAAACGATGAAACAATTCGATATTATCGCGACATCAGCAATGGGATTGGAATCCATAGTTGCAAAGGAAGTTAGGGATTTAGGCTACGAGTGTCAAGTCGAAAATGGAAAGATCATGTACAAAGGAGATCAATCTGCCATTGCCCGCTCCAATTTATGGCTTCGGAGTGCAGATAGAGTAAAAATTAAAGTCGGTGAATTTAAAGCATATTCCTTTGATGAATTGTTTGAAAAAACGAAGGCCTTGAATTGGGAAGATTATTTGTCTGCCGACGTCGAGTTCCCTGTTAGCGGTAAATCCGTTAAATCACAGCTTTACAGCGTGCCTGATTGCCAGGCTATTGTCAAAAAGGCGATCGTTGACAGATTGAAAAGCAAATATAAACAAGTATCCTGGTTTGCGGAGACTGGTCCTTTGTTTAAAATTGAAGTATCCATCTTGAAGGATGTAGTAACGCTGACGATGGACACTTCGGGTGCAGGCTTGCATAAACGAGGATATCGGACCGGGCAAGGGGAAGCTCCGCTTAAAGAAACGTTGGCGGCAGCCTTGATCATGCTGACCAATTGGAAACCGGATAAACCTTTTATAGACCCATTCTGTGGTTCAGGAACGATTCCGATTGAGGCAGCCTTGATCGGGCAAAATATTGCGCCTGGATTCAATCGGGAATTTGTTGCGGAATCGTGGTCGTGGATGGACGCAAAGGTCTGGGATGAAGCGAGGAATGAAGCGGAGGACCTAGCGGATTACGATCAGTATTTGGATATATCCGGTTGTGATATAGACCATCGAATGGTTGATATAGCCAAAGCTAATAGTTTTGAAGCTGGTTTAGGTGATTTGATTGAATTCAAGCAGATGCAGGTTCGGGATATATCGACTAGGAAAGAGTATGGTGTCATTGTCGGAAACCCTCCATACGGAGAACGACTTGGGGAGAAAAAAGCGGTCGAACAGATGTATCGGGAAATGGGCCAAGCCTTCAAGAAGCTTGATACCTGGTCCGTATATATGATTACCTCCAACCCCGACTTTGAACAGCATTACGGTAAGCCAGCGACTAAAAAAAGGAAGTTGTTCAACGGTTTCATCCGCGCCGATCTTTATCAGTATTGGGGAAAACGCCCGCCGAGACAGCCTCGAATCGATGAGTAGGTCAGATATAACAGAATGTTTTGAATGATCAGGACGTTTTATTCATAATAGGTTCCAGTCTTGCTTATCATTTCCTTTTCTGTTATTCTAATAGTGAATTATTTTTGTTCAAATTTAAGGAAAACCTTAATGTGCAATGAGCAAGGATAGTAATATAATGTGTGGAGAACACACTAGGAGGCAACAAAAATGGAACAAGGTAAAGTAAAATGGTTTAACGCAGAAAAAGGTTTTGGCTTCATCGAACGTGAAGGCGGAGACGATGTATTCGTACATTTCTCAGCTATTCAAGGCGAAGGTTTCAAAACTCTTGAAGAAGGCCAAGATGTTACATTTGATGTAGAACAAGGTCAACGTGGACCACAAGCATCAAACGTAAACAAAGCTTAATTCAACCCTATATTATTTACAGACAGGCTCTTAACCTAAGAGCCTGTCTTTTATTTTTTAATATGAATTGAAAATGGGTCAGCATATACTTGAATTTCATAGTTGGTATATGGGTAATTACCTTGACTATTGATGATTAATAAAGGATAATAAACTTTTGCTTAAGATTGTTTTTTGTTACGAATTCGATTTACTTATGATAGATAAAAGGGGAGACCAGAATGCTTAAAACACTGCCTTTTTCGGTAACAAAGGAAGATTCTTTTTACGATAAGCTTTCAGAATGGATCGGTGATGTTTTTTACGATATTCTTCCCGAAAAAGGATTTGAGCTGCGTGATGAACAAATCTTCATGGCTTTTCAGTTGGAAAAAGCCTTTAAAGAAAAGAATGTAAGTTTTGCGGAAGCTGGTGTAGGGACCGGTAAGACCTTGGTCTATTTACTATATGCGATCTGTTATGCAAGATATACGAATCAACCGGCCATTATTTCGTGTGCAGATGAAACGTTGATTGAACAGCTTGTTAAAGAAGAAGGCGACATTGAAAAAATTAAAAATGCTTTAGGTATTGAAGTGGATGTCCGTCTTGCCAAATACCACGATCAATATGTTTGTCTTAAGAAATTGGAGCATGCGGTGAATCATGAAGATTCTGAAGGAATTGATCAGCTTTATGATGAACTTCCAAAGTTTGTTCATGATAACTCATCGATGAACGCCTATACAGCATATGGAGATCGTAAACAATATCCTTATTTAAATGATGAAGATTGGTCAAAAGTCGGCTGGGATCAGCTTCAAAACTGTTTTACTTGTGATAAGCGCCATCGCTGTGGTCAAACCTTATCAAGGGATCACTATCGAAAATCAAGTGACTTGATCATTTGTTCACATGATTTCTTCATGGAGCATGTGTGGACTAAAGAAAAACGCAAGCGCGAAGGGCAATTACCGTTATTGCCTGAACATAGCTGCGTTGTCTTTGATGAAGGTCATCTTTTGGAATTTGCTGCTCAAAAGGCATTAACCTATAAAGTGGGCGAACAAACTCTTGCTTCTGTTTTGGAATTGCTTACAGCCAATCAGGTTCGTGAAGAAACGCTATACATCATTGAGGATTTAATTGATATCAATGAAGAGTTTTTTGATTTGCTCGATGAAAAAGCGATCCATGTCACCGGATCAAACCGTTATGAAATTCCTATGTCCAAGCAAATAACGAGCTTTGCCCAAAAGCTTCATAAAAAGGTTGAAGAATTGGAAGAGAATCTTGTATTTGAAGCGGAAATGTACACGATCAATGATTATGACTTAAAAGTGACGGAAGAATATTTAGAGCAGCTTGGTTATTCGCTTTCTCTATTCGTCAAGGATCAACAGGCCGTTTCCTGGTTTGAAGAAAATGAAATGACGAAGACCTTGGTCATTATGCCAAGGCTGGTACAGGATATTTTGTCTGAACAAGTATTTTCTAAAAAAATCCCGTACATTTTTTCTTCGGCTACCTTATCGGATAATAAATCTTTCCAGTACATTGCTGATAGTTTAGGGATAGAAAAGTATGATAGCTTCTCTGTGGAATCTCCATTCGACTATGATGAAGTCATGAAGATGAACATGCCTGTCTTTGAAACGGAAGACCAATTGGCGAAACTTCAGTATACATTGAAAACCATTGATGAAAATGAAGGCAGAACGTTGGTATTGTTCCAATCCAAAGAAGAATTGCATTGGTTTAAGGATCATTGTCCGGAATCGGCTTATCCTTTCTATTTTGAAGGGGAAGCGGAAATCAGTGAGCTTGTTAAGAAGTTTCAAGAAGATGAGCAATCCTCTCTTTTCTCCTATCATTTATGGGAAGGTCTGGATGTTCCGGGATCATCACTGCAAAACGTCGTGATACACTCTCTGCCATTCCCGCCGCGCGACCCTGTGTTTGAAGCTAAGCGAAATTCGGTCACCGATGCATTCGAGGAAGTGGATCTTCCATACATGCTCCTTCGCCTGCGTCAAGGAATTGGCCGTTTGATCAGGACGAGCAACGACTCTGGGACCGTACAGATATTGACGGAAAAGAATCTTACGGAACAGGTGAAAGATAAGATTGTCTCCGTTCTTCCTGTAACGCTATAAACTCTTCTAGAGCTTAAGGGGCATGCTCCCTTGGCTCTTTTTTTTTGCGGATAGTTCTGAGGTGAAGGATTTTAGTATAATATGGTAAACTGTAGGTGGAAGGAGCGGTGAATATGAATAAAAAAGATAACGAACTGATAGAAAAAGAATTTAAAGCTTATGTTAAGAAAATCGCAGCCTATAAGGAGGCACTGGCGCTGATTTTTTGGGATCTGCGCACAGGTGCACCGAAAAAGGGAGTGGAGCAGCGATCAGAAGTTATTGGGGTATTGTCATCAGAGGTTTTTAATATGAGCACAAGTAAAGAAATGGAGTCCTTCATTACGGAACTCGCAATGGAAGAAGCTCGCTTAAGCGAGACGACCAATAAAATGGTACAAGAATGTAAAAAAGAGTTTGACAGAAATAAGAAAATTCCCGCAAATGAATTCAAGGAGTTCGTGATTCTGCAATCCCGCTCCGAAAGTGCTTGGGAAGAGGCAAGGGAAAAAGCGGATTTTTCATTATTTCAACCTTATTTAGAGCAAATTGTTGCGTATACACGTAAGTTCGTTGAGTATTGGGGCTATGAGGGGCAGAAATACAATACCCTTTTGGATATGTATGAGCCAGGTGTAACCGTAGATATACTTGACAAGGTTTTCGGTGAACTTCGTGCGAGTATAGTACCTCTTGTAAAGCAAATCGCAGCCAGTGAAGATCAACCTGAAACGGCATTCCTTTATAAAAAATTCCCAAAAGAAAAGCAGCATCAACTGAACCTGGCCGTTTTAGAGCAGCTGGGATACGATTTTAAGGCTGGCAGGCTGGATGAAACCGTTCATCCTTTTGCGACTGGAATTAATCGGGGCGATGTCCGGGTTACGACCCGCTACGATGAAAATGATTTCAGGGGGGCCATTTTTGGAACGATCCATGAATGCGGACATGCCATTTATGAACAGAATATCGCTGAGGAGTTAACCGGAACGCTGCTTGATGAAGGGACATCAATGGGGATCCATGAATCACAATCATTGTTTTTCGAGAATTTCATTGGGCGTAACTATAGCTTCTGGAAGAATAAGTTTCCGCTTCTGAAAGAATTCGCGCCCGAACAATTCAATGATGTGACGCTGGATGACTTTTACCGTGGCATTAACGAATCAAAAGCTTCGTTTATCCGCATCGAGGCAGATGAGCTTACATATCCATTACACATCATGATTCGGTATGAGCTGGAAAAAGCCCTGTTTAACGGAGAGCTAGAAGTGAAGGATTTACCGAAGGTCTGGAATGAAAAATATAAGGAATATTTAGGGGTAGTGCCTGAGAATGATGCCATGGGTGTATTGCAGGATGTACATTGGTCAGACGGCAGCTTTGGCTACTTTCCATCGTATGCTTTGGGATATATGTATGCAGCTCAAATCAAGCAGTCCATGCTAAAAGACTTGCCTCATTTTGATGACTTACTGGAATCCGGCAACATCGACCCAATCAGCAAATGGCTAAATGAGAAGATACATAAATTCGGAAAAACAAAAAAACCGCTAGAGATTTTGGAAGAAACGACAGGAGAAGGCCTGAATGTTCAATATTTAATTGATTATCTTGAGAGCAAATACAAAGACGTATACAAAATTCAATAATTATGGCGAAGGCCTTGGCGGAATAGTCAAGGTCTTCAAAGTGTTATTAAAAAGAGATGCGTATTCTTATAAAAGTTCATAATTTTGGAAAAAAACGAATGATCATTAAGTATTGTAATGGAAAGTTCGGTTTTTTATAAAAAATCCCTTTTCAAATTGAGGTAACGTTGTTATAATTCATATATTAATAAAATATAAAGTTTCACTCGTATAATAGCAGGGATATGGCCTGCAAGTTTCTACCGAATTACCGCAAATAATTCGACTATGGGTGAGTAATAGATCTTGTTGCGTAATGAAGGCTTTTGCTGATTCATTTTTCATTCATGCCCAAGAAATATTGCTTCACTCCAAAAAAGTGCCGCAATGTTTCTTGGGCTTTTTTATTTGGCTGGAAACACGGCATGGCTTAGGGTCAATAAACACCAAGACTGGGAGGAACCTTCATGCAACTTTTAAAGCAAAAAATCTTGTCAGAGGGTCAAGCTTTATCTGAAGACATATTAAAAGTAGATTCATTCTTAAATCATCAAATGGATCCTATGCTAATGAAAGAAATTGGTAAGGAATTCGTTAAACGTTTCGATCAAAAGGAAATAACGAAAGTGTTGACCATTGAATCTTCAGGCATTGGACCTGGATTGATGGCTGCGCTGGAATTGGAAGTTCCGCTAATTTTTGCACGTAAACGTAAATCACTCACTTTGACAGATGATTTAGTGACGGCGTCCGTTCACTCTTTTACAAAACAAGAAACCAATACCATTACGGTTTCCAATAAATATATTGAAGCTGGCGATAAGGTTTTGATCATCGATGACTTCCTTGCGGTCGGTCAAGCAGCTAGAGGCTTGGTGGATATTTGTAATCAGGTTGGAGCAGAAGTGGTCGGAATCGGCATCGTCATCGAAAAGGCCTTCCAAAGTGGCGGGAAGGACCTGAGGGAGCAAGGGTTTCAAGTGGAGTCACTTGCGCGAATCGAAAAGTTGAAATTCGGTGAGATAACATTCGTTGAAGAAAAGGAAGGGGTTCCTATCAATGTCTAATCAATCTCCTTTAAAAGTTGCGTCCTTAGGATTGCAACATGTTCTTGCCATGTATGCCGGAGCGATCGTCATTCCATTGATTGTCGGTGGGGCGCTGGGATTGACTGCAGCGCAGTTAACTTATTTAGTGTCGATAGATATTTTAATGTGCGGGATAGCAACCTTATTGCAAGTGTGGAAAAATAAATTTTTTGGAATTGGGCTTCCGGTCGTCCTAGGCTGCACATTTACAGCAGTAAGTCCGATGATTGCAATTGGTACGCAATATGGAATCAATTCCATTTATGGATCCATATTGGTGTCTGGATTGATTGTCGTTTTGATCAGCAAATTCTTTGGGAAGCTGGCAAGGTTCTTCCCGCCGATTGTCACTGGTTCGGTTGTATTGATCATCGGCATCACGCTCATTCCTGTCGCCATCAACAATCTTGGCGGAGGTCAAGGGGCTAAGGATTTCGGAGACTTGACTAATGTAGCTCTTGGGTTTGGTACTCTATTATTCATCATATTCATGTATAAATTCTCAACCGGATTCGTCCGTTCCATTTCCATTTTATTAGGGTTATTAGTCGGGACAGTTGTTGCATTTTTCCTTGGGAAAGTTGATTTTAGTTCAGTGGTCAGTGCCACTTGGCTGCATATGCCACATTTCTTCTACTTCGGCCTTCCGACATTCAACATCACACCGATCATTACCATGACCTTGGTGGCGGTCGTCAGCTTGGTGGAGTCGACTGGCGTATATTATGCACTTGGAGAAATTACCGACAAAGAGATTTCAGAAGATGATCTAGCTCGTGGGTATCGTTCCGAAGGGCTAGCCATCATGATTGGCGGTTTGTTCAATGCGTTTCCATATACCGCATTTTCACAAAATGTCGGATTGATTCAATTGTCAGGCGTTAAAACGAGAAATGTCATTTATACAACGGCAGGTATCCTTATTTTCATTGGTTTCGTTCCGAAAATTGGCGCATTCACGACCATTATTCCTTCATCCGTGCTTGGCGGCGCAATGGTGGCGATGTTCGGTATGGTCGTTGCTGCTGGAATAAAGATGTTGAGCAAAGTGGATTTTGCTTCTCAAGAGAATTTATTGATCATCGCTTGTTCAGTAGGTATGGGCCTCGGGGTAACAGTCGTTCCTGAACTGTTTTCTCAAATTCCGGAAAGCTTTCAAATCTTGACGGAAAACGGGATTGTTGCAGGCAGCTTGACTGCGATTTTCTTGAATATCGTCTTCAACATCATTCCGACAAAGGGTAAAGTGAAGCAATCGCATTTGGAAGGCCAGAAGGCAGCCTAAGTTTTAATAGAAACAGCCAATTCATGCCCCGAATTCTCAATATCCGAGAATTCGGGGCATTTTCTTGCAAAGAAAATGCAGTACTGCTAAAGATGATTGATGGTTTTGTCAGATAAAAGGAAACTATCTTCCGTTTTTGAATATATTGATAGTATATGTTCAGGAAAGTAGTGATAGAGATGGAGAAAAAGTATTGCATTCATTGTCGGACCATTTTAAGTCAGGAGTTCAAGTGCAGTGTTTGTGGCAAAGAGGAGTTTCAAAACATCATTATTCAAGTACAAAATCAATCTTCCGTAAAAGAAGAGGATTGAAATCAGCCCCTTACTTCACCGGTAAGGGGCTTTAACGGGTATGCCTACCTTTCAATCATGAAGATGAAATGAATCGTCCCTGAACCCTCCAAAGAGATGGGTAAATTGATGGCTTCATTAAAGCCATATAATTTCGTATTGCCCACAATGACGGTGGGAGGCGTAATATCCATGGTTGTATCGGCTGCCAAGGAGGCTGCCATATTTCCCGCGAGCATATTGCCAAGTTCTGCTGCAAAAGATTCAAGCATTTCGCCATTCAGCGGCATGCCAAACATGCTTTCACCAATCTTACTCAAGCAATCGGTTGTGCCCTCAATGATCAAGCTTCCACGAATATCACCCGTCATGCCAATAAGGACGCCAATGGATTCCTGTTCCAAAGGCTGTCTAAGGAGAGACGGCTTGTGTATGACTAAAGAGGAAGGAAGGATCGACTTGGCGGCAAAAATAGTTGCATTTAAGACTTTTTTGGTTACAACGTTGCTTTCCATATAGCGTATTCCTCCATTAGTATGAGTTTTTTCTCTATCTTACCAAATAAATAGTGTTTTTTACCTATTTATTTTATTTGTGTAAGAAATAATGTGAGTAATCATGAATGGCTATAGTTATTTAGTAAGGGAGCATAAAAGTCACTGTTGTGGGTATATTAACCATATCATGAATAATAAGGGGTGGGCTCATGCCATATTTGCTATCTGCATCACATATAAAACTGCCATATTTACTATCACAGGAAAAGATAATGGAATTTTCACGTGAAATCTTCGGACCTTCCTTCAAAAATATTGAACGGTTATTAAAGGCCTTTAAAAATGGACAAGTAGAAAATCGGTATTTTTCCAATGATCTTGATTGGTTTAAAGAGGAGCATACCTTTGCCGAGCGGAATGATTTATACATTAAGCAGGCAATCGAGTTTGGGGTTGAGGCGATAGAAAAATGCTTAGCCAACACAGAGTTTTTAAAAAGGGAGCTTCCGGCAAGCGAATTAGATGCTTTCTTTTTCATTTCAAGCACGGGTATGGCTACTCCGACGATCGATGCCAGGATCATGAATGAACTTCCATTTAACCCGCATGTTAAAAGGATCCCGATTTGGGGGCTTGGCTGTGCAGGTGGGGCGAGCGGACTATCGCGAGCTTTCGAATATTGTATGGCATACCCGAAGGCGAAGGTCATTGTCTTAAGCGTGGAATTATGCAGTTTGACATTCCAAAGGAATGATATTTCCAAAAGTAATTTAATTGGAACATCCTTATTCTCTGATGGTGTAAGCTGTGTATTGGTGTGTGGGGATGAAGTGCCGCATGAACAGTTTTCAAAACAAGAACGGCATTTGAGCTTCTTGGATTCGCAATCCACGCTTATGCCGGATTCTTTGGATGTAATGGGGTGGGATGTTAAGAATCAGGGACTATACGTCGTTTTTTCCAAGGATATCCCAACCATCATCAAGGACTGGCTAAAACCAAATGTACAAGCCTTTTTAGTGGAAAATGAATTAAAGCTCGATGATATTACGGATTTCATTGCTCATCCAGGCGGGAAGAAGGTGATTGACGCCTATCACGAAGCTTTAGGATTCGATGAAAGCATGACAAAAGAATCAATGAGTGTGTTGAGGGAGTTTGGTAACATGTCGTCAGCGACGATTTTGTATGTCTTGGAGAGATTCATGCAGCGTGGCGGAAATGAAGGTGACTTAGGCTTGGCTGCGGCATTGGGGCCAGGATTCTCATCTGAACTTTTGTTAATGAGGTGGACATGATGATTTTCACCATTTTCATCATTCTGATTGCGATTCAGCGCCTCGTAGAATTATATATTGCCAAACAAAATGAAAAGCAGCTGAAAGTGGCTGGAGCAGTTGAATACGGTGAGTCCCATTACAGATGGATGGTCCTGATGCATGTTAGCTTTTTTATCGTCCTCATTTTTGAAGTGACCATGTTTGGAAGGAATGTCTCTGCACTTTGGCCGATATGGCTGACACTTTTTCTGATGGCTCAGTCAGGAAGAATTTGGGTGATCAGTTCATTAGGGAAGCATTGGAATACAAAAATCATCGTCGTTCCTAATGCCGAAGTGGTCATTAAAGGTCCTTATAAATTTTTCAAACATCCCAATTATATCATCGTGGCTACGGAAATCATTGTCATTTCCTTGTTATTCAATGCATATTTAACGGCGATCATCTTTACGATTTTGAACATTTGGATGATGGCGGTAAGAATTCCTCTCGAAGAGAAAGCATTAAAGGAAAATACGGAATACTCTACGGTTTTTAGAGGAAAATAAAAAACATTTCATTTTCTTATTGAAAATGATTATCGTTCGTGATAAGATTCTAAATGAAGATGAAAATTATTCTCAATCAAATAGCAATTCATTTCTTAAAAAACTAAAAGCAGCTAACTATAAAAGAGGATGGTGTATGTAATGGTCTGGGTATTCATTTTATTGACAATCGCTACATATGGTTTTGTGATGAAATATGTACTGAGTAATATTCAAAAACCGGCAAAGGCAATAAAGCCTTATGATGCGTCAACAAAGGAAAACCGAGCGTCATTCAACCCCACTCCTACAACCAGGTGAATAGCCTGGTTTTTTTTGATTCAAATTTTATAATTATCTAAACTTCGTAACCACCAATCGGTGGTTTTTTTTAACATGGCCTGTAATGAATCATATAGTAAAACTATAAGCTGACGGTATGAATAACAATCGAAATCGTTTACAATAAGAGTATTAAAATGATGATAGATTAAGGGGTATGGATTCATGATTCAAGAAACAGTTAAACAACAGTCCAAATTGGGGATTTTGACTGCCATGTATGAGAAATTTCAATCGGCAGGTGATACAGGGAACGCTGATAAGCTGAAGCAGTTAATCATGAAAGTGAATGATGAGGAGTTCATCATCGCTTTTTGCGGGCATTTTTCAGCGGGTAAATCAAGTATGATCAATTTCCTGCTTGATGAACAAGTTTTGCCTTCTTCACCGATTCCAACGAGTGCCAATACGGTTAAAGTCCAAAAAGGGGAAGACTATGCCAAAGTCTTTTATCATAACCAGCCGCCCGTTTTATTTCCTGCACCATATGATTTTAAAGAGGTCAAGAAATTTGCTAAAGATGGAGATTCCGTTTCGGCGATAACGATAAGTTCCAAACATTTTTCCCTGCCGGATTCATGTGCCATCATGGATACGCCAGGAATCGATTCGACTGACGATGCACATAGGGTGTCCACGGAATCAGCTCTGCATCTTGCTGATGTCGTTTTCTATGTTATGGACTATAATCACGTACAGTCAGAAGTGAATTTTTTGTTCACGAAAGAATTGCTGGAGGCTGAAAAACCGACATATTTAATTATCAATATGATCGATAAGCATGATGAGGGTGAGCTTAGCTTTCAAGACTTCAAGCTATCCGTTTCAGAAGCATTTGCAAATTGGAATGTGTATCCTGATGGGATTTTTTATACATCCGTTAGAGATTTGAATAATAAAGATAATGAAATAGAAGATGTTCGCAAGTTTATATATGAAATGGCAAACAGGGGCCAAAGTGATGGAAAGGATGCCATCATGCAATCGGCCAATGCATTAATCGAGAGGCATCTTGGCTGGCTGAAGGAACAGTATGAAGAGGAACACGCGAATGAATTTGAAGTGCTGTCTGAGCTTCCCTATGAAGAACGAACGCATCTGACGCATCAAGTGGACAGCCTAATGAAGGAGAGGCATTCATTAACTGGCCGGATCGAAGCAATCAAGGTCCAATATTCGGAGGCTCTGGAAACGATCCTGAAGAGTGCATACATCATGCCCGCTTCCACACGCGACTTAGGAAAATCCTTCTTGGAGTCGGCACAACCTGATTTTAAAATGGGACTTTTATTTGCCAAGAAAAAAACGGAGGCGGAGCGTGAGGAACGCATTCGGACTTTTTTGGCTGACCTGCAAGAAAAAGTCAAAACCCAGCTCGAATGGCATCTTAAGGAGTTGGCGGTCAAGACGTTGACGAAAGCAGAAGTGCATGATTCAGCACTTGAAAGCAAGGCCCAGACCATGTCAATCGAGGTAACGGAAGCTTACATAAAAGACTCCCTGAAGCCTCAAGTCGATATTACAGGCGAATATGTCTTGAACTATACCAATGACTTGGCCACTTCCATTAAAAAGAAGGCTCGTGATGTATCGGAAGGCTTCTTGAATCAAATCGCTTCCGTCATGCAAGGAATCGTGGAAGAGCAGTCGCAATCCATCGATCAGGAACTTGCAGGTTTTGCCGAATTCGCCGAAGCCCTTAAAGTAACTTCAGTGATCAACGCTGAAATCGAGGCGCAATCGGCAAGGTTGGAGGCGATATACGACCAACCGGCAGCTTGGGCACCGGAGCACGATGTCGAAAATCTTCTAAGTCAGTGGAATGAAGAGGAAAAAAACGTTACCGTCAAAATCATGAAACCTGCTGAAGACAGTATTCGAAAGCAGGTCAAAGAACCAGCCGTGGCAGAGCAAGCTTTGCAGGATGTTTTACCTTCCAAATCGAACCCAATGCCTGATGCTACGAATTTACGGGGTAAAGAAAAGCTAATGGAAACTGCAACGAATTTACAGCAGGCCGCACAGTTGATTGCACCTTTGAGAGGTTTTCAATCACTTTATAAGGAATTGTCCGATAAGGCAAATCGTTTGGAAAAGCAGACCTTCACTGTTGCCCTCTTTGGAGCCTTCAGTGCCGGGAAATCTTCCTTTGCCAATGCGTTAATGGGAGAAAGCGTCCTGCCTGTTTCGCCTAATCCGACAACCGCGGCCATCAACAAAATCATGGCCTCTGACGCTGACCATCCACATGGAACAGCAACCGTCAAATTAAAAACGGAAGCGATGCTATTAGAAGATGTAAGCCTGGCTTTAGCTGCCTTTGATCAATCGGCTAAGACACTTGATGAAGCCCTTCAACTGGCAGGTGAAATCATTGCAAAAGCTGGTGAGGTGGATAAAGGGAAAACGCATTTATCCTTCCTTCGCGCTTTTCACCAAGGGATGCCCGAGCATAAAGACGATTTAGGAAATGTGGTTACGGTCGATCTGGAAGGGTTTAAACGTTTTGCGGCGGAAGAGTCCAAGTCATGTCTAGTAGATTTGATTGAATTGCGGTATGACTGCGAAATGACAAAGCAAGGAATGGTGCTTGTCGACACTCCAGGGGCGGATTCGATAAATGCCCGGCATACAGGAGCTGCTTTCGAATATATAAAGAACTCCGATGCCATTCTTTTTGTAACTTATTACAATCACCCGTTTTCCCGGGCAGATAGGGAGTTCCTGATTCAGCTTGGGCGTGTGAAAGATTCGTTCGCCATGGATAAGATGTTCTTTATCGTCAATGCCGTCGATCTTGCCCAAACGACCGATGAATTGGAAGAAGTGATGGATTATGTCACAGATCAATTGAATGGATTCGGCATCCGTTTTCCGAAGCTGTTTCCACTTTCAAGTAAAGGGGCATTATCGGAAAAACAAGTGCCTGGTTCCTTTAAACACTCGTTCCTTCCGAATAGCGGAATTTTCGAGTTCCAGAAGCAGTTCGATTTCTTTATCGAAAATGATCTAACCGGACTTGCCATTGAATCCGCACAAGCAGCCGTAAAAAGAACGGAGGAGCTGCTCCGTGATGTAATTGCGGCATCCAGGCAGGATGAAAAAACGAAACGAAAAGCTATAGAAACCCTTTCAAGTGAGGCTCAGGATATTTCTGAAATTCTCTCTGTCATGAAAGGCGATGCAGAAAAGCAACGGTTGAAAAAAGAAATTGATGAATTGACTTTTTATAGTAAACAACGGGTCTTTTTCCGGTTTAATGATTTCTTCAAGGAGTCCTTCAATCCAGCTGTATTGAAGGATGATGGCGGAGATCTGAAAATGGTCCTTAAGCAAGCACTGACCAATTTACTGGATGCCTTAGGCTTTGACCTCGCCCAGGAAATGCGGGCAACGGCTTTACGATCGGAAATGTTCGTTAATAAATTGTTGAACGAGAAACAAAACGGTTTGGTGCAGCAAATGCAGAAAGTAAGAAAAACCATCTCGGTTCAGCCATATGAACCAAGTGAGCGGGATTCCCCAGAATTTGCGGGAGCTTTCGTCCATTTGGATACAGCGGATTTCAAGAGGGAATTGGCTTTATTTAAAAACCCTAAGTCTTTCTTTGAAAAAAATGAAAAAGTGAAAATGAGCGAGGGTATGCAAAAGCGTTTGGATGAACCTGCCCTTATTTATGTAAAAGAGCAGGGTGAGCGGCTATATGGCCTGTATAATGAAGCGCTAGATCAAGAGTTGCAAGCGATTCAAAACAAGTTTAAGACCGAGGTGGCCGATATCTTTGCAGGGTTACGTGCAGCTTTAGAAGAAAAAGTTGATGTACCATACTATGAAAAAGCCGTAACGGAATTGGAAAAAATGCATTCGAAATGAGATCAGTGAATAACCTTCATTTCCACGATTAGTATATACACCAAAAGAATGGCTGCTGTCGGCAGCCATTCTTTTGGTTCATGAAAGGATTTCCAGTGTCACTTAGATGTATATCCAACTAGAAGTATCACGGTAAAACATCATTAAAACGAAAAAGGCGAGAATAATTTTCATCAATTGAAGGGAAATGAGCTTCGATAAAGAATGAAAGTATTGAAGCCTTCAGCAAGCAAGCGGATGGGAATGTATTCTATCAAATCTGGACCGTTTTTAAATAGGAGGAGATGTAGATGAGTTATATAATGGGTAAAGAAGAGTTGTTGCCGTTACTGACTTCCAATGATATAAGGATTTGTGACTGTCGCTTTCGGCTAGGCACTCCTGACGCAGGGAAAAGTGAATATGACCAAGACCATATTCCCGGCGCCGTTTATTTCGATCTTGAAAAAGACTTATCAGGAATTGTTGGGGAACATGGTGGCAGGCATCCGCTTCCGGACTTAACAACGTTTAAAGGTAAACTGGAAGCGTACGGAATAACGAATGATACGGTGCTCGTGGCTTATGACGGCGGAGAGGGTTCTTATGCGTCCAGGTTTGTCTGGCTGCTGAGCTATCTTGGTCATCGGAATGTCCAAGTGCTTGACGGGGGATATGCGGCCTGGAAGGATGCAGGTTACCCGATTGATACGGCAGGTGCGGATTATCCAGCAACAGATTATCATATTGAATTAAATGAATCCGTATTTGCCTCTTATGAAAAAGTGAAGGAATATACATTAAAAAATCCAGATGATATCGTTTTGGTGGATTCAAGGGAATCCAAACGGTATCAGGGGATCGAGGAGCCAATCGATAAAAAAGCCGGACATATTCCTGGTGCAGTCAACAAGCTATGGACGAAGGTACTCGATAATGGCCATTTCAAAAAGAAGGAAGAGCTTCAAGAGAATTTCAGCGATATCGACAGAGATAAGGAAATCATTGTCTACTGTGGTTCAGGTGTAACGGCTTCTCCCAATTATATTGCATTGAAAGAAGCTGGTTTTAAACATGTTTTGATCTATATTGGCAGCTATAGTGACTGGATTTCCTATGATGATAATCCAATTGAATAAATTAGTTTCCAAATAAACGCTCCTAAAACTAGTGGTCAAGTATGATAAAATGGATGTACATCATGATAGAGGTGATAATGTGTTAATGAAAGAAAGTGAGCAGCAACATTCCTTTATGCTTGTTGACGGAATGGCGCTATTATTTAGAGCGTTTTATGCAACGGCGGTTACGGGTCAATTCATGATCAATTCAAAAGGAATACCGACAAATGCCGTTCAAGGCTTTTTGAAGCATATGCTGACGGCGGTGAATCATTTTTCACCAAGTCATGTGGCGGTATGCTGGGACATGGGCAGCAAGACGTTCCGTAATGAATTATTCGATGGATACAAGGCCAATCGTTCTGAAGCTCCCATTGAAATGATCCCTCAATTCGACCTAGCGAAACAAGCGGTCGAGGCGTTTGATATTCCGAATATCGGGCTCTCAGGTTATGAGGCGGATGACTGCATCGGGACGATTGCGAAAGCATCAGCCCAACATAGCCGAGTAAGTATATTGACTGGCGATCAGGATATGCTCCAATTAATAGAAGAAAACATATCCGTTCTTTTGTTAAAGAAAGGCTACGGTAATTATGAAGTTCATAATCCCGATAGCTTCTATGAGTGGAAAGGGATCACTCCAAGGCAAATGATCGATTTAAAAGCTCTAATGGGTGATACAGCCGATAACTATCCGGGAGTGAAAGGGATTGGCGAGAAAACAGCGTTAAAATTATTAATTCAATATCAAAACATTGAAGGCATTCTTGAAAATGTCGCTTCCTTAACGAACGGGCAGCGAGCTAAGATTGAATCTGCCGTCGACATGCTCCATTTATCCAGGCAACTTGCTGAAATAAAATGTGACGTGCCGATTTCATGTTCCTTGGATGATGCAGTCTACCGCTATGATCGTGAGAAAGTGCAAAATCTGGCTAGGGATCATGAATTCAGGGCCCTACTGAGGATGATTTAAACACGAAACCAGGGGAGCTTCCTAATACGGAAGCTCCCCTTTCAATTATCAGCTAAGATTAAGAGACTGGCTTTGCAAGTCTACTATTTTAGGCGATCATGAGATTCGCATTAATCTAAACTGGCCTGCAGGGATGGTCAAAGGACATATTCTCCAAATCGGTGGGGATTGGGATCCCATCTTCGTCTTCAGGCAAGAGGTTTATAACGAAAGGCGTGAGACAACAGCCGCAAGGTCGAGGCGGCTCCCCAACTGCCTCTGGATAAGGGAGCGCCTGCAGTGTAAAGGAACGGTTCAATGTCCAGACCCTCCAAAACTCCGTGCAATACGAATTTCATCTATAAATTCACACAGAGTGGATTGTAAATCAACGTTCAAATGGGTATTCCATTTTTAATCAGGTTTTGTCTACAGTATGAGCGCTTTTAATGGAAGCACCTTTAATTTGGACGTTGAATTTTTTGTCGAAAAATGGATAGTCAAAATCTTTTATTTACGGTAAGATGAAATTAAGGCATGAATTATGGAGTGGATGCAGAAGTGGCGAAATCGACTGAGGAATATGTTCGTTTTTTGGAAGGAAAGGGATTCACTTTTGGAAATGATGCCATTGGCTTTATTTATTTTGGCAAGCGATATACGGACGCCAGTGATATTTTAGTCAATGCCGCTATAGAGTTGACTTTAAAGGTCCAAAAGAATTTTGATGGCAGCTTTTATATTTCCTTTTTGGAAAACTTGAAACAAAATGGCATTGAAACCCGTAACGGGGCGATATCGTTCGCAATGGAACAAGGACTTCTTAAATAAATCGGACTTCCTTAATTCAGGAGTCCGATTTAGCATTTTATGTGGATCGTCAGGAAACTTCCTGTGTTATCTTCGTTTTCTTCCGCCTTGATGGCAGCTCAGCAAGTATCATCCCCAAGAAAATGAGTGCACATCCAATGAGGGAAGCGGAAGTCAATTTCTCCCCTATCAATATGTATGAGGAAAACGCTGCAAAAACCGGTTCCATTGAAAAGATCAATGCGACCCTCGTCGGTGTCGTATAAGCTTGGAAGAAAGTTTGCGCAAAAAAAGCGAATGCAGTGGCAAGCGCTGCCGTGACCAATAATGCAGTCCATACGTCTTTCTGCAGCATGACAGACGGCCTGAAGATGACGGATTGATCTTCAGTGAAAATGAAGGCTGACGCAAAGGATAACAATGATACGGTAGAAAGCTGGATCAGTGTCAACGGTAACGCTGGCATGCTTTTGGCATACTTCGCTGTAGTGATGATTTGCATGGCAAAGCTAATTGCGCATAAAAACACGAGAAAATCCCCGATATTCATGGTGGATCGATCAGCGAAGGTCATTAAGTAAAGCCCGGCGGTGGCCGCACCGACACCTATGACGGTGGGACGGGATAGCCTATGCTTTAACAGGAGCAGTGAAAAAACAGGAACCATGACGACGCTTAACCCTGTTATGAAGCCTGTCTTCGCAGGAGTCGTATAGTTCAAACCGATCGTTTGAAAACCATACCCTAGAAAAAGCCAAACCCCGATATGAATTCCTGCTAATAACAGACCTTTATTGCTTGTTTTTGGCTTTTTGTGTACGGTCAGTAAATAAGGGATGAGCAAGAAGACGAATGCCATGAAAAAACGGACGGCATTAAATGTGAAGGGTTCAAGGAACGACAGGGCGTTTTGAACCATGACAAACGTGACTCCCCAGATGAATACAACGAATAATAATGAAGCATCAGCAGTCTTGTTCATGAGCTTCCTCATTCTGGTTTAAGCGAATGGCCCGTCTAGCCAACACATCTGCCGACTTATTTTCAAGACTTGGAATCCATTTCATGAAAAATAACTCGAGCTTGGCCGACAGCTTAAGTGCCTGTTCAAGCAATATGGCATATTTTTTTTTGGCGTAGCCTTTTTCAATGGCTTGATTGATGGCTTGGGAGTCCGTCCGAAAGGAAACGACTTGATAGTTATTGGCTACACAAATTTCCAATGCCTTAATCAAAGCATGATATTCCGCTTCGTGGTTTTCCATTATTCCGAGTGGAATCGAATGCCGTTCGATGACACCGTTATTATTTATGAAAATACCAGCGCCGCTTGGCCCTGGATTGCCTGCGCTGGCACCATCGATATAGACTTCAATCATGTTGTACTCCTCCCTCTAGTTTAAGCTATTACTATTTAATTTAAAGAAAGTTGAAAAAAATAAAATGGAAACAGCGAATTTGAAGTCGATATGGAGACTATAGTATAAAGAATGTTTTAATTCATTTACATATAGTATAAATGGTATTGCGAAAAATAGGTATGAAATTGTCCGACTGTACTGAGAATATTGAGAGGATAAGGAGCTGGAGATCTTTGAAGGTAATTATGCAATGGACCTATCATGCTTCAAAAAAGCCATCTGCCGTTTTCGTATCGGATTGGCTTGAAGCCGGAACTGCGCTCGTCATAACAGAAGACCTCGAAAAGGCAGGAAGGCTGAAGGAAGTCGAATTCAAGGATGAATTCGATACAATATGGACGAAGAAGGAGTTAAAGAAACTCTTGAAGGAAGTGGAGGAAGAACCGCAGGATGTTACGGTTTACTTTGATGGCGGATATCAAAAAGAAAAAGGGATGGCAGGGATCGGAGTTGCCATTTACTATCGCCAAGGCAAAAAGTTCTGGAGATTACGGACCAATTTAAACCTGGAGCAATTCGACTCCAATAATGAAGCTGAATATGCTGCCTTTCATGAAGCTGTTAAACAAATCGAAGATCTTGGGGTCCATCACCAAAGCTGTGTATTCAAAGGGGATTCGCTTGTTGTCTTAAATCAACTTTCAGGTGAATGGCCATGTATGGAAGAAAATCTAAATAAATGGCTCGATAGGATAGAAGCGAAGCTCGATAAGTTAAAGATCATTCCAGATTACCAGCCAATTACGCGAAAGGAGAATCAGGAAGCCGATCGTCTGGCAACGCTCGCCCTTGAGGGAAAAGCCATTTTCAGCAAATTCGAAATTGCAGGATCAAAGGAGCCATTTCAACAATGAATAGGAAAAAAATTTATGAAGAAGTGGAAGTTGTTCTCACTTCATTTTGCCAAGATTGCTTTTTGCGAAAACATTTCCGAAAAGAGAGGGGGCGTTCTTACGCCCATCAGTTTTGTATTTCAGAATGTACCGTTGGTGAAAAATTAAAGCTTTTAGGCAAAGAACTTAAAGATCGTTCGTAGGTTTTTAGGAAAGTAATTCGTAATATCAATGAAATCATCAATTATATGGTATTATAGGTAAAAAATATAGGGAAGCGTGAGGGCTTTGAAAAATAGAATAGGGAAGCTGATTTACAAGCCATTTTCGCCTCTTACCATTCCGAAAATTGACATCATCATGACACAATTGAAAAAAGTCGAAGATGGTCAGTTGAATTCGACCGAACAAAGAGCACTGTCTAAAGGGGCAATCAATAAAAGCATCAATGAAGCCTCCGTTCAAATGAAACGCCTCTTTGAAGATATTCGCAACAATGGCAATCTGCAGCTTGAAACGATTCAGGAAATTCAAACCGATATTGCACCTGTTCTTATGGAAGCTGCTGGAAATCCGGATGTTCATTACCTTTTCGAACAGATGCAAGCAAGCGATGCGTACACCTACAACCATAATATCGGGGTCGGAATCATTGCCACCTACATAGGGAGGAAGCTAGGGTTTTCCAAAGAAAATCTGTCAACCTTGACGTTGGCCGCAACCTTGCATGATGTCGGCAAAACAAGAATTCCCGAGAGTGTATTGGGAAAACGGGGGAAACTGACTGCATCAGAGTATGAGGAAATGAAGCGCCATACGATCTACGGATATGAATTACTTAAAGATATACCTGGTTTGCCGCCATCGGTTGCCTTATCTGCCCTCCAGCATCATGAACGGGAAGATGGGAATGGCTATCCATTAGGACTGACGGGAATTGATATTCATCATCATTCGAAAATCGTGGCAATAGCCGATGTGTTCCACGCCATGTCATCTCACCGTGTCTATCATCGGGCGATGCCATTTTATCAGGTGATTGAGCAAATGAACCGTGATATGTTCGGTAAATTTAACCCGGAAATTCTGCTTCTATTTGTCACTCAATTAATGTCCACCTTGGTATGTAAAGAGGTCATGCTGACCAACCAGCAAAAAGGAACAATCATCATGATCGATCCTTACGATCCGCTTAAAGCTTTATTGAATACGTCAACCGGCATCGTAGACTTGAGAATGGAAGCGGATTGTAGAATCGAACGGATTATAGGTTGATGAAAAAAAAGACCGATTATAATGAATCGGTCTCTTCGTCATGCTGTTTTGCAGAGTCAAAATAGGCTTTGAGCATCACCTTATTTTCACTGAAGTCTGCAATCGTATATTGATCCAGGACCTGAAGAAAAGCATCCAAAGCATTATTAAGGACAAATTTCAATGAACATACAGGAGAAATGATGCAATTATCGTGATCCTTGAAACATTCCACTAAATAAAAATCCTCTTCGGTTCTCCGGATAATTTCCCCGACGTTTATTTCAGCAGGTGGTTTTGCCAGACGGAAACCGCCATTCCTTCCGCGTATCGTCTCGATATAACCGAGTTTACCTAGATTATGAACGATCTTCATCAAGTGATTTTTGGATAGTTGATAAACTTCTGAAATTTCTTTTATATTGGATAACTTGTTATGGTCGTGGGAAGCCAGGTAAATCAATACTCTAAGTGAGTAATCGGAATAACTTGTCAACCTCATGTCTTTCGCCTCACATTCTATTTCCATTTGACTATATCATAAATGTGAACAATTTTTAAACACCTAACCTTATCGACTGAAAAGATGTATAAAAGATATTGCTTTTCAGGACGTTCCGTTCTAATATAAACATGTATTAAAAATACTTGTTTATGAAAAGGGGTTTATTTATGCTATCCCAAAAAACGATTGATATTATTAAATCCACCGTGCCGGTATTAGAGGTGCATGGTACAACCATCACAACCGTATTCTACAAAAATCTTTTTGCAGCACATCCGGAATTATTGAATATTTTTAATCATGCCAATCAGAAAAAAGGCCGCCAGCAAAACGCACTTGCCAACACCGTTTTGGCAGCTGCCAAAAATATTGATCAACTTGAAACGATATTGCCAGTGGTCAAGCAAATAGCACAGAAACACAGAAGCCTCGCCGTTAAGCCTGAACATTATCCCATCGTCGGGGAATATTTATTGGCTGCAATCAAGGAAGTATTACAAGAAGCGGCTACAGACGAAATTCTCCAAGCCTGGGGGGAGGCTTATGGCGTCATTGCCGCAGTATTCACTGGCATTGAAAAGGAAATGTATGACCAAGCTTCGAAACAGAACGGTGGCTGGGCAGACTTCAAATCTTTTACAGTCGTCCAAAAGGTGCAGGAAAGTGAAGTGATCACATCCTTTTATTTAAAGCCGGCAAATGGTGAAAAAATCCCATCCTTTCTTCCGGGACAATATGTTACCGTCCGTATCGAAATACCGGGTGAACGCTATCTATTCAATCGTCAATATAGTTTGTCAGATGTTGCAGGAAAAGAGTACTTCCGGATCTCGGTTAAAAAAGAGCGGCAAGGAAGCTCTCCTGATGGTGCGGTCTCGAACTACTTGCATGATTCCATCCAGGTGGGGGACAGTCTTGACTTAACCGCTCCTGCGGGCGATTTCACCATCGATCTGGAAAAAACAGCACCTGTCGTTTTCCTGGGCGGCGGCATCGGAATCACCCCTTTTATAAGCATGGTGCATGCTGTTGCTGATCAAACACCAAAGCGTCATGTTCAATTCATCCATGCTTCCGATAATGGCAAAGTTCAGCCGTTTAGAAGAGAACTGACAGACTTAGCGCAGAAACTCACGAACTATCAAATATCGTTCGTTTATAAAAATCCAGATGAGGAAGATAAGCAGCTGGAAAATTTCGTGAAGGAGGGGTATATCGATAAGGAATTATTGAGCCTCCATGTAATGCATGACGCTGACTATTATATATGTGGTCCTGTTCCTTTCATGAAAGCGATCATTACTAGCCTGAAGGAGTTAGGAGTCGACGCGGATAACATACACTATGAATTCTTCGGTCCTGCCATGGCAATATAAGGCGTTGTTGCAAGGAATGTTGTTGACATCAAGATGATAATTTTGCATACTATATTAAAACCATGAACGTTGAGAGAAGATTAGTATGCGAGATTTGACTGTGACAGAGAGCGGCGTCAATTGCTGGAAGACCCGCGACAGGATACTGCAGAACCTGCTTCTTGAGTCCTATGCAAAACATAGGCGCAAATCCTGGCGTTATCAGGCAAAGTGGAATGCATGAAACTTGCATTCAATGAAGGTGGTACCACGGAGAGCAGCCCTTTTCGTCCTTATTTCGAGGATGAAAAGGGCTTTTTTTCATGGCTAACATATTTACTGGAGGAAGTCATTGATGGAAAAGAAACGTATCGTCGTCAAGATAGGAAGCAGTTCTTTAACAAACTCACAAGGTGAAATCGATCAAAACAAATTTTCCGATCATATCCAGGCAGTAGCAGCTTTAAGGAAAGCGGGACATGAAGTGGTCCTTGTTTCATCAGGTGCGGTAGCGACTGGATTTCGTAAGCTCGGATATCCGACAAGACCTGTCACGCTTAAAGGAAAGCAAGCGGCTGCAGCTGTAGGGCAAAGCTTGCTGATTCAGTCATATATGGAACAGTTGGGGCAGTTTGGCGTCGTCCCGGCCCAGATATTGTTGACACGGAAGGATTTCTCGAAAAAAGATAGATACAAGAATGCCTATGCTACATTAATGGAATTGCTTGAACGCGGCATTCTGCCGATCATCAATGAAAATGATACAGTATCCGTCGAAGAACTGACTTTCGGTGACAATGATATGCTGTCAGCCCTGGTGAGCGGCTTGGTTCACGCTAACCACTTGATCATTTTAACGGATATTAACGGGCTTTACGATTCCAATCCCCAAACAAATCCAAGTGCGACACGATTTGATAAGCTTTCCGAAGTGACGGCAGATTTCTTGGACATGGCAGAAGGTGCCGGTTCCAATGTTGGTACAGGCGGGATGAAATCCAAGCTGATTGCAGCTCAAACAGCACTGTCTCTTGGCGTGAAAGTATTTATCGGGTCGGGTGCAGGGAGTGAAAAGCTTCTTACGATCCTCGAGGGGAAAGGGGACGGCACATATATCGGCAATGATGTCTTGACGACGGTAACGAAAAACAAACAGTGGATCTCCCTTCATTCACAAGTTTCCGGGAAAATTTTCGTTGATGAAGGTGCTGAAAAGGCCTTAGTTTCGAATGGCAGCAGTCTATTGCCTGCTGGGGTTTATGATATTACAGGTGTTTTTAACAAGGGTGATGTCGTCGAGGTTTATGGAGCAAATGGATTGTTAGGGCGTGGGGAGGTTCTTTATTCCGATGAAGAATTGAAACAGGCCATGGGCAAGCGGACAACCGAGCTCATCATTACATCGATTGAAGTCATCCACCGTGATAAATGGGTGAAAGCATAGGGAAGGTCTATTTATAGCGAAGGAAAAGGGGGCATTTGAAAATGAATGAAGTGGTGGCGAAAGGAAAGGCAGCGAAAGCAGCCAGTTATCAGCTAATCGGTTTGACCACGGAAAAGAAGAATAAAGCACTCGAGCAAATAGCTAAGCAACTTGTTAACGATAAAGAAACACTGTTAAAGGAAAACGAAAAAGATTTAGTAGAAGGCCGCAAAAAAGGCTTAAATGGGTCAATATTAGATCGAATTATGTTAAATGATGCACGTATTGCTGACATGGCAGCTGCGATAAGGCTTTTAATGGAGTTGAAAGATCCAATCGGGGAAATATTGGAAACGATCGAAAAAGAAAACGGCTTATTGATTAAAAAACTACGGGTGCCAATCGGTGTTATCGGCATGATTTATGAAGCAAGGCCAAATGTGACCATTGATGCCGCTACGTTGTCCTTAAAGACGGGGAATGCCGTAATATTAAGGGGCAGCTCATCAGCGAGACACTCCAATATGGCATTGGTATCTTCCATTCATAAAGCTTTGGAGAAAACGGGAATTCCTGTAGAAGCGGTTCAGCTGATCGAGGATACGAGCCGTGAAACCGCTAAGGAACTATTCCATCTTAATGAGTATTTAGATGTTTTAATTCCACGAGGCGGGAAGAATTTAATTGAAACGGTCATTAAGGAATCCACCGTTCCCGTCCTTGAAACAGGAGCAGGCAATTGTCATATCTTCATCGATGAAACGGCAGATATCGCCATGGTCGAGAGGATTGTTCTTAACGGTAAAACACAGCGTCCTTCCGTATGCAATGCAATTGAGAGCCTGCTGATTCATGAAAGCTGGTTTCAAGAAAATGGCGCGCGCTTGCTGTCGCTTCTCGATGAAGCGGACATTGAAATATTTGGAGATGAAGAGGTATGCCTTACTTTTCCGAAAGCCCAAGCTGCTACGGAGGATGATTGGTCAAACGAATACTTAGCATTGAAAATCAGCGTGAAGGCCGTTCATGATGTAACCGAAGCCATTGAGCACATTAACCGATACGGTACGAAACATTCCGAAGCGATTCTCACGGAAAATGGGCAAAATGCTTCCCTGTTTTTGAATAAAGTGGATGCGGCAGCCGTCTATCACAATGCTTCCACCCGCTTTACTGATGGCTTTGAATTCGGGTATGGCGCAGAAATCGGCATTTCCACACAAAAGCTTCATGCGCGTGGACCGATGGGCTTGCCTGCGATGACATCAAGCAAGTACTTCATTTATGGACAGGGCCAAATTCGCGAGTGACATTCATTTTTTCTTTGGAAGGTTAGTTATGCTCATTTACGGGTATTGTATAGTACATTACTTTTAAAGGAGCAGATACCATGGACAAGAGGTTTATAGCAATATATGAAAATGAAAAAGAAGCGACTGAAGCAGTCGAGCATTTAAAGCAACAAGGATATACAACCGATCAAATATCAATCATAGCAAAGAACATTGACAAACTGCCTAACGAAGCGGAAGAAGTCAGTCCCACAAGGACGGATGGCTTTGTCGCTGGTGCAGCAGCCGGCGGAGCCGTCGGATTGACGGGACTATTGATTGGACTGAGTGCATTAGCCGTACCAGGAATCGGCCCAATCTTGGCAGCTGGGCCGATTTTCGCAACCTTTGGCGGAGCGGCAGCCGGAGCAGCCTCAGGAGCAGGCGGATTGAGGAAACCGCTATTGGATATGGGATTAGAAGAAGAAGAAGTCGATCAATACGTGGAAGATATCAAGGCAGGAAAAATCCTCGTCATCGCCGACCCCGTCCTAAGTGAATAAATGTAAGTCCACAGGTAAAAGCCCCCTTGTCCGTTATGAGGGGGCTTACGTTTGTCGTTTTGTTTTACAGTAAGTGAAAAATTCATCTTGAGAAATAATCAACTTCCACTGTTTTCATTAGCTTGATTTAACAAAAAAGGCCGTTACGATCCATAACAGGCCCTGCAAGGCGTTACACCGTGGGTGGGCCCGCCTGTGGATAAGCGAGTACCTGCAGTGGTAAGTAACGGACTACGTATCAGGATTTCAACTTATGGAAGTTAATGGTCAAATTCCTTTATGACTCATTATGGAAGGACTGGTCTTTCCGTTGCTGTTCTTCTGCCAGAAATTCAAAAAAAACATTCATGGCATAAAGCGGCTGATCATTCACCTTTCCATAATAATTGCTTTTTCGCGCATCCGATATATAGCGGCTTTTCTTCATCCGCTCCAACATATAAATCCTGCTCATTTTCGCAATTTCTTTTTGGTTATGTTTATTCTCTTTCAATAGAGCAAGTCCAATAGCCCCAATCAATGCATAAATTCCAAGTGCTATATTCGAGATCGATAATGACTCATTATTAAATAATAGGAAAAAAAGATTGATGACGGAAAACCCGATCATCGCAGTCGATAACAAGCTGTATTTCATATTTTTCTTCAACATAGGAGATATCTTTGCTTGAAGCTGTTCAAGTTCTGCCTGCATGAAATGCGGTATATTCGTTAGTTTAATATTCATAATTTCCTCCTTATAATCTTGCATGCATCCAAAAAGCAACGTAAAAAATGCACCTGTTTATTGAAACAGGAAAAGGAATCATATAATAGATATTTTATCGTTTAAAGCCACAATTGTCATGTTATTCTACTCATTGAAGGAATATAGGATAGGAGGAAGGCCAAAATCATAAAGAAGTTCTAAACAGACTTAGTGGACAAGAAATAATTTGTAAATAATAAACAATAAAGTTATAGGTTGTAAGTAGTTCCGTATTTTTTCCTTGCTCTCTATTAAAAAAGATTCATTTGTGGTAATATAGTCCTTAATTGGGAGGTTGAACGCCAATTAGAGGATTAGGAATCAGGAGTGATGGACATAATGCTCCTTTTTTTTGTCAGTAATATGTGACTATTGTGGTATTTTGTTCTTTTAAATCGAGTTTTGCTACAAATCAATATATAATTAGAAAGCGAGACAATAGATACAAAGATTAGGGAGGGACATAGAATGATGGAATGGGCTCTTGTCATTTTATTTGGTGCAGCAGTTGTACTGTTCATTTTATCGTTTAGTAAAAAGGATTCGATAAAAATGGATCAACAATTGGAACAGCTTGCAAGCAATTTGGGAAATGAAATGAATGTATTACAAGAAAAAATCAGGAATATCGAGATAGATGCTGAAATTACCGTACACGAGGCAGGTGTATTAGCCATGTCTTCAGAAGAACGGATCTTGTTGCGTGAAGTACTTGACCTACATAAGCGTGGTTATTCTTTTGAAAGTATCGCATTGAAAACTAAGCAGCCTGAAAATGAAATAGAACGGTTGCTTTCTCCTTACATTAAGAACAAGAACGAAAGGAGAAATGTTGCCAATGACATCTAAATCAATGCGCAGCTTTGCAGGTGGTCTCATTGTGGCCGCAAGTCTATGCGGTGCGGTATACTTCTTTGAACCAGCGGAAGCGACGGTCACCTCAGAACAACCTTCTGATGATGAGATGAAAGAGTCGCTCACTTCTAAAGGGTATGTTATACATTCAGAAAAAGAGTGGGAAGATCAAATTGCTGAAGCACAATCCGTTAAAGAACAGATGGATGCGGCAAGAGAAACTGAAAAAGAACCAACGGAAAAAATCGTATACCGCACAGTTCTGACTGTGTCTAAAGGCTCGACAAGCATCGATGTGGGAAAAAACCTCCAAAAGGCAAAAGTCATTAAAAATGCAAATGCGTTTTCTGACGAGGTTGAAAAGAAAGGCAAGGCTAACGGTTTACGCCCTGGTACATATGAGGTGGATAGTGAAATGACGACGGAAAAAATTATATCCATCATATTTAAATAACGATAGATAACGACTACTAATAGATGATCGTTTTAGAGTCTAGACAAAAAGGTTTCGGAAGATTTTATTCCGAAACCTTTTTTTGTTTTTTAGTGGACTTGTAGCAGTTAAAGAGGATGTTTAAAAGTAAATTGTAGTTTAAAAAAAGAGTGGAATGGAACAAAGGGTGCGAGACTCCTGCGGAAATGCGGTTAAGGGGAAACCCCACAGGCAAGCGCCGAGGAGGCTCCCCAACCGCCCGCGGAAAGGGAGCGCCTGCAGTGAAATGAAACGGACTGAGTCCAAATTCACGAGCTGTATGACAGTCTTTCGTTATATTGGTAAATTTCCAGAATCCTTCTGATCGATTAGCAGGATTTCTTCAATGCTGTTAGTAATATATATGTTATTGATCGTTTTATCTTTAGTGTATTGGATGGCACCAGCTCCTCCTAAATAAAACTCGATTCTTTTATTCTCAGCTGCGAAAGAATCAAGGCTACTGAGTAACTCCGGATCCTTTTCGAAGGGAAGTGTCGTCGAAGCAGATAGTAGGACTTTTCTGGGCTTTAACCGTGTAACTAAAGACTGAATCGATCCAGGAGCTGGTGATGCGCCTATCAGTGTCGTTTTCCACCCTCTTAACATGAACCGCAACAATAAATAGTGTACGGGTATCTCATGGTATTCATGTGGAAGACATGCGCCTAAAACTAAAGACGCGTTATCGGAGTATTGAAAGTTACGGCGAATTTGGACAAGAAAATCCTTCACTACCATACTTGAAACAGACTCCTGATATTCATCCCATTCGCCGCTTTCCCACCTATCTCCGACTTCTTTTAAAAAAGGAGAAACGACGGATGTTAAGAACTTTTCCAATCCGTAAAAGTGATAAGCATGTTTTAAAACAACAAGTAATTCTAACTCGTTACACGTGTACCCTATTTCAATCAATTGAATCACATAGGAATTAAGCTCTGAATGAAGAACAACTTTGGTTTGCACCGCATCTTTATCCACCGAAACGAGCCTCTCTTTTGCTTCAGTAGCTGCTTGTTTGATAGAGAATCCTTTTTTTTGAAGCGATTTAATAGTTAAAAGAATGTTGATATCTCTCTCGCTGTAAAGTCGGTATCCATTCTCATGGCGGACAGGTTGTATTATGTCATATCTTTCTTCCCATTTTCGAATCACTTGTTTGGAAAGTCCTGTAACAGCAGAAACTTCTTTTATATAATACTTACCACCATGAGTATGATTCATTGCGTTCATCCCTTATATCGAAATATTTTAAGTATAATCTGCCGTTTCAAACATATAATGAAAACCCTATAACATTGTACAGGCCATTGATAGGAATGTACATAGGAAAAAGCGTACTTGAACTTTTAGCTATGACAGGTTGGTTTCAACTTTTGTATAACGTTTACCTAAAAACATTATACAAAACAGTTGACAACTAAACAACTTGCTAGCAATAATTAAAGCAATACTTTTAGTATTGCTCAAAATTAAAATAATTCACCACTATTTAATTTTAATCTTATTTGTCAATAAAACTGGCAAACTAGTTGAATTTACACAAACTGAACATGAATAAGACATTGGGGGAAACCATGGGTAATAAAAAGAAAGTAATTGTTGTTGGAGCGGGTGTAGCTGGGTTAGCAAGTGCAATCCGATTGCAGCATGCAGGGTATCAAGTAGAAATCTTTGAAAAAGAATCAATACCCGGCGGTAAAATGCACAGAATTGAAAAAGATGGATACAAATTCGACTTAGGACCAAGTATCGTCATGATGCCGGAGTTATACCAGGAAATTTTTGAACTGGCGGGCCGTAATCCGGATGACTATATTCCAATGGAGAAATTAGATCCGATGTATTCCGTTTTCTTTGGAAGTGAACCGGAAGATGCATATGAAATTTCTTCAGACTTGGTGGATTTAATGAAGACCTTGGAGAAAATTAGCGACGAAGATGCAGAAGGTTTCTTGAAGTATCTTCAAAAAATCTATGAACGGTTTGTTGTTGCAAAAAATCATTTTATTCAACGTCCGTTCCGACACGCGTCCGATTTCTATAACCCATTCATGATTCGTCAAGCATTGAAATTGAAGACATTCGATAATGCCGATCATTTTATTGGGAAATATGTGAAGAATGAACGCCTTAAGCAGATGATTAGTTTTCAAACATTATACATAGGTGTATCTCCATATAATGGACCTTCCTTATATACCATTATCCCGATGATCGAATTACTCTATGGCGTTTGGTTCATCAAAGGTGGAATGTATACGATGGCCCAGTCAATGGAACGACTGTTTCTAGAGTTAGGCGGCAATGTGCACTATAACACGAGTGTTCAAGAAATTCTAATTGAAAATCAGAAAGCCCTTGGCATTAAAGTGGATGATAAAGATATGTATTCCGATTACGTACTGTGTAATGCAGATTTTCCATATGCGATGAAAAATCTTGTCAAAGACACGAAATCAAAAGGCAAGTATACCGATAAAAAAATTGACAGCATGAAGTATTCCTGTTCGTGTTTTATTATGTATTTGGGAATGGATCGAAAATACGAATCGCTAAAAACGATCCATAATTTCGTATTCAGCGAAGGGTTAGAGAAGAACTTAACAGACATTTTTGATGGACGGATTTTAGATGACCCTTCCTTCTATGTTTATCTCGGCTCAAAGCTTGATCCTTCATTGGCTCCAGAAGGAAAAGATGGGATTTACATTCTAGTGCCTGTATCTGATTTATCGACCTCTGAATACGAATGGAATGATGAAACGATAAGCTATTACCGTTCAAAAGTGTTCGAAGCTCTTAAAAAAGTAGAAGGCCTTGAAAATATTGAAAATGAAATTGTTTCGGAATCCTATATGACACCGCCTGATTTTGAATCAAAATTCAATGCCTATAACGGTGCCTGCTTCGGCTTACGTCCTAACTTAGCACAAAGTAATCATCTTCGCCCACAGAGTAAAGCTAAAAAATGTGAAAATCTGTATTTTACTGGAAGTAGCACTCACCCTGGTGCCGGAGTGCCCATCGTATTACTTTCAGCTAAAATTGCTACAGAAGAACTGATTTTGGATGATCGTGGCAGTAAGCAGGCAGTACATGCAGGGAATAATTAGGAGGTCGACCGATGAGATTGACTGATCAAACCCAATTGGACAAAGATTATCGGTATTGTGAGGACATCATCAAGCAGAATTCTAAAAGTTTCTATTTTGCTTTTTTAGGCTTACCGAAGGAGAAAGCAAACGCCGTTTATGCCATCTATGCTTTTTGCAGGATTGCAGATGATAGTGTGGATATGGGAGGGGCAAGGGCAGATAAAATCAACGCGTTAAACCGTATAAATCAGGAGTTAAGCCTGTTCCAGGAGAAAAAGGAATTGGAACATCCGCTTTGGAGAGCTTTAAGAGATGTGTTCACCCGTTATAAAATGGATATTCAACCTTTCTTTGATCAGCTGAAAGGTCAGAGAAGGGATATTGATTTCACAATTCCTCAAACAATGGGACAGGTAGAGGAATATAGCTTTTATGTAGCGGGAACGGTTGGTTTAATGCTTTTGCCCATCATTGCTTCCGAATCGGAACAAGATCTTACCCAACAAGCGATATCTCTTGGAGTCGCTATGCAGATTACTAATATATTAAGAGATGTTGGGGAGGACTATAGAAAAAATAATCGAATTTACTTGCCGTTATCCGAGATGGAAACCGAGTCTTACACCGAGTCGGATATCAAAAACGCCAGAATCAATGTCGGCTTTATCAGAATCTGGGAAAAGATGGCCCGTCGTGCCGAAGAGTTGTTTGATGAATTTCAAGAAGGGGTCCAATACTTTGATAAAGACAGCCAATTCCAGGTTTTACTATCGGCACGTCTTTATCGTGGAATCTTAAACGCGGTAAGGGATAATAAGTATGACTGCTTTTTGAAGCGGAATTATATTTCTCCAGTCGAGATGGAGCAAATTCAACAGGAAACCAAGGTTTTAACTGTGTAATGCCATTAGGCTTCGATTTAGAAAAGGTCGGCGATCGTTAATTACTTGGAAAAATAAGGAGAGTGAACGTTATGACCGAAACCGCTAAAACAGTTGTCATAATTGGTGGTGGGCTGGGAGGACTTTCAGCCGCAATATCCATGGCACAAAGTGGATATAAGGTTTCACTTTATGAAAAAAACGACCATCTTGGTGGTAAACTGAATCGACTGGAACAGGATGGTTTTGGTTTCGACCTTGGTCCGTCGATTTTGACCATGCCTCAAATATTTGAAGAATTGTTTGTAAAAAGCGGCCGCGATATGGCTGATTATATCCCTACCATTCGCTTAAAACATGAATGGCGTTCTTTCTTTCCAGACAATTCGGTCATAGATCTCTTTGGAGACTTGAATTTGATGTTGCAGGAGAATACCTGCTTGGACGAAAAGGATATCGAAGAATATAAACAATTTTTGGAATATGCACGCCGGATATATGAGGTGACCGAAGAAGGATACTTTGCCAAGGGCTTAGATTCGACGATGGAAATCTTTAAACAACATGGATTGATAGAATCGTTTAAAGGGTTTGACCTTTTTTCAACGATGTATGATGCCATCAAGAAACGGATCAGCAATCCAAAGCTTAGGAATATGCTCGCTTATTTTATTAAATATGTAGGTTCCTCTCCCTATGATGCTCCTGCCGTTCTTAATATGATGATCTATATGCAGCATGCTCAAGGTGTTTGGTATGTCCCTGGTGGGATGCATCGAATTGCTCAAGGCATGGTTAAACTTGCAATTGAATTAGGTGTGGAATTACATACTGGAAGTGCGGTCAAAAAACTCATTACAAAAGAATCTTCAAGGGAAATTAGAGCAGCCGAGCTGGACGATGGAACGAGGAAAACAGCAGATTATTTTATCTCCAATATGGAAGTCATACCTGCCTATGAAAAGTTATTGGACGAAGAACCGAAATTCATCAAGAAGCTAGAAAAACGTTTTGAGCCATCCAGTTCTGGACTAATCCTGCACTTAGGTGTTCGCAAAACATACCCTCAGCTGGCACATCATAACTTTTTCTTTTCTAATAATCTACAAGAACAAATGAATAAGGTATTCCGTAACCATGAACTGCCCGATGACCCAACCATATATGTAGTCAATGTAAACAAAACAGATCCATCTCAAGCACTTCCCGGGCATGAAAATATTAAAATACTTCCACATATCCCGTATATTCAAGATAAGCCATTCACTCAGGATGATTACATAAAGCTTCGTGAACGTGTATTGATGAAATTGGAGAATATGGGCTTGACTGATTTGCGTCAACATATTGTAACGGAAGACATGTGGACGCCGCATGATATCGAAAGAATGTACGGATCACATCGCGGATCCATTTATGGCACAGTCTCCCACCGTACGAAAAACCGCGGATTCAAACACGGAAAGCAAAGTGAGTTATACGATAATCTCTATTTCGTGGGTGGTACCGTTAACCCTGGCGGGGGAATGCCAATGGTTACGCTAAGCGGCCAGCAAGTACGCGATAAAATCGTACAGAAGGATTTCGTTCATGGCTAATTCTACTGTAAGACTATCTCAAAAAGAGCAATGGAGAACAATTCTAGAAGGTCAAAAAGTTCATGCAAAGAAGGAATACTCGGTGAACTTGAAGCGGAGGCGTAAACTACTATCCCAATTAAAAAGCATGCTAATGAACCATGAAGAAGCATGGCTAGAAGCCTTGAGGGCGGATTTGGGTAAACCAAGCGTCGAGGCTTATGCTTCAGAACTGGCTGTTTTGTATAATGAAATAGATTATGTAGACAAGCATTTAGCAAAATGGATGCGGACAAAGCGGTTAACCCGACTTTTGCCAGGCGGGTTGGAGAAAGTGAAAATCGAACGGCAAGGATATGGAACAGTATTGATTATCAGTCCTTGGAACTATCCTTTAAACCTGTCATTAATGCCGATGATCGGTGCATTTCAGCTGGTAATAGTTGTTTCCTCAAGCCGTCGGAGCTTGCACCAACTACAGCGCAATTATTGGAAGAGTTAATTTCTGAATATTTTACACCGGAAGAAGTTACAGTCGTCGAAGGCGATGCTTCTGTCGCGGAAAACTTGCTTGAATTGCCTTGGGATATGATCTTTTTTACTGGGAGTAAACGGGTAGGTACCATCGTACACCAAGCAGCAGCGAGACATCAAATTCCAATTATTCTCGAACTGGGCGGAAAAAATCCATGCATTGTTGATGCTACTGGAGTCTCTCCGACCACTGGCCGCCGGATTGTTTGGGGAAAGTTTCTTAACGCGGGTCAAACCTGTATCGCTCCTGATACGATATATGTGCATCAATCGATGTATCAACCTTTTTTAACGATGTTACGCGAGCAAATTAAGCTATTCTACGGAATGAATCCGGCAGAAAGCAGTGATTACGGCCGAATCGCCCATCCCGATCACTATAACAAGCTGATCGGTTACCTTCAGGAGGGGACAATTTGGCATGGAGGTCGGGTAGACGCGAGCCAAAATTATATCGAGCCTACGTTGTTGACAGACATCCCATTGGATAGTGAACTGAGACAAGCAGAGATTTTTGGGCCCATTCTCCCGGTTATTCCTTATTCGGATCTGAACGCCCTTATGCACCAGCTCGAAGAAGGACCGGACCCACTCGTAACTTATATGTTCAGTGAAGATCGAACATCCATTCAGCAATTGAAAAAAACGCAACGTACGGGGACAATAAGTGTAAATCAAGTTATTCGTCATGCAGCCAATCCCCGTATCCCATTTGGAGGAGTAGGCACGAGTGGATTTGGACGTTATCATGGTCGAGCCAGCATAGAGGCGTTCAGCTATGAAAAGGTGTATTACAAAGAACACACTTTTTTTGAAATGAAAAATCAGTATCCACCGTATCGACCCCATGTTCTTCCCATCCTTCGCAAACTAAGAAGATGGCTTTTTTAAGAAGTATCCCCTGCTTACAATTTATAGCAGGTAAATTTGCTTCTATGGAGGCATGGGCTTAATCAGTTCTCTAATGTATCCAGAAGGCTGGACGAAAAGTTTTGTAACGGCATACAGCAGTGTGGGATGGTATTTTACCCGACCACACTGGGTAAGAACGCCGAAAACTTTGGATATTTGCAGGATGTCAGAAACATGATAGGAAATGAAGGCAGGCTATCTATTTTTGCTAAATGTTAAACAATATTCTTGAAATGTCTAATAGGAAATAAGAAATCCCACGAAAACACTTCCCCTTTACATACCTCTAATACTATCTTCCCTATTACAAAGAAGCGACGAAAGCACACTGGTTGCAACAGAAAACTTTATTATGAATTCAAAAAAACTGAATGATCAATTGTGGTGAGGCATTTCTGAAACTATCAGGCATTACTGTTCTCCTTTTTTGTTACTTCCCCCCTATGCGTTTGGCTATTTCGTGACATATCCTCGACTACTGCTCTGTTTCATGATCCCAGCTCATATATCAAGGTATGAAAAAACTATTTATTTAGATGGATATATTTGCATCTAAGGTGAAAACATAAGATTAACATGCTTTTGGTTATGAGGGGGTTAGCATTGAAATCACGAGTTCCTATACCATTAAGGAAGTTAATAAAAGATAAACAGTCGATTAAAGCTGAAAAACAACGTGCGGACTTAAATCAGAGCGGAAGTCCATCTTCTAGCGAAACGCTGACGAATGATCAAAGCCAAAATTCAAGTCAATCCCAAAAACGTCATCAAGCCTCACCTAATGATCGAACTAAACTGATTTTTTCTGATCTTCATCTAAATATAGATCATATTAAGAAAACGTTAGGAAACAGTTCAGACATAGTCACAAGGGATTTTTGTGCCGGTAAAAATGGCGAAATAAAAATGGCCATCATATATACAGAGGGATTAACTGATTCAGCTTCAATCCAAGATTTTATCCTCGACACGTTGATGGTTGAAATGAGAAATTCTGCTTTTGACGGAAAGGTCCTTAATAGCTTTGAGTGGTTTCAACTAATAAAATCACGTACTCTTCCTGTTGGCGCAATAATGGAAATAACTGATTTTCAAAAACTTTTTCATCATTTGTTATCGGGAGACACGATGTTATTAATGGATGGCTCCCCAACAGCCATTGCCCTCAGCTCAAGGGATTGGGCCGATCGCGGGGTTCAAGAGCCTTCTTCGCAAACAGTTGTACGAGGACCAAAGGATGGATTTACCGAAACGCTGCGAACAAATACAGCTTTAATACGACGTAGAATAAAAAATCCTAACCTATGGCTTGAAACAAAACAAATCGGAGAAAAAACTCAAACAGATGTGGCGATCATGTACTTAAAAGGCGTTGCCAATGATAAAACGATTACTGAATTACAAAGCCGGTTGAATCGTATCAACGTGGATGCAATCCTTGAAAGTGGTTACATCGAAGAGTTTATTCAAGATGAAGTGTACACTCCATTTCCAACCGTATATAATACCGAACGTCCCGATGCTGTAGCTGCTGCAATATTAGAAGGAAGGATAGCGATTCTTGTTGACGGAACGCCGTTTATCCTTGTCGTTCCAGCATTGATGGTACATTTTCTCCAATCCAGTGAAGATTATTATCAACGGGCAGATATTGCAACATTAATTCGGCTATTACGGTATTTATCATTCTTCCTGGCTTTGTTTACACCATCACTTTATGTAGCTGTCTCAACCTTTCATCAAGAAATGCTTCCCACTCCTTTGCTCATAAGTTTGGCTTCACAACGAGAGGGTGTCCCGTTTCCAGCATTTGTAGAGGCCGTGCTGATGGAGTTAGTGTTTGAAATCTTGCGTGAGGCAGGTGTGAGAATGCCTCGGGCAATTGGTTCATCCATTTCCATCGTAGGTGCGTTAGTTATTGGACAGGCTGCTGTTGAAGCAGGGTTCGTTTCAGCAACAATGGTTATTATCGTCTCTTTAACGGCCATCTGTAGTTTTGTGTTTCCATCCAATAGTATGGCAATAGCTTTCCGGATGCTTCGATTCTTGTTCATGATTCTTGCTGCTACGTTTGGTTTATACGGAATTATATTAGGGCTGATTGTGATGGTCCTTCATTTAAATAGCTTACGATCTTTTGGATTGCCCTATTTAGCTCCAAATGCACCGTTTATTTTACAAGACCAAAAAGATAATATCATTAGAATGCCGCATTGGGCTTTATTGAAGCGGCCGCGTTTAATCAATAAAAAAGATACAGTCAGAGGAGATGCCAGTTCTCCAAAACCACCTGAATAAAATGGTGAGATTATGAGGGTTCACGATGAAAATGTTAAAGATATTTTTGATGTTACCTTTAATTTGTCTATCCGGCTGTTGGAGCAGCATTGAGTTGAATGACCTTGCCATTGTTACTGCATTAGGTATTGATAAAACGGAAGATGGATATCTTGTAACCATCCAAGTTCTAAATTCAAGTGAATTAGCAGGAGATGCCAGGTCTGGTCGAACAGAAGTCGTAACCTTTACAAAAAAGGGCGAAACCATTTATGAAGCGGTACGAAGCCTATCAACAGATATACCAAAAAGGATTTACGTATCGCATCTTCGTGAGGTTATTTTTGGTGAGGAGATGGCGCGAGCAGGAATTGGAAAAACCCTTGACGTCCTTTCCAGGCAAAAAGAGTTAAGATCGGATTTCTATATGACCGTTGCAAAGGGATCAACGGCTTACGATACACTAAATGTCCAAACGGCTCTTGAAAAAATACCGGCTAATAAGATTTTTGACGCCTTGGAAAATTCAGAGAAAAGATGGGCTGCGACTAGGACCGTCACTTTAGATGAGTTTGTCAACAGTATTGTCAGTAAAGGAAGAGAACCAATTCTTACGGGTATATACGTATATGGTGATATTGAATCAGGAGGTGAGGTCTTGAATGCTCAGAATATCTCCCCGAAATCTGGTTTGCGGTTGGACTATCTTGGTGTATTCAAAAAGGATAAACTAGTTGGTTGGTTAAACAAGAACGACAGTAAAGGTGTTAGTTATATTACAGATCATGTGAAGTCGACGGCGGTAACCATTCCATGTGAAGGTGAGAAAATTACAATCAATACGGTTGGAACAAAAACAAAAATAAAAGGGATAATGAAAAAAGGAGAACCGAAAATTAAAATAAATGTCAATTCAGAAGGTAGCATAGGTGAAGTCGAGTGCAAATTCGATTTATCTAAACCGGAAAATATAGAAGAATTGAACAAAAGATATGCAAAAGATATTAAAGATAAAATTACAGGAGCGGTAAAAAAGCTACAGAACGAGTATCAAAGTGATATCTTTGGTTTTGGTGAAGAAATTCATAGGACTGATCCTAAAGCTTGGAAACGTTTAGAAGAAAATTGGGATCAAGAATTTGAAGATTTGGAAGTGGATGTAACTGTGGACGCGAGGATTCGCAATTCAGGCACCATGTTAGAATCCTTTCAAAAAGAAATCGAGGAGTAAAGATCAATGTGGGCTATCATTGGAACAGTATGTACTGGAGCTATTATTTCATATTTCGAAATACCGCCTTTAGTTAAAACAAAATGCTGGAGGGAAACAATCGTTTTTAGTTTATTGCTAGTAGTTGGGGTGACGTTGAGTATTTTAATCATCCTCAATATTACCATTCCGACTCCTATGGATTGGATAACGAAACTATTTAGTCCATTTTCTTCTTTCATGGATTCTATTTTATCTTAGGGAGGTGTTTAACGGATATGCTCGAAAAAGGAAGAATAAGCTCCGGTGATTTTCTTATATTAGTCATTATATTCACTATAGGGGGTGCGATACTTACTTTACCCTCTGCACTTGTCACATATGCCAAACAAGATGGCTGGATTGCTTATATCATAGCTACCGTCATAGGTTTATGTTTCATTTTTTTATATAATCAACTTGCCTCACTGTATCCATCTATGAATTATATAGAAGTTAATGAAAAAATATTTGGAAGAGTAATCGGTAAAATCTCGGGACTTCTTTTTCTTTTTTATATTTATTACCTTTCTTCAGCATTATTAAGTGAAATCGGCAATTTTTTCACAACGCAAGTTTTGCTTGATACACCGATACAAGTGATTATGATATTGTTTTTATTAACAAGTTTATTTGGTGTAAGGCTAGGATTGGAAGTCATCTGCCGAACTGCGTTAATCTTTTTTCCTTGGATTATCGTGCTGCTGTTCATATTATTCTTATTTCTCATCCCAGATATCAAAATCGAAAATTTACAACCTATGCTTGAAGAAGGCATGAAACCGATATTGAAGGGATCCTATCACTCTATAGCACACCCCTATATACAGCTTATTTTCTTTTTAATGATCACGCCGTATGTAAACGAAAAAGCAGAAATGAAAAAAAACTTCTATAGAGGGACTATATTGGGGGGCTTCGTTCTATTCTTAGTGATTATTTTCAGTATCCTCGTATTAGGTGTCGATAATACGACAAGACTCACTTATCCTTCTTATAAATTAGGGATGAGGATAAGCGTTGGTAATTTTATTGAGCGGGTCGAGGTGATTGTGGCCTTCATCTGGATTTTTACAGAGTATTTTAAGTTAACCATTTGTTATTATGGACTTGCCCTAGGACTCGCCCAATTGTTAGGATTGAAAGATTATAAAATCCTTCTTTTTCCATTAGCTTTTTTAATTCTCACCTTTGCCATCTATTCGCATCCAGATATCATACATTATCAAAATTTTGTTGCTACAACTTGGACGCCCTTTTCGTTAACCATTGGTGTTTTGCTGCCGTTATTATTGTTAGTGGTTGATAAAATAAGAAAAAAACTATCTGCTTCCAAACGGTTATGAAATTCCTTGTCATCATACCCCTCTTTTGTTTCAGTGTTTGTGCTTGTGTGCTGGTTTTTATTTTCGTCCGCCAATTTGTCTCTCAGCAATGGCTTTGGCAACCATGAACAGGTCTGGACGAAGGAAAAACAATAAAACCGAACCAGCAAGAGGGCACTCCAGCGAAACTACCTAATCTATCTTGAGCGATTCGTGCTCCGACCGTTACCCTCACTGCAAGTCCAGCTCCCCCAAAAATTGTGAAATAACAACAATCATTAACAACCTAAGAGGTAATAACGTACCTTTTCATGACATGTTGTACTCCCCATTTAACATAAATAGATTTTTATATAGTAATGTCCTGAAACAAAACTAAGAAAATGGTGATTTTTTGGATTGATTTAAGTCCTTTGAATTATTATCAGCATCAGTGTAGATATATCAAAAAAATCTTCTGTGATTAAACTAAAAGAGAGCATAATGGTTTATATTATATCCTTGCATGACGGTCTAATAAGACATGCAAGAATCGGTATTTAGGTATTTTTCATACTTATTTTAGAAAGTTTTAAGATTTGTGTGATATTGTACTTTTAATGTCTTTTTAATGGTAAATCCGCATGTTAAGAACTAATGCAATTTTTAGTATAAAAAACATCGATATCGTATTAAAGAAGCCGTGTGAAAAGTTAATCCGGAGTTGATTATATGTCAATTAAAACGAGGTTTTTGTTATCCTACGTAGGAGTGGTCATTATCTCCATCATTTTACTGCTGGTTGCTGGGTTTTTAATTATTTTTTCGATTACGGGCGATCCAAACTCGATCGAAAATTTTTACAAAAAATCTTATGTTCAAAAACCATTAACTACAGTGGAAGAAAGTGCATTTCTAGATTTAAAGCTATTGGCTAAACATACCCCTGAACAGCTTCTGAATGAACAGCAGTTGAAGAAAATTAAACAGAAAGATATTGAAATTGTCGTTAGAAAAGATAAGGAAATTGAGTATGCTACTCCTTCTTTTGATAATCAGGTATTGGTAAGGTCTCTTCCCGGGTTTGAGGAAACAAACATCAATACAAGGGATACGATTAAAATCGATGACTTTTTTTATACGTACGTAAAGTTTGATTTTTATTTTTCGGATGAAAGCCAAGGAAGTATTTTTGTGTTGAGAAAGGCGAGTTCTTCTGCCGAGCTGGCTCGGGAGTTATTCCCCATTTTATTCGGGCTGTTATTATTTCTATTCATTATGATTATCGGGCTGTTAAACTATTTAGTTTCAAGAAGCATCATCAAACCGATTTCGCTTCTTAAGGAAGGGGCGAATCGGATTAAATCAGGAGATTTAAACTTCGAAACAAAAGCTGCCTCCAATGATGAAATTGGACAGTTAAATCGGACATTCGATGAAATGAGGATAAAATTAAAAGAGTCCGTTAAGATTCAGCTGCAATATGAAGAAAACCGGAAAGAACTTTTATCCAATATTTCGCATGACCTAAAAACACCGATTACTTCGATTATCGGATATGTTGAAGGAATTCAAGATGGTGTAGCCAATACTCCGCAAAAAATGGAAAAGTACTTATCGACCATCCATTTAAAGGCGAAAGACTTGGATTCTTTAATCGATGAATTATTCCTATTTTCCAAGCTGGATTTAAATAAAGAACCATTCACTTTTGAATCGGTCGACTTGAATCAATTTATCAGAGATTACGTGGAAGAATTTCATTTGGATTTCCTTCAACAAGGGACCCAAATTGAATGGAATAGAATGGATAAACCGATATTCGTAACAGCGGATAGGGAAAAATTAAGACGAGTTCTAGCTAATTTAATCAGTAATTGCGTGAAGTATGCAGAGAGGGATAAAGTGAACATTTCCATTAGTTTGCATGAGGGACTAGAGGATGTAGTTGTACAAGTTACGGATAATGGGCAAGGAATAGAACCTTCTGCCCTCCCTTTCATTTTTAATCGCTTTTACCGGGCTGAACAATCCAGGAATTCTCAGACTGGTGGAAGCGGCTTAGGGCTAGCGATTGCCAAACAAATCATACGAGAGCATCAAGGGGATATTTGGGCTACAAGCGAGAAAGGAAAAGGCACAAGTGTCTTCTTTACCTTAAAAAAAGGGGAGCAGAAATGAAAAAAATATTACTTATTGAAGATGATGTCAGCATTGCTGAACTGCAGCGGGATTATCTAGAGATTGAAGATTTTAAAGTGAACATTCAACATACTGGTGATGCAGGACTTAAGCAAGCCCTTCATAAAAACTTCGATTTAATTATTCTCGATATCATGCTTCCAGGCGTGAACGGGTTTGAGATATGCAAACAAATACGAGCTGCCAAGGATATACCGATATTGATCGTGTCCTCCAAAAAGGAAGATATCGATAAAATTCGCGGGCTTGGTTTAGGGGCTGATGATTATATCACAAAACCTTTTAGTCCAAGTGAACTGGTTGCTAGAGTGAAAGCGCATTTAGCCCGCTATGATCGTTTGGCAGGGAATCATTCCAAAATGAATACGGTTTTCGTTCACGGTATTTCGATAGATAAGTCATCGCGTAAAGTTCACATCAATGGCGGGGAAGTGCCCTTCACGACAAAGGAATTCGATTTGTTGCTATTTCTTGTGATGCACCCGAACCAAGTATTGAGCAAAGAGCAACTATATGAGAATAATTGGGGAATGGAGACCGCTGCAGATGTCTCAACTGTGACCGTTCATATTAGAAAATTACGTGAAAAAATCGAAAGAGATCCTGCACATCCTAAATACCTGGAAACGGTTTGGGGTGCTGGATATCGCTTTAATGTCTAAAAACTATTGTATAATCTATCAGAAAGAAAGAGGGTGATTTAAGGTTGATGGGAGCAGATTCGGAGACTCCTGCGGAAAAAGCGGAACAGGTGAGAGCCCGGCGTATAAACCGAGGAGGCTCGACGCTGCACTCTGTAAAGCTGAGCATTGGATGAGAAAATACTTGGTGAGTAGCAGCGAGTAGGCATTCTGGAACTCCATCAAAAGTATTGGGTTTGCTTACCTTCATGATGTAAATAGAAACAGGATAAATAAAAATAGGGACGTGTATATAATGTGGAAGTGGCTGGCAATATTCATCGGATGCCTTCTCTTGCTTCAAGCGTGTGTCTCGGGTTCCAAGGAAGAACTGAAAATACAAGGAAAGGAGAGTGTAGGAATGAAGAAACAACTAATACAGGCAGCAGAAAAGAAGGATAATGAAACGATAAGCCAATTGATCGAGAAAGGTGCAGATATTGATACTCAAGACGCAAAAGGGCGCACTGCCACTATGATAGCAACTTATAACAATGATGTTGAGACAGCTAAAATTCTCATTGCTGCAGGTGCAGACGTCAATATCCAGGATGATATGAAAAACAATCCTTTTTTATATGCGGGTGCTGAAGGATACCTGGAAATACTGAAGCTTACGATTGCTGCAGGTGCAGACCCGACGATTACCAACCGGTATGGAGGAACAGCATTGATTCCAGCTGCTGAACATGGGTATGTCAATGTGATCCAGGAGCTTCTGAACCAAACTGATATCGAAATAAATCATGTCAATAACCTTGGTTGGACGGCTTTATTGGAGGCGATCATATTGAATGATGGGAATGAACAGCAACAAACCGTGCAATTGCTGTTAGATCATGGAGCTGATGTGAATATAGCTGACCATGATAATGTGACTCCATTACATCACGCCAAAATGAAAGGGTTGGAAGACATTGAACAAATGTTGATAAAAAAAGGAGCGCAATAACCACATAAAACCAAAGAACGGAACATGAAAGATACAGTCAGTTAGGCAACGGCCTGTTCAATATGAGTAGAGAAGCCTGATGACGCACTGATCTTCAAACGAATTTCCCCGTTCGGTAAGAGCTCGGTCGTATTATAGTCGGGCCATATGAGAAGATGACAAGAAGGGCCATTTCGATAAATGGCCCTTCTTGTCTATCTTGAGGGATGTGTCTTTCTAGATTTATCAATTGAGGTGTTCAACTCTTGATCTCGAGAAAAAACTTGTTGCCTTAGCTTTTTTGACTATTTTCGACTGGTATTTCTTGTTCTTCCCTCAATTTCAGTGCTACTAAACTGGCAAAGTCATGAATGATGGTAGCTGCCAATAGGGATGTGATTTGGGTTGGGTCATAGGGTGGGAGAACTTCCACCAGGTCGAAACCAATGAAGTTAAATCCATGCAGGGATCGAATCAGCTCAAGCGTTTCAAAGCTATTCAATCCACCGACCTCCAAAGTGCCCGTACCAGGTGCGCAGGATGGATCAACGAAATCGATATCGAAGCTCAGGAAACATGGTGTATCTCCGATGGTCTTTTTGACTTCCTTCACGACATCCGCAATGCCCCTTTCCTTCAGCTGAGGCGTAGTTATCACCGTATAGCCCAAATCTGTACTGGATTCAATATCCCCGGGATGATTGAGCGTCCCTCTAATTCCAATTTGGAAAACTTTATCCGTCTGAAGCAAGCCTTCCTCATATGCACGGATGAAAGGTGATCCATGCCAATATTTCTCTTCATAATAAGTATCCCACGTGTCCGTATGTGAATCAAAATGGAGAAGCGCTACTGGTCCATGAATCTTTGCGGCAGCTCTTAAATTGGCCAATGTAACGGAGTGATCTCCTCCAATGCCGATAGGGATGATTCCTGTTTTCATCAATTCCGCCATTGCCGTTTCAATTAATTCATAGCTTCGGTGTATATTATGGGGAATCACTGAAACATCCCCAATATCAATGGCGTTACACTCGTCAAATGGAAAAACTTTATGAATGGGATGATACGGAAACAAAGTCATGGAAGCCTGACGGACAGCCTGGGGAGCGAACCTTGCTCCTACCCTGAATGAAGCGGCTGTATCGAAAGGCAGGCCAACCACTGCCAATTTGGCATTTTCTCTTGAAGAAGGTAAGCGCATAAATGATCCAGTGGTACAAAACTCTGGTTGTACATCGGGCGATAAAGGATACTTCATTTTTTATTCCTCCATTTTTTAATCACTTTTATTCGTCTGCATACTCCCTTTTATCAAATGCAATTGCCATGCCAAGTTTAAAAAAGCGATTTTCTGCTCATCCTCGACCGTTTTCCTATGAAAATATTATGCAAGCGCGAATAAATTATCGAAAAATGAATCGTGATGCAAAAAGAAAGCATAGTCCCATCTCCGTATGTACCTTCAAAATCTCATGGATAATGCAGGAATGCCGGTAATTGATGTATTGGCACGAAATTTGCTACTTGAGATTCAGGGTGTGTTTTTTAAGAAGGAGGGAGGTCTTATCATTATTTAGGTTTTGTAAAAACAATTGATTGAAAGCGGTTACAAGGAGGAATGATAAGTGGAAAATGATGCGAAACTGAAACGAACGCTAAAATTATGGCAAATTGTTATGATGGGATTGGCTTATATGACACCAATGGTCGTATTCGATACATTTGGTATCGTATCTGGAATCACCGGAGGGCATGTACCGACTGCGTATATCGTTGCATTGGTTGGCATGCTTTTTACAGCTGGAAGCTACGGAAAACTCGTAAAGGTTTTTCCAGCAGCAGGATCGGCCTACACGTATACACAAAAGGCGATCAATCGCCATTTAGGGTTCCTTGTAGGGTGGTCGTCGTTGTTAGACTATCTTTTTTTGCCGATGGTAAATGCACTGTTGACCAAAATTTATCTTACAGCATTATTTCCAGAGGTACCAACATGGCTATGGGTAGTCCTGTTCGTTGCAATTGTCACCATTCTCAATCTTCGGAGTGTCAATGTACTGGCTAACTTCAATGCTCTTTTCGTAATAATTCAGATAGCCATCATGACGGTGTTCATCATACTAGTAATCAGGGGCCTGCACAGTGGAGAAGGGACAGGGGAAGTATTTACGATCCAGCCTTTCGTACAAGAGGGGATGGATTATTCTTCCATCATAACCGGGGCAACCATCCTTTGTTTTTCCTTTTTGGGGTTTGATGCCGTAACGACATTATCGGAGGAAACGCCAAATCCGACAAAAACGATTCCGAAAGCGATCTTTCTAACGGCTCTATGGGGAGGTATGATATTCATTATTTCCTCATTCTTTATCCAGCTTTTTTTTCCTGATATTTCTCGCTTCAAGGAGCCTGATGCTGCGTTGCCGGAAATTGCCCTATACGTAGGTGGGAAGCTGTTCCAATCGATTTTTTTATGCACCACTCTCGTCAATACGCTAGCATCGGGACTAGCTTCGCATGCAAGTGTATCCCGCCTATTGTATGTTATGGGCCGCGATAAAGTGTTTCCGGAAAAATGGTTTGGCTACATTCATCCTAAGTGGAAAACACCTGCCATCAATGTACTCATCGTGGGGGTCATTGCCTTATCGGCCTTATTCTTTGATTTGGTGACGGCCGCATCACTGATAAACTTTGGTGCATTAATGGCGTTTACTTTTGTAAATCTGTCGGTGATCAGCCATTTTATCATCAAGGAAAAAAAGCATCGAACGATAAAGGGATATTTCCATTACTTAATCCTGCCTCTTATCGGTGCGATATCAATAGGCGTGCTTTGGATCAATCTTGAGACAAGCTCCTTAATCATGGGGGCGGGCTGGTTTTTAATTGGTTTTTGTTATCTGCTATACATTACAAAAGCATTCCGCACAGCTCCGCCTCAATATCAAGTGGAAGAAATTCAGCTATAGACCCCACAAGGAAAACTTTATTCTGAAAGGATGCGTTCCGTTTGTAGAGAAAAGGGGTACGGGATTTTTCCAATTCCGTACCCCTTTTGAAATTTTCGCCTAAAGTTGAGAGTTGGCTACATTTGCACGATGTTAGTCCTTTATTGGAATTTTGTTTTTGTTGTACTTCACTTAACGATCATACTTTCCCATATTTATCTTCTTAATCGAAGGATTTCTTCACGTGCCTTTTGATAATTATCGATGGTCTGTTTGTCGATGCGGTGAAAAACGCTTAAGTAAAGGGCGTCCACCATGTTAAGCTGCATGATTCTCGATGCAATGCTTCCGATTCGGTGATCATGTTCAATGTCAGGAAAGCAAAGCTGTATCGTAGCCAGTTTCAATAGAGGAGTCTTTGAGTAGGCCGTTATGGCAACGATGGGAACGGCGATCTTTTTTGCGTATGATGCCATTTCCAAAACATCCTTCGTTTTTCCGGATGTTGAAAAAAGGACTAATGCATCTTCGGAAGTGAAATTGGAAACATAGGAGATCACGGTATGAAAATCCGTGTTCATCCCTGTCGCTACGCCAAGTTTAGCGAATTTATGGCTTGCATCCAATGCAGCTGTAGAGGAGCCGCCGACGCCGAAAAAGGCAATCCGCTTTGCCTCGCTTAGGCATTCTACTGCTTTATCAAACTCTTTCTTATTCAATGTTTGTTCCAGTGAATCCAAAGCGATTTTATTGCTCATCGTTACCTTTTGAAAAAGTTGGTAAGGGGTATCATTCTCACGTAATAAAGAAAGGTCATTAATATTGGCATGGTTTGAACTCATTTCTTTCACCAAAGTATGTTGAAAGGTTTTAAAGCTTTCAATGCCCATCCGTTTACAAAAACGGACAACACTCGCTTGGGAAACATTAGCGTTAATCGAGATTTCAGAAATCGTGTAAGTTTGCACCAAATCGGCATGTTCCAATATATATTGGGCTACTTGCCGTTCTGCACGTGATAGGGAATCGGCTTTTTCTTTGATTTTTTGTAATAAAGATGAGCTCATAATTGTCCTCCTTATAAGAGATATCCATATTACATTTATATCATAATTGAAATTTTATTGGGACATTATGCAGAAAAAAATGCCATTTATGAAATTTTATTTCTTGTTTTTATCGTATGAATATTGATATTTTTATTCTTTTTGTTTATCATGATAAAAGAAAGAATATTTAAAAAATTTAAAAATGAGGGAGTGATATGTTGAATAGGGCCATTTTACTTGTAAGTCATGGCAACCTAGCCTCGACAATGAAGGAATGTGTGCAGCTGATTACAGGAAAACAAAAAGATCTCTATGCATTGAGCATGGATGCAGAAGAAACTTTCGAATCATTTTCAAGCCGACTGGAAACTTCAGTCAATCAACTACGGGTCCGATACCAAGAAATTATCATACTGGCAGATATTAAAGGCGGTTCACCATGCAATGCAGCTACACTTCAAGTGTTTAAAGAAAGAAGTATACAGGTAATCGCCGGCTTCCATTTAGGTTTAGTGATTGAATGCTGTCTCTCACCTGCTAGTCCGCGTGAGTTAATCGCCAATGCCTCTCAAAGCATCAGCCATATAAACTCTGTAATCAATTAATAATCTTGTAGGAGGTTTGTCATGAGCATTGTTGTTACCCGTATCGATGAACGGCTTATACATGGACAGGTCGCTTATTCATGGAGTGTTGCTTATCAAGTCACGGAATACCTTGTAGTTGATGATGAAGCGGCGAACGATCCGACCCAAATCCTGCTGCTAAGTATGGCAGTTCCTGTTGGGAAAAAACATGCGATCCTTTCCGTCGAAGATGCAGTGAGATATCTAGATGCGCAACTGGATTCCGTAAAAACATTTATCGTCGTAAAAAGTCCTCATGTTCTCTTATCCCTGATTGACAAAGGGATTACCCTGCCTTCTATAAATGTAGGTGGTATGTATTATAAAGCAGGTAAACAGGAAATAAGTAAAACAGTCTATTTGGATGAAGAAGATAAGGACGTTTTTCAAGAAATAAGAGGTCACGGGATAGCCTGTGAAATTAGAACATCTCCAAGTGACAAATCCATCGACTTATTTACGAAAATATAGAGACGGGAAAGAACGTTACGAATTAAAGGAGGAGAAAAAGTGGAGATTGGCTTCCTATCAGCCGTTTTACTGAGCACTTTTGTTGCAGTTCTAATGACTGAAAATTATGGGTACGGATATTGGATGATCAGCCGTCCGATTTTTGCAGGTCCTTTACTAGGTTTAATGATGGGCGACCTCCAAACAGGATTGATTGTAGGGGCAAGCGTCGAATTGATGTTCATGGGGGTGCTGCCGATTGGTGGGAGCGTCCCTCCCAATGCACAAATTGCGGGCTTGATTGGTACCATTTTTGCGATCAGTGCTGGGGGTAAACCAGAAGTTGGAATTGCCCTGGCCTTGCCAATTGGCATTCTAGCACAGCTTTTGATCATGCTTGCTTGGAACTTCAATATTTATCTCGTGCATCGTGCTGACAAGGCTCTAGAAGAGCTTAATCTAAAAAGGGCAGGACGGCTGCACCTGTCTGGTTTGGTCGTATTTTTTACAGTCATGTTCATTCCGACGTTTTTGGCTGTTCACTTCGGGAGTGACTTTGTAAAGGACTTTGTGGACTCCATGCCTGCTTGGTTTATGGATGGTTTAAAGGTTTCTGCAGGAATTCTGCCTGCCATAGGAATGGCGATGCTCCTGAAAATGATGAACTTCAAGAAGTTTTGGTCATTTTTCCTGATTGGATTCGTACTGACTGTTTATTTGGAACTCCCTGTACTTTCGATTGCTTTGTTGGGTCTTGGAATCGCAATCAGCATTTCGGTGGTGATGAATAAGGCGGATGACAGTGATATGTCTCTTCCGTCGTCCCCACGAGGTGAAGCGGGTACGACGATACTGACAAGGAAGGATTTAATCATCACTTTTTTCCGTTCCTTCTTCAGCATGACGTCCATAAATTATGAGCGATATGGTAGTTTAGGATTTTGCTTTGCGGTAATGCCGGCGCTCAAAAGACTTTATGGAGATCATGAGGAATTAAAAGAAGCGACTGTCCGCCACAATGAGTTTTTTAACTGTCATCCATATACTTCTAATGCCATCATCGGTGTGACACTTGCCTTGGAAGAACAACGGGCGCAGGGAAAACCAATAACCTCTGAAACCATTTCTTCTACCAAAGCCGCTTTGATGGGTCCACTTTCTGGGATTGGTGACTCTGTGTTTAAAGCAACCTTCATGACCATTTTTGCAGCAATCGGCGCTGGCTTGGCATTGGAGGGCAACCCAATAGGTCCGATCATATTCATCGTGCCAAACGTACTGCTAAACATTATCTCCCGTTATTATGGATTGATGTATGGGTACCGGTTTGGAATGAACCTTATCTTGAAAATGAAAGATTCTGATATTCTCAATAAGTTTGTACAAGGGGCAACCATAGTCGGATTAATGGTAACAGGATCAATGATCGTCAATTTTGTTCATATAGGAGTGGCCGCTAAATGGAACTTCGCTGGCAAAGAAATTATCTTGCAAGAACTTCTCGATTCGATCTTGCCTGGGCTTTTGTCTCTCATCTTGACGCTTGGCTTCTTATGGGTGCTACGTAAATATAAAAAGGCAATCTACTGGCTCATCCTTTTTTGTTTTGTTGTCGGTCTAGCTGGTAAATTATTTGGAGTCTTGTAGGTGATAAGGATGGATAAAAAAAGCGTATTGAAAACGTTTAAAAATGGATTGATTGTGTCGTGCCAGGCAAGGGAAGGATGGCCCATGTATGGGACGAATATGATGGGCGCCTTAAGCCAGGCTGCTGAAAAAGGAGGTGCCGTTGGAATAAGGGCAACCGGGCCAGAAAATATTGAAGCGATCAGGAAGGTAACGACATTGCCTATCATGGGGATTTACAAACAATGGTTTGATGAATGCGAGGTTTATATCACTCCTACCTATGAAAGTGCTAAAAGCATCATTGAGGCTGGGGCCTGCATTGTAGCTTTGGATGGCACACAACGAAGGAGACCCAGGGGAGAAAAGCTGGAAGAAATCATAGAAAAAATCCATAGTGAGCATCCCGATATTGTAGTGATGGCGGATTGTGCGACTTTTGAAGAGGGGCTAATCGCTGAAAAATTGGGAGCGGATATCGTATCAACGACATTGTGTGGGTATACGGAGGAAACAAAATACGTGAAGGAGATTGATTATGATCTTATTCGCAAACTCGCTTCTGCATTAAAGATTCCCATCATCGCCGAAGGACATATTCATACGAAAGAACATGCTCGAAAAGCTATTGAAAGTGGAGCCTTTGCAGTCGTGGTCGGAACGGCCATTACACGACCCGAAATCATTACAAAAAGGTTCGTAGATGAGTTAAACCTGTTGCCTGATAATTAGAAAATTCAAATAATATATAGTAAGTTAAAGACCATTCATATTCTGCTTATTTGCATGCACTAAGAACCTTGATATGTTCATACCAAATTATCAAAACCTTTGATATAATGAAAAAATTAATCCAAGGATATTTAGAGGTGATTGGGGTATGTTTTTTGAAGAGCGTGTCCAGAAATTCGAATATAAATTAAACGATACGGATGATCAAATTATTGACTATATCTTAAAAAATAAAAAGAACGTAGTCAATGAATCTATTCAATCGTTAGCTTCCAACTTGTTTACCGTTCCTAATACGATCATAAGATTTTCTAAGAAGTTGGGATTTGATGGATACGCACACTTAAAGAATAATCTTAAAGAAGAAATTTACTCGGAGCAGAATGAAATAGAAGACAGTTTGCACTCTAATTTACAAAGAACATTTGATTTAATCGATATAAATAAAATGGCCGTAGTGGCCAAGATGATGCAACAATCTAAAAGAGTTCTTATTTTCGGAGTAGGAGATACAGGCCTTTTTTGTGAGATGTTAATGAAAAATCTTAAAATTGCAGGGAAACAATCAGAGTATTATATCCATCGTCATGACATCATACATGGTATCAATCAGCTTACTACCGAAGGTGTTCTTTTCCTCATTAGTTTATCTGGTGAAACGTCTCAAGTACTGGAAGTAGCAGAGTTAAGTAAATCGAAAGGAATTAAAATTATTTCGTTAACTCATTTCAATCGAAATTCTCTTCAGGAATTAGCAGATATAAGCTTATTTTGTTTCGCACCAAGTGAAATGCTAAATGGATATAATATCACGGATAAAACCCCACTTATGGTTACGATAAGGACATTATCTGAATATTATTGGAACCTAACAGAGTAGTTGTGTATAAATACACAGCAATGCTCTATATTAGACTCTAATTGTGTAAAAAGAAGAAGATAATCTCTTCTTCTTTTTTCGTGCGCCCGGCATGGGTGCAATCTATAGGGTGTGAGTCCCGAACCATGAAGGCAGTAGTAA
>NZ_LMBV01000094.1 GCF_001439925.1 Peribacillus muralis
AAAAATAATAACTGTTGACTTCTTACTATGAAAATGATAAGATGAAATGGTCGCTGAGAAACACGGCGATTAAAAATAAGTTAAAAACTTCGCAGAAGTTGACAACTAATCAGCAGTATGTTATGATGAACAAGCAAGCCGTCCGATGAGGCGATTGCGAAATTGCTCTTTGAAAACTGAACAAAACAAAGCGCCAACGTTAAATTTTAAGTGAGCA
>NZ_LMBV01000095.1 GCF_001439925.1 Peribacillus muralis
GAAGCAGATCATTTGCGTCATCATCAAGATGTAAAACCTATCTATGCGAAACGTAAAGAAACGATTGAGCGTGTATTCGCAGATGCAAAAGAAAAGCATGGTATGCGTTGGACTACTTTAAGGGGACTTAAAAAATTGTCGATGCAGGCGATGCTTACTTTCGCTGCCATTAATTTAAAGAAGCTGGCCAATTGGACATGGCAAGCTCC
>NZ_LMBV01000096.1 GCF_001439925.1 Peribacillus muralis
AAAGGTGCTTGAAGGTGCAAATATCAAATTAGGCTCTGTCGTATCGGATATTATGGGCGTTTCATCAAATGACATGCTTCATGCGATCGCAATTGGTGAGGATGATCCTGAGAAACTAGCAAACTTTGCGCGACGTTCGATGAAGAAGAAAAAAGATGATTTAATCCTTGCCCTGAATGGGTATGTGAATCCTCATCAACGAATGATG
>NZ_LMBV01000097.1 GCF_001439925.1 Peribacillus muralis
AAAGGTGCTTGAAGGTGCAAATATCAAATTAGGCTCTGTCGTATCGGATATTATGGGCGTTTCATCAAAGGACATGCTTCATGCGATCGCAATTGGTGAGGATGATCCTGAGAAACTAGCAAACTTTGCGCGACGTTCAATGAAGAAGAAAAAAGATGATTTAATCCTTGCCCTGAATGGGTATGTGAATCCTCATCAACGAATGATG
>NZ_LMBV01000098.1 GCF_001439925.1 Peribacillus muralis
CGGTTAACATGCCTGCCTGTCACGCAGGAGATCGCGGGTTCGATTCCCGTCGGGACCGCCATTTTTTAATAAAAAATATTTGCTAAAATAAAATTATTGTGATATAATATTAACCTGACTGTTAATCATCACTGATTATTGGGCTATAGCCAAGCGGTAAGGCAACGGATTTTGATTCCGTCATGCGAAGGTTCGATCCCTTCTA
>NZ_LMBV01000099.1 GCF_001439925.1 Peribacillus muralis
CTTCAAGCCAAAGGATATGTGATAAACAAGAAGAAAGTACTTCGTATTATGAAAGAGCTAGGGCTTCAAAATGCATCGTTCGAATGAAGAAGTATAAATCCTATAAGGGAGAAGTCGGAAAAAAAGCTCCCAATATCTTAAATCGTCGTTTCCAGGCAGAAAAACCAAACCAGAAGTGGGTGACAGACATCACGGAATTTAAA
>NZ_LMBV01000100.1 GCF_001439925.1 Peribacillus muralis
ACAAGGATTCCAAGGACCACAAGGATTCCAAGGTCCGCAAGGGTTCCAAGGTCCACAAGGATTCCAAGGTCCGCAAGGCGTTCAAGGTCCACAAGGGTTCCAGGGACCACAAGGTGCTCAAGGTCCACAAGGATTCCAAGGACCACAAGGATTCCAAGGTCCACAAGGATTCCAAGGTCCGCAAGGGTTCCAAGGTCCGCAA
>NZ_LMBV01000101.1 GCF_001439925.1 Peribacillus muralis
AAAGAACAAAGTGGAAGATCTGTTCACGGATGATACGTTCGACACATTGAACGGAAGTACCGATCAAGGGGCGATAGACGAAGCGAAAGAAGCAGTCAGTAAATTACCAGCGGGATCGGAAAAAGAGCGACTGGAAGAGCTCCTGAATAACGCCCAAGATTTATTGAACAAGAACGAACAAGCCGAAAAAGACTTGAACGAT
>NZ_LMBV01000023.1 GCF_001439925.1 Peribacillus muralis
AGTTAAGCTCTTCAGCGCCGATGGTAGTTGGGGGTCTCCCCCTGTGAGAGTAGGACGTCGCCAAGCAATTTAAAGATCAGCCATACGGCTGGTTTTTTTGTGTTGGTTGAAATAATATGAATTAGAATGAAATTTGGTTTTATAATACCTTTTTTAGGGTATTTATGTTAGAAATTTTAACTTTCATGTTCAAGTGGGTATGTAATTACATATAATTTGGAGAAAATGGATAATGGAGAAAGAGGATGCGTTTAGTTTGCAAATTGCTTTTTTCCTTGTATAATAATAGTCAAATATAGTCAAAGTCAGATTGGAGGAGGCTGAGTGAGAAATATATCTGATGTTATCGAAACTTATTTGAAGCAAGTACTGGAAATAAGTCAAAAAGATATCTTAGAGATTAAAAGAAGTGAAATAGCAGATAAATTTCAATGTGTTCCTTCTCAAATCAATTACGTAATCAACACGCGGTTTACCATCGAGCGAGGCTACGTTGTAGAGAGTAAGCGCGGCGGTGGCGGATATATACGCATCATGAAGGTGGAGTCGCAGGATTACGTGCATCTTATTAACCAATTATTATCGCTTGTTGGTACGAGGGTATCCCAATCCATGGCTGAAGGGGTGATTTCCCGGTTGATGAATGAGGAAGTCATTAATGAGAGAGAAGCAAAAATTATGATGAGTGTCATCGATAGATCGGTTATTTATATCGATCTGCCCGACCGTGATGAGCTTAGATCAAGAATTTTAACTGCGATGCTTACGACTTTAAAATATAAATGAAACTGGCAGAGGTGATGAACGATGATTTGCCAAGAATGTCATCAAAGGCCTGCTACTCTACAATTCACAAAAATCATTAACGGAAAAAAAACTGAAGTCATGATTTGTGAGAAATGTGCTCAGGAAAAAGGTGATATTTTCATGGATGCAGGAGGGCCTGGTTTTTCAATAAATAATTTATTAGCAGGATTGTTGAATATGGAGTCGAATATTCAACAAACAAAGGCAAATGCATTTCCTAAAACGGAGGAGAGGCGGTGCCCGCATTGTCACCGGTCCTATAAAGAATTTGTCCATGTTGGAAAGTTTGGCTGTGCTGAATGTTATAAAACGTTCAATGAACAGCTAAACCCAATTCTTAAGAGGGTTCATAGTGGCAATACTGCACATATAGGGAAAATTCCGAAGAGGATTGGCGGCACGATATATTTAAGAAAGCAAATATTGGATTTAAAAGAGATGTTAAAGACCCACATTAATCAAGAAGAATTCGAGAAAGCGGCAGAGGTTAGGGATAAGGTTCGTTCCCTTGAAAAAAGGTATGAAGCGCTAGAGGGGGGCGAGGAGTCATGAGCTTGGAAAAGTTTGTAGAAAACGCCTTGAGCTCCTGGATGAGTGCTGAAGGGCCGGAAATCGATATTGTATTGAGTTCCAGAATTCGTTTGGCCAGGAACTTCGAAGACTTCACCTTTCCAACCTCCTTTTCTAGTGATGAAGCAAAAAAAATCATTGAATTGGTTAAAAAAAGAATTGAAGAGGAAGTAACACCTGAGATTGGTAAGCTGGAATTGCTTGAAATTGATCAATTACAGCCATTGGAGAAACGGGTTCTCGTTGAAAAGCATTTAATAAGTCCTCACTTAGTCGAGGAATCTGCAAAGAGTGCTTGCCTTCTTTCGGAAAATGAAGAAATTAGTATCATGATTAATGAGGAGGATCATCTCCGAATTCAGTGTTTAATGTCGGGGCTGCAGTTGAAGGAAACCTTAAAGATTGCAAATGTTCTTGACGATTGGATTGAAGAATCCATAGACTATGCATATGATGAGGAAAGAGGGTACCTAACTAGCTGTCCAACAAATGTGGGAACAGGATTAAGAGCTTCCGTTATGATGCATCTGCCGGGCCTTGTGCTTACACAGCAGATGAATAACATCATACCGGCCATCAATCAATTGGGCCTTGTGGTTCGAGGCATTTATGGAGAGGGCAGTCAAGCATTAGGGAATATTTTTCAAATCTCGAATCAAATTACACTTGGAAAGTCGGAAAGGGATATCGTAGAAGATTTAACAAGTGTAGTGCAACAAATCATTGCCCAGGAACGATCGGCAAGGGATGCATTAGTGAGGACCTCTCACATACAATTAGAAGATAGAATTTTCCGTTCACATGGGATACTATCCAATGCTCGCATTATTGAGACAAAGGAAGCGGCTACCTGTATATCCGATGTTAGGTTAGGGATTGATCTTGGGTATATAAAAGATATTTCCAAAAGCATCCTTAATGAATTGATGATTTTGACACAGCCGGGGTTTTTACAAAAATACGCAGGTGGACCATTAAAATCCCACGAAAGGGATATCCGTCGGGCAGCACTTATTCGAGAACGCTTGAATTTCACGGAATCTACCTCCTCATGAGGTCATCGACCTTAGAGTGAGTATCTATATGCCTGTAATAGATGTGGGGAAGAAGTAGCCCCTGCCATTACTTAGAGAAATATCAGCCATTTGATTCAAAAAACGAAAAATTCTTAAGGAGGAATTCCCTATGATGTTTGGTCGTTTTACTGAAAGAGCCCAGAAAGTATTAGCATTAGCACAAGAAGAGGCAATCCGTTTAGGTCATAACAATATTGGAACGGAACATATTTTACTAGGCTTGGTCCGAGAAGGAGATGGCATTGCAGCCAAAGCGTTATTTGCGCTCGGCTTGGGTCCTGATAAAATACAGAAAGAAGTAGAGAATTTGATTGGCCGTGGCCAGGATACGGCTCAAACGATACATTATACCCCAAGAGCGAAGAAAGTGATTGAGCTTTCCATGGATGAGGCAAGAAAATTAGGTCACTCTTATGTTGGGACAGAGCATGTACTGCTCGGTTTGATTAGAGAAGGCGAAGGCGTGGCAGCCCGCGTATTGAATAATCTCGGAGTAAGCCTGAACAAGGCCCGTCAACAAGTATTGCAACTTTTAGGCAGCAATGAATCAGGTGGTCATCAAGGTTCAGCTGCTTCAAATGCAAGTACGCCAACTCTGGATGGCCTTGCCCGTGATTTAACGGCGATCGCACGGGAAGGAAGCCTCGATCCCGTAATTGGCAGAAGTAAGGAAATACAGCGTGTCATAGAGGTATTAAGCCGCCGTACAAAAAACAACCCAGTATTAATTGGGGAACCTGGGGTAGGTAAAACAGCCATCGCTGAAGGTCTTGCCCAACAGATCATCAATAATGAGGTACCAGAAATTCTGCGTGATAAACGCGTAATGACACTCGATATGGGTACTGTTGTGGCTGGTACAAAATACCGGGGCGAGTTCGAGGACCGGTTGAAAAAAGTAATGGATGAAATTCGCCAGGCTGGCAATATCATTTTATTCATCGATGAATTGCATACATTGATCGGTGCAGGCGGGGCAGAGGGTGCCATCGATGCCTCCAATATCCTTAAACCATCATTGGCCCGTGGTGAATTACAATGTATCGGTGCTACCACTTTAGATGAGTACCGTAAATATATTGAAAAGGATGCTGCGCTTGAACGACGTTTCCAGCCAATCCAAGTTGACGAACCGACGATGGAAGAATCGATACAAATCCTCAAGGGGCTGCGTGACCGTTATGAAGCCCATCACCGCGTATCGATTACGGATGAAGCGATTGATGCAGCAGTCAAGTTATCGGATCGTTACATTTCCGATCGCTTTTTACCGGATAAAGCGATTGACTTGATTGATGAAGCTGGGTCCAAGGTTCGCCTGCGCTCATATACAACGCCGCCAAACTTAAAGGAACTTGAAGTGAAGCTGGATGATGTCCGGAAGGAAAAGGATGCTTCCGTTCAGAGCCAGGAATTCGAAAAAGCCGCTTCCCTTCGTGATACGGAACAACGCTTAAGAGAACAATTGGAAGAAACGAAGAAGACCTGGAAAGAAAAACAAGGGCAAGAGAACAGTGAAGTGACTGTGGATGATATTGCCCATGTTGTATCCAGCTGGACGGGAGTTCCAGTCACGAAACTGGCACAGACAGAGTCCGACAAACTGCTGAATATGGAATCAATCCTCCATGACCGCGTGATTGGGCAAGAAGAAGCTGTCATTGCGGTTTCTAAAGCAGTACGCCGTGCTAGAGCGGGCTTGAAGGATCCTAAACGTCCAATTGGTTCTTTCATCTTCTTGGGGCCTACAGGGGTAGGTAAAACCGAGCTTGCCCGTGCCTTGGCTGAATCCATCTTTGGTGATGAAGACGCCATGATCCGCATTGACATGTCCGAGTATATGGAGAAGCATTCGACTTCACGTCTTGTTGGATCCCCTCCAGGATATGTGGGATACGAAGAAGGCGGACAATTAACGGAAAAAGTGCGGAGGAAACCATATTCCGTCGTTCTGCTTGATGAAATCGAAAAGGCACATCCCGATGTCTTCAATATCCTCCTGCAAGTATTGGAAGACGGAAGGCTGACAGATTCGAAGGGGCGTACTGTAGATTTCAGGAACACCATTCTAATCATGACATCGAATGTAGGCGCATCAGCCTTAAAAATTGATAAGTATGTTGGCTTTAATATCCAGGATACGGGTCAGGATTACAAAAATATGAAAGGGAAAGTGATGGAGGAACTTAAACGTGCGTTCCGTCCGGAATTCCTCAATCGTATTGATGAAACGATCGTGTTCCACTCATTAGAAAAGGATCACTTAAAACAAATCGTGACATTAATGTCCAACCAATTGACGACTCGCTTGAAAGAGCAGGAAATCTACTTGGAGCTAACTGATGCCGCCAGGGAAAAAATCGCTACGGAAGGCTTCGATCCCGAATATGGGGCACGGCCGATCCGCAGGGCGCTTCAAAAGCATGTAGAGGATTACCTATCTGAAGAGTTGCTTAAAGGTAACGTGAAAAAAGGGCAAACGGTCGTGATGGATGTTGTAAATAATGAATTTGCGATCCGCCAAGGCGAGCCTGTCAACGTAAGTGAATAACCTGATTCCTAACTCCGAGGTACACGCAGATATTTTTGCCGTGTACCTCTGTTTTTTATCCATAGGTAGAAATGAGCATAAAAGGACAGGGCATTAAGGGTGTTTTTTTAAAAAACTTAACGTCGAGAAGGATTAAATGAACTAAGATGTAATATCCTTACTATAGGCATTTTCAAAAAAGGAAGAGGAGTTATTATGGCAGTAAAGAAGAAAACAAAATTTATGTGTCAGTCTTGCGGTTATGAATCTGCGAAATGGATGGGGAAATGCCCAGGCTGCGGAGAATGGAACAAGATGGTCGAGGAAACTGAAATCGTGAAACCTGCCCGTAAAGGTGCCTTTACCCACTCGGAGGTTAGAGGTTCCGGAGAACGTGAAAAGGCAGCACCGATAACGACTATCCAGTCTGAAAAAGAACCACGGATCAAGACGGACTTAATGGAGCTGAATCGTGCCCTTGGCGGCGGGATCGTCCAGGGTTCACTTGTTTTGATTGGAGGCGATCCGGGTATCGGTAAATCCACCCTGCTTCTACAGGTATCTTCCCAATTAGCGCATAAGCAGAAAAAAGTGCTGTATATATCAGGGGAAGAATCAGTCAAGCAAACTAAATTGCGGGCGGATCGGCTTGGAACGATGTCGGACAATTTATTCGTGTATTCGGAAACGGATATGGATTATATTCAACAGGCGATCGCAGAAGTAAAACCGGATTTGGTCATCATTGATTCCATTCAAACGGTGTACCATTCGGAGGTTACATCAGCACCGGGAAGTGTTTCACAAGTGCGGGAGTGCACAGCCTCACTGATGCGCATCGCTAAAACGAACGGGGTTGCGATCTTTATCGTCGGCCACGTAACAAAGGAAGGGGCAATTGCAGGCCCGCGATTGCTTGAGCATATGGTTGACACCGTTTTATATTTTGAAGGAGAAAGACACCATACATATCGAATTATCCGGGCGGTCAAAAACCGTTTTGGTTCGACGAATGAGATGGGGATTTTTGAAATGAAGGAACATGGCTTGGAGGAAGTGGCGAATCCATCGGAGATTTTCCTTGAGGAAAGGTCACAAGGGGCTTCAGGCTCTACTGTCGTCGCCTCAATGGAAGGAACAAGGCCGGTGCTCGTCGAAATTCAAGCATTGATTTCACCTACGAGTTTTGGAAATCCAAGGCGAATGGCGACAGGAATCGACCATAATCGTGTTTCGCTGCTCATGGCTGTCCTGGAGAAAAGGGTCGGCTTGCTGCTGCAAAATCAAGATGCCTATTTAAAGGTGGCTGGCGGTGTCAAGCTGGATGAACCTGCAATCGACCTCGCTGTCGCAATAAGCATTGCCTCCAGCTTCCGTGATAAACCAACAAACCCTACCGATTGCATCATAGGTGAAGTGGGACTGACGGGTGAAGTAAGAAGGGTGTCACGAATTGAACAAAGAGTTCAGGAAGCAGCAAAACTTGGATTCGAGCGGGTGATCATACCTGCTAATAATATAGGGGGATGGACCGCGCCCAAGGGAATTAAAATAGTTGGCGTTTCATCGGTATCGGAGGCTCTTAAACATTCGTTAGGGGGTTAAGTATGACAGATAAAAAAGGGTATGAGAAAACAAAGCTGGAGATTTTGCAAATTGTAGCTCCGGGTACCCCGCTTCGGGAAGGTATTGAAAATGTTTTGAGGGCCAATACGGGAGGCTTGATAGTCGTTGGATATAACGAGAAGGTGCGAATGATCGTGGATGGCGGCTTTCAAATCAACTGTAACTGTACCCCAAGCACATTGTATGAGCTGGCGAAGATGGATGGAGCCATCATTTTAAATGAAACAGCGAATACGATCATCTTCGCCAATGCCCAGTTAGTGCCCGATAATAGCACACCTTCGACTGAAACGGGAATGAGGCACCGTACAGCGGAACGTGTAGCAAGGGAGACCAAGTCGTTGATCATTGCAATTTCCCAACGACGGAATGTCATCACATTATATCAAGGGAATTTCCGTTATGCCCTCAAAGATATAGGAGTCATACTCGCTAAAGCCAATTTGGCCATTCAAACGTTGGAAAAATATAAGGTGGTCCTACAGCAGAGCATCTCGGTATTGGGGGCGCTCGAGTTTGAGGAAATCGTGACCTATGCCGATCTTTTGCAAGTATTTCACCGTTATGTAATGGTTCTCAGGATTAAGGCGGAGCTACTTACTTACCTGAATGAGCTTGGCACGGAAGGACGATTGATCCGACTGCAGATGAATGAAATCCTGGCGGATATTGAAATGGAGGGGAAATGGCTCATCAAGGATTATACCTCCCGAAATGATGAAAAACCTGAGGAAATCATTAATCGGCTTCAAGAACTGGCGATGCAGGAAAAACTGGATGAAACCATCCTTCTGAAGATTCTTGGCTATCATGGATATATACACCTTGATGAGGCCGTACATCCCCGCGGCTATCGGATCCTCCATAAAATCCCGCGCTTGCCGGTATTGATCATCGAAAATTTAGTGAACCGGTTCGAAAGCTTTAGTGAAGTCAACAAAGCGTCCGTTGAAGACCTTGACGATGTTGAGGGCATTGGGGAAGTCCGTGCCAATAAAATTAAAGAGGGCCTGCGCATTTTAAAAAACCAGCTGGTTACAAATAGAAGGATGTAAAGCGCAGCTTCAAAATTTTCCTATTTTAGCTTGAAATTGATTGGCGCTTATTTTTGACACTCAAAACCTAGGGTGCTAGGCTAATATTACGAAAAAAAGAATAGTCATATTGGTGCATCCATGAATTCCTTAAGTGAATTTCACGTATATAATGAAAACGGATTTTTGAAGGTTTCATTTTTTTTAATTGGTCAATAATGAGTAGAGGGAGGTGAAAGGGATGTTAAAACGCATTATACAAGCATGCTTCTTAATAGTCGGCGGAACTCTTGGTATGATACTCATTCCAGAATTATTAGTTGTTTTACATGCAGATGATATTGCTTTATTAAACAATCCTTATGTAAGTGTACTGTTGGGTGCCATTATCTTTTATCTTATTACTTTTTGGGCAGTAGATCATGTGATCTATTTTATGAAGTGGCTGGAGGAACAGCTTGTTAAGATACCAATTACGGACATCATTTTTGGCAGTGTCGGCCTTTTGGTCGGACTGCTCGCGGCGTTCTTGGTTGGATACGCCTTCAGTGCCATCGGCGTTCCCATTTTAAATACGGTGGTTCCGATCATCCTTACGCTTTTGTTTGGTTATCTTGGTTTCCAGGTCGGCTTTAAAAAGCGCGATGAGCTATTGAATTTATTCACGAAAAATAATAAGAAAAAGAATCCCGACGGTGAAGTAAATGAGGATGAAGAAGGGGATAGCAAGCGGCTAAAGATTCTCGATACAAGCGTCATCATTGATGGCAGGATTGCGGATATCTGTCAGACAGGCTTTCTGGAGGGCACGATTGTCATCCCGCAATTCGTATTGAATGAACTGCAGCATATTGCTGATTCTTCAGATGCCTTGAAAAGGAATCGCGGCAGACGTGGCTTGGATATACTGAACCGGATTCAGAAAGACCTTCCGATTAAAGTTGAAATGTACGAGGGTGACTTTGAGGACATTCAGGAAGTGGACAGCAAGCTGGTGAAGCTTGCCAAGATTTCAGGCGGAATGGTCGTGACGAATGATTTCAATTTAAACAAAGTATGCGAGTTTCAAAATGTGGCGGTTCTTAATATCAATGATCTGGCCAACGCCGTTAAACCGGTTGTACTTCCCGGCGAAGAGATGAATGTTCAAGTCATTAAGGACGGGAAAGAGCAAAACCAAGGCATTGCCTATTTGGATGATGGGACGATGATCGTTGTCGAGGGCGGACGTGACCATATCGGAAAACGCATCGATGTTCTTGTCACAAGTGTACTGCAAACATCTGCAGGCCGAATGATATTCGCTAAACCGAAACTATTAGAAAAAGCATTATAAAGAAGAGTAGGAGAAACCGTTATGTTTTATGATGTAGTGATACCTGCGGCTGGACAAGGGAAAAGAATGAAGGCTGGCAAGAATAAACTGTTTATTGAACTATCAGGCATCCCGATTATTGTATACACGCTTCGTGTCTTTGAAGAAGATCCGGACTGCCGGCAAATCATCCTTTCGATAAACCCGGCTGAAAAGGATTATTTTAATCAGATGATAGCCATGTATGAGTTTAAGAAGGTCAAGAAACTCGTCATTGGTGGCAAGGAGCGTCAACAAAGCGTTTATAATGGGTTGCAGCATGCAGGAGAAGAGATCGTACTAGTACACGACGGGGCCCGCCCTTTTATCGATCAAAAGCAAATCGGTGAATTGACATTAGCGGCTTCCCTTCATGGCGGATCTGTCATTGCCGTCCCTGTTAAAGATACGATTAAAAAAGCGACCGATAATAAGATATTGGAAACGGTGGAACGATCAAGCTTGTGGGCGGTACAAACTCCACAAGCTTTTCGTCTATCCATATTGAAGCGGGCACATGAACAGGCGGATGCAGAAGCATTTTTGGGGACGGACGATGCAAGTTTGCTAGAACGGATCAATGAACAGGTAGTTATTATTGAGGGCAATTATGATAATATTAAAATTACGACTCAGGAAGACCTTTATTTTGCAGAAGCGATTTTACATAAACAAAAAAGAAAATGATTGGAGATAATGATATGTTTCGAATTGGACAAGGATATGACGTTCATCAGCTTGTTGAGGGAAGGCCTCTGATTATTGGCGGCATTACGATTCCATATGAGAAAGGGCTGTTAGGCCATTCCGATGCAGATGTTCTTTTGCATACGGTTGCCGATGCTTGCTTAGGGGCGATTGGTGCTGGGGATATCGGTAAGCACTTCCCGGATACAGATCCGGAATTCAAAGATGCCGATTCGGCAAAATTGCTGCGCCATGTATGGGCACTTGTAAAAAAAGAAGGATATGCATTAGGCAATGCCGACTGTACAATTATTGCCCAAAGCCCAAAAATGGCTCCTCATATAGAGGCAATGCGGGTCAGGATAGCGGAACTTCTGGACTCTTCAATAGATAAGATCAATGTAAAGGCGACCACTACTGAGAAACTTGGATTTACAGGCAGAAGCGAAGGGATTGCGGCACAGGCTGTTGTCTTATTGATGAAAACGAACTGATTTCGTTTTTAGAGTCGATGCCTTTATCCAATCATCCATAAATGATAAAATGAACAATAGAAAAGAATGACTGGGAGGTCTATTTATATCATGAGCAGCGATATTCGAGTTCGCTATGCACCGAGTCCGACTGGACATTTACATATAGGGAATGCACGGACGGCTTTATTCAATTATTTATATGCACGAAATAAAGGCGGGAAATTCATCATTCGTATTGAAGATACCGACCAAAAGAGAAATATCGAAGGCGGCGAGGAAAGCCAGCTTCAATATTTAAAATGGCTTGGCATGGACTGGGATGAAGGTGTGGATGTTGGCGGAGAATACGGCCCATATCGTCAGTCTGAGAGGAATGACCTTTATCAAACGTTTTATCAGGAGCTTTTGGATAAGGAATTGGCTTATAAATGCTATTGCACGGAAGAAGAGCTTGAAGCAGAGCGTGAAGGACAGGTCGAGCGCAATGAAACACCAAAATATTCAGGCAAGTGCAAGCATTTAACCGAGGAAGAGCAAGCGAAACTAGCTGCTGAAGGAAGAAAACCGAGCATCCGTTTTGCCGTTCCGGCTGGGGAAGTCCTTACTTTCAAGGATATGGTCAAGGATGATGTTTCGTTTGAAACGGATGGTTTTGGTGATTTTGTCATCGTGAAGAAGGATGGCATTCCAACTTATAACTTCGCAGTAGCGGTCGATGATCACTTAATGAAGATATCCCATGTGCTGCGCGGGGACGATCATATCTCCAATACTCCAAAGCAGATGATGATCTATCAGGCATTCGGCTGGGAGCCGCCGGTTTTCGGTCATATGACACTGATAGTGAACGAAAGCAGGAAGAAACTGAGTAAACGGGATGAATCGATCATTCAATTCATTGAGCAATATGAAGAACTGGGTTACTTGCCTGAAGCTTTATTCAATTTCATCACATTACTTGGATGGTCTCCAGTCGGGGAGGATGAAATCTTCACGAAGGAAGAATTCATTAATCTTTTCGATGCTGAGCGATTGAGTAAATCACCTGCACTTTTCGATAAGCAAAAGCTTACATGGATGAATAACCAATATGTGAAGCAATTGGACGTCGATTCTGCAGTGGAATTGTCAATGCCTCATTTGATTAAAGCTGGGAAGGTTTCCAAAACGCTGTCGGCAAGTGAGAAAGAGTGGGTACATGGCCTTGTATCCCTTTATCAAGAGCAGATGAGCTATGGAGCGGAAATCGTAGAGCTTTCGCAACTGTTTTTCAAAGATGAGGTCGAGTTCGAAGCGGAAGCGAAGGAAGTGCTGGCCGAGGAACAAGTGCCGGAGGTCATGCAAGCTTTCCTTCAGGAAATCGAAGGTCTGGAACAATTTAATGCCGATGAAATCAAGAAGTCGATTAAAGCGGTTCAAAAAAGCACAGGCCATAAAGGGAAAAAATTATTCATGCCAATCAGGGCGGCCGTCACCGGTCAAACACATGGTCCTGACTTGCCAAAGGCGATTTCGTTATTGGGCAAGGAAAAAATTAAACAGCGGCTTCAGAGTATTTTATATTAACAATTAGTCAAAAATGTAATATAGTATTTAATAATCTTACAAAAGAACGCGTAGATAGGGAGAAGTAAGGAAACGAAGCTTTTTAGAGAGAACCATAACCTGCTGAAAGTGGTTTAAGCCCCTCGTTTTCTGAAATGCACCCTTGAGTCCTTTGCTGAACTAACCTATAGTAGGCACAGGCGGAATGTCCTCCGTTACAGGGATTAAAGTTGGGGATGAAAAAAACAGGGTTAGTATTTACCTGCTTCGTACATGCCAAACAGAGTGGAACCGCGCTTGAAGCGTCTCTGTCTATTTCGACAGAGACGCTTTTTTATTTGCTTAAAAAGCTAAAAGGGGATGCAGGAAAAGTACGGAACATAGGGGGGAATCATTTTGTTTAAGGTGTTTAAAGAGGATATCGAAGTGGTTTTTGATCAAGACCCTGCTGCGCGCAGCTATCTGGAGGTCATTTTGACTTATGCCGGTTTACATGCTATTTGGAGCCATCGGATGGCACACGCCCTATTTAAGAAGAAGTTTTTTTTCCTGGCGAGAAGCATATCCCAAATCAGCCGTTTTTTTACCGGGATTGAAATCCATCCTGGAGCTACTATCGGCCGACGCTTCTTCATCGATCATGGAATGGGGATTGTCATCGGCGAAACGTGTGAGATTGGTGACAATGTATCTGTCTTTCAAGGTGTAACCCTTGGTGGGACAGGAAAGGAAAAGGGAAAACGTCATCCGACAATTAAGGATAACGTGTTGATTGCAACAGGAGCAAAGGTGCTGGGTTCGATTACTATTGGGGAGAACTCGAAAATCGGTGCCGGATCGGTCGTTTTAAAGGAAGTTCCGCCTAATTCAACAGTGGTGGGCATTCCAGGCAAAGTAGTCATTCAAGATGGCATCAAAATCAAAAAAGACCTAAATCATTGTGATCTTCCTGATCCGATTGCCGACCGTTTTAAGGAATTGGATAGTGAAATCAGGTTTCTCAAAGCGAAATTGGCTGAGCAAAAGCAGGAAGAAAGGAGTTTATAATATGACAATCAAAATATATAACACGGCTACCAGAAAAAAAGAAACCTTCATCCCGATGGAGGAAGGCAAGGTGAAGATGTACGTATGTGGGCCAACTGTCTATAATTACATCCATATTGGCAATGCCAGACCGGCAATCGTATTTGATACCGTGCGTAGGTATTTGGATTACCGTGGATATGACGTTCAGTTCGTTTCCAATTTTACGGATGTTGACGATAAGCTTATTCGCGCGGCAAAGGAATTGGGGGAAGATGTCCCAACCATATCGAAGCGCTTCATCGAGGCTTATTTCGAAGATGTATCTGCACTAGGTTGCAAAAAGGCGGATGCCCATCCTACCGTAATCGAGAACATGGATGCTATCATTGAATTCATCTCGACACTGATTGAAAAAGGATTCGCGTATGAATCCGAAGGGGACGTGTATTTCCGGACTCGGAAATTTGATGGCTATGGCAAACTGTCGCATCAGTCCATCGATGAGTTAAGAGTCGGGGCCCGTATAGAAATTGGCGAGAAAAAACAAGATGCCCTTGATTTCGCCTTGTGGAAAGCGGCCAAAGACGGTGAAATTTCTTGGGAGAGTCCATGGGGTAAGGGGCGTCCAGGCTGGCATATCGAATGCTCCGCAATGGTCAGGAAGTATTTGGGCGACACAATCGATATTCATGCAGGAGGTCAAGACCTTGCCTTCCCGCATCATGAAAATGAAATTGCCCAATCTGAAGCATTAACAGGCAAGACCTTTGCGAATTATTGGATGCATAATGGGTATATAAATATTGATAATGAAAAGATGTCTAAATCATTAGGGAATTTCGTTCTTGTTCATGACATTATCAAGCATCATGATCCACAAGTGTTACGGTTCTTCATGTTATCGGTACATTATCGCCATCCGATCAATTATAGTGAAGAAGTGCTGGAAAATGTCAAGGCAGCCCTTGATCGACTGAAGACATCTTACCAAAACTTAAAGCATCGTCTGCAAGCTAGCGACGGACTAACAGAAAACAATGAAGCTTGGCTCGTGAAGGTTGATGAATTACACGAACAATTCATTGTTGAAATGGACGATGACTTCAATACAGCCAATGCCATTTCCATCCTTTTTGAACTGTCCAAACAAGCAAATTATTACATGATGGAGAAAAATACACATAAGGAAGTCATCGATGCTTTCCTTGAAAAATTCAATACCTTATTTTCTGTCCTAGGTCTTTCCCTGGAAGAGGAGGGGCTGCTGGATGAAGAAATCGAAGGATTGATTCAGCAAAGAATTCAAGCGCGTAAAGACCGCAACTTTGGGTTATCTGATGAAATTCGTGATCGCTTGAAAAGCATGAACATCATATTAGAGGATACCCCTCAAGGTACAAGATGGAAAAGAGGGTAAGGAATGCTTCATTACGATAGTAAGATAGATGCAAAAATGTTGAACAGCCTTGCTTTGGCTTATATAGGTGATGCCGTATACGAGACGTATATCCGGCATCACCTCATTCAAAACGGAGCGGTCAAACCTAATCTGCTGCACAAGAAAGCTACATCATTTGTAGCGGCTAAAGCACAAAACAAAATCATCCATTTTTTCTTGGAGTCAAATTGGTTATCGGAAGAGGAATCTGCTGTCGTTCGGCGGGGCCGAAATGCAAAATCAGGTACCGTCCCGAAAAACACGGATGTGCAAACGTATCGCTACAGTACAGCCTTCGAGGCACTGATCGGCTATTTGTATCTGTCAGGCCGAATTGAAAGAATGGAAGAACTCATAAAAAATTCTATTGAATACATTGAAGAAGAAAAGGGGCGTAATCCATGAGTGAAGAATATATCATTGGCAGGAACCCCGTTTTGGAAGCTCTTCGCTCCGAACGGGATATTAATAAAATTTGGATAGCGGAGGGGTCGCAAAAAGGATCGATGCAGCCTTTAATCGGGTTGGCGAAGGAAAAGAAGGTATTTATGCAAATCGTTCCGAAGAAAAAAATTGACCAAATGGTAGAAGGCATCCATCAAGGTGTTGTCGCACAAGTTGCGGCTTATGAATATGTGGAATTGGATGACTTATTCGCAAAAGCGGCAGAGCGGGACGAAGCACCTTTTTTCATGATTCTTGATGAAGTCGAAGATCCGCATAATTTAGGTTCGATCATGAGAACGGCAGATGCAGTCGGGGCTCATGGAATCATCATTCCAAAAAGAAGAGCGGTGGGCTTAACGGCAACCGTGGCGAAAGCTTCAACAGGTGCAATTGAGTATATCCCGGTAGCCCGCGTCACCAATTTGGCAAGAGCGGTGGAAGAGTTGAAGGAGCGCGGTGTTTGGATTGTCGGAACAGATGCGAAAGGCAGCGATGATTACCGTAACATGGATGGAAAGATGCCGATTGGACTCGTTATCGGAAGTGAAGGAAAAGGGATGGCCCGGTTAATGAAAGAAAAATGCGATTTCCTCATCCGTTTGCCTATGGCTGGACAAGTAACTTCGTTAAATGCATCAGTTGCAGCCGGTTTATTGATGTATGAGGTCTATCGCAAAAGAAATCCTTTAGGACAATAATCAGATGGATATTCTGTTGGTGGACGGTTATAACATTATTGGGGCTTGGCCGGAACTGAGAGAATTAAAAGAACGGGATCTTGCTGCCGCACGAGATAGGCTGATTGAAATGATGGCCGAATATCAGGCATTTACCGGATCCCGGGTAATTGTCGTATTCGACGCCCAATATGTTCAAGGAATTGCCCGTATTTTCAAAAATCATAAGGTTGACGTAATTTTTACAAAAGAAAATGAAACCGCTGATGAGAAAATAGAAAAGATGGCCATTGAGCTGAATAATGTCAAAACGCAGATTCAAGTTGCCACCTCTGACTTCACGGAGCAGTGGGTGATCTTTGGCCAAGGGGCTCTAAGGAAATCAGCTCGTGAACTGCTTATTGAAATGGAAGAAATCCAAGGGGAAATCAAGAAAGATGTCAGAAAAACAACAACGATAAAACCGGCTGGCAAAATTCCTTTGAGCGAAGAAGTGGCAGAAATTTTCGAAAAATGGCGCCGCGGGAAAATTTGAACCATTGACGGGTAAATTTTACCTGCTGTATAATATTTCTATCTGAGTCAGGTCAGGGGGATATAATGTGGGTCTCAAATTCGGAATGAAGCTGAACGAAAAATATCTGCAGTTTGATGATGATGAATTGATAGGGTTGGTTCATACTGGTGACAGTGAGGCGCTGGATTATTTGATCCAAAAATATCGTAATTTTGTAAGAGCCAAGGCAAGGACTTATTTCTTAATTGGTGCAGATAAGGAAGACATCGTGCAAGAAGGTATGATTGGTCTGTATAAAGCCGTCCGTGATTTTAAAGGCGATAAATTATCTTCCTTTAAAGCATTTGCAGAACTATGCATTACGAGGCAAATCATTACAGCTATTAAAACAGCAACACGTCAAAAACATATTCCGCTCAATTCCTATGTTTCCCTGGACAAGCCCATTTACGATGAAGAATCGGACCGAACTCTTATGGATATTATATCGGGTACGAAGGTTCTCGACCCGGAAGAGCTGATTATCAACCAAGAAGAGTTTGACGATATCGAATTGAAGATGGCCGAGCTCCTGAGTGATCTTGAGAGAAAAGTATTGGCTCTTTACCTGGATGGACAAACCTACCAAGAAATTTCAGAAGAGTTGAACAGGCATGTTAAGTCAATCGACAACGCCCTTCAGCGGGTGAAAAGAAAGCTCGAGCGCTATTTGGAAGTAAGGGAAATCAGTTTATAATCCCTCCGCTTTTTCCGCTTAATTTCATCTGTCCCTTCTCCACTTGGAAAGTTATTTTTCACTAAGTATTTTAACAGTGTTGGCAGAAACCGAAGTTGCGCCCGAATGATGTCCTTACTGTGTGAATTCCGCTTTGATATTGACAATAAAAGACAGCCGTGATAAGGTTTGATGGATATAGTAGATAGGAAAGGTGTATCTAATGCCGAAAAAAATCGTTCTTGCCTGCACGGATTGCGGTTCAAGAAATTACAGTTATGAAAGCAAACAATCGACAAGCGGCGAACGCCTGGAAATCAAGAAATTTTGCAGTACATGCAATGCACATACAATTCATAAAGAAACGAAATAAATGTTGTATAAATAGATTGACAGAAGCTTCTAATGCTTGGAGGATACATTCATGAAACGTTTTACCGAATTTTTCAGCGGTGTCGCTCGCGAAATGCAAAAAGTAAGCTGGCCAAAACGCAAGGAACTGACTAAATATACAATCGTGGTAGTAACGACTGTAATATTTATGGCGTTATTCTTTACAGTGGTCGATATGGGCATTTCCGAATTAATTCGCCTAGTTATTGAATAAGAGATTCGAAAATAAGGTATAATAGTGATAGAATAATATGTGTCAGCAGAAAAGCCCGGAAACGGGTTTTTTAATTTGTCTTTTTTAAGAAGTGAAGTGAAGAAGTCCATAATCGTACACTGCTGCAATAGAAATCACAACAATATATTCTAGTAAAGTCGGTTGGCTAAAACGTGAAAAGATAAAGCTCAATAAAGAAAATGATTGATTGCAGGGAGGGAAGGACGTTAAAGTCCTAATGTATGGAAAAGAATTGGTATGTAGTTCACACCTATTCAGGGTATGAGAACAAGGTTAAGGCTAACTTGGAAAAACGTGTTGAAACAATGGGAATGGAAGACAAGATCTTTCGGGTTGTAGTTCCTGAAGAGGAAGAAACGGAAATCAAAGATGGTAAAAAGAAAGTGACCAAAAAGAAAGTATTCCCAGGTTATGTACTAGTGGAAATCATCATGACGGATGACTCCTGGTATGTGGTCCGGAATACGCCTGGCGTAACAGGCTTCGTAGGTTCATCCGGAGCCGGTTCCAAGCCGACTGCATTGCTTCCGGAGGAAATTGAAGTCGTTCTTAAACGAATGGGCGTCGATGAAAACAAATTCGAAGTTGATTTTGAAATCGGGGAAACCGTTCAGGTTAAAGAAGGTCCGTTTGCAACCTTTGCAGGACCGATAGAAGAACTGGATAAAGATAAAGGTAAAGTGCGAGTGTTAGTCAACATGTTCGGCCGTGATACACCGGTTGAACTTGATTTTAATCAAGTGGAAAAATTATAAACGGAAAAAAACTTGAAATTGCCATTTGAAAGTGGTAAAATTTCAAAGGTCAGTATGTTTCAAATTTTTAGGCCTCAACGATACAAGCATTCTTTATTAATATATAAAGAATTCAAGATGAGTGGGAGGGTATACCCCTATTACCACATCACGGACTTATAAGGAGGTGTGTCTCGTGGCTAAAAAAGTAATTAAAATGGTTAAATTGCAAATTCCTGCTGGTAAAGCGAATCCTGCACCGCCGGTCGGTCCTGCATTAGGTCAAGCTGGTGTAAACATCATGGGATTCTGTAAGGAGTTCAACGCTCGTACAGCAGATCAAGCTGGTCTAATTATTCCTGTTGAAATCACGGTATTTGAAGACCGTTCATTTACATTCATTACAAAAACTCCACCGGCTGCTGTTTTGCTTAAGAAAGTAGCAGGTATCGAGTCTGGTTCTGGTGAACCTAACCGTAATAAAGTTGCTACAGTCAAGCGTGATCAAGTGCGCGAGATTGCTGAAACTAAAATGCCTGACCTAAACGCTGCAAACGTTGAATCTGCAATGCGTATGGTTGAAGGTACTGCTCGCAGCATGGGTATTGTCATCGAAGACTAATCCATGTAATAGCTATTTGTTTCTACGAGGTTGCGATTGATACTCGCAACCTTTATTCGTGGGAGGTCATTCCGTTAAAACCACAATTTAGGAGGATTTATATCATGGCTAAAAAAGGTAAAAAGTATCTTGAAGCAGCTAAGCTTGTAGAAGTTTCTAAGGCTTATGCTGTAACTGAAGCAGTTGAAGTGGCTAAAAAAGCTAACTTCGCAAAATTCGATGCGACTGTTGAAGTTGCTTTCCGTTTAGGCGTAGACCCTAAGAAAGCTGACCAACAAATTCGTGGAGCGGTTGTTCTACCGAATGGTACTGGTAAAACTCAACGCGTATTAGTATTCGCTAAAGGCGAAAAAGCAAAAGAAGCGGAAGCTGCTGGTGCTGACTACGTTGGCGAATCTGACTTCATCAACAAAATCCAACAAGGATGGTTCGAATTCGATGTAATCGTAGCGACTCCAGACATGATGGGTGAAGTTGGTAAACTTGGACGTGTTTTAGGACCTAAAGGTTTAATGCCTAACCCTAAAACTGGTACAGTAACATTCGACGTAACGAAAGCCGTTAATGAAATCAAAGCTGGTAAAGTTGAATACCGCGTAGATAAAGCTGGTAACATCCATGCTCCAATCGGTAAAGTATCTTTCGAAGATGCTAAGCTAGTGGAAAACTTCACTACTATCTATGATACATTAATGAAAGTTAAACCTGCGGCTGCTAAAGGGACTTACATGAAAAACGTTTCTGTAACGACTACAATGGGCCCTGGTGTGAAAGTGGATCCTTCAACTTTCAATAAATAATTGACATCCCAAAACTATTATGGTTATAATAAGTTTTGTTGTTAATAAATGAATATCATTTGTACCGTAGACAGTAGGAGCTCTAATAGAGCTTAATTCCCTGCCGAGGTAATTCGATAATAATAGTCGTTGACTATGACCTTTGAAATTACTGCCTTCATGTCTGCAATAGAGATGAAGGCTTTTTCTTTGAACGGTATAAATGTTTTCAAGCAAATCTACAGGAGGTGTAAGGATGAACGCAATTATTGAACAAAAGCAAAAGATCGTTGCTGAGATTTCTGAGAAATTAGCTGCAAGCCAATCAACAGTAGTTGTTGACTACCGTGGATTGACTGTTGCTGAAGTAACAGAACTTCGTAAGCAACTTCGTGAAGCTGGCGTTGAGTTTAAAGTTTACAAAAACTCTTTAACTCGTCGTGCTGCTGAAAGTGCTGAGCTTAGCGCTTTGAACGAATCATTAACAGGACCAAACGCAATCGCATTCTCAACTGAAGATGTTATTGCGCCAGCAAAAATCCTTAACGATTTTGCGAAAAAACATGAAGCGTTAGAAATCAAAGCTGGAGTTATCGAAGGAAATGTTGCAACTGCTGAAGAAATTAAAGCTCTTGCAGAACTACCTTCACGCGAAGGCCTACTTTCAATGCTACTCAGCGTGCTACAAGCACCTATGCGCGGACTTGCTCTTGCTACAAAAGCAGTTGCAGAACAAAAAGAAGAACAAGGCGCGTAAGCTAATCGCTTAACCTGCCTATTGAATCACAAAAAAACCAACCATTTCGAGGAGGAAATAACAATGACTAAAGATCAAATCTTAGAAGCAGTTAAAAACATGACTGTTTTAGAATTAAACGACCTTGTAAAAGCAATCGAAGAAGAATTTGGCGTAACTGCTGCTGCACCTGTAGCTGTAGCTGCTGCTGGTGGCGCTGCTGCTGAAGAGCAAACTGAGTTTGATGTAATCCTTACATCTGCTGGAGATCAAAAAATTAAAGTTATCAAAGCTGTACGTGAAGTTACAGGTCTTGGACTTAAAGAAGCAAAAGAACTTGTTGACAACACTCCAAAAGCAATCAAAGAAGGCGCTTCTAAAGAAGAGGCTGAAGAAGTTAAAGCTAAACTTGAAGAAGTTGGAGCTGGCGTTGAAGTTAAGTAATCTTGCATAAACAAAAAGCTCGCTATCACTGGCGGGCTTTTTTTCTTCATTTTAAAGAAATGAAGAAAACCGGCCGTTGATGGTTTGATAACGAAGGTATCAACATTAAGCTTTTGGCATGCAAGCATCCATTCTTCAATTCTCTTCTCTCATTAAATCTTCAATATTCCTTTCTGATAGGGGGAGATGACTCTGACGGAGCATTACTACTCACGAAAACCGGATGTCGAAAGCAATCCGAAATTTTGGGATTTTACATTAATGGGGCGTACCTTTCGCTTCAAAAGTGATAATGGTGTGTTTTCTAAAAAGGAAGTCGATTTTGGGTCGCGCCTTTTAGTTGAGAGCTTTACCCTCAATGAAGCTGTGGAAGGAAATATTCTTGATGTAGGCTGCGGGTATGGGCCAATCGGAATATCGATCGCGGCGGCTTATCCCGATAGAAAGATAGAAATGATCGATATAAATAGCCGGGCAGTTGAATTGTCAAAAGAAAATGCCGCCTCTAATGGGATTGCAAATGTGGAGATTTACGAAAGTGATCGTTTTGACAAAGTAGGCGCCAATCAATTCGCTGCAATTCTTACGAACCCTCCCATTCGCGCAGGTAAAAGTGTAGTCCACGAAATTTTAGAAGAAGGCTATCGCAGCTTGGTGGCCGGTGGAGAATTATGGGTGGTCATTCAAAAAAAACAAGGTGCACCATCCGCCATGGATAAAATGGAGCAATTATTTGGAAATATTGAAGTGCCGATAAAGAAAAAAGGTTACTATATACTGTTATCCAAAAAGGTTTGACTCTAAATTTTCGCTATGTTAGTATTATAAAATGCATATATATAATTCCGTAACTATGCAATTTTTATACCATTGGTGTATAACCAATGGATAATATGGGAAAAATATATAAATAATAGTTCGTTTTATGAGAAATAGTGGTTTTTAAAATAAAAACCATTTTCTTTTTGTCTATGGAAATGATTCCTTTTCCGAGGCAAATGGATCCTTATAACGCTTGATTTAAGGGGTGAATCAGTTGACAGGTCAACTTGTTCAGTATGGACGACACCGCCAACGTAGAAGTTATGCAAGAATCAGTGAGGTTTTGGATCTTCCGAATCTGATTGAAATTCAAACAGCTTCTTATCAATGGTTTCTAGATGTAGGTTTAAAGGAAATGTTCCAGGATATTTCCCCTATTGAAGATTTTACAGGTAATTTATCGTTAGAATTCATCGACTACAGCTTAGCTGAGCCGAAGTATTCTGTGGAAGAAACAAAAGAACGCGATGTTACGTATTCTGCACCACTTCGTGTAAAAGTGCGCCTTGTTAACAAAGAAACAGGGGAAGTTAAAGACCAAGATGTATTTATGGGTGACTTCCCGTTGATGACGGAAACAGGTACATTTGTCATCAATGGTGCCGAACGGGTTATCGTATCCCAGTTAGTGCGCTCACCTAGCGTATATTACAACGGAAAAATGGATAAAAACGGTAAGTTAGGATTCTCTGCGACCGTTATTCCAAACCGTGGCGCATGGCTCGAGTATGAAACAGACGCCAAGGATGTCGTTTATGTTCGAATCGACCGCACCAGGAAATTACCTATAACAGTATTGATGCGTGCTCTTGGATTCGGAACTGATCAGGAAATCATTGATTTGATCGGTGACAATGAATACCTTCGAAACACACTTGAAAAGGATAATACCGAGAGTGTAGAGAAAGCATTGCTGGAAATCTATGAGCGTTTACGCCCGGGTGAACCACCTACTGTCGAAAACGCGAAAAGTCTATTGGTTTCACGCTTTTTTGATCCAAAACGTTATGATTTGGCTAACGTAGGTCGTTATAAAATTAACAAAAAACTGCATATAAAGAACCGTTTGTTCGGACAACGTATTGCAGAGACCTTGATTGATCCGGAAACTGGTGAAATCATTGTCGAAAAAGGTACAATGCTTGACCGCCGTACACTTGATAGGATTCTGCCTCATATTGAAGCTGGAATCGGATTCAAAACATTCCATCCTTCAGGCGGCGTGGTGGAAGAAGAGACCCTTCTTCAGCCTATTAAAGTGTTTGCGCCAAACGATGCTGAAGGTGAAAAGGTAATCAATATCATCGGTAATGCTTATGTGACTGATAAGGTCAAAAACATTACACCGGCTGATATTATTTCTTCTATTAGTTATTTCTTTAACTTATTGCATGGTGTAGGAATCACGGATGACATCGACCATTTAGGTAACCGTCGTCTGCGTTCTGTTGGTGAATTGCTTCAAAACCAATTTAGAATCGGTTTATCTCGTATGGAACGTGTCGTTCGCGAACGGATGTCCATTCAAGATACAAATACGATAACGCCACAGCAACTAATCAACATTCGTCCTGTGATTGCATCCATCAAAGAGTTTTTTGGAAGCTCACAGCTTTCTCAATTCATGGATCAAACGAACCCATTGGCTGAACTGACTCATAAACGCCGTCTTTCTGCATTGGGACCTGGTGGTTTGACACGTGAGCGTGCCGGATTTGAAGTACGTGACGTTCATTATTCCCACTATGGCCGTATGTGTCCGATTGAAACGCCTGAGGGACCGAATATTGGTTTGATTAACTCTCTATCCAGTTTTGCAAAGGTAAATCCATACGGTTTCATCGAAACACCGTATCGTCGGGTCGATCCTGAAACTGGTAGAATCACAAGCCAAATTGACTACTTAACAGCTGATGAGGAAGATAACTATGTAGTTGCCCAAGCGAATGTACGTTTATCTGATGACGGATCATTCCTTGATAATGATGTCGTTGCACGTTTCCGCGGTGAAAATACCGTTGTTCCGCGTGACCGCGTCGATTACATGGATGTATCTCCTAAACAAGTCGTTTCTGCTGCGACAGCATGTATTCCTTTCTTGGAAAACGATGACTCCAACCGTGCCCTTATGGGAGCGAACATGCAGCGTCAAGCAGTGCCTTTGCTACAACCGGAAGCGCCTCGAGTTGGAACGGGTATGGAATATGTTTCAGCGAAAGATTCCGGTGCCGCTGTCATCTGTAAGCACCCTGGTATCGTAGAGCACGTTGAATCACGTGAAGTATGGGTCCGCAGGGTAAGTGAAGTTGACGGACAGCAAGTAAAAGGCAATTTGGATAAATACCGTCTATTAAAATTCATTCGTTCTAACCAAGGAACGTGTTATAATCAACGCCCGATCGTAAGTGTCGGCGACAACGTCGTAAAAGGTGAAATTCTTGCTGATGGTCCTTCCATGGAAAAAGGTGAGTTAGCACTTGGACGTAACGTATTGGTTGCCTTCATGACATGGGATGGGTACAACTATGAAGATGCCATCATCATGAGTGAACGTTTAGTTAAAGATGATGTGTATACTTCTATCCATATTGAAGAATATGAATCTGAATCACGTGATACAAAATTAGGGCCTGAAGAAATCACTCGTGATATCCCTAATGTCGGGGAAGATGCGCTTCGTAATCTTGATGAGCGCGGAATTATCCGTGTTGGTGCAGAAGTAAAAGACGGAGATCTTCTAGTTGGTAAAGTCACGCCTAAAGGTGTAACCGAATTGACTGCTGAGGAACGTTTATTACATGCAATCTTTGGTGAAAAAGCACGTGAAGTAAGAGATACATCACTTCGTGTACCTCACGGCGGCGGTGGAATCGTCCTTGATGTTAAAGTATTTAACAGAGAAGATGGCGATGAACTTCCTCCTGGTGTAAACCAACTTGCACGTGTATATATCGTACAAAAACGTAAAATCCATGAAGGCGATAAAATGGCTGGACGACATGGTAACAAAGGGGTAATCTCCAGGATCCTTCCTGAAGAGGATATGCCTTATTTACCAGACGGCACTCCAGTCGACATCATGTTGAATCCACTGGGTGTACCTTCACGTATGAACATCGGACAGGTGCTTGAGCTGCACTTAGGTATGGCTGCACGCTCGCTTGGCATTCATGTAGCATCTCCTGTATTCGATGGTGCCACAGAGGAAGATGTTTGGGGTACGATTGCAGAAGCCGGGATGTCCCGTGATGCAAAAACTGTACTTTATGATGGTCGTTCAGGTGAAGCGTTCGATAACCGTGTGTCAGTCGGTGTCATGTATATGATTAAACTTGCACATATGGTCGATGATAAACTACATGCACGTTCAACTGGTCCTTACTCCCTAGTTACGCAACAACCACTTGGTGGTAAAGCGCAATTCGGTGGACAGCGTTTCGGTGAGATGGAAGTATGGGCACTTGAAGCTTATGGTGCTGCTTATACATTACAAGAAATCCTAACCGTTAAATCAGATGATGTCGTTGGTCGTGTGAAAACGTACGAAGCGATTGTCAAAGGTGAAAATGTCCCTGAACCTGGCGTTCCTGAATCCTTCAAAGTATTGATCAAGGAGCTTCAAAGTTTAGGATTGGATGTTAAAATTCTTAATGCCGAAGACCGTGAAATCGAAATGCGTGATTTGGAAGATGAAGAAGAAGCCAACCAAGCAGACAAATTAAGCCTTGATGCTGATACAAAAGATATGGTTGCCTCCGAAGTAGGGGCACCTGTCAAAGAATAAAAATTAAATATAAACATTTCTAGTTATATATAATCCGCTCTGACTGGCAGCAAGGTGTTTCTTTAAAGATCCTGCTGCCTTGTTAGAGCCTTATTGATTCAATCAACCATCATCCGGTGTAGATTGCCTGGTGAATTCCAGCAATCAAGGGTTAAACCCGGAGATTAAAAGGGAGGTAGGCCCCTTGTTAGACGTTAATAATTTTGAGTATATGAAAATTGGTCTTGCTTCACCAGACAAGATTCGCTCTTGGTCACATGGAGAAGTGAAGAAGCCAGAAACAATCAACTATCGTACGTTAAAGCCAGAAAAAGACGGTTTATTCTGTGAGAGAATTTTTGGACCTCAAAAGGACTGGGAATGTCATTGCGGAAAATATAAACGTGTTCGTTATAAAGGCGTAGTCTGTGACCGTTGTGGCGTTGAAGTCACTCGTGCCAAGGTACGTCGTGAACGTATGGGCCATATTGAACTTGCTGCTCCAGTTTCACATATCTGGTATTTCAAAGGAATCCCAAGCCGTATGGGACTTGTTCTTGATATGTCTCCACGTGCTTTGGAAGAAGTTATTTACTTTGCGTCTTACGTCGTAACTGAAACGGGCGATACAACTTTAGAAAAGAAACAGCTTCTTTCTGAAAAGGAATATCGTACATACCGTGAAAAATACGGTAAGAAGTTCCAAGCCGCCATGGGTGCGGAAGCTATTAAAAAACTTCTACAAGATATAGATACGGAAAAGGAAGTAGAATCGTTGAAAGAGGAGCTTAAAACGGCTCAAGGACAACGCAGAACCCGTGCTATCAAACGCTTGGAAGTGCTAGAAGCATTCCGTAACTCCGGTAATGAACCTTCATGGATGATCCTGGATGTGCTTCCGGTCATTCCACCGGAACTTCGTCCAATGGTACAACTTGATGGTGGACGCTTCGCTACATCTGATTTAAATGATCTTTACCGTCGTGTCATTAACCGTAATAATCGTTTGAAACGTTTACTTGACCTTGGAGCACCAAGCATTATCGTTCAAAATGAAAAGCGTATGCTTCAAGAAGCTGTTGATGCTCTAATCGATAATGGCCGTCGTGGCCGTCCGGTAACAGGACCTGGTAACCGTCCATTAAAATCACTATCTCATATGTTAAAAGGTAAACAAGGCCGCTTCCGTCAAAACCTTCTTGGTAAACGTGTTGATTACTCTGGACGTTCGGTTATCGTAGTTGGACCGAACTTAAAGATGTACCAATGTGGTCTTCCGAAGGAAATGGCGATCGAATTATTCAAACCGTTCGTTATGAAGGAACTTGTTCAAAGAGGCCTGGCGCATAACATTAAATCCGCCAAGCGTAAAATCGAACGTTTATCTCCTGAAATTTGGGATGTCCTTGAAGAAGTGATCAGAGAGCATCCGGTATTATTGAATCGTGCACCGACACTTCATAGACTTGGTATCCAAGCATTTGAGCCAACCTTGGTCGAAGGTCGCGCAATTCGTTTGCATCCACTTGTATGTACAGCCTACAATGCTGACTTTGACGGTGACCAAATGGCGGTTCACGTTCCGCTTTCTTCCGAGGCTCAAGCTGAGGCTCGCATGCTTATGCTTGCAGCGCAGAACATCTTGAACCCTAAAGATGGTAAACCAGTCGTTACACCTTCTCAAGATATGGTATTAGGTAACTATTACTTAACATTGGAAAGAGAAGGCGCAATCGGTGAAGGCATGATCTTTAAAGACACTAGCGAAGCATTACTTGCATACCAAAACGGATATGTACACTTGCATTCCCGTTGTGCCGTACATGCATCGTCACTAAATAATGAAACATTCACTGAAGAGCAAAACGGCCAGTTGCTTATTACGACTGTCGGTAAATTGATTTTCAATGAAATCTTACCAAAATCATTCCCGTATATTAATGAACCGACACGATATAACCTGGAAACGAAAACTCCAGAAAAATATTTCGTGGAAAAAGGCGCTAATATCCCTGAATTGATCGAGGCTCAACCTGCTATTGATCCATTCAAGAAAAAAATTCTTGGAAATATCATTGCGGAAGTCTTTAAACGCTTTAAAATCACGGAAACTTCAAAAATGCTTGACAGAATGAAGGACCTTGGATTCAAATACTCGACAAAAGCTGGTATTACCGTTGGTGTGGCTGATATCGTAGTTTTAAAAGAAAAACAAGGAATCATTACTGAGGCTCAAACGAAAGTGGATAACGTCCTGAAGCAATTCAGACGTGGTCTGATTACCGAGGATGAGCGATATGATCGCGTCATTTCGATCTGGAGTGCTGCAAAGGATACCATTCAGTCTAAACTTATGGACTCATTGGATCGCCGCAACCCGATCTTCATGATGAGTGACTCCGGTGCCCGTGGTAACGCATCTAACTTCACGCAGCTTGCGGGTATGCGCGGATTGATGGCCAACCCGGCTGGACGGATCATTGAATTACCGATCAAATCAAGTTTCCGTGAAGGTTTAACAGTGTTGGAGTATTTCATCTCTACACATGGTGCGCGTAAAGGTCTTGCCGATACAGCACTTAAAACAGCCGATTCCGGTTACCTTACTCGTCGACTTGTTGACGTTGCCCAAGATGTCATCATCCGTGATGACGATTGTGGAACGGACCGCGGCTTGAAAATTTCAGCCTTGAGAGAAGGTACTGAAATAATCGAGCATCTTGAAGAACGCCTAGTCGGCCGTTATGCAAGAAAAGCGATCAAACATCCAGAAACAAATGAAGTAATTGTGGCTGAAAACGATCTTATTACCGAAGATCTTGCTCATTATATCGAATCGCTTGGTATTGATACAGCATGGATCCGTTCTGCCTTTACATGTAACACCAGCCATGGTGTATGTAAAAAATGTTATGGACGCAACTTGGCTACTGGTCAAGAAGTCGAAGTGGGCGAAGCTGTAGGTATCATCGCAGCTCAATCAATCGGAGAACCTGGTACCCAGTTAACGATGCGTACATTCCATACTGGTGGGGTTGCCGGTGATGATATCACACAAGGTCTTCCTCGTATCCAAGAGATATTTGAAGCAAGGAACCCTAAAGGGCAAGCTGTCATTTCCGAAATCGAAGGTACGGTCGTTTCAATTAACGAAATCCGGGATAAACAACAGGAAATCGTCGTTCAAGGAGCAGTGGAGTCACGCACATATACTGCCCCATACACAGCGCGCCTAAGAGTTACTGTTGATACTCCTGTCCGTCGCGGTGAAGAGTTGACTGAGGGATCCATCGACCCGAAAGAATTGCTGAAAGTTACCGATGTACTTACCGTTCAGGAATACCTGTTACACGAAGTGCAGAAAGTATACCGGATGCAGGGGGTTGAAATCGGTGATAAACATATCGAGGTAATGGTTAGACAAATGATGCGGAAAGTCCGTGTGCTTGATGCGGGTGAGACGGAAGTGCTTCCAGGAACATTATTGGATGTTAACCAGTTCACCACTGCAAACACAGGTGCATTATTGACTAACAAATTGCCAGCTACAGGACGCCCTGTATTACTGGGTATCACAAAAGCATCTCTAGAAACGGATTCCTTCTTGTCTGCAGCATCATTCCAAGAAACAACTAGGGTATTGACTGATGCAGCAATTAAAGGAAAACGTGATGAGTTGCTTGGTCTTAAAGAAAATGTCATCATCGGTAAACTTGTTCCAGCAGGTACAGGAATGCTTCGTTACAGAAAAGCAAACCCTGTCGTTGTTGGTGATGATAGCGCCGAGACAGTATCAGTGGACTAAGTAATAAAGGACCAGCTCAATGACGAAACTGAAAACGGTCCTCCTTTAATCAAAGGGAGGCAATGATCAGAATTATTGAGCTGGTCTCTCTTAATTACGAAGATGTCTGTAAGCCCAATCGGGATTCAGACTCTAATATTTCGCTAAAGCAATGTGCAAATCTTTATAGAAATATGTATGGAAAACCTTTTGCTTTTAATAATTTTTTTGAAAGAAGTTGACAGTATCCGACTTATAATGATACTATAGCAAAGGTGCTCCTATGTTACCCTGTAACTTTGGAGGATATGGACCATGTCTTATGAAAAAGTACTACAGGCAAAGTCAGTGATTATAGGAACGAAACAAGCAGTTAGAGCTCTTAAAAACAATTTAATTCAAGAAGTTATCATCGCTGTTGATGCAGATATATACTTGACTGGGCGTGTCATTGAGACCGCTAAAGAATTGGATGTTCCTATCACATATGTTGATTCGATGAGAATGCTTGGCAAAGCATGTGGTATTGATGTCGGAGCAGCAACTGTTGCCATTAAAAAGTAAAAATGTTTTTGCAATAATATTTGCAAAGACTTTGTTTTTACCCATTTATGAACCACCTGGATGTGTGGTACTAGAAATGAAAACGTGAAGGGAGGAAAAATGTAATGCCTACTATTAATCAATTAGTGCGTAAAGGACGCGAGTCTAAAGAGGTTAATTCAAAATCTCCAGCACTTAACAAAGGCTACAACAGCTTTAAAAAAGCACAAACTAACGTATCATCTCCGCAAAAACGTGGTGTTTGCACTCGTGTGGGTACTATGACACCGAAGAAACCGAACTCCGCGTTACGTAAATATGCGCGTGTACGTTTAACAAACGGTATCGAGGTAACAGCTTATATCCCAGGTATCGGTCACAACCTACAAGAACACAGCGTGGTTCTTATCCGTGGCGGTCGTGTAAAGGATTTACCGGGGGTACGTTACCATATCGTACGTGGTGCTCTTGATACTGCTGGAGTTAACAATCGTATGCAAGGCCGTTCTAAATACGGTACTAAGCGTCCGAAAGCAGCAAAAAAATAATCTTAAACAAAAATTAAACTTGCTTGAAAGGAGGAAATATAATGCCTCGTAAAGGACCTGTAACGAAAAGAGACGTATTACCAGATCCAATTTATAATTCAAAACTTGTGACTCGCTTAATCAACAAATTAATGGTTGATGGACAAAGAGGTAAATCACAAAAAATTCTTTACTCTGCATTTGATTTAATCAAAGAACGTACTGGCAACGAGCCAATCGAAGTTTTCGATCAAGCTCTTAAAAACATCATGCCTGTATTAGAAGTAAAAGCACGCCGTGTGGGTGGAGCTAACTACCAAGTACCAGTTGAGGTGCGCCCAGACCGTAAATCAACTCTAGGACTTCGTTGGTTAGTTAAATACTCTCGCCTTCGTGGAGAAAAAACGATGGAAGAGCGTTTAGCTTACGAAATCATGGATGCTGCAAACAATACTGGAGCAGCAGTTAAGAAACGTGAAGATACACACAAAATGGCTGAAGCTAATAAAGCATTCGCTCATTATCGCTGGTAAAATCTATTACTATAAAATCCTTATAAAAGGAAGGAGAAAGACAAATGGCAAGAGAGTTCTCCTTAGCAAATACTCGTAATATCGGTATCATGGCTCACATCGATGCTGGTAAAACGACAACAACAGAACGTGTTCTATATTACACTGGTAAAATCCATAAAATTGGTGAAACACACGAAGGTGCTTCACAAATGGACTGGATGGAACAGGAACAAGAACGCGGAATCACGATCACTTCCGCTGCAACAACTGCACAGTGGAAAGGGCACCGTGTAAACATCATCGATACGCCTGGACACGTAGACTTCACAGTTGAAGTTGAACGTTCATTGCGTGTTCTTGATGGAGCTGTAGCTGTACTTGATGCCCAATCAGGTGTTGAGCCTCAAACTGAAACAGTTTGGCGCCAAGCTACAACTTACGGTGTACCACGTGTCGTATTCGTAAACAAAATGGACAAAATCGGTGCGGATTTCCTTTATTCAGTAGGAACGATCCACGATCGTCTACAAGCTAATGCTCACCCGGTTCAGTTACCTATCGGTGCTGAAGATCAATTCTCAGCAATCATTGACCTTATCGAAATGAAAGCTCATTTCTATGCCAATGACCTAGGAACTGATATCACTGTTGGTGAAATTCCTGAAGAACATCGTGAATTGGCTGAAGAGTACCGTGAAAAGCTAATTGAAGCAGTAGCAGAAGTTAATGAAGACTTAATGGAAAAATACCTTGGCGGCGAAGAAATCAGCATTGCTGAATTGAAAGCAGCCATTCGTACAGCTACCGTTAATGTTGAATTCTTCCCAGTTATCTGTGGATCAGCTTTCAAAAACAAAGGTGTTCAATTAATGCTTGATAACGTTATTGACTTCCTTCCATCTCCATTAGACGTGCCGGCTATTAAGGGTACTCTACCAGATACTGAAGATGAAGTAGAACGCCATTCAGATGATTCTGAACCGTTCTCAGCTTTAGCGTTTAAAGTTATGACTGACCCTTACGTTGGTAAACTTACATTCTTCCGCGTGTACTCAGGTACATTGGAATCTGGATCATATGTAATCAACTCAACAAAAGGTAAACGTGAACGTATTGGACGTATCCTTCAAATGCACGCAAACAGCCGTGAAGAAATCTCTACTGTATTTGCAGGGGATATCGCTGCTGCTGTTGGATTGAAAGATACGACTACTGGTGATACTCTATGTGATGACAAGAACCAAGTAATTCTTGAATCCATGGTATTCCCAGAGCCAGTTATCTCACTTTCTGTTGAACCGAAATCAAAAGCAGACCAAGACAAAATGGGTCAAGCTTTACAAAAGCTACAAGATGAAGATCCTACATTCCGTGCGCATACTGACCAAGAAACTGGTCAAACGATTATCGCTGGTATGGGTGAGCTTCACTTGGACATCCTTGTTGACCGTATGCGTCGCGAATTCAAAGTGGAAGCAAACGTCGGTGCTCCTCAAGTAGCATACCGTGAAACTTTCCGTGGTTCAGCTAAAGTTGAAGGTAAATTCGTTCGTCAATCTGGTGGACGTGGACAATTCGGACACGTATGGATCGAATTTGGTCCAAACGAAGAAGGTAAAGGATTCGAATTTGAAAATGCTATCGTCGGTGGTGTAGTACCACGTGAATACATCCCTGCAGTTCAAGCTGGATTAGTTGATTCACTTGACCGTGGTGTACTTGCTGGATACCCGCTAGTCGACATTAAAGCAAAATTATTCGACGGATCTTACCATGACGTTGACTCCAATGAAATGGCATTTAAAATTGCTGCATCAATGGCCCTTAAAAATGCTGCTTCAAAATGTAAACCGGTTATCCTTGAACCAATCATGAAAGTGGAAGTTGTAATTCCTGAAGATTATCTAGGCGACATCATGGGAGATATCACATCTCGTCGTGGTCGTGTAGAAGGTATGGAAGCTCGCGGTAACACGCAAATGGTTAAATCCATGGTTCCGTTATCTGAAATGTTCGGATATGCAACATCTCTACGTTCTAACACGCAAGGACGCGGAACATTCTCTATGCACTTCGATCATTATGAAGAAGTACCTAAGAGCATTTCTGAAGAAATCATCAAAAAAAATAAAGGTGAATAATTGATTTTCATCTCTTATTAAAGTATAACTATCTTATGTAAGCTGTGATGGAAGAATAAGTCTTCTTTCACAGCCCTTATATACTTAATCTTTTATTTAAAACACTAAGGAGGAATTCCTAATGGGAAAAGCTAAATTTGATCGTTCAAAACCGCACGTTAACGTTGGAACAATTGGTCACGTTGACCATGGTAAAACAACTCTAACAGCTGCAATCACAACTGTACTTGCTAAAACTGGTGGCGCAGAAGCTCGCGCTTATGACCAAATCGATGGTGCTCCAGAAGAAAGAGAACGTGGTATCACAATCTCTACTGCTCACGTTGAGTACGAAACAGCTACTCGTCACTATGCACACGTTGACTGCCCAGGACACGCTGACTATGTTAAAAACATGATCACTGGTGCTGCACAAATGGACGGCGGAATCCTAGTAGTATCTGCTGCTGATGGCCCAATGCCACAAACTCGTGAGCACATCCTTCTTTCTCGTCAAGTAGGTGTACCATTCCTAGTAGTATTCATGAACAAATGCGACATGGTTGATGACGAAGAACTTCTTGAACTAGTAGAAATGGAAATCCGTGATCTTCTATCTGAATACGAATTCCCTGGCGATGATATTCCAGTTATCAAAGGTTCTGCCCTAAAAGCTCTTCAAGGAGATGCTGCTTGGGAAGAAAAAATTCATGAATTAATGACAGCTGTTGACGAGTATATCCCAGAACCAACTCGTGACACTGACAAACCATTCATGATGCCAGTTGAGGATGTATTCTCTATCACTGGTCGTGGTACGGTTGCTACAGGACGTGTTGAGCGTGGACAAGTTAAAGTCGGTGACGTTGTTGACATCATCGGTTTCAACGAAGAGTCTAAACCAACAACTGTAACAGGTGTTGAAATGTTCCGTAAGCTTCTTGATTATGCTGAAGCTGGTGACAACATCGGTGCACTACTTCGTGGTGTATCTCGTGAAGATATCCAACGTGGACAAGTACTTGCTAAACCAGGTACAATCACACCGCACACAAGCTTCAAAGCTGAAGTTTATGTTCTTTCTAAAGAAGAGGGTGGACGTCACACTCCATTCTTCACAAACTACCGTCCTCAGTTCTACTTCCGTACAACTGACGTAACTGGTATTTGTAACCTTCCTGAAGGCGTAGAAATGGTTATGCCTGGAGACAACATCGAAATGACTGTAGAACTTATCGCTCCAATCGCTATCGAAGAAGGTACTAAATTCTCTATCCGTGAGGGTGGACGTACTGTAGGCGCTGGTGTCGTTGCTACAATCACTGAGTAATTGATAAGATAATGAATAATGGAAGGGACGCCTTCCGAGAAAAGCAGATGGGACGCCATCTGCTTTTTTTTGTTCTTACGAGGTAACTTCCTTCTATATTATGATTAATCATTCTTTAAAAAGATGAGTATAGATCCAACAAGAATCATTTGAAGAAAATGGATATGAAAGACCTCTTAGAATGTACTTGTAAATACTTGTGATAGTATGTATAATAATAAAAGTGTGTTGCACAAGAAAAATCTAAGTTTGACTTGCATTCTACTTGTGCTTTATGTATAATAGACAATGTTGGTCTTTGACTGCGATGATTTGGAAGGTTGCTGACACACCCGGCCGCTTTGCCATGGCGAGTGTGTGGGAAATTTCCAATGAGAAGGTCTATTTTAAAATAGGCGAAAAGGAGGGAAAATTATGGCAAAACAAAAGATTCGTATCCGTTTAAAAGCATATGATCACAGAATCCTTGATCAATCTGCTGAGAAAATTGTTGAAACTGCAAAACGTTCTGGTGCGGCTGTATCTGGTCCAATTCCATTACCTACTGAAAGATCGGTATATACGATCCTACGTGCGGTTCATAAATACAAAGATTCTCGTGAACAATTCGAAATGCGTACGCATAAACGTCTAATCGACATCGTTAACCCAACTCCACAAACAGTTGATTCATTGATGCGTTTAGATTTACCATCAGGCGTTGACATCGAAATCAAATTATAATTCATATAAATATGAACAATTACTCTAGGAGGTGTGACTTATGACCAAAGGAATCTTAGGAAGAAAAATCGGTATGACTCAAGTTTTTGCTGAAAACGGAGAACTTATCCCGGTTACAGTTATCGAAGCTGCTAATAACGTGGTTCTTCAAAAAAAAACTGTTGAAACTGATGGCTATGAAGCAGTTCAAGTTGGATTTGAAAACAAACGTGAAAAGCTTTCTAACAAACCTGAAAAGGGACATGTTGAAAAAGCAAATACTACTCCTAAGCGCTTCATTCGCGAATTCCGCGGAACGGATCTTACTGAATATGAGATCGGTCAAGAAGTCAATGTTAGTATTTTCGCTGAAGGCGATATAGTAGATGTATCAGGAATTTCTAAAGGGAAAGGTTTCCAAGGCTCTATCAAGCGTCATGGACAATCTCGTGGACCAATGTCCCACGGTTCCCGTTACCACCGTCGCCCAGGTTCGATGGGTCCTGTAGCTCCAAACCGCGTATTCAAAGGTAAACTTTTACCAGGACGTATGGGCGGAGAACAAATTACTGTTCAAAACTTAGCTATCGTTAAGGTTGATGTTGAACGTAACCTACTTTTGATCAAAGGTAATGTACCAGGCGCTAGAAAAGCGTTGATCAAAGTTAAAACTGCTGTTAAAGCAAAGTAATTTCTGAGAAAGGAGGAGCAATAGAATGCCAAAAGTTACATTGTTCAACCAAACAGGTTCACAAGTTGGCGACATCGAGCTGAATGAAACCATCTTTGGTATCGAACCTAATAATCATGTATTATTTGAAGCAATCATCATGCAACGAGCTTCCTTACGTCAAGGAACTCACAAAGTTAAAAACCGTTCTGAAGTTGCAGGCGGTGGACGCAAACCTTGGAAACAAAAAGGAACTGGACGCGCGCGTCAAGGTTCTATCCGTTCTCCACAATGGCGTGGCGGTGGCGTTGTTTTTGGACCAACTCCAAGATCTTACGCTTACAAGTTACCTAAAAAGGTTCGTCGTTTAGCTATTAAATCTGCATTGTCTGCAAAGGCATTGGAAGAGAACATTTTGGTACTTGAAAGCTTGTCTTTCGAAGCTCCAAAAACAAAAGAATTTGTAGCAGTACTTAAAAACCTTTCTGTTGATACTAAAACGTTGATCGTTACTGACGGTTTAGATGAGAAAGTTGCTCTTTCTGCACGTAACATCCCTGGTGTTACTGTAGTGGAAGCTGTTGGTCTTAATGTTCTTGATGTTGTATCACACAACAAATTGATCTTGACTAAATCAGCTGTCGAAAAAGTAGAGGAGGTGCTTGCATAATGGATGCACGCGATATCATTAAGCGCCCCGTAATCACTGAACGCTCTTCAGACGTAATGGCTGAAAAAAAATATACATTTGAAGTTGATGTTAGAGCTAACAAAACTCAAGTTAAAGATGCTGTTCAAGAAATATTCGGCGTTAAAGTTGAGAAAGTTAACATCATGAACTACAAAGGTAAATTTAAACGTATGGGCAAACACGCAGGCTATACTAACAAGCGCCGTAAAGCTATTGTTAAATTAACTGCTGACAGCAAAGAAATCGAGCTATTCGAGGCTTAATTCATTAGAGAAGGAGGGAAATACAAATGGCGATTAAGAAGTATAAACCTACCTCTAACGGTCGACGTAATATGACAACTTCCGATTTTGCTGAGATTACTACAGACAAACCGGAAAAATCATTACTTGCTCCTTTACACAGCAAAGGCGGCCGTAATAACCAAGGTAAGTTAACAGTTCGTCATCAAGGTGGCGGCCATAAGCGTCAATACCGTATCATCGATTTCAAACGGAATAAAGATGGTATACCAGGACGCGTTGCTACTATTGAGTACGATCCAAATCGTTCTGCAAACATTGCATTAATTAATTACGTTGATGGAGAAAAACGTTATATCCTAGCTCCAAAAAACCTAGAAGTAGGTTTGGAAATCATGTCAGGTCCAGAAGCTGACATTAAAGTGGGTAACGCTCTTCCTCTTATTAACATCCCAGTTGGTACAGTAATTCATAACATCGAACTTAAACCAGGTAAGGGTGGACAATTAGTCCGTTCAGCAGGTACTTCTGCTCAAGTACTTGGTAAAGAAGGTCGTTATGTACTTGTACGTTTAAACTCAGGTGAGGTTCGTATGATTCTTGCTACTTGCCGTGCTTCTATCGGTCAAGTTGGTAACGAACAACATGAACTTATCAACATTGGTAAAGCTGGACGTAACCGTTGGTTAGGTAAACGCCCAACAGTTCGTGGATCAGTAATGAACCCGAATGATCACCCACACGGTGGTGGTGAAGGTAAAGCTCCAATCGGACGTAAATCACCAATGTCTCCATGGGGTAAACCAACTCTTGGATTCAAAACACGTAAGAAGAAAAACAAATCCGATAAATTTATCGTACGTCGTCGTAAAAAATAACGGGATTGACCTACGGTTCATATATCGAACCGTAGAACAGTCACGAAGGGAGGTACTCGCATGGGTCGTAGCTTAAAAAAAGGGCCTTTTGTTGATGATCATTTATTGGTAAAAGTTGAAAAGTTAAATGAAGCTGACAAGAAGCAGGTAGTTAAAACTTGGTCTCGTCGCTCAACAATCTTCCCGCAATTCATCGGACATACAATCGCTGTTTATGACGGTCGTAAGCATGTGCCGGTTTATGTAACAGAAGATATGGTAGGACACAAACTAGGCGAATTCGCGCCTACACGCACTTATAAAGGTCACGCAAGTGATGACAAGAAAACAAGACGTTAATGAGAGGAGGGCATCTCATGCAAGCTAAAGCTGTCGCTAAAACAGTTCGTATTGCTCCTCGTAAAGTGCGTTTAGTCGCAGATTTAATTCGAGGAAAACAAGTAGGTGAAGCAGTAGCGATTCTTCGCTTAACACCAAAATCTGCTTCTCCAGTCGTAGAAAAAATTCTGAAATCTGCTATCGCAAATGCAGAACATAACTACGAAATGGATATTAATAACCTAGTCGTTTCAGAGGCATACGTTAACGAAGGACCAACATTAAAACGTTTCCGTCCTCGCGCTCAAGGTCGTGCGAGTGCTATAAACAAACGTACTAGTCATATTACAATCGTTGTATCAGAAAAGAAGGAGGGGTAATCTGTGGGTCAAAAGGTAAATCCAATCGGTATGCGTATCGGGATAATCCGTGACTGGGAATCCAAATGGTACGCTGATAAAGACTACGCAGTTCTTTTGCATGAAGACATCAAAGTTCGTGAGTACATCGCGAAACGTCTAAATGATGCTTCAGTTTCAAAAGTTGAAATCGAACGTGCAGCTAACCGTATCAATGTATCTGTCCACACTGCTAAACCAGGAATGGTTATCGGTAAAGGCGGTACTGAGGTCGAAGCACTTCGTAAAGCTTTAAACCAGCTTACTGGCAAAAGAGTTCATATCAACATCATTGAAATTAAAAGAGCAGATCTTGACGCAAAATTGGTTGCTGAAAACATCGCTCGTCAACTAGAAAACCGTGTTTCATTCCGTCGTGCTCAGAAGCAAGCTATCCAACGCACAATGCGTTCAGGCGCAAAAGGAATCAAAACTCAAGTTTCTGGTCGTCTTGGCGGTGCTGATATCGCTCGTGCTGAACATTACAGCGAAGGAACAGTTCCACTTCACACACTTCGTGCTGACATAGACTATGCTCATGCTGAAGCAGATACTACTTACGGTAAGCTAGGCGTGAAAGTTTGGATCTACCGTGGAGAAGTTCTTCCTACTAAGAAGAAATCTGAGGAAGGAGGAAAATAATATGTTATTGCCAAAACGCGTAAAATACCGTCGTGAACACCGTGGTAAGATGAGAGGGATGGCTAAGGGCGGCACTGAAGTTCATTTCGGAGAATTTGGACTTCAAGCTCAAGAAGCTTCCTGGATCACTAACCGTCAAATCGAAGCTGCTCGTATCGCGATGACTCGTTATATGAAACGTGGAGGTAAAGTTTGGATCAAGATCTTCCCAAGCAAGCCTTACACAGCTAAGCCGCTTGAAGTACGGATGGGTTCCGGTAAAGGTGCTCCTGAAGGTTGGGTAGCAGTAGTTAAACCGGGCAAAGTATTGTTTGAAATCTCTGGTGTATCTGAAGAGGTGGCAAGAGAAGCATTGCGCCTTGCAGCACACAAACTTCCAATCAAATGTAAGTTTGTAAAAAGAGAGGAAATTGGTGGTGAAACAAATGAAAGCTAATGAAATCAAAGATCTAACCACTGCTGAAATTGAACAAAAACTAAAATCTCTTAAAGAAGAACTATTTAATCTTCGTTTCCAGTTAGCTACTGGACAACTTGAAAATACAGCTCGCATCCGTGAAGTTCGCAAATCGATTGCTCGTATGAAAACAGTTGTTCGTCAAAGAGAGATCGGTGTCACTAATCGATAATGAATGGAGGTTTGCAGAATGAGCGAACGCAACCAACGCAAAATCTACACTGGCCGCGTAGTATCCGACAAAATGGATAAAACCGTAACAGTTGTTGTAGAGACCTATAAAAAGCATTCTTTATACGGTAAACGCGTGAAATACTCTAAAAAGTTAAAAGCTCATGACGAGCTAAACGAAGCTAAAGCAGGCGACGTAGTACGTATCATGGAAACTCGTCCACTTTCAGCTACAAAACGCTTCCGTCTTGTAGAAGTAGTAGAAAAAGCAGTAATCATTTAATCTAGTTCGGATTAAGCTAATTCCGAAGGGAGGTACCGTACATGATTCAACAAGAATCTCGTTTAAAAGTCGCTGACAATTCAGGTGCTCGTGAAGTGCTAACAATTAAAGTCCTAGGTGGATCTGGTCGTAAAACTGCAAACATCGGTGATATCATCGTTTGTACAGTTAAACAGGCAACACCAGGAGGCGTTGTTAAAAAAGGTGAAGTCGTTAAGGCTGTTGTTGTCCGTACAAAACGTGGTATGCGTCGTCCTGACGGTTCTTACATTCGTTTTGATGAAAACGCATGTGTAATTATCCGTGACGATAAGAGCCCACGTGGAACACGTATTTTTGGACCTGTTGCTCGTGAATTACGTGACAATAGCTTCATGAAAATCGTTTCTCTAGCTCCAGAAGTTCTATAATTTGTAAATTTTGTATAAAGCCTTTCAAGGAGGTGCCAAGCTAATGCATGTTAAAAAAGGTGACAAAGTCGTAGTCATCTCTGGTAAGGACAAAGGCAAACAAGGAACAATTCTTGCAGCATATCCGAAACAAAATCGTGTGCTTGTTGAAGGAATTAACATCGTGAAAAAGCATTCCAAGCCATCTCAACTTAATCCACAAGGTGGAATTATCAGCAGAGAAGCTGCTATTCACGTATCCAATGTAATGCCACTTGATCCTAAATCAGGTAAACCGACTCGTGTTGGATATAAGATTGAAAATGGTAAAAAAGTACGCGTAGCTAAAATATCAGGTGAAACTTTAGATAAATAAGTCATAAATGAAGGGAGGTACACTAAGCAATGAGCCGCCTTAAAGAAAAATTCAAAAGTGAAATTACACCATCATTGATGGGTAAATTCAACTATCAATCAGTAATGCAAGTACCAAACATTGAGAAGATCGTTATTAACATGGGTGTGGGTGACGCAGTATCTAACTCTAAAGCTTTAGATACAGCTGTTGAAGAACTTACATTGATCACTGGTCAAAAACCTGTTGTAACAAAAGCAAAAAAATCAATCGCAGGCTTCCGTTTGCGTGAAGGTATGCCTATCGGAGCGAAAGTTACATTACGTGGAGAGCGTATGTATCAATTCCTTGATAAGCTAGTATCAGTATCTTTACCGCGTGTACGTGATTTCCGTGGCGTTTCAAAGAAATCCTTTGACGGACGTGGGAACTATACATTAGGTGTTAAAGAACAACTTATCTTCCCTGAGATTGATTACGATAAAGTGAGCAAAGTTCGTGGTATGGATATCGTTATCGTAACGACTGCCAACACTGACGAAGAAGCTCGTGAACTACTTACTCAAGTTGGAATGCCGTTCCAAAAGTAAAGTAATCTCTAAATAAAGGGAGGCGAAATCGTGGCTAAAAAGTCTATGATCGTAAAGCAAAAACGCGAACAGAAGTTTAAAGTACAAGAATATACACGTTGCGAACGTTGCGGACGTCCACATTCAGTATTACGTAAATTTAAACTATGTCGTATTTGTTTCCGCGAACTTGCATATAAAGGACAAATTCCTGGCGTTAAAAAAGCTAGCTGGTAAAACCCGAGTTTGGGAAGGAGGTAAAATATAATGGTCATGACAGATCCTATTGCAGATATGCTTACTCGCATCCGTAATGCGAATATGGTTCGTCACGAAAAACTAGAAGTTCCTGCTTCAAAGATCAAAAAGGAAATTGCTGAGATCTTAAAGCGTGAAGGCTTCGTACGTGACTTTGAATTAATCGAAGACAACAAACAAGGTATCATCCGTATCTTCTTAAAATACGGTGCAAGCAACGAACGTGTTATCACTGGTCTAAAACGTATAAGCAAACCTGGTTTGCGTGTATATGCAAAAACTGGAGAGGTACCACGCGTTCTAAACGGTTTAGGTATCGCAATTGTTTCTACTTCTCACGGAGTTTTAACAGACAAGGAAGCTCGCTCTAAACAAGTTGGCGGAGAAGTTTTAGCATACGTTTGGTAATACATTTTCACAAGAATGGAGGTGCACAATATGTCTCGTATAGGTAAAAAACCTATTGAAATCCCTGCAGGCGTAACAGTTACTATTAACGGAAGTGATGTAACTGTTAAAGGACCTAAAGGTGAATTAACTAGATCATTCAGTCCTGACCTTACAATCGCTGTTGAAGAGAACGTGTTAACCGTAACACGTCCGTCTGACGAGAAGACTCACCGTTCTTTACACGGTACTACTCGCGCACTTATCTCTAACATGGTTGAAGGTGTATCTACAGGTTTCGTAAAATCACTTGAACTTATCGGGGTCGGGTACCGTGCACAAAAGCAAGGTAACAAACTCATCCTTAACGTTGGATATTCCCACCCTGTAGAAATAGAACCAGAAGCTGGCGTTGAAGTCGAAGTTCCTTCTAATACAAAAGTAATCATCAAAGGCGCAAACAAAGAACGCGTAGGAGCTCTTGCAGCTAATATTCGTGATGTTCGCCCACCTGAGCCGTATAAAGGTAAAGGGATCCGTTACGAAGGCGAATTCGTTCGTCGTAAAGAAGGTAAAACTGGTAAGTAATGCCGCATAAGTAAACGAAAGGAGTGACGTAAATGATTACGAAGCTTGATAAAAATGCTACTCGTCAGAAAAGACATGCGCGTGTACGTGCTAAGCTTTCTGGAACAGAAGCTCGTCCTCGTTTAAATGTGTTTCGTTCAAACAAACACATTTACGCACAATTAATTGACGATGCAAAAGGCGTAACATTGGCAAGTGCTTCAACTCTTGACAAAGAGATCGGTATCGAAGCTAAAAGCAATGCTGAAGCAGCTCAAAAAGTTGGCGAACTTATTGCGAAACGTGCTGTTGAAAAAGGTTTCAAAGCTGTGGTATTTGACCGCGGTGGTTACCTCTTCCATGGTCGTGTTAAAGCATTGGCTGACGCTGCTCGTGAAAACGGCTTAGAATTTTAATGGATAAGGAGGGACATAACAGATGCGTAGCATTGATCCTAATAAATTAGAACTTGAAGAACGCGTAGTTACAGTAAATCGTGTAGCTAAAGTTGTTAAAGGCGGACGTCGTTTCCGTTTCACTGCACTAGTTGTTGTTGGTGATAAAAATGGTCATGTTGGATTTGGTACTGGTAAAGCTCAAGAAGTTCCGGATGCAATCCGTAAAGCTATTGAGGATGCTAAGAAAAATCTAATTACTGTACCAATGGTTGGAACTACAATTCCTCACCTTGTGAACGGTCGCTATGGCGCAGGTCACATTCTATTGAAACCAGCTTCTGAAGGTACAGGAGTAATTGCTGGTGGTCCTGTTCGTGCGGTACTTGAGTTAGGCGGAGTTAGCGATATCTTGTCTAAATCATTAGGTACTAATACACCTATTAATATGGTTCGCGCAACAATCGAAGGATTGAAGCAATTGAAACGTGCTGAAGACGTAGCTAAGTTACGTGGTAAATCAGTACAAGAACTGTTAGGATAAGGAGGGAAATCGAATTATGGCTAATAAATTAGAAATTACCCTCACTCGCAGCTTGATTGGTCGTCCTGAAGATCAACGTGTTACAGTTAACACTTTGGGTTTACGCAAAATGCATCAAACGGTTATTCATGAAGATAACCCTGCGATTCGCGGTATGATTACCAAAGTTGCTCATCTTGTTACTGTAAAAGAACAATAAAATAATTTTTATCTTAACAAGGAGGTGCCAACATGAAACTTCATGAGTTAAAAGCTGCAGAAGGTTCTCGTAAAGAACGTAAACGTAAAGGTCGCGGTATTGGATCTGGTAACGGTAAAACAGCAGGTAAAGGACACAAAGGTCAAAACGCTCGCTCCGGCGGCGGTGTACGCCTTGGATTTGAAGGGGGTCAAACTCCTCTATTCAGACGTTTGCCTAAACGTGGATTTACCAACGTTAACCGTAAAGACTATGCTATCGTGAATCTTGATACGTTAAATCTTTTCGAAGACGGTACTGAAGTAACACCAGCTCTTTTACTTGAGACTGGAGTTGTAAGTAAAGAAAAAGCAGGAATCAAAATTCTTGCCAAAGGAAGCATTGAGAAAAAGCTTACTGTTAAAGCTCACAAATTCTCTTCTACTGCTAAAGAAGCTATCGAAGCTGCTGGCGGTAAAACAGAGGTGATCTAATGTTTCGCACGATCTCCAACTTTATGCGCGTGGGTGAAATAAGGAACAAGATCATTTTTACCCTTCTAATGTTAATCGTCTATCGCATCGGTACATTTATACCTGTACCGCATGTGAATGCCGATTTTCTTGCTCAACAGGACCAGCTGAGCGTCATCGGTCTTCTTAATACCTTTGGCGGCGGTGCTCTACAAAACTTTTCAATCTTAGCGATGGGGATCATGCCATATATCACGGCATCCATCATCGTTCAGCTGTTACAGATGGACGTTGTTCCTAAGTTTGCTGAATGGTCTAAGCAAGGGGAAGCAGGGCGTCGTAAATTAGCTCAATTCACTCGTTACTTCACTATTGTCCTAGGATTCATCCAAGCTTTGGGTATGTCTTACGGCTTCAATAATATGTCGAACGGTCAGTTAATTGAAAATCCGGGCATTGCAACATACTTGCTCATTGCAACTGTCTTGACGGCAGGAACAGCTTTTCTTTTGTGGTTAGGGGAGCTGATCACTGCTAAGGGTGTGGGTAATGGGATTTCCATCATAATCTTTGCTGGAATCGTTGCTAGTTTGCCAACTACGGCAAACCAGATTTACGCACAGCAATTTGAAAATGCCGGAGATCAATTATTCCTACGAATCGTATCGATCGTCCTTATTGTATTAGCAGTATTAGCAATAGTGGTTGCTGTCATCTTCATTCAGCAGGCATTACGTAAAATACCGATACAGTATGCGAAACGCGCTGCGGCAGGTCGTACTCAAACAGGTGGACAGTCTACTCATTTACCATTGAAAGTAAATGCTGCGGGGGTTATTCCGGTAATCTTTGCGATGGCATTCCTGATCACTCCTACTACAATCGCTTCTTTCTTTGGAAAGAACAGCGTGACTAGCTGGATTTCAGAAAACTTAACATATACCCAGCCTGTAGGGATGGTCATATATGTTGCTCTTATCATTGCTTTTGCGTATTTTTATGCTTTCATTCAGGTCAATCCTGAACAAATGGCTGAGAATTTGAAAAAGCAAGGTGGCTATGTGCCAGGGATTCGTCCTGGTAAGAGTACACAAGAATATTTAACACGTGTTTTATACCGCTTAACGTTTGTTGGCTCTATTTTCTTGGCCACCATTGCTGTTCTGCCGGTAGTTTTCATTAAGATTGCTGACCTTCCTCAATCTGCACAGATTGGCGGAACAAGCTTGCTGATCGTAGTCGGGGTTGCCCTTGATACGATGAAGCAGCTGGAATCACAACTTGTGAAGAGACACTATAAAGGATTCATAAAGTAATGAGTTTTGGGAACGACCTGTTCCCTTTACCCATTATAGAGTTTGAGGGGGAAGAAAATTTTGAATCTAGTTTTAATGGGTCTGCCGGGTGCTGGTAAGGGCACTCAAGCTGAACAAATCGTAGAAAAATATAATATCCCTCATATCTCTACTGGAGATATGTTCCGAACAGCTATCAAAGATGGAACAGATTTAGGTCTAAAGGCGAAATCATTCATGGACAAAGGCGAATTGGTACCTGATGAAGTTACCATTGGCATCGTACGTGAGCGTTTAAGCAAGGAGGACTGCCTTAAGGGATTTTTGCTTGATGGCTTTCCACGTACTGTGGCGCAAGCAGAGGCACTTGAGGACATTCTTACTGATTTAGATCGCAAAATAAATTTTGTCATTAATATCGATGTGGATAAAAGCATCTTGATGGAAAGGTTGACAGGTCGTCGTATTTGCAAATCTTGCGGAGCGACATATCACCTTGTATTCAATCCTCCAGCTAAAGATGATGTATGCGACCGCTGCGGCGGAGAATTATATCAACGTGCTGACGATAATGAAGAAACGGTTCAAAATCGCTTAGATGTGAACTTGAAACAAACCAAGCCACTTCTTGATTTCTACGGAGAAAAAGGATACTTGGTCAACATTAACGGCCAGCAAGATATTAATAAGGTATTTGAAAACATTGATGTGTTACTTGGTGCATTGCAAAATTAATCGCTTTGGTTGATTTATGAAATTCATACCATTTTTACAACTTACTATCTAAACTTGGTGCATTCCTTGATTACAAAGGGTATAATGAATTTCGCGAGAGCATTCGCACATTTTTTAATCAGGTTCTTGTACTTGGTATTCCCTGAATTGGGCGATTACTTTCTAAGTGATCTTCACGGACATATCCGGGTCGGCAAAATTGATGAAGAAATGCAGTGACTCTATTGGGATTCCTAAAAGAGTCGTGATATAGAGAGTTGAAAGAAGCTATGTCAGGCGTGCGCCTTTCAAACATCTCCCATGCTATTCAAACCTATGTCGAGACTAATTGCTTCCCTATTTGGAGAGTATGTCGGTCACGGAATCGGTCAAGACTTACATGAGGACCCATAAAACCCTCATTTCGGTCCAACTGATAAAGGTCCTCAGTTTAAGCCTGGTTCTACAAAATGGTGAATACTTGATGCAGAATTGTATGACTTATGAGGATAATTGGACTGTAGTAATGTTGACGGAAAGATGTGTACCTTTAATAGGTTCACGCATAGAGAAGGGAGAATCACTTTAATGGCGAAAGATGATGTAATTGAAGTAGAAGGCACAGTACAAGAGACTTTGCCAAATGCAATGTTTAAGGTAGAATTAGAAAATGGTCATACTGTTTTAGCTCATGTATCCGGTAAAATTCGTATGCACTTTATTCGCATTTTGCCTGGAGATAAAGTTACGGTTGAGCTTTCCCCGTATGATCTAACTCGCGGCAGAATCACATACCGGTTCAAATAATTCCGGTTTCGCTCCGATCTGTATAAGGAGGTTAGATAGCAATGAAAGTCAGACCATCAGTCAAACCAATCTGCGAAAAGTGTAAAGTTATCCGCAGAAAAGGTAAAGTTATGGTTATTTGCGAAAACCCTAAACATAAACAAAAACAAGGCTAAATAGAAGGAGGTGCACTCAAGCATGGCACGTATTGCTGGAGTAGATATTCCCCGTGACAAACGTATTGTTATCTCATTAACATATATATATGGTATTGGAAAACAAACAGCGATGAAAGTTCTTGCAGAAGCAGGCGTTTCTGAAGAAACTCGCGTTCGTGACTTAACGGAAGACGAATTGAATAAAATTCGTGATATCATTGACAAGCTTAAAGTAGAAGGCGACCTTCGTCGTGAAATCTCCCTAAACATCAAACGTTTAATGGAAATCGGTTCTTACCGTGGTTTACGTCACCGTCGTGGTCTTCCTGTCCGCGGTCAAAATACAAAAAACAATGCTCGTACGCGTAAAGGACCTCGTCGTACTGTAGCTAACAAGAAAAAATAATTAGTAAAGGAGGTTACTTTTCATGGCACGTAAAACTAATACACGTAAACGTCGTGTGAAAAAGAATATAGAAACTGGTATTGCACATATTCGTTCAACATTCAATAACACCATCGTTACGATCACTGACTCTCATGGTAATGCTATTTCTTGGTCAAGTGCTGGAGCTCTAGGATTCCGTGGATCTCGTAAATCCACTCCATTCGCTGCACAAATGGCTGCTGAAACGGCTGCTAAAACATCAATTGAACATGGTATGAAAACTCTTGAAGTTACAGTTAAAGGACCTGGTGCTGGACGTGAGGCTGCTATCCGTGCACTTCAAGCTGCTGGCCTAGAAGTAACTGCAATTAAAGATGTAACTCCAGTTCCACATAACGGATGCCGTCCACCAAAACGTCGCCGTGTTTAATTTTTCTGTATAGATTTTGTATTCCTGTCAATAATGGGATATAATACTGAGTTTGCGTTCTTACAGAGGATTAATTTTCAGTTGTTGCGCACAGCGGGAACGTATACATGGGGAATTTCGGTTAAGTGACTTCGTTTACTTTCCGGGGTTTTGACGTTTTGAAGGAGGGTTTATTGATGATCGAAATAGAAAAACCAAAAATCGAAACGGTTGAAATCAACGACGATACCAAATTCGGTAAATTCGTCGTAGAGCCACTAGAGCGCGGGTATGGTACTACATTGGGTAACTCCTTACGTCGTATCCTTTTATCCTCACTCCCAGGTGCTGCTGTCACAGCTATACAAATTGATGGAGTGCTACATGAGTTCTCAACAATTGAAGGCGTCGTGGAAGATGTTACATCTATCATTCTTAATGTGAAAAAACTAGCTCTTAAGATTTACTCTGATGAAGAGAAGACGCTGGAAATTGACGTTCAAGGTGACGGGGTCATCACGGCTGCTGATATCACTCATGATAGTGATGTAGAAATTCTTAATCCGGATTTATATATTGCTACAATTGGTAAAAACGGTCATATGCGTATGCGTTTATCTGCACGTCGCGGCCGCGGCTACACTCCTGCTGTTCAAAACAAGAGAGAAGATCAGCCAATTGGTGTAATTCCAATCGATGCTCTTTACACTCCGGTTTCACGCGTATCTTTCCAAGTTGAAAATACACGTGTAGGACAGTTGTCTAACTTTGACAAGTTAACGTTCGATGTTTGGACTGATGGCAGTACTGGTCCGCAAGAAGCGGTAGCACTTGGAGCTAAGATTTTAACAGAGCATTTGAATATTTTCGTTGGGTTAACCGATGAAGCTCAAAATGCTGAAATCATGGTGGAAAAAGAAGAAGATCAAAAAGAAAAAGTTCTTGAGATGACGATCGAAGAATTGGACCTTTCTGTTCGTTCTTACAACTGCTTAAAGCGTGCCGGAATCAATACCGTTCAAGAGCTAGCTCATAAAACGGAAGAAGATATGATGAAAGTACGTAATCTAGGCCGCAAATCACTTGAAGAAGTGAAAGCGAAGCTAGAGGAACTAGGCTTAGGTCTTCGTAAAGACGACTGATAACATGGCGGAATCATCCATTATGTTGTGAGCCTTGTTTAGACACACAATATAGAACTTCAACAAAGGAGGGAATCTCTAATGGGTTACAGAAAGTTAGGACGCACTAGCGCACAACGTAAAGCATTACTTCGTGATTTAGCTACGGATCTTATTATCCATGAGCGCATTGAAACTACTGAAGCACGTGCAAAGGAATTACGTTCTGTAGTAGATAAAATGATCACTCTTGGTAAACGTGGTGACTTGCATGCACGCCGTCAAGCTGCAGCATTCATCCGTAACGAAATCGCTGACGCTGAGAAAGGCACAGATGCCCTTCAAAAACTATTCAGTGACGTTGCTCCACGTTATGAAGAACGTCAAGGTGGATACACTCGTATCATGAAAGTTGGTCCACGCCGCGGTGACGGTGCACCAGTCGTGGTTATTGAATTAGTTTAATAACAACGATGAAAAAGGGCGGGACAAATGAATATACTCACTTGTTCTATGCCCTTTTTCTTTAATTTATAATAGAAATTCTGTTTTTTAGAAATTCGCATTGAGTGTTACGATGGCTGGCGGAACCTTTTATAAAGGGAGCCTTCTCGTCTAGCTCAAGCATCCCTTCCCGCTTTTGATAAGCGATTATAAGATAACCTGTTTTTCGTAACGGGCCCGCAATAAGCTGCTCTTAATTTACCGAAAATTCTTTCGGTGGAAGGGGTGCAGCGTTTTTTTATATTTTCAGAAGAATTGACTGCTTTTGTCAGCGCCTGTTTCAGTTGATTTTGCAGAGTTTAGTTTAGACGAGTGCAGTCGAGGATAGGAGGGCCACATGAGGAAGAAGCTGGTTTCTTTAAGCAATATTATTTTTAAATATGAGGGTCAGTCTCGTAACGCCTTGGATGATGTTTCTTTTGACATTCATCAGGGGGAGTGGCTTGCGATTGTCGGACATAATGGTTCCGGCAAGTCGACTTTAGCGAAGTTACTGAATGGTCTTCAGTTTGCTAACTCTGGTACGATTACAATTAATGATCAACGTTTGACGGAAGAATCCGTTTGGGATGTACGCCGGAAAATCGGGATGGTTTTTCAAAATCCAGATAATCAATTTGTAGGCACGACAGTTCAGGATGATGTGGCTTTTGGTTTAGAAAACGCCGGTGTTTCTCAGCAGGTTATGGTGGAGCGTGTTCATGGTGCGTTAAATAAGGTTAAAATGAATGCCTTTCTTAATCAAGAGCCGCACCATCTATCCGGCGGTCAAAAGCAAAGAGTGGCCATAGCAGGTGTAATAGCCCTGCAGCCAGATATCATCATCTTAGATGAAGCAACCTCCATGCTAGACCCAAGAGGCCGTGAAGAAGTGCTTGAAACAGTTAGGGAATTAAAACAGGAAAATGAGATTACCGTCATATCAATCACCCATGATCTTGAGGAAGCTGCCAAAGCTGATCGAATGATCGTCATGAACCAAGGTCGGCTATACCGCGAAGGAACACCTCAGGATATTTTTGAATTAGAGGAAGAGTTGATCGCCCTTGGTCTAGATATTCCCTTTTCAGTGAAGCTAACGAAGGAGTTACAAAAAAATGGGGTTCATGTGGTTGATGGGCATTTGACAGAGGAAGAGTTGGTGAAGGATTTATGCGAATTACACTCGATGATGTAGAATACCGCTATCAGGTGAATACTCCTTTTGAACATCTGGCCCTTCATGATGTCAATATTTCCATGGAGCAGGGAACCTATACCGCAATCATCGGGCATACCGGCTCCGGTAAATCGACGCTTCTGCAGCATTTGAACGCCCTTTTGAAACCGACGAAAGGCCGGGTCTTCATTGGGGACCGGACGATTGAGGCCGGAAGAAAAGAAAAGGCATTGCGGCCAATCAGACAAAAGGTTGGGATCGTTTTTCAGTTTCCGGAACATCAGCTTTTTGATGAAACGGTGGAAAAGGATATATGCTTCGGGCCGATGAATTTTGGCGTTTCCGAAAACGATGCGAAACAACTGGCAAGGAAGGCCATCGCCCAGGTTGGTTTGAGTGAGGAAATCCTTGTTAAGTCACCTTTTGACTTGTCCGGTGGTCAAATGCGCCGGGTGGCCATTGCAGGTGTACTTGCGATGGAGCCTGAGGTATTGGTACTGGATGAACCTACGGCAGGGTTAGATCCGCGAGGACGCAAAGAAATCATGGATATGTTCTATGAACTTCATAAGCGTGAGGGCATCTCAACCATTCTCGTTACACATAGCATGGAGGATGCCGCCAAGTATGCCGATGACATCATCATCATGCACCAGGGCACGGTATTCAAAAAAGGCACTCCCCAGGAAATCTTCTCAGACCCAGAGCAATTGCTGGAGCTTGGCCTGGATGTACCGGATACCGTCCGCTTTCAGCTAAAGCTTCAGAAGGAGCTGGGAGTCCGATTTGATCATCCTTGTCTTAATATTGGAGATTTGGCGATTGAAATAGATAAAGCGATGAAACGGGGGAACCGCTGATGCTTGATAAAATGATCATCGGGCGTTATGTCCCTGCCAATTCCCTGTTGCACAGGATGGATCCACGGGCTAAATTGCTCCTCGTCTTCCTGTTTGTTTGTGTCGTGTTTTTGGCGAATAATTTCGTTTCTTATGGCTTGCTTGCTGTATTCACCATCCTGTTGATCAGCGTTTCAAAGATCCCGCTTCGCTATCTATATAATGGATTGAAGCCGATCTTTTTCTTGATCGTATTTACATTCCTGCTTCATATCCTGTTTACGAAAGAAGGGGAATTGCTTTTTGAGTACGGGTGGTTTGCAATCTATAAAGGCGGTTTGATTCAAGGGTTGTTCATATCGATAAGATTTACTTTACTGATCCTTGTTACGTCATTATTGACGTTAACGACAACCCCGATATCGATCACGGATGGGATGGAGGAGCTGTTGGGCCCATTGAAAAAGTGGAAAATGCCCGTTCATGAGCTTGCATTGATGATGTCCATTGCCCTTCGCTTCATCCCAACGCTGATGGAGGAGACGGAAAAAATCATGAAGGCCCAGACGGCAAGGGGCGTCGATTTTTCTTCAGGTCCAATCAAGGAGAGGGTAAAATCGATTGTACCGCTGCTTGTTCCTTTATTTGTTAGTTCGTTCAAACGCGCTGAGGAATTGGCAACTGCCATGGAATCCAGAGGATACCGCGGCGGGGAAGGACGCACGAAATACCGTCAATTGAATTGGAAGACAAGTGATAGCCTTTTGATGGTCTCGCTAGGACTTCTTACGGTTATGTTGGTTTTATTACGTTCATAATAAGGAAGAGTACAATGCCAAAATATAAATGCCTGCTAGCGTATGACGGCACGGAATTCGCCGGCTATCAGGTACAGCCTGAGAAGCGCACGATACAAAGTGAATTCGAGGCCGTCTTGGCGCAAATGCACAAAGGCACAATGATAAAAGTGACAGCTTCAGGCAGGACAGATTCAGGGGTCCATGCTAAGGGGCAGGTCATTCATTTTGATTCACCCCTTACGTTCCCTACCGAAAATTGGGTAAAGGCGTTCAGTGCCCTGCTCCCGAACGATATCGTCGTTCTTGAAGTCGATATCGTTCCTGACGATTTTCATGCGAGATTCCATACGACGGGGAAAGAGTACCGTTACATCATAGACCGCTCCAAACTGCGGGATCCGTTCCAGCGGAACTACGCCTATCATTTTCCCTATTCTTTAGATGAGATGAAAATGAGGGAAGCGATGTCCCATCTAGTCGGGACACATGACTTCACGAGCTTTTGTTCGGCAAAGACGGAAGTGGTCGATAAAGTTCGCACCATACACGAAATCGATTTTGAAGAGCGCGAGGGGTATTTGGTTTTTCGCTTCGTTGGGGAAGGATTCTTGTATAATATGGTGCGCATCTTGGTTGGGACGCTCCTGGAAGTCGGCAGCGGTAAGATTGCCCCCCGGGACATCATCGGGATATTGGACAAAAAAGACCGCAGCTTTGCAGGGAAAACGGCTCCGGCCCAAGGCTTGTATTTATGGAAAGTTTTTTACAAATAAATTATTTGCTTTGCAATGCCAGTTTTTTTACAACTGGCATATGTGAAAAAATCAGTTCTGTAGCGGCTTTACGCCATATTCTCCTTTTCACGGAGTTACAGCGGGTGTTTTATAGACAACTTATCCTAGTGTAACATTCCCTTGACAATGAATCTGGGAGAAGTTAATATAATATGGTATGTATTTTAATCCCACGATAAGCCCCGGAAGTTTATTGTGATTGAAAATAAATATAAAAAATTATAAAGTTTTTTAGGAGGTTAACCATGCGTACGACATTTATGGCGAAAGCTAATGAAGTAGAACGTAAATGGTATGTGATTGACGCTGAAGGCAAAACTTTAGGTCGCCTTTCTACTGAAGTAGCATCCATCTTACGTGGTAAACATAAACCAACTTTTACACCGAACATTGACACGGGTGATCATGTAATTTTAATCAATGTTGAAAAAATCCACTTGACTGGTAAAAAATTGACTGACAAAATTTATTACCGTCACACTATGCATCCAGGCGGTCTTAAAACTAGAACTGCTCTTGAAATGCGTACAAACTACCCTGAGAGAATGCTTGAACTTGCTATCAAAGGTATGCTTCCAAAGAATTCTCTTGGACGTCAAATCTACAAAAAATTACACGTATACGCTGGAGCTGAGCACCCACACGCTGCTCAACAACCGGAAGTATACGAATTACGCGGATAATTACTAAGGAGGTTACTATCTTGGCACAAGTTCAATATTATGGTACTGGTCGCCGTAAGAGCTCAGTAGCTCGTGTACGTTTAGTACCAGGCGAAGGTCGCATCGTTATTAACGGTCGTGACATTAATGAATATATTCCTTTCGCAGCATTACGTGAAGTTGTAAACCAACCACTAGTTGCAACTGAAACTACTGGAAATTACGATATTCTAGTAAACGTTAGCGGTGGTGGATACACTGGTCAAGCTGGAGCAATCCGTCACGGTATCGCTCGTGCATTGCTTCAAGTTGATCCAGAATACCGTCCGTCTCTTAAAACTGCTGGTTTACTAACTCGTGACCCACGTATGAAAGAACGTAAAAAATACGGTCTTAAAGGCGCACGTCGTGCACCTCAGTTCTCAAAACGTTAATTCCATTACCGTTTTCAGCCCTTTCCCGGATTACCGGGGAAGGGTTTTTTATTTGTGAATATTATCTTCATCCGTTTTTATCCTTTCTCCAGATTGATATGAGTGCATTATTAAAATTCATTACACATATATAGGATTTCATATTTATTAAATATCTTAATAGGAGTATGATAATACTAAAAAAAGAAAGAGGACTTCATATGAATTCGACATACTCATCGGTAGAAACGACTAAAACAAGAACCTTGGTCATCAATGCACTTTTCATCTCTTTAACCCTTGTAGCTACTATGTTCATCAATATTAAACTGCCGATAATGGGTAATGGCGGCCTCATCCATCTCGGTAATGTTCCGCTTTTTATAGCGGCACTCGTTTACGGCAAAAAAACCGGGGCGATAGCAGGAGCCTTCGGAATGGCCCTCTTTGATCTTTTCTCCGGTTGGGCGGCATGGGCGCCATTCACATTCATCATCGTCGGTACAATGGGCTTTTTAGCCGGCTTCATAGCCGAAAAGGTACCCGGCAAAAGAGTGATCGTATATACACTGGCGGTTGCCGTTGCCCTCATAATTAAAATTGTCGGCTACTACTTCGTCGAAGTCATCCTCTACGGTAACTGGATTCAGCCTTTCGGCTCCATCCCTGGCAACGTTATGCAGGTCGTGCTGGCCGGTATAATCGTCGTGCCGCTTGCAGGACGCTTAAAGCAAAGAGCAGGTCAGATATAAGGGCAGATACACTATTGAAAAAGCAAGGAGCAAAGGACAAGCTCGAGAAGCTGCCTGAGCAGGCTTTGAGATAAAAGATCATGATAAGAAGCGGAGTCATCTCGACTGCGCTTTTTTTCTGTAGGTAATTCTTATTGTTCACGGGTTTGGGGGATTTGAACTTCGACCGTTCATTGCACTGCAGGCGCTTAGCTTATCCAGAAGGCAGTCCGTGAGTCTCCTCAGGCTTTCAGCCTGCGGGGCCTCACGTAGACGCGCATATCTAAGCAGGAGTCTCGCGCCCTCCGTTTCATTCCACTTTGCGTGAGGAAGAACCATATGCCTACATCTACAGTTATAGGAATTGTAATTTATCCGTTCCACTCCGGTTTGCATAAATATGAAGATGGAATCGCGATTGCCTGCATGTAGCTGGCGAGAAACGGTGCGAAAAGCGCGATTTTTATGAGAGCTTCCTCAAATTCGAGGCAAAGTGTAAACTCGCGAGTAAATGCACGAAATTCGCGAATAAAGTCGATGAATTCGCGAATAAAAGTGCCAAACTCACGAGTAAAGTGTTTAAATTCGCGAGTAACGCTCCAAAATGGTGAAAGGAAGCAGGAATTATGCAGAGACACCTGGCTGAAATAGAGAGTAAAGTAAGATATTGAGGAGAAACTGCCAAAATTGCCTGTGAAATGCGCAAAATTTTAAAGAACCCGCCTCAAATTTGCTGTAAAGCCCAAATGTACCTTAGCCCGTTGCATTCCACTCGGTTTTAACATTTAGAAAGAACTTATTTGTCCGCATTTTTGTGGTGGTGGATTTAGCCTGTTGTTTTCCACTTCAGGCACTTCCTTCTTCAGTGGCGGTCCGTGAGCTTGCCCGGCGTTAATGTCTGGAACCTCTGTTGGAATTGTATTCCCGCAAGAGTCTCGACCTTGCCGTTCTATTTTAGAATTTACTCCTTTTTCCTACAGTTTTGGCTTATCACTTTGTTAGATACAGTAAAGAAGTCACATTCCTGGTGTTGCTGATTAGTATGCTACTCGAGGAGGCTCTTGTCGCCACGGGTCGCTGCCTGCCTGGTGGTGATACTCTGTCTGTGAAGATGAAATGACCAAGGTCACTAGCTCCCCAAACAAAACATAGGACGGGCGGGGACAATATATGGTCGAATGCATACGCTAAAAATGAACTTTATCACTTATACATAAAAGCTAGCCACCGAGCTAGTGATATCGGATTTTTCATGATCGCTAAATTAGCCGTCTTCAAAATTTATGCGGATTAATTTTTGCCAATCGAATCAGTGAATGGTTCTTTGTGGAACGCAAAAACTAAATTATGTCTTGGGAAATAATTTGGGAAATGGGGGTTGGCCCCGGAGGTGAAATATGGCTGTGATATTAGGGTTACAGGAGATGCAAAGGGAAAGGAAATTGAAGTTTGAGCGCAGGCTACTAAGGGAGCTTTCCATTGCCGACATGAAGGGGCGTATCCAGCGCTATTTTGGACAGGATTTTATGGAAGTGTTGGAGGATAGCTATTTTGATGTTGCCATTGAGGCCTATTTGTTGGGAGCGAACTATAGCAAGTTTGGCTATTACGGTGAGTCGGAGGACGATGTAAGGGCGAGATGCTTTAAGGAAGAAAAGTTTTTGATCGATACGCTTTTCAACTTTATTTTGTACTGGCGGGAAGTTACAGCTAATAACGCCTTCGATGAAGGTTTATTTTATTGCTGTGAGGGGTTTGTCGGCGAGTGGTGGGTCGATGGCTTCAAGACTGGTGAAAAGCGCTATAAAATGAAGCTTCACTAAAAGGCGAAACAACCTTTTGTTCTAATTCCATGGTTTGTCCCATACCTTTTATTAGAGGAATCATGGAAGGGGAACGGTCATGCGGAGAAAGCTGAAATATACTGGTATCGCTATGGGATTGTTTGTCCTTTTTTTAATTGTAACGGTTAAATTTGTTGAAGATGATTCTTGGGATTCCTGGAACCTTCCGTTGGCAGGTAAAGTGATTGTCCTTGATGCCGGTCATGGAGGAATGGATGGTGGAGCCAATGTACAGGATGTAATGGAAAAGGAAATTGCCCTTTCCGTTTCATTAAAGGTCCGGGACTATTTGCAGGAGCAGGGAGCCCTTGTCATCATGACCCGTGAGAAGGACGAGGATTTGGCCGAAAGAAATACGAAAGGAATCCGCCAGCGAAAACAGGAGGATTTAAGAAATCGGGTTGTAATGATTAATGATTCGGAAGCGGACTTATTTTTAAGCATTCATTTGAATTCTTTTCCGTCGGCTTCATCGAAGGGTGCCCAAACCTTTTATACGAACCGGTTTGAGGAAAATGAACAGGTTGCTAAATTCATTCAGACTGAAATCATAAGAAATCTTGAAAATACAAGACGTGATGCAAAAACGATCAATCATGTGTATTTAATGAATTATGCGAAGAAACCGGGAGCACTCGTGGAAATAGGGTTTCTTTCCAACACGGAGGAAAGGGAACGCCTAATCAGTGATAAGTATCAAGAAAAGATTGCCAGTTCGATTTATATGGGGATTTTGCGGTACTTCACAGAGGAAAAGCTTTCGGATGAAGATTGATGTTTGGGTCTTGTATGGGGCAAGGCCTTTTTACCATGGGCAAAAATGACGTTCTTCAAAACAGGGCAGATGATAAGCTTTCTATCCGTAATATGTTATACTGAAATGGGAAAATAAAACGAATTCAAAGGGGTGCTCGACTTGTTAACTGAAGAGAAAGTACTGAATTTACTAAAGGATCTTAAAGACCCTTTTCTACATAAAAGCCTTGAAGAAACAAACGGGATCATCGAAATTAAGATAAAGCCTGAAAAGAATCATGTAAGCGTTAAACTTGCGATTGCGAAAACTGGGACTGCCGAGCAAATGCAAATGCAAACGGAGGTAGTGGACCTGCTGAAAGCGAATGGTGCGGAATCGGTAGGAATTCGCTTCACCGAACTTTCAGAAGCTGAATTGGCGAAACACCGTGATAATATGCCTCAGGATGAAGGGGACCAAGGCTTACTTGGACCTAACAGCAAGACACAATTCATTGCGATTGCCAGCGGTAAGGGTGGGGTCGGAAAATCGACCATTTCAGTGAATTTCGCTACTTCACTTGCTCGTTTGGGGAAAAAGGTCGGTTTGGTTGACGCTGACATCTATGGATTTAGCGTACCTGATATGATGGGGATAACAAAAAGACCTGTCGTTCGCGGGGAGAGAATCATTCCGGTTGAACGGTTTGGCGTTCAAGTTATCTCGATGGGCTTTTTTGTCGAAGATAATGCGCCGATCATCTGGAGAGGCCCGATGCTTGGTAAAATGCTCAACAGCTTCTTCAATGAAGTGGAATGGGGCGAGTTGGACTATTTAGTGCTCGACTTGCCGCCAGGGACGGGAGATGTTGCGTTGGACGTCCATACGATGCTTCCTTCCTGTAAGGAAATAATCGTGACGACACCTCATCCAACTGCAGCCTTCGTTGCTGCGAGAGCGGGTGCGATGGCCATCAAGACAGAGCATGAAGTCATTGGGGTCATTGAGAATATGTCATTCTTTGAAAGTAAAACGACAGGTGAAAAAGAGTATGTATTCGGTAAAGGCGGCGGCGCGAAGCTTGCTGAAGAACTTCGTACGGAAGTTTTGGGACAACTTCCCCTGCAGCAGCCTGATTGGAATGAAGAAGACTTCGCTCCTTCCATTTACGCGGCAGATCATAGGTTGGGCCGGATATATGAGGACATCGCCAAAAAGGTCATTGAAAAACTCCAATAATAAAAGAAGGCTGATTCCAATTGGAATCAGCCTAGTTTCATTCTTTATCCTTCTTATCTTTTTCTTCGCCTTTGTTTTCCTTCTCTGCAGCTTTCGAAGCTGCTTTATCCAATCTTTCCTGCAGCTTTGCTTGAACGAGTGGACTATCCATGGTTTCTATGATCAATTCTTTGTAGACTGACCGCATTTCCTTCGTTTTCAATAATTTATTCATTTCTTTTTCCAGGTCAGGTTCCTTTAGTATGTCGATGAGCATACCACGGTACTGCGGATCATTCGTTAAGTCCTTCAATAACTTTTTATGTTCATCTTCTAGAGCTTTAGCATAAGCGGAAGCAAATTCAGGATCATTAAATGTTTTCTTCCAAAATTCCTTGCCTTTATCTGAAGTGATCATATCTTCAATGGATTTCTTGATGACATCCGAATCCATAATAAGTTCAGCTTTCATTTTATCATCGGAAATGATATCCTCGATGGCTTTTTTTCCATCATCTGTCTTAAGGATATCAACGACCATTTTCTTTGTCTCTTCATACTCCATTTTATCTTGGCCTGCCCCATTTTGAGCACAACCTGAAAAAATGAGTAAGAATGACGTGAGTAGCAAAGCAACTCCTACTTTCATGCGCAGGGCCCCTTTCATCCTTCTTACAATTAATATGGTTCCAAACGGTAATATTATTCCCTGTAGAATAAGTGGATTTTTCCAAATGCGGTTGGTACAATTAAGGAAATGAAATAGAAATTTATGGGGGAAAACAATGAACAGCCGTAATTTAGTTAGAATGTTTTTTACGACATTGCTTATCGGTGGTATAACTGGCGGAGTTGTAGGGTTCCTGGCTCGATGGGGTGAATTTAAGCCTTATTTCTCCTCTTTTGAATTCAGTAGCATCCTTTCCACTTTTGTTTGGCTATTCGGTGTTGGATTAATTTTCAGCGTCATCAGCCAAGCCGGCTTTTTTGCCTATTTAACGATACATCGATTCGGTCTGGGGATTTTTAAAAGCGCTTACCTATGGAATGCCGTGCAAATTGTACTCATTCTTTTCGTCGCATTTGATTTGGTTTATCTGCGGTACCTTAATTTCGGTTCAGGCGAGGGCATCAGCTCTTATATCATGTTAGCTTTGATTGTGTTAGCTGCTGCGGTATGTACAGCTTTTTTCAAGATGAGGCAAACGAATAAACAGTCATTCATTCCTGCTTTATTTTTCATGGTCGTTTTCACGGTTTTGGAGTGGTTGCCTGTCCTGAATTCCAATGAGGAGGGGTGGCTTTACTTCATGCTGTTTCCCCTGCTGGTCTGCAATGCTTATCAATTATTGGTCTTAGGCAAATTGATCGAGCGGTCACAAAAGGAACTGGCAGGTAAAAGAGCGCAGAAGCAAGCTCAAGTAAAGGGAAATAAGATCAAAGGCGAATTGGGGAAAGGCAGCTAACCCATTTGCATACATAGCGAATTCCAGATAAGAACTGCGTACAGAAGACCTTTAGTACGCAGTTTTCTGTTATGCCTGTTTAGCGTATTTCCTCACTGCTTGCGGATGAATTGGAAATCATCTCTGATACGTTAACGAAGGTCAAATTTTTTGCACGAAGGTCATTCAGCAGCTCTGGCAGTGCTTTATTCGTTTGTTTTGCAGAGTCGGAAGCATGCAATAAGATGATATCCCCCTTCTGCGCCTTTTCGATGTTCTGGACGATCCGTTCCACTCCCGGATTGGTCCAATCTTTTGAATCGATGCTCCAATGAACTACAGTATATCCAAAATTATCACTGATCTTTAATAGCCGCTTGTCAAAATGACCGGTTGGTGCCCGGAGGAGGTCTATATTTTTTACATTCAGCTTTTTGAATGCTTCCTGGGCTTTCGCGATGTCCCGGATGATTTCTTGGTCCTCCATTTCGGAATAATCTTTATAATCGTATCCGAGCATGCCGATTTCATATCCTTCTTTCGCGATTTGCGCTACTAATTCAGGATGACGTTCAGCCCAGGAACCAGAAAGAAAGAAGGTGGCAGATTTAATATTTTCCTTCTTTAAAGTTTCTATTATCGGTGCCGCCTTTTCATCACCCCAGCCAATGTTGAATGTTATCGCAACATTCTTCTCTCCTTTATAAACCGCTTTTGGTCCATCCTCTGTTGAAAAAACAGGGGCATGAAGTATGTTTTGTACAAATAGGAACCAAGCGGTAAATAGTGCCGTGAGTAAAATTACCGAATAAAATTTGATGTTCCTTGCTTGAAGCACCATGAAAAATTTCATCAATTCCATCCCCTTGTCCAAGACTCTTGTCTTCAAATTTATGCGCGAGGATTTTTGTTATGCAAAAAAATCATGACAAGCATGATAAAAATCGTATGTTTGGGGAAAGATGTCTGTTGGAGGTGTCGTTCATGCTCGGTTTATTGATTAACGACAAAGAAAAAATGGAATTGGAGTACCTGTTAAAAAGGGAAATGGATGAAATCCTCAGCGCTTTTCAGGATAAAAGGATCGATCACATAATCAAAAGGGCGATGAACGAGAAATTCAATATCCTTTTCAGTTTATTAAAAAGGGTAAGCACCGAAGAAGATTGCCTTGTATATATGAGGGTGAAATCGAAATTATCGAAGCGTAATCAATTAGGATAATTAAAAGTTTATTTTATTGAGAAAACCTATTGACTATTGATTTATACGTTGGTATATTATAAAAGTTGCTGCAACAGAAACGCTTTGGAAAAGGCGCTAAAAAAACTTTTTAAAAAAGTTGTTGACGGCATGAAAATAAGGTGTTAAGATATTGAAGTCGCTAAGAGAGATTAAGCGAGAAATTGCTCTTTGAAAACTGAACAAAACAAAGCGCCAACGTTAAATTTTAAGTGAGCACACACTATTA
>NZ_LMBV01000024.1 GCF_001439925.1 Peribacillus muralis
TTGATAGATAAATCTCAAATATCGTAGAAAAAAGAACCGTTTTGATAGATAAATCTCAAATATCGTAGAAAAAAGATCCGTTTTGATAGATAAATCTTGAATATCGTAGAAAAAAAAGCAGTTTTGATAGAATAAATAAATTAGGTCGATAAGAATCATTTTACTTAAATATAATAGTACAAACTCGACGTAAAAGAAGTATTTGCTATCATTTTAGCAAATGCTTCATGCTTGTAGACTACCAATATAAAGTGAGTGGATACCTTCAGTAAAAAGCTTTAATGCAGTAAATCTACCATAAGAAATAAATTACGGGTAATGTGATAAGGATCTTTAACTGGCAGTGCGACCAAACGGTTAACTGGCTCGCCGCATCTGCTTCTTATTCGAATCCATTCACCAATCGATGTATCGTCATTACGAAAAGTCGTAAACGTATATTCCTTTATGGTTTCAAACCAATTCATAAGTTGTGGCCGATTAGTCAGTTTATAACCAAGCAATGTACAATATAGAGCCTCGCTGTGGGGTCACCACAGTTTTGTGTCCCACGTTTCCTCAATTAAGTTTTCAAATGACCCCCAATTTCCTTTAGGTTTTCCTCCTTCAAAATCAACAAATCTATATAATCCTTGATAACGTTTATCCCATCCCATTTCTAATGAATAAAGTATAGTGTCCACCGCTTTTTCAATAAGGTGGTAGTCTTTAATTTTATTCGCAGTATTCATGACAAACCACATACATTCAATAGCATGGCCAGGATTCAAGTGACGGTGCAAAAGGGTGTTCTTTAACTCTTCAATTTCGGTGTTCATTTCAATGTTTGTACGTCGACTGAGGGTGGAATCGAGGTAAAGGAAACGTATAAAACCGGAAAATCTTTGTATAAGAAAAATTGATATACATTAGAAGTTATGTGGTCATTTTCATAAATAAACGTTCATAATACATGAACGTAATCGGAAAAGTACCTGAAAAGACTACAAAGGAGTCAATAAATACGTAATTACTGCAAACGATGATAAAATTTTTCAACTTGTCCACACCTTCCATCAGTCCAAGCATATACAATAGTAAGGAGGGTGTTAGGATGTATAAAAATTGTTGTTATGTAGAAAAATGTTATGAGAAAAATGACCCTTGTACTGTATGGGTACCGAAAAAACGTTGCAAATGTAATAAATGCAAAAGCAAGCACCGGTATTAACAATAGAAGGGAAGCAACTGCAAGGCAGTTGCTTACAGGGACGGTCCTAGCGACGGTCCTTTTTTATGGGCTAATCATTTCATTTTGAATGCTGTGAGTCAGTTAAATGGATAAAATCATGGAAAGAAGAAAAAACACCCAACTGTGATTCTTGAGTGTTCTTCACTAATCTTTTTTTAGGATTTCCCTGCTTTGTTGGATGATTTCTTTATTTCGATTGATGGCTTCCACATTGTTCAGTTTGACATGATCATTGATCAATTCATTATCTTCCATATATTCAAGTAACAATTCAACTGATTTATCCAATAATCTTTCCAGTTTGATATCCCTTTCTTCTGCCAAACGAGTAAGCCGGCTATGTAAATGAGTTGCGAGTGACGAATCGAGAGGATCTCTACCTTGGTTCATTTGCATTCCCCCTTTTCCTTAGCTCCATTATATGATGGCAAGGGCTTGGAAGGCAACGTAAAGTGATTGTGAAATGTGAATTTACCGTTCATGTTAATAATGCTGCATAAATCGAATATAATAATGTAAGTTGAATTGTAATGAACTCATTATTAATCTGTATAGGCTGTGATTCTACATATAGGAGGAAATCTGTGTGGACCATGTTAGTAGTTTATTTGGGCTTTTTGCAATCATACCGATATTGTTTTATATAGGACTTCTTGTTTTAAGTGTTTATGTTGTGATCAAAATGATAAAATTCATCCATGCTAAAACTAGGTTAGATCAGCAAAGAAACGAAAAGCTGGAAGAACTGATAAGGGTTATTGGTAACGGTAAGGAAGAATAACGCATTTTGCCGTACGGAAGTACAATCCGATTAAGGATTGTACTTTATTATTTTTGGTTTTGTTAAATGATACTGTACGTTCGGTCGCACACCTGTTCGTCGCAGTAAGCCTAACGGGGCTGGTTGGTTGATAGAGCAATAGTAACTTCAGCCTAATTTCGGTAATAACTAGGTGTTTGGAATGGGCGAAGAAACTTGTGTGATCAGCCAGCCAAGGTTAGAAGGATGAGAAAGCGGCCGAATAGTCTTGCAAATTCCCCTGATCCTAACTTTACATGAGCAGAAAAGAAGATAATCAGGCTTTTTAATACTGAATTTCTTTACCACTGTAATCCTGCATTTTCCCAATGGTACTCCTTATCTTTGAACTCTTAATATCCGCAAGTATTTTTCTTCAAGTTCCATATCTGCCTCTTTTCTGAATTCCCAAAACAAAAGTAAACATTTCTTGAATCTTTCATTGTTCCCTATGTTATCCGCAATATATGCAACATCTAGAATTTCATCAAGCCCTTCTAAAAAATTGCCGATTGTACATTCATACATGGCATATGTATAGCGAAAATACAGGTAAATATGCTGTTTAAAAGGATCCTTACTGGTAGCCATTTCATCAATAATGTGCCGATATTCTTTAATAAATGCTTTTGCTTCTGCAATTCTTCCCGATTTTACATATGCTTCAAGCACTCTTGGCATACCAACATAAAAATCATCTCTTCCTTTCAACCAATCGAGATATGAATCCACATAACTTGTATAGCCTAAATCGAGATGTATTACAAACCTGTTCCCGATTGCTATATTTGCATAGTAACCATTCAACTGGGCGTAGCGGGTCGTCATTTCCAATATATCATTCAATGGTGCACCCAGACGGGCCAATGATAAGCTTTGGTAGATTAGTGCCCTTCCGTAAAGATCTTTTTCTTTACAAACTGACTCCAGCTTTTTAGCGTACTTCAACACCTCTGTCCATTGTTGATGCACATAATAGGTTGCTGTAATCCATAAATAAGACAAAATCTGAAATTCTTCGGGCATATAAGCTATATGTTCCAAAACGTTACTTAAAGCATGGCGCCCCTTTTTGGTTAACCGAACCATATAGAATATTCTGAAATAGCAAATGGCAACTTGTTCAGAAAAACGATTGGGTGTATTGTCTGTGAAAAATTCATATAAAGGCAACGCTTGATATTTTTTTCCATCCTGAAATATCTTCTCTGCGACATTAAAAACGCAAAGTAAACTCTTATCTCGAATAGCTTTAACCTTTTCTTCCAGTATCGCGTTTAAAATGGTATCGAGCTCATGTGTGTAACCTTCAGTAGCACATCTATATAGAAATTGTTCACTTCTTCGTTTATCAAGATGAAAGTTTTTGTTAAAACATTCTTCTATATAATGCTTATATAATGTTCCTCTCGCTAATCCAAAAGACTCTGTAATCGCATCCAAGTTTTTTAGAGAAAGAGGTAATTTATGATTAAAGATACGGCTGATATCACTGATGTGAATCTCTGTATGTTTAGCTAAATCTGTCTGATTCCATTTTTTTTCATCCATTTTTTTATAGATGATATAAAGCAAGGTTGAATTCATTCTGTTCACCTACCAATTGTTTGATTCTTTGATTCTTTGATTCATGCGTAATCAATTTGTATCTTAACCGATAACCTTCCTTAACTTAGGACCATTCTATTATATATTAATAGAATGGCAGTTTAAATAAAGGAAATAATATCAAACAATATTCGGAAATCCGACATAATGACATTATCTTCATAATAATTAGAAGGCGTTTTAAACTAAAATGGACACCTAAAGTTAGATTTTCATGATGTTCATGGGGGGTGTTGAATTGTGTAACTAAAAAATTTAATGGATGGTTAAATGAACCTTAAGCGTAAGTAAGATGCTGAGATTCTTGAAAGAACAATGTGATTTTGTCGAAATTTGTCAAAAAAAATTCTAATTTGATAGAATTTTTCAAAATTAAAATTCTATCAAATTCCCCTATAATCAAATTTAGAAAAGCAACACTATGTATGAAGGGGAGCGAATAGCAGAATGAATCGTTTTATCAAGGGTACAGCAATTTTGACATTAACTACAAGTGTTTTACTCAGTCCAGTAAAACATCATCAGCCGACCGTAAAGGCTGAGACGAAATCATCAATAGTAAACGTACTTTCAAAGCTTACGCCTGAGCAACGACAAGCTTTACAAAAACTAGAGGTTACGAGTCAGGAAGGGGTACAGTTACCTTCTTCAACCGATTTAGATTCTTCTGAAAATCTATCAGTCATCGTAGAATTTAAAGATAAGCCAGCAAAAATTGCTGCAATCGAAGAAGCTGCAAAAGGAAATAGTTTATCAGTATCTAAAGCTAAACAAAAAGCAGATGCAGCGCACGATACATTTAAAAGTGATTTACAATCCATTTATAAAGAAGATTTAAAGAAAAATAAGAGTCTTTATAAAATCAAACGAACATACAAAAATACCATGAATGGTGTAGCGATTAATTTACCAGCAAATAAAGTTAAGTCTTTATTACAATCTAAAGCTGTTAAAGCGGTTTGGCCTAATAATGTGATAAAAGTTGAGCCACCAAAAGCTACTGAAGGTGCGCAGAATTCGACTAAGAAAATTGCAACTGAGGTGTTTCCAGGAGTCAATAAATTACATGACGAAGGTTTTACTGGGAAAGGAATTAAAGTAGGGGTCATCGACACAGGAATTGATTATAATCATCCCGACTTGAGAGATGCCTATAAAGGGTACCGAGCAAAAGCGGGTGTCGATCCAAAATCAGTTAGTCCTAGTTCAGTTAAAGGTTGGGATTTTGTCAACAATGATGCAGATCCAATGGAAACAACATATGATGATTGGAAAAAATCGGGATATGCAGAGAAAAACCCAATGACAGGTTCAACTTACTACACGGAGCATGGAACCCATGTATCAGGGATTATCGCAGGTCGTGGCAAAAATGATACGGACTATGCTGTAACGGGTGTCGCACCTGATGCTGATTTATACGTCTATCGTGTATTAGGAAATTATGGTTCTGGTTATACAGAAGATATATTAGGCGGCATTGATAAGGCTGTCGCTGACGGAATGGATGTGATTAATTTATCCCTGGGTGCCAGTACGAATGATCCAGAAAACATTGAAAGCCTTGTTTTAAATAATGCAGTCCTTTCTGGTGTAACTGCCGTTGTATCAGCTGGTAATTCCGGGAATGGAATGTATACCTTAGGTGCACCTGGCGCGGGAGCATTAGGCATTACAGTTGGTGCAAACGATACAAAAACTTTGATTGCCACATCGAGAGGGACATTACATGGAACGTCTGGTGCAGTTGCTGACTTAAAACTATTAGGAAAAGGCTTTACTGATAATATAGAGAGTTTAAAAGGTAAAAATCTGCCAATCGTTTCAGTGCCGAATGCAGGTGCGGATTCTGATTATAAAAATATCGATGTGAATGGAAAAATTGCAATGGTGAATCGAGGTATGACTGCGCTTGCAGATAAAATTACAATTGCGAAAAAGCATGGTGCAGTGGCAGTAATAATGATGAACAATGTACCTGATGAAGGATTTATACCGTCATACTTAGGTGCAAGCTATGGGCTCATCCCAACGTTCTCGATGTCCTATGAACAAGGAGCTGAACTTGTATCAAAACTCGGTACTGGTACGCCAACCTTCTCTTTTGATGAAATCGGACAAGTAACGGATGAAGGAAGTAAACTGGCGTCATTCAGTTCACGTGGACCGGCGCGTATCACATATGATATTAAGCCTGAAGTTACTGCACCTGGTGTGGCTGTATTCTCTACTGTACCATCTTACATGCATGGGGCAGATCAAATTGGTAAATATGAGTACGCTTATGATAATCTTTCAGGAACATCAATGGCTTCACCGAACGTAGCGGGTGTTGCTGCCTTATTATTACAAGCAAATCCAAACTTATCACCGTCTCAAATTAAAGAAACGTTAATGAACACAGCCGATCCATTAAATGGTGACTATAGTGTGTTTGAAACAGGGGCAGGACAAGTAGATCCTTATGAAGCCATTCATGCAAAAACGAGAATCGAAGTATTGGATGAAACAAAAGGAATATTAGATAGAAAAGGAAATCTTAAAACTGTTAAAGAATTAACAGGTGCACTTGCTTTCGGTAAAGTTGCACCAACAGGGAAAAATTTTAGCAATCAACGCTCATTGAATATCTATAACAATAGTAAACAAGCAAAAACATTTGACGTAAATGTAACTTTTCAAAAAGACCGTCGCGGCTCACTAGATGCTGATGAAAATGGTGTAATGATTGTAACGGATAAATTGATTAAGGTTGCTGCTAACGGTAAAAAGAAATCAACAGTCACCATTACCGTACCAAAATCAGCAAAGTTAGGCATTTACGAAGGATATGTAACGTATACGAATCATGCCAATCCAGAGGAAACGTTTCAAGTTCCATTTGCGATAAAAACAGTGGAAGAAGGAATAAATCCAGTTACGATGACCCCGCAAGCATTTACGCAGGTATTTGATTATGCTTATCCTGGTCAATTAGTCTATACGAACGCAAATATTAGTCTTAAATCACATATGCGTACATTTGATGTAATTCTTGAAGATGGCAATACAGGGAACGAGTTAGGCTATGTAGGTTCATTTGACGGGCTACGCATGGATGAAAACATTCCCTATCAAGTTAGTAAAGTATTTAATGGACAATATTACAAAGCGACAGGTGATGAAGATCAGCCATTTGCTTATAATTCTGATTTAGCCAAACCAGGACACTATAAACTGAAATTTATTGGCACGAATGACGCAGGTCAAACATTTTCACAAGAAGCACCGATTTATTTCGATAATACGGCTCCTGAATTAACTGTGGACAGTCAAGATATTGTTAAATATAAGAATGGTCAAGCTAGCGTAAACATAACCGGTTCCGTTTATGATAAAGAAACGGAAGACATGCAAAAGCTTGGCATGGAATTTAATCAAGGAAGCACAAAAGTGTATTATCAAGATTATTTGGGAGGAAGAGCAGTATCGGTACCTGTAAATCCTGATGGTACATTTACAGCGACAATTCCAACAAATCCAACGCGACCGATGGAACTTGTATTCTACGCAATCGATGCGGCATCCAACAAAACATTTAAAGAAGGCAGAGATATATTTGTCACTCGTAATGACGTCACGTATGGATATATGCAGCCTAAAGACCATACAGCAAAGATGGGCGAAACAACTCATGCAACATTACTGCTGAATAAAGCAAACGGCGTAAAACAAGTTGCTTATAAGTTCAGTCATTATACAAATGTTGCATCAATGAATGTTAACGTACATCCAAGTGTGGCAGATAAAGTGGATATTAATGTCACAGATAAACCGGTCAATGCAGGATCGAATGCATCGGAAGCGACAGTAACGATCACGACAAAAGATGGAGTTACGCCGCTATCAGGCAATTTAAAACTTGCAGATATAGAATTTAAAATGGGTAATGAATATACGGCGCTTCCTGTCATGTTCCCGGCGAGTTTGGGTAGTGTTACAGTAACAGATAGTACTAACACGACAAAAACAGTTCCGGGCGGTAATCCAGCAATCGCATATATAGAACCGACGTACTCTCTCCTTCGTGGTACTAAAGATGCAGAGGCATTTTTAGACCCAGCAGGATCACCGAAAGGATCGATTGATTATGCAAAAATGGGAGTCAAAGTAAAAGCAACAAGTTCAAACGGTACCGTGTACGAAGGATTAAACAATTCCAGTGTTGTGTATCAAATTCCTCATTTACCTTTAACGGATGATACGTATGAGTTTGAATTAAATGTCCCTGGACATTTTACAGTTCACAAAAACTTTACAATCGGATTCCATCATGATGGAAAAGTGACGAATCAAAACCTTTACTTAAACTTAAAGACAGCTAACGCCGGGGATATAAATAAAGATGATGTCATCGACGTAATGGATGCTCTTTACTTACAAACTTATTGGGGAACAAATAAACGTGATGCAGATATTAACTTTGATGGTGTAGTTGATGAGAAAGATATGGCATTTGTAGAAAGAAACTACTTAATGCAAAATCCTACAATTAACTATGCACCAACACCTAAAAAGAAATATAAAGCTCAAAATTTAGAAAGCATTAAGAAAGCTTTAGGAATTAAATAATAGCAATGAGAAAAAAATATAACTATCTTTAAGCATGAATTGGCTCCGGTATAAAACCGGAGCCTTTTTATTTGAGGTACAAGAAAAAAGGGAATGGTGTCCAACAAAGAAAAAAATGTTAACGGCTTCTAGTGCCAAAATATTTGAATTACCGGATCGCCGTTTAAATAACTTATTGTCTTTTTTTTAGAAAAGTGGCAGGGTGGTTCCACATGCCAAGTTTACTCAAAGACCGAAAATTTTTCGTTCACCAATTTAAGCTGTACAGGTACTCATTTTTTCAAATGCAATATGATGTATTTGAAGGAGTGATGATTATGCCATGGCAACAAAAAATTAGGTTTCTAATTGGTCAGCCTGTTGGAATTTCATTAGCAAACGGACAAGGGACATCAGGTGTATTGTGCGGAACATCTGACAATAAGCTTCTTGTAATTGAATATATGTATCAAGCTCAATTTGCTTTAAAACAATATGATTTTCATATGATTCAGGATATAAATGGATTTCCACCTTGTCAGAACCCACAACCATTATATTAATGAAACGTCCCACCAAAGAGGGTTTTTTTCTTCTTAATATGTTCAACTCGATAATAAGTCTAAATTGACTAATGGTGTTTCGATGAGGAAGCCTACCAACAAAACGTAAAAGGCGTAGGCTAAGAGAATTTCTGAATAAAAAGCCGTTTTCCTACGCTACGCTAAGTGATAATATCAGGTAAACACGAATTTACAATCGTACGGAAGTTCAATTATATTAAAGCCTAATTTCTCGTTTTTAATACCGGGAAATCAGGCTTTTTTTTACATGATTATACATGATTAAAGAGCCCTTTAGTTGAGTTACATACGGGAGTCTTAAGTATTGTGTATGACTATACGTCACAAAATCCCTAATGTTTTTTTTATAAACCTATATGTTGCTTAATTATCATGCGTATTTTTAGTGTTGCGATAGCAGACTAAAGAGCATATACAACTCTTTCCTTCTTAGCTTAATGGCGATGTGGTGGTTCCTCATCTGAATTTGATGAACATTGGTACATTCCCTTGCAAACGCTCATAAACCAATAGTAGGAAATTAATATGTAAGGGGATGAACCAATTCATGTTCAATAATCGTAATTGCCCAAATCGGTCATGTGACCATCCTGAAAGGTGTGAAATTTGTAATCGTTGCAGTCAGTGTAATCCAAATGAAGTATGCAATAGAAAAAAGAGGCCACATAATTCCAGTTGCAGCTGTAATGGGGTTTTATTACCAACATGTAATTCGGCCTGTCAAAATACAATTAGAAAATCATTAAAACAAAATGGCGGCGAGCAGGAACAAATCCTTTGCCAATCGCACGGAGATCAAGGAGGTCAAACCCAAGGTGATCAGGAACAAAACCAAACCATAGGAGATCAAGAACAAAACTTAACCATTGGTGATTCAGAGCAATCTCAAACGATTGGAGACCAGGAACAAGATCAAAATCAAATGCAAACGCATGGGGATCAAGAACAAACTCAAACGTTAGGCGATCAAGATCAAAACCAAACCCAAACACATGGTGATCAAGAACAAACCCAAACGTTAGGCGATCAAGATCAAAATCAAACCCAAACACATGGGAGTCAGGAACAAACCTTGGGTGACCAAACTCAAGAACAGTCACATGGAGATCAAACGCTAGGTGACCAAAATATACAGGGACATAGAAATTTCTCCCCATTGAACAATAATCAAACGATTGAAACTACCGTAAGCGGAGTAACTGTAAATCTGACCACAACTTGTAAAAGTGATTATGAATGCAATTCTTGCAAGGGAAAGTGTGAAGGGGATTGTAAAGAGTGTTGCAAAGATTCTGATTGTAATGATTGCTGTAAGTGCTCATTATGTTCCTTATTGAGTCAAATCAAGCCGCTTCAGACACCCGGTTCGAATAATGGCATAGCCATTCACTTAACATTTCCGACTTCCGCTAACCCAGTTGAAGATCAAGTCATCACCAATATTGATAATTGTAAAACGGTAACTTACAAGGACTCAAATCAGGTAGGAAATAATCCAAGTACAACCGTTCCGTTAAAAAATATATCTGGAATTAGTGCAGGGGCTTCGTCGGAAAATATTTTTGAGTTTTTGTTACAGTTTGCAAATAATTGCGGAAATGCTGCGATAGAACAGTGTGACTGTAATAAAAGTTTGAAAAAATGCGGTTGTAAAAATGGGATTGCCGAAGATTTAGCAAGTGCGGCAAAATTTGGGTTGGCTGTTAACCTCTTCATAGAGGGTCAAACGGTAACGACTGAGGATTTATTCGTTTTGAATGTTTGTGACTGCTTAGTTTTTTTAGTGGATGATTTAACTGATCCTTCAGAAATTTTTGTATTTACAATTTGTTCAATTAATGGATATGTAATACCGCAACAGTCCGTTTGAGAAGAGTCCTTGTAATTATATTATGCAACAATTTCTCTCGTAGTTAATTATTAAATTGCTACGGAGTACATAAGGGAAAAAATGATTTAAACAAATGTTTTTATATTGAAAGAACCTAGTGGATTTAAGACATGAATTTCGTGTGGAAGTATTGGTTAAGCTCGCTAAGCTTCCAAGCAGCACGTACAATCATTGATAAGACAAGTGAATCTTTCGGATCCAGATGCCGATTTAAAAGCGGAGATCCCAGCGATTTACGACGAGTAAGAAGGTCGTTGCGGCTTATGTCGTATTCGAGATTATTAGCGTCGTGACCAAAAAGTAAAGCACAAAAGGTACAACGAACTATGAAAGTATTAGACTTGAAAATCCTCGTACATTTAGTAGAGGAAGAAACTCTTTATGCCTGACTCCTTTAGCACTATATCGCGCTCCAATTATTATGTCGCCCTACAAAAAAAGGACCATGTTAACGGTCCTACTTTCATTAACCGATATAAACACTCGCACATGTTCCAGGCCTTGGTTCATAAAAACAATGTTGTTTAAATTGACCAGTAAATGGTTGGTCGTACCAGGTTGGAGGACATGGACCAGATGGATTAAAGTACCAAAGAGCAAATTTCGCAGGGTGCTCTCTCCAGGAATCCAAATTCCTCCTTGCTAATCTTCTTTCAGATTCTCTTGGTCTTTGATAAAAAACATTACCTTTTTGAACCGCTTCAAAAGAGTAATTACCTCCTTGTACGTGGAAAATGACATCTCTAACTGTTCTTAATTCATTAAAGTCAGTACATGCTGCTACAACACGATTAACAATTACATTTCCAACATACAGCATTCCTTGATCGCCTTCGCCTTCAGCTTCTGCCCTCATCATCCTTGCCATTAGATCAACGTCTGCACTTCGGTAAGCTACTCTTGCCATTTTTTCACCTCCAAAATACAATATGACAAAAAACATACATTCATGTCTTGTTTATAAAATAAGGATGCTTCTCTCAGAAATTCCTTCCTTCCATATCATCCTCATGCCCATTATGACGAAAATCATCAATTGAAGAAAGAAACTAACAATTAAAGAAGCCACCTAAAACAAATGATTCCTTATCGTATAATGTTTTCGAAATGTTTTTGGTACATAGTAAGGTAACAACGAGTGTATCTCCTGTAACCAAGCGATCCAGTAATTGTTGTCATTCTTTCATGAACAATTCGATCTACATTTGGATTTCGCAATTACTCAATCTGATGATCCAAATTTTGATCCAAAGAAGAGACACGTGCATAACCAAAAATCATAAAATCTCTTTGGAAACAGAAAATCAAAAGACAAGTGTATATGATAGTTTAATTGTAATCAATATATATCCTTACACTCACTTATGAAGTTAATTAGGTAGAAAAATGCGCAAAATAAAATTCAAAATTACACAAAAAAAGGCCTAGTCAGTATAATACGGATCCTAGCCATAATTATTTGGAGTATCCTCATCATTCATAGATGAAAAGGATATTGAGATTCTATGTTTCTAACAAGTCATATTTGCACCAGAACCAGTGAAATACCCGTCACTTGAAGAAAATATTCTTGGGTGAATAGAGTTAACCTGACCACTCCCATGGCTTTAGCCAAGGGAGTGGTCAGGTATAAGGATGTTATGAATAATCTAGGTTTAATTAATTGAAAAACCTAATTCTTTTGATAAGTCTAATGAATATTTTTTTAAAGTATGCTCAATTTGTTCAACTTTACCCTCTGAAAAATGATCAATAATTCCACCTACGCTTAATGCACCTACTACTGTATTAGACACATCATATATAGGTACACCTAGAGCACCAGTTCCTAATGAAAATTCCTCCAAACTAATGGCATAACCTTTTGTTTTAAATGCATTAATTTTTTGACGTAATAAAGATTCTTCGTCATGAGATAAATTCAAATTTTCTATAATGGTATTTTGTGTTTGTAAATCATAATGTGAAAGCATAGCTAAAGGTCCCCCACCTTTATTAAAAGGTAGTAAATCCCCTACGTTAGTTGAGTTGGTTTGAATATATTGGATTCCTTTTACAGTATCTAAGCATAATGCCTTATCATTCCGCTCTATGAATAAATATGAAATGCCACCCAGCTCTTTTGAAATCCAATTTAGATATTTTTTTGCACAAGACTGTATATCTAATGATTCTATTGCATGTTTCCCTAGTCGATAAAGCTCAATTCCCAATCTATAGTAGGGTGTTTGACCAATATAAATTTTTTCTAAATATCCTATATTAACTAAAGAATTACACATCCTAGATGCCGATGTTTTAGTAAAACCGGAATATAGATGGATATCATGTAAGGTTAGGGAAGTGTGTTGTATAAATAAATCGAGTATTTGAGGAATTTTTTCAATAGATTGTATAATGCTTTTGTCTTGAGTAGACATAGGATATCTCTCCTTAATATTAACTTCTATATGCACACGGTTCTCAGTCTTTTACTTATTAATAGACATTTTCGAGGGTTATGATAGGGCCACCCATTTTTAAAATAGGGGAAGATTGTACTTACTTTTAATAAAAATATTATAAAAATACTATTAAATAGTGTCTAAAGGAAAACTCATAACAGCCACTACTACATGATTCCTTCTCCCATGCATGTTGCATTCACTAAAAATGAGTGCAAAATCATCATCCGCATAGTGTTTATGTGATAGACAATCTTTTTTTAATATCTTTTACTGAGTTATCATTCTTACATATTTCAATTGAAAGCGAAGCTAATATCTCTCGATTCATCAGTAATTAAACTGTTTTCATAAATTACCATTGAATTAATTCCACTATGCGTTATTGGATACCGTATAATAATAATATATTTATTTAATAAATTCAATGTTTTAAGGATATTGACAAAATTCAGAAATCATTTTATGATTCTTGTACCGTATTACGTAACACCATTCCGTAAATGTTAAATCATATTCAAACACTATGTGCTTAAGCAACAAGCTAACACCCCAGCAAATACAATTGTCATAGCGAACGAATGGTAGAAAAGGAAATGAGTTAACTAATTTGGGATTTTTGTATTGCCGCTATAAAGTACTGTTTAAAATCTTCTTAGTAGCAACATCAATGTCCTTATAGGGGGGATTTCTGTGAATCAAGAACAAAAAGAAAAAAAACATCCACGTATTTTGGAGCCAATGACTCTTATTTTGACGATTGTTACAGCAGTATTCGGAGCGATTATCGGGATGCAGATTATTACAAGTCTCGGAGTAACACCGAGTACTTCCATCATTGGTGCCCTTTTAGCTATGGTGATTGCTAGAATTCCGGTCACACTTTTTAGAAAATTCAAATCACTGCATCGCCAAAACATAGTTCAAACATCTATCTCATCAGCTACGTTCGGTGCAGCCAATAGTTTATTAATACCAATTGGGATTCCCTTTCTCATGGGAGCCCAAGATTTAATCATTCCGATGTTAATTGGGGCTGCTTTAGCTATGTTTGTTGATGCAGCCATCCTTTATAAATTATTTGATTCAAGGCTATTCCCTGCTACCGGAACATGGGCACCTGGGGTTGCTACAGCAGAAGCAATAATAGCTGGAGATAAAGGTGGTAAGCGTGCAGGTCTCCTTGGACTTGGTACAGGAATAGGTATCTTAGGGGCTTTATTTCATATTCCGATGTCCGCTTTTGGGGTAGCTTTTATCGGTAATATATGGGCACTTTCAATGTTCGGAATTGGACTTTTGATACGTCAGTTCTCCATACCATTATTTGGAGTCGATGTAAACTCTCATTATATTCCTCATGGAATCATGGTCGGTGCGGGTATTGTAGCGTTAGTGCAGGTTTCCATGCTGATTTTTGCAAAACAAAAAACAACAAAAAAACCTAATACGGAAGTGGCCGCTACAGTAGAGGCGGTGGATGAATCTAGTTTTACCCGTTCCATTAAAGAGGCAAGAAGAACGTTAGGATTAGGATTCGTGGCTTATCTTGTCATTGCTCTTGTGATTGCTCTTACAGGAGGAATTATGACCGACATGTCTCCAGGCATGTTGATCGGATTCTTACTTTTTGCTGCTTTTGCTGCCTTCGTTCATGAATTGATCGTCGGGATTGCCGCCATGCATTCAGGCTGGTTTCCAGCTTTTGCGGTAGCCTTTATTACCCTCCTAATAGGAATGATGGTTGGCTTTCCACCACTAGCTCTTGCCTTACTTGCAGGTTTTAGTGCAGCAACTGGACCAGCATTTGCAGATATGGGTTATGACTTTAAAACAGGACATATTTTACGTGGAAATGGTCAAGACAGAGACTACGAAATATATGGTAGAAAGCAACAATATATTACAGCTATGATTGCATTTGGAGTGGCCCTTTTAACAGTGGTTGTTACGTACAAAGGTTTCTTTGCACAAAATCTAGTACCACCAGTTGATGCTGTATATGTTTCTACAATCGAAGCAGGTGCATCTAGTGGTGTAGCGACACAGCTATTACTTTGGGCTATACCAGGTGCCATTATTCAAATGATTGGTGGGTCAAGCCGTCAATTAGGGATAATGTTGGCTACAGGTTTATTGATTTTGACGCCATATGCAGGATTTGCGGTGTTATCAGGTATTCTCATTCGCATTATCTGGAGAAAAGTTAAAGGTAAAGAGGCAGATACTCCGATGAGTATTTTAGCAGCAGGCTTTATTGCTGGTGATGCATTGTTTAGTTTCTTCAGTTCAGTATTTAAAATAAGTAAGTGAGGAGATTAAGTTGACAAAAAAGTGATGGAATTTGCAGGATACGGCGGTGCAGTACTAGGTGGCGGCGGTGGGAATTGGTGTAGGGGTTGCATTATTTATTGATGGTTTCATTCTTTATAAAGTATTTGACTCGAATTTCTTTGGTTCGAATAAGGCTTGGCCTCAAGGTATTGCTACAGCTGAAGCTCTTAAAGCTGGTGATGAAGGTGGACAAAAAGGGAAATTACCAATCCGATTGCTGGTTGGGCAGTTATAATTGGGATTTTGATTCGGGTTATTATCTTAAAAGTTCGTGGTCCAGAAGCTGCAAGTGCGATGTTTACCACAGCGGCAGGGTTTATTGCGGGAGATGCTTTGTATAGTTTATTTACATCTATTTGGAAAATTCGATGATGAGGTGAAAGTAATGACAAGAAGATTATTAACAAAAGATGATGCAATTAAAGCAGTTTATGGTGGTTGTATTTTAGGAGGCGGAGGTGGAGGCTGGATTCAAGACGGACTTCAAAAAACAGAATCTGCTTTTGAAGTTGGTTCTCCTTCACTTATAACGATTGAAGAATTGCAAGATGATGATTATGTTGTGTGCGTAGCTTTAGTAGGTGCACCTTCAGCGAAAGAACAATTTGTTGATTCACAACAACTTGTGGAGACAGTCCTACGAATGCAAAAAGAATTTCCACATCCGATTAAAGCAATTATGACGAATGAAAATGGAGCATCTACGACAATAAATGGTTGGTTACAAGCTGCTGGTGCAGATTTACCGGTTCTTGATGCTCCTTGTAATGGAAGAGCACATCCGACGGGTTCAATGGGTTCATTAAATTTATCAGAAGTGGATGGATATCAATCACTGCAGTCCTATTCAGGAGGAAAAGCAGTTAAGAAAGTGGAGGGATTTGTTTCGGCGACCCTAGACAAATCGTCCAATGCCGTTCGTTTTATGTCTGTTGAGGCTGGGGGAATGGTTGCAGTTTGTAGAAATCCAGTAACAGTGGGTTATGTAAAAAAACATGCTGCGGTCGGTGGTATTACACAAGCGATAGAACTTGGTGAAGCATTTCTCTCAGTACCTGAAGGGCCAGGGAGAATTGAAGCAGTTGCATCGTTTTTAAAAGGCCGCGTCATCCATTCTGGGAAAGTTAGTACATTTAACATGAATCAAACAGGAGGATTTGATGTAGGGGTCGTGAGGATTGATGAACTGGAGCTGACTTTTTGGAATGAATATATGACAGCTGAAATGAATGGGGTACGTAAAGGAACCTTCCCTGATTTGATCATGACATTTGATGCAGAAACCGGACTTCCTCTAGTAAGCGCCGAAATTCAAGAGGGGCAGAGCATTACCGTTCTTTCCGTACCGAAAGAAAACTTGAAATTAAGTTCGACGATGTTCAATGAAAAGCTATTAAAAACGGTCGAACCTATTATTCAAAAAAATATCATGTAAAGGAGAGATTACTAATGTCTTTGAAATATACGATGGAAGTCATGGAACTGTTGGATGATCCTAATGCAAGCGGTAAGATGGTAACTGAACTTTTTACGGAGTTTTCACATGTTGAAGCATCTTATCAAACAGTAGTAGGTGATAGTGGATCAACGGATTTCATTAAAATCCTGGTTAAAGGTGCTGATGGAAAATCAGCTGGAGGAAGTTCCCCTTCTCTGGGGATTGTTGGAAGATTAGGAGGACTGGGGGCCAGGCCTTCTCGTATCGGATTCGTATCCGATGGGGACGGAGCAGCCGCAGCCATTACAGCTGCTTTAAAGCTTAGCTTAATGGCTGAGAAAGGGGATCGACTGCCTGGGGATGTCTATATCACGACCCATATTTGTCCTGATGCTCCAACCATACCGCACGAACCAGTGGTTTTCATGGGCTCGCCTGTTGATATATTCACGATGAACCAGTATGAAGTTCTGCCGGAGATGGAAGCTTTGTTATCAATTGATACAACAAAAGGAAACAAAGTATTCAATCATCGGGGCATTGCCCTTTCACCAACAGTAAAAGAAGGATATATATTGAAGTTCAGTGATGATCTAATCCGGATTATGGAAATGACAACAGGCGATTTACCGGTTACATTTGCCGTAACAACTCAAGATATTACTCCCTATGGAAACGATGTCTATCATATCAATAGCATTTTACAGCCAGCAGTCACAACGGATGCTCCAGTTGTAGGACTTGCGATAACAGCAAAAACGGCGGTCCCTGGGTGCGGAACAGGTGCAAGTCATGAGGTAGATGTGGCGCAAGCCGTTCGTTTTAGTATTGAGGTTGCTAAAGAATTTACAAAGGGAGAAATTCAATTTTATGATCAAGCAGAATTTCATCACCTTGTGAATTTATACGGCTCAATGAAGAAGCTACAAACATTGGGAAGTGCGACAAAATGAAAAAAAAATCTATTGGTTTATTGACAATTGGCCAATCACCAAGGGTGGATTTTACACCTTCTATTCAACATATTTTAGGGGATACGGTTGATATTGTAGAAGCTGGAGGACTCGACCGAATCGGAAATGATGATCTTCATTCCATTACACCTGATAAAGACGAAATTACGTATATTTCGAAGTTAATAAACGGGCAATCAATTAAAATAGGAAAATCAAAATTATTACCGTTATTGCAAGAGGAATTAAACAAATTGGAAGAACAAGTTTCTGCCGTTATTATGCTCTGTACAGGAGATTTCCCATCAATTATAAGTAAGAAACCATTAATTTATCCTGATAAAATACTAAGCCATACCGTACAAGCTATTTTACCGAAAGGGAAGCTTGGATTAGTAGTTCCTTTAGAAGAACAAAGAAATACGTTAACTCAAAAGTGGAAAAGCATGGGAGTAGAGTTTTGCGTAGAAGTTGCATCACCTTATGAAGACAGTGATATAAAAGGGGCTGCTCAAAAGTTAAAAAATCAAGGAGTGGAACTCATTGTCCTTGATTGTATGGGATATAACGAAACACATAAAAGAGATGCCATGGATGGAAGCGGCTTACCTGTTCTGCTTCCTCTGACCTTATCTGCTCGTATTGTTGCAGAATATGTATAGTAGAAGTGATCCGGTTTTCCGGATCTCTTTTTCTTAAGTGTAAGGAGAAGAAGAACAAATGCCTATCTATTATGGGTTCTGTTTCTTGAAAAAAAGGTGTATGCTCTTTGGATTGTTATTTGTGTTTACAAGAGTTTATATAATGAATAAAAAAATGCCCAAAAAAAGAAGGAGCGAAAAAGCATGCGCGAGTTACATAAGATTGTTGCAAATATCATGTCTAATAATGTAAATGTTTCTAAATCCAATACCATTTTAGTATTAACAGATCATAGTACCTCTTTATTAGCAAATAAATTTAGAGATGCATTAATAACAAACGAGTGGAGTGTTTCTTTTTATGAAATGGAGGATCGTATGAAATCGGGCGAAGAGCCACCGAAGGAAGCTTCTGATGAGATGTTAAAACATGATATTGTATTTTGTTTAACAAAGCATTCATTAACACATACAGTAGCACGAAAAAATGCAAACCTTCACGGAATAAGTGTGATAACAATGCCGGGAATTACGGAAGATATGTTTTTACATGGTGCAATAAATGCAGATTATCAACGAGTAGAAAAAGAAACATTGGAAATGACTGAAAAGTTATCCCAAGCTGAAAAACTAATGATTAAAACTGGAAAAAACCTGTTAGAAATACCCCTCCTTGGTAGAAAGGGTGTTCCAAGTACTGGCGTTTTCAAAGAAAAAGCTGCTTCGGGTAACTTACCCTCAGGTGAAGCTTATATTGCCCCTGTTGAAGGTGAAGCAGAAGGGAAAATTGAAATTAATGGTTCAATTGCAGGCATTGGGCTTCTGGAAAAGCCAATCGTTTTAACGATTCAAGAAGGTAGATTAGTCGAGGCAACAGGTGAAGTAGGTAGGGAATTACTTACCTTGCTTGGCGATGGAGATGGAAGGTTGCTATGTGAGCTAGGGATTGGAACAAACCATGCTGCAAGAGTAACCGGTAATATTTTAGAAGATGAAAAAGCCTACAATACGATTCATGTGGCCTTCGGTTCAAACCATACGTTTGGAGGCACGATCAAATCAAACGTACATATAGACTGTGTAACTGTAAGGCCTGAACTAGAATGGGTATCTTCTGAAGTTTAAATACGACCCAAACACTTCCGAAGGTGGTCGGAAGTGTTTGGTCCTATATTAACTATCGAGACTTTTCCACCTTAGTTTTCTTATGTTCTTATGTGAAGCATATTACGCTTTTCATTCGACTGATGGTTAGATTTTCTCCTATAGCATTAGCTCTTCTAGCGGGATTTAATGCTGCGACTGGTCCAACCTTCCCTGATATGGGGTTTATTAGTTCTACAGTATTTCTAAGATTATTTAATAAGTGTTTGTTAAACTATTGGGCGCTTTGTTGAATAACGAAATTCTTTTTTATCGCAAAACTAAAGAACTAAAAAACTATTATGAAAAATTCTATAACTTAGATAAAAAGACAATACTAGTATAGACGCAATAAGTTGCTCAAACAGCAGGATTATCAGACATAACCGTAAACAAAGTGGATTATCGACCGTCACCTTTTACAACCCGGTATGGAGTTGATGATATGTGTACAGCCCGGTATCGTACTCCAAAACTGCTTATTCTGAAATCGCTGTTAAATGAATCATTCTTCCGTATCCAAAGGAATGTGTTTGAAAAGGGTAAGACCATTTTAGGACATATCTCTAACCGCCTATTATCATATCGTAAATTATCTTGGTACCCCGATATTAGTTTGTCCCTTTTTTTGTTGATTTTTATAGATTTTTTAAGGAGTTACATATTTATGGAAAAATTAATTGTCATCGCTGGTTCGCTGATCGTTGCATTTGCTTTTAATTTCTTTCTGGTACCCTATGCAATTTTAAGTAGTGGAATTAGTGGTATTGCTATTTTGCTTGGATTAATCACCCCACTTAATACTGGCTTATTGAATCTAGTGCTTAACTTACCGTTAGTCATTTTAGGCTACTATAAACTTGGAAAAACCATTACAATCAGCACTCTGATTTGCGTCGTTTCACTTTCGGTATTCTTATACTTGTTGCCAGTTGTTGAAGTGACCGAAAATATATTGCTATCGACAGTTTTTGGTGGGGTCATTGCCGGTATCGGAGCAGGTCTTATCTTAAAGTATTCTGGAACATCTGGCGGATTGGATATTATTGCTATTATGATTTCCAAAACCAGTAATGTCAGTATTGGCCTTCTTCTCACTTGTATGAATGGTATAATTGTTTTTGTTTCAGGAGCTGTCTTCAACTGGGATATCGCATTATACACCCTATTATCAATCTATTTGACTGGTAAAATGATTGATACCATCTTTACTAATCACGTCAAATTGACGATGCAGATTGTCACTTCAAAGGGAGATTTAATACGAGAGGATTTACTGAATTCAATTTATCGTGGAATTACAATCTCAGAAGGGTATGGGGGCTACACACAAGAGAAGAAACAAATTTTAATGATGGTCGTTACACGCTACGAAACGATGCAAATTAAAAAAATTGTACGTAACCATGATGAAAAAGCATTTATTAATATATTTGAAACTGTTGAAGTCGATGGTGAATTCGCTAAAAATTAGGAGAATTTAATATTGTAAAAATGTTTATTTCGAGGTTTATGATTTTTCTCTATTTTTTGGTGCTGGAAACTTAATCTGTCGGCCATATCTTCGTATAGAATCCGGCAATTACTTTGTTGCTGCGATTGCTAGATTTATATTAATCGTAGTATATGCCATTTTGGCAATAAAATTCAATAATGGACTTTTATCTATTTAGGCAGTATCGACACATAAAAAACACCAGCATTATTATGATATTACAAAAATAATAGCGTTTTTTTCGTTTTAGGGGTAATGTTTTGTATGCGGCAGGGCCCCTATTATAGGTAGTCATTCTAGTTACATCTTTTTTTTACTTATATTATCACAGAGTAAACGGATTAATTCATTATATATATAAGACACCTATTTTTTACCTTTTCCCATAATTATCTCTGTCTTTTAATCTACGTATATTTTTAATTGTCTACTATGAGGGTACTCAAAATTTAAATTTTAAACTTGTGTAATTGTGTTATGCAATCATTAAATGACTCTAGGGTGGATTTTTACTTGTTCAACTCCATTGAAAAATAAAAATGCTCAAAATCCAGAAAAAACCACAATAAAATAGACCCAGTAGAAGCTCTTTTTTTAAACTGAGCCTTATAAGTGATGTGAATGTGTTTGATACAATCTTTTAAAAACCTTCAATCATTGCAAATTAAGTAGATGCTAGCTCGACGACCAAAAAAAGATTAATCAACCACACTGAGGGCTGGTTGTATTTGGCGACTGTCATGGATATTAGTTCACGAAAAATCTTAGGATGGGCCATGGATAAGACCATGACGAAGGAATTGGTAACAGCTTCCTTAAAGATGGCTATTCTGCCCTTAATAATGGGCCTTATATAAATTAGATGGTCTATGTAGGGGTGTCTTTGGTCGAACTGTGACCGAAGCATTCTATAGTTTTTCGGGACCCGAAGGAAGAAGTATTTCCAATATTAACAAGAATTTTTAGATTTGAATATGGTTTATCTGTTCAGGTTCACCCGGGTGACTCTTATGCGAGAGAGCATGAAAGGGAGGACTTAAGAAAGACGGAATACTTGTATATCATCAATAGTAAAGAAAATACTGATATGTTATCGGCCACAATGCTACTAAGACAAAGGAAGCGTATATAACGGGTTCGTCTTCCTCACTAATAGCTAATGAATCGAATAATCCAATTAAACTCTTACGTTATTTACAGTTTATAAAATCTACCAACACCTGTATTTAGTTTCTTTGGTATGAATGATACCTTACCTAATGCTGATAAAGATTCATCCACTTGAATTATATACTGGTATATGCATTAATTTCTGTTTTTTGGAACCTATTGGCACTATGGAGAAAGAGGATTTTCAAGTTATTACGTATATCAAAAAAGGCAGTCAATTTATAATAAATCGGGCTGCTTTTTTATTTGGTCTGGCTTCTTCATTGAAGCTGGTGAATAAACTCCAACAGTGGATTTCCGGCTGAATTCACTTTACGAAAGTTGTTTAATAATATATATATATATATATATCCATAGTTTGTCAGGAAGCAGGGATTGGGATGTTAAATGCTCGAATGATTGTAATTATCCAAGAATTAATGAAAGCGGAAACATCCGTAACAAGTGAGTATTTGGCTAAATTTCTCGATGTAACTTCGCGAACGATCCGAAATGATATTAAGGAGCTAGAAACGATTGTTTTAGACTTTGGTGGTTCCATTAAATCAACTAGAGGGATAGGCTACGAGCTTATAATCGATGATGACCAATTATTTCGTCAGCTGCTTCAAAATATTACTGAAAAAGGTAATGAGAATGAAGGGGTAATTCCAACATTACCGGAAGATCGTGTCCAATATATTTTAAAACGCCTTCTGCTTGCAGGTGAATATTTAAAATTGGATGACATTGCTGATGAATTATATATCAGTAAATCAACCTTACAAAATGACTTAAAGGAAATAAAAGAAATCTTTCATCAATATGGAATTACGTTTAATAAGCGGCCAAATTTTGGCTTTAAGTTAGTGGGTGATGAATTCAAACTGCGGATGTGTATGGCTGATCACCTATTTAATTCTCTAGAACCGAAAGGTGATTTTGACCCCTCAAATATCCCAATATTCATGGAGAAAGACTTAAATAAGATCAGCAGAATTATCTTAAATGAAATTAATAAACACCAAATGGCTCTTTCTGATATTGGTTTAAACAATTTAATTATCCATCTTGCGATTGCCTATAATCGAATAAAGGAAAAAAAATATATTACTTTTTATCCAATGGAATTAGCCGATTTGAAAAAACAAAAAAAGTACAAGGTTGCCGATGAGATTGTAAAGGCTCTTGAAACAGAACTAGTGATAAGCTTTCCGGAAACGGAAGTTGCCTATATCACCATTCATTTATTGGGTACCAAGATGCTTACCGAATTTCATATGAATGATAATAATATTCATGGTATTGATCATCAAATTTATCAGACTGTAAAAAAAATGTTAGAAACCATTGATAATGAACTCCATTTAAAGATAGAAAATGATCAAGAACTATTTAGGGCGCTTTGCCTTCATTTAAAACCAGCCCTGCACCGCTTGCAGTATGGGATTAATTTGACTAATCCATTACTGCAAGATATAAAATCCAAATATCCGCATGCCTTCCAGGCAGCGGTTATTGCAGGAATAGTTCTAAAGCAGGAACTAGAAATGGAAATTAATGAAAATGAAATTGGCTATTTAGCGCTTCATTTAGGTGCTGCTATGGAGAATAATAAAATTGGGCATCAATCAAAAAAATGCATAATTGTATGTGCATCTGGAGTAGGTAGTGCCCGGCTCTTGGCAAACAAAATTAAGGCAAGGTTCGGAGCGTCGGTTGATATTGTTGGAACAACTGAATATTATAAATTAAATCAAATTTCAATGCATTCTTTAGATTTTATTATTAGCACGATTCCAATTTCTAAGGAGTTTCCGCTACCTGTTATTCAAGTGAACTCCATCCTAGGCGGAAATGATTTGGGTAAAATCGAAAAGTTATTTTCGAAAGAGGTAAATCAAAAACTAAAGTATATCAGGGAAGAATTAGTTTTTTTGCAAAAAAATTTGGTATCAAGAGAAGGGGTACTTCACTTTTTAGGAGGGGAATTGGCGGATAGGGGACTCGTGGATGAACAATTTTTAGAAAGTGTTTTTGCAAGAGAGGCTATTTCACCAACCAGCTATGGCAAATTTGTTGCGATTCCTCACCCGATTACACCAATAACAGATTCCACATTTTGGGCGATATGTACTTTGCAAAAGCCGATTAAATGGGGCGATAAAAGAGTACAATTCGTTTGTCTGCTGAATGTTGAAAAAAATAGTACAGATGAACTTCAGCACATGTATGATCATTTAGTGGACCTGATTGATAATAGCCAAATTGTCCAACAGTTAATCAAATGTAAAACCTACAAAGAATTTGCAACTGTATTTCTAAAAGGATAAATTGAATGGAGTAAAAAATGAATATCTTATTGTGTTGTTCTGTTGGAATGTCATCAAGTTTATTAGTATCTAAAATGAAAAAAAGTGCGTTTAATCAGGGGATTGAGTGCAAAATTTGGGCGGTCTCGGTTGACATAGCATTAAAACAAATGGATAAAGCGGATATCCTTTTATTAGGTCCTCAGGTGCGATATATGCTGCCACAATTTAAACAGGCTGGAAAGGAAAGGGGAATTCCTGTTGAGGTAATTAATATGCTTCATTACGGGACAGTTAACGGCAATGCTGTACTGAGTTTCGCAAAACAATTATATAGTTCTAAAGAGGAAGGATGAGCTGTTAGCTCCTCCTTTTTTTTGTAGTATACTACCATTTTGTATTATTTAAAAATTCAGACTAATCATTTCCGTTGAGTAACGGAAAAAGGGTGTGTGTAAATGAAAGCGCTTTTATAATATATTAAAGCTAGTAAAAAGGAAATAACAATTGAGTTTTGAGAGTAAGAGAGCCAGTAATTATGTATAACACTGAATCTCACTCTTGAAAGTATTTCAAAACACAAATAGGGGGAATTACAAAATGAATATCTTATTATGTTGTGCAGCTGGGATGAGTACAAGCCTTTTAGTGACGAAAATGGAAGCGTATGCAAAAGCAACAGGTATGAAAGCGAAAATTTGGGCGGTTGGAGCTAGTGATGTGAATAATCATATCGATAACGCTGATGTTCTTTTATTAGGTCCACAAGTCCGCTACATGCTGCCTAATATGAAAAAAGTCGGAGCGGAAAAAGGGATTCCAGTGGATTCAATTAATCCAGTTCATTATGGAATGTGTAACGGCCAGGAAGTTGTGAAATTTGCCCAAAATTTAATAGGCTCATAATCTAGTTTTTTAACATGGAGGAATATATATGAGTAAATATAATAGTTTCTTAGAAAACAAGGTTATGCCAATAGCAAGTAAAATGGCAGGACAGAGGCACTTATTAGCTCTTCGAGACGGTATCATTCTCACAATGCCGTTGATTATTATCGGTTCTCTTTTCTTGATTTTAGGCTTTATTCCGATTCCTGGTTACAACGAATTCATGGCAAGCATCTTTGGCGATGCATGGATGACAAAATTATTGTATCCAGTTGGAGCTACTTACGATATCATGGCGCTCATTGCGACATTCGGCATTGCCTATCGACTCGCTGAACAATATAAAGTTGACCCGCTAAGTGCTGGTGCGGTGGCTGTATCTGCGTTTCTGATTGCAACACCTTATTTCACAATGTTTACACCAGAAGGTACTGAAATTGCTGTTCAAGTTGGTGGCGTAATACCAGTTACCTTAATGGGAAGTAAAGGTTTATTCGTTGGTATTTTAATCGCTTTATTCTCAACTGAAATCTATCGAAAGATTATTCAAAAAAATATCGTTATTAAAATGCCTGAGGGAGTACCGCCGAGTGTAAGTAAATCTTTCGTTGCATTGATTCCTGCGGTTATTGTTATTAGTAGTGTTTGGTTAATTCGTATCGGAATTGAAAATTTATATCACTTAAATTTCTTAGGGAAATTAGGTTTCACAAACACAACAAGTTTACACGATATTATCACATTGTTATTATCAGAGCCACTTGGAATATTAAGCGGAAGTTTAATCGGAGCAATTATTTACACATTACTCGTTCACTTATTATGGGTTTGCGGTCTTCATGGGTCAAGTATCCTTGGAGGTGTCATGACCCCCATTCTCTTAACAGCTACTGACCAAAACCGTTTGGCACTTCAAGCTGGAGAAGAATTGCCGAATATTGTCACTTCTCCATTCTTTGAATTGGTTTTCATGGGTGGTTCAGGTGTGTCAATAGTTTTTGTTGTTATGATGGTTTTATTTGCAAAATCTGAACAATCAAAGCAGTTAGGAAAAATTGCAATAGCACCTTCAATTTTTAACATTAACGAACCAGTTGTTTTTGGTGCTCCAGTTGTAATGAACCCATTGCTAATGATTCCGTTCATTCTAACTCCAGTAGTGTTGACTGTTACAACTTATATAATGATGAAATCAGGATTTATTCCATTGACAAATGGTACACTCCCACCTTGGACAACCCCTCCAATTATTAGTGGTTTTTTAGCTACTGGTAGTTGGAAAGGTTCGTTAATGCAAATCATTAACCTAGTAATTGCATTTGCTATCTACTTACCGTTCTTCAAGATGTGGGATAAGCAAAATACTGCAATGGAAAAAGGTACTGAAAATATAAATGTAACCAAAGCAATATGAGTTTGCTAAAATATCAGACTCATATTGCTTGGATTATAGTTAGAGGTGTTAAAATATGGTAAAAAAAGAACTGTATAATCTTAGTTTCCAATTAATTTTGCATGGCGGTAACGCAAGAAGTTTTGCGATGGAAGCCTTATATGCGGCAAAGGAAAAAAAATTTGACAAGGCAAATGAAAAACTAAACGAGTCTGAAAAGGAATTGAACGAAGCTCATCATTTTCAAACACAGTTAATTCATGCAGAAGCCGGCGGGGAAAGCTTCGACATTCCCATCATTCTGGTTCATGCCCAAGATCATTTAATGAATGCGATGACTATAAAAGATTTAGCAAGGGAATTGGTTGAAATTCGTCAAGAAATGATTAACTAAAAACTTGGAGGTAGTATAAATGACTAATAAAACAATTAAAATTGCAACAATCGGTGGAGGTTCCAGCTATACTCCAGAACTAGTTGAAGGGTTTATTAAACGTTACGATGAACTTCCATTACGTGAGTTATGGCTTGTTGATGTCGAAGAAGGTCGTGAAAAGCTTGAAATCGTTGGAAATCTTGCTAAGCGTATGTTTGAAAAAGCTGGTCTTCCAGTAGAAGTGCATTTATCAATAGATCGCAGCACAGCCTTAAAAGACGCAGATTTTGTAACTACTCAATTCCGCGTCGGACTTTTAGACGCTCGAGCAAAAGATGAGCGAATTCCACTTAAGTATGGTGTATTAGGTCAGGAAACAAACGGTCCAGGTGGATTATTTAAGGGTCTTCGTACCATTCCTGTTATCCTTGACATTGTAAAAGACATGGAAGAACTATGTCCAAATGCTTGGCTTATTAACTTTACAAATCCAGCTGGAATGGTTACAGAAGCAGTCCTTCGTCACAGTAACTTCCGTAAAGTTGTAGGTCTTTGTAATGTTCCAATTGGCATGGAGATGGGTATTGCCAAGCTTTTATGTGTTGAACATTCTAGAGTCCGTATTGATTTTTGTGGTCTTAACCATATGGTTTACGGTCTTGATGTGTTTGTTGACGGTGTCAGTGTGAAGGATCAAGTGATTGAGAAATTAACTGACCCTGAAAACACTAGCTTCGTTAAAAATGTACAGGGTCAAGGCTGGGAGCCTGAATTTATTAAATCATTAAATGCTTTAACTTGCCCTTATCACAACTATTATTACAAAATGCCTGAAATGTTAAAGAAAACAATGGAAGCGGCTGAAAAGGAAGGAACTCGTGCTGAGGTTGTAAAACGTTTAGAAGGTGATTTGTTTGAATTATACAAAGATCCAAATCTAAAAATTAAGCCTCCTCAATTGGAGAAACGCGGTGGTGCTTATTACTCTGATGCCGCTGTTCGTTTAATCTCTTCGATGTATAACGACAAACGTGACATTCAGCCAGTTAACACGATGAACAATGGAGCAATTGCAAGCATCCCAAATGATTCAGCCGTTGAAGTTAGCTGTATCATTACTAAAGATGGTCCTAAGCCGATTGCTATGGGCGATATTCCTGTTGCAGCCCGAGGACTTGTTCAACAAATTAAATCATTTGAACGCATTGCTGCCGAAGCTGCAGTTGAAGGGAATTATGATAAAGCGGTACTTGCTCTCACAATTAACCCACTTGTTGCATCCGATTCACTTGCGAAAAAGATTGTTGATGAAATGTTAGAAGCTCATAAAGAATATTTACCTCAATTTTTCAATAACGAATTAATAAAAATGTAAGGGAAACTTTTAAAGAAGAAGGGGGATATTTATGATTAAATTAATTATTAATTCTGATGACTTTGGATATTCAAGAGGTATTAACTTCGGTATTATCGATTCACATAAGTACGGTATTTTAAATTCGGCAACCCTTATGACCAATATGCCAGGAGCTGAACATGCATTTGAACTTGCAAAAGAAAACCCAAAGCTCCAAGTCGGGATTCACCTTGTACTGACTTGCGGTCACCCGCTTTTGGATAATGTTTCAAGCCTCGTGGATAATAATGGTTACTTTAGAAAGTTAAATGATGTTTATAAACATAAAGGCTTTTTTTTAGAGGATGTCGAAAGAGAATGGACAGCGCAAATCGAAAAATTTTTAGTGAGCGGTATTACACCTACCCATTTTGACAGCCACCACCATGTGCATACGCTCCCTGAACTCCTTCCGGTTGTCCAGCAATTATCAAAAAAATACAACCTACCTGTCAGACGTGAAAAAGAACAAGCTGTTGAAGGTGTTCCAGCATTTTCTGATGTCTTTTTAAATGATTTTTACGGCGAAACAGCAACGTTTGATTACTTTGAAAAATTGCAAAACCGTTTTCCCGATGATTCTGTTGTTGAAGTAATGACCCACCCGGGATATTTAGATAACTCAATTCTAGACGGTTCTTCTTATAACACAGACCGATTAAAAGAAACAGAAATATTGACAACTGTTAAACTTCCGGAAAATATTGTCTTAATTTAAACTATTACGAGGGAGTGGCATACTCTTACATTGTTGGCGCTTCCAGTCTGATGGTTTTTCTAGTAGAGGTAAAAAATTGGATTAAAAATCGTTTACTGTATTCGATCAAACCGGAATCCACGCCCGACCGGCAACGGTTTCAGTGAATGCCTCACAATTTAATTCTGAAATTAATTTATCCAACCAGGGAAAGATTGGCACACTAAATTTAATTAAACATTTAAACACATACAGAACAATAAAAGTACTGTTAATATTTCTTGAATTTGCTTAACTCTCTTCTCGAGTTAATGATATAAAAATATACATTGATGTATAAATGGTGCATGTCACCCAGAAAGGAGATCTATCCTCAATGGAACAAAATGGAGTTTTTAAGTCGGTTTGCTCACTTGATTGTCCGGATCAGTGTGGATTGCTGCTGCATAAAAAAGACGGTAAGATTGTAAAAGTTGAGGGTGATTCTGAGCATCCGGTGACAAAGGGGAATATCTGTAACAAGGTTCGAAATATGACAGAACGGATATATGATGTGAAGCGATTGGAATATCCACTAAAGCGTTCTGGAGCTAAGGGAGAAGGAAGATTCGAACGAATCAGTTGGGATGACGCCATTGAAACGATTACTACCCGGTGGAAGGCACTTATTCAAGCAGAGGGGCCGGAAAGCATTCTTCCTTATAGTTTTTATGGAAACATGGGACTGCTGAATGCAGAGGGAATGGATCGTCGATTCTTTCACCGATTAGGAGCGTCTCAACTCGAACGAAGTATTTGTTCCTCTGCTGGCTCTGCTGGCTATAAATATACTATGGGTGGCAGCTTCGGAATTAATCCAGAAGATACGGTTTATTCTAAGCTAATCATTTTTTGGGGCATTAACGCGGCAAGCACCAACATGCACCAAGTGGTACTAGCCCAGCAGGCGCGTAAACAAAACGGTGCAAAAATTGTCGTCATTGACGTTCATAAAAATCAAACTGGGAGATTAGCAGATTGGTTTATTCCAATTCTACCAGGGACTGATAGTGCACTCGCTCTTGGAATCATGCATATTTTATTTGCTGAAAACATGATTGACTCCTCCTTCTTACACCAATTTACAGTTGGATATGAAGAGCTGCGAGGTCATGTTAATCAATACGATCCCCTTACCGTTTCAGGCATAACAGGTGTTCCCGTTGAAGATATTTATAAGCTTGCTAGAATGTATGGAAAAACCTCGCCTGCCTTTATTCGAATCGGAAATGGACCGCAGCACCATGACAATGGCGGCATGTTCGTCCGTACGGTTTCCTGTCTTCCTGCCTTGACAGGTCAATGGCTCATCAGAGGCGGCGGTGCCATTAAAGGCAACTCGGGATATCTTACTATTAACACCGAAAATCTGCAGCGACCGGAATTTTTGAAGAACAAACAGACGCGGATCATTAACATGAACCAGCTAGGCGATGCTCTGCTGAAAGAAGAACACCCTGTTAAATCCCTATATGTTTACGGAACGAACCCTGCCATTGTGGCTCCCGAAGGAAATAAGGTTAGGAAAGGGCTAGTTCGTCAGGATTTATTCATTGTCGTCCACGATTTGTTTTTAACAGAAACAGCTAAATACGCTGATCTCGTATTGCCTGCAACATCGTCCTTTGAAAATACTGATATGTACTCATCCTCTTGGCACCATTACCTTCAAATTCAACTGCCAGTGGCTGAACCATATGGTGAGTCAAAATCTAATGTCGACGTCTTCCGTCTGTTGGCAAAAGGAATGGGATTTGAGGATGATTCCTTTGAGGACACAGAAGCGGAAATGATTGCTCAAGCACTTAATCATCCTCGCAATCCCTATTTGGAAGGGATTGAATATGAAACATTACTAGAGAAACAGTATGTAAAAGCAAAAGTAAAAACATTATTCCCTGGCAAACTGCCAACACCTAGTGGGAAAATTGAGTTGTATTCTGAGCGGATGGAACAAGATGGATATCCTCCACTTCCAACCTACATTCCTATTGTGAATGATGGGGACCATCCCTACCAATTTATTGCAGCACCAAATCATAATTTCTTAAACTCTACTTTTTCAAATAATCAAAAGCACATCAGCCTTGAAAAAGAACCTCGTTTGCATATGAACAGGAAGGATGCCTTAGATGCTGGAATTGAGGATGGGGAGCAGGTCCGTGTTTGGAACCATCGTGGGGAATGTGTATTAAAAGTGACCTTGGGTGAAAACGTCCTCCAAGGAGTAGTCGTCACCCAAGGTCTATGGGCAGATACAGAAGGTACAAAACAACTCGTCAACACACTAACACCCGACCGAATAGCCGACATGGGCGGCGGCGCCACCTTCTTCTCAGGTCGAGTCAGCATTGGGGTAGCGTCACATGCCCCTGAAGCTAAGTTAAAATAATACCCTCAAAAACAAAAAAACGCTATGTTTTTTGTAAGAAACTTTACGAGAAGGATGGTGTTTTTTGTGAATCCTTTCTACTCCAGTGAACTGACACTTTTCGTACAAGAATAATAACGCTTTCTATTTCCATTAGCGTTACAATAAATCTCCAAACAAGATGGTTTTGTGAAACGATCTAGTAAGTATAAAAGCAGATGAACGCATTGGACTCAATCGATCTTCGTCCTTTAATTGTATTATTTATAATGAATTAGGAAAAAATACAAATATAACAAGAAGGAGGGAACAGAGATGGAAGTAAATATGAGTGTTGAAGAAGTCGTGAATCAAATTTCTGAATTAGTACAAAAGGAAGGGCAACCACTTAGGAAGAAACAGGTAAAGAAGTCAGATCCAGAGTTGATGAAAAATGCATTGTATTACTTTCCAAGTTGGGAGAATGCAGTAGAACATAGCATGGGATCTTAATCATAGCCGATACATAAACATTTATTAAGAAGGTCGCCCATTGGCGGCCTTCTTAATGTGCAATTTTATATATTATCATACATTTAAATACAATCTTAACTAACTAACCGGGTAGGGTATTAGAAGAAGGAAGATACCCTACATAATCGTGCACAGAATATCGGATGATTATTTTCAACACATGCTATTGTATTGATATAAGGGAGGTCATTGAATGGATTTACTCAAAAATATGAATGGTGCCATTAAATTTATTGAAGAAAATCTTACGAACGAAATTGACTTTAAAGAAGTTGCAAGGTTTGCTTATTGCTCGGAATATCATTTTAAAAGGATGTTTTCGTTCCTGGCAGGCATTTCACTATCCGAGTATATCCGCCGAAGACGACTTACGCTTGCAGCTTTTGAGCTTAAAGATAACAGCATTAAGGTCATTGATATAGCAATCAAGTATGGCTACAGCTCACCAGACTCTTTTGCAAGAGCGTTTCAACAGTTGCATGGTATCACACCAACAGAAGCGAGAAGTAATGGCCATTCACTTAAGGCCTATCCACCGATGTCCTTCCAATTATCTATTAAAGGAGGCAGTGAAATGAACTATCGAATCGAAGAAAAAGAGGCATTCCACATTATTGGAATCAAAAAAAGAGTTCCGATCATTTTTAACGGTGTTAATCCAGAGATTGCATCCATGTGGGAAAGTTTAGACGAGAAAACAATAAATGAACTTAAAAAACTATCGAATGTCGAGCCAGTAGGACTGCTTAGTGCATCCGCGAACTTTTCCGAAGGCAGGTTAGAGGAGAAAGGGGAACTTGATCATTATATAGGTGTAGCAACAACGAGAAAGTGTCCTGATACCTTTACACTGCTTGAAGTTGTTGCATCTACATGGGCGGTATTCGAAGCAGTAGGACCTTTTCCTGAAACACTGCAAAATGTATGGGGACGTATTTATTCCGAATGGTTTCCATCCTCAAACTATGAACAAAGAGAAGGGCCAGAAATCCTTTGGAACGAAAAAAAAGATGTAACCTCACCAACATTTAGAAGTGAAATATGGATTCCCGTTTTGAAAAAGTAAGTAAACGCTTTAGAAATCTCTGAAGAGCTGTTGAAACAGCTCTTATTTGTTTTTTTCTCACCTTAAACTGGAATTACTGGAGAGACAAAGGTGAGCTAGATGTAGAGTAAGATATCAGTTTCTTGCTACTTATAGACACTAAACACGTCTGTTCCTGAGTTCTTTAATGAACTTTTGAAAAATTGGATTGCCTACATTATCAACTTTGCGTGCAATATATATAGTATTTTTTACAGATAGATGCGAAAACAACACTTTTGTTTTTTGGGCTTGCAATGACTCTTCAATTAAATAGGTGGGTAAAATGCTGATACCCATATCATTTTCAATGGCTTCTAAAATAGCCAACAAATTAGGAATGATATGATTGAGTTTGATTTCCGGTCGTTTTCCAAAATGCTCTCGCCAAAATCTTCTTATGATAGGGAGCTCCAGTCCGTAACTCAACCACTTTTGTAGCTTCAACCACGCTTCTATATCTACTTGTTCTTCTGTATGTAAAGAAGAATGAAAAGGAGCGACTAACACAAATTCCTCATCTTCTATTTTTGTATATTCAATACCTGTTATGGGTATTTTATTGGTTGTGATAACGAGATCTACCTCATCTTTTTGGAGCTTGTCCACAAGAACATCAGGGGTACCGAAGTGAACGACGAGTTGAACATCTGATAGAGATATCTTATGTAGAATACCTTTTGTGAAAAATTCAGCAGGGGAAGCCAAACGAATAATAGGAGCCAGCGTTTCTGAAGAAGATGAATGGCTCATTTCCAATGTTATGCTCTCTAAATTTTCAATGAGCGGGACAACCTTTGTGTATAGTTCAATACCTTTATCCGTTGGAATCATTTTTGCGGGGCGCACGTATAAATAAGGGAGTCCCGACTTTTGCTTCTAATGCGGCCAGATGTTGACTCATAGCGGGTTGTGTTAAAATGCGTGCTTTCGCAGCCGCAGACACGGAACGATGTTTATATATACTAATGAAACTGCGATACCATTCAAAATCAATCACTTGCTGTTATTCATTCCTTCCTATTTGTATTCATTCATAGAAACTTCTTCCCAACGATTTTCTGGATGGAATCTCTATTTTTTTCCGCGTCTTATATACGATATATAATTGGTTACTAACTGATAGTTCGGGATTCAAATTGAATTCTATATTGCCATTCCAGATCGCGAAGCATACTAAGGCCTTGATATATATATGATTCAGTGGGAGTGCCAATACGTATTTGGAATGGTTTTATTCTGTTGCTCTTATAGTATGGTCTTTTTTTGCCATCATTTTAACCAACGTTTTCTATAATAACAGATATTCTTCTTTGTACTATAAAGGAGCACTACTCATTTAAGATGAAGTGCTCTCTTCTTGTTAGGGCAAAACTTCTTCTAAACGATACACTTCCCTAACGTCAAGAAGGTTTGCTATGTTTTTTCTGTACGATTTATAATGGTCTGTTTCCACATGCAAGCGAAGTGCTTCTTCATTTTCCCATGTTTCATATAATACAAATGTACCGCTGTCCTGTAACGATTTATGCAACCTATATTCTATACATCCTTCTTCGTTACAGGAAGGGTGTACCATCTTTTTTAATTCCTCTAGAAGGAGGGATTCCTTATCTGGCTTTGCTTTTAATATTGCATTGATTGTGATCATAGACTACAATGCCTCCTATCTCATATAGACATGTAAGATCGTTTTTATAGTACGTTTCTTAAAATTTCTTTTGCATTTTCTTTTCGTAAAGAGATGTAGCTGCCGATTATTTAGGCAACCATTTCCCAATTGGCCATCAAATCAATTTTCATATCATCTATGTTAACGTCTGAGAGCGATGTCGGAGCACCTATGGAAACCTATAAACCGTAACTTTTCAGACGTGTTTATAGGTTTTCTAGTATGCTTTCTACCGATATTAGCTTAATTGTTTAATTACTTCTTGTGCAACGCTAATTGTAGATTGTGGATTTTGACCAGTAATTAAATTTCCATCTACTTGAAGGTGATTACTCCAATTTACTTCTGCGATGAAATTTGCACCTAGTTCACGTAAACGTGTTTCTAATAAGAATGGCATGAACCGATCTAAGGTTGTTTCTTTTTCTTCTTCATCAGTAAAGGAGGTTACCATTTTACCGGCTACTAATGGTGTACCATTGGATAAAGTCACACCAACTAAACCTGCAGGACCATGACACACAGCTGCTACAACTTTATTTGTTTCATACAATTGACGAATTAAATTTTGAAGCTTCTCATTGTCTGGTAAATCAAACATTGTTCCATGTCCGCCTGCCAAGAAAATTGCATCAAATTGTGAAGCGTCTATCTCATCAAGCTTCACAGTATTTACTAAATGTTTTTCTGTATCTAGAACCTCTTGTGGTACATCTTGTAAACTTCTCTCATCAATTGGTGCTTGCCCACCAAGTGGGCTGGCGACTGTGATTTCGAATCCCAACTTATCAAATTCAACATATGCTTCACCAAATTCAGAAAGCCAAAGACCTGTTTCATGCCCCTCGTTCATTTTATCAGCCGTAGTTACAACCATTAAAATATGTTTTTTCATTATTTTCTCCTCCTAGCGTGTTAGTAGTAATATTGCTTACGAATAGTATTGTAGTCCTGAATTATGTATAAAACAAATTAGAAAATAGAGCTATTGCTATAAAAATATTTATGGGACTGGTAATAGCTGCTTTCATTCCGTATTTTACTTCTGTAAGGATAAACCTTCTCGAATGTTTGTAAAGCAGGCAGAAATCAATCAAAGTTTATTTATTTATACGAGGAAAGTGGATGAGAGCGACCGTCTTTTCACTTACCATTTTATTGATAGAAGAAAAGGTAAACAGCAAAGTGTACACTTTCTCTGGTGGGGACAGCTACATTTATTGGTTAGGGATAACCAACTTATTGTTGATATTCTCCTTAGGACTATGCTTTAGCAATTGTTTATTAATTCGTCCGAACTGGAGATAATTCGACCGAAACAAGGAATAATTCGTCCGAACTGAAGATAATTCAACCTAAACAAGAATAATCCCCCTGAATTTTATAGGATGCACTAAAGAAGATCACTTATTAGGTGGTCTTTTTTATTTGTTCAAAAATCAACATTAGCGTTTAACAAATCGTTTTTTTAAAGTCTGATTTGGGGCTAAAGGACAATATTACGATTGAAAAATTCTGGTCTTTCAATAAATGTACAAGCATTTCCTAATAAGCACCATAAAATATTAGGAGGTGATAAAATTGACAGTTAAAGTAGAAACATTATTGGATCGATCCGAAAAAAATATGGGCAGCGGAATCCATCCAATCGTTAAGGAATCAGCATTGGAACTCGTTAAACGGGCATACAAAGAAGGTATTTTTGTGCAAATCAGTGCCGGTTATCGATCTATGGAAGAACAAGCGAAGTTATATGGTCAAGGTCGCTTAGGTTATAGCTATGGTGGATTGAATTATAGTGATTTATCAAAACCCATCGTGACATTTGCGATGCCAGGTCAATCTTATCATAACTATGGACTAGCTATTGATTATTTCATAGTCAGTGATGATGGAAAGAATGCCTTATGGACAGTTGAAGCCAAATGGAGACGTGCAGCGGCTATAGGTAAATCCTTGGGCTTTACTTGGGGCGGGGAATGGTCAATTTTTAAAGATTATCCACATTTGGAAATGACGGGTGGATTATCTTATTCTCAGTTAATATCAGGAATGAAGCCTATTTTGATATCAAAAGTGAACGTAACCCCTCCACCTAAAACAGAAGTGGAATCGCCAGACATTGAAGAAGAGACGCCGCCTAAGGACAGTGGCAATCAGACTATTAAGACCATCCAGTCCACTTTGAATAGGCGGTATCAAGCGAAAATTGATGTGGATGGTTTTTATGGACCGAATACGAAGAAGGCGCTGATCAAGGGGTATCAAACGGAATTGAATAAACAATATGGTGCAAAGCTTAATATAGATGGGGAATGGGGACCACGAACAAGGGATGCATCACCTAATGTCAGGGAAGGGGCAGAAGGTAATATCACCTATATCCTACAAGCAGCACTTTATATGGAAGGGTTTAACCCACGGGGCATCGACGGTATTTTTGGAAGCGGAACGGAATTAGCGGTGAAGGCATATCAAAGATCTGCAGGAATATCCGCAGACGGCATCGTTGGCGAAAATACATTTTCTAAGCTATTTGGATGATAAGAGCTAAAAATGGTACCAATCATGCATACAACCTTATAGCAAATCAAAAAAGTCCATGATTTAAGAGGACTTTTTTTGAGTGATAATCGATGATGAAAGAAAAAAGGATGAGGTTGAAATCGAAACTTCTCAAGCTAAAATCGACACAAACGGTACGTATAATGCTGGGAAAATAGATGGAGAAGTTTAAATATTTCTCGAAAAGGAAAATACATATCTATAGAGCTACTTTACGATAATAAAATGATTGCAAATGTATAACGATAATTCCAATAAATGTTAATTGTTGAATGGATGGTCGACCGTTGACAAAGTAGTTGTAACAAATGAACTATATACAAAGAAAGCGCTTTCATTTAAAATGGATTTTAAGAAAAGCGAAGCCGAGAGGTGTGTGCAATATGGTGAATAAAGACGAAGGGAATTTCTTAAAAGGTCTTTTGTTTGGTACATCTTTAAGCATACCGTTATGGGTCTCTTTTTTTGGATGGGTAAAAATATTATTTAATATATTATTTTAGAGCTTAATAGGATTTTCTTGGCCGGACAAAAGAGGAATCTGATTAAGTGGGTTCGATTAATGATCTAGGTTCAAACCTGGGTCTTTAATGGCTCTAACAGGGGACTGCTGATCATTTTGTCAGCGGCCTTATTTGTGTTATTTGTTGGTCAATTTCGCAATTATATTTTTTAGACTAAACAGAGGATGAGCTAAACGTGACACTTAACAACAAGTGGGAACCTATAGTGGGCGGTTGCGTATAATAACATAATAGGAAAAGGAGCGATGCTTTTATGGGATTTTGGAATCAGGTTTTTAGACCTCAGATTTCAGTCGGTGTATTGGCAGGCGGTCACGTATTAACTGATCATGTAGAAGGCAAAAAACATATTAATAAAATGACGATAATCAAAGAAATAGAGCCAGGCCGAGTTAAGGTCATAACGGCGTTTGGACAGAAGCACTTCACTTTTTCACGGATTGAATGGGAACAGTTCGAAAGTCGAAATGGCAGTAAACCTAAAAACAGTTCGATTTTAAGTACAGCGCTTGTCGGTTCAGTAGGTACAATCGCAGATGTTGCTGTCCGAGCAATGAAAAAAGACACTTGGAAAGCATTTATTTATTTAATTGACGAAGAAGGCAAGGAGCACAAAACACTCATTCAGTGTACGAAGGAACAATTCAATCAAGTATCACATATAGCGAACTAAGCTGCTTTATCATAAGTCGGAAGGGAAAAGCCTGTATTAAAACCTATCATAAAAAATGATTCTACCTAAGTGCAATCTAGCACCTTTCCGATTTATGAGTACCTGAAACAATGAGGACAACTGCCGTACACAAATAATTTTAAGCGTCCCTAACGCTATTAAGTAGCCAAGATTTAAAGACTTACTTGTTTTATCGTGAGCTTGAAGAATCATGATAGCTGCACAACATAATAATAAGACTGTTCGTGCTGAACACAAGCTGTATCAATATTTATAAGGAAACCGTTTTGGTTCTTTAAAATCTCCAAACTTCCGACTAATCCTCTACAACCTCCATAAAATCATACCGTGCAACAAATCTTTATTAAATTCCCATAAAGCATAATTAGACAAGGCAACAGTTATTGAAGTCCCGTAAAGTTTTTCCATTTAAGGGGTTGAATTACTAATGTTCAATGACTATAATGGATTCATATATTTCTGAATATTAAATTAGTTTTTCGAATAGTATTTTTATCTCTCTTTTAAGCAAGGAATAGTTGCAATGTGAAGTAGCTGAAGTGTTAGGGGGAAAACAAGAAGCTTGTATAAAGGATGGGTTCACTACTTTTACTCTTAATGCTGTCGATAGCACACGACTGCATCTCAACTCAAGCAAACAATACATAGGGATTTTAATCTATTTCCAGCGGGTACAGCAATCGGTAAAGAAAAAGAGGATTACAAGCGCATCATCATCGCTCCTACTGCGTATGGTCAGGCATTGGCAATTGTATTGCTGTCAGAGGTTCTCGAGCATGAAAATTTGTCGGTGAAATGAGAAAATTACTTCATGGTAAATGAAAAACAGGAAGAGGTGTAGCCATGAAACCAACCATTTATGATGTAGCAAAGGAAGCGAATGTGTCTATTGCTACAGTTTCAAAAGTAATCAATAATACGGGACGAATAGGTGAGAAGACGAAAAACAGGGTCCTTGATATCATGAAAGAACTAGAATATCAGCCGAGCAGTTTAGCGGTAGCTTTAACTGGAAAGAAAACTTTTACCATTGGCGTACTCGTTCCGGATATCGCTAATCCTTTCTTTGCTGAAGTAGCCCGGGCGCTAGAAAACAATGCTAGAAAGTCTGGCTATGCACTCATCTTATGTAGCACAGATTATCAGCTAGAGCGCGAGAATGATTATTTGGAGCTTCTTATAAAAAAACAAGTTGACGGCTTGATCATCGCAACAGAACCTAAAGACCTAAAACAATTCAAAAACCTTAACAATCGTAAAATACCGTTCGTCATGTTTTCTTTTGACCATTTGGCATTAGAATCGAACGTCGTTACGACCGATGACATAAGAGGAGGATATCTTGCAGGCCGGTACTTGTGGGAAAAAGGGCATCGGAATATAGCCGTCATTACAGAAACACAACGTGCAAGTGGTCATTTGCGTTTAGAGGGATTTAAGCAGTCGTTCGTTGATGAAGGAATGGACTTTAGTAACACCTTGGTCATCCAGGCGAAATCTAAAATCGAAGAGGCGAAAGAAGCCGCACACCAAATATTGAAGATGGAAAAGTTGCCAACAGCTGTTTTTGCTACAACCGATTTAATTGCTGCTGTCTTTATTAATGAAGCTCGTAAGGCGAAAGTATCTGTCCCGCATGATCTATCGGTTATTGGCTTTGATAACACGATTCATGCAGAAATGGTCGAGCCTGGCTTAACGACGATCGCACAGCCTATAACTGATTTGGCACGTTATGCAATTCATCAGCTGATGGAGTCAATTGAAAAGCCGGATATGCCTGCGCATCGGATGATGCTTGCCCCAACACTTATTGAACGCGAGTCAGTAAGAGATTTAAATAAAAAGAACTCCTTAACTTAAAGCTGACCGAACTGAAATCGGCAGCTTTCCATTACAAGTTTTGGTTAAGCGCTTAACTATTAATTGACTATAAAAAATCATTATACACGTAAGGTTGAGAATAAAAGGGGTATCAATATGTTTGAGAAAGCGCTTAACCCACTTGATGCTCAATCTTATAAAAGGGAGGGTTCAGTAAATGACATTGACTGTAGGAATAATTGGTGCTGGACGTATTGGAAAAATACATGTAGATAATTTGAGGGGAAATTCCCAGATCCGGGTAAAAAGTGTATCAGATATTGCAACTGGGCACCTTGAAGGATGGGCAAAAGAGAAACAAATTGAAGTATTGACAATAAATTACGATGACATCCTGAATGATCCGGAAATTAACGCTGTATTTATTTGTTCTCCTACCAATACACATGCAACCATTATTAAAAAAGCTGCTGCAGCCGGAAAACACATTTTTTGCGAAAAACCTGTAAGTTTTTCTGTCGAAGAAACGGAAGAGGCGCTCGAGGTCGTTGAAAAGGCTGGTGTAAAGCTTCAAGTTGGTTTTAATCGTCGCTTTGACCCCAACTTCCGTAAAATTCGCGAGATTGTACAAGCAGGACAGATTGGTCACCCGCATATTTTACGGATTACATCACGTGATCCTGAGCCGCCAAATGCTGAATACATAAAATCGTCAGGCGGGCTATTCATGGACATGACGATTCATGATTTTGATATGGCACGCTACATCATGGGCAGTGAGGTTATCGAGGTACATGCATATGGAGCTGTGTTAGTGGACCCGACCATTGGTGAAGCAGGCGATATTGATACCGCTATCATTTCCTTGAAGTTTGCCAATGGCGCTCTTGGAGTAATCGAGAATAGCCGCCGTGCCGCTTACGGATACGATCAGCGATTGGAGATTTTCGGTGATAAAGGAGCGGCACAGGCGGATAACAACCGAGCAAATACGGTTGAGGTGTCGACAGCGGAACATGTTTCTAAGGAGAAGCCATTGTACTTTTTCCTAGAAAGATACACACAAGCTTATATAGATGAGGTTACAGGGTTTGCCACTGCCGTCCTTGAGAATCACCAAGTTATCTGCAGCGGTTTTGATGGCCTTCAGGCAGAACGGATCGCGAATGCGGCAAGAAAATCACTTGAAACTGGGGCACCGGTTCAGTTGAATCAGCTTGGACAATCCGCAACTATTCACTGATTTTTAGTGAAAATATACGAAAGGAGTGATTGATATGAACCCGCTTAAATTTAAACAAGACCGGCCGCTTGATGTTATTGCGCTAGGTCGCCTATGTGTTGACTTGAATGCCAATGAAACGAATCGTCCGATGGAGGAGACGCGAACGTTCACGAAATATGTTGGCGGATCTCCTGCAAACATCGCGATTGGTTCAGCAAGGCTTGGCCAAAAGTCTGGTTTTATCGGAAAAGTATCGGACGACCAAATGGGCCGTTTCATTACGGATTACTTAAAAAAGAATGACATTGATACGACTGGAGTGAAGATTGACAGAACTGGAGCGGTGACAGGTCTCGCTTTTACAGAAATCAAAAGCCCGGAAGATTGCAGCATTTTAATGTACCGCGACAATGTAGCGGATTTGAAACTACACCCATCAGAAGTGGATGAAGCGTATATTAAACAGTCAAAAGCACTGATAATCTCTGGAACCGCGCTTGCAAAAAGTCCTTCTCGTGAGGCTGTATTCGTTGCACTGGAATATGCAGTGGAACACGAGGTAACCGTATTCTTTGATCTTGACTATCGTCCATACACATGGACGGATGAAGCAGAAACAGCTGTTTATTACAACTTGGCTGCCCAAAAGTGCGATGTGATTATCGGAACACGCGAAGAGTTCGACATGATGGAAAAGATGTTGAATATTGAAGAATCAGATGACTATTTAACAGCATCCCGCTGGTTTTCTTATCGAGCCGAACTAGTTGTCATCAAACACGGAGGGTCCGGGTCGATTTCCTACACGAAAGACGGAGGAACACACCGAAGCGGTATTTTTCAGACTAATGTTTTGAAAACTTTTGGTGCAGGGGATTCTTATGCATCGGCATTCATTTACGGGCTCATGAATGGGCAGGACGTATCAGAGGCGATGAAAATGGGAAGCGCTTCCGCATCGATTGTCATTTCCCGTCATAGCTGCTCAGATGCAATGCCAACAAAGCAAGAACTTCAAAATCATATGGAAACAGCAGTTTATGAACGTGCTTAAATGTGAGAATAGTAGATTTGTAAAATAGAAAGGATGATTTCAGATGACAGTTACTACAAAAACCTTGAAAAACTATATTGGCGGCGAATGGGTAGAGTCAAAATCAGAAAAAACAGAAGTAGTATATAATCCGGCAACTGGAGAAGAGCTTACTAGCGTACCGCTTTCCACAAAAGAAGAAGTTGATCATGCAGTACACGTAGCAAATGAAGCATTTAAAACATGGTCTAAAGTTCCTGTTCCAAAACGTGCACGTATTCTTTTCAAATACCAGCAACTTCTCGTGGAAAACTGGGTAGAGCTTGCAAAACTTGTAACAAAAGAAAACGGTAAAAGCTATTCAGAAGCGTACGGTGAAGTCCTTCGTGGTATCGAATGTGTGGAATTTGCGGCAGGTGCACCGACCTTAATGATGGGAAAACAGCTGCCTGATATTGCAACGGATCTCGAATCCGGCATGTATCGTTATCCGATTGGTGTTGTTGGTGGTATTACGCCGTTCAACTTTCCAATGATGGTTCCTTGCTGGATGTTCCCACTTGCTATTGCTTGTGGAAATACATTCGTGTTAAAGCCATCAGAGAAGACACCGATTCTTGCAGGCCGTCTTGCTGAATTATTTGAAGAAGCAGGGCTTCCAAAAGGTGTATTGAATATCATTCATGGTGCACATGATGTGGTAAATGGCCTTCTTGAACATAAGCTTGTTAAAGCGATTTCGTTTGTCGGTTCACAGCCAGTTGCAGAATATGTATACAAGACAGGCACAGCTAACCTTAAGCGTGTTCAGGCACTTGCTGGTGCAAAAAATCACTCGATCGTATTAAAGGATGCCAATCTTGATTTTGCAACAAAGGAAATCATTAGTGCTGCTTTCGGTTCAGCAGGTGAGCGCTGTATGGCTACCGCTGTAGTGACAGTAGAGGAGTCTGTAGCGGATGAGTTGATTGCGAAGCTAAAGAAGACCGCTGATGAAATTGTAATCGGAAATGGACTTGATGAAGGTATCTTCCTTGGACCAGTTATTCGTGAATCTCACAAAGAACAGACCCTTGGTTATATTGCATCAGGCGTTGAGCAAGGCGCAAGGCTTGTCCGTGATGGCCGTACCGACGATGCAGTAAAAGGCGAGGGCTACTTTGTTGGACCAACGATCTTCGATCACGTGACCCAAGAAATGAAAATCTGGCAGAATGAAGTTTTTGCTCCGGTACTTTCAATCGTCCGTGTCCAAGACCTGACGGAGGCAGTAGAATTTGCAAATGCGTCACCATTCGCAAATGGCGCATGCATCTATACAGACAGTGCATCAGCTGTTCGCCAATTCCGGGAAACAATAGATGCAGGGATGCTTGGTGTTAATGTCGGTGTTCCAGCGCCAATGGCGTTCTTCCCGTTCTCAGGCTATAAAGATTCCTTCTACGGTGATCTGCATGCGAATGGAACAGATGGGGTGGAATTCTACACAAGGAAGAAAATGCTGACAGCTCGTTATGTAAAGTAATTCGAGAAATAAACAGGGGAGTGGTGGAATGGAGACAATCCGTTCCGCAACCCTTTTTCTTTTTTTAAGACCATATCGTTCTGTATGAGAGGAGATTAAATAATGGAAACGATTCGTTTAACAACAGCACAGGCGCTTGTGAAATTTTTAAACGCGCAGTATGTGGAATGCGATGGTAAAAAAGAACGGTTTATTAAAGGGATTTTTACGATTTTTGGTCATGGGAATGTATTGGGGCTTGGTCAGGCACTGGAAGAAAATCCAGGTGAGTTGGAAGTTTATCAAGGACGGAATGAACAAGGAATGGCGCATGCAGCGATGGCGTTTGCCAAGCAGAAACACCGTAAACAAATTATGGCCTGTACCGCTTCGATCGGACCGGGATCAGCCAATATGGTGACTTCTGCAGCCACGGCAACAGCAAACAATATTCCTGTGCTTTTACTTCCGGGCGATGTGTTTGCCTCGCGCCAACCTGATCCCGTATTGCAGCAAATTGAACAAACGCATAATTTATCGATTTCCACCAATGATGCCTTCCGTGCTGTAAGTAAGTATTGGGACCGGATCAGTCGTCCAGAGCAGCTTATGTCCGCTTTACTGAATGCAATGCGTGTTTTGACTAATCCAGCAGATACTGGTGCGGTAACGATTGCGCTGCCACAGGATGTACAAGGAGAAGCATGGGACTATCCAGAAAAATTCTTTGATGATCGAGTTCATCGTATTGAGCGCCGGCAGCCATCTACGGAAAGTGTACGCGAAGCTGTGAACCTCATTCAAACAAAGAAGAAACCGCTACTGATTTTGGGCGGAGGAGTACGCTATTCGGAAGCGGCTGACTGTTTCTTGAATTTTGCTGAAAAGTACCATATCCCATTTGGCGAAACACAGGCAGGCAAAAGCGGTGTCGAAAGTACCCATCCACTAAACTTAGGCGGACTTGGCGTTACAGGTAACTCAGCGGCCAATTCGATTGCAAAGGAAGCGGATTTAATCATTGCGGTCGGAACTAGGTTTACTGATTTTACAACGGGCTCTAAGCAGTTGTTTGGCAGTACTGACATTTTAACGATCAATATTTCAGAATTCCATGCAGCGAAATTGGATGCCACGAGTTTGGTCGCAGATGCGTTGGCTGGACTTGAAGCGATAGCCGACCAACTAGGAGACTACGTTTCCGGATATCAAAACGAAATTGTTGAAGCGAAACAGTGCTGGGAGAATGAGCTGAATCGTCTTTATGAAGTTACATTTGGAGAAAACTTCACACCAGAAATCGAAGGGCATTTGGATGAAAAGCTATCTGAATATAAGGAAGTTCTTCATTCAGAACTGACCCAGACGAGTGTGATTGGCAAGGTGAATGAGCTACTTGATGAAGATGCCGTGATCGTTGGTGCAGCTGGAAGTTTGCCGGGCGACTTGCAGCGGATGTGGGTATCGAAGACTCGTAACTCTTATCATATGGAATATGGCTATTCTTGCATGGGGTATGAAATTGCTGGCGCATTTGGTGCGAAGCTGGCAGAGCCTGAAAAGGAAGTGTACGCGATGACAGGGGATGGGAGCTTTTTAATGCTTCATACTGAACTTGTTACAAGCCTTCAGGAAGGTAAAAAAATCAATGTCATCCTTTTTGATAACTCTGGATTCGGTTGTATTAACAATTTGCAAATGGAAAATGGCATGGGCAGCTTTAACACAGAGTTCCGCAAAAGAAATCAAGTAACAGGAAAATTGGACGGCCAGGTCATGGCCATTGATTTTGCCAAGGTAGCAGAAGGCTACGGGGTAAAAACGTATTCTGTTCGAACAATGGAAGAACTTGAAGCAGCCGTTATTGATTCAAAAAAGCAAAAAGTCAGTACGTTGATTGACATTAAAGTCCTACCCAAAACAATGACACATGGATATGACGCCTGGTGGAATGTAGGGGTAGCGGAAATCTCTGAAAAAGAAAGTATCAAGGTCGCCTATGAAAGAAACCTAACAAATCTAGAAAAAGCACGTGCTTACTAAGAGGAGGATTTGAGGATGTTTGAGGGAAATCAGGTAAAGTTGGCGATTGCGCCGATTGGCTGGACAAACGATGATATGCCAGAGCTTGGTGGCGAAGTGACATTCGAGCAGTGCATCAGTGAAATGGCACTGGCTGGATTTTCCGGCAGCGAGGTCGGCAATAAATACCCTCGTGATATAGAGGTTTTACAAAAAACATTGTCATTACGGGGCTTGGAAATCGCAAGTGCATGGTTTAGTGCCTTTTTAACCTCTATACCATTTGAAGAAACAACAAGGGCATTTATTGAACACCGAGATTTTTTACATGCTATGGGTGCAAAGGTCATTGTCGTATCGGAACAGGGTAATAGTATTCAAGGGCAGATGGAGACAGCGCTGTTTGACCAAAAGCCCTTCTTTACAGAAGCTGAGTGGAAGCTGTTAATAGAAGGTTTGCATTTACTTGGCGACTTGGCAGCTGAAAAAAACATGAAAATTGTCTATCACCACCATATGGGTACAGGTGTCCAAACGTCTGAAGAAATTGACCGCCTTATGGCAGAAACCGATCCTGAAAAAGTATCGCTTCTGTACGACACAGGTCATCTCGTTTTTTCTGGTGAAAATCCTTTACATGTACTAAATAAACATATGAGCCGTATTCATCATGTCCATTTAAAGGACGTCAGAATCGATGTAGCCAATAAGGTCCGTGAAAGGAAATGGAGTTTTCTGCAAGCGGTTAAACAAGGCGTATTTACCGTACCTGGAGACGGAGTCATTGACTTTATCCCGGTTTTCGAAGCATTGGATACTGCCGGGTACAAAGGTTGGTTCGTCGTGGAGGCGGAACAGGACCCTGCAGTGGCGAACCCATTTGAGTTTGCACTGAAAGCACGCAAGTATATCCGTGAAACTAGCGGACTATAAACGAGAATGGTTACGGTGTTGGTAGATTTAGCGTCGCTAACATGGAGAGGGTAATGGGGGAAATGATTTCTTTCGTGTATCCATCATGGAATTCGAAAAATTAACGTGGCTACCGCAAACAAGCTCAATGATCATGGAGCTGTGATAGATGCGACTTTTAGAAAACGTGAAACGCCATGAGCAAATGCTCCAAAGCGGAGGGCGTGTGAAGGGAGATAAAGTGTATGTATGAAAAAATTGGAGAATTAAAGCAAGGTTATACCAAAATGACGGATATGGACAGTAAGCATCCTGATATGCTTCAGGATATTGGTATTTATACATTAGGTAAGGGAAACGTCGAGGTGCTTTTTGACGGCAGCAAAGAGGCAGCCATCCTTCTGCTTGAAGGATCTGTCCGTTTGGAATGGGACGGGAATTCACAGGAAGTTAAGCGTAATAATGTTTTTGAAGAAGATCCATGGTGTCTGCATGTTCCAAAAGAGGTAGAAGTGACGGTTCATGCACTAGAGAACAGTGAAGTGCTTGTTCAAAAAACGGATAATGAGAAGGTGTTCGAAGCAAAATTGTATTCGCCGGAGGAATGTGAAACCACGAATGCTGGTGAAGGAGTTTGGGGCGGAACTGCTGAGCGTGTGATTCGTACTATTTTTGATTATAACAATGCTCCTTATTCGAATCTTGTAATTGGAGAGGTCATATCCTATCCGGGTCGCTGGTCAAGTTATCCACCTCATCATCATGACCAGCCTGAGGTTTATTATTATCGATTCGATAAGCCGCAGGGTTTTGGCTGTGCAATGGTTGGGCCTGAAGCCTATCGTGTTGAACATAATAGCTATATTACGATTCCCGGTGTGCTCGACCATCCTCAAGCAACTGCACCCGGATATGCGATGTACTTCTGCTGGATGATTCGCCATCTCAAAAACAATCCATGGACAGATCGTATCATGGAGGAAGAGCATAAATGGCTTCTCGAGCCTGATGCAAAAATCTGGCCAGAAAAATAGATATGGTTGGTTGCCCTGTCCAATTAGAAGGTTAAATTGAAAGAAGCGTAAACGGACTAAGACCTTTACGCTTCTTTTTGAAGTATATTTTTTACTACTCCGAATTGCCTCGGATAGTGTAGCACCGTGAAGACAGAACTTAATAGAAGAAGATTTTGCATCGAAACCGATCTTGGAATCATCACATTGAAACGTTACCTTTACGTTCACTAAGATCTTTTATAATTGTATTGTATTTATCGTCAGAGAGTTTGTAGAATATTGCGATTACTACAATGGTAGCCAATGCCAGGGTGCTTGGATAGATAAACATCAATCCTCTAATACTTTGAAGGACATCTGCACTTTGTACTGCATTCGGCACATAACCAACTAACCCTAATACAAGCCCTGGAACAAATCCTGCAATTGCTTGAGAAAGCTTACGGCAGAAGGTAAAGAACGAATAAACAACGCCCTCGGACCTGTTACCGGTTTTCCATTCCCCATATTCGACAGCATCGGAAACTAAGGCCCAGTTGAGACTGTTAACAAATGAACTTCCGAAGAAGGCAAAGCAGGCTAGGGTAATGAAAATCACTGCGTTATCTGCAAAAATATAAGCTGAAATGTCTCCTACAGCCCAAATGGCGCAACCTAATATATATGTAAACTTCTTACCGATTTTTTTGACCATGAAAGGAACGAGAGCAACGCCAATAAATACGCATCCAATACTAAAAAAGCCCATATATGGAACAATGGAGACGTTCTTTAATACATACTGACAAAAATATACTTGAACAGCAAGCTTGACGTTAAAAGCTGAAAAAGTAAATAAATTCACCAAGCAAAGAACAAGTAAAGGAGTATTTTTTAATAACCCTTTATAACTGTCAATCAATCTCACTTTTGTTTCCTTTGGTTTTTCGTACACATATCTTTCTTTTACATTGGCATACCCGTAGATTTGTAATAAAACACCTAAGCAGGCAAAAACAGATACAGCCACAACATAACCAGTAGATTCACTATTGAACATGAAGACAACAGGCATGAATCCTACAGTCGTAATAAGAAGCCCTAAGTTTGAACCCGCTTGCCTAAATGATGCCAATTCCGCCCTTTCCACGGGATCTTTCGTCATAGCAGGCACCATTGATCCATAAGGAATATTTGAAATGCTGTAAATGGTTCCAAACGCCATGTACGTTACAAATGCCCAGACAGTTTTTCCTGTTAGCGAAAAATCGGGATTAGTAAAACTGACGATCGTAATTAAAGCAAGTGGAATCGCCGCATACAAAATGAATGGACGAAATTTACCTCTAGGACCAATGTTTTTACGATTATCAATCCAAGTACCTACCGAGATATCCGCGAATGCATCCCAAATTTTTGTAATTAGAAAGACTAAACCGGCTGTTGCAGAAGACAAACCTAATGAATCCGTATAAAAATTAAGCAAGTAAATTTGACCAAGATCAAACATGAAGTTATTTCCTACATCACCTAATCCGTAAGCAATTTTCTCTTTAAGTTTTAGTTTTTTAGAAGTATCGACCGATTGTATCTCCGTCTTATCAACTACTGGTTGTTCCATAACTTCTCTCCTCAGACTGTTTGGATTTGCTTTTTCAAGCTACTGGTTTTGCAACAGAATAAAGAACCCTTTGGTTGACCAATCGGATGTTCATTTTAATATAATTACATTATTCCGATTGAAATGCAAGGAATAATTTTATTGTTGATTCGGAAAAATTAGATAATTTACTATATTCATACTCTTTATTCCTTGAATACCAATCAGATTAGTGTATAATTTGATTGAATTATATAATTTACATTCTAGCATCTCAAAACGAACGTAATCCGTTCGGTTATTTTAGTGTAGGAGGAAGATAAATATGAATGTGTTTTGGTTTATTCCGACAGGCGGGGACAGCCGTTATTTAGGAACATCAAAGGGCGGGCGTGATGTGGATTTCGATTACATGAAACAGCTTGCACAAGCCATTGACTCTTTAGGATATCAGGGAGCCTTACTGCCAACGGGACGATCTTGTGAAGATGCGTGGGTAACGGCATCTTCGTTATTATCCGTCACTTCACGCTTGAAATTTCTCGTAGCGCTCCGTCCTGGATTAATGCTTCCATCCGTCGCAGCCCGAATGACGTCAACATTCGATAGATTATCAGGCGGACGTCTCTTAATCAATGTCGTTTCAGGAAGTAATCCCGCAGAGCAAGTTGGCGATGGTGTTACGGTTGACCATGACGAACGTTATGAACTGACAAATGAATTTTTAGACGTATGGCGTTCCCTGTTGGCAGGAGAAGAAGTTGAACATGATGGAAAACACTTACATATTGACGGGGGGCGTCTTATTTTTCCACCGGTTCAAACACCTCACCCTCCTATCTATTTTGGTGGTTCGTCAGAGAAAGCACTTTCTGTAGCTGCTAAACATTGTGATGTGTATTTAACATGGGGCGAACCCGTTGAGGCAGTAAAAGAAAAAATCAATTCAGTAAAAGCCTTAGCTGAAAAGGAAGGACGTACACTGACCTTCGGCATTCGCTTACATGTCATTGTTCGTGAAACGGAAGAAGAAGCTTGGCAAGCAGCCAATGACTTAATTAAATATGTGGATGACGAGACAATTGAAGCTGCCCAAAAGGAATTGAGTAAACATGTTTCAGAGGGGCAACGTCGCATGCTAGCACTTTCTAGTGGGAGCAAAGACAATCTGGAAATCAGCCCTAACTTGTGGGCAGGTGTTGGTCTAGTACGTGCTGGTGCCGGAACGGCGTTAGTCGGTGATCCAGAAACGGTAGCCGAACGCCTAAAAGAATACCAAGCCATTGGCATCGATACCTTTATTTTATCTGGGTATCCACATTTAGAAGAAGCCTATCGAGTAGCCGAACTTCTATTCCCTCATTTTCCTTTACACTCGAATCAGGAGAAGGAGCAAAAGGCAGCCAAAACAAATCAAGGAGTTGTCATTGCGGATAGCATTCATCCAACTAGATAGCCTTTCAAAAACACTAATGGAATTAGGGTCTCAACGATACTGTTGAGGTCTTTTTTCTAAGGGTATTAATAATAGGTCCAAATTCCATATCGGTTTGTTCTTTCATGATTAATAAGAAATGGAAAGGTTAGAAGTGTTCATTTCCTTCTCATCAATAGCAACCGATAGTATTTCATTATAAAGAATATGGAGGAGATTTTTATGAATATTAAAATAGATGATTTAACTGGATCTGAAGTGATCGAATTGGTGAACGAGCACCTTCACAGTATGACCCTGCATTCACCCCCAGAAAGTATACATGCACTAAATCTTGAGGCATTGCGAAAACCAGAAATTACATTCTGGAGTGTATGGGAAAAAGATGAATTAGTTGGATGCGGGGCACTTAAAGAACTTGATGGGCAACATGGAGAGATAAAATCAATGAGAACATCTTCATCACATCTAAGAAAGGGCGTTGCAAATGAACTAATTCAATTCCTACTAGAAGAAGCCAAGCGACGTGGCTATCGGCGGTTAAGTTTGGAAACAGGATCAATGGATGCTTTCGAACCAGCAAAAAGACTTTATGCAAGCGTGGGTTTCCAATATTGTAAGCCGTTTGCAGATTACACTGAGGACCCAAATAGCGTATTTATGACAAAGGAATTATGAGTTTACTAGTCAGTTCCTAATCGTTCTATAAATATTTGAATGTAAATAATGAAGAAACCCAGCTAATCAATTTCATGTGATAGCTGGGTTTTAAGCTTGAACTGGAAAAATAGCATTTAAAATGTAAAATAAATACTAAAATTTTATTAATAGAATGTGTTAGGGCTTAATAGTTGGACAAGTATATGGATGTATTAAAGTATTCGAGGAAAATGTCTAAATATGAATAAAGAAATTTATGGAAATCAAGGTACTTATGTATGAGTATAAGTAAAGTGAGTAGTTCGTTATAACGAATTGAGGAGGAAATTTCGTGCGTAATAAAGGTATTTTGTCATTGGTTGCTGTAGGTCTATTTGCTTCATCGTTGTCGATAGGTGCTGTTAAGGCAGAAGGAAACGGGAACGGGTTGGCAAGAAAAGCTATTGAACATCAGGTGGAAAAACCACTTGAAAAAGGTGTTATTGATTCTAAAACGTTTAATCTACTTGAAAAAGAATTAAATGGTTCTAATCCACACTCAGTTAAAGATTTTAATAAAATTGGTAGAAAAAGTAGTTCTTCCAGTAGCGAATATATTTTTGAAACTGAATACAATGACGACTTTGATTCAGCAGATAATGCATCATACGAATTAGGAACAATCGGTCAATTGCTTCCTTTGTATGATGTGGATTTTCATAAAGTAGTTGTTCCAACTAGTGGAGTGTTATTAGTGGCAGGATTCACTGACTCATATGCTATTGATCTAGTATTTGCTGCTATGCAAAAGGGTTTCGTTACAAATAGTAACTTGGAATATCTAGGCAGTGAATATGAAGAGGGTGTTGAAGTACAAGCGTATCAAGCTAAAAAAGGCACATACTATGTGGGTGTAATAGACCAAGATAACGAATACATTGACGATAATACAGAATATGACATGTATGCAACCGCAACAGCATTTGTAGACAATGTTGAGCCAGCTAAGCCTACTGTCTATAGAGTTGATAACAATGACAAAGTAGTGACTGGGAAGGCAGAAGCTAATTCTACGGTTACTGTTAAAAGCGGAAGCAAAGTGCTAGGTACTGCAAAAGCAACATCTAAAGGAACATTCTCTGTAAAAATCGCAGTTCAAAAAGAAGGTACAAAATTGACCATTACAGCTAAGGATAGTGCAGGGAATTAGAGTTCAAGTGCATCGGTAACTGTTGTAGATGTTGTCGCACCGAGCAAACCAACAGTAAAGAAAGTAGATGACAATGATAAAGTTGTTACCGGGAAAGCAGAAGCAAATTCAACCGTAACTGTAAAGGCAGGAAGTACAACCCTTGGTTCAGCGAAAGCTAGTTCTAATGGTAACTACTCAGCCAAGATCAAAGCACAGAAAAAAGGAACGACACTTTCTATAAGTGCAAAGGATAAGGCAGGCAATACTAGCTCCAAGGCAACTACTAAAGTCGTAAAACATTAAGTTCTACAAAGTCGAGGTTTTGTTCCTCGGCTTTTTAATTATCTTTTTAGATTGGATTCTATTACGGTTTGTAATAAAAAATGGTGAACATAAAATGAATATTACATAGTGAACCTCGTTAGAATATATACCAAAGAGTCAGCTCATTATTATTAAATAAATAATGGAGAATAAATGTTAAAAAAACAATTAAATAAAATGTTTACCGTAGCTATAACGCCATCGCTATTATAGGGACAATACTTCTTCAACCATCGGGCGCTTTATTGGTCAAACGAATTAGTATTCTAGATGACGAGAGGAAAATGGTTTTAGTCTGCTATACAATTGCACCAAACGGAAGTTTTATGCAACTAGCGAGGCAGTTGAATTCATTTATATCGTTACTGTGGTTAATGAAAACGAAGAATTAAATCTAAAATCATAGAATAAGTATTAGATGTAAAAGGGATTTCCTTAGTTGTTTTTGCTTTATCTTCAATTTATCTTAATTATTAAGGGAAAAGACGTTTGAATTTCATTCCTGCTTACAATAATACCCTAAGGTGAGTGAACATGAAAAATAGACTGGAAACAAAAATGATAAAAATACTCAGCGGAAACAGGGAAACTAGATTGACCGTGCAAGTTGCAGATACTCAAAGAAAAAGAGATAAAGGCTTAATGTTTGTTGGGAATTTACCCGAAAATGAGGGGATGTTATTTGTGTTTCCAGTAAAAATCCATGGTGGCTTCTGGATGAAAAACACATTAATTCCTTTATCTATTGCTTTTCTTGATTGGGATGGGAAAATTAAAAAAATACTTCATATGGAGCCTTGTAAAGGAGAAATATGTCCTACCTATGATCCGGAAATTCCTTATTACTATGCAATCGAAGTGAACCTTGGCTGGTTTGAAAAGAATCAAATTAAAGATGGGGATTACGTAAGATTTTATTGAAGTATGTGCAACCGCCTTAAGCGGCACGATAGCATATAGTGAATATACCGAAGTGCTAATTTCGATTTAAGAGAAGTTGGCACTAATTTTTTAGGAAATAAAAGTGGATTCCATTAAAGGGGAATATTCCTTTTGCTTTAATTGAAGATCGGAGCAAAAGCTTTTTAATGCAACTAAATGCCCAGAAAAGTTAAGAAACATGTTACAATAAAAGACGCCCTGTGGAAAGTTTTTCTAATAATAGTTTTAAGATCAGATATTAGTGAGGTGCGGAGTGAAAAGTCCGAAAAAGAGAAAAAAAGAATCCGAAAAAATATTAAAGACCCTAAAGGTACCCATAAATAAACATTTGCCTCTAACGGAAAATGAAGAAGAAGTTTCACTTAGATCAAAGGAAGAAATTATTAACAGAATTATTTCATTAGCTATAGTCTCAGCAAAAGCCATGGAGGCACCACCAGAAAAAATTGAGGAATTTATTGAAAGGTATGATGCTAATGAATTATTCACAGAAGAAGAACAAAGATTTTTAAAGAAAAAACATCATAATAATGAGCTGATCCAATACTCGTGGAAGTTAGAATGTATTTGGGTTCTGCTTTGGTCTGTAAATCTAATATCCGATATAGATGTTCCAGCCGATACGTGCAATGCTGAATTTGTTTTTGAGACGGTTTTTTCTTTTCATTCTAAACAAGAGTTACTTGATGAAGCCACTTTAAAACCGACCAGTGATATATTAGATAGTCTTGATTTTATTTATAGGGCACACTGGGCGGTGCGAGAAGCCCAAATAAATCAATTGGAAGTTCCAGCATCTCTAAATGAAGGCGTTGTATATGAAAGGCACTACACCCTTAATTGGCTAGTGAATTATTTGGATCAAGAATGGGAGGGAATAAGTACAGATACATAAAAGCTGCAATACATCCTTTTATGCTCCGATATCAGGGTTAAATATGATGTTATCTACATAATGTTACGGGTAGGGAGGTTGCTGAGGCAGCCTTTTTCTCGTGTCACTATTTAACAATTGATGAGAAAGTGACTGAAGATTGTTTAAGGATGATAAATAGTTTTTTAACATAGTTTGCAGTGTCAATTTGAAAGAGTTGTGTCTTAGACTCAAGAATATTAGCATTAATAAAAGAAGTTCCATAATTTGAACTATAATCCGGATAACGGACACACATAAAAAAGTGTCCCGTATCCGGGTTCCTTTATTTTCAAATAGATGTATAAGTATGGACGGAGGGTTTCTTTGAGTAAGAATCTAGATTCTGAATTTCAGATTAAAGAACTTGAAAAGAATTCAAAAATCAGGTACTTCCTTCACCACTGCTTTATAAGGCAATCCGTTTTCATAATATCATTCTAGCAATCTTGATCATCTCATTGAACAACAAGACTCCATAAGTTTGTCACTTTTAAACGGACAAATGTTATATAATGACAAATGTTATATAATGCAGTACAAATGAGTCGAAAAAATCATAGAGCTGCTTCATGAAACATACATTGAAAATGGATAATTGTGTTAATCTTAAATGGAACATTAGCAGTAAATTGTAGGTGAAAGGAGAGGTTAATTTGGGAGAATTGAAGTTGATAGAAGCTTACAAAAGTGATCTGCAAAACTATTCCATGGAGCAACTGCAATATATAATTGACGAGGGAATCTGGTCCATCTGTCAGATGTATGACCATTTAATAGTCGTCGCCCATGAGTACCTTGATAATGTTGAACTTTGTGCGAAAGCAGAAGTAGAGCAAGCGCTCGGGAAAACGGAATTTGGAGAGCGATTATATCAAAATGGCGACTTTCCACCGATTAAGATCAAGTTACCGGATGAAATGAATGCCCCGCCAAATAATCAAGAAAATATAGAAAACCTAACAACCAGGCTGGATCATGTAAAGCACAGATTGCAGGAATGGAAATGGAGGGTGGGCGAGATCAACGCAAATTTCAAAGTGAAGCATGGAGGCTTCGGCTGGCTGAATGCGCAGGAATGGTACGATTTGGTCGGCATGCATTTCCGTCATCATTTGAACCAGAAAGCCGAACTGGAACTAAACATTGGAATTGGAAAGAGGGGATATATACAAGGAACGCATCTAGAGGATGAGCGGCAATGAATATACTTTAACCATAAGTCCACAATGGGGGAATTTTGCGATTACAGCAAGGAATATGATGGAGGTCACTTTACAATCATTTGCATTTCGGAGTAATGTTTTCGGTAATACTTAAACAAGTATTACTGCTCGGAATTTTTTGTAAAAAGATATTAACTTACTCATTTAAAGCGCCTGATTATTGAAGACACTAGGTCTCGTGTGATGTACTAATTAGCCTGCAACTAAGTAAGCCTCCTGTTCATTTGCGACAGGAGGCTTACTTACTGGACAACCCACTTGATGAATAACTGTTCGAGTTCTAAATAATTCTTATACGAAGATCCTTTTTGAGGATTGGAAAGACCTGTTACCTCGATAAATGTCTTTTAGAGTAATCAGATGTCAATCGACCATTTTTCTCATTGAACCGCTTTATATCTTAAAGGCTACCCGAACTTACCTTTTTCAAGTACTCATCTATAGCCGTTAGAGCTTCTTTTGCTCCACCTGCGTTTTTAAAGCTTTTGCTCAACTTCTTAACATTTTCCCGATAAGCAAGATTGGACAATACTTGTTGAACGGCTTCTTGTAGCTTTTCTATGCTTATTTCATGTGGATCAATTCTAAACCCTGCTTGTAGTTCCTCTAATTGATTAGCAATCATAGGCTGATCTGAGGTCTGAGGGATGACGACAAGGGGCACTTCATAATAGAGAGCCTCGCTCGTACTATTCATCCCTCCATGAGTAATGAAGACGTCCGTATGCTTTAAAACTTCAAGCTGTGGTAAATATCTACGTACAATGAAGTTTTCCGGCAAATTCTGCAGCATGGCTAAATCCGTAGTCATACCCACAGAAAAAATGACTTTTCCCTCAAAGTCTCTAAAAGCCTCTACACAGGTTTGAAAGAAAGATTCAAACCCTTGCAAGATAGTACCCATTGAAATATACAATACTTTGTGGTCTTTCAGTTCATCTAAAGGAAAATCATATGTTTGCACCCGTTTCGTGATGGAAGGACCGATAAAAACATATGAATCATCCATATATTCTCCACCTGGTTGAAATTCTCTGCTTGTATAGACAATATTCAAATCAGAAGTATTCATCATAGATTGGAGGGGATGCTTTACCTTCACACCGAAACGTTCCTGAATCGCTCCCTTTAAAGTCGAATTTTCTTTCTCCATTTCCGGTGATGGATTTAGTGGAAGCCCCCTGCCACTTTTTTCAAGCACTTTCAGAAATTGCTCCTGAGTTATAGCGAATGAAGATGATGAAGAGATTGAAGGAAGGTTTAAATAGTCTTTGATCAACAGTCCCGCACCAAACGTATCATGATACACATAATCAAATGATATGGAATTAGCTAATTCTTCAACAACAGCCAAAATATCATAGGAAAGTTTTAATTGGACCTGAATAAAATCATGGATACTAGTGACTTTTTGAGGAGTGAATCCCTTTAAATGATTTGGATGAAGATATACATTCGCACCCAAACCTTCAATTCTCTCTTTAAATTCTTCAGTGGTTACGTAATGAACAGAATCTCCACGATCAATTAAAGCTTTTACTATACCAAGAGTAGGATTAACATGACCCTCAGCTGGAAAGTTTATCATTAATACATTCATCAATCTTCATGCCCCTTTTCTTTAAACAAATAAATAATTTAATTTCTTTTCATGATACAATACCATTCTTATCTTTATCCAATATAAACCATCATGCTTGACAATAAGGAGACTTTGGTTCTGGTAGGTTAATAATTTGATAAGATAATAGAACTATATTGCCCGGATAAAACTAAAAACAAAGTATTGGTAACAGTAGAAAAAAAGTGGGGTTTTATACAACCTATTATTCAATTAAATGGCACATTAGCGAGAAGGATGGTTCTGCAATGCAAAAGGCTATGTATATGATTAAGGGCAAAAAGGTATTACCTTGGTGGGTTTAATGTTAATAAGTTTGAGAATGCTCTAGAAATCTCAGGGTATGCTTATGATGTAGCTGCGACTTATCTATACGGTGAGTTTGCTGAACATAACAATGTTAAAGAAAATGGATTGTTATCTGATGAAGACTCGATGATGGTTGAAGAAATCGTATATAACAAGATTGAAAAACATGGATTACCTAGGTATCAAGCTGAACATAAAATCGAGTTAACCAATACTTATACTGTCTCAATTGAAATCGAGCAAGCTAATTAATTAAATATATACGTAGGACTTTTTGAAAATTGGACTGGAAGCAAAATGAAAGGTCAGGAATGTGGAGTTAATGCAAGAAGTATTCAGAATGTAATTTTAGGTGTTACTTATCAGAATAAATCTGAATGAAGGATAGATACTACAGACTTTTCGGAGGACAAATAGTAATACATAGAATAATTATTACATGGAGAATATATATTTTTATATTGAATGAGACAAAAACAGAGCCTAAGGACTAACTTAGGCTCTGTTCCTCATCATTTTTGGTAAGTTGGTTTTTTTATTGCTATCAAAATCCAAAAAACCATAATTATTGTTATGAAAAATGAATTCTTTTATCAATCATAATTGAAAAAATATCATTGATTATTAAACTAACTAAGCTTAATAGAATGCAAATAAGCAAAGAATGTATAATTAGTTTTAACATTTTCACTTTAGAAAAATCAGGAATGTCAAACAATGTATATCCTCCTTAGTTCCGGATTTTTACCAGTACCCTAGTGTTTTACATGCACCTTTAACTTTAGGTCTATCTTTACCCCATTTATGGCAAGCAGAATAAGCTCCTAATTTATACAAGTCTGTAACTATCAAATTAGCTAAAGTTACTCCAGCAATAGCACCGAATACAAGTTTTAAAGTCTTTTCTAATTTCGTAGGCGGTGCAGCATGTCTGCCTTTTGCAGCTGAAGCTGTTAGTTCGTCTATTTGGATAACATCATCTTTTTTTAATATTTCCTTTTCCAATATTTTTGATTCACTTTCAATTTCGTTTAAATCATTTGCAGAAGTTTCAATAAGTGCCTGTTGAAGATTATTGATTTCTTTGTTTGATAGACCAATTTCCTTAGCATAATCTAAATTTAGATTAGTTTCACCATTTTCTTCAACAATACCATTTTGTATGACTTCTAAAAGTGAAAGTATTTTATCTTTTTCTATAGTAGTTGGCAACGTTTCACCATCAGCATAGACCCTGACTAAAATTTACCACTTTTATAAAATTCCATATATTTCATGAGAGTTAAAGATATCAAATAATAAATAAATTTTTATACCTAAATGTGATTTCTGATAAATTACAACTTAAGTAATAGTAAGTGAGTATGATGTTCTCTTTTTGGGGTCTAAAGTTGTATGTATAAGAAATTATGAGGTATCCTTTATGGCTGTAGAAGGTTCAAATAAAAAAATCAGCAACGTTGAAGTTGTAGTTGTTTGTCCAGAATGTAAAGTTAGAAATAAGTATATTAATGCACTAATTGAAAAATGAAAAGAGAGCATCCGAGTAATCGGGTGTTTTTTTATTTTACAGGAAATCATCACCTTTTATCGAACTGTTAGTAAAGGAGATGGTTAAATGAATCTGAGTGTTCAATATAGACTTTTCATTCATGTTAACGAAAGACTTATTGCAGAGGAATATGACCGTTACGAGATACTAAAAGTTAGAGAAGATATTAATCCTGATGATATGAAGGATTTCAAAGAACTTAGTGAACTGTTGGGGAAGGCGATTCATCGACCTGTGAATGAATTCAAAATGAAAAGCTTCAAAGTAATGTAAAAGCATCTCTTATGAGGTGCTTTCAGACTGTAGACAAACTCGATGAAAATCGAGTTTGTCTACTTTTTTTATGGCTTGTACATTTTGGAC
>NZ_LMBV01000034.1 GCF_001439925.1 Peribacillus muralis
ATATAGGAATCATCTTCAAGTAGCGTAACCTCTTTTTTTATATGTGTCTTTGACATGGGAGCCAGTTTACAAAGATATCCTCTTTTTCTTTAACATCAATCGTAAACCTGTTTCGTTCCATGTGTATAATCGGCTTCCTGTCTAGTCAGGCCGCCCCTATTTTCGATTTCTTTGACGATTTCGCTATGGATACTCTGTCCTTCTTGGTTTAAATAAGGTACCATTTGTTGTAGGGAGTGATGAAAATAGGCAAGCTCGCTATTTTCCCAATCCGATTTTTTCATCATCGACAACTCTGTCATATCACGTCCAACATACATAAACAGTAACACTCCTTTTTAACTTGATTTTTATAATTCGGTGTTTACTCAGAAGGGAAGAATAAACGAATGGAACAAAAAGTAGCGCTCGTTACAGGCAGCAGTAAAGGTTTAGGAAGAAGCACGGCAATCAAGCTTGCAGAGGAAGGTTACGACCTCGTTATTAATTATGCCCGAAGCAAGTCGAAAGCATTAGAAGTGGCAGCTGAAATTGAAGCATTGGGGCGTAAAGCTCTTGTAGTGAAGGCGAATGTAGGCGACGTGGCAAAGGTGAAAAGCATGTTCGAGGAAATCGATGCCTTTTATGGACGGTTGGATATCTTCATCAATAATGCGGCATCAGGCGTACAGCGCCCATTGATGGAGCTGGAAGAATCACATTGGAACTGGACTATGGATATCAATACGAAAGCACTCCTTTTTTGCGCTCAGGAAGCTGCAAAATTGATGGAAAGGAACGGAGGCGGGAAAATCGTCAGCATCAGTTCACTTGGCTCGATTCGCTATTTGAAAAATTATACGGCTGTCGGTGTTTCCAAAGCTGCGCTTGAAGCATTAACAAGATATTTAGCGGTTGAATTGGCGACGAAGAACATTTGTGTCAATGCCGTCTCAGGCGGTGTGATCGATACGGATGCCCTGAAATCGTTCCCGAATCGGGATGAAATGCTTGCCGAGGCTGCAGAACAGACTCCTGCTGGTCGGATGGTCGAAGTGGAAGATATGGTAAATACCATCCTGTTTTTAATTTCAGATGGATCTAGCATGATTCGTGGGCAAACCATCATCGTTGATGGAGGCATTTCGTTGCTCGTATAATAAAACTGGAAAAATTTAGCCGGATAACACACGGTAATGATGGTTATCTTATTATCGTGGAGGTGATATCAATGGCTAAAAACAAAACGCAATCAGGTACTGACATCCAACATGTAAAGAACAAAAACGGGCAAGCTCAACAAGGTCAAGGTCAATACGGTACTGAATTCGCTTCTGAAACAAACGTTCAAGAAGTGAAAAAACAAAACCAAGCTTCTCAACAAGGTCAAGGCCAATACGGCACTGAGTTTGCTTCTGAAACAAATGTTCAAGAAGTAAAAAAACAAAACCAAAAATCTCAAAGCAATAAAAGCCAAGGCTAATTGCTGATACAAAAACGAAGCACCCTTCTCTTGAAGGGTGCTTTTCGTTTGTAGACAATCTGAACCTTTTTGATTTTGATGGACAGAGGTTCTTGATTCACATCGTCATACTTGTGAAAGGAATCCATCTTGAGATGTTGTCTGATCCGTTTATTCAATGATGAGAAAGTCAGGTCGTACTCTCTTATCATTTCATTTGTCCTTTGAATTCTTAAGTGAATGTCCACGCTTACGTTTAGTCAAACTCTATTTCGTAGTTTGGTTACCCTATACTGACCTTGAAATAATTGTCTAACTTAGTGTAACCAACTCATTACAGTGCAGCACCACGTTTCAAGCACACCCTCCAACTGTGGGCTTTGAATGGCTCACGCTAAGGGGAATGAAACGAAAGGTGTGAAACTCCTGCGAGAAAAGCGGAAAGGGAGGGCCTGCAGTGGAAAGCTACGGTCCAATTATAGATCCTCCTGTGGGTAATAGATTTATTAACTTACAGCTTCCTTCAGAGTGGATTGGAGCGGGTGTGCGAGACTCGTACGGGAAATACGGTCTTTAGGGGAGAACCCCGCAGGCGCAAGCGCCGAAGAGGTCCCCCAACCGCCTCTGGATAAGGGAGCGGCTGCAGTGAACGGTTTAAGTATAGATCCTCCTGTGGAGAATAGAGGGGTTGACCGTCTGCAGAGAACTTATACATATAATCGAGTTAGTCTACGATCTGAGGCACCAACTTTATGGAGGATGTATTTTTTTCTTCATTGGTTTCGACAAATGTTTCTTTGTGTTTACAATTTATGTCAAAGGAGAAGTCCAATTGAAAATCGAATATAAATATAAACCATATGTAGAAAAAAACAGATTGGGAAGGTGCATTCATGGAGGAATTTAACCGGCTGATAAATAACCAGTTGAAAACGATGGATAAGCTTTTACTTTTACAATCGGAAATCGAGAAATGCCAAGATATAGAGAAGCAGCTACTAGCCTTGCAAGAAGAAAGTGAAGCAATCACCATTCAAGAAGAGATTCAACTCAAGAAGCAAGAATTAAAAAAGATCCATGATCGGTTCGAGAGTCAAACGGAAGAAGTCATCCGTTATTTTCAGCAGCACCAGGCGGCTATACGATAAAAGCATTGGCTAATTTCTTAGTGATAATGGGTGGATGGTCAGATTTTTTTGACTTTTTTACACATTTCCACGCGGAGATTAGCCACTTTTGTTTTAAATTTATGAATAAATCGCTATAATATAGGAATATAGGGTAAATGGAAAAAAGTATATATACTACTAACACAAAAACTGCAAACGGAATAGGGCACAGTACGCTGACAGGGTGTCTATAGAAAGTAGGGAGAGATAAATGGGGATTGTTCCTACCGAAGGAGGAAAAATCCAAATCCATAGCTATAAACATAATGGACATATCCATCGTATCTGGGAAGAAACAACCGTTTTAAAAGGGACTCAAAATCTGATGATAGCGGCGAATGACCGTACTATGGTGACGGAATCAGATGGAAGGACCTGGATTACGCGTGAGCCGGCGATTTGCTATTTTCATTCAAAGTATTGGTTTAATGTTATCGGTATGTTGAGAGAGGACGGTGTTTATTATTATTGCAACATCAGTTCACCGTTCACATACGATTCTGGAGCATTGAAATACATTGATTATGACCTGGACATTAAAGTATTCCCTGATATGACGTTTAATTTGCTGGATGAGGATGAATATGAAAGGCATCGGAAAGAAATGAATTACCCGGATGCCATCGATTCAATATTGAAACAGAACGTAGACTATTTAATTTATATGATACGCCAGCGAAAGGGACCATTCTCCGCAGAGTTCATTGATAGTTGGTATGAACGCTTCTTGACCTATCGATGATAGTAAAGGCCTGCTGTTTAATGAGCAGGCTTTTTCTAGTGTGTAAGGTATTCATTTTTCCAAGGTTATCTTTAATCAATGTGGATGGTAATAAATCAAATCCGTTTGATAGTTCACCTTCGGAAGGGAAATATAATAAAACAAAACATTCAGGTTTTTTTAGCATGAGTTTTGGCGAATGAACCTTAGAAATGGAGGGATTCCGTGGAGAGTATTAAGAGATATTTACATTTTGTCAAACCTTATAAATGGCAGATAATCGGGACGGTTTTAATCGGTCTGTTAAAGTTCGCGATCCCGCTGCTGCTGCCACTGCTCAGTAAGTATATCGTGGATGACATCATTGGGAATGGAGATCTCTCAAAGGCCGTAAAATCAGAACGCCTTTTATGGGTTATGGGCATCATGCTTTTCATTTTTGTTGCGATAAGACCGCCAATTGAATATTACCGCCAGTATTTCGCCCAATGGACAGGTACGAAAATTTTATATGATATCCGAAATGATTTATTTACTCATACACAGAAACTAAGCTTTAAATATTATTCGAACACAAGAGTGGGAGAGGTCATCTCTAGGATGATCACGGATGTGGAACAAACGAAGAACTTTGTCATCACGGGTTTGATGAACCTTTGGCTTGATATCGCCACGATTGTGATCGTGATAGCCATCATGTTCAAGATGGATGTGAAATTAACGATTGTATCAATCATCATGCTTCCGTTCTATGCTTTCTCGATCAAGCACTTCTTCGGCAAGCTCAGAACCTATACCAGGGTCCGCTCCCAAGCCTTAGCGGATGTACAGAGTCACCTTCATGAACGGGTTTCAGGGATGTCAGTCATCAAAAGCTTTGCGATAGAAGATCGGGAACAGGAACTGTTTGCGAAGCAGAATAAGAATTTCCTGGATAAGGCCCTGAAGCATACGAGCTGGAATGCTAAATCCTTTGCTGTCGTCAATACGATTACGGATATAGCACCTTTGCTCGTGATAGGATTTGCCGGATATCAGGTCATTCATGATCAATTGTCTTTAGGGACGATGGTAGCGTTCGTCGGCTTCATAGACCGGCTTTATAACCCGCTCAGACGATTAGTTAACTCTTCGACGACCATGACCCAAACATTGGCATCAATGGACAGGGTTTTTGAGTTCGTCGATGAGAAGTATGATATCGATGATAAACCAGGGGCGCAGGAGTTGAAACATGTAGATGGCCATATCACCTTCGAGGATGTTTCGTTCGCATATGACGAGAAGGAGGCACCTGTATTAAAACATATAAATTTGGATGTTTTGCCTGGAGAAACGATTGCGCTGGTCGGGATGAGCGGCGGCGGGAAATCCTCGATCGTCAGCTTGATTTCTCGTTTCTATGATGTGACGGAGGGAAGGGTATTATTGGATGGAACAGATATCCGGAACTTTCAAGTCCGCAGCCTAAGAGACAAAATTGGCATGGTGATGCAGGATAATATCTTATTTAGTGAATCGGTTAAGGCCAACATCCTGATGGGCCGGCCCGATGCAAGTGATGAGGAAGTCATTGAAGCGGCAAAAGCGGCCAATGCCCATGACTTTATCATCGGTTTAAAAGAGGGGTACGATACGAAGGTAGGCGAGCGTGGAGTGAAATTATCCGGTGGGCAAAAGCAGCGGGTGGCCATTGCGAGAGTCTTTCTGAAAAATCCACCTATACTCGTCCTGGACGAAGCCACATCAGCCTTGGACTTAGAAAGTGAACATTATATCCAGGAGGCGCTGGACATTTTGGCAAATAACCGGACCACGATCATCGTGGCACACCGCTTATCAACGATTACCCATGCAGATCGGATCGTTCATATCGATAATGGGGAAATTACCGAAATCGGAACGCACGAAGAGCTAATGAAAAAACAAGGAAATTATTACAGCTTATTTCAAGTGCAGCAATTGGATTCCTAAAAAAGGAGTTTGGATTCAAAGATTTCACAGAAGAAAGGCCATTAGAATAGTCAGTTTGTAGACAAAAAGGTTTCGGAAGTCAAACTCCGAAACCTTTTTTTGATTTTTTTTTCATCTGAATGATTGTGTCAGTCGTAATCATAGTCATGCTCCCGAGGAGGATTCCAGGACCGCCTCTGGATAAGGGATCGCCTGCAGTGAAATGAAACGAATACAATACAATACAATTCATGCAAAGTGGAGTGGAGCGGAACAGCCTAAAAAAACTGCAGACAAGCTCAATGGTTATCGAGTTTGTCTGCAGTCTTAGGCTATTATTGCAGATTAGCTTTTCATATGTTCAACGAGCTAAAGTATCGTGCCCATCACGAAACTCCGTTTTCATGCATCGCCTTTTTTCTACGAGGAAGGAATTGCGGCAGATGCTTCAAGCCCTCAGGCAGGGCGATGCCGAACATGATCAAGCACATCCCGAACCATTGCAGCGACGTAACTTGTTCATTCAAAAAGATGACGGAAACGACCATGGCCGAAGGCAATTCAGCCGCACAAAGAATCGTTCCAAGCCCGACACCCACTTTCGGCATGCTTACAGCAAAGAAAAAGAAAGGAACCAATACACCCAAAATGCCGAGCAACAGTCCATAGTACCATAGGTTCGTTTGCACAATGTTCGTAACAAGTGTTACAGGGTTAGTCGTGAAGACAGCAGTCAGCATCGCACCCGTCGCAATGAAAAACAAACGTTTCATCGAGGATTCGCCAACTGCGAATTTAGAGTTGCAATACATATAAAGTGCAAAAAGCAGCGCGGATAACATTCCGAACGATGCACCCTTTAAGCTTAGTTCTGAGAGCGGCTGCCCAAAAATCGCCCCTGCCAATAATGTTCCGATAAACAGAACGAAAATGGCAATTAGTTTATTTTTAGCCGGACGTCTTTTGTTTATGAAGCTTTCAATAATGACACCTATCCATGTGAATTGAAATAAAAAGACAACGGCAATCGAAGCAGGAAGCTCTGATACGGAAACGGCATATGCCTTTCCGACGAAAGTGGACATCATGCCTGTAAATAATAGCAATCCGGCACTTTTCCAAGACACTTTATATTTAAACGAAAAAAGGAATAAAATGGAGACGATCAGCCAACCTACAAGGTATTGACTGCCGACCAGTTCACTGGACGAATGGCCATCCATGAACCCGAACTTCATCATCGTCGATAAAGTACCATATGAAATCGAGCCAATTAACACCATTATGGAATACTTCAATAGTTGCATGTTTTTCACCCCTATAAAAATAAAAATCGCCACCTGCCAAAAAGGCAAGTGACGAACGAAAAAAGGAAATCCTTTTAAAATTCCGTCTCTCAGCGATAGCTGAGTTTAAAAAAATGTTTGTGTTACGTGTCCTAAGCTTAAAGTTTTTGTGGGTAACTGTCAACCAGAAAAATAAGTAAATGCGGTCCGCCGATCGTGCGGCAAATGGTTATGACCAAAGAGATTACAAAGGCTGACACGACTTAAAGAAAAAAAACCCAGTGGTTCATATGCCACTGGGGAATGCGTGGATGTCAGTCGCCATTCTGTTGGAAATCTTTCAAAGTCCCCCGGAATTCTGCGTCTTTCATTTTACGAACGTTAGTTTTTTTTTCGTCTGCTGGTGTTTCATCGTTTGGTGTTTGCTTATGCAGCTTGGAAAGCGCCAAACGATAATCCTGATCTTTCATTTTCAATTCATCGTTGTCTGTATCGATGATGATCTCTGTATCAAGCTCATCATCAGAAGGTGAAGCGGATTCGGAGGATGGATCATCGTCCTTAACAACCGGCTTATCTTCAGGAGATAAGGTTTTGATATTGAAGGTGATCAAGCCCGTAATCGCTAAAATCGCAACGATGATGATTATTAAAATTAAGCCCATTGAATCAAGCCTCCTAGAGCTCGTTTGTGAATGAACGGGTGACATGGGCTACCCGTTTACCCAGTGCTTCCCCAAGCTGCAAGTCATTTTTGGAAATGTTATCTTCCACTCCGGGCGGGCAGCTTATCCCGACACCATAGTAGGATCCATACAAGGCGTTTTCAGGAACGGTGCCGGGCAAGCCGACGATGATCATGCCTTGATGAAGCATAGGGGTGATTAGATTCAGCATGGTCGCCTCAAGCCCACCGTGTACCGTGGCGGTTGTACAGAATACAGCACCCACTTTATTGATGAGCGCCCCTTCTGCCCATAAATACCCAAGTTTATCGATCCACGCTTTCAAACTCGAACTAATGGTGCCGAAATGGCCCGGACAGCCCCAGATGATGGCATCCATTTCCTGAAGCTTATAAACATCCGCCTCATTTACATGGTCAAGATGAACCTCAGCCCCAGGAACCGCAGCGGCTCCATGAGCTATTGATTCGGCTAGTGCTTTCGTGTGATTGCCTTCACTGTCGTATACAACATAGATTTTCATTGAAATCCCTCCGTATGATTAAACCGATTTTTTCATTGGTGAAGGCAGCAAAGGAACATCCAATTTTTCTTCTCTAGCTTGTTGGATTACTTTATCCTTACGGACGTCACGTAAAAACAGTGAGAGTACGATTCCGACAACCGCGATGCCTGTTGCCCAAAAGAATGCATCATTGATTCCCATTACATTTGCTTGACCTTGGATTTGGGTGGAAATCAATGATAATGCCGTTTCCCGTGCCTGCTCACTCGTTTGATTCATGTTACTCATGATGGATTGGACGATTGTTTGGAAATTCTGAACAAACGCAGGGTCACTCGTACTCATTTCCGTTCCCAATGAAGTGCCATGGAAAGTGGCGCGATTTGTATATACGGTTGTAACGAAGCTGGTACCGATGGCTCCGGTTACTTGCTTCAGCGTATTGCTCATCGCCGTACCATGGGTATTCAAATACTTCGGCAGCTGATTCATCCCGGCTGTCATGATCGGCATCATCAGCATGGACATTCCAAGGGAACGGATGGCATAGATGATGACCAAAGTTGAATAGGTTGTCTCTGTAGTCAATGTAGCGAATTCGTAGGTAGTGATGGCAGTGATTGCCAAACCTACCAATGCTAATGGACGTGGACCGAATTTGTCGAATAGTGCTCCTGAAATGGGTGACATCACCATCATTACAAGGGCTCCTGGTAACATTAACAGTCCTGATTGAACAGGTGTAAATCCTCTTAGCGTCTGTAAATAAATAGGCAATAAGAATATGCCGGTAAACATCGCAACTGTAACGATGGCCGAAATGATATTCGACAGTACGAACATGTCATATTTAAACACTCGGAAGTCGAGCATTGGTGTTTCCGATTTTAGCTGTTGCATCACGAATAGCGTCAGCAGGATGAGTCCAATGATGATCGTCCCGAGAACGATGGAATCCGTCCAGCCTTTCGAGCCTGCTTCACTGACACCGTATAGAAGTGATGCGACACCTATCAAGGATAGGGAAGCACCCAATAAATCCAATTTGATTTTCTTTGGCTCTGCTACATTCCGCATACTTAATAAGGCTAGGATTATGATGGCCACGCCTAATGGAACCATTGCGTAGAACATGACCCTCCAGCTGTATTCCTGAATGACCCAACCGGACAAAGTAGGTCCGATGGCAGGAGCGAACATGATGGCTAAACCAAAAATTCCCATTCCTTTTCCGCGCATCTCTGGCGGGAAGACAAAAAGAATGATTGTCATAACCAATGGCTGCAGGATTCCTCCGCCAGCCGCCTGTATCAATCGGCCTGTGAGGATGACGGGGAAATTTGGTGCTAGGCCGCAAATGAGTGTACCGACCGTAAATAGAAACATGGCAGCCAGGAAAAGGACTCTCGTGCCAAACCGTTCTATCAAAAACGCTGATAGTGGTATTAAAGCCCCGTTTACAAGCATGAAACCAGTTGATAACCATTGAATCGTAGTCGCAGCTACATTAAACTCGGCCATCATCCTCGGCATGGCGACACTTAGCAGGGTTTGGTTCAAAATGACCATGAATAAACCAAGCATTATGATAATTAACATCGGGACGAACTGCTTCATGCCCTTGTTTTCGTTTATTGAGATTGTTTGAGAAGCCATTTAAGGAAAACCTCCTTTCTGTATAACTGTGTAGCTTATTAATTAGTTGAAATCTTCACTTCTGCATTCATACCAGGCAGAACTTTATCTGATGGTGCTTTAATGGAAATTTTAACTGGTACTTTTTGAGTGACTTTCGTATAGTTTCCGCTGCTGTTTTGATTGCCCATCACTGAAAAGACGGATGTTGTTGCATACCCGATTTGTTCCAATGTACCTTCGAAAACGGTATCGGAATCTCCATCAATGATAATGTCGACACTGTCACCTTTTTCAATATTCTTCAATTTATTTTCTTCTATATTGGCTGTAATGAATAAATCATTCATATCGATGGTTTGAGCCAATGTTTGACCTGCTTGAACTAGCTGATCATTGTGTACCTGTGTTTTAACGACTGTACCTTGCTCTGCTGTTTTAACCGTTTCTTTTCCTTCTGCAGTTGTTACATTAGCTACTGTAGCTTTTTTGCTGACACTGTTACCCTCTTCTAAGTCCCAATCTGCTAATTTACCGGCAGCAGGCGCCACAATCGTATATAAATCTCCTGTCACTTTTGCTTCATCCGTCTTAATGAAATTCGTGCTTTCATAATAGTAAAAAGCCCCACCAGCTACAACTGCTAATATAATAACCAAACCAATGACATTGATTAAAACTAAACGTCCTCTATTCACTTGTTTCGCCTCCAAAAAATATTGATGATTGATACCTATAACTTATATTGCGTCATTTTCATTATTTGCCTTGATTAGCTGATTCCTGCCCCCTATACCACATGTTTATTATTAATTTTAATAAATATTAATTTTTATAAGTATTAACATTAATAAGTAAAGAGTTTACCAGTTTAATTATTTTTTGTCATGTAATTTATTCCGAAAGTTGGTGGGAAATAAATACAAATTTTTGGGATAAATTTAAATTTTTTTAAGTTTTAAGGATATATGGTAAGAAAGGTTGACAATGTAATGCCGTTTAATTTAATTTAAGAGGTAGGATTGTCCTATAAGGAGTGAGAAGGCTGGATTTTAAATGGGAAGTAACGAATAGTATAGAAATGCAAATTTTCCGGATTAGGAAAAAGCTACGGGCAATCGTAGCAAAAAATCTTCAGCCTTATGGATTAACGTCGCCTCAGTTTTTCATATTATTGATATTAAAAAAAGAGGGATCGATTAAATCGACCAAGCTGGCTGACTTTTTAACCGTAAAGCCAAGTGCGATTACCGTATTTGTAGATAAGTTAGTGGAAATGGATTATGTGAAACGGCAGCCATCAGAAAGTGATCGCAGGGTAATCAACCTTGAATTGAAAGAGGCGGGGAAAGAGATTTTAGGAAAAGTGCTTGCGGAGCATAACCGTTCGATAGGGAAGAACTTCAATTCATTCACGGAAGAAGAACTGCAGGATCTTATGCAGAAGTTAGAAACGATTGAAAATGCGGCAGATCGTAATCTTTTGGATGATTGAAAGAGGGACATTCTCTAAATAAAAGCGAAAAAGACGGTTCCCGGGAACCGTCTTTTTTAATCTTCTTCATACTGGACAGATACTTCGTTGTCTTCCTTATGGAAGGACTGGAAGCTGACAATAAGCTTTTCAAGATGCTCCAATTGTTCGTCATATTCAATGACGGAAGAAATCAATGGTACAAGACGGGCAGAGAGGTGACCGAGATTGTCATTCATTTCATCCACATGATTTTGCTGCTCGAAAAAGTGGGCTAACAGTTCTTTCCGACTTAAACAATCCTGATCCCAATCCTCGATCTCCCCGATTGATTTGATTTTTTCGATATGCAATAAAATCAACTGTTCATGCTTGCGAATCAAGAAATCAAGCTGGTGGAAAATACTTCGCTGGAAATCTTCAGGCATTTGAAATATCTCATTTTCGAATTTATGAATTCTCTTCAAGGTTTCAAACGCTTTTTTTGTTGTAATGATCATCTGCCGATATATGACAAGCTTCCTAGCTTTAGCCAAGCTATTCTTCTTGAAATATTCCCGTTCCTCTTTGTACATGGAATAGATTTGTTCCAAGTCAAGCAACTCCGCCTTCAGGCGGCTGATGTCCTTTTTCAATAAAGCATGTTCCGTAGCATGTCTTGTACTGATCCTGATCCATTTCAATATATCTTCCGTCACATCTGTTATCCGAGTGTAAAGCTTTGCTTCGTACTTTGGCGGGAGAAAAACCAGATTCACGATAAAGGAAGAGACGATACCAAGCAAAACGGATGAGAGACGTATAAAAGCAAAATTCAAGAATTCCCCGTCCTGGCTTTCCATAATGGCGATGACCGTCACGATGGAAAGGACGATCGTTTTATCCATTTTCAGTTTTAAATTGATGGTTATGACAACCATTACGGCAAGGCCGATTATAAAAATATCATTTCCGAACAACAAAACGAAGGAGACAGCAACTAAAGCTCCAATGATATTTCCTTGTATTTGCTCCAGCACCGTTTGATAAGAACGGTAAATGGTCGGCTGTATGGCAAATATTGCAGCAATCCCAGAAAGGACAGGAGCAGGCAGGTTAAGCAGTTCCGAAAGATAAAGCGCTAAAACGATTGCTATTCCTGTTTTGAGAATGCGGGCACCGAACTTCATATATAGGTTAATCCTTTCTTTGTCATTTAAAAGGCACTATTTATATATAGGCTTTTGCTTAAAGTTGTATTCTAACTTATTTAGTAGTACTTTACACTAAAATGATGGGTTATAAACAAAAAGAATCTTCAGGTCTTCCTTACGGTTACAAGAGCCAAATTCAAGTTTAGTATATAAAGAAAATATAGGCAATTTTATGATTGTTTTCAACTATTACTTTTCTGCCGGTGCTGATGATTCAAGCGGAAAATAACTAAAAAAAAACTGATGCTCTTATACTCGAGCATCAGTTTTTTTGAATGAACCGATATTTGTTATGCCTCACTCCGTGGAAACAGCAGGGTCCGCTTGTTCCTTAACTGGTACGACCTGAAGGAAATGCTCTCCAGGATTTTGGAGCAGGGCCTCTAAAGAGATTGCTTCTTCGGTTTGGCCATGAGCTCTCAAGAGTGTCGTGTATTTTCCCAGAAGTTCTTCCACATCCTGCTGGCCTTTTGCGGACAGGGGCTCTATTGAGACCTTTGCTCCTTTGGCAACCCGTTTTTTAATTACGTCTTTCGTTAATCCATTTTCAGGCTGATGGCGTAAATAAACGACACCGCCGGTCATGCCTGCACAAATCCATGGACCGGGATCACCTAGAACCAAACCTCTCCCATTGGTCATATATTCAAAAGCGAATCCTTTAATATTGGCAGTTACCGCTATATTGCCTGTTTCTTTTTCTGGAAGGGGTTGCTTCAATAAGCCACCGATAATCATATCGGCTCCCGAAAGCCGGATTCCCGCCCTTGCGTCGGCATCCCCTTGGGCGATGAGAAGACCATGCTGTGCACCGTATCCGAAGCCCTTGCCGACTGATCCATTATAGAAATTCCCGTTTTTTCCGGGAGATTTAAAGATGGCGATATTCCCGCCAATCGAAGTTTTGCCGATTCCATCCTGTGCGCCGCCGTTCACGCTGATCGTAATGCCCTCCGTATTGTAAGCGCCAAGTCCATTGCCCGGGATGGAACCATCCTGGTAGGATAGGTGGACAGGGGGGAGTTTTTTGTACGATCCATCAAGTCTGCCCCTAACGCGGTGACAGGAGACGCGGCTGCCGAGTACACGCTGCTCCGAAGTGATGGAGCTATAGCTTCGCGATTGCTGTAGATCATCTACATGGGAATCCAGGTATTCAGCACCAACTGCAACCTGCATTGAGCTCTCATTCAAATATGCCTCTTTTTCCTGATGGGAGAATGGCGTAATATCCAGGTTTTTTAATAGATAGGTTAGATCCAGTGAATGCTGCCCCTTAACTTGCTGCAGCAAGTCGGAACGGCCGACGATGTCCTGAAGATTTTTCACGCCGAGCGAACCGGTCAATAGTTTAAGTTCTTGGGCAAATGCACTATACATATTCACTAAACCTTGAACGGCCAAATCGAATTTTCGGGGAACGAAACGTCGCAGCCCGTGCTCCTTCGCTTGTGCTTCCGATTCGATTTGGGTGGCGATGCCTACATGACAAGTATCAAGGTGACATCCGCGGCATGTCGTACAGCCGACGGCAATCATTGAAAGGGTACCAAAGCCTACGCGGTTTGCCCCAAGCAGCATCACCTTCATAATATCCATTGAGCTTTTTAACCCGCCGTCAGCCCAAATTTCAACGTTTTGACGAATACCCGACTCAAGCAGCGCATTATGGGCCGCCTTCACACCAATCTCGACTGGAAGACCGACATGTGCGAGTGCATGAATCCTGGCAGCCCCCGTTCCGCCATCGAAACCAGAAAGCGTAATGATATCGGCACCTGCCTTGGCAACCCCGACTGCGATCGTACCGATGTTTGGAACGACAGGTACTTTCACGGCTACTTTCGCTTTATCGTTCGCCGTTTTCAATTCATGGATCATTTGGGCCAAATCTTCAATCGAGTAAATATCATGGTTATTGGAAGGGGAGATCAAATCGGAACCGATCGTTGCATTCCGCGCTTCCGCAATTTTCGCTGTAACCTTTGAGCCGGGAAGGTGACCTCCCTCACCAGGCTTTGCGCCTTGCCCGATTTTTATTTCCAAAAGATTAGAAGAGTTCAAGAGTTCTGCGTTGACACCGAAACGGCCTGAAGCAATTTGCTGTCCGCGTGATTTCGGGTACTTGCCAAGCATATCCTTGATTTCTCCTCCTTCGCCATTCATGCTGATCATGCCTAGCCGTTCGGCTGCCTCTGCATACGCCCGGAAAGCAATCTCATTTTGTGAGCCAAAGGACATGGAGGCTATGACGAAAGGAAGTTCCTGTTCACCTATAGAAAGATTGACTTTTTCAGATGGTATCTGAGTATCTGAATTTTTTAAAGATGTTAAATGGCGGATCGCTGTAGGATTGGATTCTTCTTGCTCGGTGATCTTTTCGCGATAAGCGTCATAGTCGCCGGTTGAAGCCACTTCACCAATAGACTTCCAAATCCTTGGGAATAAATGAAAGGTCTTTCCCATGCGTTCCTTATCATTGTTGTAATCTTCCGCACGCTGGATGGCATCAGCTTTGATTTTATCGAAATTATAATCTAAATCATCTGAACCAAAGAAATTAGCCACGTTTAAATATGCCGCGATTTCCTCATGTAAGCCGATGCTTGAGAAGAGCCTTCCATACCCGCGGAGTTCATGAATGCCGATGGTGGAAATAACTTTCTCGAGGCCCTTCGTTAAGGAGTTATATAGATTGGTAACCCCCTTTAAGTCATCTGAAGATAACGAAAGGAACATATAATACGGACTGATCAAATTCGCTCCTAGGCCATAAGAGACGATGATATCATGCAATGACCTTAGTGATGCCGATCGTAATAGGATGGAGCAATCCCGACGCTTGCCTGTAACCACCAATGCTTGATCGACAGCTGAAGTGACAAGGTGTGGATCAAGCAGGAGGTGACCATTTTGATGGGCGTGTGCATCATCCAAAACGAGCAGCGTCTTGCCGCCATCCACTGCATCGACCGCCTCAGCGGTAATCCTGGTCAGGGCATCTGAAATGCTCTCATTCTCCTTGAATGTGCTTGAAATGAAGTGTACGAGTTTTTGGTCCTGGTTATCTTTAATGAATTGATCATAGCTTGGCTGTGAAAGGGCGGATGAACAATCATAGCCCGTCAATCCTTCAATCAATAAGGGAGTCGGCAGCTCGTAAACTTTGCCGGCCTTTTTCGCTTCAAATAGGGAAGGACGTTTTCCGATGATGGTACGTGTCGAGAAATGCTCAGTTTCCCGATCCCGGTCGATGGCTGGGTTGGTTACGACAGCTACACTTTCCTTTATGAAGTCGGCAATGTTGGTCCGCTGAGGATTGAGAGCTGCCAGTGGAGCATCGTGACCAAGGGAACGAATGGGCTCAGCGCCTTTCTCGGCCATCTGTTCCACTAATTGAACATGCTCCCTCTCCCAGCCAAAGGCTTTATACTGACCATTATGAATTGCTTGCATGTTTGTCATGGAGACAATTTTTTCAAAAACGTGCGGCTGCAAGCGGACGCGGTCATCGGAAAGGACGAAACGATTATTGAACAGTTCAAACACTTTTTCCTGATAGTCCTTGTAAGTGTACATTACAATTCGGTCGCCATCCCATTTCAACCCTACTTTTTCTCCTGGACCCATCGGTTTCGGATCTCCGGTAAATTCACTGGAAGGGATGATCCCGGGCTCTGAAGTGAACATATAGGAAGATTCCGTTTCTATATTCCATAGTGGACGCAAGCCTAAAGAGTCGACAGAGAACACGGCTTCGTCGCCGAAGCGGGATATGATGCCTGCCGGACCTTGGGCGAAATGGCCCCATGCTTCCCGTAAATACGTATACAAGTCTTGTAGGTGGTTGGGATATTCCTTGATTTCGCTAATGATTGGCGGGAACATAAGGTCGACGGCTTCAAACAAAGAGTAGCCATGCCGGCAGATGAAGGTTTCGATCGTCTTGTTTAAATCCTGCGAGTCGCTTCCGTCTTTGGCAATGGGCACTCCGATCATTTTTGCTTCATCACGTAATTTGGCGATCGTATTGATTTCACCATTATGGCCAAGCACGCTGAAGGGCTGGACCCGAAAGAAGCTTGAAAGGGTATTGGTCGAAAAACGGTTATGTCCAAGTGTCATGGCGGATGCTGCTAATGGGTCGGCAAGATCAAGGTAGTAGGCAGGGAGCGTATCGCCGGCACCCATCACTTTGTATACCGCATGATGCTGGCTTAAGGATGCAACATGGATGAAATTGCTTTTTTCGATGTCTGAGGTCAGCTCAAAAAGAACATTTGAAAGCTCTTTACTATTGACGCTGGAGGAAGAACAGGCAAACTGCCAAAACACAGGGTCCTCTTGAATCGCAACTGGTCCCAAGGCTTCCGAACGGTACGCTTTATCCGTTTCGAAGATTAAGGAAAGCCCATGTTTAAGCAGCTTTTCTTTGACTTCGACCTTTAAGTCGCGAGCTTCCGCTTTTTTGCTTAAAAATAAGTGGCCGACTATGAAGCCGTCTTGATCGACGAATTCAGGATCGACGTTTGCTGCTTTTAGCTTCTTTTTCCAAAGAACCCGCGGAATATCAATATGGATTCCGGCGCCATCGCCTTCTCCATTGATAAAGCCGCAGCGATGGTTCATTTTAACGAGCGCATCGATGCAGGCAAAGATGTTTTCGTTTGTAGGGATTTTCTTTTTTTCGATGCAGGCAACGATTCCGCAGGCATCATGTTCTTGCCTGTGAAATTCATTGAATGTAGCGGGTGTCCATTGTTGGGTCATATATGCGGCTTGAATAAGGTTACCCTTATTTTCTGCCCTTCACCTCCTGTAGCATTTGATTTAATTGGGGAAATATTAATAAACCCGAACAATTGTCCAAGTTCTTGATAGATTGAAAGTAAGGGTATAAATGTATATAAATGTAATGATATCATATCATTTCAATATTCTGAAATCAATTTTTTATACAATTGGCTGGATGCTGTATTGGAAGGTGATTACCGTTAACAAATGGCGTATATACTAATTTAAATGATTATTTTATCGGAGTATAAGAAAACCCCAAGAATGAAAAATATCCTGGGGTGTATAAAAAATGAATAATTATGCTGTTGTCGTTTCTTGAATTAGGTTTTTGAATGCATGTTCAACCGCTTTTAGAGTATAAGCGATATCGTCTTCCGTATGGGCAATCGTCAGGAACCACGCCTCGTATTTGGAAGGTGCCAGATTGATGCCCTGATGGAGCATCAGTTTGAAGAATTTGGCGAACATTTCCCCATCCGTATTTTCAGCCTGCTCATAGTTTTCAATTTTTTCCGTCGTGAAGTAGATCGTCAAGGCCCCTTTAAGGCGATTGATCGTGATCGGTACATTATACTGCTGAGCCGCCTTTTGGATACCATCTTCAAGGATTTTTCCCAATCGGTCAAGCTTGTCGTAAAGCCCCTCTTCTTTAAGTACCTCTAAGCAAGCAATTCCGGAAAGCATGGATGCCGGATTTCCTGCCATTGTACCTGCTTGGTAGGCAGGGCCGAGGGGAGCGACGGTTTCCATGATTTCTTTTTTGCCGCCATAGGCACCGATCGGAAGTCCTCCGCCGATGATTTTGCCAAGGGCGGTCAAATCGGGTTGAATTCCCAAGAAGTCCTGTGCACCCCCATACATGAACCGGAATGCGGTGATGACTTCGTCGAAAATGACTAATGATCCAGCCTCGTGGGATAAGGAAATGACTTCCTCGAGGAAACCGGGGGTTGGCTCGACGATTCCAAAGTTGCCGACGATCGGTTCAACTAGTACGCCTGCGATTTCGTTGCCCCATTTACTCAATGCTTCCTTGAATGGCTCGATATCATTAAAGGGCACAGTGATGACTTCTTGTCCGATGCTTTTTGGAACTCCGGCAGAATCCGGTGTTCCAAGTGTGGCCGGACCCGATCCAGCGGCTACAAGAACAAGGTCGGAGTGACCATGGTAACAGCCGGCAAACTTGATGATCTTGTCGCGACCAGTATAGGCACGGGCCACACGAATGGTCGACATGACTGCCTCGGTGCCTGAATTGGTGAAGCGAACTTTATCAAGGGACGGTATGGCCTCTTTCAGCATTTTGGCGAATTTGACCTCATGCTTTGTTGGAGTGCCATATAAAATTCCTGTTTCTGCTGCTTTAACGATTGCCTCCGTAATATGTGGATGCGCATGCCCCGTGATGATCGGACCATATGCAGCTAAATAATCAATATATTTATTGCCATCGACATCCCAAAAATAAGCACCTTTGGCATGATCCATGGCAACCGGTGAACCGCCGCCTACCGCTTTGTACGAACGCGAAGGGCTGTTGACCCCGCCGACGATATGCTCCAATGCCTCTTTATGTAAAAGCTCCGAATTACTAAAATCCAATCTAAAAACCTCCTAAAAGTACAAACATATACACCTTTATCATAGCACTTTTTCGTCTGGAAATCTGGGGAGGAATGCTGGGAAATATCATCAGTCCCCTGATGAATCGCAATGGAATCAATTGCCTAGGAAGTAGGAAACGCCTCCACGGCTCCAGTTATGAAGGTCAGTATCTCAACGACGGTGGCAGGTTTTTCGATGTTGAAGGATTGGCGAGCGATCTCCCCCTCGGCTTGGTAATAGATAAGGCGCCCGGTACCTTTTTCTTCATCGATTTCAATCTGAAAACTTAAGGGAGTGCTTTCTATCGATCCGGCGGAATCCCTTTTTATGACCTGGCATAATAATTGACCATAATCATCTTCATAAAGGAAGTCGTATCGAAGGCCGATGACGACTTTTTCGATTTGGGATAATAATAATTCTTTTATATTCATGGCATACTTGTCTCCTTTATATATGTATCTCTTACATTGTAAGTTTTTGTCCAGGAAAAGTGGGCGCAACTTCAGGCATTTTTATTGTCTAAAAAGCCGAGTTTGGATAAACTAATGCATTAGGACAAGAGATTACGGAGGATGTAACAGGATGAGTGATGCAATTCAAGTGAAACAGCTGCGAAAGGAATTCAAGTCGGCATCAAGCCGTTCAGGGCTAAAAGGCGCCTTCCGGGATTTACTTACAAGAAATTATAAGATCGTCCCTGCTGTCAATGATATCAATTTTACTGTAAAAAAGGGTGAGATGGTAGCTTATATCGGCGAAAATGGTGCCGGTAAATCGACCACGATCAAAATGCTCACGGGTATTTTGGAGCCAACGGCAGGCGAAATCACGGTCAATGGAATGAACCCGCATAGGGAAAGGGAAAAGTTTACCCAAACTATCGGGGTCGTATTCGGCCAACGCTCACAGCTTTGGTGGGATATTGCCGTTCAAGAATCCTTTAGGCTGTTAAAAAAGGTCTATAAAGTAACGGATGAGCAATATAACGATCATATGGAGCATGTTATCAAGACGCTTGATATCGGTCCTTTGCTCGATAAGCCGGTGCGAAAACTCTCGCTCGGTCAGCGCATGCGCTGTGAGCTTGCGGCAGCATTGATCCACAATCCGCCATTGCTGTTCCTTGATGAACCGACCATAGGTCTTGATGTGCTCGTGAAGCTGAAGATTCGTGAGTTCCTGAAGGAAATCAATGAAAAATATAATACGACCATACTTTTGACAACCCATGATTTAGGTGATATTGAAGCACTGTGTGAGCGTGTAATCATGCTTGATGAAGGAAAAATCATTTATGATGGGGAATTGCAGAGTTTAAAGGATAACTGGGCCGAGGAAAAACAGATACATTTTCAATTCATCGAGCAGGTTGCATTACATGAAGTGCAATCCTTACCACTTCCATTTGACGTAAACTGGGTTTGTGATGAGAAAAGTCAAACATATATAGCTTTGTTGAAGGAAGAAAGTGATCATATTTCACAGCTTGTATCAGCTGTCGTAGCTCATTTTAAAATAAAGGACATTAAAATTCATGAAACGTCCATTGAAGAGATTGTTCGCAATATTTACGAAGAAGGCACTGTCTGACACTCTTATCATTAAGAAACAACGTGTCTATCAAGGAGGGAGAATGCCATGGAAAAATATTTAGCGATGATTCGCATGCGTTTTTTGATGATGTTGGCGTATCGAACGGATTATTATACAGGCATTTTAATTTATAGTATTAATATCGGTGCTTATTATTTCTTATGGAATGCAATTTATGGAGAAAAAAGCTCCATCGAAGGTCTTTCAAGTATGCAGATGACAACCTACGTCGCGGTAGCATGGATGGCGCGAGCCTTTTATTTCAATAACATTGACCGCGAAATTGCCACAGAAATCAAGGATGGCAAGGTCGCCATCGAAATGATTCGGCCCTATAACTATTTAGGGATGAAGACGATGCAAGGGCTTGGGGAAGGGATATTCCGTTTCTTTTTCTTTTCGATACCGGGCATGCTGCTCGTCGCTTTCATTTTTCCCATTGAATTGCCGCACGAACCGGCAACGTGGGGGTTATTCGGCATTTCCTTGCTGTTCAGCTTCGTCATCAATACCCAGATTAATTTATTGACGGGAATCACCACCTTTTTCTTATATAATAATGCCGGATTGATCCGGGCTAAACGGGTCATCATCGATTTGTTTTCGGGTCTATTGCTGCCCATCAGTTTCTACCCGATATGGGCGCAGGAAGTGATGAAATATTTGCCCTTTCAGGGGATCAGTTATGTACCAAGCATGATTTTTACGAACGGGTACAGTTCAGGCGAGATTGGCATGGCGCTTTTACAGCAGTTCATTTGGTGCATCATTCTCATAATTCCGATTCAGCTTTTATGGATAGTCGCAAAAAAACAGCTGATTATTCAAGGAGGTTGACGGAATGTTTTATGTATCGATGTTTTTTCAATATGTGAGTCAATATATGAAGACAAGATTGCAATATCGCGCGGATTTCTTCATGGAGATCTTATCCGATTTGCTGAATCAGGTCGTGAATCTGGTATTCATCTTGGTCGTTTTTGGCCATACCCAATTTTTAAGCGGCTGGAGCCGTGAAGAAATCATATTCATCTATGGGTTCTTCCTTATTCCATTCGCCCTATTTTCAGCCTTTTTCAATATTTGGGATTTCAATGATCGCTATATCGTCAAGGGGGAGATGGATCGGATATTAACCAGACCGATACATAGCCTGTTTCAAGTCATTTTGGAAAGAATCGAGCTTGAATCGTTATTTGGCGTCGTCACCGGTTTGATCATCATATTTTACTCAGGGGCGTCATTGAATCTGGAGCTTACTTGGTATGATCCAATTCTCTTCATCCTCTTTGCTATAGGAGGGGCGCTTGCTTATGCAGCCATTTTCGTTGTGATAGCAAGCATCGGATTCTGGTCGGATGCGAAAACCTCGATCATGCCGATGATGTACAATATCGGGAACTATGGACGCTATCCTGTCGATATTTATAATAAGGTCATTCGCTTTGTCCTTACGTGGGTACTGCCATTCGCGTTCGTCGGTGTATACCCGGCATCCTATTTCCTTAGGAAAGAGGAGTGGTATGCGTATGCATTCGCCACACCTGTAATTGGGGTTGTTTTTTTCATGATATCCGTCGTCATTTGGAATCAAGGAGTGAAGCGGTACCGCGGGGCAGGTAACTAAAAAGAGAAACCCCTTCAACAGCATTCATGTTGAAGGGGTTTTTGCTTATTTACGCTTATTCTTTCTTTCTATATATCTTTCCTGAGCTTGGACATATTGTTGCTTTTCCACTTCGGTTTCGGGGATTACCCGGGGAACTTCGGTTGGCTTACCATCTTCGTCTATGGCCAACATCGTTAAGAAAGCACGTGCCGTAAGCTGCTTTTCACCGGTTAATAAGTTTTCACGCTCGACTTTCACAAAAACCTCCATGGATGTGCGATGGGCACAAGTGACATAAGCTTCAAGGTTAATCGCGTCTCCCGTCTTGATGGGTGCCAAAAAATCAAACGAGTCGCTGGATGCGGTCACGACGGGTTTTCGACAATGGCGCATAGCCGAAATGCAGGCTATTTTATCGACATAGGCCATTACTTTTCCGCCAAAGATGGTATTGTGATGATTCGTGTCCGGCGGAAAGACAAGATCCGTTAACAATGTCCTAGATTGATTTGTAGGGTGGCCAAGGTCTAATTTGACGTCGTTTTCGATCATTTGCCAGGCGTTTGGGCCACTAGATTTCCCCGGACGATTTTGGCTGCCTCGACCATGTTTTTCAGGGAAGCAACCGTTTCAGGGACGCCCCTCGTTTTCAGGCCACAGTCAGGATTGATCCAAAACTGGTCTTTATCCAATACTTTGATCCCCCGTTCAATCATATCGACCATTTCTTCCACAGCAGGGACACGCGGACTATGAATATCATATACACCTAGGCCAATCCCTTTTTCATACGTCTTTTCCTCGAAGGCGGAGGCAAGCTCACCATGGCTGCGGGAGGTTTCGATGGAGATGACATCGGCATCAAGGGAAGAGATGACATCCATGAAACTGTTGAAGTCGCAATAGCACATATGCGTATGGATTTGGGTAGTATCTTCCACACTGGATGTGGATATCCGGAACGAATTCACCGCCCAGTTCAAATACTCATCGCGATCGCTTTTCTTCAACGGAAGCCCTTCTCTAAGTGCTGGCTCATCAACTTGTATCATTTTGATTCCGGCTGCTTCCAATGCCAGTACTTCTTTATCCAGAGCAAGTGCCAGCTGGTAGCAAACATTCTCCCTCGAAATATCATCACGGACAAATGACCAGTTCAGTATCGTTACAGGACCTGTAAGCATTCCTTTTACCGTTTTGTTTGTCAGTGATTGTGCATAGACACTTTCCCTGACTGTCATAGGTTCGATGAAATGAACGTCGCCGTAGATGACGGGCGGCTTGACGCAACGTGAGCCATAGGATTGAACCCAGCCCTTTTCCAGAAAGACGAATCCCCCTAACTTATGGCCGAAATATTCAACCATATCCGTCCGTTCAAATTCCCCGTGAACGAGAACATCCAGGCCGATTTCTTCTTGGATATCGATCCACCTCGAGATTTCATCATTAATGAATGTTTCATATTGTGCAGCAGTCCATTCTCCTCTTTTGAATTTACCGCGGGCTTGTTTCACTTCGAATGTTTGCGGGAAGCTGCCGATCGTTGTTGAAGGTAGAAAAGGCAGTTTAAAAAATTCCTGTTGTTTTTGATAACGCTCTTTAAAGGGCAGCTGACGACCCGAGGTCTTCGATTTCACCCTTTCAACATCGGATTGTACACTTTTATGATTCCGGGCATGTGAACTGGCTAACGTTTGGATCGCCAATTTATTTGCCTCCACTTTCTTGACGATTCCACCCAAACCTTGATTGTTTCCTTTGACAAGGAGTGTAATTTCTTCAAGCTTCTCATCTGCGAAGGCAAGTGCTTCCTTCACTTCACCAGCAAGCGCGGTTTCATTGCGAACGGTCACTGGAACATGAAGCAGGGAACAAGAGGGTTGGAGCCAGATTTTGTCTTCTGCCACTTTGTTCTTTATCGTCTCGATCAAACGAAGCTTGTTCGATAAATCGGAAAGCCAAATGTTTTTTCCGTCAACGACGCCTGCTCCAAGCACTTTGTCTGTTGGGAAGCCGAATTTTTCAAGCTTGCTAAGATTTCTTCCTTTATCATGAACAAAATCAAGCCCGATGCCTTGAACTTGTAATTCAATGATTTGTTCGTAGTGTTCCACGGCATCAAAGTAAGTTTGAAGCATGATGTTCAGGTTTGGTGCCGCTTCATTCAGTTTTTCGTAGAGGTATGCAACAGTTTCCATATCATCTTTGGAAAGAGATGATACAAGGGAAGGTTCATCCATTTGAACCCACTGCACACCATCCTGCTCCAACTCCTGCAGAATTTGTGTATATAGGGGGAGCAGACTCAGAATGATGCCAGGAATATCTTCTTTATTGAAGCCTTTGGAAAGAGAGATGAAGGTATAAGGTCCGATTAACACCGGCTTTGTTTCAATTCCCAGCTTTTCCTTGGCTTCCCGATATGCAGCAAGCGGTTTGTTTTCTGTTAAAGTCAGCTGTGATCGTTTTAATTCCGGAACGATATAATGATAATTCGTATTGAACCACTTCGTCATTTCGGATGCGACTTCATCCTTGTTACCGCGGGCCATCGAATAGTAAACGGAAAGCGGAATGCTGCCGCCTTCATAGGCAGAATACCGTTCAGGAACAAGACCGAACATGACAGACATATCGAGCATTTGATCATATAAAGTGAAGTCGTTGACAGGAATGATATCAATGCCTTGATCTTTCTGTTTTTGCAAGTTACCCAACCGGATCGATTCCAGTTGGGATGTAAATTCCATTTCATCGATTTTCCCGGACCAGTAAGCTTCCAAAGTCCGTTTCCATTCACGATCTTCACCAATTCGCGGGTACCCTAAACTACTACTTTTCAATATTCTCATCCTCCTGCATTCAAATAATTTAAAAACAACAAAAAAAGCACCCCTAACCGTCAAAAAGAGAAAGTTAGAAATGCTTAAAATAAAGAAGCATGAAAAATGCCCCTTAATTATGTAAGGTTCCTAACACCTCCCTATCTCCCGTAGGTTAAAACAGTGTCGTTGAAACAGGCAGGTCTCCTGACTTAGGGAATATCATTAGCGCACAAGCCTTCCCAATCCATAGGATCAGTGGCATATGGATGGCGCTAACCTTCCCATTACAGTGGCGGGACCGTGCCGGAATTAAACCGGGCTTCCCTTTTAATCCTAATGAGCTTAGGAACCTGTTTCCACATATGAAATTCCAAAAAAATGCTTGATATGCAGCATCACGCATTAAATATTTATAAAAAATAAACTATTATAAAAATTTAGACAATCTTAACATATCCGACCAAAATGGTCAACAAGCAAAAGTTTTGAAAACAAGCCTTAATGACAAGGCTGAAGTCTTCCCAAAGAATATATTGATTGGACAGGGAGTATGTATAAGGAAGCGGGCGTTTTGAAATGGGGCGTGGGGGATGACTTTCTACATCTTGATTGCAGGAATCATTTTTTGCATGGTGATGAGCATTCGGACGTTATTTCTTGTTGAGTCGGGAGGAAAGAAATTCTCTTTGGAAGATATGCTCTGGCTCGGCAATTTATATGCGACGATATTGGTTGGTTTTGCATTGATTTATTTATTATACGAGCTTCAGAATCATTCGGTGATTCTTGATATGGGCAATCGGTTGGACGGAACATTTTATGAACAATTGAAGACTTCTTTTTATTTCAGTGCGATGACGATGTTTTCTGTTGGGTATGGCGATATAGCACCAATAGGCATGGGTCGGATGATAGCGACCATTCAGGCATTCATCGGATACACACTTCCGGCAGCGTTCGTAATCAGGACGGTGATCGACCTCGACCAAAAGGATAGGAAGGATAAATGAAAGTTGTGTTTCTGTCGATTATTGGGTACCCTTACCATAATGAAGGAAATGGAGGGTTCAAAATGACTGTTAAAATTGGCGAAAAAGCACCGGATTTTCATTTACCTGCTAATGGTGGTGAAACGATTTCCCTTTCGGAGTTCAAGGGCAAATACGTTGTTTTATATTTTTACCCAAAAGACATGACACCGGGATGCACGACGGAGGCTTGTGATTTTCGGGACCACAATGAGCGTTTTGAGGAATTGGACGCGGTCATCATTGGGATCAGCCCGGATCCAGCAGCGCGTCATGAAAAGTTCATTGAAAAACATGGTTTGCCTTTCCGTTTGCTGGCTGATGAGAATCATGAAGCTGCCCAAGCGTTTGACGTATGGCAATTGAAAAAGAACTTTGGCAAGGAATATATGGGCATTGAGCGTTCAACTTTCCTGATTGACAAGGAAGGTTATGTAATCAAGGAATGGCGCAAAGTAAAAGTCAAAGGGCATGTCGAAGAAGCTCTTGAAACTCTTCGTGAACTCGAAAAATAAGGATACGCAGATGAAGGATGAGCGGATAAAGAAGCTTGCTGACAGGCTGCTTCATCATTCAATACGATTGCAGCCAAAAGAGAGACTCCTGATAAGGGGACATATCAACTCGAAGCCATTATTGAAAGAACTGATTGATGAAGCATACAGAATTGGTGCTTATCCATATGTAGAACTTGAAGACGATGAAATAAGCCGCCATCTGTTGCAAGGGAATGTGAAGGAACAACTGGACACTTCATCGCAATGGGCTTTGAAGAAGTATACCGATATTGATGCGGTCATCGTCATATCTGGTGAGGGAAGCGCTGTGGATATGTCTGATATCCCCGTTGAGAAGCATCGTCTTCAAGGGGAGATGATGCATACTGCGACGCTTTTCTATGTTAACAACCGACGTTGGGTTTTACTTAATTATCCAAACAACGCATCAGCTCAAAAAGCTGGGATGAGCTTCGACAGGTACGAAGATTTCCTTTTAAGCGTATGTACAATGGATTACGGGAAAATGGAGGAAGCGCTGAAACCGTTAAAGCGATTGATGGAGCGGACTGATAAAGTCAAGGTCGTTTCACCAGGCACAGACTTGTCCTTTTCCATCAAAGGGATGCCGGCAATCATCTGTGCGGGAAAAAAGAACTTGCCTGATGGAGAGGTGTTTACGGCTCCACTGAGGGACAGCATCAATGGGACGATAGCCTTCAATGCCCCGACCATCTATGAAGGAGCCGCTTTTAGTGGTGTGGAATTAACCTTGCAAAAGGGGAAAGTCACTAAAGCCGTTTCCAATCATAGTATTAAAATGAATGAGATACTGGATATTGATGAAGGATCACGTTTTATCGGCGAATTCGCGATTGGAATCAATCCTTACATATTGCAGCCCATGGGCGATATATTGTTCGATGAAAAAATAAGCGGTAGTCTGCATATGGCAATAGGTGCTGCCTACGATGAGGCGGATAATGGAAACCGTTCATCCATTCATTGGGATATGGTCTTGATTCAGCGTCCCGATTATGGTGGGGGTGACATCTATTTCGATGACGTCCTGATAAGAAGGGATGGCCTTTTCGTTTTGCCGGATCTCCTTGCATTAAATCCGAATTCATTGGAATAGCGCCTTTTTTAATAAGGGTAAGGCTTTTGTCCAACTCAATAAGTGGTTACTTGAATATGCTTTATTAAGGGAATACCTCCTCAGAGAAAGTTGCACGGGACATACAGAGCCCGTGTTTTTTTATGTTATTTAATTGAGGAATAAATCATAACCGGATCGCGAAGCCATTGAAGTTCATTGATCGAATGAACGATTTTCCGAGAGCGGATATTATCGTATCCATTTTACCTAGTACTGGTGAGAAAAGTTTTTTTCAAGGAACACTTTAGGACCACAAGAAAGACCAGGCCGTTTGGCTGTGGCAGCTTGATTAAGGATGTCTTGCTGCGGATAGCACTTGAAAGCGGGTGCTGTTTTTGACCCTGAGCCTTTTAGGGGACAATCATCCGTTGTGGAGAATGTAGTGAGATAAGTGGAGAATTCATTAAAGACCTGTGAAAGATGGATGCAATTTCATAAACGCAGTCGACTTATAGGGGAAATACTTAATTTCATCCGAAAATGGGAAAGATTCAAAGTGGTGATGAATAAACTGAACTAAAAAAAGAATGGGGAGTCATTGAAATATTGACAAAATCGACGTATAGAAGGTACACTATTTATAAATATTACAATCTAAGAATTCATACTTAATGAGAAAACGAGGTGGATGACGGTGTCTGAAGTTCAGTTGAAAGAAGCGTTGGATTCCTTAAAAGATACCGGTGTAAGAATAACTCCTCAACGCCATGCGATACTTGAGTATTTGATAAACTCCATGTCACACCCTACAGCTGATGATATATATAAAGCACTGGAAAGTAAATTTCCGAATATGAGCGTGGCTACGGTTTACAACAACCTCCGTGTTTTTCGTGAGGTAGGCTTGGTTAAAGAACTGACTTATGGTGATTCGTCAGCAAGATTTGATTTTGTAACCACGAATCATTATCATGTAATCTGCCAAACTTGCGGAAAAATAGTGGATTTCGATTATCCAGCATTGCATGAGGTCGAGCATTTCGCAGCACAGGTGACAGGTTTCAATGTCAGTCACCATCGGATGGAAATCTACGGCGACTGCACGGATTGTGCGAAAAAAGAAAGTCATTAAAAAAAGTTCCTCCACTTGGTTGGAACTTTTTTTCATGTTATAAAGAAAGAATGCAATCAGTTAGTCGAGATTCATTCAGTCTTGCAGGCTTTTGCGATTGTATTTCTCACTGAATTCTTCGCCTTCAAGCTTCTTGTCAAGGGTCAATGGTTCTTCACAATGCATGCAAATATCCACTCGCCCTAATATTTTTGTAGGTTTGCCACAGTTTGGACAGACAACCTGTATCGTTTTGGTGGAAAGCATTCCTATCCAAAAATAAACCCCGGTGCTTGCGATTATGAATAAAAGGCCCAGTCCCATAAAAAGCGTCATGACGATAGGATGTGACTTAAAAAAAAGTCCAAGATACATCACGATAAAGCCGATGAAAATCAAACTCAAAGCAAATGTACGGATTTTATTGATTTTGCTAGAATATTTAGCCATGGATTGTCCCTCCTAAAATATAACTTTAACTATAACATAAACTAAGGATGGAACAAAAAAGAAATAAAGGATACATATTACTGTTTAACTAAATGGATTACTGGCAAGTGAAGTAAGCAGGGTTTTGAAGAGTTTTGTCGAACGTTTTAAAAAAATGGTTTTGGAGGAATTTGATGATGGAAGATATCCTTCGCCCGATTTATCAAGAGCGAGCAAGTTTAAAATCTACACTTGGAATCTTGTTAATAGAAAAAAGAGATGATAATAGCCCGATTACGGATACATTCGATTACATTCTTTTTGTGATTGCAGATGAAGCTGAAGAAGCCGTGTTTTTAAAACACTACACGTACCAGGATAAAAAGGCTGCCTTGCATATCGTAACGGAAGATCAGCTACAAGAATGGCTTTTGTTGGGAACGAACCGCAAAGTGGTTGAATGGATCTATAACGGTAAAATCCTTTATGACCGGAATGAATATTTGGATCGCTTGAAAACCGAAATCCGGGAATTCCCCTTCTATGGAAGGAAATTAAAAATGGGGATGGAGTTCGCGAAGCTGATCCGCAGGTACATGGATGGGAAAAGCTTTTTTGAAAAAGGGCATTATCTTGATGCATACAACCATATCGTGCACTCCCTGCATCATTTGGCAAGATTGGAGATAATTGAACAAGGTTTTTACCCGGAGGTTACTGTCTGGAATCAAGTGAAGCATATGGAACCTGAAATCTATAAGCTTTATAAAGAACTGATATGCAGTGAAGAAACCCTTGAAAAAAGATTGGAACTTCTTTTCCTTGCGAGTGAATTTCTTATTTATTCCAGGACGAACGCGGGTTCACAGCATTTGGTTGAAATAATGGGAACGAAAGCGGAAGCGTGGACGATCGCAGAGCTGACGGAGCACCCTGAAATTGAATATTACTCGGTCGATTTAGGTGTACTAATAGAGTACCTAATAGAGAAGAAGGTAATCGACGTCATCAAAGTGGAGACGAAAGGGCACGAGGTTTATCACCGTTATTATTCAGTGTAAAAAAACTTTTAAAAAAGTTGTATATTATTATTGACCAATAATAATATAGGTGTTATATTAATACATGTCGCTGCGGGACATCAGCTTTCGCAGCTTCATCAAAACAAAGAAAATAAAAAAACATGTTGACAACAGTGTTGAAGACATGATAAGATGTAAAAGTCGCTTACGAAGTAAACGGCAAACAAATTGCTCTTTGAAAACTGAACAAAACAAAGCGCCAACGTTAAATTTTAAGTGAGCAGACACTATTAA
>NZ_LMBV01000038.1 GCF_001439925.1 Peribacillus muralis
AGATTGACAGTTAAGAACATTTTATCATGTTCTCTTTTTTCTCTGTCTACCTGAAGGGGATAATACCAACAATATAAAAATGATTACTGTTTTCTTTTTTAAAAGTTTTTTTATCATATTCAATGCCTGTTCGATTAATAACTTATATTAGTGTTTTTAATAGATACCCAACTAGAAGAACTGGATATTTTCACTTGATGATAACCAGTAAATCTTGCTGATGATGTAGAAGCTACAATTTGTCCACTATTTGCTAAAGTGGTTTTAGAAAGTGTCTTCCAACCTGTTGAAGAAGTACTAGTTCCATTGTTATTTGAATCTGCTTTTGCTCTTATAGAAGCTACAACTTTATTAGTTGAAGTTTTAGCTGTAGCACGTGGTTTTTGAAGAAGCGGCTTTGATCCTGATAAAGTTCCTGTAATTTTCACAGTACTTCTAGCTTTATCATCACCAATAAAAGAAGTAGTTTCATCACTCAAAACAACAACTGGTTCATTTATATCACCTGCCTCAGCTGCATGTCCTGTAATTGGTAATGTCCCACCAACCAACAATCCTGATAATATAGATACCATTCCAAACTTTTTTAAATTTATTTTTGCCAATTCTGAAATTAACATAATTATCATCCTTTCCATGTTATTATCAAAAAAAATCGGAAATTTTGAAATTACTTAAATTTTGCAGACTGCAATAGTAAATTTTGCACTACTTTTTAGAGAAAGAAGCATAACAATATACTTCTATATAAGGTATATATACCCATATATTGCATGCGAGTTTATAGTATCATATATCTATTCATTATACGATATTAAAGTTTCAATATTCTAAATTTACTATTTATTTATACTTAAAACATTATCATGAGGGCTGAAGCGTGTGGCTTATTCCTTCGTGTAGGTGAAAAAAATAACCGGCAACCTTTCCATTTTTTATCCAGTGGCAATGGTGAAGTGGTATTTAGTATATGGTATCGCTGGGGAAAGATTTACAAAATTATAGTAGACTTAAATCGATATAAAAAAAGGGGTCAACATATAAGGAAAGGTAAGGGGAAAGATGAAAACGTATCCTTTAACAGAAAATGATTTTTCATTAATTGATGAAGCTAAAAGGGTGATTACAACCTTCTATGAAGATGATAGACATCATGTGGGAGCAGCATTAAGAACAAGATCTGGGAATGTTGTTTCTGCGGTACATATAGAAGCTTATATTGGGCGGGTTTCCGTATGTGCTGAAGCTATTGCGATTGGGAAGGCGATTTAAAATGGAGAAAGATACTTTGATACAATCGTTGCAGTTAGACATCCTTATTCTAATGAAAAGAATAGAGAGTTAAGGGTAGTTAGTCCGTGTGGGATGTGCAGGGAATTAATTGCCGATTATTCACCAGATTGTTTTATTTTGATGGAAATGGATGGGGAGTTACAGAAAACGAACATTGGCGAGCTAATTCCACTGAAATATAGCCGGGAATCATGAACGATTGTTTCTTTTTAACCTACAGGGACTTATTGGAATATGGAGTTGCGAGAACAGCTTTTTTTCACCTGAAAGAACAGGTATGTTACTATAGTATAGCAAAGCCGGATTTTTTATAATCTGAGGCAAGTATATCTTATTCATCAAAGGAGTTCATTCATCATGCAAGTGCAACAAAAAACACAAAAAATAGTTCGCTATCAAAATCAACAAGGCAATATACATTACGGAATTGTTGAGGATGAGTCAATATTACAACTTTCGAGCAGTTTCACTGATCTTGTCAACAAAGAAATAAAGTATGACGGGGTAGAGTTAAAATATAGTGACGTGAAAATTTTGGAGCCTGTCAAACCTTCTAAAGTGGTTAATTTCGGCTGGACATATGCAGGTCATGCAAAGGAAACAGGAGGAGAAGCAAATCTTGTTGAGCCATTTTTATTTTTAAAGCCATTATCCGCTCTTATTGCAGACAAGGAAACGATTGTGCTTCCTCCAGCAGAATTAACGAGCCAAGTGGAACTTGAAGGGGAAGTGGCCCTGATCATTGGGAAGCGCGGAAAAAACATAAAAGAAGAAGATGCGCTTGATTATGTGTTTGGCTGCACAATATTTAATGACGTCACGGCGAGAGATCTTACAAAAAAAGATCCACAGTTTACGCGAGGTAAAGGATTTGATACGTTCGGACCATTAGGGCCATGCATCGTTACCGGGGTTGATCCTACAAACTTGCGGATTGTGACCACTTTAAACGGCCGCGTTGTCCAAGACGGCAATACGAATGAAATGTCCCTGAGCATTCCTTATTTAATCAGCTGGCTTTCACAGGTGATGACACTGGAGCCCGGCGACATTTTGGCTACCGGTTCACCATCTGGCAGCTGCCCGGTCAAGTCGGGGGATGAAATTGTAGTGGAAGTCGAGAATATCGGTAAGTTGTGTAATGATGTTCGGTAGGTGATACTGGCATTATTGATGATTATATTGTTATAGAAATCACCATATTATGCAAAGTCCTAGTAAATGGGTCAGGTGCTAAGCGGAGATCCGGGATAAAGCTGGACAAATTGAAGGAGATGCTGTCTGTATTTTGCAGACAGCATCTTTTTTAGGTTCCAGTGCCCTCGATAATGGCTGTAGGAATACTGCATGAAGTAGGGTTTTTATTTGTCATATAGTACTAGAATAAGGATCCAAAGTTATTTACAAGCAAAATAGGAATATATATAATTGTTCTTAATAACATATTGTACTTGTATACAAAAACATCATATTCGTTATATGTATAAATATTTAAGGAGGTCCATGTTGGAAAAGTTAAAGAGTGCAGGTTCATTATCCGATCAAGCATATGACATATTGAAAAAATCCATTATAAACAATGAACTTAAGCCTATGGAGCTATTAGTTGAAGAACAAATTGCAAGTCAGTTAGGCATTAGCAGGACTCCCGTTCGTACATCGATTAGGAGGCTGGCATATGAAGGGTTGGTAGAGATCGAAACATCAAAAACTACACGGGTTAGTAAAGTTTCTTTTAAGGAAGCTCAGGATTTTCAAATCATAAGGGAAACACTGGAACCGCTAGCGACCGAGCTCGCCTTTCAAAGAATTGACCCAAAAAGTCTGGAACAATTAAAGCTTCTGCTTCAACGACAGCAGGAGTGTATTGAAAATCAAGATTATAGTAAGTTTATCAATTTGGATACTGAATTCCATTGTCTAATCGCAAAACTATCCAATAATACGAAGTTACATGATTTTATTTCAAGTTTGCGGGATCATTTGCAAAGATATTTAATCCAAACCAAACATGAAAGTGCACTAGATGCAATAATTGAGCATCAACAAATTGTGGCATCATTTGAGAATGGCAATGCGAAAGAGGCTGCAAAAATGATGGAAAACCATGTAAAAAAGGTTTCCGCAAGATTTACGGAACATGAAAAATAAGTGGCTTGTTTAGTTCAGAAAAACCGAACTATCCTAATACTTCCTATTGTGAAGGTTAGGGTAGTTATCTCTTTTTTTATGGATATTGGTTTAGGGATGGAGATTGATCATATCAATCCACGTACAAATATCTGATTATTCTTACTGTTTAATTGTAACAAAAATTATAGGGGTGAGGGAAAATTTAGCTTTTAACAATAAGCGAGTTAAGCGTATTTGCTCACGCTCTTATATTACTAAATCATTTTCTAACATAGCAGGATATAATCGTCCGGCCTGATCTAGGATGGGAATATGTTAGGTGTCCAACAGCGAATAAAAACGCCCCATATTGCAAACAATTTTTTTATATGACTATTTGTTAAGGGGCAATTTAATGAGGGCTAATATAGTAAAGGAAATTCAATCTAGGTTTTCCGATCATTACGACGATTTTTTCATCGAAGAAGAACTGGTAGAGAAAACAACGATCTTTCTTATAGGATTCAATACGCTCGTTGATCTAGCGAAGTCTAAATTATTTGTGCAGCAAATGGCAGATTCGTCTGCGTCAGTAAAAGCCCTGTTCAAAAACCTTAGTGACCGGATTAACATTGATACAGAACAATTGATTCAAGGTATATTAGAAGGCAATTTAGTGATCGTGTCACAAGATGGCAAACAGAATGTCGTCGTTGATCCCATCGTCAAAAATTTGAGGAGTAGCATTTCAGAGCCTAAAAATGAAAGTCCCATTCAATCATCTACGGATGCCTTTGGAGATGATATTAATACGAACGTTGGGATGATCAGAAAAAGGCTGAGCACTGCAAGTCTATGCCATTGCTCCTATCAAGTCGGAGAGCTGGAAAAGCGAAAGATATCCATGCTCTATATAAAAGGAAGAACTCCAAAAGCCCTGATTGAAAAAGTGAACGAGCAATTAAAAGGAATCAATACCGATATTGAAACAATTGATGATCTTAATTTGCAATTTGGTAAACGCAGGTTAAGTCCTGTCAGTCATCTTTCCGCCACAGAACTCCCGATCCAAGCCATACATTCATTAAAAGAGAACAGAATCGTGCTTTTTTTAGATAATTGTCCCTTCGCGCTTGTTTTTCCAAACCTCATTTGGGATATGCTGGGTGGTATAAACGACCGAAATTTTCCTTTTATTCTGTCATTCATGCTTCGGTTCTTTAGAGTGATAGGACTTGTGGCGACGCTGATACTTCCCGCATTATATGTTGCCTTGGTGTCAGTTAACCCTGAGGTATTTAAATTGGATCTTGCGTTGTTTGTCGCTAAAAGTAGGGAAGGCATTCCTTTATCAGCCTTTCTGGAAACCATTGCAATGGTCGTTTTAGTTGATTTAATACTTGAAGCGATTGTGAGACTCCCCAAAAGCGTTGGGCCCGCGATTACAATGGTAGGAGGCATCATCCTGGGACAGGCGATGGTTGAAGCCAAATTAGTCAGTAATTTGCTAGTCATTGTGATTACTGCTGTTGTAATTGCAAGTTCGGCAGTGATTGGCATGCAAAACTCCTTGTACATTCGATTGCTGAAATACCCCATTTTAATATTGGCATCACTTTTTGGCATTTTGGGGGTCTGTACTGGCTTTATTATTACGATAATATATTTGGCAAGTTTAACATCCAACGATGTTCCTTATATGACATTTCGAATTAAACAAGAAGGAGAAACAAAGTGACGCAACGGATACAAATCGGAGCAGTTTTCATTATCATGCATTTAAGTTTTGGATATGTTGTATATCCTAATCTCATTTATAGGTTAACGGAAACAGCTCATTGGGAAATCATACTATGCCTTGGTCTTCTGCAATTATTGTTAATGTGGTTCTACATCAAAGGGTTGCATTACTTTCCGAATAATGATGTCATTGATATTCATTTGAAAATGGGCAGATGGGCAGCAATCGTTTTTCTTATCCCATTTGTAATCAACTTGATTGCGCTAGTATCCCTCAATATCCGCATCCACACGGAAGTCATCATTTCGATTTTTTTGCCTCGAACCCCTTATTGGTCCATATTGTTGCTGTTATTTTTTGTATCGGTATACACAGCTTTAAAAGGGTTGGGAACCATTTTACGTTCATCGATTTTTATTTTCTTATTTGTGATTCCCTTGGTGTTATTGAATATTTTTTCCTCTGCTATAAATTTTAATATACATAACGTTACGCCAGGCTTGGATCTACCACCCAAGTTTTTACTTAATATGAGATTCTTTTATCTTTTAGGTTTTTCCTCGTTTTTATTTTTGGGATTTATAACGTCCAAAACAAAATTGATATTTCGTCATTTATTTGTTGCATGGGTGATTGTAACGCTATTATTACTATTAGTAGTGTATATCCCGTTATTAGTATTCGGGCAGGAAACGGTTATTACGCTGACCAACCCTTTCTTGGAGGCTATGGATTCTATCGACATTAGCTGGTTTTCGTTCAACCGGCAAGCCATATTTTTTGGTGTATTGCTAGTCGGGTTAGTCATATTAACTAATTCGGTAATATTTTGGATGATAGGAAGAGTCATGCAGAAAGTATTCGCCTGGGATTCCTCTTATTGGATTATTGCTTGTTCCGTGATCGCTTTTATTATTGCGATAGTTGTACCTAATAAATATTTGCTCGAAAAATATTTCTTGTGGAGTTCAGGTGCTCAAGCTTATTTTATGATTAGTATTCCATTAACCATATTTATCTATGGATTCCTGTCGAATAGAGGTGTTAAGGTGCGTGAAAAATAAACACTGTAAACTTTTTATCGTATTCATGACCTTACTCTTTCTCTGCGGATGTTGGGATATTAAAGATATAAATAAGCGCACCATTCCCTTGGTCATGGGCATTTCCAAGGAAAATGGCGGGGGGTATAAAGTAACCTTACAAATACCCGTACTCAAAAATGAAAGCCAAGTATCGAGGGTCGTAACAGGGAAAGGCGAAACTGTAACAAGTGCACTAGGGAAAATTAGGACAAGCTCCGAAAATGCCCTTGATAACACACAAATCCGTTTAATTGTCCTTCAAAATAATGTGGCACATAACCAACAGGAATTATCGGGCATTGTAAAATTTTTGATGGGTTCGGAAGAAATTCCGTCTAGAGCGTTGATAGCAGTTACTGATGAAAATGTCGAAGATGTGTTGTCAAGCATTAACGATAAATTGGGTGTTCATGCTTCTTCCATTTATGACTTTTTCAATAAAGGAGCTGGCTGGGCTCCGGAAATCTTTAGTACCCCTCTTTGGGAAATGTATCGAAGTCTGTTTTCATCCACTAAAGATATCGCCGTGCCTGTTATTCGTTCCGGGAAGAATACAGTACTAATCTTCGAGGGTTCTGAAATTTTTAAGAAAGGCAAAATAATTGCAAGATTCAATCCGGATGAAAGCCAATTAATCCGTGTGCTACAAAATAAAAACGAAAAAGGAAAAATAGAGAGTCTAGGTTTTGCCAGTATTATGGTCTCAAATAGTTCAATTCAATATAGATCATCGCTGAAAAATAATAAACTGCTTCTAGTGAGCAATTTGCATGTAAAAATTAATGTTTTAGAAAGAAAAGATGGGGTTACAAATAATAAAATTATTAAAGAACTAGAAAGGATCTCCGAAAAGCGTTTTTACGAAATTTTTAAGCAAATGAAGGAAAGTCATACGGATATTTTTGGATTTGGACAACAATTTCAACAATTGATTTCCTATGATGATCTAAAACAATGGAGGAGTGAGTATTATCCCGAACTGAAAGTCGTTTTTGAGGTGGATGTTAAAATGGAGTGAAGATTATTCGGGTTTAGAATCCCGGCTCTCGAGAGCTTTATGAGTTAACATCTTATTTAAGAAGAACAATATTTTTTGATGCGCGCTCGGAAAATGAAAAGCTATTTTTCGTTATGGAATTTCAAGTAATTGAAAATGAAGCGATTAATCAATGTAATGGGACCTTAATCCAATTAATCCACTATGACACCGTTACCCGGCAGATAGTTAGAGAATTATACTAGTTATTACCAAAAATTTATTTTAGGGAATGATTAACTTAATATGTAAAACCTTGACAAAAATTAAACTAACAATATATACTGTTTTGTAAACGCTTATATTCTAGTGGTTTGTACCATTACTAAAACGTTTTCGTAAAAGAAATACCATTAGACTGTCAGTAGGAACATCATTCAGTTTTTTTTTTTTTTATTATCGAAAACGTTTTCGAAAGGAGTTTTAGTTATGATGGATTATTCACTTGGCAAAGGTAATTTAGAAAATTGGGTAGTTTCAGAAACGGAATTTTCAGCTGACAAGCTGGGAAAAGTGGAATCGATTATGTATCTCGGAAATGGATATATGGGTTTGCGGTCTGCGACGGAAGAGCCATATCTAAATGAAGTACGAAATTTATTTGTAAATGGTACCTTTAATAAATTTGATGAAAAAGAAGTAACGGAACTGCCAAACATGGCTGACGTAACCCGTATTGATATCCGTGTGGACGGCGAGCGTTTCAGTCTTGAGCTTGGGGAGACGAGAGGATATGTGCGGCAATTAAATTTAAAGTCTGCAGAATTGACAAGAACTTTTGAATGGGTATCACCAAAAGGAAAAGAGCTGCATTTTCATATTAAACGATTCGTTTCGCTTGATAATTTACACCTAATCGGTATCCAAATGGAAGTTGAGAATGGGCAACATCCGGTTGAAATCTCCTTCAATACCGGTATTAATGCGCAAATGAACAATAATGGGTCACAGCATTTTCACGAAGGAGATCGAAGAATATTCGATAAACGCTTCGTGCAACTCGTACAGACGACGACTGAATCAAAAATTGACGTTGCAATCAACACTGTTCATAAATTCACAAAAAACGGAAAAGAAGTAAAGACAGAACCTGTTATGCAGATGGATCGCCGAAAAGTAGGGTTGAAATACACTATCAGTCTCCAGCCAAATGATAATCTAACTATGGAAAAACTAACGAATGTGTATACAAGTCGAGATAAGGAGTTTGATAAGCCAAACTATCACCTCGAACAGTTGCGTGAACATTCTCTGCAGGATTTACGCAAAATGTCTGAAAGCGGATACAATTTGCTTATTGAGGTACATCATGACGCTTGGCAGCAAAAAGTTTGGAATAAGTACAACCTTGAAATTAACAGTGAAGATTCATTTGACCTCCTTGCTTTACGGTTTGCTCTTTATCACTTGACTGTCATGACGCCGGCACATGATGAAAGGATGGGAATTGGAGCTAAAGCATTGAGTGGGGAAGGCTACAAAGGACATTCGTTCTGGGATACAGAAGTTTTCATTCTTCCTTTCTTCACCTTTACCAATCCTGAAGTTGCCAAATCATTGCTGAAATACCGTTATTACGGACTTGTTGGGGCACGTAAAAAAGCTGAAGAAAACGGCTATGAAGGAGCGATGTATCCATGGGAAGCAGCGTGGCCTACTGATGGAGAAGTAACACCGGTTTGGGGAGCTGTAGATATTATAACAGGCAAGCAGACCAAAATCTGGTCGGGATTCATTGAACAGCATATTACATCTGATATCGTTCATGCAGTATACCAATATTTCACTATGACCGGAGATCAGAAATTTATGGACGAGTGCGGTTATGAAATGGTATTTGATACCGCAAAATTCTGGGCAAGCCGTCTGGAATGGAATGAGGAGAAGCAGGAATATCACATTAATAATGTCGTTGGGCCCGATGAATATAAAGAACATGTAAATAACAATGCCTTTACAAATTACATGGCCCATTTCAATTTGAAACTCGCTATCTCTTACTATGAAATACTGTCAAAACAAACACCGAGTTGGTTTGCTGAACTGAACAAAAAGCTTAGCCTGGAAGAGTCCTATCAGCATTGGCTATACAAAGCAGAAAAATTATATTTACCTGAACCGCGGGAAGAGGACATCGTAATCCCACAAGACGATACGTACTTGCAACTAAAAGAAATTGATTTAACCAATTATAAAAACCAGGATAAAGTTGGAACATTGTTTAACGACTATAATCTTGAACAGGTGAATAAGATACAGGTTTCTAAACAAGCTGATATTAATATTTTATTTTTCATGATGGGGCATGCTTTTTCACAGGAAGTCATAAGGGCCAATTTTAATTATTACGAATCAAAAACTCTCCATGATTCTTCATTAAGCCTGTCGACACATGCTATTTTAGCAAATGATCTTGGTGAAGAACAGCTTGCTTATTCATTATTTAAAAAAGCATCTGAAATAGACCTAGGGTCTTCAATGCTTTCATCGGACGAAGGCATCCATGCTGCGTCAATCGGCGGGATATGGCAGGCAACTGTATTTGGATTTGCGGGTGTACGCCTTATTGATGGAAAGCTTAGAATCAATCCAAGACTCCCGAAACACTGGAATGATATGAAGTTGACCATTCATTGGAAAGGCCAGCCTGTCTCGCTTTTCATCACGCAAGCAACATTGTCGGTAAAGGCGGAAAATCAGAAAAAGATCGAGTTTGAAGTTTTTGGAAAAAGTTATGAATGCAAGGATCATATTGTAATACCAATTGAAGTAGCTAGGGAATGTAAGGAGGGAGCTTTATGAGAAAAATTGCGATACTTTTTGCAGGTGCCACATTACTAGTAGGATTATCAGCCTGCAATACATCTGAAAATACATCTTCGTCATCAGGAGATGAAATATCATTAGCGGTGTGGGGCTCGTCTCCTTCAGAAACGGAAGGTCTTGAAAGGACGATTGCTAGTTTTGAAAAAGAATCTGGCATCGATGTCAATATTGAAGTGGTCCAAGACAATTTCCAAGATGCATTAACAGCTAGGTTTGCCGCGAAGAATGCACCAGATGTGACTTATATGGAATCATCTGCAGCTCCGAAATTCATAAATAGCGGTGTGCTTGCGGATATTTCAAAAGACATTAAGAATCAGGAAGATTTCTATCAACCGATGTTAAATTCGTTTAGAGACGAGGACGGTAAACTTTTCGCAGTACCGAAAGATTATTCAACACTTGCGATGTATGTTAATACGGATATTCTTACAAAAGCCGGCTACAAAATGGAAGATGTCCCGACTGACTGGGAGGACCTGGTCAATTTTGCAAAAAAACTACAAGGTAAATTGGATAATGGCCAATCCGCTATGATTTTTGATACCAGTATAGCAAGACATATGAGCAGTCTGATTGCCAGCGGGCTTAATCCAGTGACTGACGATGACCAGGCAAATTTCACCTCAAGCCCTAAGGCAATTGCTTTCTTGCAAAGTCTTGTGGATGGAAAAGAGGCCGGGTATCTTCATAATCCAAGCATCGATCTTGGTGTTGACTCCGCCAGTGCTGCCTTCGGTTCCAACAAAACAGTAATCATGATTGAAGGAAACTGGGTGTTAAGTGCATTAAAACAAGAGTATGCTGATGTGAAATTTGAAGTGCTACCTGCTCCAACTGTTAATGGAAAAAAACAAACCATGACTTTCAACGTAGGCTATGCTGTATCTAAAGACTCGAAAAACAAAAAAGAGGCCATTGAATTTGTTAACTACATGACAGGTGCCGGTCTTCAACAATGGAGTGAAATTTCAGGTACATTGCCGACTCGTCAATCTGTAGCAAAAAAAATGAATGTTGATGAAAATCCGTTCTTAAAAGCACATGTTCAAGGTGCAGAATATGGAACCGTATGGTCTTCAGGCATTAACCTTCCAGTTATATCAACAGCATTCGATAACCAATTCTTAGCTGCTTTAAACAGGGATAAGACTGTAGAGGAAGCGATGAAAGATGCAGAAAAAGAAGCGAATGATGAAATTGAGCGCCAGCAATAAGCTTTAACTAGGGTGGTATAAGTTTACTAGCTACGGAGTACCACGCATATCCGTCTTTATATAACAAGTAATTACGAGTTATGATGTCTAGCTCAAGCTACCTATTAGCAAAGTTTAAAACTAGTATTTGTTTCGTTTTTTTCCTTTCCTTGTTTTTAGGCAGCAGATGGCGAGGAGTTGACACTATGGTGTTCTCTACCGTTTTGCAATTGCGTTTTTCTTATAAGAGGTGAATTATTAATGGGTGGTAAGCGGTATCAAAATTTGCAAGGATATTCTTTTCTCATGCCGGCCTTAATTATAATCGTCGTGTTTACAATTGTGCCGATTGCTTATGCTTTTTTTATGATGTTCTTTAAAGTGGACATTTTATCCGGTTCACGATCATTTGTTGGGCTGAGTAATTTCGAAAAGTTATTCCAGGACCCTAAATTTTGGGCCTCGTTTGAAAACACATTTAAATATGTATTAGTGGTTGTACCAATTCAAACGATTATTGCAATGGCTTTGGCTTCTATATTGAACAGCCGAATAAAATTCAACCGAACGTTTTTAACAATTATGTTTATTCCTACTTTAACCTCATCATCTGCTATGACATTAATTTTCATGTGGTTGTTTAATAACAATGGTTTAGTGGTGAATATGATTGGAAACTTGTTTGGAACTAAAATTCTATTTTTATCTAATCCAGACTTAGCCCTAACCGTTATCATGATAATGAATATTTTTTCAACTGTACCACATTTTATGATCGTCTATTTATCAGGTCTGCAGGATGTTCCAGATAGTTTATATGAAGCTGCTTCTATAGATGGAGCCAATAGATTTAAACAATTTTTATATGTTACTGTGCCGCAGCTTATGCCAATCTCGTTTTATGTGGTCACGATGGGATTGGTTGGCTGCTTCCAAATCTTTGATCAGGCGTTCATTCTTTCAAATGGTACGGGAGGGCCTCAGAATTCAACGCTTACATTTTCGCTTTATATTTATCAATTAGCGTTTACGAGTAATGATATGGGACGGGCAACAGCACTGGCGTTTATACTTGGGTTAATTATCTTTACAGTGACATTCATCGTAAATAAATTACTAAAAGCCGATAAAGTGAATGGATGATTTTTATGAGAAAAAATAATAGATTTCTTAAAATAGTTGTATATATATTTTTGGTGGGCTACTGTTTGCTGACTGTTGCTCCGTTTTTATGGAGTATTTTAACTTCGTTTAAAACGACGGCGGAAATAGCTGGTGGGGGTACCTTTTTCCCGGAAACATGGAGCTTGAAAGGATACGAAACAATATTTAAATCACAATTTTTGCAGTGGATTCGTAACTCTATATTTGTTGCACTTTTCACTACTGTTTTTAATCTCATATTTAACACAATGGCAGGTTATGCGCTGGCTCGAATAGATTTTAAAGGTCGACAGCTGTTGTTTAGCGCTATGCTTTTATTGATTATGATTCCCTCACAGGTTACGATGATCCCGCTTTATATTGTAGTATCCAAGATTGGATTAATTGACTCACATTGGTCAATCATCTTCACGACAATGATTAATATTGGTTATATTTTCATGATGAGACAGTTTTTCATTAATTTTCCTAGAGATGTGGAAGAAGCGGCTACGATGGACGGCTTGACCCGCTTTGGAACATTTTTCAGAGTTGTCCTTCCAAATGCAAAAGCCGCTATTGCAACTCAATCAGTTTTCATATTCATGGGTGTGTGGAATGAATTCATGAAACCGCTCCTATTTATTTCAAGTCCTGATAAGTATATGCTTACCCAAGGTCTGAATGCCATATCGAAAACATATAAAAATGCGACGCAGTGGGACGTCATTATGGCAGGGGCGCTAGTATCCATTATTCCAATATTCATTTTGTACATTGTAATGAATAAGTATTTTATTGCAAAAAATGATCAGACAGCCGGTATAAAATAACCCAGGCAGTAAGGAGTACAGTATGGTTAAAGCAGTAATATTTGATTTAGATGGTGTAATAACCGATACAGCAGAATTGCATTATCAGGCTTGGAAAGATCTTGCCGATTCAATTTCAATCTTTTTTGCTCGTGAGTTCAATGAACAATTAAAAGGCATCAGCCGAATGGATAGTTTAAATAAAATTTTAATTCAGGGCGGTTTGGCTGATCAATACAATGAGCAGGAAAAAATAGCGCTCGCTGAAAAAAAAAATAAAGAGTATATAAAGTTATTAGTGGAATTGACGCCAGAACATATTTACTCCGGCATTAAAGAATTATTGGATGATCTTAAGGAGAATGGTGTGAAAATTGGTTTGGCTTCAGCGAGTCTGAATGGTCCAGCAATTCTTGAGCATCTGAAGATTACTGAATATTTCGACACAATTGTCAACCCTAATTCCGTGAAGCAAGGAAAGCCAGCACCTGATATTTTTCTCCGTGCAGCAAAAGACCTTGATGTTGCACCAAGTGACTGCATCGGGATTGAAGATTCTGAAGCGGGTATCTGCTCAATAAAGCGAGCAAACATGTTTGCGGTTGGAGTCGGGACGGTTGAAGTCATGAAACAAGCAGGGGCCGATTTGATTATAAATGACACAAAAAATCTGAACTGGAGCGATTTGCTTGATGAGTATAAAACAAAATAGTATTGACAGATATATATTAATTCGCTAGGTTTAAATTCTAAAAACACCAGTTTTATATAGGAAGAAGGTTTGGCGGGTGGTTACTATAAGAGATGTTGCTAAAAAAGCGGGTGTTTCTATTGGAGTCGTTTCTAAGGCTTTTAATAACTATCCCGATGTGAGTGAAAAAACGCGAAAGAGAATTTTTGACATCGCCAGGGAATTGAATTATTCGCCCAATTTGGTGGCAAGAAATTTATCATCAAAAAGGCAAATGACCATTGGGATGATTACGTCAGGTTTTTTTAATAGCGAAGGAAAAGATAATAGTAACTCATTCGATCTGTTTAAAGGTGTTTATACAGCCGCTGAACAAATTCAATACGAACTGGCAATCTTTTTGACCGATTCTTTGAAACAGAAACAAAAAAGTTATGCTCAATTTTGTCGAGAGCGAAATATCGGCGGTGCTGTTTTACAAGGAATCCGAATCGATGATCCATACTTTAGAGAACTGCTCGATACGAATATTCCTTGTGTCCTTGTTGATGTTATCACAGATAATGAAAACGATTTGATTGGTAATGTGTCTACTAATAACATTGAAGCAAGCAGGGAAATTACTTCTCATTTATTAGAGTGCAATCATCGGGAAATTGTGATTATTGCAGGTAAAAAAGAAGCGTTTGTTAATACCGAACGAATTGCGGGAGTCCAGCTGGCTTTTAAAACATATGGTCTTGAACTTCATGAAGAAGATATTCTACACGCTCATTTTTCTGAAGAGGAAGCCTATGAAGTAACCAAGAAATATTTGGGGGAAAAGCAACCGACTGCGTTTCTTTGCTTCAGTGATTTGATGGCGCTAGGTGTAATGAAGGCTGTGAAAGAGGCTGGTTTGAATATACCAGAAAATATTTCTGTAATTGGATTTGATGGTCTACCAATTAGTGAATATACGCTGCCTCCACTTACTACGGTACGCCAGGATTTTTTTGAAATCGGCAAACAATCTGCATTGATGCTTCATCAGCTTATGGAAAATAAGTCTGGGGAGAAGAGTAAATATGTTAGACATAAGTTAATTGTACGGGATAGTGTTAAAATACTGCCAAAATAAATCTGTCAAAGGGAAGAAGAGTCCTCCCATATCTGACTGGGTTAACTGTATCTATTATTACTTGCCCTTTCCAGTAAAGTGGGACATATGATGCACCTTCATAGGTCAGCCAGAAAATATTCTGGCTGACCCATTTTTATATCAATAGTTCGAAAAAAGTGATTAGTTAAGAAAAAGTTAATATTTTCGTTAGAGATTAATAATATATGGGGGGTATTGTATACATATCGACAAAATAAGGAGGAATTACGAATGAAAAAATACGTAGCAAGTATTGCGGGTGCAGCTGTCCTATCGTGTGCAGGATTTCTGGGATTTGGACAAGTCGAACAGGTTTTACAGAATCAAGGGAATGATCAGGTAGCACATGCAGCAAGTAACCAAAGTACCAACGAGACGAAGGAAACGACGACTCCAGCAAAACCAATGGGCGGTCTTTCTACACATGTACTTGACGAAGTAAAAGGAAAACCTGCACCAAATGTAAAAGTTAAAGTATATCGTGTGAATGAAGAGGGCAAGATGAAATACTTACACACGGCAATCACGGATAAAGAGGGGCGCGTTGGTTCACTGCTTTCGCCAAAGGAAATGAAAGAAGGAACGTATGAAATCCATTTCTTCGTAGGCGATTACTTTGAGAAACAAGGTACAAAGGGTGCTGATGAATTTTTGGGAGAAGTTCCCCTTCGTTTTAAAGTGACTGATTCCAAACAACATTACCATGTGCCAATTGTAGCAGCACCAGGCGGTTACAGCACATATCACGGAAGTTAAGTCAAGAAGTGATAAAATATATAAAAAAGGGATGCGTAAAGTATCCTTTTTTTACCTTTTTATTGAATAGGGACAGGTGACATGATGAGTAAAAAAATCTTGATTGTAGATGATGAAAGCAGCATAAGAGATGTTTGTAAAAGGTACTTACAGAGAGAGGGATACTCCACGATTGAAGCATGTGATGGAGTGGAGGCAATTGCCGCATGGAAACAACAAAAGCCCGATCTGATTATCTTGGATTTAATGATGCCATACAAAACAGGTTGGGAAGTGTGTGTGGAAATACGCGAGGTAGACGATGTCCCCATTATCATGTTAACGGCTAGAGGAGAAGAGAGGGATCGGCTCATGGGCTTAACAAGTGGGGCAGAAGACTATATCACCAAACCTTTTAGCCCGAGAGAACTCATATTAAGAGTTAAATCCATCTTTCGCCTACTTGAAAGAAATGTGGCAGTAACAGATCATCCGGAAGATCATGTGAAAAGTGTAAAATACGGGTCGCTAGAGGTAAATGAAGTGACCAGAACAGTCTACCTTCGTTCCAAGCCTATTGAATTAACCATGAAGGAATTTGATATGCTTTGGCTTTTGATCACTCATCCGAAACAAGTATTCTCACGTTCCCAACTCCTTGAGAAAGTCTGGAATATGGATTTTGAGGGAGATACCACAACCGTGACTGTCCATATGAGACGGTTACGTGAGAAGCTTGAGATTGATCCATCCAATCCTCACATGCTAAAAACGGTTTGGGGAGTCGGCTATAAGTTTGAGAGCGGGGATGAACAATGAAAATAAGAACCCAGCTACTTTTAGCTAATATCGCAAGCATTGGGGTAATTGTTGCTTTCTTGATCTTTAGTTATATCAATATGGTCCTGCCACCAAACATCTTTAACTTATTGGTCATCATTACGTTAATTGCCACAGCTATTTCATTCCTTGTACATTTGTATCTAACCCAGCCCATTCTCAAATCCATTCAGGACATATCAGCAGGTGCAAAAAAAATTCGCGAAGGGGACTTCAATGGCCAGATAAAAGGAAGCAATATTATTGAGTTAAACACGATGGCCGTTAATTTTAATGAGATGAATGAGCAATTACTAAAAAGCTTTGAAAACCTGACTAAATCTGAAGCCTCTAGAAAACAGCTGGTTGCCAATATTTCACATGACTTACGAACACCAATTGCATCCATCAAAGCTTTTTCGGAAGCACTTGAAGACGGGGTAATAGAAGATAAGGAAACCTTTCATCAATATTTACGAACATTAGGGCTTGAAACGCAGCGGCTAAGTAACTTAATTGATGAACTCTTTGAATTATCTCACCTCGATGCAGCTGGGATTACTCTTGAAAAACAACAATATCATCTAGATCAACTGCTGCTGGAAACGCTTCAAAATCAGTTGTTTCAAATTGAGGAAAAGAATCTCGAAATAGATGTGGATTTACCAGAGCAGTTAGAGCCAGTTTTTATATCCCCATCAAAAATGAAACAGGCAATCATCAATTTATTGGAAAACGCGATTCGATACTCCCCGTTAAATGGCACGATTAAAATTATAGGGAGGAAGGATAAGGACGGGTATATAAGAATATCAATGATGGATGAAGGGCAGGGAATTCCTGAAGAAGATATTCCATTTGTCTTCGAACGATTATATCGTGTGGAGAAATCGAGAAACAGAGAAACCGGTGGATCTGGTCTAGGTTTGGCCATAGCGAAGTCTATCATTAACTTGCATGATGGTGAAATAGGTGTCGAACGGAACGACAGTGAAGGCTGCACATTTTGGTTCACCCTTCCTAAAGATGATAAGCTAGGAGGTAGAAAAAGTGATAAAAAGATGGAAAAAGAAAACCCAAGGTAAAAAATTAATTAGCCTTCATCATTCGAATGCATGGGTATTTCTCGTGTTAACGATCACAGGACTTTTATTATATTTACCTGCACTTCGTCCAATCCTTCTACAAGTGCGGGGATGGGTAAAAGATATCCACATCTATATTGGACTTTTATCCATTTTCATTCTCATGTTATAGATGCCTTTATTCACAAAGCATTTTCAACAACTAGTTAAAAAGAAAGGACCTATCGTAAATTTACTTTTTGTCCTTTTGGTACTAGTTGGGCTTCTGATGACAGGTGTTATATTATGGCTACAACGCTATTTCACTTCGGATCTTAGTTCCTTATCTTTAATTCTTCACGATTTCTTAACATGGGTGTTAGTGCCTTATGCTATTTATCACTCTATTACAAGAAGTAAAACGATTAAAAAAGCAGAAAAAAATCCAATCAAAGAAACTTATGTCATTGATAAAACAAACCCAATCTTAGGAAGAAGAAGCTTCATACGCATGTTAGTCGGCACTGGCGTTACCATTTCCATCGCCCCTTTTTTCCTCAAGTGGTTCATGGAAACCTTCACGGTGAAAGATTTACCTACTTACGGGAAAAAGATAGCAATGGAAAATAAGATGGTCCCAGCCCCACATCCTGCCCCTGAATCTTTACAACCGATTGGCGGCGGAGCTAGAGGGGAATTCAGGCCTTATACGGTGACCGAAGTGCCCACTAGTTCCTCCGATGACTGGAATTTTGTCATAGATGGGCTAGTGGGAAAGGAATTAACGTATAATTGGAAACAGTTTTTAGACATTCCCCGGACTGTACAAGTTAGTGACTTTCACTGTGTTACAGGATGGAGTGTTGAGAGTGTAACGTGGGAAGGAATTCTCCTAAAAGACTTCTTAAATATGGCAGGGGTCAATAATCGGGCAAAATTTGTTAAGTTCTATTCGGGTGATGGAGTGTATACAGACTCTCTTTCTTTGACTGAGTCCATGATGGAAGATGTTATGGTCGCTGTTTTATTAGATGGAAAACCTATTACAGCAGAATATGGTGGACCTGTACGTTTGGTTGTACCAAAAATGTATGCCTATAAATCCGTTAAGTGGCTGAATCGAATAGAACTAATCAAGGAAGACCATACAGGTTTTTGGGAGCAAAGAGGGTATGACAAAAATGCTTGGGTTAATAAAACCAGTATGTAGCTTTACTTTAAAACGCGAATTTTCCAGCTAAGCATCCCATTCTGATCATTAGCGATCTGCTGTCTGGTTGAGTGTGGATGCAGTCTTTTAAATATTATGAAAAAGTGAAAAATTCATCTGGTGAAAAAAGCCTTAAACACAAAGGAATTTATGAATAGAGCACAACCCCGACTAATCCAGACAGGATAATGACATAGGCAGGGTGCCAGCGTAATTTCAATAGGGCGAATAATGATAATCCAAAGACGAGTAATAAGCTTGCTGTTTGCCAAGATAAAGTCTTGCTAATCATGTTATTGGAAAGGGCGAAACTGACGGAGGCATAGATGACTAAACTAGTGACGATGGGTCTTAATCCATAAAACATCGATCGTACAACTGGAAGATGATGCAATTTGATAAAGAAGGTTCCTACAACAATAACGAGGAGTATGGCTGGAAGCAATATTCCGAGAGCTGATACTATTGCTCCGTATATTCCAGCTGTCGAGTATCCAACAAGAATGGCGCTATTGGCGGCGATTGGACCTGGCGACATCCCGGCAATGGCGATGATATCGGTAAATTGCTGTGTCGTCATCCAATCGTGTTGGGAAACTTCGATTTCTATGACGGGAATCATGGCATATCCCCCTCCAAACGATACTAAACCGATAATGAAGAACGTGCTAAACAGCTCCCACAGTGCCACTTTTTTTGACCCCGCTTTCTAAAGTATAAAATTTGAATGTCCACGTTCACTTTCCAAGTACTCTATATCCCTTCGCCCATGTAATATTCGAGTTCGTTTTCATAGTCCATTTTTTCCTTGTTGTCCATTTCGATTATGTAACCTAATTTTCTTTTGATGGAGATAGTAATCATTCCTATTAATGCACCTGCTAATATGGCAATAACAGGATGAATAAAGAACAGAGCAGGAACCCCTATTACCATTAGCACCAATGTTGACTTATCCACAATAGCCGTTTTTGCGGTTTTGATTGCCGCATAAGCGATGATGGCTACTATTGAAGCTCTAATTGATACGAAAGCGGCTTCTATCTTTGGATTATCCTGAATGAAAAAATATAAAGTACCTAGAGTTAGCACAATAATAAAAGTTGGTAGAGAAACGCCAATCATCGCTGCAATGGCCCCTTTTATCCCGTATATTCGCTGGCCGATAAAGGTGGCTGAGTTAATCGCAATCGCCCCTGGTACCGATTGAGATAGTGCAAATACATCAGTTACATCTTCGCTTTTCAACCACTTTCTCTTCTCCACCACTTCCTTTTCGATTAACGGGATCATCGCAAATCCGCCGCCGAACGAAGCAGGACCAATTTTAAAAAACGTCCAAAATAGTTGGAACAGTAATATCCATCGTTCCTTCACTTTTTCACCTTCTTTCCTATGATAAGCGCTCATCATAATAAATCTTGTTGTCCTTTATGGATGGTATCTTATCTATTAAGTTATCAAACGAGAGGGGATTGGTGAACTGCAAAGATATTATAGGGTATAACAAAACGTAATAGGTAAGCAAGGTGATCCGAATGGTAATAGTTTACTAAGCTGCAATCTTCGTTTCACTCAATATGTTATTATCAAAAATATAAAAGGTATTCACAAAGTAAGGGAGGTCATTTTCTTGAACATAGAAAATTTGAAAATGTTTTGTCTAGTCGTGGATGAAGGAAGTATAAGCCAGGCCGCGAGGTTAAGCTTCGTATCTCAGCCAGCTGTAACAAGACAAATTCACCAATTGGAAAACTTTTATGGTACCTTGTTGTTTGATCGTGCTGATGGGAAGATGAAAGTAACGGAAACAGGCAGGATGTTATACCCGTTTGCAAAAGTCATTGTGAATGATTTCAATCGTTCGAAAGAAGTCATTCAGCAGAAAACAGGCGAGAATAACCAGAGTCTTATGGTGGGCGCTTCATTAACAATAGGGGAATATTTATTGCCAAGCTTGTTGGGGGAATTTCAAAAGCAATCACCTGGAATTAAAGTAACATTAACAATAAAAAATACTCCCGGAATTTTGGAAGACCTAACTAACGACGTAATTGATTTGGCTCTAGTAGAAGGGATTGTCGAAGACAAGCATTTAATTGTTGAGAAGTTTGCTGAAGACGAGTTAATCCTTGTTTGCCCGCCTGACCATCCATGGAGCGACAAAAAGGAAATCCACATTAAAGAATTATTGAATGAGCGAATGATATGGCGTGAATCCGTCTCAGGTACACGACATATTATAGAAAACAGTTTAAGAAAGTACGGAGTGTTAGATGAGATTGGGAGGTATATGGAAATTGACAGTACCCAAGCCATAAAAAGCGCTGTAGAGGCGGGGCTTGGAATTAGTATCTTGCCAAGATTGACTGTAGACAGGGAACTGAAGCATGGACTTTTGCGCCAAGTGAATATTTCCGGAGTAGATATAAAGCGAAATTTATGGCTGGTCAAAAAATCTCAAAGATTTAATGGCAATGGGGTCTCTAGTTTCGCTGAGTTTATTATTTCCCGCCAGAAGACTCTATCTTCAAGCGTATGAAGGGCTAGATGAATGGCAGTTGGCATAATTATATTGCGTTCGTATAGTTTCATGGACACATTCTTCAGCATCGTCTAAAAACACTGCAACTCTATTAAGGAATGTCAGATTAACTATATTTTTGGGGATTTTAAACTGTTGCTTTAATCCTTCTTTGTTATCGAGTACCAAAGCTTATCCTTCCCTCGACCAAGCTATCCAATATAAGGGTAAAGCTTTGCTCGATTTTAATAGATTAACTTCCAATAGTCTTGTTCTTTTAGCCTTCTTCACCTAAAGTAGATGGATATATATATAAGCGTAGAGGTGAAGAGATGGCATTTCGGCTAGTGCGGTATTTTATTTTTTTTCTTGGTTTAACTTTATTTGGGTTAGGAAATGCGATTGCAGTGAATGTACAATCTTTGGGGCTGCATCCATGGGAGGTCTTGAACGTGGCGCTGTTCCAGCAGTTGGGGTTCACGATTGGGACGTGGAGTGTTATATGCGGCTTAGTACTTGTGCTGATCGTCTTTGTCGTTGATAGGAAGTATATTAGTATTGGAACTTTTCTAAATGCATTGTCAATCGGTCCAATAATGGATTTTTTCTTGCACCTGGACATACTTCCTCATGAAACGATGCATTGGTGGTTGAATCTACTCATCTTGTTGGTGGGAATCATCATTTCTGGCGTTGGAGGAGGAATCTATGTGGCTGCGGGAATCGGAGCAGGACCTCGGGATGGCTTCATGCTTTCCGTTTCTGAAAAAACTGGGTTATCGGTCAGCCGTGCAAGAATCGTTGTCGAGAGTCTCATCTTGATCATCGGATTTACACTTGGCGGTCCAGTGTTCATTATGACATTTGCCTATACCTTTATCCAAAGCCCGATCTTTCAGTTTTCCATGAAACGGATGAGTTCCTATATCCGAAAGCAGAATGGAGAATTAGAGATTCCGTTATAATGGAGCTTTAAGGTTAGCGGTATAAAAGAGAACCAGTTAATATATTGTAGGAATTTCTTTAAGAGTCAGCAAAGGATTTGTATAGCAAAAATCAGTATTATAAATGGTAACGTCAAAAAAGAAGATTCAATATCAAAGGTACAACCAGAATAAAAACAAGCAAGTTATTTCCAACCTAATCGTTGATATAAGCCATCACGAATCGTTTGAATCTGTCCTTTAATGTATAGAAGCCAAAACTTTAAGACATTCAAAAGAGCAATAATTTGCACAACCAACTTTTAACCCCAGCTACCTTCATATGAGAAGTTTAGCTGGGGTTCTTCATTAATTATGTCCAATAATTAAGCTATTTCTTGCAGTCTATACTACTTAGGTGGTAATGGATGTAAGGTGATTGATTTCGAGGTACGTTCAATTTGAGTAAATAGACGGTAAAGTTACCGTTTGTGACTTTCATGATGATTGTGAGCGCCTCGTAATCGGAAAAGTCCTCTCGTTTAATGGAGATACCTAAATCACCCCATTTATATTCTAAAATATGGTGCATCACGTCTTTAATGAGTTTCCGAAATTCATGAGCAAAACCAGTACGGGAGTAATGCTGGGGATATTGCTAACCTTTTTTCAATCCCTGGCATCCCGATGAATATCATGGCTAAGTCATGTTGATCATAGATGTCACGAAGTTGCTCTAAGTGTTGCAGTATCAGTCGATCGATTTCATCCACTATAATTAAGTGAATCCCTTCAAAAGCAAAAAAAACTATCGAAGGCTTATGAACTGACCCATCGAATTGAGACTTAGAAAAAACACTTATGCTGCCTGCTCTCCAAACTCAATTGGAG
>NZ_LMBV01000001.1:0-204001 GCF_001439925.1 Peribacillus muralis
ACACATCCTCTCAAAAATCATTGTAAGGACTTAACTAAAATGTGTCCATGAAACTATACTAACTCCATATAGTAAATCAAGTGCAGGTTCTCCTTATAAATCTACCGTAAACGGGTTAACAAAAGGTAAAAAATACGGATATGAAATATGGAAAAATCAAAATGGTAAAAGAATTCAAGGATCTGGTACAATAAGTTATTAAATAAAAAATTGGAGAATTATAAAATGATATTAGCTTTATACCCGTGTATAATAATATTATCTTTATCTATTATTATATTAATATTTCCACTTGTGAAAAGACGTATATCTATTCTGAAATTTATGTATGTATTACTATTTATTATTTATATAAGCAGTCTTATTGGAATAACTATATTTCCATTCCCGGTTCAAAAATATTTAATTGAAACAATGATTGAGGATCAGCTCGGGTTAAAACATAATTTTATACCATTTAAAATTTTTTATGAAGCAATGAGTTATGGATCTTTAAGTTTTGGAATAACTATTCTTTTGAAACAAGTAGTTGGTAATATCATTCTATTTATTCCAATGGGATTTGTTTTACCAATAATTTTCGTAAATATACAAAACATAAAAAAAGTTATACTCATTGGTTTCTTATCAAGTTTATCAATTGAACTGTTTCAAGGTTTAGCAGGATTTTGGATTGGTTATAATTATCGTGCGGTTGATATTGATGATTTAATTTTTAACGTTTTAGGTACTGTTGTGGGCTTCTTAATATGGAAATTTTTATATAGATTTTTGATTAGAAATGATTTAATAATTGTTTCTAAATAATTGAGAATTTGGTTATATTAGATAAAGTAGATATCCTGGATACCTGCTCACATAAAAGTAGATTACTTTTATTTAAAAGTATTTAGCTCCGTAATAAAAGGCCCTTGCTCGTTTTTTGAGTAGGGGTCTTTTAGGTTTAGATTCTAAATTATTTCATTTTAACGTTATAAATTTTTAATTGATCACCTGCAGAAACGCTAATTTATATCTGCTGTATCCATTCAAACGCGGCAACTGCAGTTGTCCAATTTGGGTATATTTTGAAGTCAGATGCCAAGACAGAGAAGCTACCGCTCTGCATGAAGTTAGTTCCTTTTGAATGTAAGTAAACCTTAATATCTATGTTCATTGATTTTCATTCCAAGAGTCAAAAGAATATGCTTTAATTTTCATTTCTTTCATTTTTATCAGAAGTAAATCATGCTAAAAAGATTAGATAACAAGACCAGTAGTAATCCCCCAATTTTTTTGTTGTGTAGAAAAAACGTCCTCCCATTTCAAGAGAACGTAAAAAAAGATTTTATACATTATTCATTCCACAGATTAGGAGCAAAAGAAAAAAACCCCTAGAAACATTGAAATCAATGTTTTTAGGGGTTTTAAAATAGCTGTTAACAAAGTATTAACGAGAGTAGAACTCAACGATAAGAGCTTCGTTAATTTCAGCAGGCAATTCAGAACGTTCTGGTAAACGAGTGAAAGTACCTTCTAATTTCTCAGCATCGAAAGTAAGGAAATCAGGTACGAAGTTAGTTGCTTCAACTGATTCTTTGATGATTGAGAAGTTGCGTGATTTTTCACGAACTGCAATTGTTTGTCCAAGGGACACTTTGTAAGAAGGGATATCTACGCGACGTCCGTCTACAATGATGTGACCGTGGTTAACAAGTTGACGTGCTTGACGACGTGTACGAGCTAAACCAAGACGGTAAACTAGGTTATCAAGACGTGATTCAAGAAGAACCATGAAGTTTTCACCATGAACACCTTTTAGTTTGCCAGCACGGTCGAACATTGAACGGAATTGACGTTCAGTGATTCCGTACATGTGACGAAGTTTTTGTTTCTCTTGTAGTTGCATTCCGTATTCAGAAATTTTTCTACGTTGGTTAGGACCATGTTGTCCTGGAGCGTAAGGGCGTTTCTCTAATTCTTTACCAGTACCTGTTAGGGAAATTCCTAAACGACGGGATAGTTTCCAGCTTGGGCCAGTATAACGAGCCATAGGATGACTCCTCCTTTAAATGGTTTTATTTTGGTAAAATAAAAACCGTGTGAATGGACGATCATGACCATTTTGTTTTCATGTACCTTCGCCCTAGCAGCAGAGAGTTACGAGATACACCTCTGGATGGAGGAACAAAATGAGAACATAAAAGCTGTCACATAGGCTGCAATATTTTACACAAGGAGTATTGTATAATATTCTGCTCAATGAGTCAAGGGAAGTCGGCGATTAATTAAGGAGCGGGGAGATGAACCGATTAAGATGAAAAGACAATATATTTAAAAAATACTATTATTAGGGAGGATTTTTTCATTGTAAGCGTTATAATAAAATAATGAGTTTAAAACGTAATTGGATGGCTTCCCATTTTTTCTTGGTAATCGCTATTTACTATGTATCGTCCGATCCCGTTTTTTTTTGCATCAATTCGACTTGCGGATAGGATGTAATCTCAGGTTCTCTCAAAAAAATAGGCTGTAATATAGGGATGATAAAGATGAAGAATAAAACAGCTCAGATGTTAAATCAATTAAGGATGCTCTTCTTTCAACATATGCAAAATAGACAAGGTGAACTTCACGATGAAACGTTGTTGGAGACCTTTTTATGTGATGCAAAAATATTGCTGGAGTTAAAAGAGGTTACGTTCTTTAAATTGGATGAGTGGAAACGGCAATTCTATAAAGATACCTCGACTGGAAGCCTTCACGACCATATCATGGATGCACGCGTTCAGGAGTATATTGAAATGATGTGTAAAGAACAAGTTGATGAAGGGGTAGGGATGATTCGCATGCAAGGGGGAGTTCTGGATTTTCAGGTTGTCATCCCGCTTTGGGATAATGGGAAGGTTATCGGACTGACGGCATTTAAAGAGCAGGAAGTTAGCGTTCTCTCCAGCCTGACCATGGAGGAAGGCACCATCTTTGCTACCGAATTCACGAGCATCTTGAAAACCGCTTTATCCATTTCAAATATATTGGACGAGGAAAGGCGATATAAACAACTTTTCAAGGTCACTGAAAAGTTCCATTCTTCCATGAGCCGAGACGCTGTATTGGAGGAGATCATCGCTACTTTACATACCGTATATCCGACATTCGATTATTTCCTGTTACTTTCCCATGATCATGACGGTCATGAAAACTTGCCGATTAAGGAACTGGAATATAATAGTGATAATGTGGCCGCTCTGCAAGCTTACGTATCGGGAAATATGGAGTTCGAAGATCAGCCCACCGAAAATCAAACCATTCTATATGCACCACTAAAGGGGAAACAGGGTGTATATGGGGTGCTTCAGGTCATTGCTCCTAAACCATTCACTTTCCCAACGCAGGAAATCGAGTTTATATCATTGTTGGCCAAAACTGCCGGGAGTGCCTTGGAGAATGCCCAGCTTTATCAACAATCCAAAATGCTTGTCGCCGATTTACAGCTCATCAATGAGGTTTCCCACCATTTGAATTCCAACCTGCGCTTGGATGAAACGATGGTGTATATGAAAAGGCAAATCATCAAATCCTTTCATGCCCAACAAGTGGGCTTTATGATGATAGACAAAGATGATAGGCGGAATATCCTGAGGGGCAGCTCTGAATTTTTTGATGCGGAGGAAGCAGATCTTTACGTTTCATTCCTGATCGATAGGCTTGGGGGAGACAATGATTCGCTTTTCATCGGTGATTTAAGGATTCATTGTCCCAATCAAGAGATGCAGTATCTTTCCCTTATGGCCGTTCCGATGATGGAAGGAAAAGAGGGCAAGGGATTCGCTGTCATCCTCCATCAGGAGGCGTATTTCTTTTCGTTCGATATGTTCAGATTGCTACAATCGCTCATCCAGCACTCGAGCATGGCGATGGCAAATTCGATGCTGCGGGAAGAATTTGAAAAAATGGTGATTACCGATCATTTGACACAGCTTTATACAAGGGGATTTCTCGATGAAAAAATGTCTAGATCGATGGAAGAGGATGAAGAAGGGACATTCATCATGATCGATATTGATAATTTCAAAAGTATTAATGATACATACGGTCATCAGGTTGGCGATGAAATTCTGATCCAGGTGTCAAACCTTCTCCAGCATAACATTCGTGATCATGATGTAGGGGCAAGATGGGGCGGGGAGGAGCTTGCTATTTACCTGCCTTCTGTAACTTTGGAAGCGGGCATTCGAATTGCCGAACGGTTAAAGGATAAGGTAAGGGATATTTCCAATCCCGGTGTGACGATCTCAGTAGGCGTGTCCCATTGGGAAAAAGGACGATCGGATAGTGTGAAGGAAGTCGTCAAAAGGGCCGATGAGGCGTTATATAGTGCGAAGAATTCAGGCAAGGACCGGGTGCATGTACATGGAGTCCTGCAATGAAAAAGGGAGCGGCTTTATGTTGCCGCTCCCTTTAATGTTATAAACTCTTGGAAAGGATTTCAGCGAACTTCTCGAGTCCGTACTGATCGATTTCGTCGAATCTGTTCGTGATCGGGCTGTCGATATCGAGCACACCGATCAACTTGCCGTTCTGCATGAGAGGAATGACAATTTCAGACCGAGATGCTGCATCACAGGCGATATGTCCAGGGAATTGATGGACATCCTCGATACGCAGCGTTTTTTTAGTGGCCGCAGATGTCCCGCATACGCCTCTGCCCATTGGGATGCGGACACATGCTGGAAGTCCTTGGAATGGTCCTAAAATCAATTGGTTCTCTTCATATAGATAGAAGCCGACCCAATTTATTTCATCAAGAAACTGATTCAGTAAAGCCGCCGCATTGCTTAAATTGGCTATTCGGTTCGTTTCATCTTCAATTAAGGCTGAAAGCTGTTTTTGGACCAATTCATAGTTTTTTTCTTTTTTTTCTTGATACATTTCGACATTAAACAAAAGCGTTCACCTGTCTTCCGCATATTTTTACAGCACATTCTACTCATGTTGCTTGTTTGTTTGGATTTTGTCGAGAACTAACTAAAGGATTCAGGCTCATTCGTACAGAAATAGTCCACAAGACTTGTCTCAAAGAAAGCGAGGGATCGCCTGAATGAATCGCCAGACGCCAACGAAACAAGCCATTGTCGAAGCTGCATTGCATTTATTTCATTTAAAAGGTTACCATGCGACGTCGATCCGGGATATTGCCAATAAAGCGAAAGTGAACGCTGCAAATATCGCTTACTATTTCAAAAATAAGCAGGGGCTGCTGGAATTCTGTTTCACTTCCTATTTAGAAGAATATATCCTGGTTCTTGAGACGAACATGACCCTTCTCGACCTTAAAGGACCGCAGCATTGCTTGCTGAATCTCGTGAAGGGCATACTCGCCTTCCAGAGGGAAAACTTCCTGGCTGCACGGTTCATCTATGGGGAATCTTCATTGGATTCCAATTTGAACCGGGAAATCCATTCGACTTATTTTACAAAGGAAAAGTCTTATTTTCAATATATTTTGGAACAAGGAATTAAGAACAGGAGCTTCCACTCGGTTTCGATTCCGATGTATTTGCTGCAGCTGAAGGGCCTGCTGACAGCACCTGTCCTGCATACCCATTATGCGATGGATGTGCTTCATGTGTTTCCGCAGGAAGCCTATTACACGAATATCTATGCGAATGAAGTCGGTCGATTTCTCCAAGATACCCTTTTCATTGCAAAGGACCTCGAGCCTCAGTTAGTGGGGCGAGCCTGAAGTGGATGCATCAGTTACCCATTGAACGCTGCAATCAGTGCCGGGTAGCCTTGTCCCAAATCTTTAGCCTGATGGGCATCGGAGCCATAAACGAGCGGAATGCCGAGATTCTTGGCATAAGCGGCAAACCGTTCTGGCGGGTACGGCTCGCCGCACAGGGGCTTGACAAGCCCGGCGCCATTATAATCCAATTCGTATTTTTGTTTCTTGATCATATCCAGCACTCTGTATACACGTTCGTCAAAATTAAATGCTGGTGGATAGCGATGCTGGAATTTATGGACCAGGGTGATATGACCGATCCGTTTCGGCTTATATATGCCTAAATTAGCTTCAATTGATTTTTCCAATGTATCATAATAGTTGGCATATAGCGCTTCGACGGATCCTAGTTCGTTGGCGATCCGCCCAAACTCATCTGCACTGAAATCCATGCAGTGCCAACTATCTTGAATCTTGATGAAGTGGACGGAAAGTATGCTGTCATCCAGGAACTCTCCGATTTCATCGAGGAATTCCTTTGTTGCATTCTCATGACCCTCTATAAAATCAACCTCCAGTCCGGTTTTGATCAAGATTTTGTCCTTATGGCGTTCTTTCAATACGCGAAGCTCCTGAAGGTAATCGAGAAGTAGGGCAGCGTCCATGCCACTGTCTTTTTCAGGTGTCGGGTCTTGAAAATCCCGGGGTAAGGGTGCGTGTTCCGTAAATGTGATTTCCTTTAATCCCAGCTCGATTCCCCGCGTAATATAATCTTCGAAAGTATCCAAAGAGCCGTGAGGGCAAAACGGAGTATGCACGTGATTATCAGCTTTCATGGCCATTCCCTCCCAAAAAACAGGTATTTGTAGCAATTTTCTACAAAAAGTTCATTTTTCTCATCAAAAATTATTGCTAACATGGTATCATAAAAGCATTAAATTTAACATTTTAAAAATTGATATATAATAGAGCAAGACTGGAAGGACTAGAACAGGGGGCCTAGCATGGAGTACATACTTGGGGTAATCGTATTAATTTTGATTTTTATCATATGGGGTTATTTTTTCAAAAAGAGATATTTTAAAGAAATCGATCGACTGGAGTCCTGGAAAATAAGCATCATGCACCGCCCCGTGCTGGAAGAGCTTTCTAAAGTTAAACAATTGAACATGACTGGTGAAACCGAGGAAATGTTCGAAAACTGGCGTATCGAATGGGACGCCATCATTACGGACCATATGCCGAAGGTCGAAGAGCTATTATTCGATGCAGAGGAGTTTGTCGATAAATACCGGTTCAGACGATCCAAAGAGGTCCAGCAAAAAATTACCGTCATGCTGAATGAAATTGAAGAAATGATCAAAAAGATTTTATATGAATTGAATGAACTTGTAGGCAGTGAGGAAAAGAATCGCTTGGAAATCGAGGATATTAAAGAATCCTACCGCCAACTGAAGAAATCATTGCTTGCACATAGGCATAATTACGGGAAAGCGGCAGATAAGCTGGAAAACACCCTAGATGAAGTCGTGCAGATCCTGCAAAAGTATGAAGAAGAAACGGAAAACGGAAATTACTTGAATGCGAGGGAGCTCGTTCTTTCCATAAAGGAAAAGCTGGCAGTCCTGACCGTGAAAATGGAGATGCTTCCCAAATTATTGGTTGACAGCCAATCCGAGCTGCATGCCCAAATCAATGAATTAAAGGACGGGTACGAGGAGATGTCAGGACAAGGGTATTTCTTGAGCCATATTCATTTTCAACAGGAGATATCAAGGCTTGAGGAGGAACTGGAGCTTTATAAAACGCAATTGGAAAATGCTGAAACGGAAGTTGTCGAAAAAGGCATTAAAGATATGCACGAAAGCATCGAGGTTCTATATGACCTGCTTGAGAAAGAGGTACTCTCCAAACAATATGTCTTGAAAAACGATGAAGTCCTCAGGAAAACGATAAGTGACCTTGAATATGAAAGCGACAAACTCAAAGTCGAAACGATACATGTCCAGCACTCCTACCAATTGACGGAAAATGAGCTCGAAGCACAACGGAAAATGGAAAAGCAGATTGCCCAAATTTCGAAACGCCATCAATTGCTTGTATTGAAGATGGAGGATAATGTGATGGCAAGCTCCCTAATCAGTGAAGAGATGCAGGGATTAGGAGCACAGCTGAAAGAGTTACAGGAAAATCAGAAAGACTTTTCCGTTAAATTACAGGCTTTACGGAAAGATGAAATGGATGCGAGGGATTCATTGGCTGAATTGAAACGCAAAATGATCGATACCGGCCGTTTAATTTCCAAAAGCAATATCCCGGGGCTCCCTGAAGAGTATAAAACTGTGCTAGAGGGTGCTAAAGAAAGCATCGAGGACGTTCAAAATAAACTGGAAGAAAAGCCGCTTGACATGGCCTCTGTTTATATTTATCTGGAAAAAGCGGTTCAGCAGGTAGATAAGGTCTTTGAAAAAGCACAAGAATTGATTGAACATATGTATTTGGCCGAAAAAGTAATTCAATTCGGAAATCGTTATCGCAGCAGTCACGATACAGTTGCTGACAGTCTTAGGGAGGCGGAGGCCAAATTCCGCAGCTATGAATATCAAGCTGCATTGGAAACGGCAGCCACTGCGATTGAAAAGGTCGACCCTGGAAGCTTACGAAAAATTGGGGCGAATATTGAAGAAGTCCTATCCTAAAACCCGCCATGGCGGGTTTTTTGGTTTGGGAGCTAAACCAAATCCGCAAAGGGTTACCATGTAAGGCGGTTACTTGGATTCGGGGACCAGTGATTTACATTCTCTTTCAAATTCAATTATGTTAATATTAGATGTTGCAATACCAACAATTATATTGATATGTAAAAGAATGACCATCATAGATACAAAACATGGAAGGTGAACTTGTGATTTATTTTGACAATAGCGCAACAACCAAACCATATCCAGAAGTCATCGAATCATTCCTTAAGGTTTCTTCTGACTATTTTGGCAATCCATCCTCGCTGCATGGGCTTGGGGTTCAATCCGAGAAACTCCTTTCCGCAGCACGAAATCAAGTCGCTGATCTGTTAAAGGTAAAGGGCTCGGAAATATATTTCACTTCCGGCGGAACGGAAGGGAATAATCTTGCCATTAAAGGCGCAGCCCAAGCTCAGATGACTCGGGGCAAGCACATCATCACGACGGCGATTGAGCATCCATCTGTCGAAGATGCATGTTACTCATTGACACAATCAGGTTTTGAAATCACGATTCTGCCTGTTAACCAACTTGGGCAGATTGAATTGTGTGACCTTATGGATGCACTTAGACAAGACACCATATTGGTTTCCATCATGCATGTCAATAATGAAGTAGGCTCGATACAACCTATCGCTGAAATAGGAGAAGTGCTACGACAATACCCGCACGTGCTCTTTCATGTCGATAATGTGCAAGGAGCTGGCAAGGTCCCTTTATCATTGCGGGAAGCCCATGTCGATTTATGCACCTTTTCCGGACATAAAATCCACGGTTTGAAGGGGACAGGCTTCCTCTACGTTCGTGAAGGCGTTAAGATCGATCCGCTTTTCCATGGGGGCAATCAAGAAACGAAAATCAGGAGCGGCACCGAAAATGTCGCGGGAATCGTGGCCTTATCGAAAGCTTTCCGTCTTAGTATGAACAATCAATTGCTGCATCATGATAAGCTTGAACAAATTAAACAATATTTATATAAAGGTTTGAACGAAATGGATGGGGTGCTGGTTAACAGTCCTGAGGAAGGTGCACCCCATATTCTGAATTTTTCCTTACCGCTGCTTAAATCAGAGGTAGTGCTGCATGCTTTGGAATCGGACGGGATATTTGTTTCAACAACAAGTGCTTGTTCTTCAAAAAAAAGGACGGTAAGCAAAACGGTGGATGCGATGTTCCATGATCAAGCTCGTTCCGAGAGCGTCATCCGCATCAGCACTACGTATGGAAATGAGCTCGATGAAGCAAAGCAAGTTCTGGCGGCGATACAAAAAATTGTCGTAAATTTAGAAAAAATAATGAGGGTTGCGAAATGAAATTTGATCATATAATTATCCGCTATGGAGAAATCTCCACGAAAAAAAGAAACCGTAAAGGCTTTGTAGATAAAATGAAGGCACACATCCGCTGGAGTTTAAAGGATATAGACGGTGTAGTGCTTACGGCAAACCGCGAACGGATGTACGTTCTCCTGAACGGTGTGGACCATAAGCCGGTCATTGAACGGTTAACAGGCATATTTGGGATTCAGTCCTTAAGTCCAGCGATAAAAGTCGAGCGTGATTTAGAAGTGATGAAAACGGCAGCGCTATATTACCTTAACCAAACTTCTGAAGAGGTAAGCACGTTCAAAATCACGACGAAACGTGCGGACAAGGATTTCCCGTATAATACTGATGAAATTAACCGGGCACTAGGCGGCCATTTGCTTCGTAATACAGAAGGTGTAACGGTGGACGTAAAAAAACCTGACTTGAATTTGTTGGTGGAAGTGAGACGTGAGGCTGTATATATGACTGGTGAAATCATCCAGGGCGCCGGAGGGCTTCCTTTCGGTTCAAGCGGAAAGGCGATGCTGATGCTTTCTGGAGGTATTGATAGTCCGGTTGCTGGATTCCTCTCGATGAAACGCGGTTTGGATGTCGAAGCGATCCATTTTTACAGTCCTCCTTTCACGAGTGAACGGTCAAGGCAAAAGGTCATTGATCTGGCCGGCAAGCTTGCTGAAATCAATGGAAGCATGAAAGTGCATATCGTACCATTCACGGAAATTCAATTATTGATTCAAAAACAGATTCCGGAAAACTACTCGATGACCACAACTCGCCGCTTAATGATGCGGGTCGCCGATCAAATCCGTGAAAAAGAGGAAGCGATGGCACTTATCACCGGCGAAAGCCTTGGCCAGGTGGCCAGTCAGACGATGAGCAGTATGTATGCCATCAATGAGGTGACGAATACACCGATTTTGCGTCCGCTCATCACAATGGATAAAACCGAAATCATCAAAATCGCGAGAGAGCTCGATACGTTTGAAATATCCAATCTCCCGTATGAAGATTGCTGTACGGTGTTCACGCCAGCAAGCCCAAAAACGAAACCGAAACGTGAAAAGGTCAATTACTATGAGAGCTTCGTCGACTTCGACTCCTTGATTGAAAAAGCAGTCGCTGAAACCGAAATTTTGACCATCAAACCGGGACAGACATTCGATAAACCAGAAGCCATGGAAGACTTGTTTTAATATCCTGTAATTACCAATAAAATAGTGCGAATGAAGCCATGTGTTTTAACACACTCTATAATCACAAGGAGGTGAAAAACACATGGCAAACAACAACAGCTCAAACGAATTATTGGTACCTGGAGTGGAACAAGCTCTAGAACAAATGAAATATGAAATCGCTTCTGAATTCGGCGTACAACTTGGTGCCGACACAACAGCTCGCGCTAACGGATCAGTTGGTGGAGAAATCACAAAACGCCTTGTTCAAATGGCTGAACAACAATTAGGCGGAGGGTACAAAAGATAATTTCATAAATATGGCTACAGAGAGCGGGTTTTTAACCCGCTCTCTTTCAGTTTATCGATAATGCGTGTATGCCTGATTAAAGTGCGATGCAGGCCTACTTCGTATACTACATGATTTTTTTCTGTCTTATAAAACATGAAATCGACTGAGTTGATAAATAAAAACACTGCAATTTTTCTTCCAGTATAAAGGGAGCGGGTTTCTAACCCGTTCTCTTTATTTATTTGTATAAATACATGGATATATGGGAGCAGTATCTTGTATAATGAGTAGGTACTAAGAGTTCATAATTGGAGGGGAAGAAAATGAAACGTGAAGATTTATTAGCTCCAAAACAGTACAACTTAGTGAGTGAAATGGAACGTTTTGCAAAAGATCCTGAAAAAGTTGCTGTTCTTTGGGAGAACGAAGCCGGAGAGAAAAAACAACTTACATATGAAAAATTACTTAAACGAGCAAACAAAATCGGGAATGCCTTCAAGAAGGAAGGGCTGGGAAAAGGCGATACAGTCTTGATCATCATTCCTCGCCTGGTGGAGGCTTATCAAGTTTACTTAGCTGCATTGAAAATAGGCATGATCGTCATTCCTTGCTCCGAAATGCTGCGTGCAAAGGACTTGGAATACCGTATCAACCACGGTGACGTTAAGGGGATAATCAGTTTTCATGAATATACTTCCGAGCTGGACGAGGTTGACGGGGCGGCAGGCCTTCTGAAATTCGCAATTGGAAAGCCGGTGGAGCATTGGCTGGATTTGGATGAGCTCTCCCGTGCGCAATCGGATCAGCTGGCATTGGTTTCGACGAAGAGTGAAGATATGGCCTTCTTATCTTACACTTCCGGAACGACTGGAAATCCTAAAGGGGTCGTCCATACACATGGCTGGGCATATGCCCACCTGAAAACGTCAGCGGCAAACTGGCTTGGCATCAGTGAGGGGGATGTGGTTTGGGCAACGGCAGGTCCTGGTTGGCAAAAGTGGATTTGGAGCCCTTTCCTAGCTGTACTCGGCACGGGCGCAACTGGTCTTGCCTATCATGGGAAGTTCGAGGCGAAAAAATACCTTCAGCTGCTCCAGGACTACAAAGTGAATGCGTTATGCTGCACACCAACCGAATACAGACTGCTGGCCAAGGTGGATAATCTTGATGACTATGATCTATCACATCTTCATAGTGCCGTGTCGGCTGGTGAACCTCTCAATCAAAAGGTATTCGAGGTCTTCAAAAATCATTTTGATATTGAAGTCCGCGATGGATATGGACAAACCGAAAATACCCTGCTGGTGGGTGTAACAAAAGGGATGGAGATTAAGCTGGGCTCCATGGGCAAACCGACTCCCGGAAATCATGTGGAAATCATTGATGATTCCGGCAACCCTTGTTCTCCCGGTGTAGTCGGTGACATTGCCGTGCATGTCGATACACCTGCACTTTTTAAAGAATATTTTAAAGATCCTGAACGTACATCAAAGCAATTCCGCGGTGATTATTATATTACCGGCGATCAAGCGAAAAAGGATGAAGAAGGGTATTTTTGGTTTGAAGGACGTGCCGATGATATCATCATCAGCTCTGGATATACCATTGGACCGTTTGAAGTGGAAGATGCACTCGTAAACCATCCATATGTGAAAGAGTGTGCCGTAATTGCCAGTCCCGATGAAATAAGGGGGAATGTAGTCAAGGCGTATGTTGTCTTGATGGATGATATCGATCCGCTTGACGAGGACTTGATCTCTACACTCCAAACGCACGTAAAAGAATCGACGGCCCCATATAAATATCCGAGGAAAATCGAATTTCTTGATGAGCTTCCCAAAACCACCTCCGGTAAAATCAAACGGGTGGATTTACGGAAAAGGGAAGAAGCACTCCAAAAATAATTAAATGAAATCATGTCCGTCAGCCCTCAGGCTGACGTTTTTTTATCTTAAATATGGGAATCTTTGAGATGAGATGGTACACTTACACCATATATGCACAGTAAGAACATTTAATAAGGAGTGTAAAGCCGGTATGGGAACGTTATGGTACAATGGGTCCATTTATACGATGATTAAAGAAGCAGATCGGGTGGAGGCCCTTTTCAGCGAGGATGGTGTTATTGTCGACACCGGCAGCCTTACCTATTTAAAACAGGAGTATGCCGGCAATATTTCCAGGGAAATCGACTTAAAAGGACAAACGATGCTTCCGGGGTTGGTGGACAGCCACCTTCATTTGGTCGGGCATGGCGAGCGTCTGCTTCGTCTAGACCTTTCTTTGCTGGAAGGCAGGGAAGCTGTCCTGCGCATCCTGAAGGAAAAGTGCGCCGTGACACCTGCAGGAAAGTGGATAGTCGCTGAAGGATGGAATGAAAATGAATGGACGATCCCTGACTTGATTTTACGGGACGATCTCGATGCCATCTCGACAGAGCATCCCATCGTATTGAAAAGGATTTGCCGTCATGCCTTGGTGGTCAATTCCTGCGCCTTGATGGCAGCTGATATTATGGAGGATGCGGCTGAACCGTCAGGTGGTGTGATATGTCGCTATCCTGATGGACGACTTAATGGTTTATTGAAGGAAAGCCAGGCACAGAACCTCATCTTAGACAGCCTTCCCGGCATTGACCAGGACTATATCGAAACTGCGCTTGAGGAGGCGATAGCGGATGCCTATAAGCTGGGGCTGACGGGCGGTCATACGGAGGACCTCCATTATTACAATGGCTTCGAGCCAACTTACGAGGCGTTTAAATCGGTCATCGAGGATAAGGGGATGGCCTTTAGAGCCAATTTGCTCGTCCATCATGAAGCCCTTGAAGACATGCTGGCAGCAGGCGGCCGTTATCAAGAGGGGACGCGATATATCAAATTCGACAGCATGAAAATATTCACCGACGGCTCGTTAGGCGGTCATACAGCCTTGCTGAGCGAGCCTTATGCAGATCAAAGCGGTACGAATGGCGTGGCGATATTCACGGAAACCGAGCTTCACCACTGGGTGCAAAAAGCGAGGCAGGCAGGAATGCCGATTGCTGCCCATGCGATTGGCGATCTCGCTTTTGAATATGTATTGGATGCCATTGAAGCCTTCCCTCCGAAATTCGGGCTGCATGACAGGCTCATCCATGCCCAGATAGTCCGGCCGGATTTGCTTGAGCGGGCAGCTGTACTGCCGGTGATCTTTGATATCCAGCCCGGTTTCGTACCGTCCGACTTTCCTTGGGTGGAGGAAAAGGTACCGGCTAAACTACTGGCAACCTCATACGCCTGGAAAACCTATTTGCGTATGGGAATCATTTGTGCGGGCGGTTCAGATGCACCGATCGAGCCACTTAATCCAATCTTCGGCATACATGCTGCCGTCACGAGGGCAAAAACCAACAGTGAGGATGCTGGGTATAACTTGGCTGAAAGGCTGACCGTTTTTGAGGCATTTTCTCTCTATACGAAAGGGAGTGCCGCGGCAATCGGTCAGGAAAAGCGGCGCGGCCGGATAATTAAAGGGTACGATGCCGATTTTACCGTGTTTGATGTGGATGTCTTTGCAGTAGATCCGGAAGAGCTTCTAAAAGCTGAGGCGGTCATGACGGTCATTGATGACAGAGTCATGTATCATAAAAAATAACAGTTGCAAAAAGAGCAAACCCATTGCAAAATGGTTAGATGGTTTTTTATTATCAAGGAATGTATGGAAAGAAGGCAGGTTATGAAAGTGAATGAACAAAAAGAAGGGGCGATTTATGCCGCGCTTTCTTATATGATGTGGGGAATTGTTCCGATTTACTGGAAATTCCTCCAAGGGGTCGGTGCAACAGAGATTTTAGCGCAAAGGGTATTGTGGTCTTTCGTCTTCATGCTGGTGTTATTGATGTTCATGAGAAAATGGCAGGCGTTTGTGGATTATTTCAAGTATATAGTTCGTAACCCGAAATTGTTTGCAGCTTTACTGACAGCGTCCCTGCTCGTTACAGCTAATTGGGGAGTGTTCATCTGGGCCGTTAACTCAGGAAAGATTCTCGATACGAGCCTTGGTTATTATATCAATCCGCTAGTCAGCGTCCTTTTGGGCGTAATCGTCTTAAAGGAAAAATTGAGCGGAGCGCAAGTCATGTCGTTCGTGCTTGCTGGAATCGGAGTCTTGATTCTTGGAATCCACTTCGGCACCATTCCTTGGGTCTCCCTTGTATTGGCGATGACCTTTGGATTGTACGGATTGGCCAAAAAGATGATCAAGGCCGAATCAGCGATCGGTCTGACGCTTGAAACGATGATGGTAACCCCTCTTGCCCTTGGATACCTGATATACTTGTCGACCGAGGCAGACATGCAATTCTTTACAAATGGGAGCACAGGTTTGCTGTTGGTGGGCGGTGGGATTGTCACGGCTTTACCTCTGTTATATTTTGCGAAAGGGGCAGAAAAGATCCCGCTCTCGATGCTTGGCATTTTTCAGTACATCGCTCCGACCCTATCCTTACTGATCGGTGTTTTCGTCTATCATGAAAGCTTTACTAAAGCACATTTGTTAGCCTTTTTGTTCATATGGTCCGCCTTGGCAGTTTATACGCTCTCCATTACGAAATGGGGGCAAGCAAGCGCCCGCCGACTTAAAGGCAAAAGGAATCTTGGTGCGTGAATAAGAAAGATGCTTGGTGGATCTATCCTCCAAGCATTTTTTATGCAGGGCCGTGCTTCATGAAAGGAGAAGCTTCGACCCTATTTCAGAAACGATCAAATTGGGGAGGCTATCGAGATGGGAACCTTCGCGGACGGGATATGGTTGGACTGTGCCATGATAGTAGGAACTATCGAGGCTTACGATATGCTTTGTCAAGTAGGCAGATATCGCCGCATTCAATTTTCTATTGACGTTTAGCTCATCAATGATTCCTTTAGCATTGGTAATGCCGATCCCATGGCCAAAATAGAGGTTTTTTCGTAATAATATCACATTTTCCCCTTGCCATTCCGGCGTTTTTTCATTATGTTCCGGGTTTTTGAAATACAAGCAGTCGCCAGGTAAAAAATCCGTGCCACGGTGAACGTTCAGGGCCATATTCGTTGGAGGATGCCAGTCGTATAGAAATAGGTCTGAAAAAAGATAGTCAAACTTCCGCGGTCCGATTACATCCATTATCGCCCTTAAGAATGTGACGACGATTGCTGTCCCACATTCAAAAGCATATTGCCTTCCGTTTTGGAAAATGTCTGTAACGGCAACATGGGGAGGAATGCCTAACTGAAGGGTGAAGGTGCCATCCTTTGCAAGGTGCCAATATCGTGGATTTGTTTCCGATTCCTCGAGTGTTGCAAATTCTGCACCGCTTTTATCTAAGGAAATGGCTGCTTCAATGACTCGAAGCCTCAATTGGATTTCAAAATCAAGCTCCTCCAAGCTCGGGTATTCAAAAACGGTCTCATACCCCGCCAGCAATTGAAGGATTTCCAGCTCCTTGGCAGATGCTATACCTGGTTGGATTTGACTGACATCTAACCATTTGTGATTAATCTTTATCATGATCATATCCACCTTTTGCTTATGAATTATAAATCTGGTACTTTTAAATGTCTGCAGGTCATGTTCATTATATGATTGCCTGCAAGGAAGTGACTATTTTTGAAATCGGGTAGTAAAGCATGATTCGAATGGCGGGCTGTAGGGGATTTTTGATAGAAAGCAATTTAGTTTTCCCTTTTCTCCATGAATTGATATAATGATAGAGAAAAGTCCATATGTGCGAGAAATGTAGGGGAGCCAGTAATGCTGGCTGAGATTGCGTCCAATAGATGCTGACTCTTTGAACCTGATCTGGATGGTGCCAGCGGAGGGAACATATTATGACAGAAATTCCGTTTTGTATGTTAACGTCCGAACTCATCTTCGGGCGTTTTTTTTTTTTATTATTCATGAACCTGGCGCCCTCAATATTCCTGCATGTGGATCTTATCTGATGAGTAGGAGGATACCCGCTTGAATAAATTTTTGCCATTGCTGACTTCGTTGTTCCTTTTAGCTGGATGTGGCGCCGGCGGAACGAACGAAAAAGAAGAAGCAACAAAAAAGGAAGACGATGAAGGGTTGAAAAAAGTATCGGTCGTGCTTGATTGGACACCGAATACAAACCATACAGGATTGTATGTAGCTAAGGAAAAAGGGTATTTTAAAGAACAAGGTTTGGATGTCGATATTATCATGCCAGGTGAAGCAGGTGCCGATAAGCTTGTGGCCTCCGGGAAATCCGAATTTGGCGTTAGCTATCAGGAAGGCATTACCCAGGCCCGCGTCCAAGGTGTGCCAATCGTTTCTTTGGCTGCTGTCATTCAGCATAATACCTCTGGATTCGCTTCCCCAGCAGCCAAAAACATAAAATCTCCAAAGGATTTTGAAGGGAAAACATATGGTGGCTGGGGATCTCCGGTAGAAAAGGCCATCATCAATTCACTGATGAAAAAAGAAAATGCGGATGTAAACAAAGTGGATATAGTGAATACAGGAGACGCTGATTTTTTCACTTCAGTTAAAAGAGATGTAGACTTCGCCTGGATTTATTATGGATGGACTGGTATCGAGGCCGAGCTGAGAAATGAAAAGCTGAATATGGTTTACTTAACCGATTACTCGGATAAGCTCGATTACTATACACCTGTTTTGACAACGAACGAAAAGCTAATCAAAGAAGATCCAGACACTGTTAAGGCATTCCTTCATGCAACTTCGGAAGGGTATCGGTTTGCAATCGATGATCCAGATGCGGCTGCGGACATATTAATGGAGGCCGCTCCGGATCTGGATGCCAAACTAGTGAGGAAAAGCCAGGCGTGGCTTGCAGACAAATATCAGGGAGATGCGCCTCGCTGGGGTGAACAAAAGCTAGAAATATGGAAGAATTACAGTGAATGGATGAGAGATAATAAGCTTCTTGAAGGTGAATTCAAACCAGAAGAGGCGTTTACCAATGAGTTTTTATCACAATAGGAGGAGAAAAATGGCCAATTCTTTAATTAGTATCCAAATTATTCCTAAAGGTGAAGATGTCATCCCTTTAGTCGATGAAGCAATTAAGATCATAGACGAATCAGGTGTCAAATACGAGGTTCACCCACTAGAAACAACCATGGAGGGGGAGCTTTCCCAGCTATTTGCGGTAATAGAAAAAATGAATGTAAGAATGATTGAATTAGGTTCGCCGAATGTCATTTCCCAAGTCAAGATATTGTATCAGCCGAGCGGAATCACGATGGATACGTTGACGGAGAAGTATCGGCCATGAAAAGGAGAATGTGGAAGAAGGGGGCTCCCTTCTTTCTTTTAGTATTGCTGCTGATGGCGTGGGAGTCAGCGACAGCGATATTGAAAATCGAAGAATGGCTGCTTCCTGCTCCATCAGCTATTTTCATTGAAGGTATCAAGTCTGTACATAGTCTTTGGGGACACCTGCTATCAACGACTGAGCTTGCGTTATCGGGTTTTTTAATTGGAAGCTGTATCGGCTTATTGATTGCAGCGGCCTTGCATCTGTTTTCAGGTGTGAAGGATGCAGTCTATCCTTTGCTGATCCTGTCACAAAACATTCCCGTCATCGTGCTGGCACCGCTTTTAGTGATCTGGTTTGGCTTTGGGATGCTTCCGAAGCTCATCGTCATTTCGCTCGTATGCTTTTTTCCGGTTGCAGTTGCCTCATTGGATGGCCTGCGCCAGACACCGGCTGAACTTAAGCATTATTTTAAGATGATGGGAGCGGGAAACGGACAGTTGTTTTGGAAGCTCGAACTCCCTCACTCGGTTCCGTTCATTTTCTCCGGCCTGAAAATTTCAGCCACGTACAGTGTAATGGGTGCGGTCATTTCGGAGTGGCTCGGGGCGAAATCCGGGATTGGCGTTTATATGACACTCGCTTCCTCCGCGTTTAGGACCGACCGGGTGTTTGTTGCCATTTTCATCATTATGGGAATGAGCCTGCTCTTTTTCGGGGTCATTACGTTACTGGAGAGGTACCTTGTTTCATGGAAGCGAAAGGAGGATGAAAAGCATGCATCTGGAAATTAAAGACGTTTCCTATTCCTTCGATGGTAAACAAAATATTTTAGAGAAGCTGAATGTTCATGTGGATGAAGGGGAATTTGTGACGATCCTTGGTCCATCAGGCAGTGGGAAAAGTACGTTGTTCCACTTAACCGGCGGCATTCTGGAGCCGGACCAGGGTGATATTTTACTGGACGGTAAGAACATAAATGGCTTAAAGGGCCATATAAGCTATATGCCGCAACAGCCGTCGCTATTACCTTGGAGAACGGTTTTGGAAAATGTCCTGCTAGGCAGTGAACTGGCTGGTATCAAAGACAAAGAAATGGCCAAAGCCCTATTGGTTAAAGCAGGGTTGGGAGAGTATGAGCAAGCATATCCGCACGAATTATCCGGAGGCATGAAGCAAAGGGCCGCCTTTATCCGGAGTATCTTGAGCCCGCAGGATTTGATGTGCCTCGACGAACCCTTTTCCGCCTTGGATGAACTGACAAGAGTGCAGATGCAAAAATGGCTGATGTCATTTTGGGAGGAATATCGAAGGTCGGTGCTTTTCGTTACACATAGCATCGATGAAGCGGTTTTCCTTTCCGATCGGATTTACGTGTTATCAGCCAAGCCGGCAGCAGTCATCAAGGAGGTTGTCGTTCCATTCCCAAGGCCAAGAAGGGAAGAGCAGCTTCTCAGTGATGATTTCTTCCATTTGAAACGGGAATTATATGCCGCACTGAAGCCAACCTTCACTACATAAGCCAAGGAGGGCGCCTAAGCATGAAGATCATCGACAGCCATATTCATTTTGATCAATATGATGAAAGTAAGCAATCACAGATTCTCGCAGATATGGAAAAGGACCAGGTGGAAGCCCTGCTCACGGTTTCCATGGATCTGGAATCTTCCATGAAAAATGACGTGCTTTCATGCAAAGATTCACGAATCAAGCCTGCTTTTGGTTTTCACCCAGAGCAGCGTCTCCCCAGTGAACGAGAAATGAATGGATTATTGAATTGGATGCTGGCACACCAGCACAATATGATTGCTGTAGGGGAGATAGGGCTTCCCTTTTACTTAAGGCAGGAAGATTCCGCGATCGATTTGGCTGAATATATAAAGATTCTTGAAAGGTTCCTTGCTTTTGCTAAAAAAATCGAAAAACCGGTTATCCTTCATGCCGTTCATGATGATGCCCCTATTGTTTGCGATTTATTGGAGAAGCACGACATCACAAAGGCGCATTTTCACTGGTTTAAAGGTGATAGCCGGACGATTGCAAGAATGATTCAAAACCGATACCGCATTTCAATTACACCGGATGTTTGCTATGAAAGGGAAATAAAGGAGTTGGTTGCTGTATATCCGCTTGAACTAATGATGGTTGAAACGGATGGACCATGGCAGTTTGAAGGTGTATTCAAGGGTAAGTCGACACACCCTGGCATGATCCATGAAAGTATTCGCCAAATGGCTATAATCAAAGACTTACCGATCGACCATGTTTATGAAACCCTTTATCAAAACACCAAAGATTTTTATGATATATAAAAAGGTACCAGATATAAATCTGGTACCTTTTTACGTCTTTTAGAGAAAGGTCCTTTTTACCTTTTCCCAAAAAGAATTATCCTTTAGCTTAACGGTTTTGATGACTTTTCCGCTTAAGCGGACCTTTACCCTTCCGACATGGCTGATACTCAACGCTTCATTATCAAGTCCAACGATCGGATAGCTTGGGCCGTTTTGTTCAAGTTGAACAGTCAAGGTTCTATCGCTGCTCAATATAAATGAAGACCCGAGGGTCCGATACGTATTATTATTGATGGAAGCGAGCTCGCTCACCTGAAAACAAGGGAGAAGCGGGTCCACGACGGCACCATTCACCGACTTATTATAGGCAGTGCTACCGGTAGGGGTCGCAATGATGATTCCATCCCCGCGGAAGGTTTCGAAATGAATTTCGTCGATATGAATATCCATAATGAACGTCTTGGTGATCGAAGTTCGGATACTCAGTTCGTTGAGGGCATAAAAGGACGGCTGTTCATCCAATTGAATCTCGATGGTTGGATATTTTCGAACCTCGATTTGCTCTTTTGTCATCGCATCAATCATTTTGTCTGTATCTTCCAGGTGGAAATCGCAGTACATATTCAAATTTCCGGTGGTGGAAATGCCGGCATATAAACAATCGTCCCTAAAGCCGGTTTTACGTACAGCTTGTAAAAAGGTACCATCATCACCAATGCTCACGATAATGTTGGCTATTGTGGAATCTTGGACGACTTCATAGGAGTGCCGGTTAGCCAACTCCGCGAGACGTTCGACCTTGTTTTGCATTTCTGAACTTGAAGCATGGAAAAAATAAATATTTCTTCGAATGTTCATCATGATCCCCCTAATTTGAATAGTAATGAAAGGGCTTTCTTAATTCTCGATATAGAAACGCTGGAGCAAAAAAAGAACCTGTGCCTGTCCCTTTTCGAGAATTGTGTGCTGCACTTATGATAGTAGTTTATCATGAAATGATATATTTTAGTATGCTGTTACACTTTTCATTACTTTGTTCGTCAATTCGGAGCGTCTACTTGGGAGTTTGGCACTTTTACTCGTGAGTTATGCCGATCTACAGTGAATATGAGCAGTTAACTCGTTCACTCGTGCAAACGATCGAAGGAGAAAAATGGTATAATTAATTCTCTGTTTTCCCGTTTAAACAGAATACAGAAGAATTTTCGATGCACAACATATTTGGGACTGATTGAAGCAATCGAAACAATAATCTTGAGCGAACGTACAAAGTGATCAAGCTTGCGCATTTCCAATTAGAGGATTATTTGCTACAATTTTAACTGTCTTAGTTTATCATGGAATGAAACATTTTCGTTATTAGTTCGTATGGTAAGAGGATACATATCGTTAAGGGGGAACACAGATGAATGGAAAGCGTTGGGCAGCATTAGGAATCGCAGCCGTTTTGTTTTTTGTCTCTATTCTGGTAGGGACGGCTACGACTTTTTTTACAGCTGATACGGAAAGTGTCATTAATGACTTATTCGCGTCCGAAAGCGAATTTTATGAAGAAATCATCGAAGGCGAAGACTACACGAATGTTATTGCCGTATTTGATGTAGAGGGAACGATTCAGGATACAGGAGAAGCATCATTACTAAGTTCGGCAACATATAATCACCGTGCCTTCATGGATAAGCTGAAGATGGCAGAAGAAAACGATGATATCAAGGGAATTATCCTCCGGGTAAATTCACCTGGCGGCGGTGTCGTCGAAAGTGCAGAGATCTATGACAAGATCCTTGATATTAAGAAAGTGAAAAAACCCGTCTATGTTTCAATGGGGTCAATGGCCGCTTCGGGTGGCTATTATATTTCAGCACCGGCTAATAAGATTTATGCAAGCCCAGAAACGATGACGGGCTCCCTCGGCGTCATCATGCATGGGTATAATTACGAGAAGTTGGCCAAGAAATATGGCGTCGAGTTCGAAACGATCAAAAGCGGACCGCATAAGGATATTATGAGTCCTACCCGGGAAATGACGGGCGAAGAACGAGATATACTGCAAAACATGATTAACAATTCTTATGATCAATTCGTGAAGGTCATTGCAGACGGCCGCGGTATGACGGAGCAGGAAGTAAGAAAGATCGCGGACGGCCGCATTTATGATGGGCGTCAGGCGAAAGAAAACCATTTAATTGATGATTTTGGCCATTTGGATGATGTCATTGCCGCAATGAAAACGGATTTAGGCAAAAAAGATGCTCAAGTTATCCGTTATACAGATGAGGCTGGCTTCGGCTCATTATTCAGTATGGGAGCGCAAAAAATGTTGGGAAATGATGTGGAAACGGCGCTACTGACAAAAATCCTTTCCTCTTCAAATTCTCCACGCTTAATGTATTTGTATGCGGAATAGGGGGGCTGAAGGATGACGGAACGGAATGAAAATAATGAACGTATTGCTTCACCCAATCTACTTGAAAAACAGGGGGATCCCGTTAATTCGGATGTATCAACAGCGGAGATCGCTGTCGATCAGGAACTGAAGGAAGTATACTTTGCTGGTTTTTGGATGAGATTTTGGGCGTATTTAGCGGACCTGCTCGTTATCGGAAGCTTGAATCGAATCTTGATTCATCCGATCTTCAAGTTTTACGAAGGGACAGATGATCTGTGGTTTTCCGCAGAGGGCTTTTTGACGGGAATCGTATTCTTCTTATACTTTGTTTTGATGACGAAGTACTTGAATCAAACCTTGGGTAAAATGATTTTTGGACTGAAGGTTGTGGCATTGAAGGAAGAGGCAAAAGTCATTTCTTGGAGTACGGTATTGTTCAGGGAGCTGATCGGGCGCTATATTTCAAAAATGACATGGATCGGTTATCTCTTGGCAGGACTATTGCCGAAGAAACAGGCTTTGCATGATGTATTCGCAGACACAAGCGTCGTCTTGATCAGAAGATGATGGATTTCATAAATCTGTAAGAGCGGTTTTTCGCTTTTGCAGGTTTATTTTTTTTTGTACATGCCGATAATGAGAGGCAAAAAGGGTGTGGATGCATGAAGTGGCTTTTGTTGATTGCAGGTAGCCTCATTTTACTGCTGCTTCTTCTTATGTTCACTAAAATAAGGGTGTACATTGATTTAAAGCATGTTCATAGAAATGACCAAATACATATTAAATTATCAGCTTGGTATGGACTTTTCCATTATACGATCAAGGTGCCGGTCATTAAGAAGGATGATGAATCGGCAGGTATAGTAGTAAAGCAAGAACAAGGAATGAAGGAAGAAGATAAAAAAGAAGAAACGAAAAAAATCACGGCAGAAGATTTACGTGATGGATTGGCTGACCTCCGGACGATGATTGTGCATATAGTCGGCTTTCATCGAATCGTCCGGCAGTTCACACGAAAGGTCAAGGTTAAAAAATTCGTGTGGCATAGCATCGTCGGAACTAAAAACGCCGCACATACTGGTATGCTAACCGGAGCTTGCTGGGCACTTAAAGGGTCGATCATCGGTTTATTGACCTCTTATTTGAATTTTCAAATCATGCCCTCCTATACCATTACGCCTAACTTTCAGCGATGGCAGGCCAATACGTCAATTTCCTGCATATTACAATTTAGAATCGGGCAGGCTATGTGGACTGGAATAAAACTGCTTCGTTATTGGAAAGGCAAAAAGGCAAATTTCAAGTCCAGGAATTTAGCGAGGCTATCAGGTGATTCCAATAAACAATCGTTCTAGAGGGAGGAATTTAGATGTCAGATCATCCGATCCAAGGATTAATGAAAGAAGCGATGGAAAATCTGAAAGAAATGGTCGATGTGAACACGATCATCGGCGATCCGGTGGAAACTCCGGATGGAAGTGTCATTTTAACTGTTTCCAAAGTGGGCTTCGGCTTTGCGGCAGGTGGCAGCGAATTTGTGATTGATGGGCATCATCAAGGACAGCAAGGCGAATCCAAGCAGCCATTTGGAGGCGGTAGCGGTGGTGGGGTATCCATAACGCCAATTGCCTTTTTGATTGTCGGTTCCCATGGCGTAAAGATGATTCATCTTGATGAAGGGACGCACCTTCTGGAAAAAATGATGGATTTAGCTCCCCAAGTAGTCGATAAAATCCAGTCCATGCTTGCCAAGAAGGATAGCAATCAAAAGCAAGGTGGCAGTCAGCCTCCTATGAAGAGATACGAGGAGCCTAAACAGGATCTGGACTTCTAACTGAGCTCGGCGTCTGCCGAGTTTTTTTTTTGCTTGAATATAAGATTCCACATTTGAAGGCTTAAGTGATCACTAGGGAATATTTACTTTTTTCAATTCAATTAATTGCAAAATTCCGGTAAAACAAATATGATAATGCATGTACATATAGAAGAAAAAGGAGGAATTTTAATGGCTTCAGTTACATTTAAAAACAACCCGATCACTTTGGTAGGACAAGAACTCAAAGTTGGGGACAAGGCTCCTGATTTTACCGTATTGGCAAATGACTTATCACCCGTTACATTAAGCGACTCCAAAGGCTCCGTCCGTATCATCAGTGTAGTTCCTTCCGTGGATACAGGTGTATGTGATGCACAAACACGAAAATTCAATGAAGAAGCATCAAAATTGGGTAATGTGAAAGTGCTGACGATCAGTAACGATCTTCCTTTCGCACAAAAACGCTGGTGTGCAGCTAGCGGACTTGATAATGTTCAAGTTCTTTCCGATCACCGTGACCTTTCATTCGGTGAAGCATATGGTGTTGTTATGCAAGAACTACGCCTTTTGGCACGCTCTGTATTCGTCGTTAACAGTTCTGATGAAATCGTTTATGTGGAATATGTAAGCGAAGGTACAGACCACCCGAATTACGAAGGTGCAATTGAAGCGGCTAAAGCTGCAAAATAAGATGTGAATTCTAAAAAACCGGGCACCATATGCCCGGTTTTTTGTTTTAATGTTGAAATTCTTGTTGATAAACACTTTGTCGTTGAAATGATCAACAGCCTTTCCAGGCCCTGATTTTCAATGGAGATGCACGTATCTAAAATCTGTGCGTGCCGACCATACAATTCGTTCTGATACACGTTTTTTTAGGATTGATATATCGATTTAGTTAGGGTTCTAAACTCTCACCATTTAATGGTAAAACAATCTTGCCAGACCACTCTTGACCATTAGGTGTACCTATTTTTATGTCAACTTCATTAGGCCAAGACGGCATTTGTCTTGGATAATAACCCGCTTGTTGCCCTGCCCTATATCCATCTCTATACCCCTGTCGATACCCTTGTCGATATCCTTGCCGAAACCCTTGTTGATAGCTTTGTTGTTGCCTGTTAAATTCATCTGCTGACTGAATATCATGTTGCTGGTTTATCGGATTAACCTGCCCATGATAGTATTGATTTTGATTATCCATATAATCACCACCTCATGTATAGTACTCTGTTTGGTCATTGATTGAGCCTATCCAATAAAAAAAAATACTAGGCAACAACACAGTGCTTCAGTTTGTAAACAAAAGAGCCTCCGAAAACGTAACTGATCAAGTGGTATTCCGAACCAACTGGCCCGCAATATCTTCAACTCCTCGGGTATGGTTTATATCTAAATTTTATAACAAAGATGATTGAAGCGGGTGTGCAGGACTTCTCTGGGAAATGCGGTTGTGGGAAGACCCCACAGCGCGAGCGCTGAGAACACGAAGAAGGAATTTTGATTGATGAAAGTTTGGTGGATTGGACTTTTGGTCGTTCCATTGCACTGCAGGCACTCGCTTTCCGCGGGCGGTCCGTGAGCCTCCTCGGCTTTCAGCCTGCGGGGTCTCACGTAGACACGCATTTCCCGCAGGAGTCTCGTTGCCTTCCGTTTNTTCCACTTAGCGTGAACACGAAGATGAAACCCCGATTGCCCACAGTTTTAGAGGGTTTGGACCTCGATGGTTCATTCCACTATAGTTACTCCCTTTCAGCGGACGGTCCTTGAGCCTCCTCGGCTTTTCCGCATGCGGGTTCTCACGTAGACGCGCATTTCCCGCAGGAGTCTCGTTGCCTTCCGTTTCAATCCACTTTGCGTGAACACGAAGATGGAACCCNCGATTGCCCACAGTTTTAGAGGGTTTGGACCTCGATCGTTTCGTTGCACTGAAGATACTCACTTTTCCAAAAGCGGTCCGTCCGTAGTACAGCCAAGGACGATTCCTAGGGTCTCCGGCTTGTATCTCTTTCTTGTTACCTTTAAAATAGGGACAGAAGCAAACAGGAGGAATTAATAAGTGAAGTCTACCCCAGTTGAACAATTATTTAATGAATTCAATGAAACAGCACAGATATTGCAAAGTGAACTCTCATGTACGTATCTTGATGCCCTAGGTGAAACGGGCGAGAATTTCTTTCAAGGGAAAGTGCTGCAGGAAGAAATAAGTGAAGTATCGAAGAAAAGGTTATTAAAGCATTATGCGGACTTTTCACTTGAGAAATATGAGAAGGAAGCAATCCGTAAAGCGTATCAGCTCGCTATACTAAAGGGCATGCAGCAGAGCGTGCAACCGAACCATCAAATGACCCCCGATGCTGTCGGCATGTTCGTCAGTTATTTAGTCGGTAAATTCACCAAGGATCAAAAAGAGTTGATCATGCTCGATCCAGCCGTCGGAACAGGGAACTTGTTATTTGCGATCTTGAACCAACTGCCTGAAAAAAACATCGCTTCATATGGCGTCGAGATTGACGAAACCTTGATCAAGCTCGCTTATGCAGGTGCCAACCTACAAGAGCACCCGCTCGAATTCCACAATCAGGACAGCTTGGAGCCGCTATTCATCGATCCCTCGGATGTCGTAGTCAGTGATTTGCCGATTGGTTATTATCCAAATGATGTACGTGCAAACGAATACGAATTGAAGGCTGGAGAGGGACATTCCTATGCACACCATTTGTTTATCGAGCAAAGTGTTAAACATGTGAAGGACGGCGGATATCTTTTCTTCATCGTCCCGAATAACTTATTCGTTTCGGATGAAGCGCCGAAACTCAATGAGTTCCTGAAAAAACAAACACATATCCAAGGAATGGTGCAACTGCCGCTTTCGATGTTCAAAAATGAAGCGGCAGCGAAAAGCATTCTGATCCTTCAAAAGAAAAAAGAAGGTATCGAAGCCCCGAAAAAGGCATTGCTCGTCCAACTTCCAAAGCTTTCGGATTTTGAAGCGACAAGTTCCGTGATGCAACAGATGGATGATTGGTTTAAAGAGGAAAAATAACAAATGAAAGCTGATGCGATGCGCATTGGCTTTCATTTTTTTGTTTGTACGGGTTGGGTATTTTTTACCTCCTCTTATTATTTGGTAGTATCCACCTGCCATGATAAGATTGTATGATATACTGCATATTTCTTTTTAGGGAACCATAAGAAAATGTAGACTAGCTTAGAGTAAAGGAGCAGGATGGATGTCAAAAATCATCGCAATAAATGCAGGCAGCTCTTCATTGAAATTTCAGCTTTTTGAGATGCCTGATGAACAAGTAATTACAAAAGGTCTTGTGGAACGGATTGGCTTGAAGAATTCCACTTTTACTTTGAGTGTCGGAGGCGAAAATGTTTCTGAAACGATGGATATACCTAATCATGAAGTGGCTGTAGGTATTTTGTTGAAAAAGCTGATTCATCATCGCATCATTGACTCCTTTGACGAAATAGATGGCGTTGGCCATCGTGTGGTGCATGGTGGTGAGGTGTTCAGTGATTCGGTCCTGATTACGGAGGAAGTGATCAAGGAAATCGATAAGCTTTCAGAGTTGGCACCCCTTCATAATCCGGCCAATAGCACGGGAATCAAAGCCTTCAGACAAATATTAGGCGATGTTCCGGCAGTTGCGGTATTCGATACTGCCTTCCATCAGACGATGCCTGCAAGTTCGTATATGTATAGCTTACCCTTTGAATATTATGAAGATTATGGAATAAGGAAGTATGGGTTTCATGGCACTTCCCATAAGTATGTTTCCCAACGGGCCGCAGATATGATTGGCCGTCCGCTTGAACAGCTTCGCTTGTTATCATGCCATCTAGGGAATGGTGCCAGCATCACGGCCATAAAGGGTGGTAAGTCGATGGATACCTCCATGGGATTTACCCCGTTGGCAGGTGTTACAATGGGAACACGTTCAGGTAATATCGACCCTGCGCTCATGCCATATATCATGGAAAAAACAGGTAAAACAGCTGATGAAGTGCTGGATGTCTTGAATCAGAAAAGCGGTATGCTGGCTCTTTCCGGATTTTCCAGCGATTTGCGCGATATCCAAGTCGAAGCGGACAAAGGCAATGAGAGGGCTAAACTCGCCCTTGAAGTATTTGCAGGCAGGATTCACAAGTATATCGGTTCTTATTCAGCCAAAATGGGGGGAGTGGATGGCATCATTTTCACAGCAGGCATCGGTGAAAATAGCCCAGCCATTAGAGCCCGGATCTTGGAGGGACTTGAATTCATGGGTGTTTATTGGGATAAAGACCTTAACCGTACCTCCACAGGTAAGGAAGCATTCATCAATTCGCCGTATTCACCAGTCAAAGTGATGGTCATCCCCACTAATGAAGAAATCATGATCGTCAGGGATACGATGAAGGTTGCTTTAAACGGAAACGAGGAAAATATGCCTTCTTGATTTTGCGAACAGAAGTTCCCTTACCGTTCTTTCCGGTAAGGGAATTTTTTTAATGAACACACCCAAATGATTGTAAGACACATTCATCTTTTTTTTTGACTGTCCTCACCCTTGTGAAACTCTGGGCGGGTCATCCTCTATACTTGAAAAAGCATCGCGTATGATATACTTAAGGGAGAATCAACCAATTCTGTACATAGGAGGCTTGATGCATGGAATTCACCAATCGGGAATTGAAAGTTTGGAATGAAATCAATGAATGGCAAGAAAATTTATACCAATATGAGCCGACGGATATTGCTGCATTGTATGATAAATGGTTAGAGCAGGGCTTTTCACTGCTTCCTGAAAACGTCCAGCAACAGTTTTTTGAAAAACTCGACACATGGCTTTTTCATTTGCATGCCATGGTACAGAGCTCACAAATCCAAATAGATGCAAGGGAGCGGATTTTAGCCTCAGCACGCGTTTTTAATGAAGAAATCGAAATGCTTGGTGATTTGAATCTTTTATCGATCGACCAGTTGAATTACATAGCAAATCAGCATATTGCCAAGCATCGTTTATACTCATTTGCACAAGGAGGGATGAGCGGATCGGGAGGCCGGCTTCTGCTTGGGAGTGATTTACCCGCCATGACGGTCATCAATATCCGTACTGTGCAGCTTGTCGCCATGTCTTATGGCTTCGAGGTGAATACGCCTTTCGAAATGATGGTGGCTCTTAAGGTTTTCAATGCAGGAGCGATGCCAAAGAGACTCCAGGGAATAGCTTGGGAAGAATTGATTCATGAAATCGAAACCGCAGAAGATGATTATTTTTATTTGGGAATTGAAGAACTGACAAACCCGACCTGGATGGAGCAGCCACTGAAGCAGTTGCTGAAGGCTTTATCCATTACTGTTTTCCGCAAAAAACTCGTTCGGGGCATTCCATTCATCAGCATCGCCATCGGGGCAGGTGCCAATTACCAAATGACCCGGAGTGTCAGTGAATTTGCCCAGAAATTTTATCAATATCGTTTTTTACGGGAGAAGAAGGCTGATGATTAATGAGCGTCAATATTCATAAAAAGGCGATTACGGAGGCTATTCGCTGCATGGTGATAACCGTTAGCGATACGCGTAATGAGGAAACGGATAAAAGCGGCGCACTGATGAAGGAACTATTGGAAGCGCATGGCCATGAAGTGACAAGATACGAAATTGTAAAAGACGAAAAAGATGTGATTCAAGCTGCAGTTAAGGGCGGCTGCCGAAGCGGCAAGGTTGATATCATTTTGATGAATGGCGGCACCGGAATCGCTAAAAGAGATGTAACGATCGAGTCGGTCAGAGAATTGATGACCAAGGAAATTCCCGGCTTCGGTGAGCTTTTCCGTATGCTTAGCTATCAGGAGGACATCGGCTCGGCGGCGATATTATCAAGGGCCGCTGCCGGAATCGTGAACGATAAAGCCGTTTTTTCCACACCTGGCTCATCAGGTGCGGTGCGGCTTGCGATGAATAAATTGATTCTTCCGGAGTTGGGACATATCGTCGGTGAACTAAGGAAGGATTTGTAAGACAATTGCAAAAAGATCACGTTTTAAAAGCTCGGCAACTTAAAGGAGATGCTGTCTGTACTTTGCAGGCGGCATCTTTTTTAGGCTACACTTCCTCAATTATGGTGGTAATCGCAAATCTGAGGGCAACAAAAGTTTAATTCTCGTTTTCACGCAAAGTGGAATGAAACGCAAGGAGCGAGACTCCTGCGGGTAATGCGGTATAGGGGAGACCCCGCAAAGCCGAGGAGGCTCCCCGACCGCCCGCGGAAAGCGAGCAACTGCAGTGCAACGAAACGGTCGAAGTCCATAACCTCCAAAACTCTGAGCCAAAGAAGTACTATCTAAATGTTAAAAGAATGAACCGGAAGGAAACGAGACTCCTGTTTAGAAATGTGCGTCTTAGTGAGACCCCGGCAAGCTGAAAGCCAAGGAGGCTCACGGAGCGCCCGCAGTGCAATGCAACGATCGAGGTCCAATTCCTCCAAAACTGTAGGCAAACGCAATTCTATCTTCGTATTGATGCATGGCGGAAAGGAACTATCTGTCGAATACAACCAGTTCACTCCATTGTGTTTTTTCTTATTATAAACAAAAGTACCCTACAGGATAGACTTTTTTCAACGTGTCTATTCTATAGGGTACTTTATTTTCCTGTGGCCTTTTTTGCATGAAGTAGCCCTTAATTATGCATCTTCTCACTCACGCCCTGATTGGTCCGGTACCAGAGCCACAAGTCATTGATGATCGAAGCAAGTTCCGCAATTTCGGAATTGAGCTGGCATGATATGGCGAAGTCACTCTCATCGGAGAGCTGATTTTGCTTCAGGTTAATGGCAGATTCCAGCTCCTTAATGCGGTCGGGGATGCTCCCCCGGATATTCTCCCAATGCACAAGTATTTGCTGTTGCACGCCTTTTGTATATTCATCCCACTCCACGTTCAAATCAGGAATGGCGATGCCGAGCCGTTCATCATAGGTAAATAACTCTTTCATATTCCCTCCACTTTTTTTAGTTTTTCATACTCTTAGTTTACTATATTCCGGTGGAAGCATCCAATGTATGACGAGCCTTAGAATAGGAACGGGAATTTTAGCTAATTCTTCAAAATACCCCTTGTATTCCTTCTATAAAAATGATAAAGTACTAATCATAGAATGAATAAAAATAACAATAGATGAATTTTTATTCACACGAAAGGGACGATGAAAATGGGAAATCAAAAAGTTGTTTTAGCATATTCCGGAGGTTTGGATACTTCCGTCGCAATTAAATGGTTACAAGATCAAGGATATGAAGTTGTGGCATGCTGCTTGGATGTCGGTGAAGGGAAAGACCTTGACTTCATTAAGGAAAAAGCGATTACGGTTGGTGCGGTCAGTTCTTATGTAATTGATGCTAAAGATGAATTTGCGGATGAATTCGCTTTAACGGCCCTTCAGGCACACACTTTGTATGAAGGGAAATATCCATTGGTATCGGCGCTATCACGTCCGCTGATTGCGAAGAAATTAGTGGAAGTGGCTGAAGCGGAAAATGCGGTAGCTGTTGCGCACGGTTGTACGGGAAAAGGAAATGACCAAGTGCGTTTTGAAGTCTCCATTTCAGCTCTGAACCCTGATTTGGAAGTTCTAGCACCTGTTCGTGATTGGAAATGGTCTCGTGAAGAAGAGATTGAATATGCAGCGAAAAATGGAATTCCTGTACCGATTGGCTTGGCAAGCCCATTCTCGATTGATCAAAACCTTTGGGGAAGAAGCAATGAATGTGGAATCCTGGAAGATCCATGGGCCGCTCCTCCCGAAGAGGCTTATGATGTGACTGCAAGTCTTGAAAACACACCGGATACGGCTGACATAATTGAAATTGGTTTCGAACAAGGTGTTCCTGTCACGTTGAATAACAAACACTATAAACTGGCTGACTTGATTGTTGAACTGAATCAAATTGCCGGTAAGCACGGAGTTGGACGTATTGATCATGTGGAAAATAGATTAGTAGGAATCAAATCCCGTGAAGTCTATGAAGCTCCTGGGGCGATGACATTGATTGCTGCGCATAAAGAGCTTGAGGACATTACGCTTGTAAAAGAGCTGGCTCACTTCAAACCTGTGATCGAAAAGAAAATGACCGAATTGATTTATGAAGGACTTTGGTTCTCACCGCTTCAAAAAGCATTGGCCGCATTCCTGAAAGAAACACAAGTGAACGTAACGGGAACAGTTCGTGTGAAACTATTCAAAGGTCATGCAATCGTAGAAGGCAGAAAATCCGAGTACTCCCTTTATGATGAAAAATTGGCTACTTATACAAAGGCGGATGAATTCGATCATGATGCAGCAGTTGGATTCATCAAGCTATGGGGACTTCCAACGAAAGTGAACAGCATGGTCAATAACAAGAAGGTGACAGTGTGAGCAGCAAGCTTTGGGGAGGAAGATTCACAAAATCCGCAGAGGAATGGGTAGACGAATTCGGAGCTTCCATTTCCTTTGACAAGGAACTTGTCCTTGAAGATATTCAAGGGAGCTTAGCTCATGTAACGATGCTAAAGCAATGCAGCATTTTACCTATTGAAGAGGCAGATCAAATCATTGCAGGGCTGAAAAGTTTGCAGGAAAAAGCCGAGAACGGTGATTTGACTTTTAAGGTTGAGATGGAGGATATCCATCTTAACCTGGAAAGTATGCTTATAAGCGAAATCGGTCCAGTTGGCGGAAAGCTCCATACTGGCAGAAGCCGTAATGATCAGGTTGCAACAGATCTTCATTTATATATGCGCAATCAAACGAAGGTGATTCTGCAGCTTATCAATGATCTTCAGGAAGCGATTTTGGGACAAGCCAAGAAAAATGTGGAAACACTAATTCCAGGTTATACACATTTGCAGCGGGCACAGCCCATTTCATTTGCTCACCACTTAATGGCTTATTTTTGGATGCTTGAGCGTGATAAGCAGCGTTTCTCCGAAAGCTACAAAAGAATCAACATCTCGCCATTGGGAGCAGGGGCATTGGCCGGGACGACCTTCCCGATTGATCGAGCGCTCAGTGCCGAGCTGTTAGGTTTTGATGGGATATATGAAAATAGCCTTGATGCGGTAAGTGATCGGGACTTTGCTATTGAGTTCATGAGCAACAGTGCGACGATGATGATGCATTTATCCCGTTTCAGCGAAGAAATCATCCTGTGGTCTAGCCAAGAGTTCCAATTTGTTGAATTGGATGATGCCTTTTCAACGGGCAGCAGCATAATGCCGCAGAAGAAAAACCCGGATATGGCTGAACTGATCCGTGGGAAAACTGGCCGGGTTTACGGGAATTTAACTGGATTATTGACCGTTTTGAAAGGACTGCCACTTGCTTATAACAAAGATATGCAAGAAGATAAAGAAGGCGTTTTTGATACGGTTAAAACCATTGTTGGTTCACTTAAAATTTTTGCCGGCATGATTTCAACGATGAAAGTGAATACGGACGTAATGGAAAAAGCAACAAAAAATGACTTCTCGAATGCGACGGAGTTAGCTGATTATTTAGCTTCAAAGGGGATGCCTTTCCGTGAGGCGCACGAAGTGGTCGGGAAGCTTGTATTGTTCTGTGTGCAGAATGGCTGCTATTTAGTCGACTTGAGCATCGGGCAATTCCAGGAAGCATCCGAGCTGTTTGAAAATGATATCTATGATGCATTAAATCCTTACGAAGCTGTTAAACGCCGTAATAGTGCGGGCGGTACTGGCTTTGATCAAGTGCAGCTTGCTATCGCAAAAGCGGAGAAGCTAGTGAATAAATAACAGCAAAAAAAAGCTCGTTCTCCGACTTGGTGAACGAGCTTTTTTGCTGATTATTTATCGGTATTCGTACGCACGATGATTACATCGCAGCTTGAATTGCGAACGATGCCCTCCGACACGCTGCCGATCAGGAAGCGTTCGACGGCATTAAGGCCTGTAGCACCGCATACAATTAAATCGATTGAATGTTTTTTCGCTACATCTTTTGGAATTTGAACCTTAGGTGAACCATATGACACTTCAGTTTGAACATTTGCGATCCCGGATGCAACGGCTTCCGCTTTGTACTTTTCCAAAAGCTCATTGGCAAAGGCATCAGAACTATCACGGAGGGTCATATCATAAGCTTCGATTGTAGGGAAATTCCTAGTATCGACGATGTGTGCCAGCACAAGGGTCGCGTCACTGAGTTTAGCCAAATAGATGGCCTTTTTTAATGCCCACTCCGCTTCTTCCGAACCATCCACCGCTACGAGAATCTTTTTATAATCTATACTATTCATAATGGATCTCCCCCTTCTATTTCATTCCTAATATACTATGGCGTTCTTGTTGGTTATTATCTCCATTATAACAATGAGCGAATGGTTTTGCCAATGCTCTGGAAATAACCACATGGAAATACTAACCCAGCCTTACTATGGTGAAAAAATAAGTACATTCATTACATGGTAAATTTAGTACGAGAGGGGAGTTTTTTCATTGAGTGTTACAAGAATTGGAAACTACGCACTAGCTTTATACGTGCTTTTATATGCTTTGATCTATTTCGTTTACATTTTTTACATCAATTCTGTACATGCTTCGATCAGGTTAATGAGTATAACAGCAATGCTGCTTCCGTTTGTCCTTTTACTATTTTTTCAATGGATCTCATGGGAGTATAGCGATCAGGATAATAAAAGGAAAATCAAAAATAGATTTATAATCATAACGGGCTTTGGCTTTGTTCTTCTGTTAGGAATAAATGAATATGAATCAAGGTTCACCACTGAAGGATGGATAAATGATGATGAAGGCAGAGTGTACCTAGTAGATGACCTAATCAATGAACATGAATTGATAGGGAAGACAAAAGAAGAAGTGATCCCGCTTTTAGGGTCACCAACAGTAACGGAATATTTTAAAAGAGGAAGATAATGTTGTTTATTATCTCGGTGCCGAGAGGGGATTCATAAGGATAGATAGTGAATGGCTGGTCATTTCGTTTGACGGCAGTGATAAAGTCGTGAAGCACGGAATAAGGACCGATTAGTTATGAAGAATAAAAAGCAAAACCCCCCTCTCGACTGAGATTGGGGGTTCCAGAGGGTGGTCACCTCATCATTTTATGATTTGCAGACTCTTTGGATATTTGGTCAGAACTTCACAGCCTGTTTCGGTGATCAATAGATCATCCTCGATCCTGACGCCTGCAACATTTGGAACATAGATGCCTGGTTCGATCGTATAAACCATCCCGGATTGAAGTTTCAAGGAATTCGTTTCAGTCAAGGATGGATACTCATGGACGCTGATACCAAGGCCATGGCCAAGTCTGTGCGGGAAGAATTCACCATATCCTTTATCGCGGATGATGTTTCTGGCAATCAAGTCAACTTCCGAACAGGAAACGCCTGGTTTACTGGCGGTTACGGCAGCTTCCTGGGCTATGCGGACCGTTTCGTATATTTCTGCCTGCTTATCATTGATGTCACCGTAAGCGACGGTCCTGGTGATGTCAGAGCAGTACCCCTCGTGAACGACGCCTAAGTCAAAGAGGACAAGGTCGCCGCGCTGAACCTTCGTATTTCCTGGTGTACCATGAGGCGAGGCACCATTCTTTCCGGTTAGCACCATCGTGGAAAATGACATTTGGCTGACTCCGGCCTTTTTCAATTCATACTCAATCGCTGCAAGGATTTCCATTTCCGTTTTACCTTCATGGATTTCACTTACGCCCACTTCGATCGCGAAGTCGGCAAGTCGGCAGGCTTCGCGGATTTTGACCATTTCATCCTCTGACTTGATCATTCGCATCTTTTGAAGTTTTTCTTCTGCGGGAACGAGCTTTGGTGCTCCGAAGTGATGCTGGATGTGCTCGTAGCGTTCCACGTTCATATGCTCTTTTTCAATGGCCATTTTATTAATGGTCAGTCCACGGCTTACCACAGCTTGCTTAACTTTTTCCCATGGGTTTTCAATATCGGTATATCCGATGATTTCCCCATCCCATCCAGCATGCTTGGCATCCGGCACTTCCATTTGCGGACAAACCAGGAATGGGTCGGCATCTGCAAAAATGGCAAGTGCAAGCAGTCTTTCATGAGGGTCACTAAAGAATCCGCTTAAATAGAAGATGCTTTCAGTGGATGTAAGAAAAGCGGCTTCAACCTCATTGGTCTGTAGCCAATCTTGTAATTCTGTCAAACGTTCATTCATGACGTTACCTCCAATAATAAGATATAATTACCTTAGCAATATTTAAAAGCATAGTAAATGGGAAAGTCCTAAGAAAGCTTATTGATTGAAAATTAGTAGGTAGGAGAAGGGAGCATCATAAATGAAAGTATCTTTTCATGGACATGCAGTTGTAAAAGTCGAAACGAACGGCAAAACGATTTTATTCGATCCGTTCATTAATGGAAATTCATTAACCGATTTGAAGGTTGACGATATCAAACCTGATGTGATCATCATAACACATGGTCATAATGACCACATAGGTGACACGGTTGAACTGGCTAAGAAACATGATTCGCTCGTCATCGGTATTGCAGAGCTTGCCGACTACCTCGGTGCAAAAGGCGTTCGCACTCATGGAATGAGTATCGGTGGAGCTTATGAGTTCGAATTTGGAAAAGTGAAACTGACGCCTGCCTTTCATGGTACGGGCTTCAATGCAGGAGATGGACAAATCATCTATTTAGGGATGCCAGCTGGTGTGTTGCTTACGATAGAAGGCAAAACGATCTATCATGCCGGCGATACTTCGGTATATTCCGATATGAAATTGATTGGGGAGCGCCATCCGATTGACCTTGCCTTTTTACCGATCGGCGACAATTTCACGATGGGGCCTGAAGATGCGGCGCTTGCTGCAACATTCCTTCAAGCGAAACAGGTTGTGCCAATCCATTATAATACTTTCCCTGTCATCAAACAGGACCCCAATCGATTCATTGACCTGCTTGAAGAGGGAAATGGATTCATCATGGAACCCGGTGATGAAATAGAATTATAAAGAGAAGAGCGGCAGCCTTTAGTGGCTTCTGTTATACTGCAGACAAACTTGGTGATAATGGAGTTTGTCTGCAGTTTTTTTGTTTTGCTTGAATACTAAGATAGAATTGAGATTGCCTATAGTTTTGGAATTTGAACAATGAACGTTACGTTGCACTGCGGGCGCTTAGCTTTCCAGAGGCGGTCCGTGAGCCTCCTCGGCTTTCAGCCTGCGGTGTCTCAAGTTGACACGCATTTCTAAGCAGGAGTCTCGCACCCTCCGTTCCACTCCACTCTGTGTGAAAATAAAAAAGGAATCCCGATTTGGCGAGAAACGGTACAAAAGCACGATTTATATGAGAAAAGTCCTCAAATTTGAGGAAAAATCTAAATTCGCGAGTAAAAGCTGCAAAGCAAAAACTCGCGAGTAACTGTACCTTAGCCCGTTTCATTCACTGTACATTAAATCGAAGATAGCACTCAAATTTTCCACAGTTTTGAGGGTTTGTACCATGACCATTCGAATGCACTTTGCATAAAAGCGAAGTTAGAGTCCCATAGCTTTGTTCGTTAACTCCTCACCGGATTACCATCAGTTATTTCTCTCCCGAAGATTGCAGCTTTATCTTTGCTTCATTTCCTCCCAACTAGCTAGGGCATTCAAAGTTTTGTGTGATCGATTCATAGAATCAATACATAGTGGAGGTTTATGCAAGTAAATCTCGTTCATGGAGGTCAGTCTTTTTTCCTTTTGAAGGCATAAAATGAATGGATGGCAAATAAAGGGGGGGGAATTGGATGAAGCAGAGGTTGTTGTTGTGTTTGCTTTTATGCGGAGTGATGCTGTATTATGCCGTGCCGCGCTTGTCGTTGGAAAGCGGGGGTTTGGAGGGCTTGTTTGCTGGATGTTGGTTGTTGTTCGCATTGCTGGCGGTTGCCGGAAATTTGACGGGCATTCTGTATTCGCCTAAAAAGCACAAGTTGAAACGGCAGGTAGAATACAAACGGGTGCGCCAATATTAGTAGTTGTTTGATAAACTGGGCTCTTTGACCTTATAATGGGGAATAGGAATACCGTGAAAAGGGTGAAGCGCTTGGCTACAAAGCATGAACAAATATTAAAGCATATCGATGGGCTTCCGGTTGGCGAGAAGATTTCCGTCCGCCAAATTGCGAAAGCATTGAATGTTAGTGAAGGAACGGCGTACCGGGCCATTAAAGAGGCGGAGAATCAGGGCTATGTGAGCTCGATCGAGCGGGTAGGCACGATTCGTATAGAGAAAAAGAAAAAAGAGAATATTGAAAAACTCACTTTCGCTGAAGTCGTTAATATTGTGGACGGACAAGTTCTTGGTGGCAAAACGGGACTTCATAAGACATTGAATAAATTCGTCATCGGGGCAATGAAGCTGGATGCGATGATGAGATATACGGGCGCAGGAAATTTGCTGATCGTCGGGAACCGTACACAGGCCCATGAGCATGCGCTAAAAGCGGGGGCGGCGGTGCTGATTACGGGAGGCTTCGATACGGAGGATCCGGTTAAAAGGTTAGCCGATGAATTGGAAATGCCAGTCATTTCAACGAGCTACGATACCTTTACTGTCGCAACGATGATCAATCGGGCGATCTATGACCAATTGATCAAAAAGGAAATCTTGCTTGTGGAGGACATTTTGACGCCTGTTCAGGAAACGACCTTTTTGACGATCGGTGACAGGGTTCAGACGTGGCATGAGCTAAATCAGCAATCAGGGCATAGCCGTTTTCCTGTTGTTGATGACAATATGAAGGTCCAGGGAATGGTCACTTCAAAGGATATCATGGGTCAGGATGAATTGACGCTCATTGAAAAGGTGATGACGAAAAATCCGATGACGGTCGGAGATAAAACGAGTGTGGCCTCTTCTGCGCATATGATGGTTTGGGAAGGAATCGAATTGATCCCGGTCGTGAATGTCAGTCATATTCTCAAAGGAATCGTCAGCAGGCAGGATGTGCTGAAGGCACTGCAAATGAGCCAAAGGCAGCCACAGGTTGGCGAAACGATCGACGATACGATTACGAGTCAGCTTGTGATGACTTCGAACCGGGGTAAGGGTGAGGAAGTGTATAACTATGGCGTCACTCCGCAAATGACCAATTATCTTGGGACGATTTCAAGCGGTGTGTTCACGACATTGGTGACGGATTCAGCGAACCGGGCACTGAGAAGCTACAAACGAGGTGACTTGGTCGTGGAAAATATGACGATTTACTTCATCAAGCCAGTCCAGATCGACAGTACGCTTGAAATCCATCCTCGTGTCCTTGACGTCGGGCGTAAATTCGGAAAAGTGGATGTCGAAGTGTTTAACCAAGGTAAACTTGTCGGAAAGGCTATGTTGACCTGCCAACTGCTGGACAGGTCATGAAAAATCAAATCAAAAAGGATAATCGAATGTCGATTATCCTTTTTGATTTGCGGCTTCTTCAACTGCATATGGCAGGTAATATTTATACATTTTATAGCCTCCATAAACGCTGAACAGGCCGACTGAGATGAAAACGGCGGCGATGATATAAGTGGTGGTCGTGTGGAACAGAAAAAGCTGATTGATTCCAAATAGGGCGACAAATGCTCCTAAGGCAATGGAAGACTTTCCGGTAATCCACTTTTTCTCCATCGGCATCTTGGTTCGAACCGATTTGATTTTATAAAACAGATAGACCCCTAGTGATAGAACGATCAAGGTGACAAGGATAGGCATTGTTTGAAATTCCCCCAATTTAACATATGTACCTTTTTATTGTAGCGGGAAATGGCAGGGAATGCCACAGTAAACAAGTTGAGTCTTTCTATTTCTTCAATTTTTTGATTAAATGAAATATATCATCTTTAATTAGTAACTTTTAATATATATGTTGGGGGAGATTTATATGAAAGCTGAAATTTTGGCAGAAATAAAGCGATATGATACCATCATTCTCCATCGTCATGTCCGTCCGGACCCGGACGCCTATGGTTCACAAGGGGGGCTGGCGGAAATCCTGAAAGCATCTTTCCCTGAAAAACGAATATTCACGGTCGGTCAAGAAGAACCCTCATTGAATTACTTAAGAAGGCTCGATGTGATCTCGGATGAAACGTATCAAGGGGCTTTGGTGATCGTATGTGATACAGCAAATACGGACCGGATTTGTGATGCACGGTATAAGACAGGGGATAAGCTGATCAAGATCGATCATCATCCAAATGAAGATCCATATGGAGATATGAGGTGGGTCGATACATCAGCAAGCTCAACATGCGAAATGATATATGATTTTTACCTGTTTGGTAAAGATCAAGGGTTGAAGATGGGGGATGAAGCGGCACGACTTCTTTTTGCGGGCATCGTCGGCGACACAGGACGCTTCCTGTTCCAAAGCACGACTGAAAAGACATTTGACTATGCCGGTGAGTTGATCACCTATTCGTTTTCCCGTCCTCAGCTATACCAGGAAATGTATGATGTCAAGGAAAGCGTTGTCCGCTTGAATGGCTATGTGCTGCAGCATTTTGAAATCCTGCCATTTGGAACGGGTAAAATGATCATAACGAAGGAAATCCTTGAGAAATTCGATGCTTCGGCATCGGAGGCTTCACAGCTCGTTTCTGCGCTCGGCTCGATAAAAAATGTTAAGTCATGGGTCTTCTTCATTGAAGAAGATAAAGAAATCAGAGTCCGTTTCCGTTCTAAAGGGCCGATCATCAACACGATTGCCCGGAAATATAACGGCGGAGGCCATCCGCTTGCTGCTGGGGCTTCGATCCACTCCTGGGATGAGGTCGAGAACATCCTTGCTGATATGGAAGCGTTGAATCAAACGGTATAGTAAATAATAAAAGACCAAATCGTAAATGATTTGGTCTTTACATTTAGTGGATATTCACTTATTAAGTCAAGATTCACGAAGTAGTCCTTTTCAATTTGATGTCGATATTCATTTTCGTAAAAAACATGATTTCGACGACTTCAAGTTGGTAGCGCTTTTTATTGATGGTCACAATCTTATTTTCAATCGATTTTTTCAAAAGTATCTTTCCGTCATAAACACTGGCGACATCTTTGGCGAGAAGAGAGGAAAGGTCGTCCTCAATCAGATCCTCCGCTTCGGCAATACTCAGCCTATCTAGACTGTATTTTTCATTCGTAATCGTTACTTCCACTTCCTGAATCGTCAGGATTTCCTCGTTTTTCTGGTTCAATTTTTGATAATCTTTCTCCCAAATGGCGATTTTCTCATTTAAATCCTTGATTTTTTCACTTTGTTCGTGAAGCGTCCAAATCTGCTTCTCCTGCTGGACTCCATGCATATAAAAGAAAATCACCCAGCTGAGCAATCCGCCAAGGGCAGCTCCGGCAAAAAAACGCTGCCAGGTGGGTGCTCGATGATAAGGGGGAATCCTCATGATGAGATATGCTCCTGGGTGAACCAGTTGATGATCAGTGCTCCTGTTTGTGCTCCGCCAAGGGCAGATAGAATCAATAGAACCTGTTTGACGATATCCTTCGTTTCCCCGTGGAAAATACCGCGTTCAAAATTATAGACCATATCAAAAGTGCCTCCGATGGCCGCGACGATCGCCCAAATCCGGAGGCTGTCCGATAATCGGAAAACAGCCGTCATCGGGGCCTGTCCCGTGAAAAAAGCGGCGAGGCCTCCAATAATCGAGCCGCCGAGCAAAACGCCAAGCGATATGAAAAAGCTGTTGAGAAAGGCTGGAACAAAGGCTTCATTCATGTATCATCATCCTTTTTGGCTTGATATTCTTCTAGTCCAATTATATGGGGATTGCCGAGGTAATATGATACCCGGTGGAAATACGGTGGGAAATGGGATTGGAAATGAGAACATATTTTCTTTTTTTGAAATAAACACTATAATGAAAGAAACATGCCTTACAAAGGTGGGAGAATAAAAACGTGTATACTCATCTCCATATTCAGAGCGGATACAGCCTGCTGACAAGTACGGTGAAGATTACTGAACTTGTGGCCAAAGCGAAAGCGGATGGCTGTACAAGTCTTGCCTTAACCGATCGAAATGTCATGTACGGTTCAGTTTATTTTTATAAAGAGTGCAAGAGACAGGGCATAAAGCCGATTATCGGGATTCTTGCAGATGTCCTTGATGAACGGGAAGCTGCACATGGACTTCTTTTATTAGCGAAAAATCTCCAAGGATATCAGAATTTGCTTAAAATAAGCAGTGCCATAAAAACGAAATCACCTTCGGGCATCCCATTGAATTGGCTTAAAGGCTATTCCAAGGGGTTGATAGCTATCACACCTGGGGCCGAAGGACAAATAGAAACGCTGTTAAAGGAAGAAAGGCCAGAAGAAGCACAACAGGCGGCAAGGAGGTTTCAGCAGATTTTTGGTGCTGATAACTTTTATGCATCGATACAGAGATTGTCGATTGCAAATGAGCAGGAAGGAAACGAAGCCATAAGTTTACTTTCGAGAGAGTTAGGGATAAACGTCGTAGCGACGAATCCAGTCTATTATTTGAACGAAAGTGATGCACTCGCACAAGAAGTGTTGTTGGCGATTGGAAATGGTGACAAGTTGGCAGATGATACGCATACGGTGCTTGAATCCAAGCAATATTATTTGAAAAGCCGAACCGAGATGGCGGAGCTATTCCATGACAGGCCGGATGCACTCGAGAATACGCTCCTTATCGCCGGGCAATGCAATCTTGACATTCCGTTCCACCGTTCCCTGCTGCCTAAGTATCCTACTGAAGATGAAGTCACAGCAGAGGAAATGCTCGAAGCCGTTTGTTTCGAGGGATTGAAGAAGAAACTGCCCAATGCCCCGATTGAATATGAAGAGCGGCTTCGATATGAGTTGGATGTCATTACTAAGATGAAATTCAGCGATTACTTTTTAATCGTATGGGACTTCATGAAATTCGCAAAAGATCACCACATCCTGACAGGGCCTGGAAGAGGATCGGCCGCAGGTTCGATGGTCGCTTACGTGCTGTCGATAACGGATGTCGATCCAATCGAGCATGCCTTGCTGTTCGAGCGTTTCCTGAATCCGGAGAGAATCTCGATGCCCGATATCGATATTGATTTCCCTGATAACCGTCGTGAAGAGGTGATTGCTTATGTCGCGAAGAAATACGGGGAATTTCATGTAGCGCAAATCATTACGTTCGGCACATTAGCGGCCAAAGCTGCATTAAGGGACACAGGACGTGTTTTCGGCTTGAATACGAAGGAGCAGGAAGCGGTCTCGAAAATGATTCCAAATCGCCTTGGCATAACACTGCCTGAGGCCTTCAAGGAATCAAAAAAACTGCGTGAATTCGTTAATGAGAGCGAACTGCATCAATTGCTTTTTCAAACGGCGTTATTGCTTGAAGGATTGCCTCGCCATGCTTCGACACATGCGGCGGGTGTCGTCATCAGCGACCAGGCACTGACCGAACATATCCCGATCCAGGGAGGACATGATGGCATCCATCTGACGCAATATCCGATGGACCTTCTTGAAGAGCTTGGACTCCTTAAAATGGACTTCCTTGGACTTCGTAATTTGACGCTCATTGATAATATTTTAAAAAATATCCAAAAAGGAACCGGTAGAAAGCTTGATTTGTCACAAATCACCATGGATGATCCCGAGACCTTGGCGCTATTAGGAAGAGGCGAAACAACTGGAGTGTTTCAATTCGAATCGGATGGCATCAGGAAGGTTTTGATCAAGCTGAAGCCGAGTAGATTCGAAGATATCGTTGCCGTCAATGCCCTCTACCGTCCAGGTCCGATGGAAAACATACCATTGTTCATCGAGCGAAAGCATGGATTGGCACCAATCGATTATTTGCATGAGGATTTGCGGGATATTCTTGAACCTACATATGGCGTCATTGTCTATCAAGAACAAATCATGCAAATTGCCTCTCGCCTAGCCGGCTTTTCACTTGGAGAGGCTGACCTGCTCCGTCGGGCCGTCTCGAAGAAGAAAAAGGATGTGCTTGATCAGGAGCGGCAGCATTTTGTGAGCGGCGCGCTGCAGCAAGGATATTCGGAAAAAACCGCGGATGAAATATATACCTTGATCGTACGGTTCGCAAACTACGGTTTCAACCGCAGTCATGCTGTCGCCTACAGTGTCATTGCCTATCAGCTAGGTTACTTGAAAACCCACCACCCTGAATATTTCATGGCAGCCTTGATGACATCGGTAATCGGGAATGATGACAAGGTATTCCAATATATCCGAGAAGCAAAAAAGAAAGGGATAACGATCCTCGCTCCTTCGATTAACCAAAGCGGCTATCCGTTTTTGCCGGAAAAGGAAGGGATCCGTTTTAGCCTTGGTGCCATAAAAGGGATAGGCGGTACCGTTTTAAAGGAAATCTTTGCGGCAAGAAGGCAAAAAAGGTTCGAGGATTTATTCGATTTCTGTTTACGGGTATCGGGGAAAATCGTGAATAGAAAGGTGCTCGAGGCGCTTGTGAATTCAGGGGCACTGGATGAATTCGGAGAAGACCGGGCAACCTTGCTGGCAAGTTTGGACGTAGCGATCAGCCATACTGAATTGGTCAATCCGGGCGATGATCTGTTCGATATGTTTTCGGATGGCGAATTTTCACTTAAGCCCAAGTACAATAAGGTCGATCCAATTCCAATCGAAGATAAGCTGCTCTTGGAGAAAGGCGCATTGGGACTCTACCTATCGAATCATCCTGTCACCAGCTACAGGGAGCTTTTCCGATATTTCGGCTGTTTGAGCATAGACGAGGCGACCCATAAAAAGGAATCGAAAATCTTGCTCGGTGCCTATATTACGTCAATTAAAACGATAAGGACGAAGAAGGGCGATGTAATGGCGTTTTTGAGTGTAAGCGATGAAGATGGTGATATTGAAGCGGTCGCTTTCCCGAATGTGTATAAACAACATTCTGTGGAATTGAGCCAAGGGCAACTCGTCATGCTGCAAGGAACGCTGGAGGAACGGGACGGTAAAAACCAGCTCTTGATCAAAAACGTCTATTCACTCGAAAAAGTGAAGCAGATGAAGGAAGAGAAAAACGGAACGATTTTCCTTAAAATTGAAGCTGACAAGCAAACGAAGGAAACGCTGCAAAAAATAAAAAAAATTTTATTGCAGCACGGCGGCGAAACGAAGGTGATGCTTTTTTATGAAAGGGAAAACCGCTATGTACAGCTATCTTATTGGGATTGGGTCAATCCTACGGAAAGTTTGATGCAGTCATTAATTGACATGGTTGGAAAAGGGAATGTGGTTTACAAGAAAGAATAACTATTTTATAACTTTAATAGGTATGTTATATTGAAAACAGGCCGCTGTGGTCTGACCACTAGATTTCAGCATATAATATCAGGTTTTTACCCAATTCGTTTTAGGAGTGAAAATATGTCATTAAGAGAAGAAGCTTTACATATGCATCGCTTGCATCAAGGAAAACTAGAAACAGTTTCTAAAGTGCCGGTTAGGAATGCGGTAGATTTGAGCCTCGCTTACTCTCCTGGAGTTGCAGAACCTTGTAAAGAAATATACGACAAGCCAGAAACCGTACATGACTACACGATGAAAGGGAATACTGTCGCCGTGATTTCCGATGGGACGGCTGTGCTGGGGCTTGGAAACATTGGTCCTGAAGCCGCTTTACCGGTTATGGAAGGTAAAGCCGTGTTATTTAAAAGCTTTGCAGGAGTGGACGCTTTTCCGATTTGTTTAAAAACGACGGATGTGGATAAAATTGTAGAGACCGTTAAATTACTCGAGCCGACATTCGGGGGAGTGAATTTAGAGGACATTGCCGCACCGAATTGCTTTGAAATTGAAGAACGACTTAAGAAAGAAATGAATATCCCTGTTTTTCATGATGATCAGCACGGTACAGCGATTGTAACCGTAGCAGGTCTTGTAAATGCTTTACGCCTTGTTGATAAATCGATTTCAGAAATTAAAGTAGTGGCGAATGGGGCCGGCGCTGCTGGCATCGCCATCATTAAATTGCTTTATAGCTATGGAGTTCGCGACATCATTATGTGTGACACGAAGGGTGCCATTTATGAAGGCCGTACGACAGGCATGAATGATATTAAAGAACAAGTGGCGAAAGTGACCAATCGAAATAAGGTTTCAGGACCTTTGGAAGCGGTCATCCAAAACGCGGATGTGTTTATAGGTGTTTCTGCCGCAGGTGCGTTGACTAAAGAAATGGTTTCAGCAATGAACCGGGATGCGATCATTTTCGCGATGGCCAATCCGGATCCGGAAATCATGCCTGAGGATGCGAAAGCTGCGGGTGCAAGAGTGGTTGGTACAGGTCGTTCGGATTTCCCGAATCAGGTCAATAACGTTCTTGCCTTCCCAGGGATTTTCCGTGGGGCATTGGATGTACGTGCGACTCATATCAATGAAAAAATGAAGGTTGCTGCAGTAAAAGCCATTGCCGGTTTAATACAGGAACATGAGTTGAACGAAGACTACGTTATCCCTGCTCCATTTGATGAGAGGGTAGCACCTGCCGTTGCGGCTGCTGTTGCAAAAGCAGCGATGGAAACGGGAGTAGCTAGAATTCATGTCGATCCTGAGATAATTAAAGAAAAAACAAGGAAATTAGCGATTATTGGAAAAAGTGAGGAATAATTAATTTGAAAGATCGTACTTCTTCATCCAAAATTTATCTCGATGTCGTTGAGAGCCTACGCAGCATGATTGAAGCGGACAGTCTCTTGCCGGGGGATAAGATCCCTTCGGAAAGGGAGCTGTCGGATCGTTTGAATGTCGGTCGTTCCTCAGTCCGTGAGGCATTGCGTGCCTTGGAGCTATTAGGATTGATAGAAACGAGGCGTGGTGAAGGGACGTTTATCAGGGATTTCCAGGAGCATAAGCTAGTAGAGCTTCTGGGAACCTTTTTTTTGCAAGACAAAAAGGTACAACAAGACTTGGCTGAGACGAAAAGGTTAATTGAAATTGACTGTTTAAGGATCGTCGCTTTTTTCGCAAAGGCTGAAGATATCAAACGACTAGTGGGCTGGGTCAAAGCTGAGGAGTTTCGTGATGACGATTTCTTCTTAAGAATAGCGATATTGAATCGAAATCGATTACTTGAGAGAATTTGGCGTATTGTCAACAGCTATGCTAGAACATCAGAGATGGTCCAAGGGAATGTGAAAAAAGAAGATTATCTGACACTTCTTACATATTTGCTCGAACGGGATGAAGAAAAAGCTATCGAAACGTATCTTATTAGAATTAGGAATATGTCGAAGGACGAGTGACACCTTTTTACACGATACTAATTTTATTTCTGATATAGTTTGTACCAAGTATCATAAAATGGATAATTGGTGGTAAAGGGAGGATTAAGCTTGCTTAAAGAGCTATTTGCGAAATCTAAGAAGAAATATGCAACGGTTCCTTTAGATCGGGAGAAACAAGATGTACCAGAAGGAATTATGACAAAATGCCCAGGCTGTAAAAAAATCATGTATACAAAAGAGTTATTGAAAAACAAGAAAGTCTGCCTACATTGCGGGTTCCATCATTCGATGTCTTCACATGAACGTATCGAATGTTTATTTGATTCCGGCAGTTTCAAGGAATTCGATAAAGAAATGATTTCCGTCAATCCACTTGAATTTCCGGATTACTTGGATAAATTGGAGAAAGATAAAAAGAAAGCCAAAATTAACGAAGCCGTCGTTACGGGATTAGGGAGCATCAATGGATACCAAGTTTCGACAGCCATCATGGATTCCAATTTCCGGATGGGAAGCATGGGCTCGGTTGTTGGTGAAAAAATCACCCGTGCCATTGAACGGGCAGGTGAATTGAAGATCCCGTTCATCATCTTTACAGCATCAGGCGGTGCCCGGATGCAAGAAGGCGTACTGAGCTTGATGCAGATGGCCAAGACAAGTGCTGCCCTCAAGATGTTCAGCAATGAAGGTGGTTTGATCGTTTCGATGATGACCCATCCGACAACGGGTGGGGTTTCGGCAAGCTTCGCGTCACTTGGTGATATTAACCTTGCCGAACCTGGGGCCTTGATTGGCTTTGCGGGACGAAGGATCATTGAACAGACGATTCATGAAGAGCTTCCTGAAGACTTCCAAACCGCTGAATTTTTAATGAAGCACGGTCAATTGGATGCTGTCGTTAAGCGTACCGAATTGAAAGAAACCTTGACGACGATCCTTAAAATTCATGCCCCGGGTGGTGAATGGTCATGATTTATGAGTTAGAGTTCGAGCGTCCAATTACGGACCTGAGAAATAAAATTAAAGAACTGAAGACCATTACGAAAGATGCTGATGTTGATCTTACGGTAGAAATCGCAACGTTGGAAAACCGTTTGGAAAAGCTGGAAGTGGATATTTATGACCATTTAAAACCGTGGGATCGAGTGCAGATTGCCCGGCATCCAGCCCGCCCTACTACGCTTGATTACATCCCGTTATTATTCAATGACTTCATCGAGTTTCATGGAGATCGTTATTATGGTGATGATGAGGCGATTGTGGCTGGCATCGCACAGTTCAATGGACGGGCCGTGACCGTCATCGGCCATCAACGCGGCAAGGATACGAAGGAAAATATCCGTCGTAACTTCGGCATGCCTCATCCAGAAGGCTACCGGAAAGCGCTGCGTTTGATGAAGCAGGCGGAAAAATTCAATCGCCCGATCATTTGCTTTATCGATACGAAGGGAGCTTTCCCTGGTAAAGCTGCTGAAGAACGCGGCCAGAGTGAAGCCATTGCCAAAAATCTTTTTGAAATGGCCGGGCTGAAAGTGCCGATCATAAGCATTGTCATCGGTGAAGGTGGAAGTGGCGGTGCCTTGGCACTCGGAGTTGGCGATCGGATTTTCATGCTTGAGAATTCAACATACTCTGTCATTTCTCCAGAAGGGGCGGCTGCGCTATTATGGAAGGATGCCTCCCAAGCTAAAAGAGCTGCTGAAACGATGAAGATTACGGCTCCTGACTTGAATCGTTTGGGGGTCATCGATGAAATCATCCCGGAAGTAAAAGGCGGAGCCCACCGGAATGCAAATGCACAGGCAGAAGCGATCAAGGAAATCTTGAAACGCTCATTTAATGAGCTTCTTCCTTTGAATGGTGAGGATCTCATCAACCAGCGTTACATGAAATTCAAGAAAATCGGTGAATATGAATTTGCAAACCAACCTAAGGAAGCCAAACAGCATTCATAAACACTGTGCAAAGGAAAAACGTGCTGCCTAGGGCATCACGTTTTTTCAGCCTTTCTTATGGAGCAAGAGCATTCGTTACCGAAACCGTTAAAGCGTCAGAATGTAAACATTCGTGTCATTTTACTTCAATTTCTGAACAAAATCGGTTAGTCTTATAACATCAAGTAAGTATAAGTAAAATAGTTTCTGCTTATTGAAGCTTGAAAAAGGGTACAATGGTATTATAAATAAAGGCTTAAATTTGATTAGTGCTGTAGAGAGGTGACATGTAATGAAAAGAATAGGTGTATTGACAAGCGGAGGAGACTCTCCAGGTATGAATGCGGCAGTTCGAGCGGTTGTCCGGAAAGCCATTTTTCATGAATTGGAGGTCTTTGGGATTTATCATGGCTATCAAGGCTTGATAAGTGGCGATATAAGGAAACTGGAACTTGGATCTGTCGGTGATATCATTCATCGCGGGGGTACGATGCTACATACGGCTCGTTGTCTTGAATTCAAGACAGAGGAGGGCCAGCTAAAAGGAATCGAACAATTGAAAAAGTATGGCATTGAGGGCCTTGTCATAATAGGTGGCGATGGTTCTTACATGGGAGCCAAGGCTCTGACTGAAAGGGGCTTTCCTTGTATAGGGGTTCCTGGAACGATTGATAATGACATACCAGGGACAGACTTTACGATCGGTTTCGATACGGCTTTGAATACAGTCATCGATGCCATCGATAAAATTCGCGATACGGCGACTTCTCATGAACGGACTTATGTAGTTGAAGTAATGGGAAGAAATGCAGGGGATATTGCGCTTTGGGCCGGACTGGCTGGCGGAGCGGAAACGATTCTTTGCCCTGAGTATGATTACGATATCGAAGAGCTGATCGGGAAGTTGAATCGCGGGCATGACCGTGGTAAAAAGCATAGTATCATCATTGTTGCCGAAGGTGTGGGAAGTGCTGTCGATGTTTCGAGGAAAATCGAGTCGAAGGCAGGAATTGAAACACGTGTGACGGTACTTGGTCATGTACAGCGCGGCGGATCTCCTTCCGCCAACGACCGGGTTTTGGCAAGCCGACTTGGCGCTAGAGCTGTCGAATTGCTTCTGGAGGGCGCAGGAGGCAGGGCTGTTGGGATTGAACAGAATCGACTTGTCGACCATGATATCATCGAGGTCCTGGGAAAACAGCATACAATTGACAAGAAAATGTATGACTTATCTTCGGAGCTATCCATCTAAGTCATCACAATTGCCCAATGATCAGTATATACGCTTACGAAAATATGCAGGTTTTAAAAGTTGAGACAAAATACACTACGCCCCTGCCTCCACAAGGGACAGGCGGCGAGTTTTCCTTAAAGGAGGATTTACCATGCGCAAAACGAAGATTGTTTGTACGATCGGCCCCGCAAGCGAAAGTATCGAAAAGCTGGTTCAATTAATAGAAGCGGGGATGAATGTAGCTCGGCTTAACTTTTCTCATGGCAATCATGAAGAACATGCCGCTAGAATCCGCAATATTAGGGAGGCTAGCGAAAAATCCGGGAAACAGGTTGCAATCCTGCTGGATACAAAAGGACCTGAAATACGCACCAATAACATGGAGAACGATTCCATGGAGCTGGTGGCCGGTAATGAAGTCGTCATTTCCATGAATGAAGTGCTTGGAACACCAGAGAAATTCTCGATTACCTATGAAGGGCTTCTTCATGATGTTCATGCTGGGTCGAAAATCCTTTTGGATGATGGATTGATCGGTCTTGAAGTATTGAAAATTGATGAATTAAGTAAAGAAATTCATACGAAAATATTGAATAGCGGGACACTGAAAAACAAAAAGGGTGTCAATGTACCGGGTGTTTCGGTCAATCTGCCAGGTATTACAGAGAAAGACGAACAGGATATCCTATTTGGAATTGAACAGGGTATCGATTTTGTTGCGGCATCATTTGTACGCAGAGCCTCTGACGTGCTCGAAGTGCGTGAATTACTGCAACAAAATGGAGCGGAGCATATTCAAATCATTCCAAAAATTGAAAATCAAGAAGGGGTAGACCGTCTTGACGAAATCCTCGAGGTTTCAGATGGCTTGATGGTTGCTCGTGGAGATCTTGGCGTGGAGATTCCTGCAGAAGAAGTGCCGCTAGTCCAAAAGCAAATGATTAAAAAGTGTAACAACGCTGGAAAACCGGTCATAACGGCTACACAAATGCTCGATTCAATGCAGCGTAACCCAAGGCCGACCCGTGCTGAAGCTAGTGACGTTGCCAACGCCATCTTTGATGGAACGGATGCGATCATGCTTTCAGGAGAAACAGCTGCTGGAACCTATCCAGTAGAAGCGGTGCAAACGATGCATAACATTGCATCACGTGCTGAATCTGCACTCAATTATCGGGATATATTATCAATTAGAAGTAAGGTGAGCCGTCATAATGTCACGGATGCCATCGGTCAGTCGGTTGCTCATACGGCACTTAATCTTAATGCGGGAGCGATCATCACCCCTACCGAAAGCGGTCATACGGCCAGGATGATTTCTAAATATCGTCCGAAAGCACCGATCATTGCGGTAACATCCAATGATCATGTTTCCAGAAGCCTTGCGTTAGCTTGGGGAGTTTATCCGCAAATTGGTCCAAAGGCGACGACAACGGATGAAATGCTGCAAACGGCAATCGATGAGAGCCTGCATTCCGGTTTAGTGTCCCATGGAGACTTAGTGGTCATAACAGCTGGTGTCCCTGTTGGGGAAACAGGAACGACTAACTTGATGAAGATTCATGTGTTAGGAGAGGTTCTTCTGAAGGCGCAAGGAATCGGCAGGAAATCTGCAAAAGGTCAAGTGATCACAGCGAAGAATGCCAAGGAAGCTTTGGAAAAAGTGACGGAAGGTTCTGTCTTGGTCACTATCGGCTCCGATCGCGATATGATGCCAGCCATTGAAAAATGTGCGGCATTGATTACCGAAGAAGGCGGATTGACAAGTCATGCAGCCGTAGTAGGTGTCACATTGGGCATTCCGGTCATCGTTGGAGCGGAAAACGCGACCAAAATCTTCAAGGATGGACAAAGAGTAACCGTCGATGCAGGTCGTGGCGTCATTTATGATGGTCATGCCAACGTTTTATAGAAGCGGATTTTTGGCTCATTCCGTGCCAATGAGGTAAGATAGGTGTCCCCGTACCAGAACTGGGCTGTGCAGGAGGAAAGTAAATGAGATATTTTTTATTGTTTATCATTGCGATGCCGGTCGTTGAAATTATTGTCTTATTGCTGTCAGGCAAGGTGATTGGCTTTTGGCCTACCTTGTTCCTGATTATAGCTACTGGTTTAATCGGAGCCTATCTGGCTAAAAAGCAAGGGATGGAAACGTGGAGAAAGGCACAGGAACAGATTCGTTATGGAATGATGCCGGGAAATGAAATCATTGATGGGATTTGTATTTTTATCGGAGCTGCTTTGCTGCTGTCCCCAGGTCTCATCTCGGATATCATCGGATTGATCCTTGTGTTTCCGCCAACCCGGAATCTCCTCAAACCGATTGTGATCCGGTTTCTCATGAACAGGATGAACAAAGGAAAAGTCACCATCATCAGGCATAAATAATATAAGGCTGTCTAAAGGCTCACGCTTTTAGACAGCCTTTTTATTTTGGGGAAATAAGGTGAAGTTTCTCCAGTATGTCAGTTTGTGGACAAAAGTGATTTAGAATTTCCACCTATAGTAAGAGATTTAAGTCGTATCTGCGGCTTCTGTTGCTCTAACTTTCTTTCTCAACCGGATGTTCAATAAGTGGCTCTAAGATTTGACTGTCATGTGTATCTCCAGTTGTTACAATCGTTGTCAATACAGAACCGTTGCCCTATTGCAGCGTTATTTAAACTGTTTTGTTCGTTCTTCATTTACATAGTAGTCATTCTCGTAAACAGTCGTACTTTAATTCAGAAAATGAAAGAGAAATCACCGGCAGCCTCTACTTTCGAACCAAGTGGCTTAGAAATCAGTTAAGTTAAAAGTAATCATGGTCATGTCCGTTTAATAAAATCTAAAACAAATTAGAATTTAGGGGAAAAATGCAATCTAAAAGTTGAAATCAGTACAACCCATAAAAAATGTAGACAAACTCACTTTTCAACTATAGTGTCTACATTTTGGCATCCCGAAGTTTCTGCAATTGTATTTTTATTCCACGAGATGTATCGTGCTCTGTTTCACCACCAAAGAATCAAATACGACTGGCAATGATGGAAAAATGACTAGTGAAAACGTTGATTTTACAGCCTTTTTTTACCTTGTTCTCATTTTTCTGAATTTTTTAGAAAAAACTGGTGACAAATTTATACAACGTGTTATATAATACAAACAGGAAATGAAACACCTGTATTATAACATAAGGGGATTGGAAAGGAAGTGGAGAGGCTACATGATTACGGAAGCAAAAGGCTTACAAATAATAGGCAACATTAAGCCGGAATATGAGCAAATACTTACGGCGGAAGCTCTTCAATTCATTGAAAGAATGGAGCGGCATTTCAGTGAAAGAAGAAAGGGACTTTTAGAACGTCGCAATATCGTTCAAGAAGACTTGAATCAAGGCTGGCTGCCTGATTTCCTTGAAGAAACGAAGCAAATTCGTGAAAGTGATTGGACCGTTGCCCCGCTCCCGCATGACCTGCAAGACCGCAGGGTTGAAATTACCGGGCCGGTCGATCGGAAGATGATCATTAATGCCATGAACTCGGGTGCCAATGTGTTTATGGCTGATTTTGAAGACGCCAACTCACCTACTTGGGACAACTGCATGGAGGGCCAGCTGAATTTGCGCGATGCCATCAGAGGTACGATTTCATTCGAAAACCCAAATGGGAAAGTATACGAATTAAAGGGAAAAACAGCTGTACTGAAAATAAGGCCCCGCGGGTGGCATTTAGAAGAAAAACATGTCCTTTTGGATGGACAGCCAATATCAGCCAGCATATTCGACTTTGGTTTATACTTCTACCACAACGCAAAGGCATTAATAGAAAAACGAAGCGGCCCATATTTCTACCTGCCGAAAATGGAAAGCCATCTGGAAGCAAGACTATGGAATGATATATTCGTATATGCTCAGAACGATTTGAGAATCCCGCAAGGAACCATCAAGGCAACGGTATTGATAGAAACGATTCTTGCCGCATTTGAAATGGACGAAATTCTGTACGAGCTGAAGGAACATTCGGCAGGCCTGAACTGTGGCCGCTGGGATTATATATTTAGTTTCCTGAAAAAATTCCGTAATTCGGATGATGTCATTTTCCCTGATCGCTTGCAGGTCACGATGACTGTACCGAACATGAGGGCATATTCCTTATTGGCAATTAAAACATGCCACACTCGAAATGCTCCGGCAATCGGGGGAATGGCCGCACAAATCCCGGTGAAAAATGATCCGGTCAAGAATGATGAGGCTTTTGCAAAAGTCCGGGCCGATAAGGAGCGTGAGGCAAGGGACGGGCATGATGGAACATGGGTGGCACATCCAGGTATGGTAAGTGCGGCTAAAGAGGTGTTTGACCTGCTTGTTCCAAAACCGAATCAAATTTACCGAAAACGTGAAGATGTACATGTAACAGCCAAAGAGTTGCTTCAAGTACCCGAAGGAACGATCACTGAAGCAGGATTGAGGACGAACATTAACGTCGGCATCCAATATATTGCTTCTTGGTTAAGCGGTAGAGGGGCTGCACCGATTAATAACTTAATGGAAGATGCAGCAACGGCCGAAATTTCAAGAGCTCAAGTTTGGCAATGGATCCGTCATCCAAAAGGGATTCTCGATGATGGCAGGAAAATAGACAAGGCGTTATTCCATCAAATCAAAGCGGAAGAAGTGGCTGCGATTAAATTGGAGGTAGGGGAAGAAGCCTTCAAAACAGGAAAGTTCGCAGAGTCTACTAAACTATTTGAAGAATTGATCGAAAGAGATGAGTTTGCTGATTTCTTAACCAATCCGGCATACGAACAATTATCATAATATTAAAAATAATGATATAAAACAGGAGGAAATGACAATGAAAAATGAAAGAGTGCAACAATTACAACAAAGCTGGGAAAACGACTCACGGTGGACAGGAATCAAGCGTCCTTATACGGCTGAAGAGGTAATTAAATTAAGAGGTTCGATCGATATCGAGCAAACATTGGCGCGCCGCGGTTCTGAAAAACTATGGAACTTATTGCATACTGAGGATTTCATCAATGCATTGGGAGCATTGACCGGCAACCAAGCGATGCAACAGGTGAAGGCCGGTTTAAAAGCGATCTACCTAAGTGGCTGGCAAGTGGCAGCCGATGCTAACATTGCAGGACAAATGTACCCGGACCAAAGTTTATATCCAGCCAACTCCGTGCCGCAAGTGGTTAAACGCATTAATCAGACCCTTCAGCGTGCAGACCAAATCAGCTTTGCCGAAGGAAAAGATGATATCGATTGGTTCGCTCCAATCGTAGCGGATGCTGAGGCTGGATTTGGAGGCTCCCTTAATGTTTTTGAATTAATGAAAGGGATGATTGAAGCAGGAGCGGCTGGCGTTCACTTTGAAGATCAACTTTCCTCCGAGAAAAAATGCGGACACTTAGGCGGCAAGGTTCTGCTTCCGACCCAAACGGCCGTGCGTAATTTGGTTTCCGCCCGATTGGCAGCGGACGTAATGGGGACACCAACGATCTTAATTGCCCGTACGGATGCAGATGCTGCAGATTTGATCACCGACGATATCGATCCGGTGGATGCGCCTTTCATCACAGGTGAAAGAACTCCAGAAGGGTTCTACCGTACCAACGCAGGCCTGGACCAAGCGATTGCACGCGGCTTGGCGTATGCACCATATGCCGACCTGATCTGGTGCGAGACTTCTGAACCTAATCTAGCGGATGCCCGCCGCTTTGCAGAAGCGATTCATGCAGAATTCCCAGGGAAACTGCTTGCTTACAATTGTTCACCATCATTTAACTGGAAAGCGAAATTAAGCGACGAAGAAATTGCCAGCTACCAAGTCGAATTGGGTAAACTGGGCTATAAGTTCCAATTCGTCACTCTTGCAGGCTTCCATTCATTGAATCATAGCATGTTCAATCTTGCTCTCGGTTATAAAGAGCGTGGAATGGCTGCATACTCTGAATTGCAACAAGCTGAGTTCGCCAGTGAAGCTGAAGGCTATACGGCAACACGTCATCAACGGGAAGTGGGAACCGGTTATTTCGATGAAGTGGCACAAGTCGTTTCAGGTGGAACCTCATCCACGACAGCACTAGCGGGTTCTACGGAAGCAGAGCAATTCGAGACCTCGAAATAAGCTTGACATAAAAAATCCGCCTCCATCCGAGGCGGATTTTTATATGGTCTTTAGGAGAATGTTATCATATTATTGGTGTTATGTGGTTTTTTTTGTATCCGCACCGATGATGAAGGTCCAGATGGCTTTGAAGACATGGGCGCGTTGAAGTGTATTGAATATCACGAGTACGACGGGTCCTGCTATAAGCCCTAGGAATCCAATCAACTTGAATCCGATGAACAGGGCGATGAGAGTGGCAAGCGGATCGAGACCGATACTGGAAGAGAGAACCTTTGGCTCTATTAATTGACGCTGGACGACAACGATTATGTAAAGCACGGACAAACCGATAGCGAGACTCGAATTTCCAGCGATGAACTCAAAGATGATCCACGGAATGAAGATCGTGCCAGTCCCTAAATACGGAATGATATCGACCAAGCCGCATATTAGGGCAATCGTAATCGAATAGTTCACCCCTAAAATGAGAAACCCAATCAAAATCGTAACAGTCGTCAATGAAACAAGCGTGAATTGTGCCCGGATAAAGCCGAACAAGGCCCGTTTTAAATCCCTGAATAAACGCTTGGCACCCGCAAAAATCTTATCAGGCAACACACGTCCGGTCATTCTGCCAAAGGTATCCCAATCCTTGCTGATGAAGAAAGTACCAAGCAAAGTAAAAAGGAGAGCTGTTGCCGTGGTTGGGAACCAGCCGATGATTGTGGGAATGTTCTTCAAGAAAGTTTGAATGAAGCCGCTTACTCCTGTAGTGATGGTTTCGCCGATATTTTGGATATTCTTGAGGACGGTGTCCTGCTGTCCGGTATCCAAATTATTGAACATGGAAGCGATTTGTTTATATAAAGGGATGATGGTGGTGGCGATGTAAGACTCTATATAGTCGACGATCGTTTCGATGTGTTCAGGTATGACTCCTGCCAGGTAATTGGTACCTGATATGATTTCGGTGATCAGTAAGGTGATGAGCCCCGCAAATGAAAGAAAAATGAGCAAGAGGGAAATGAATACGGCAAACCCCCTTGGTAGCCTGCCTTTCTTTTCGAAGAAAGTGACAAGTGGGTTCATCAAGAATGCGATAACCATGGCAATGATGAATGGATAGGTATATTTAGATAAATAAAACAAGGCAATCCCACCTAAAATTACTCCGCCGATGACGAGTAAAAAACGAATGAAGCGATACATATAAACTGGATTCAAGACATATCCTCCTTCTATTATAAAGTTTGTATTATAATTGTAACGAGAATGGAAATGAAAGGAAAGATTCTTTCTTCATTCCCTTTAACTTTTTCCGTCAATCGAGCGCTCAATAAATCAGGAAAGAGAATTGTTTGTTATGTTAAAATAATGAAAAACTAGATTGGAGTCGAAGGAATAATGGTATACGGACCTATCGCATTTTTAGTATTACTTGCAGCAATTGGCTGGTTCGGAAAAAACACGTCGCTAATCATGGCTGCTGGTTTTCTTCTTATCATGAAAGTGGTCGGTCTCGATGCAAAGGTTTTCCCCTACCTGGAGGCGAAAGGAATCAATTTGGGAGTGACGATCATCACCATTTCCGTTCTGATACCGATAGCTAACGGGACAATTGGGTTCAAGGAACTCGGAGATGCGGTTAAATCTCCTTATGCCTGGATCGCGCTAGCTTCCGGAATAGCGGTTGCGCTCATAGCGAAAAATGGAATAACACTTTTGTCACATGATCCGCACATTACCACGGCCCTTGTTTTTGGGACGATTCTTGCGGTCGCCTTATTCAAGGGCGTGGCTGTCGGTCCGTTAATCGGGGCGGGCATCGCTTATTTATGCATGCAGATCTTCAATTTTTTTAAATGAAGGGTTTGTAAAGGGTAGAAGAATTCGAACGTTTTGAAAATGGAAATATGCTATTTAATGTTTCATTTATTCTGCCTTGCAGCAAATTTCTAAAAAAACGTCTCGATCCAGCTTTAAAAATGCAAGAGAATATGTAGCTAATTCTTCTGATAAAATAATAATTTTTTCACATTTTAAGTGCTTTTCATTCCCAAAAAAGTGTTTATTGTTTATAATAATGATGTAACTGCTCTGGATTATTAAAATTGAGATTCAGAATATCAATGATATTTATGAGGAATCTTAAAAAAGATGTAGTTATTGAGCAAGCGCTCACTAGGAATAGCTACAAGCATTAAATTTTTAGATCTTGTCTTAAGGTTTAGCGTACATTTTAATTATGGGGGTTTTTTTCTGTGAACGCTTCCAACTTAAGATGTATGTCTTCTGCTAAAAAATAGATGGTTGTAATCAATAGCTAATCTCTTGGAAGCGCTATATTTATACGCAATGAGCAAGGACATAGGGGAATATTCAGGAAAAGGAGAGATTTAGTATGACAGCAACAAAAGGTCTTGAAGGTGTGGTAGCAACAACTTCATCAGTAAGCTCCATCATCGATGATACATTAACGTATGTAGGTTATGACATCGACGATTTGGCTGTAAATGCAACGTTCGAAGAAGTAATCTATCTATTATGGCATGGAGCTCTTCCAACCAAAAGCCAATTAGAAGAATTAACTAAACAGCTTGCTGAAAATGCTGATATTCCAGCTGAAGTGGTCAATCATTTCAATACTTACCCAATCGATAAAGTGCACCCAATGGGAGCCCTTCGCACAGCCGTTTCCCTACTTGGTCTATATGATGAAGAGGCAGACGTCATGAGTGAAGATGCTAACTACCGTAAAGCCATCCGCATCCAAGCTAAAATCCCTACTTTGGTAACAACTTTCGCTCGTATCCGTCAAGGAAAAGAATCGATTGCACCTCGTACAGATTTAAGCTTTGCTGCTAACTTCTTATACATGTTAAGCGGTAATGAACCAACGGCAATTGAAGAAGAAGCATTCAACAAAGCATTGGTCCTTCATGCTGACCATGAATTGAACGCCTCTACATTCACAGCACGCGTTTGTGTGGCTACATTATCCGATATCTATTCTGGCGTTACTTCTGCCCTTGGCGCCTTGAAAGGCCCACTTCACGGCGGAGCTAACGAACAAGTCATGAAAATGCTTACGGAAATTGGTTCCGTTGAAAACGTTGAGCCTTACATCAACGAAAAATTAGCCAATAAAGAAAAAATCATGGGCTTTGGCCACCGTGTATACCGTAAAGGCGATCCACGTGCCAAGCACCTTAAAGAAATGTCCCAAAAATTGACGGAGCTTACTGGACAGCCTCAATATTATGATATGTCCATTAAAATCAATGACATCGTAACTGGTCAAAAAAATCTTCCGCCAAACGTGGATTTCTATTCTGCTTCGGTATACCACAGTTTAGGTATCGAGCACGACCTATTCACACCAATCTTTGCTGTAAGCCGTGCTTCAGGCTGGATTGCTCATATCCTTGAGCAATATTCAAACAACCGTTTGATCCGTCCGCGTGCAGATTATGTTGGACCAGGTATGCAAAAATACGTACCAATCGAAAAACGCTAATTAAAAGTTTTTCGAAACTTATTTTTATTTCAGCGAATTTGTAGTAAATTAATAGATGTGAGTAAAAGGGGTTAGTGGTGCTGCCTGTTTTAATGGTGGACCATCTAACCTTTGAATTTGAATCGGAGGTAAGAAACATGACACAAAGCCAAAAAATCACAGTTACTAACGGTGCTCTTAACGTGCCAAACAACCCAATCGTTCCTTATATTGAGGGAGACGGAATCGGTCCTGATATCTGGGCAGCAGCTTCTCGCGTTTTGGACGCAGCAGTTGAAAAAGCCTACAATGGCGAAAAGAAAATCGAATGGAAAGAAGTTTTAGCTGGACAAAAAGCATTTGACCAAACAGGCGAATGGCTTCCACAAGAAACTCTTGATGTCATTAACGAATATCTAATCGCAATTAAAGGACCACTTACAACTCCAATCGGTGGCGGTATCCGTTCATTGAACGTAGCATTACGTCAAGTATTGGACTTATTCGTATGTCTTCGCCCAGTACGTTACTTCGATGGTGTACCTTCACCAGTTAAACGTCCGGAAGACACTGACATGGTCATCTTCCGTGAAAACACTGAAGACATCTATGCAGGTATCGAATATGCAAAAGGTTCTGACGAAGCGAAGAAATTAATCGACTTCCTACAAACTGAATTCGGTGTTACAAACATCCGTTTCCCAGAAACTTCAGGTATCGGAATCAAACCGATTTCCGAAGAAGGAACAAAGCGTCTTGTTCGCTCTGCGCTTAACTATGCGATCAAAGAAGGCCGTAAATCTTTAACGCTTGTTCATAAAGGTAACATCATGAAATTCACGGAAGGCGCATTCAAATCTTGGGGTTATGAAGTGGCTGAACAAGAATTCGCCGATAAAGTGTTCACATGGAACCAATATGACAAAATTAAAGACGCAGAAGGCACGGAAGCTGCTAACCAAGCACAATCTGCTGCTGAAGCTGAAGGCAAAATCATCGTTAAGGATTCCATTGCTGATATCTTCTTACAACAAATCCTGACTCGTCCAAAAGAGTTTGATGTTGTTGCAACAATGAACTTGAACGGAGATTACATTTCTGATGCACTTGCTGCACAAGTTGGCGGAATTGGTATCGCTCCAGGAGCAAACATCAACTACGAAACTGGACATGCCATCTTCGAAGCAACTCACGGAACGGCTCCAAAATATGCTGGTCTTGATAAAGTTAACCCATCTTCAGTTCTTCTTTCAGGCGTTCTTTTACTTGAGCACCTTGGCTGGAACGAAGCTGCAAACAGCATCACTAAATCAGTTGAACAAACGATCGCTTCTAAAGTTGTTACATACGACTTTGCCCGCCTAATGGAAGGTGCAACAGAAGTTAAATGTTCCGAGTTCGCTGACGAGCTTATCAAAAACCTTAAATAATAAATGCTAAGTATGCTTTCTGGAAAAGTTCCTTTACGGGTTCTTTTCCAGAAGGCTTATATGTGTATATGAGTATGTTTTATGTATGTTAAAAGTATTCCGAAAATTCGATGACTTCGAGGAGGAAATAACATGTCTAGACGTAAAAAGATCACAGTGGTTGGTGCAGGTTTCACTGGTGCTACGGCTGCATTCCTGGCAGCTCAAAAAGAACTTGGCGATATCATTCTAGTGGATATTCCACAAGCCGAAAACCCTACAAAGGGTAAAGCGCTTGATATGGCGGAGGCAGGTCCCGTTCTTGGATTCGACGCTAACATCATCGGTACATCCGATTATGCCGATACAAAAGATTCTGACGTCGTCATCATCACTGCCGGTATTGCTCGCAAGCCGGGGATGAGCCGTGACGACTTAGTTCAAACCAACCAAAAAGTTATGAAATCGGTAACTAAAGAAGTGGTTAAGCATTCTCCAAATACAACGATCATCGTGTTGACTAACCCAGTTGATGCCATGACATACACCGTTTTTAAGGAATCAGGTTTTCCTAAGGAACGCGTAATTGGACAATCAGGTGTACTTGATACAGCGCGTTTCCGGACTTTCGTAGCACAAGAGTTGAACTTGTCCGTTAAAGATGTAACTGGCTTCGTCCTTGGCGGACACGGTGACGATATGGTTCCTCTAGTACGTTACTCTTATGCTGGCGGAATTCCTTTGGAAACATTGATCCCTCAAGATCGTTTAGAAGCAATCGTGGCCCGTACCCGTACTGGCGGCGGAGAAATCGTAAACCTTCTTGGAAACGGCAGCGCCTACTATGCCCCTGCTGCTTCCTTAGTGGAGATGGTTGAAGCGATCCTCAAAGACCAACGCCGTGTTCTTCCATCGATCGCTTATCTAGAAGGTGAATACGGATTTGAAGGAATCTACCTCGGGGTGCCGACTGTACTAGGTGCAAACGGTATTGAACAAATCATCGAACTTGAATTGACTGATGATGAAAAAGCGGCACTTGCCAAATCAGTTGAATCAGTTAAAGCAGTCATGCAAGTTCTTCAGTAAGGAATCCGTGAAGGTTCCTTTGCTAACTGCCCGGATATGGGAAGGGTGGCTAATGCCCTACCTAATTTCCAGGCAGTTTTTTTATTTTACGCTAATAATCAAAAGGAATTGCGGGCGATGATTTTTTTATGTGTAAATTACAGATAATATTCTTTATAATGGAATTGGATGAGTAGATTGAAGAATTCGGTCTTTAAGGGTAATACATAATTCAGGAGGATCTAATGTCAAAGAAAATTCTCGTAGTGGATGATGAACAATCAATAGTTACCTTACTTCAGTACAACCTAGAACAAGCAGGCTATGCGGTGGTCACGGCTTCGGATGGAGAAGAAGGCCTTCAGGCTGCAGTAGACATCCGTCCCGATATAGTCGTATTGGATTTGATGCTTCCTAAAATGGATGGACTTGAAGTATGTAAACAGCTTCGCCAGCAAAAAATCAATATACCGATCTTGATGCTGACAGCTAAGGACGACGAATTTGATAAAGTGCTCGGACTCGAACTTGGGGCAGATGATTACTTAACCAAGCCATTCAGTCCGCGTGAGGTCGTGGCAAGGATTAAAGCCATCTTAAGAAGATCGCAGCTGCAATCCAATGGAAGTCAGGCAGGTCATGATCAGGAAGATGGTCTCGTGCAGTTGGGCGACTTGAAAGTGTTTCCTGATCGATACGAAGCATTCTTTGATGAACAGCAATTAGAATTGACTCCGAAGGAATTTGAATTACTTTTGTATTTGGCAAAGCATAAAGGAAGAGTATTAACGAGGGACCAGCTTCTTAGTGCAGTCTGGAATTACGATTTCGCGGGCGATTCCCGAATCGTCGATGTACATATTAGCCACCTTCGTGAGAAAATCGAGAACGATACAAAAAAACCTTTATATATCAAAACGATCAGGGGCTTGGGCTATAAGCTTGAGGAGCCCAAAAAAGAATGACGACCTATCGTAAAAAGCTCCTGTTTACCCTCATCACGCTTGTGATGGTCGTCCTGATGGCCGTGGGCTTTTTATTGGGGCATTTGTTCAAAAGCTATTATATTAAAACATTCAATGAGCGGATACAAAATGAAACATTTTTCATATCTACTTATATTCAAGAGCATGGGGGAATCGTCTCCTTTTTGGAAACAGGGAAAACGGCAAAGCTGACGCCCCTCTTGGATTCGAACTTAACCATTCTCGCAACGAATGGGGACATATTATACGATTCGACTTCATCCAATGAAATACTAAAGAACCATGCCAATGTCCTTCGCAAAATTACGTTGGAAAAAGGGCTTAAGCATGGGGAGGGGTACGAAGTGGTTGAAGGGGACTCGGACCTTCATTATTATTGGAAGACGGTTGAAAAGGATGGCGAGATTGAGGGTTTTGTTGTTCATAGCAACGAAATTGAAGCCATTCATCAAGTGAATAAGCAAATGTGGCAAATTTTGATCATTTGTTTAGGGGTGGCTTTGATCATCATTCTCATGCTTGCCAGTAAAATCACTTCATACTATACCCGGCCGATCGAGCAGGCTACGATGACAGCCATTGAATTGGCTAAAGGGAATTATGGGACTCGGACATTGGAACTGCATTCCGATGAAACGGGCATGCTGACAACCTCCTTGAACATATTGGCAAGGAACCTGCAAGAAACGGAGATAGCGAGGGAAATGAATCAGGATCGGTTGGAAACGCTTGTGGAAAATATCGGAAGTGGTGTCCTGCTTATAGATAGTAAGGGGTATACCACCGTTATCAACCGTGAATTCAAAAAAAGCTTCCGGGTGGATGCCGCCTCGTTTCTGTTTCAAGAGTATTACTCGGTCATAAAAGATCAGGAAGTCATCTCGATCATCGAAGAGATTTTTCGAACCGAAAAAACGATAAAACGTCAGGTGAAAATACCGCTTTCCATAGAACGCAAGCATTTTGAAATTTATGGGGCACCCATCATCGGAAATCATGATGAATGGAAAGGAATCCTGCTCATTTTCCATGATATCACCGAATTGAAGCGGCTCGAGCAAATGCGCAAGGATTTCGTGGCGAACGTTTCCCATGAATTGAGGACACCGATTACTTCCATTAAAGGATTTTCCGAAACATTGTTGGACGGGGCCTTAAAAGACGAAAAGACATTGAAGCACTTTTTATCGATCATTTTGAAAGAAAGTGACCGGCTGCAAGAACTAATTCAGGAGCTTTTGAATTTATCCAAGATGGAGCAGCAGGAATTCGTATTAAAAGCAGGCGTCGTGGACATTACGAAAGTCCTTCGTGAAATACAGGAGATGCTGATGGGGAAGCTGAAGGAAAAAGAAGTATCGCTTAAGATCATAGCATCACAGGACCCGGTATTCATTGAAGGGGAATCGGACAGGATCAAACAGGTGTTCATTAATTTAATAACGAATGCATTGACGTATACGCCAAATGAAGGCAGCGTCACCGTGAATGTCATCGAGAATGAACAGACGGTGGACATTGTGGTCCAAGATAACGGGATCGGTATCGAAGAAAAAGAACTGCCGAGGATTTTTGAAAGGTTTTACCGGATCGATAAGGCCAGAAGCCGTGATTCGGGAGGAACGGGCATTGGTTTGGCCATCGTCAAGCATATTATAGAAGTCCATAAAGGCAAAATCAAAGTAGAGAGCAAACCTGGCAAAGGGACGACCTTTACAGTCACGCTAAACAAAAGCTTAAAAGGGAAAATGTAGGTAATCGTGAATTTACATTTCCTTTACAAAGTCTTAAAACGAACTTCATAATGGGGGGTTACAATGTTTGTACAACCCCTCATCCAAGGAGTTAGCATCGGCAGAGACGAAAAACCGTCTCTGTCTTTATTTTTGTCCATTTTTCCGCCTGGACGGTATCTTCCATACTATTTTGTTAGGAAAATATTTCATTTTCATGAAACTTTGGGCCCCTCCTTGCGTAAATAAGATATAACGGCAAAAGAAGGGGTGATCCGCATCGTTAGCTTAAAAAGGATATATACGATCACAGGACTTGTTTTTCTTATTTTAATTGTGGGGATTGTTGCGATATCGACCTGGTACACGGTCGATGAATCCGATCAAGCTGTCATCATGACGTTCGGTAAGGTGGAGGAGACGATTACAGAACCAGGTCTTCACGTTAAACTGCCTTGGCCGATACAGTCGGTTGAGAAGCTATCGAAAGAAACGTTCAGCCTTAAGTTCGGATATAAGGAAGAGGACGGAGAGGTGAAGGATTACCCGAGTGAGACGAAAATGATTACGGGTGATGAAAATATTGTGCTGGCCGACCTAGTGGTTCAGTGGAAAATCACCGACCCTCCAAAATATCTATACAATGCAGAGGATCCAGAAAAAATATTATATGACACCACATCTGCTGCTTTACGGAGTATCATCGGCAGCACGAAAATCGATGATGCACTCACTTCCGGGAAAGCGCAAATCGAAGCGGATGTACGGGAATTATTGTCCCAGCTAATGAAGAAGTATGATGTTGGGATTTCCATTTCTGCCGTCAAGCTCCAGGATGTCGAGTTACCGAATGAAGAAGTGCGCAAAGCGTTTACGAATGTGACGGATGCCCGTGAAACGGCCAATACGAAAAAAAACGAAGCCGATAAATATGAAAATAAACGGATGAATGAAGCGGTAGGGGAAAAAGATGCCATCCTTTCGCAGGCCAATGGGGATAAAGCTGCCCGTACCGAGTCCGCTCGCGGGGATGTAGCGGTTTTTGAAAAACTATATAGTGAGTATAAAGACAATAAGGGGATTACGAAGGACCGCCTTATAATTGAGACACTTGAGGGAGTATTACCGAATGCTGAAATTTATATCATGAATGATGATGGTAATACGATGAAATATTTGCCGCTTCGTTCCCTTGAAAAAGAGGAAACGAAAAAACCGCCAGTTCCTGAAGATCCTAATGCAGAAACGAAAACGGAGAATCCACCCGAAGAAAAAGCGACAGGGGAAGGGGGCACAAAACAATGAGCGGGAAGGTAATAGATTTCACTGAGCTGAAAAAAGGCAATTTTCATTGGAGGGGCTATTTCAGGATCGGCATTTTTCTCATTATTTTCATTGTGCTGCTGCTGATCATTTTCACCAACGTTTATATCGTCAAAGAGGGGGAATACAAAGTCGTCCGTCAATTCGGTGAGGTTGTAAGGATCGATAAGTCCCCGGGCTTGAAGGCGAAAGTGCCATTCATCCAAACGGTCATGACCTTGCCGAAATACCAGATGACTTCTGATGTTTCCGAAGCGGAAATCAATACGAAGGATAAAAAACGGATGCTGATCGATAACTATGCAGTATGGAGAATCGAAGATCCGAAGAAGTTGATTACAAATGCAAGGACGTTTGAAAATGCAGAAACGAAAATGGAGGAGTTCATCTATTCAGCCGTTCGTTCAGAGCTGGGACAATTGAATTATGATGAAATCATCAATGACGAGAAGTCGTCCAGAGGAAGTTTAAATGACCGCATAACGGAAAAAGTCAACGAGCTGCTGCAAAATGACAATTATGGCATCAGCTTGACCGATGTCCGGATAAAAAGGACGGATTTGCCTGCCGAAAATGAAGCGTCCGTTTTCAAGAGGATGATTTCCGAGCGTGAATCAAAAGCGCAAGAGTACCTTTCCAAAGGTGATGCGAAGAAAAACCAGATCATTGCCGATACAGATCGCAAGGTGAAGGAATTGCTCTCGACTGCGGAGGCGGATGCCGAAGTAATCAGGGCAGAAGGAGAAGGGGAAGCGGCGAAAATCTATAACAAGTCGTTTTCCAAAGACCCGGAATTTTATAAATTATATCGGACTCTTGAATCCTACAAAAAAACGATTGGAGATCAAACGGTCATCGTTCTGCCATCGGATTCCCCTTATGCAAGCTTGTTAATGGGAAATACAAAATAACCGCATAGCCGTCATTTTTCTTTCCGCTTCTACTCATGGTAGAATAGAGGGAGAAAATGAACGGCTTTTTTGTGCTTATTAATAGAAGCTGGAACTTACATAAACCTGTTGGACTGGAGGAAGACGAAAATGAATAAAAAGTTAGTACTCATAGATGGAAATAGCATTGCTTATCGTGCGTTTTTTGCGCTTCCGCTCCTGAATAATGATAAAGGGGTGCATACGAATTCCGTGTACGGATTCACGATGATGCTCAACCGCATACTCGCAGAGGAAAAACCGACGCATATACTGGTAGCCTTTGATGCGGGCAAGACGACATTCAGACATGCGACATTCAAGGAATATAAAGGTGGACGCCAAAAAACGCCGCCTGAATTGTCCGAGCAATTTCCTTTCATTCGCGAGCTGTTGGATTGTTTTCAAATAAAAAGATATGAACTGGAGAACTATGAAGCCGATGATATTATCGGTACGCTGTCGTTACAAGCTGAAAAGGATGGCTTCGAAGTGAAAGTCATTTCCGGTGATAAGGATTTAACACAACTATCCTCCCCAAGTACGACGGTTTCGATCACGAAAAAGGGAATTACTGAAATTGAAGAATATACGCCAAAACATATACATGAAAAATACGGTTTATCTCCTTTGCAGATCATTGATTTAAAGGGGCTGATGGGAGATGCCTCCGATAATATTCCTGGGATACCGGGCGTTGGCGAGAAGACCGCCCTTAAGCTGTTGCATCAATTCGAAACCGTGGAAAACCTTCTGCAGTCGATTGATGAAGTAAGCGGACAAAAATTGAAAGAGAAAATAGAAGAACATAAAGACCTGGCGCTGTTGAGTAAAGAGTTGGCAACAATTACGAGGGAAGCGCCGCTTGACGTTACTGTAAACGAGACCGAGTACAGCGGAATCGATCAGGATCGAGTCATTTCATTTTATAAAGAGCTTGGCTTTTCGACGTTGCTCGAGAAATTGGATGTTACGGAAAGTGTCCCGCTTGAGCAGGAGAAGATAGAGGTCCATACGGAAGAAATGATGGCAGGAATGTTTGCTGATGAAAGTGCTTTGTATGTGGAAATTTTAGAAGATAATTATCATCGAGCAAACATCATCGGCATTGCCATCAGTAATGAGCATGGTCATTTCTACTTCCATGGCGATAGTGCCTTGAGCTCCGAGGCATTCAAATCCTGGGCGGAGGATGAAAAGAAAAAGAAAACGGTTTTTGATGCGAAGCGCACCGTTGTGGCACTCCGCCATCGGGGAGTCGAAATAAAGGGCATCGATTTTGATGTGTTTTTAGCCTCTTATATCCTGGATCCGGCAGAGTCAGTGGATGAAGTGGCGGAAATCACGAAAACCCAAGGGACGATACGTCTTGAAACCGATGATGTTTTCTATGGAAAAGGCGCAAAACGGATGATACCAGATGAAGCTATATTGAGTGAGCATATTGCCAGAAAATCGAAGGCGATCCTTTCTTTGAAAGAACCGATGGTCAAAAGGCTTCATGAATTTGAGCAATTTCACTTGTTGACGGATCTTGAGTTGCCATTATCAATCATCCTGGCAAACATGGAATGGCAGGGCATAAAGGTCGATATTGGCCGCTTGAAAAATATGGGGCAGGAATTGGCCGTTCGCTTAAGAACGATCGAAGCGAGGATTTTTGATTTGGCCGGTGAAGCTTTCAATATCAATTCTCCTAAACAACTCGGAGCCATCCTTTTTGAAAAACTGGAGCTTCCGGTCATGAAAAAAACGAAAACGGGGTATTCCACATCAGCGGATGTGCTGGAAAAACTGGAAAGCAAGCATAATATCGTAAAGGAAATATTGCTGTACCGTCAGCTTGGGAAGCTGCAATCCACCTATATTGAAGGTCTGCTTAAAGTGGTCAATGACAAATCGGATAAGGTGCACACCCGTTTCAACCAAGCATTGACTCAGACAGGCCGGTTAAGTTCGACAGATCCCAACCTGCAAAATATCCCGATCAGGCTTGAAGAAGGAAGGAAAATCAGGCAGGCCTTCATTGCTTCCGAAAAGGATTGGATCATATTCGCCGCTGACTATTCGCAAATCGAATTACGCGTGCTGGCGCATATCGCCAATGATGATGGACTTGTGGAAGCTTTCCAAGCCGGGATGGACATTCATACAAAAACAGCGATGGATGTATTCCATGTACCGGCGGAGGAAGTCACTTCAAACATGAGACGCCAAGCCAAAGCGGTCAACTTCGGCATTGTTTATGGGATAAGTGATTACGGGCTATCGCAAAGCCTGGGCATCACAAGAAAAGAAGCGGGAGAGTTCATCGAGAAGTATTTAAGGAGTTTTCCCGGAGTCCAGGAATATATGGAAGAAAGCATACATGAAGCTCGCCAAAAAGGGTATAGCACGACTTTAATGCAAAGGAGGCGCTATATCCCTGAGATTACAAGCAGGAATTTCAACATCAGGAGCTTTGCTGAACGGACAGCCATGAATACGCCGATCCAGGGTAGTGCCGCCGATATCATCAAGCTGGCGATGTTAAATATGAATAAGCGCCTGATCAAGGAAGGACTCAAGACGAGGATGCTCCTTCAGGTGCATGATGAATTGATTTTTGAAGCTCCGCCGGAGGAGCTGGAAATCCTGAAGGTGATCGTTCCTGAGGAAATGGAAAATGCCATCGGATTGAACGTGCCTCTGAAAGTGGACTATGCCTTCGGGCCAACATGGTTTGATGCCAAATAAGATAAGATAGGTGATTGCAATGCCAGAACTTCCAGAAGTGGAAACAGTCAGAAGAACGTTAGAGCAGCTCGTACTTGGAAAAGAAATCAAGGAAGTGTCCGTCTTCTGGCCAAAGATCATTAAAGCACCCGAGCCCATCGAACAGTTTCAGGATGCCTTAAAGGGGCAGACGATCCATGAAATCGGCAGGCGGGGCAAATTCCTCATTTTCACCTTGGATGAATATTCGATGGTTTCGCATTTAAGGATGGAAGGCAAATACGGGGTGCATCAAAAGGAAGAGCCGTATGATAAGCATACACATGTGATTTTTACGTTCACGGACGACAGTGAACTTCGATACCGTGATGTTCGAAAATTCGGCACGATGCACTTATTTACTAAAGGGGAGGAATTCGAGCGGTTGCCACTGCTGCATTTGGGACCTGAACCGTTATCAAGCGATTTTACTGTTGAAGGACTGAGGGCGAAATTGGCGAAAACCAACAGGAAAATCAAGCCAGTCCTTCTTGATCAAACGGTTGTCGTTGGAATCGGGAATATATATGTGGATGAGTCGTTATTCCGTTCCGGCATCCACCCTGAGAGGATAGCCTCCTCTCTGTCCTTGGAAGAAATAAAAAAGCTGCATGCTGAAATCATTGCCACGCTAGGTGAAGCTGTCGAAAAGGGAGGAAGCACGATTCGTTCATACATCAATTCCCAAGGTCAAATCGGCATGTTTCAGTTGGAACTGAATGTTTACGGACGAAAAGGCGAGGACTGCAAAACATGCGGCACACCTCTTGAAAAGCATGTCGTTGCAGGGCGCGGCACACATATTTGCCCAGTTTGCCAGCCGCTAATTTAGCTTCTGGGTTTCACACACATCGGATGGGCTCCTTCCATATACTAGGGTAGCAGCGAGAAGGGAAGGAGAAATATTCCGATGTGGCTACAAATTATTTTTCTTGCTTTTGCAGTTAGTATAGACGGATTTGGCGTGGGGATGACATTCGGTATGCGGAAAATGAAAATCCCGTTAAAGTCAATAGCGGTCATCTCGATTTGTTCTGCATTGAGTTTAGGCATAGCGATGGTCATCGGGCAATTCATCAGTCAGCTCATATCCATCGGTGCGGCTGAAAAAACGGGAGGCATCATTCTCATTTTCCTTGGTGCCTGGATGGTATACCAATACTTCAAGCCGGAAAAAGATCAGAAAGATGATAAATATCATGAAAAGATCATCTTCAATTTTGAAATTAAATCCCTTGGGGTAGTCATTAATATTTTACAAAAACCATTGAATGCCGACTTTGACAAATCAGGTACGATCACCGGTGTCGAAGCACTCGTTTTAGGATTTGCATTATCACTCGATGCGTTCGGGGCTGGGGTTGGCGCGGCCATGATCGGGATTTCCCCCATCATCCTCGCGGCATGCATCGCCGTCATGAGTTCACTCTTCATATGGAGCGGAATTCAAAGCGGAAAATTGCTTGCAAATAATAAAGTCGTTCAGCATTTGACCTTTCTTCCTGGTGTACTATTAATGTTAATCGGGTTATTCAAGTTATGAAATAGGATGTAAAAGGGGGAGCTTATGGGACAAATCATCGGAATCACCGGAGGCATTGCGAGCGGAAAAAGCAGTGTCAGCCTCTATTTACAGGAGCTCGGTTTCACGATCGTAGATGCAGATCTGGCTTCCCGTGCTGTCGTTGAGCCGGGTGAAGAAGCCTACCAACAAGTGGTAAGTGCATTTGGAGAAGAGATTTTATTGGCGGATGGGACTATCGACCGCGCTGCGTTAGGGTCGATAATCTTTCATGATCAGGAAAAAAGGTTGCTGTTGAATGGCATCGTGCATCCAGCCGTAAGGAAATGGATGCTCCTCAAAACGGAGGAGGCACTTGCCGCAGGCGAAGAAACGGTATTCATGGATATTCCGCTCTTATTCGAAAGTAAGCTAACATACATGGTGGAAAAAACACTTTTGATATATGCAGATGAGCGAAATCAATTAAAGCGCTTGATGAACAGGAATGGCCTATCGGAAGCGGATGCCCTAGCCCGGATTCATTCACAGATGCCTTTAGCTGATAAGAAAGCTCTAGCGGATGCGGTCATTGACAATAATGGCGAACTGACGGAAACGAAGAAGCAGGTCAGGGCAATACTTAACGATTGGCATATCTTATAGTTGTCGTGAAAGGAAGGAACCACTGAGGCTCCTTCCTTAAGTTTGCAGACAAAAAGGGTTCGGAATTTAAAAATTCCGAACCCTTTTTGAATTTTCGCCTTAAGTTGAAGCAAAATGTTCATCTTACTCTGTATCGAATTTATTCGGTGGAAGGTTGCTTTACTTAATTTTAAACGACTTTAAGGAAAAGGATTAATATCTAAAGGAGAAAACGAATTTGATTGGAGCGTAAGGTACGGGACTCCTGCTAAGCGTATCTACAGTAAAATGAAACGGTCGAAGTCCAATTCCTCCGAATCTATGGACAATCTGAATTCAACCTTTGTCTTCATGTAAAGTGGAATGGGACGGTCTAAGGTACAGTTACTCGCGAGTTCAGCCCGGGTTCTCCGCATAATGACTGCTTTCTTTCACCCTTTCGGAGCGTTCCTCGCGTATTTAACCACTTTACTCGCGAGTTCGGCACTTTTCCTCGCCAATTTATCGACTTAACTCGCGAGTTTAGACTTTGGCCCGAATTTGAGGACATTCCTCATTAAAATCGTGCTTTTCACATGCTTTTTGTACCGTTTCTCGTCAGCTACAGGTGGACAATCGGGAATCCCTCTTTTTCAAAGTGGAGCGGAACGGATAATTTACAAAACTATAGGTGTACGCAATGGAAACTCTATCTTCCTGTTCTCGCAAAGTGGAATGAAACGGAAGGCAACGAGACTCCTGCCGGAAATGCGCGTCTACGTGAGACACCGCAGGCTGAAAGCCGAGGAGGCTTACGTACCGCCTCTGGATAAGGGGGCAACTGCACTGGAAAGAAACGATTGAAGTATCCCTCTCCAAAACTGCGGGCAATCGGGATTCACTCCTTCATATTCATGTACAGTGGAGTGGTGGACATCAACATTCTAATGGTACACACTCATGAAAAACTGTATACAAACTCGTTTCTCATTGAGTTTGTATACAATCTGAAGGAAGGAATCATTGGGATTTCTTCCTTTTGTGTTGAAAAAATAGAGATAATCCGCATTTTTATTAGCACAATTCTTTTGAAATATGTTATACTAATTACATATTAGAGCTAATAAGTATAACATTAATATTTTCAGGAGGGTCCGAACGATGAATTCAAGAATAGCAATTAACGGATTTGGGAGAATTGGAAGGATGGTTTTCCGAAAGGCCATATTAGATGAGAGTTTGGACATTGTTGCCATTAATGCAAGCTATCCTGCTGAAACTTTAGCCCACTTACTAAAATATGATACGATACATGGTAAATTCGACGGCATCATTGTAGCGGAAGAGGATTCACTTATTGTGAATGGCCGCCGGGTACAACTAATCAATAATCGCGATCCAAAGCTACTGCCTTGGAAAGAGATGAATATAGATATTGTAATTGAGGCTACAGGCAAATTCAATGAACGTTCCAAAGCGGCTCTTCATTTGGATGCAGGTGCAAAACGAGTGATATTATCGGCACCGGGCAAAAATGAAGACGTTACCATTGTCATGGGCGTCAATGAGGAAGTGCTGGAAATTGACAAGCATTTTGTCATTTCCAATGCATCCTGCACAACTAATTGTCTTGGGCCTGTTGCGAAAGTGCTTGATGAGAAATTCGGCATAAGCAACGGCTTGATGACAACGATCCATTCTTATACGAATGACCAAAATAATATCGATAACCCGCATAAAGACTTAAGACGCGCCCGTGCGGCTGCGGAAAGCATCATTCCTACGACGACAGGAGCTGCAAAAGCCATCTCCCTCGTGCTGCCCCAATTAAAAGGCAAGCTTCACGGAATGGCTATCCGCGTACCGACACCTAACGTGTCCTTAGTCGATCTTGTTGTGGATTTAAACCGTGATGTCACGGTTGATGAAGTGAACCAAGCATTCATCGACGCCTCAGAAAATGAACTTAAAGGTATATTGGAGTATACGACTGAACCTTTAGTTTCCTGTGACTTCAAAACCAATCCTCATTCCGCCATCATCGATGGGCTGACAACGATGATGATAGGAGACAGGAAAGTGAAAGTACTCGCCTGGTATGATAATGAATGGGGTTACTCCAACCGGGTAGTCGACCTAGTGAAATTGGTGGCATCCGAATTGAAAAGAACATCAGAAGTTGAATTATCGGTAAAATAAGCCTGCTAAACTTTTAAAGTGTACCTTTTATAAAGGGCATATTTAAAGACTAGCCAGCTTGAAGGAGATGCCGTCTGCAATTTGCAGACGGCATCTTTTTTTGGGGGTTCCGCTGTCTTTCGATAATGGCAGTGATTAATCATCTACCTTTTACCATGGCTTTTTACATCTTTTTTATGGAATGCCAGCCTTCATATCCAAGCAAAGTGGAATGAAATGGAAGGCAACGACACTCCTACGGGAAATGCGTTCTACGTGAGACCCCGCAGGCGGAAGGCCGAGAAGGCTCAAGGACCGCCTCTGGGATAAGGGAGGGCCTGCAGTGCAATGCAACGGCCAAAGTACAAATTCTCAAACTATAAGTGATAGATGTTTTACAGAAAGTGACGGTCAAAATTAGTTCACTCTAACATGGGTTCTATAAACAAAGCTCTCTACAGGGAAGCTTTTTTTTGATCACCAGACTCATCTATTTCCTAGTGGTCATGAGGCGCAGCAATAAACTGAAGTAAAGGCAATCCGGCTTTCTTGAATGCCGATATACCTATTCTGAAATGCAGGTTATCTTGCCAAAACTTCAAATTTGCAGTTGCAAAAAAAATTCAAACCATATATACTATGAATCGTGAACTTCTTCAAAAGCGGTTTGCATGATGGCTACTTAAAGGGTTAGGACCTCTTTGGACTAACTTTCCCCCGTGGTAGTTATCAGAACTTATTTTTAAATCATGGTAAGGGGGAAGCTTAAAATGGAAACAGCTTACACTATGGAAACAATGGGTAGACATGTCATTTCAGAACTTTGGGGTTGTGACTTTGAAAAACTGAACAATATCGATTTGATTGAAAAGATATTTGTTGATGCTGCTTTGAAATCAGGTGCAGAGGTGCGCGAAGTTGCCTTTCACAAGTTTGCTCCACAGGGAGTTAGCGGGGTTGTCATCATTTCTGAATCACACTTAACGATTCACAGTTTTCCAGAACACGGCTATGCGAGCATTGATGTCTATACATGCGGTAACTTGGATCCGAATATTGCGGCAGATTATATTGCAGAAGCACTAAATGCGCAAACACGTGAAAACATCGAATTGCCACGTGGATTAGGACCTGTACAAATGAAAAAAGCCAATATAAGTGCCTTATAAAAACACGTATACACAGAGATGCCATGGGTGCATCTCTTTTTTATTGCAAGAATTCGGCCGTTCCTGACTGTGCTTATCGGAAAGGCAAAAAACGCCTGCTGCCTTTAAGTTACACTTTTTACTTGTACTGGCCGTTCCTTTTAATATAAGATTGAAATAGAAGATAAATTACATGGGGAACATTTAGATAGGGGAGTCCTACATAAAATACGGAGCTGATATTGATGAAATGCCCATCATGTCAATATAATGGAACAAGAGTGCTCGATTCCAGGCCAGTCGATGAAAGCAAATCGATTCGACGTCGCCGTGAATGTGAGGCATGTGGTTTTCGATTCACGACATTTGAAAAGGTGGAGGAAACACCGCTTATTGTCGTCAAAAAGGGCGGGACACGGGAAGAGTTCAGCCGTGATAAAATCCTGCGTGGCTTAATCAGGGCTTGTGAAAAACGTCCGGTTCCCTTGAAAGAGCTAGAGCAAATCACCAGTTATGTAGAGAAAGAACTGCGCAACCAAGGCATATCGGAAGTGAAAAGCGACAATGTCGGCGAAATGGTGATGGACAAGCTGGCGGAAGTCGATGAGGTTGCCTATGTTAGGTTCGCATCCGTCTATCGGCAATTTAAAGATATCAATGTCTTTATCGATGAATTGAAAGATTTGATTAATAAAGAAAGAAAGTAGAGCTGAAGATTCACTTTGGCTCTTTTTTCACTACATCTTTTGAAAGGTTTGAATGGAGATGTCAATGCATTGGCAAGAATTGCTCCCAGCGGATTCATACTTGGTCTCATCTGCGGGGCTGCTTCATGATTATGATCGGAAAATACTGACCCGACTATATCAACCTCTTATTGGACCTATCTGCATTAGCTTATACATGACGCTGTGGAGTGAGCTGGAGGAAAACAGGTTATGGTCTGAAACTTCCTCACATTATCAACTGATGAATACCATCGGCCTGAAGCTAGGTGACATTTACGAAGCACGCCTATTGCTTGAGGGGATCGGCTTGCTGAATGTATATAAGCAATCGAAAAATGGTACGAAGGAATTCATTTATGAATTGAACCCTCCGTTGTCCCCTCAGCAGTTTTTTACGGATGGGATGCTGAATATCTACTTATACAAAAAAATTGGCAAAGCGCAATTCAACCGGTTAAAGCGATTCTTTTGTGATGACCAGATCTTGACTGATCAATATGACCGTGTGACGAAGTCGTTTGCGGAGGTCTTCTCATCCGATCATTTGGACTCCTTATACGTAACCGATGAAGCGGCAAATGAATGGCAGCCGTTGCCCAAGCAGCAATTCATCGACCGGGCCGAGGGAGTCGAACCTTCGGGGTTTGATCATTCATTTGATTTTGAATTGTTATTTGCCGGGATGAAATCCTCGATCGTACCAAAAAAGGCGTTTACGCCGAAAATAAGAAGTACGATTGCCAAACTTGCTTTTTTATATGGCATCGATCCGCTCGAAATGCAAAAACTAGTGATGGATGCCGTTTCATTGGATGATGAGATAGATGAGGAGAATCTTCGAAAAGCGGCAAGGGATTGGTATCAAATCGAAAGGCAGGCTGATATGCCGTCCCTTGTTAATCGGGTGCAGCCGATACGTGAACGGACACAAAAAGAAGAACCGAAAACGCAGGAGCAAGAGCTGATCCGTCATTTGGAAACAATCTCACCACGCGAGCGGCTCATGCAATTGTCAGGCGGTGCAGAGCCATCAAGCGGAGATTTGAAGGTGGTGGAAGGCGTGATGATCAATCAAAAGCTGAATCCAGGTGTCGTCAATGTCCTGATTGAATATGTTATGCTCAAAACGGATATGAAATTCACGAAGGGCTATGTCGAAAAGCTGGCAGGCCATTGGGCACGGCTTAAGGTTTCCACCGTCATTGAGGCGATGGAGCTAGCCAAAAACGAACACCGGAAATATCAGGACTGGGCTCAAGGCAGCGGGAATGCGGCCAAAGGCGGACGGAAAAAGGCAATTCGGGAAGAAGTCGTTCCGGAATGGCTTGAGAAAAAGGAAAAAGCTGTACAGGAGCAGACTGTGGATCAGCCTGAACTGGACGCCCAAAAACGAGAGCTTCAGGAGAAATGGAAGCAATGGAAAGCAGGAGGTGAAATGAACGATGGAAAAGATTAATCGCTCGCTTAATAAATTGGCGAATACGAACCAATTTCAACAGCGTTATGAAAAGCTGAAACAGGAGATTTTTGAAGACGAGCAGGTGCGGTTATTCTTGAATGCCAATAGTTCGACTGTCACGAAGGAAATGATTGATAAAAACCTGGGAAAGCTTTATGAATTCACTTCACAAAGTAATAAGTGCGACAAATGCCCGAGCTTGGATGGCTGCATCAATATGATGCATGGGTATTATCCGAAATTGGTTGTTCAAGGAAAGGCCCTGAATTTGAATTATGAAGTTTGTCCGCGGAAGCTGGCTGAAGACGAAAAGCGGAAACGGGAAAAACTGATTCGCAGCCTATACGTGCCAAAGGATATTTTAAAAGCGACGATCGAGGATTTTACCCAAACGGATGATGAAAACAAACGCTTGGGTGTCTTAAGTAAGGCGATGTCGTTCATTATGGAGTATGAACCAGGTAAAAGGCAAAAAGGCATGTATATATACGGCAAGTTCGGCGTGGGGAAAACGTATTTACTTGGTGCGATCGCCAATGAACTTGCTCAAAGGCAAATCGCTTCCCTTATCGTCTATGTTCCCGATTATTTAAGGGAGCTCAAGGGATCGATTGGTGATAATACGGTCAATGAAAAAATCGAGATGGTGAAGACGGCACCTATCCTTATGCTGGATGATATCGGGGCAGAGTCGATGACGAGCTGGGGACGTGATGAGGTCTTCGGTCCGATTTTGCAATTTAGGATGCTCGAAAATCTTCCGACGTTCTTCACTTCGAATTTCGATATGAATGGTTTGGAGAATCACCTGACCTTTTCACAGCGGGGTGAGAAGGAAGAAGTGAAAGCGGCCCGGGTATTGGAAAGAATTCAATATTTGGCGGAGCCTGTAAGACTTGATGGAGTGAACCGGAGAAGATAAAGTAAAGTGGTCTCTTTTTTAGAGGTCACTTTTTTCTTTCATACAGGTCCCTATCTACTTCTAAACCTGTCCCCTACCCCATATACATGAAAAAAGAAGCAAGGGGGAAGGGGGGGTGTCGTAGTGCAAATTTCGTTTCAAAATGATTCAGAGGCATTGAAATTGCTTAATTTCGTTTCTGTCCATCCACTAGGGGCGGAAATTCGACCATACATTCAATTTCTTCCGCAGCAAGGCATGCATGTGGATATGACAAAGTCTTCAGGTGATAAATGGTTAATCCTGCTTCGTGACTCATTTCATGCATTTTTATTGGAAGAAAAGACGCTTTCCGTACTTGAACAAATCATCGTCGGGAAATTTTTCTATAGAGAGCGGGAGGAAATCGAAGCGATCATCGAAATTGCCTCCTCGATCATCGAAGGGGAAAGGGCTGTTAATGGGGATGCGGCATTCAGTAATGAGAAACGATCGATTGAGTTCGGGCTGCAAAGCATATTGGAGGGGAAGATTTCTTTTTCATTCGATTCTTTCACGACCTTTCGATTGAAGTCATTTCAGCACACGTTGGAGAAGTTTGTTGTCAAGGCGATCGATGAATATAAATTGGAACAGGATTATCAAAATTTCATCGCTACGCTCCGAGATTGCCTTTTTGGGCAGGAGCCGAAATTAACAAAGCTTCACCTCGTCAACAATGATGGTTTTCATTTTTACGATCAGGAATTCTCGAAGCTCGACCGCCCGAAAATCAATAGTTTGATTGACAGGAGGCTGCTTGCGAAAAGCTCACTTTTTCTCGATACGGTGATACTGGCTCCACTGTTATCAATCGCACCTGTCACGTTATATATTTATACAGATGACAAGGAAGAGGGCCTCATACAAACGATCTCAAGGATTTTCGAAGAGCGGGCGACTGTTCTGCCACTTTCGTCATTTTCCCGTTCAATTGAATAACTTTATTCCGTAAGAAAAAATTAACCTTGATTTTCCCCGTATAACGACTTATAATTTCCTACATACTATTAAAAAACAAAAGTTATGATGAGGACAAGGGTATTCTAGTTGCCGTTTATCAGAGAGGGGAGCCAACAGGCTGAAAGCTTCCTATTCGCATGGAACACTTACCACCTTTAAACTTCGGCTCGGAAAGCAAGCATTATGCGATTATGAGCTGACGGGAAGCTGCCGTTACCAAGTTACAAGTGCCGTATTGCCTTGAAAAGCAAAATGGAACGAGGGTGGAACCGCGGGTTAATGATATCTATTACTAAGCTCGTCCCTGTATTTATACAGGGGCGGGCTTTTTGTGTTGGATTGGAATCTGCTGCCTGCAAGGACTTTGTCTGAACTTTTAAGAAGGAGTGAAACTAAAAATGTCTGAATTACTGAAAATATCTTTTCCTGACGGAGCGGTGAAGGAGTTTGCCAAAGGCACAACAACTGAGGACATCGCCCAATCGATCAGTCCTGGCTTAAGAAAAAAATCGATTGCCGGAAAATTCAATGGTGAATTATATGATTTGAAACGTCCGCTTCTAGAGGACGGAACAATTGAAATCGTTACTCAGGATGCAACTGATGCGCTTGAAGTGCTGCGTCACAGTACAGCTCACTTAATGGCTCAAGCCATCAAGCGCTTGTACAAAAATGCTAAATTCGGAGTGGGTCCAGTCATCGAGGGCGGTTTTTACTATGATATCGATTTAGAGGAATCATTGACCCCTGAAGATCTTCCATTGATTGAAAAAGAAATGAAGAAAATCGTGAATGAGAATTTGGAAATCTCCCGTATCGAGGTCAGTCGTGATGAAGCCATTTCCCGTTTTAAAGAAATTGGCGATGAGTATAAACTGGAGCTGATCGATGCGATTCCTGCGGAGCAGCAAGTAACGCTGTATGAGCAAGGGGAATTCTTTGATCTTTGCCGTGGAATTCACGTCCCATCAACTGGGAAAATCAAGGAATTCAAGCTGTTGAGCATCGCTGGTGCTTATTGGAGAGGCGATAGCAAAAACAAAATGCTACAGCGCATTTACGGAACGGCTTTTTATAAGAAGGAAGAATTAGCTGAGCACCTACGCTTCCTCGAAGAAGCCAAGGAACGGGATCATCGTAAAATCGGCAAGGAATTGAACTTGTTCATGAGCTCACAAAAAGTCGGGCAAGGACTGCCGATGTGGCTACCGAAAGGCGCGACAATTCGCCGGACGATTGAAAGGTATATCGTCGATAAGGAAGAACGTCTAGGCTATGACCACGTCTACACACCTGTAATGGGAAGCGTGGATCTTTATAAAACATCCGGACATTGGGATCATTACCAGGACGGCATGTTTCCTGTCATGGAGATGGAAAACGAACAACTTGTTTTGCGTCCGATGAACTGTCCGCATCACATGATGGTCTATAAAAACAGCATCCACAGCTACCGCGAACTGCCGATCCGGATTGCCGAGCTTGGCTTGATGCACCGCTATGAAATGTCAGGTGCGCTTTCCGGACTGCAGCGTGTACGCGGGATGACATTGAACGATGCTCACATCTTCGTCCGTCCGGATCAAATCAAAGAAGAGTTCAAGCGTGTTGTGAACCTTGTCCTTGAGGTATATAAAGATTTCGATATCAAGGATTATTCATTCCGTCTATCTTATCGCGATCCGCAAGATACAGAGAAATATTTCGATGATGATGCGATGTGGGAAAAAGCTCAAGGCATGTTAAAAGATGCCATGGATGAGCTTGGACTGGATTATTTTGAAGCAGAAGGTGAAGCTGCATTCTACGGTCCGAAGCTTGACGTTCAAGTGCGTACGGCCTTAGGAAAAGACGAAACGCTTTCCACTGTTCAGCTTGATTTCTTGCTTCCTGAGCGCTTTGATCTTAGTTATGTCGGTGAGGACGGCAAGCAGCATCGCCCGGTTGTCATACACCGCGGTGTCGTTTCGACAATGGAACGCTTCGTCGCTTACTTGATCGAGGAATACAAGGGAGCATTCCCGACTTGGCTGGCTCCTATCCAGGCCCAAGTGATTCCGGTCTCACCGGAAGTGCATTTGGATTATGCGAAAGAAGTGCAGGAAAAACTTAAAGCGCAAGGCATTCGTGTCGATCTGGATACACGTGACGAGAAAATCGGTTATAAAATCCGGGAAGCGCAAATGCAAAAAATTCCGTACATGCTCGTTGTTGGCGACAATGAAGTCAAAGAAGGCAGTGTGAATGTACGTAAATACGGTGAACAAAAATCGGAAACGATCGCTTTTGAAGATTTTGTTGCAGCCATTAAAGCGGAAGTAAGCCGCTAATGGTAAAAAGGGGCACATATTGTTGTGTCCCTTTTTTCATTCAGTCATGCTAAAATGAGACCATCATGTGAATGAATAAACAACAATTATGAAAGGGAGGATCAGCATGAAAAAGAAATTTTCTTATCTATTCGGACCAACATTCCTTGCGATCATCATTCTTTTGGTGTTGGACGATTATCGCCAATATGCGATTGTCCCGGTCCTGCTTTTTTGGATCATTCTCTTTTCTTGGGACTCGATCGAGAAAAAGAAAAAAGCAAAAGAAAACTCTTAACATTTGACTGACTAAGGTATCATCCATTGGGGGAGTGGCGGAAAATGGAAATTAGAAGCGCTTCGAGGCAAGACAGTGATAAGTTGGCAGCGTTGTTCAATCATGTTGAAGATTCCGGGTATATGCTATTTAACCCTGGTGAAAGAAACGCGACGAACATCCAAATGGAAAGACAAATCGAGCAAATCGAAAAAAATCCCCATTCCGCATTCCTTGTTGCTGCGAGTGGCAATGAATTGCATGGGTATTTACTGTTAGTAGGGAGCAGGCTTGAAAGAACGAGGCATTCAGCCAAGATCGTCATCGGCATCAAGGAAGGCGATCGGGGGAAAGGCATCGGGACGAGGTTATTCGAGGACATGGAGAAGTTTGCCCGCCAAAACGGAATCCGTCGCCTGGAGTTAACCGTTATAGCAAGTAATGTCCGTGCGCTTAGCTTGTATGAAAAGATGGGGTTTGAACAAGAAGGAGTAAAGCGGGAATCACTGTTTTTTGCTGGGAAGTATCATGATGAATACTTTTTGTCCAAATTACTTTGAAAAAACGTATTGTCAAATTACAGAATGTCTGATAATATTAATTTTGTTGTGAAAAACGAATAAAATTAGCATTTGACAAGTCATCAGTGTTTATGATATATTTCTAAAGTGAATTGAATACGTGTTTGAGGAAAAGAAGAAGCACCCGCTTCTCACCTGGTTGACGCAAGCAATGCAGTTAACAGGTCATGATTTGATTATTTGGATCTTTCTGAATGAGTCTATCAGTGTGGGTGCAGCATGCATCCACACTTTTTTATTATGATTATATCCTGTAAGCGAGTTGTGAGCGTGACCGAATTGATTCAAATATTCGTATTCGCCAATATCTTTGGAGGTGGCTAACTATTAGTAAAGACGCGATGGTAAACGAGGGCATCCGAGCCCGTGAAGTTCGTCTTATTGACCAAAACGGAGAACAACTTGGAATTAAAACGAAATTCGAAGCATTGGAAATTGCCGCTCGTGTAAATCTTGATCTAGTTTTAGTTGCTGCAAATGCAAAGCCTCCGGTAGCCCGGATCATGGACTACGGAAAACACCGCTTCGAGCAGCAAAAGAAAGACAAGGAAGCACGTAAAAATCAAAAAGTCATCAGTCTGAAAGAGGTTCGCTTGAGCCCGACGATTGAAGAACATGATTTCAATACGAAGCTTCGCAACGGTATTAAATTCCTTGAAAAAGGCGATAAAGTAAAAGCTTCTATCCGATTCAAAGGACGTGCCATTACGCATAAGGAAATTGGTCAACGTGTACTCGTTCGTTTTTCTGAAGCATGTAAAGAAGTGGCTACAATCGAGCAACATCCAAAAATGGATGGACGCAGCATGTTCATCATCTTAGCACCAAAAGCTGAAAAGTAATTGTAAAGTAATTTGTAATGAGGAGGAATACCTTATGCCTAAAATGAAAACTCACCGCGGGTCTGCTAAACGTTTCAAAAAGACTGGATCCGGCAAACTTAAGCGTTCTAACGCTTACACAAGCCATTTATTTGCTAACAAATCTACTAAGCAAAAGCGTAAGCTTCGCAAAGCTAGCCTTGTAAGCAAAGGTGACTTCAAACGTATTCGTCATATGCTAGACAACATTAAATAAGTTCGATTTATCGAGTTAAATAGGAGGGAAATAACATGCCACGTGTAAAAGGCGGTACTGTTACTCGCAAACGTCGTAAAAAGGTAATAAAATTAGCTAAAGGTTACTATGGCGCGAAACATATTCTTTTCAAAGTAGCTAACCAACAAGTAATGAAGTCAGGAAACTATGCTTTCCGTGACCGTCGTCAAAAGAAACGTGATTTCCGCAAACTTTGGATCACTCGTATCAACGCAGCTGCACGCATCAACGGTCTTTCTTACAGCCGTTTAATGCATGGTCTAAAGCTTGCTGGTATCGAAGTGAACCGCAAAATGCTTGCTGATCTTGCTGTTGCTGACGAACAAGCTTTTGCTCAATTAGCAACTGCTGCTAAACAACAATTAGACAAATAAGTCTACTGATATCAGCCACTCTCTTTTTTAGAGGGTGGCTTTTTACATATTTAAAGGAGGAATGAGGATGCAGGGAGTATGGTTCATTGTTGCATATATAATCATCACGAACATCATCGGGTTTGCCATAATGGGAATCGACAAAAGGAAAGCGCGTAATCGGGAGTACCGGATAGCAGAAAAGACACTTTGGTTTTGGGCGGTCATAGGCGGAGGGACCGGGGCTTTTCTGGGAATGAAGCATTTCCGCCATAAGACGAAGCATGCAGCTTTTAAGTGGGGCCTGCCCTTATTGATGATTCTTCAGATAGCCTTACTGATCAAGATATTCATTCAATGGTAATATGTAGCCCGTATAATGTATATGCTTGTAGAAGCAGCAAGAAGTAGCTGGAGGGAGAGCATGAATGATAAACTGACACTTGTGATGAGCTACGTTCAATCAGGCAGCGTGTTTGCACCGTTGATTTTTATCACGTTTCATTTATTACGGCAGTTTTTATTCATTCCCGTCATTGTGGTCTGCATGTCTGGGGGGGTGTTATTCGGGGCAGCTTTTGGAACCATATATTCGGTTATCGGCTTGACGTTATCGAGCATGATCTTCTATTTCGTGATAGGCAAATTCCCGAAAACCAAAGATAAGCTGCTGCGGCTTAAGAATAAGCTTTTCGGAAATCGAAAGCTGAACAGCCGGCAAATTGCCGTACTGCGGCTCATACCGTTCATCCATTTTCACTTATTGTCGCTTTGCTTATTGGAATCCAATAAGGGTTTGAAAGATTATCTTTACCTATCCTTCATGACTAATATCCCCCTTGCCTTCGTCTACACGGTTTTTGGCCACTATATTGCAGACTTCAGTCCGACGCTGATCGTCATCATTTTATTATCCTTAACCGTTTTGCTCTATTTATTGAGGGAGAAGCAGACCGTCGTTCCCTGGAAGGAATTTTTTCGATCTCATGATTAAAAAGAAAAGCCTTGAGGGAAGTGTACTCAAGGCTTTTCTTGCGTGACTGTCAATCATTCTTCAAAAATTCCTTAACCGGACTTTTCCAATCGATAACCGCATCGGGATATTGTTTTTTTATCGCTGCCTCGATTTTCAAGAAGTCAGTTCGCTTCAAGCCTTTCAAGCCGGCGACCGTTTTGGGCCAGATGAAGATCGATATGACCTCGAATGAGCGTTCCGTCGTTCCTAAATACTTTTCCCCTTCAAACATGACCCCGTTATACGTCAACAAAAAATTCTTGTGGATATTGGCTGTTTCGTCGAGAAGAAAGTATTTTTTCTGTTCATGTGCGAGCTCTAATTTTCGTTTTGGGTTCATTAGGTATTTGATGACCGTATATATGAAAAGGATGATGAAAGCCAAAAGAATGAACCGCAGTATCAATACCATGGAGCGACCTCCCTAAACAGAGTGATTCCCTTCATTTACGTATGGGTTTTTAATAAGTTTCATTTATTTGTTATAATTTAATGGATGATGATAGAAAGTAGTGATGAAAATGAACATAGTAAAATTATTGGACATGCAGGCGGCCTTGGATGAACATATTCAAGCCAAGCATGATTTAGGTGCAGAAAACTTGGTCGAACGGAAGATTCTCGCGCTGTTAGTGGAGCTTGGGGAGCTGGCTAACGAAACGAGATGCTTTAAGTTCTGGAGTCTTAAAGGCCCTGCCGAGAAAGAAACGGTATTGGCTGAATATGTGGATGGCATCCATTTCATTTTGTCACTTGGGATCGACCTTGGTTTTGTACCGGAAATTCAAGCGGTTCGAAAGAAGCAAGAGACTGATCTGACGACTCAATTCATTGCGATTTACGGCTATATCAGTGAATTCCGCATAGTACTTAACGAGGCAGCGTTTCAAAAGGTGTTTAGGGAGTATCTATATTTAGGGGAGATGCTCGGATTTTCCGCAGTGGATGTGGAACAGGCATATGTAAGCAAAAATGAAGTGAATTATGAACGCCAAAAGCAAGGCTACTGATTGTTTATGCGAACGATTTTTTGTATAATTATTCTTATGTTGTTAGAAACAGGGAGGAAAGAAGATGGCTCAATTAGATGAAACGTTGCGAATGCTCCGGGACTTAACGGATGCTAAAGGCATAGCAGGAAATGAAAGTGAAGTAAGAAAAGTGATGACCGAATACATAACACCATTTGCGGATGAAATATCGACAGATGGCCTGGGAAGTTTAATTGCCAAGAAAACGGGTGATGAAAACGGACCGAAAATCGTCATTACGGGACATATGGACGAAGTCGGTTTCATGATCACCCAAATTGATGACAAAGGATTTTTACGTTTTCAGCCGGTAGGAGGCTGGTGGTCACAGGTGATGCTTGCCCAACGCGTGACGATCGTCACGGGTAAAGGTGATGTAACAGGGATCATCGGTTCCAAGCCGCCGCACATCCTGTCACCTGAGGCGAGGAAAAAGCCAATCGATATTAAAGACATGTTCATTGATATTGGAGCAACAAGCAAGGAAGAAGTGAAGGAATGGGGCGTCAAGCCAGGAGATATGGTCGTGCCATATTTCGAGTTCACCGTCATGAATAATGAAAAGATGCTGCTTGCCAAAGCTTGGGATAATCGCATTGGCTGTGCCATCGCCATAGATGTGCTTAAGCAGTTGAAAGATAGTAAACATCCCAATGTCGTCTACGGAATTGGCGCCGTGCAGGAAGAGGTCGGCCTGCGTGGCTCGAAAACATCGACATTCAAGATCCAGCCGGATATCGGCTTTGCTGTCGATGTCGGCATTGCCGGTGATACACCGGGGGTAACCGATAAAGAAGCGATGAGTAAGATGGGGGAAGGCCCGCAAATCGTCATTTATGATGCATCGATGGTGGCGCATAAGGGATTGCGCGATTTCGTCACCGACACGGCTGATGAAATGAACATTCCTTATCAATATGAATCGATTCCTGGAGGCGGAACGGATGCCGGCTCCATCCACTTGACGGCAAATGGAGTGCCCGCATTGGCAATCACGATTGCAACCCGCTACATTCATTCACATGCGGCGATGCTGCACAGAGATGATTACGAGAACGCTGTCAAGCTCATTGTAGAAGTGATCAAACGCCTTGACCGTGAAGCCGTAGATCGAATCATTTACGAATAATTTTAACGAAAAGATAGTAATGGAGTGGACCAGAAAAAGGTCGACTCCATTTTCTTTTGCATCTACTTATCTTCGACGACAATATAGACCGCCTTTATGGGACCATGGACGCCAACGACTAGATCCATTTCGATATCGGCAGAATTGCTTGGTCCGGTTATGAAATTAATACAGGAAGGAATAACTTCACCACGGGAGACTTTCGAACGGATGGCCGCAGCAGCCTGGGTCATTCGCGGAACGATGGTGCTTTTTGGGATGATTGAAACATGGCAGGAGGGAAGGAAGCTGATGGATCGGCCATGATCCTTGCTGTTGAACAAGACGACGGTCGCTGATTCTGCCAATGTCATTTCACTGAATGTGATTCCGATGTTGGCACGCTCAGCTTTTTCTATGTTTTTTCTGCCAGCTTGGTGATCCCATACAAACGTGTCTTTTTCCAATAATAAATCATCCAATTCATACTCTGAAAACCGATCGTCCTTTGGGATGATCAAGGGGCCGTTACCAAGCTGCTCGATCACCTGATTTAAACGATGCTTCACTTGCGTAGAATCAGTCAGATGAAACTCGGTATGGACCCGTTTACACTGCTCCTGCAATTCCTCGACAAGCTCATTAGGTGTCGCCTGTTTCAAAACCTCCCTTTGGGGGGAGTTCTTCCAAACAGGCAGTGAAATGCCCTCGATTATAACAGGCCTTCCTAGGTTTTTGGCAATATTGGCTAAAAACGACTCTTCATTATGGATGGTTCCCTTCACGATGGGTTTCCTCCCTTCTCACGATTTTTGAACCAGTCCCGAAAGCTCTCTTTACCTGGCGCAGGAAACTCTCGGCTTTCTGTCCAGGACTTCAGCGGACCCGGCCCTTTTGAGATGCTATCTCCCGTTTTAAAAGGAGACATGGCAGAAGGGACCATTTTGGAACCAAACTTATAAAGCATAGGAGAGGCTGCGCCGATACCGAATGCCTTCATCGCCATCTTTTCCGAAAATGGGGCCATTTTTTCCTTTTCCACAATAACTTCACGATGCTTTCTGAGTAAATCGTGCAGGGGAATCTTAACCGGACAAGCCTCTGTACAGGCTGCACAAAGAGTCGATGCATATGGAAGCTCCTTGAAATCATCATATCCTCCGAGCAAGGGGGAAAGCACTGCCCCGATTGGCCCCGGATAAATGGAACCATATGAATGGCCGCCAACCTGGCGATAGACCGGGCATACATTGATACAGGCAGCACAGCGGATGCATTGAAGCACGGATTGAAACTCGGTTCCTAAAATGGAGGAACGTCCATTATCGACGATCACCAGATGAAATTCCTCTGGGCCGTCGACATCGCCTTCGTCTCGAGGACCGGTAAGGGCAGTGATGTAGCTGGTCAATCTTTGACCGACGGCGCTTCTTGTCAAGAGGCTGACAAGGACCTCGAATTCATCGAAAGTGGGGACGAGCCGTTCCATTCCCATCACGGTAATTTGCGTTTTTGGAAGAGCGGTGACCAGATCAGCATTTCCCTCATTCGTCACTAAACCAATCGAGCCCGTTTCCGCAATTGCAAAATTACAGCCGGTAATCCCCACATCGGCGCTTAAGAAATCCTTTCGCAGGATGCCTCGGACATGGGCGGTGAGCTCTTCTGGTTTTTCGGTTTGCGTATATCCCAGCTTCTCTTTAAATACTTCTCTAATCTGTTCTTTGTTTTTATGCAGGGCAGGTGCCACGATATGGGAAGGGGGATCATGATCATCCACCTGTAAAATGTATTCGCCAAGATCCGTTTCCACGACATCGAGGCCAATTGCTTCAAGGGCAGCATTCAAATTGATCTCTTCCGTGACCATCGATTTGGATTTCACGATTTTCTTGGCTTTCTTATTAACAATCACATCCTTGATGTATCCGCTTGCTTCTTCGGCGGTCTCGGCGAAAAAAACAAGACCGCCCCGTTTTGAAACATTTTCAGCAAGCTGGTGCAAATAGAAGTCAAGGTTGGCGAGGACATGCTGCCGGATTTCCTGCCCAAGTGACCGCCAATCCTCCCAATTGCCCAATTCATCTACTGCTGTCAGCCTTCGTCCATGCAATCGTTCTTGGGCACTCGATACGGCCATGCGCATAAAATCATTATGTAATCCTTCATCAACCCGTTCTTTAAATTTGGCCGAGCTCGTTTTCATAGCCATCGTTTTTCCCCTCCTTGCTTTCTTTACATACCATTCAGCACTTCCGCAATATGAAGCACTTGAATCGGTTCTCCTTTCCTTTGGATGCGTCCGCCGATGTTCATCAAACATCCTGAATCCCCGCCGATTAAAAAATCGGCGCCGGTGTCTTGAATATTGCAGACCTTCTCCTCTACCATTTGTCCGGAAATATCGCCCATTTTAACTGAAAATGTGCCGCCGAATCCGCAGCAGTTCTGAGCATCCGGAAGAGGGGTCATTTCAAGGCCTTTAACATGGCTTAATAAAATCGAAGGGGCCTCCTTCACTTTAAGCAGCCTTGTCATATGGCAAGAAGTATGATAAGTCGCCTTTCCCTTAAAGGTTGCCCCGACGTCGGTCACTTTTAAGACATCGACGATAAACTGGGTCAATTCATAGGTCTTTTCCGCTAATGAGATAGCTTTCTTTTCCCATTCGACATCTCCTTGAAAAAGAACCGGATATTCCTTGAACATCGCTGCACAGGAACCGGAAGGGGTGACGATGTGTTCAGCGTCTGCGAACGTTCTGATCATCTTTTTCATCGCTTCCTTCGAATCCTTTGTATACCCGCTATTATAGGCTGGCTGTCCGCAGCATATCTGGGACTCAGGGAAATCGATCTCACAGCCCAATCTCTCCAGCAGCTCCACCGTTGCTTTACCGACATTGGATTGAAACAGATCAACTAAGCATGTAGCAAAGAGAGTCACTTTCAATTTAAACTCCTCCTTTTCTTACTAGGTTATCAGGTCATCTGATGACTGAAAAATGGAAAAAGGAATACCGAACACCAATTTCCAATCTTGTACATGAAGAAGTCGTTTTCAAAATAATATCAATTTTATCTTTGTTTGTATAGAGTGTTTTGAAAATTATAACAATATCATCGGATTTTATTGATGACCCCGTCCAATGATCCCTCGACACATTGCAAATGAAACAGCATGGCATTGCGGGCTCCTGCTTCATCTTGCTCAACGATTGCCTCATAAATCCTTGCATGCTGCTGATAGAGCTGATTAAGCGTCATTTCTTCGGAATATAAGGCAGCCCTGCGGATATCACTCATCTTTTCCGTCATTAGTTCAGAAACGTGGTTCATCAAAGAAATAAGTAGCTCATTTTGTGAAGCGTTGGCCACGGCAACATGGAAAGCAATATCTGCTTTATCGCTCAATTCTTCATCGTCAGAGACGCTTTTCATATTGAAAAGCCTTTCCTTTAGTTCGGCAAGGTTTTCGTTCGTTCGTTTCTTTGCAGCAACTTCAGCCGTACCGGATTCAAGGATTTTGCGAACCTCGAGCAAATGCTTGATATTATCTTGATCCAGCAAAAGCGCAGCAGTCAAAGGATGATTCATGATGGCAGGGTCGAATGTTTTAACGAATGTTCCTTCCCCTTGCTTAATTTCAATGAGACCCCTTGAGCTTAAAGCACTTAGTGCTTCACGGATGGCCGAGCGGCCGACTTGGAAATTTTCTGCAAGCTGTTGAATGGAATCCAATTGATCACCTGGCTTCAAGGTACCAGACCGAATCATTTCATAAAGTTCATCGCTGACGACTTCATAAATTTTTTTCGGTTTTATTTTTTTGTATACCAAGTAGTAGCACCTCTATTTTCTATGAATTTCTCTAGTAAATAGTATATAACACAAATGTCCTTCACCATAAATAATCTTGATTTTATTCTAATAGCTGCTCGTATATGTGATTACCTTCTTGCAATATGGCGTCCTTTCCTCCTGGATGATACCATAAAGTAGAATAAGGCGCCCTTTTTGGAAAGGGGCCGCCAAAATATATTCCAAGCCCAATAGTGAAGGAGGAAGGTTCATGCAATTGTCAGCCGTGGCTGAAAAATTGGTGCAAGAGGTCCGTAAATTGATTGATGAGGAGATCATCATCATTGATCATGCTGGTACGATCATCGCGAGCACTGATGACAGCCGGATTGGCTCCTACCATGAAGGGGCGATACACGCTTTTGAAAACCGCGAGAAATTGATTATAAATAAACAGGATGAGCGAAGCTGGAAAGGGGTGAAGGCGGGAATCAACCTCCCGATTTTCTTTAATCAGGAAGCCGTTTGTGTAATTGGCATCACCGGGGATCCTGAACTTGTTTCCCCCTATGCCGAACTATTAAAAAAGATGACGGAAATGTTCATTCAGGAAAGCTATCACCTCGAACAGGAGGAATCTCAATCACGTCTGAGGGAATTCTTCGTCTTTGAATGGCATCAGCTTCAAACGTTCCATGAGCCGTTCCTTCAGAAGGCGAAGCTGCTTGGAATCGATGTTCATGTAGAAAGAACCATCATCCTAGGTGAATTCAAGACTGAAAAAGTCATTGAGCCACATGTGTGGAGGGCACTTCAGATTTACGTAAGGCAACAGCATCCATTGGACATCGTCGTCAGGTGGGGCCGGAATCAGTTCGTTCTTCTCTCAGCACCCGATTTTATCGAATCAAGAGATCAACAATTCATTAAATTACGTAAACTGCAAAGAAAGCTGGAAGATAGCTCTGGTTTTAAAGTAAGTGTGGGGGTTAGCTCGCCGATGTCTGGCTCCGCCTTCAGAAAGGCTTTTTTTAAGGCGGAGCGCTCGTTGAAAATTGCAATTCCATCAGCAGGGATTGTATTTGACGAGGATTTGAAGCTTGAAGTCCTGCTTGATGAGGTTACCGTAGAAACAAGAGGGGAATATGTAGCCCGGACAATTGAGGAATTGCTTCCCCATGAGGAGTTGCTTAAAACCCTTTCCATCTACTTTGCCTGTGACCTGTCCATGAAGGACACCGCGGCAGCCCTTCATATCCACATCAATACCCTCCATTATAGACTCAAGCGGATCGAAGACCTGACCGAACTGAATCCAAGGAAGCTGGCAGATTTGGTCACACTTTATCTAGCACTAAGGGTATTGGATAAACATACAGATTAATTGTGAAAAAAAATTAAAAATATGTATTTTCATACATAGATGATTGTGTCGTTGTTTCCTTATACTTAAATTATATCAAAGCTATCAATTGTGATTGTAATGAAGAGGGGGAAATTCAAACATGATAACAAAGCAGGTTAAGCAACTACTTCTTTCCATCGTTGGTGCGGAAAATTACGATGATTCGAAAGTGGAGTGCCTAGTTTATTCATATGATGCCACACCAGGATATCAAGCGATGCCTGACGCCGTCATTAAACCGGGGTGTACAGCCGAAGTGTCGGAAATCGTCAAGGTGTGCAACGAGCACAACATTCCGATCGTTCCACGCGGGTCTGGAACGAACTTGAGCGGAGGCACCTGCCCGACGGAGGGCGGACTTGTTCTATTATTCACTCGAATGAACGCATTGCTTGAAATAGATGAAGAAAACTTAACGGCGACGGTGCAACCTGGACTCATCACTTTGGACTTGATTTCAGCAGTTGAGCCGAAGGGCTTGTTTTATCCGCCGGATCCAAGTTCAATGAAAATCTCCACGATCGGAGGCAACATTAATGAGAACTCCGGTGGACTGCGAGGATTAAAGTACGGAGTCACCCGTGATTATGTCATCGGGCTTGAAGTGGTCCTTCCGAATGGGGACATCATACACACAGGGGGCAAGCTTGCGAAAGATGTAGCGGGGTATGATTTAACGAAGCTAATGGTCGGCTCCGAGGGAACGCTAGGGATCGTTACGGAAGCGATTTTAAAGCTGATCCCTATGCCGGAAACGACAAAGACGATGCTAGCACTGTATCAAGATCTGGATGCTGCAGCACAGTCCGTGGCTAAAATCATTTCAAATAAGATCATTCCTGTCACCCTCGAATTCCTTGATCGGCCGACGTTGGTCGTCGTTGAGGATTTTGCGAAAATCGGGTTGCCGACCAATGTGGAAGCGGTCCTTTTGATTGAACAGGATGGTCCTTTAGAAGTGGTGGAGCGTGATATGAAAAGGATGGCTGATATCTGCCTGGAAGAAAAGGCGGTTTCCGTGGAAATTGCCGAGACGGAGTCTGATGCAGCTGCGCTGAAAACGGCAAGACGTACTGCCCTCTCTGCACTGGCTCGGCTGAAGCCGACGACCATTTTGGAAGATGCGACAGTTCCCCGTTCGGAAATTGCCAAGATGGTTCGAGCGATTAATGAAATTGCCAGCAAGCATGACGTGAACATTTGTACATTCGGTCATGCAGGGGATGGGAACCTCCATCCTACATGTATTACGGATGCTCGTGATCATGAAGAAATGGAGAGGGTGGAGCTTGCCTTTGCCGACATTTTTGCCGCGGCTATCGATCTTGGCGGGACGATCACCGGTGAACATGGAGTCGGTGCAATGAAGGCACCTTATCTTGAATGGAAGCTTAAGAAGGAGGGGGTTGCCGCCATGAGGTCGATAAAGCAAGCATTTGATCCCAATAATATCATGAATCCCGGCAAAGTCTTTGCCAAGGAAAGCAGGAAAAGAGTGGTGGTTACTTCATGACGACCGTTCAGGAAAGAGAAGCGATTGCCAGTCAATTTGCGGAAAAAATGAATGAAGATGAACTGCTGAATTGCATGAGGTGTGGTTTCTGCCTGCCCCATTGCCCGACATACATTGAATCCGGGTTAAAGGAATCTCATTCGCCGAGGGGTCGGATTGCCCTGATGAAAGCGGTGACGGATGGAGTAATAGAGCCCGATGAAGATGTCGAACGTTCTTTAAGTTTATGCCTAGGCTGCAGGGCATGTGAACCTGTGTGCCCTTCCGGTGTGAAATATGGCCATCTTCTGGAAGAAGCAAGGGATATCATCCATCAGAATAAGGAACATAGTTTTCCTGTGAAGACAATCCGCAAGGCCGTTTTTAGCGGACTATTCCCACATCAGGAGCGAATGCAGAACATGACAAGCTTGCTTGGCTTCTATCAAAGGTCGGGTCTGCAATATATCGCCCGCAAAACAGGGGTCCTAAGCATACTGCCCGATAATTTGGCGACCATGGAAAAGGTGCTGCCAAAGGTTCCGAAGAGATCAGAAATGAAAAACAGGCCAACCGAGCTGCCTGCAATGGGTACGCTACTTAAAAAGGTCGCATTTTTTTCCGGCTGCTTAATGGATACGATGTTTCTGGAAACGAACAAGGCGACACTAAAGCTTCTTCAGCTAGCCGGATGTGAAATCGTGATTCCGAAATCCCAGGCTTGCTGCGGGGCGCTGCATGGGCACAGTGGTGAAAAAGATGGGGCAAAGCAATTGGCCAAGCGTAATATTGAAGCCTTTGAAGCGGACCGAGTGGATTATATAATTACGAATGCCGGCGGTTGTGGAGCTTTTCTCATCGATTATGACCATTTACTTCAAGATGAACCGGAGTGGCATGAACGGGCAATTGCTTTTAAAAATAAGTTGAAAGACATCAGTGAGATTCTCGTTGATTTACGCTTTCATGAAAAAACTCGCCTGAAATTGCCAGCTCAAACGATAACTTTCCAGGATTCGTGTCACTTACGAAATGTGATGAATACATCCATTGCTCCGCGAATTCTCCTTCAAGCAATAGAAGGAATCGATTTCCGCGAAATGAAGGATGCAGATCGCTGCTGCGGATCGGCGGGAATTTATAATATCGTCGAATCAGAGATGTCGATGAAAATTCTCGACACGAAAATGGAGCACACCAAATCAACGCAGGCGGACGTTGTCGTTACCGCGAACCCCGGCTGTTTATTACAAATGCAATTGGGGATCGAGAGGGAAAACTTGGGGGAATGTACGAAAGCGGTGCATATTGCAGACCTGCTTATGAAGGCTGTGGCTTTATAATAATAGAAGAAAAAGAGTGCAGGTAAAATATATATGGAATCATTTGGTTAAACATTACATTTGAAAAAGTCGAAAACCACTGTAAAGCCTGGATATTAGTAAAAAATTCGTTCTGTGCTGAGAACGAATTGTAAATGTTATAACAAAAAAGAAATATGAATTCCTCGTTTACTTAGGACTATGGCGGGTACTGATTATATATAGCATCCACTAAACAAAACAACAAAACCTAAGGAGGAATGTAAAATGAATAAAACAGTATATGGAGTATATGAATCAAACGCGGAAGTGATCCAAGCAATTAATGCACTTAAGGCAAAGGGTTTTGAAGGAGACGATATTACGGTCGTCGCAGACAAAGAAGAAACATTGGATTTCACGAACCATCAACGCGAAACGGATGTTCATACGATGACGAATGTTTCTAACGACGAATCATTTATGGACAAGGTGGCACGATTCTTCATGCCGGAAGATACGGCAGACCTTTCAACAAGATTGGCGAATGCAGGCCTTTCAAACAGTGATGCGGCTGAACATGTCTTTGATGTGGAGAATGGAAAAGTCCTGGTTCTCGTTGAAGAAGGTGAAGGCCATCTAGGAACGGCAAGAGATAAATTCACTACCGGAAATATGGACACTGCCGGAACAAGGCTTGATACAAACTCCACCAACCAACTATATAACGGCACTGAAAAAACCGATACACTAAATAAAGAAGATGTTTATGGAGTCAACGGACAAGGTCGTGAATTGCCAGAGGATGAAAGGACGCTTACACTACGAGAAGAACAGCTGAACATTGACAAACAAAGAGTTCAGACAGGTGAAGTCGTCATTAACAAAGAAGTCCATGAACAGCATAAAACCATTAATGTCCCTGTTGAACACGAAGAAGTGACAGTCGAGCATAGATCAGTTTCAGGACGGGAATCGAATCTGGAAGCCGGTAGCATTGAAAATGGGGAAACATTACGGATCCCCGTTGTTGAAGAAAAACTGGAAGTTTCGAAAAAACCGGTCGTCACTGATGAAATTGTGATCAAGAAACATGCTGTACAAGAAACGGAACAAGTTCAGGATACTCTTAAAAAGGAAGATATTCAGCTTGATAGTACAGATGAATCGATCGTGAATGAGGAAAAAGCAACTGATCGTAGAACCGACCGCTTCTAAGAGTGAAGGAAATGGCCTGCAGTTTTTAAAACTGCAGGCTTTTTTTGATTTTAAAGACTTATTAAGCTTCGAGGCTAGGGAGAGCAAACTTTTTTGTTTAATTAGCACCCATCAGGGTATAAATACACATAAGAAGAAATAACGGAATAATAGGAGGAGAAAGAAGCATGGGAAAAACATTATTTGGTGTTTTTAATACGGAAAGAGAAATAAACCAGGCTATACAATCCCTCAAGGAAAAGGGGGTCCATGAAGGAGAAATAACGGTAATAGCTGATAGGAAAGAAGATTTGAATTTTGTCAATGAAAAGCGTGATCCGGATGTCGAGGTCGTTACTAACTCTAACGAGGAATCCTTTATTGATAAAATGAAACATTTTTTCCTGAACGAAGGACATGGCGACATCAGGAACAGGCTAGGTGAAATGGGTCTTGCCGATAGTGAAGTGACCGCTTATATAAACGAAGTGGAGGCAGGGAAATTCTTGATTCTTACAAATGACAAGACAGCCGCGTCAGACGATATGCATGATGACGAACCACTTATAGAAGATCCGCTTAAAACAGGAGTGGTGAACAACCCCGACCCGAACCTTTTTCCGGAGACGACTGCTAATGCCTATCAAACACGGGAAGTGGAGGCACAGCCAGGGAGAAGCAAAGAACTGCACGGGAATTCTGCCGATATCTTTGAAAATCATGAAGAGCTGGACTCGAACCGAGCTCAAGAAAGGGAAATCAGGGCCAACTCCACTGAAAAATTTAAGCAGCAGGAGAAGGGGTACGGTGAAGGAACAGTGGCAAGCGACCCACATGCTGAAGCTTTTTCAGCCGATACCCAAAAAGGATTCGATTCAGAACGATCTCTGAACCGTGATGTTAAAGAGGATGAATTGGAAGACGATTATATCAAAAATCGAATCAACACCGATAAACTGTAAGAGCGCAAAATAACAGCCTGCCGGAGGCTGTTATTTTGTGGGTTTTTCAGCCATAAGCTAGCATTTCCCAATGCATTATTTGCTTGTTTATTGATAAAGCGACAAGGTATAATTACAGAGGAATTCTATTTCAAGTGAAGTAACAAGGAGGAAGAAAACATGGACAAAAACGTTTATGGTGTTTTTGACTCTAATCCGGAACTACTTGCTGCAATTCATGATTTACAAGCAAAAGGCGTGACTGGCATACAAATGACAGTGGCAGCTGACATAAAAAATGATGTGCAGCTAGGAAATGAACATACGGATATATTGATCATCGCCAACCAGGATAAGGATACGTTTCTAGAGAAAATCATTCATTTCTTCACGGAAGAAGGATCGGGGGATTTACGTACCTTTTTCATGAAATACGGGTACTCCGTAACCGAGACAAATGAGATCCTAAAAGAAGTAAGTGAGAAAAAATTCATTCTACTTCTCGATGAGGAAGTGTCTGTCGCTGAAATGAAGGCTGCCTCGGATAAAGTGGTACCGATGACGAAGTAAGCGAATCAAAAAAATAACAGCCTCCGAGGGCTGTTATTTTTTTAAACCTGCTTCAAGGGCAGTGATCATTTCCTGTTTTTCCTGCTCGGATGAATTTTGCCAGATGACTTCGAATAATACGCCCAAGCCAGGCAGCATTTTTTCCTCGCCGTTCTGTATCGCATCGACAATCGTGTCTTCCAGCTGCTCTTGCGAATTTCCAGATACATTTTGGATGATCGCATTACGTAGATTTAAATTCACAATTATTCCTCCTCTAACACATAATGACTGACATTAATAGCATTTCACAAACACACATGCAATATGTATGTGAATTGCGTTATAATAGGAAAATCAGTGTGAAGTTAAAGGAGCGTTTACCCTTGAAATATATCGAATCCGTAAAAAACCCGCAAGTTAAGCAATGGAAGAAGCTATTGACTAAAAAAGAGCGCGATAAGACAGGCAAATATTTAGTCGAGGGATTTCACCTTGTTGAAGAAGCATTAAAAGAAGAAATCGTCATCGAAGTGATCGTCAATGAAGAAATGGAAATGCGTGCCGATTTTAAACTCGAAGGCACGGAAGTCATTTATGTGAAACATGAAATCATGAAAGCGATATGCGATACGGAGGCCCCGCAGGGAATTGCTGCGGTGTGTGAACAGAAAGTAATGAGCATGGAGTCCATCAATCCGGATAAGCTATTATTGATCGATGCTGTTCAAGATCCGGGGAATATAGGTACGATGATCAGGACAGCGGATGCAGCTGGTATGGATGCAGTCATTGTTGGCGAAGGATGCGCAGATTTATATAACCCGAAGGTGGTTCGTTCGACACAAGGAAGCCTATTCCATATGCCTGTCATTAAAGCAAACCTATCCGAGATCATCGAAGAGCTGAAACAGGGCGGGACGCCGGTTTATGGCACGGCTTTGGAAGGTGCTTCACCATTTGAAGAAGTCGAGAAAACATCTCGATTCGCCCTGCTTGTCGGTAACGAAGGCCAAGGCGTTTCGAAGGAATTATTGGCGAAGACGACAAAAAACCTTTATATCCCCATCTACGGAAAAAGCGAATCGCTTAATGTGGGAATCGCTGCCGGGATTTTAATGTACCATTTGCGAAAATGAATTTGAAACGGCCGCCGAATTATACTATAATGAAACAGAATTTTATAATGCAAACAACGATGACGAAGAGTAGTAACTTAAGGTATCCATATCCAGGGAAAAAATGCCTCGACTGAAAGCATTTTTATGGCACTGCTTAAGGGAATTCACCTTTCGAGTTGGCATTGGGAAGACATATCGTCCGAAAAATGTTCCGGTGAAAAGCCGTTATTTTTATGAAGTGAGTGCAGGAGTTTATTTGTCCTTGCACTAATAAGGGTGGTACCGCGATACATAAACCTCGTCCCTTTAGGGATAGGGGTTTTTTTGTGTTCATTTTTACAAAAGGAAAATAAAGGAGGAAAACATGATGCAGGAACGTTTACTAGAACTGCAGGAAGAAGCGTTGCAAAAAGTAACCGCCGCTTCCGAATTAAAGGAACTGAATGAAGTCCGTGTTGCTTATTTAGGGAAAAAAGGGCCAATCACTGAGGTATTGCGCGGCATGGGTAAATTATCTGCCGAAGAACGCCCGAAAATCGGGGCACTGGCCAATGATGTACGAGAAGCGATCGCTTCCAAGATCGAAGAAAAACAAAAAGCACTTGAAACAGCAGCTGTCAATGCTAAGCTGGCAACGGAAACGATTGATGTGACTCTGCCAGGACGTCCGGTTAACAAGGGGAATCTTCACCCATTAACACGTGTTGTCGAAGAAATCGAAGACTTATTCATCGGGATGGGTTACACCGTTGCGGAAGGTCCGGAAGTCGAAAGCGACTACTACAACTTCGAGGCACTTAACTTGCCAAAAAGCCATCCCGCACGTGATATGCAGGATTCCTTCTACATCACGGATGAAATCCTGATGCGGACGCACACTTCACCGGTTCAAGCTAGAACGATGAAAAAACATAAAGGTCAAGGTCCCGTTAAAATCATTTGCCCAGGAAAAGTATATCGCCGTGATAACGATGATGCGACACACTCCCATCAGTTCCAGCAGATTGAGGGCCTGGTCATCGATGAGAACATCAGCATGAGCGACCTGAAAGGGACGCTTGACGTATTTGCGAAAAAAGTTTTCGGGCAAGATCGTGAAATCCGTCTACGTCCAAGTTTCTTCCCATTTACGGAGCCTTCTGTCGAAGTCGATATTTCTTGTAAAATCTGTGGTGGTAAAGGCTGTAGCGTATGTAAACAAACAGGCTGGATTGAAGTGCTTGGCGCGGGAATCGTTCATCCGAACGTCCTTGAGATGGCTGGCTTCGATTCCAAAAAATACTCTGGATTCGCATTTGGAATGGGCGTGGAACGGATTGCCATGTTGAAATACGGTGTGGACGATATCCGTCATTTCTATACGAATGATGTTCGATTCTTAAAACAATTCAACCATCACGAAGCATAAATTTAATTTTATAAAGGAGGACCTACCATGTTTGTCTCATATAAATGGTTACAAGATTATGTTGACCTTTCAGGCATCAATGCGACGGAGCTAGCTGACAAAATCACGAAAAGCGGCATTGAGGTTGAAGGGGTGGAAAAGAAAAGTGAAGGGCTAAAAGGAGTCGTCATCGGGCACGTCATCGAACGTGAACAGCATCCAAATGCGGATAAATTGAATAAATGCCAAGTTGATATCGGGGCCGAAAATCCCGTTCAAATCATCTGCGGGGCACCGAATGTCGATAAAGGCCAAAAAGTCGCAGTCGCTACTGTTGGCGCAGTCCTTCCAGGTAATTTCAAAATTAAGAAAGCGAAGCTTCGCGGAGAAGAATCGCACGGGATGATTTGCTCTCTTCAAGAATTGGGCTTTGAATCCAAGCTTGTTTCCAAGGATTATGCTACAGGCATCTTCGTCTTCCCTAATGATGCTGAAGTAGGGAAAGATGCATTGGAGGAACTTGGTTTAAGCGATGAAGTGCTGGAGCTTGGACTGACTCCAAACCGTTCCGACGCTTTGAGCATGATTGGTGTTGCCTATGAAGTGGGAGCGATTTTAGGCCGGGATGTGAAATGGCCGGCTATCGAGAAAGCAGAGGCAGCTGAAAAAGCATCTGATTATATCAGTGTCAAAGTGGAAGCGAAAGAAGATAACCCGATATACACTGCTAAAATCATCAAAGATGTAAAAGTCGGTCCTTCACCGCTTTGGATGCAGACTCGGTTAATGTCTGCAGGTATCCGTCCTCATAATAATGTGGTCGATATCACGAACTATATTTTACTGGAATATGGTCAACCGCTTCATGCCTTCGATTATGACCGCTTTGGTTCAAAGGAAATCGTCATCCGCAGAGCGAAGGATGCAGAGAAAATTGTAACATTGGATGAAACGGAACGTACGTTGACACCTGATCATTTAGTTATTACAAATGGCATTGAACCTGTTGCGATAGCTGGTGTGATGGGCGGAGCCGATTCCGAGGTGAAAAATGATACGACGAACATCATCCTTGAAAGTGCCTATTTTGCAGGTACGGTAGTTCGTAAAGCATCAAAAGACCATGGCTTGCGCAGTGAAGCGAGTGCCCGCTTTGAAAAAGGCGTCGACCCGGCAAGAGTTCGTGAAGCTGGAGAACGCGCTGCACAATTGATTGCACAATATGCTGGCGGAACAGTCTTACAAGGAGCAGCAGAAGTTGACGAATTGACAATGGAACCTGCAGTCATCAGTATCACTGTTGAAAAAATCAACACACTTCTTGGAACAGACATGACCGTAACTGAAGTGGAATCCATCTTCAAACGTCTGCAATTCGGCGTGGAACTTGACAATGAAACGTTCACGATCACTGTCCCGACGCGTCGTGGTGATATTACGATTGAAGCTGACTTAGTCGAAGAAGCGGCACGTTTATATGGATATGATAACATTCCGACTACACTGCCGATCGGTTCCGCTACCCCTGGCCAATTGACAGATTATCAAATGAAACGGCGGAAGGCTCGCCGTACACTTGAAGGCGCAGGTCTTTATCAAGCGGTGACCTATTCACTGACAAGCGAGGAAAAAGCATCACAATTCGCATTGGAAGCAAGGGAATCCATCCGATTAGCCATGCCGATCAGTGAAGAAAGAAGCCAGCTGCGTTTAAGCATCGTGCCTCAATTGCTGGAAGTCGTAAAATATAACAATGCCCGCCAAATCGATTCACTGGCACTGTATGAAATCGGTTCGGTATTCTTTAAGCGTGATGAACAAGAACTGCCTGAAGAAAAAGAACATGTTGCTGGAGCAATGACCGGCCTATGGGAGTCCCATCTATGGCAAGGCGAAAAGAAATCGGTAGACTTCTTTGTAGCTAAAGGCGTGATTGAAGCATTATTCGATACACTCGGGTTAAATGATCAAATCAACTACCGCCAAGCACAAATCAACGATATGCATCCAGGAAGGACAGCGGAAGTCCTATTGAATGGTGAAGTGATTGGCTTCATCGGCCAAGTGCACCCAACCGTCCAAAAAGACTTGGATATTAAAGAAACATATATTTTCGAACTTTCCTTAAAGGCATTGGCAGAAGCCGAAGTCGCGCCGATTGCGTATCAAACCATTCCGCGCTATCCATCAACGACACGCGATATCGCCCTCGTTGTCGATCAAGCGACTAAAGCAGGTGACATCCAGGATATTATTGAAGAAGCCGGAGGCAAGCTGCTCAAGGAAGTAAGCATCTTCGACTTATACGAAGGTGAAAGAATGGAGGAAGGCAAGAAATCGATTGCCTACTCACTGAAATACTTCGACCCGGAACGCACGCTAACCGACGAAGACATTACAAAAGCACATGAAAAAGTGCTTGAAGCCGTAAAAGAAAAAGCCGGCGCAGAACTAAGAGGATAAAACAAGAAAGACAGCTCCCAGAAACTAGGGGGCTGTCTTTCTATGAATTTACGAGTAAACCGCCCGAATTTGCGAGTAAAGTGCTCGAATTCGCGAGTAAAGCGCTCGAATTGGCGAGTAAAGTGAACCACCCCGCGATGCTTCATCCAAAAAAAGCGGCTGTTCCCTGGAAAATGAACTGCACCCCAATTGTTAGGCACAATCTAACAATTGGAGGTGCTATTTTTTTATGACTAAATATTCAACTAAAAGCTGTCCTTTTTTATTTAGAAGGAATGGACTCATTCAGAACTGTAGCCAATCAATTTAATATCATCACATGAATTGAAGAGACATAACATTATACAAAGCACGTCCCGCAAAGGAAATTGTTTAGACAATGCGNATGCTTACTAAAATCTAAATTACTTTTATTTACAGAAGTTCGACAGCATGGAGCATTTCATAAAACTGGAAGTATTACATCCATTTTAACAATCACAGACGAACCAAAGAGAAATTAGAAGGCATGAGCCCAGTAGATTATCGGGTTCATGCCCTCGAGGTTGCCTAACTGAATAAAATGTTTAACTTTTTAGGTTCATTATTTTAAGAATATTGCGGCAATTATAAATGCGATTATAATTACTATGATTAGGATTCCTGTACCTTTCCATCCCAAACCCAAACTACCTACTAAATCTGATAGACCACTGCCATGAATGCTCCCGGCAGGATTTCTTTTTAGTTCTTCTTGTCTAAGTCTTTCTCTTCTTCTCTCAGGTGTTTCATTTTCTCCATTCATTAAATCACCCCTATTTTATAATTCTAGCATAACTCTCATAACCTCTTTAATTAATTCTAGTTAAAGTTGATGATTGCAATTTTAACATATATGAAAATAAGTTGAATTTAATTATTCAAAAACAACAATATTTCTTAAGAATAATACGGTACTTATAGATTGCATATTTTGTAATATTTAAAGGAAATTTACATAATTTTCTTTAAATTGCGACTATAGTATGATGTGCTTTAACCAAATAAAGAGAGGGGTGATTAAAATTATTAATTTTAAGAATATTCCAACTTATCTACTTACTTTAGCTCTAGTTGTGTTTTTTTCAACTAGTACAGCTAATGCGAATGAGGAACCGAGAGACTTAGGCTCATCAGATGTAAGCAAAGTTAAGGTTCTCATTACAAATGATGAAACTGGAGAAATTACGGAGTTAAATCCGTTAGATCCAAACAATGGTGTTGAAATTGATAAAATTGAATCTGACAACAAAGGCTCAACAGTTGAAGGTTATGACGTTTTTATTCCGGTTGAAGAGTCAAATCCTTCAGGTATTACTTCTTATATAAGCAGTGGTGGCAATAAAACTAGTGGTGGTGTTACTGCTAAGCTTAATGTCAATTATGATGTAAGTTCAAATGGCGAAAAAATTAAACTAAATAAAGTATATGGTAGCTGGAAACCAAGTTCTAGCATGTATATTGTGACGAGTAGAAGTGTTACAGCTCACTCTGGAACATTTCATGGTAAAAAGATACAAAAGACTCACCAAGCAACAGCTACTCTTACACTACTGGATGGGGATATAATTTCTTTGCGGTCGGTCAAGCTAGTCCAAGAGCATGGAGTAGTGCTAAAATTAAGGTAAGTGGAATGACGGCTACACATACTATTTATTTAGAAATTACTTATCCATAAATTAAATTTAATAAGTTAGATGTTAAGAGATATTAGATAAAAAATAGACAGTTAGGAGAAGGGAGTTGAGACCTCTCTTCTTTTTGTTATATTTAGGAAACTATTTCAAAACATATTTTATGTTTTTTGAAGATTAATGTATTTTAACAAATAACATGTACGAATTACAAAAAAATGTATATGCATTATAAATGCAAGATAAGTGTTTCGTGTCCCGAAATAAGAAAGGAGGTGAGATTGATGGTTAAAAGAACAAAAAGGGCGTACATCCATGAAGAAAGAAACGAAGATTAAACCGGTAAAAGGGTCATTAGGGGCGTTACAGGTTGAAAATGAAAGATACGTGCAGAAAATGTATATTTAAAAAAGTTGAGAGCCTTAGTTAAAGAAAGCGAAGCGTCCGTAGTACATGAACTAAGGGGGAATTTAAAGTTAAAGTTACTTCTGTCCGTCGCAAATCTCACACGGAGTACGTATTATTCCTTCGGGCGTCAGGATAAATATGAATAAATAAAGCCTGTTATCCATGGAGAGATCATTCCTTACAATATCGAATCACGTCCTGTTTATCCCTTAGTCTCCAAGATGGTCGACCAAGCCTTTATGCGATTGGAATCAAAAGATTTCCCCACTCTTCATTCAGATCAGGGATGGCATTACCGGATGAAATAATACTCACATGAATTGAAGAGACATAACATTATACAAAGCACGTCCCGCAAAGGAAATTGTTTAGACAATGCGNGTCATAGAAAACTTCTTNTGGCTGCATGGAGCATTCCAAAAAAGGGCGGGAAGATCAATCATTTATTACAATTACAAACGAATCAAAGTGAAATTAAAACATAACAATAAAGCAATCGCACTAATTGAGGCGTCCCAACAGTCCTATCCAACTGTTTCTTCATCGGTGTTTTGTGCGAGCAACTACGGTCATGAATTCTCCAACAGAAGGAACAATCTATTAATGATATGGTCCAATTAGCAAACCCAGCGAATACAAGGTGATCTTTGAGTTTTCCAGGCATTGGTTCCAATACAGCAGTTCGCTTAATAGCAGAAATCGGAGACATCCACCGTTTTGAGAATAACAAACAATTAAATGCTTATGCGAGTATTGACATACGCCGATTCCAATCAGGAAACCCCTATTTTAAGGACAAAATTAATAAGCGTGGTAATAAACACTTACGAATACTGCTGTTCCTAATAAATCAGAACTTGTTTAAACAGAGACGTTACGGACAGAATCACTTCGTAGATTATTACGACAAATTAAAAAAGCAACCCTATAACAAATGTCATAAAGTTGCGTCCATCGCCTGTGTAATTAAGCTTTTGAAGAACATCTTCTTTCTTATTTCACACAATATGAACTATGATTATGGGTTGGCCTCCAAAACATAGTTTTATAAATAATTACATAATCAAATAACCTAAAAAGAATTCAAGTTGGCTAGGTCTATTTTGCATGGATATATTTAAAAAATCGTCACCGAATTATGTAATGATGGACACTCTGTGCATTCTAAATACTAATAAATTAATTCAAACAAAGACATCGACTAATCGTAAGAAAGGCATGAGCCCAGTAGATTACCGGGTTCATGCCCTCAAGGTTGCCTAATTAAATAAAGTATCTAATTTTTTGGATTCCCTTCGTGATGGGCCGCCTTTTCTTACTTATGATATTTCTGCTGATATAATCGCTTTGCTTTTTCGGTATTGGCGAAGTGGGTTTTCGTGAATTCTTGCAGTGAGTCGATTCCTTTTTCATGAATCAATCGTGCGGCCGCTTCATCGACTGCAAATCCGGCTCCTTTAGGGATTTTGAATCCGGCTTTTTCACTGAGCAAGTCAAAGCGTTTGACGAAGGCATATCGCGCGAGGATTGATGCAGCTGCTACTCCAAGGTGTATCCCTTCCGCTTTTGTGCATAAATAGGTGGCGTTAGCCTGAAATTGTTCTTGGCCTTTCAAGTAATTAAAAAATACATCTGGTTGGGCAAATTGATCGATAAGGACCGCCTCTGCTTGTTCTGGGTGGATTTTTTGGATGAGATACTTGATTGCTTGGTTATGGAGGAGTGCCTTCATTTTTCCTTGTGACATTCCCTTTGCCTGAAGCGCATTATATTTTGGATTGTCGCATGTCAGCAGGCTGAAAGGCACCACATCCTTAATCTGTTTGGCAATTTCGATGATTTGTGGATCCTTCAGATTTTTGGAATCCTGAACACCAAGCTCCTTCAATAGGGCGAGTTGCTCCGTTTTTGCATAAACGGCTACGACCGTGATTGGACCGAAATAGTCTCCTGTTCCGACTTCATCGGAACCAATTACTGACATCGTTCCGATATTGGCTGGCGGTGAATACCGGTGGACATTGACTGAAGCGGTTGCTGCCGTTTTTTTCTTTGGCGCGGCAGCCGTAGCGGCCTGCTGCCATTTGCCTGCTTCCAGTTCCGCATTCTTACCTTGAAAAAGTACCTTTCCGGATTTATAGGCGGTCACCGTGCATAAGGGCGGCTTGGCGGAGAAGATGCTCCCTGGCGGCAGTTTTGTAGCTAAGGATGAAGAATAATGTTCGTTCATCGCCTTTATTTGGGCGGGGCTGATAAGTAAAACAACATGGGACATAATCGGTAAACTCCTAACTTAAAATTAGATTTTAGGAAATCTGCTTCACAGGTCGTTTTCATTTGACAAATTATTGCAGTTTTTATACAAGAAATGACGTGGTACTCCCTTTCATGACGAAAAACTTCATGATATGATAGAATTAGGATTGTTTAGATTGGGGGCATCATTTTGTCAGACGATAAACGAAATAAAACAACTGTTGATATATACGGACAACCATATACAATCGTCGGAACAGAAAGCGCAAGTCATATGCGCCTGGTCGCTTCGATGGTTGATGAAAAAATGAGAGAGATCAGTATGAAAAACCCATACTTGGATACAAGCAAGCTAGCGGTACTAACGGCCGTGAATACCATCCACGAATATATTAAGTTAAAAGATGAACTAGACCAGCTTCAACTGGAATTAAAGAGAGAGAAGGACTGAGTACATGCTTGATTTAGCCATTCTGGCCATTCTTTTAATCGGTTTATTGATCGGTTTAAAGCGTGGCTTCATTTTACAAACCGTTCATATGACAGGGTTCATAGTAGCCTTTATCGTCGCATATGTGTTTTACGGAGATCTTGCCCCCAATTTGAAATTGTGGATCCCATTTCCAACGATGGGTGATTCCGCGACCCTTAAGATGTTTTTCGAAACAGTCGGGCTCGAAACGGCGTATTACAATGCAATTGCCTTTGCCATCATTTTCTTTGCAGCCAAGATCCTTTGGCAAATGCTTGGCTCGATGCTTAATTTCATTACCCACCTACCGATATTAAAACAGCTGAATCGCTGGGGTGGCGGGATACTGGGCTTTATCGAAATCTATCTTATCATGTTTATTATATTATATATAGCTGCCATGCTGCCAATGGATTCGATTCAGAAGCCACTAGCGGGATCTTTTCTGGCAGAATCGATCGTGAAACATACGCCGTTCCTTTCCGAACAAGTGAAAGAGCTTTGGTTTCAAAAACCAGATCAATCATAATGACAGTAAACGAGGGCCTGCCTCCCTTTCTCAAAGTCCTGGATGATTCATTACTTTGAATGGGGGAGGCCCCTTTTCTGTAATAGCATGACCTTGCCCTGATGGAATCACAGCAAGAATCGGCCTGCTTGTACTTTACCTTCAAGAAAGGTATCTTTAAGAAAGAAAACAAGGGACAACCAACTAATTTTTTCGGCGGTGAAATAAATGACGATCAATAAAAAAGATATCATTAAACTATTAGAAAAAATCGCAATATATATGGAATTAAAAGGAGAGAACCCTTTCAAGGTTTCAGCTTTCCGCAAGGCAGCGGGAGCGTTGGAAACGGATGATCGGAGTTTAGCTGCCATTGAGGACTTCACAGCTTTAAATGGAATTGGGAAAGGAACGGCTTCCGTCATCGAAGAGTATATCAATGAAGGGAAATCGACCGTACTTGAAGAGCTTCAGGAGCAGGTGCCAAAAGGCTTGATACCACTGCTGCAGCTTCAAGGCCTGGGCGGGAAAAAAATTGCCAAACTCCATAAAGAGCTGCATGTCAATGATGTGAATGATCTCAAAACCGCCTGTGAAGAAGGCAGGGTTGCCGCCCTGGCCGGATTCGGCAAAAAAACGGAGGAGAAGATCCTGGCCGCGATTGCCGAGGCAGGATCACGGCCTGATCGACTTCCGCTTGCCTTCATGAGGCCGATAGCGGCTGATATTGAAACGGCTCTTGGCAATATGGAGCATATCATCCGGTCATCGAGGGCTGGCAGCATCCGTCGCATGAGGGAAACGATCAAGGACCTCGATTTCATCATCTCGACAGATCATCCCGAAGAAGTGAAGAACCAGCTTCTTGCTATTTCAGGAATAAAGCATGTGATTGCGGCAGGTGATACAAAAGTGTCGGTCGTACTGGACTATGAATATGATATTTCTGTCGATTTCAGGATCGTGAAGGATAAGGAATTCATCACGACGCTGCATCATTTTACCGGTTCGAAGGATCATAATGTGCGGATGCGCCAGCTTGCAAAAGATCGAGGCGAAAAAATCAGCGAATATGGTGTCGAAGTGGCGGAAACTGGAGAGGTGCTGACGTTCGAAACAGAAGAACAATTTTACCAGCACTTTGATCTGCCTTACATCCCGCCGGAATTACGCGAAGATGGAACCGAAGTGGAGCAATATGATGCAAGTGAACCGCTCATATCTTTAGAGGCCATACAAGGTGATCTCCATATGCATACCACTTGGAGCGATGGAGCTTATACGATTGAAGAAATGATTGAAGCATGCCGTGCAAAAGGTTATCGATATATGGCCATCACCGATCATTCGCAATATTTGAAAGTGGCGAACGGACTGACCGTGGAGCGGTTGCGTGAACAAAAGAAAATCATTCATGAACTAAATGAGAAATACGATGATTTCACCGTGCTTTCCGGGATTGAAATGGATATCCTCCCTGATGGGACGCTTGATTATGATGATGATCTGCTTGCGGAGCTGGATTTGGTAATTGCATCGATCCATTCCAGTTTTTCACAGCCACGTGAAACGATCATGGAGCGCTTAAAAACGGCTCTGAATAATCCACATGTCGATATCATCGCCCATCCAACGGGAAGGATCATCGGCAAACGTACCGGATATGATGTCGATATGGAGATGCTGATCGAGCTGGCCCGTGATACGAATACTGCTTTGGAATTGAACGCCAATCCGAACCGTCTGGATTTGGCGCCTCCCCATCTGCGCAAGGCACAGGAAGCGGGCGTTACGATCGTAATCAATACCGATGCCCACAGCATCGACATGCTCGAACATATGCCGGTTGGAGTTTCATCGGCCAAAAAGGGCTGGATCAAAGAATCGGCGGTCCTGAATGCAAAGGACACTGCTGGATTATTAGCGTTTTTAAAGAGAAATGATTAACTACTTGCCCATAAATAAGGAGGAGCCTTAACTCCATGCATAATAAAGCTTTAAAGACATTGGAATTTCATAAAATCAAAGAACAATTAATTTCACATGCATCATCATCGATAGGAAAAGAGAAGGCTCAGCTACTGATGCCTTCCACGGATTTTGAAGAAGTGTCGAGATGGCAGGAAGAAACGGATGAGTCAGCCAAAATCGTCCGTTTGAAAGGCAACTTGCCATTGGGCGGAATTTTTGATATCCGTCCACATGCCAAACGGGCCCAAATCGGCGGAATGCTCTCACCGATGGAGTTGATGGAGCTTGCGAGTACGATTCGTGCCGGCAGGATCCTGACCCGTTTCTTCGAAGAACTAGCCGAGCAGGAAATCGATGTCCCGCTTTTAGCCGAATATATCGATTCCCTTCATCCATTAATTGATTTGCAACAGGAAATTACCTACGCAATCAGTGAACATGGCGAAGTGATGGATTCTGCGAGCGATAAGCTTCGAGCACTAAGAAACCAGATTCGGACGAACGAAAGTCGTGTCAAGGAAAAATTGGAAAGCATGATCCGGTCATCCAATGCAACAAAAATGTTATCGGATGCCATCATTACGATCCGGAATGACCGTTTTGTCATCCCGGTAAAGCAGGAATACCGCAGTGTGTATGGCGGGATCATTCATGATCAATCTTCATCAGGGCAGACGTTGTTCATTGAACCGCAAGCAATCGTTCAACTGAATAATGTCCTGCAGGAAACCAGGGCGAAGGAAACGCAGGAAATAGAACGGATATTGGTTGAACTATCGGAAAAGGTCGGAGGGTACACGCCTGAACTGCTTCATAATGTCAAGGTACTTGCCCATATCGACTTCCTTGTCGCTAAGGCGAAGTACGCAAAGGCGATAAAAGGATCCAAACCGATTTTGAATAATGAGGGACGCGTGAAATTATTCAAAGCGAAACATCCGCTCATTCCGAGTGATGTTGTCGTAGCCAATGATATTTTCCTAGGCGATGACTTTACGACAATCGTTATCACGGGCCCGAATACTGGGGGGAAAACGGTTACCTTGAAAACGCTTGGCCTTTGTACGTTAATGGCCCAGGCCGGTCTGCAAATCCCAGCGCTCGATGGTTCTGAAACGGCCGTGTTTTCCTCTGTATATGCCGATATTGGCGATGAACAGTCGATTGAACAAAGCTTAAGTACATTCTCTTCACATATGGTCAATATTGTCGATATCTTAAAGCATGTCGATTATGACAGCCTTGTATTATTCGATGAGCTTGGAGCCGGCACGGATCCTCAGGAAGGGGCCGCTTTAGCCATTTCCATATTGGATGAAGTATATAAGCGCGGGGCACGTGTGATTGCAACGACACATTATCCTGAATTGAAAGCATATGGCTATGATCGAGAAGGCGTCATTAATGCAAGCGTTGAATTTGACGTGGAAACTTTAAGTCCAACCTATAAACTTTTGATTGGTGTACCTGGGCGGAGTAATGCCTTTGAAATTTCCAAGCGCCTTGGTTTGGAAGAAAGCGTGATAAGCAATGCCCGCAGTCATATCGGAGAAGATACGAATAAAGTTGAAAATATGATCGCTTCCCTCGAAGATAGCCGTAAGAAGGCGGAAGAGGAAGAACTGGAAGCCAAGAATCACTTGGAGCAGGCGGAAATCCTTCATAAAGATTTGCAAAAGCAAATGGGTGAATATGAAGAAGAACGCGATGCGCTTGTCGAAAAGGCAGCAAAAGAGGCAACTGCGATCGTTGAACAGGCACAAAAAGAAGCGGAAGCGATCATTGCTGATCTACGTAAGCTGCGACTTGAAAAAAATGCCGATGTGAAAGAGCATGAACTGATCGATGCGAAAAAACGACTTGAAGAAGCAACGCCAAAAGTGAAGAAAACATCGAATAAAGTGATAAAGCCGCTTGAGAAAAGCTTGAAACCCGGGGATGAAGTAAAGGTCGTAAGCTTTGGCCAAAAGGGTCACCTGATCGAAAAGGTTTCCGGTAATGAGTGGCAAGTTCAAATCGGCATCATGAAAATGAAGGTGAAAGAGTCTGACCTGGAATTCATCAAGTCTACGAAAGTGAAGGAAACCAAGCCTCTCACCACGATAAAAGGGCGGGATTACCACGTTAGCGTGGAGCTTGATTTGCGTGGAGAACGCTTTGAAAATGCCATCTCGAGAGTCGAAAAGTATGTGGATGATGCGCTATTGGCCGGATATTCAAATGTCTCCATCATTCATGGTAAAGGTACGGGGGCGCTCCGGTCCGGGGTCCAGGAGTACTTGAAAAATCACCGATCTGTCAAAAGGATCCGGTTCGGCGAAGCTGGAGAAGGCGGAACAGGTGTTACGGTGGTGGAATTTAAATAAAGGAAAGTGGTCATCCCCGCTACTTTGCCAAGCCGGATGACCAGTTACCATTTTGGGAGTTGGACCATGGAGAATATGTGGGAAAATGAATATGTATATATAGCTGCTCGTTACAGTGTCGTTATTTTGTGCATGATTGTTTTTTTAGCCATTTTTGAACTTGTCACAAAGTACAAGAACTGGGAGGAGATCAAACAGGGAAACCTTTCTGTGGCGTTGGCAACTGGCGGCAAAATATTTGGGATCGCTTATGTATTCCAACAATCCATCCTCCATCAGAATTCGCTCCTGACCATGATTGGCTGGGGTGTGTATGGATTTGTCCTTTTACTGGTCGGTTATTTCATTTTTGAATTTATGACACCTGGATTTAAAATAGATGAAGAGATACAAAAAGATAACCGGGCAGTCGGATTCCTATCGATGATCATTTCCATCGCTTTATCTTTTGTCATCGGCGCCGGGATTTCTTGATGTCTATCAGAGAGGGAGAAAGCTGTGGAGAAACTTGCAAAAGTCTTGATTGTTTGTTGCGGAATCTTTTTTCTGCTTGGAATCATTTATATGATGTTCTTCACTTGAAAAAAGCGGCCATATGCGTCGCTTTTTATTTTTGCAGTCAAATAGAAAGGGGGATTTCAGTTAGAACTTAGCACAGAGGTTGAAGAATTGGGTCATTTCCCTTAGGAGTCTCGCGCTTTTCGTTCCAATCCAATCTATATTAATACGAAGTTAGTATATAAATGCCCACAGTATTGGAGGATCTGAACCTTGGACCGTTCCTTTGCACTGCAGGCACTCCCTTATCCAGAGGCGGTCATTGAGTCTCCTCGGCTTTTAGCCTGCGGGGTCTCAAGTAGACGCGCATTTCCCGCAGGAGTGTCGCCCCTTCCGTTCCAATCCACTCTGTATTAGATGGCTACGGTTGGAGAATCTGAACTTAGACTGTTCCATAGCACTTCAGTGAAATGTAACAGTCGATGTACATTTACTCCAAACTGTGGGTTGTCCATGGCTCATTGAATACACTTTTCCCCCCGCTATCGGCCTTTATGCTCATTTTTCCTGCTTGCAATATTAATTGTAAGAAAATCCCGATTGTATTATAATGAGAATGAGTATTAAGAATATTCAGAAGGAGGGGTGTAAATGAGTCATAAGCCATGGCAAGCCATATATCCGGAGCAGATACCAGCCGATTTGTCGTACGAAGATAAACCTCTTTATTCGTTTTTGAAAGAGTCAGCGGAAGAATTCCCCGATAAAGTATCGATTCATTTCCAGGGAAAAGAATTAACGTACCGGGAAGTTTATGAATCGTCTTTAAAGTTCGCAGACTATTTGAAAAGCATCGGCCTTCAAAAGGGAGAACGGGTCGCCGTTATGCTTCCCAACTGCCCTCAAGGTGTCATCAGCTTTTTTGGGATATTGATGGCCGGCGGAGTCGTGGTTCAAACGAATCCAACTTATACGGAACGTGAACTCGAGTATCAAATGAAAGATTCCGGGGCGAAAATGATTTTAGTGATGGACATTTTATTTCCCCGTGTCACTGCTGTCGCTTCAAGAACGAATATCGAACACATCATTGTAACCGCTATCAAGGAATATTTACCTTTTCCGAAAAACATTATCTACCCGTTCATCCAAAAAAAGCAATATGGCATCGTCGTTAAAGTCGAGCATGCAGGTAATCATCATTTATTTACCGAAATCATGAAACGGAATGTCCATGAGGAAGTCGCCGAGCCGATTGATGTGAATGAGGACCTTGCCCTTTTGCAATATACAGGTGGGACAACGGGCTTTCCGAAAGGGGTCATGCTTACTCACAAGAACTTATTGGCGAATACGAAGATGTGCAACGCTTGGCTTTATAGAAACAGGCGCGGTGAGGAAAGGATCCTGGCCATTTTACCATTCTTCCATGTGTACGGGATGACGACGGTTTTGGTTCTTTCCGTCATGGAAGGGAATACGATGATCATCATGCCGAAATTCGATGTTGAAGCGACGCTGAAAACCATCCAAAAACAAAAACCGACGATGTTTCCTGGTGCACCAACGATGTATATTGGGCTATTGAACCATCCGGATATCGCCAAATATGACCTGTCTTCCATCAATGCCTGTATAAGCGGCTCTGCACCATTGCCATTGGAGGTTCAAGAGCAATTTGAAAAAATGACGGGCGGAAAGCTGGTTGAGGGCTATGGACTATCGGAAACCTCTCCAGTAACCCATGGTAATTTCATTTGGGATCAGCCCCGTGTAAAAGGAAGCATTGGACTGCCATGGCCAGATACGGACTCGGTGATCTTGTCTTTGGAAACCGGTGAAGAGCTGCCTCCGAATGAAATTGGGGAAATCGCCATAAAAGGGCCTCAAGTGATGAAGGGATATTGGAATCGGCCGGAAGAAACGGAAAGCACGTTCAAAGATGGCTGGCTGCTTACAGGCGATCTGGGCTACATGGATGAGCAAGGATTCTTTTATGTTGTCGAGAGGAAAAAGGATACCATCATAGCCGGAGGCTTCAATATATATCCTCGTGAAGTGGAAGAAGTACTATACGAGCATGAGGCGATCCAGGAGGTTGTTGTGGCAGGTATACCCGATCCATATCGTGGGGAGACGGTCAAAGCGTATGTTGTCCTGAAGAAAAATGCAAGTGTGACAGAAGCGGAATTGAATGAGTTTGTCAGAAAGAGCCTGGCTTCCTACAAGGTGCCGCGCAGCTATGAATTCAGGGAAGAGCTGCCTAAAACGACGATAGGAAAGATTTTGAGAAGAGTCCTTATCGAAGAGGAAAAGAAAAAGCTATCCGAGGAAAGAAAAGACGCGTAAAGCAGCATCCCATCTTACGGAGCAGTGGCTCATGGCTCCGAGTTTTTTTTGAGAAGCTGGACAACCTGCCGATCGAAGCTGTACAATGTACACGATAGAATGTGCGGGATGTCAGGACTCACTCTTCAAAGTTTATGCTTGACAGTCAAGAGCCGTCATTTTATGATAGAAATATGAATGATGATTCATTCATTTTCTGAAAGGGGACGTCCAGTGAATCGCAACAGACCAAAGTATAATCAAATCATTGATGCAGCCGTTATCGTCATTGCCGAAAACGGGTACTATCAAGCCCAAGTATCCAAGATTGCCAAGCAGGCAGGCGTAGCGGATGGCACCATTTATCTTTATTTTAAAAATAAAGAAGATATTTTAATATCATTATTTCATGAAAAGATGGGCTATTTTGTGGAACAGATCGAGGAAGAGCTAAAAGGGAAATCCACAGCTTCCGAAAAAATGCAGGTACTTATCCAGAAACATTTTCAAATCCTTTCAGAAGACGTGAATCTAGCAATTGTAACCCAGTTGGAATTAAGACAGTCGAATAAAGAATTGCGCCTAAGAATCAATGATGTGTTGAGAGGGTATTTAAATTTAATCGATCAGATCATCATTGAAGGAAAAGAGAATGGCGAATTCCTGCCGGATTTAAATAATTTACTTGCCAGGCAGATGATATTTGGAACCATTGACGAAACGGCGACGACGTGGGTCATGAATGAGCAAAAGTATTCACTTTCGGACCTAGCTCCAGATGTCCACCGCCTTCTCCTTGGTGGATGTGGTTTGAAAAGTTAACGATTTACATAGAGGATGCCAGCCATCCTCTAAGAAATCGGTTAATTCTACTTTCTGGCAATAAACGGGAAGTGATACATATTGAATATTCAAATAAGTTTGACTAGTATGCCAGGAGGGATAGATATGAAATACCTTAAGCTTTCTGTCGAAAATCATGTGGCTTTCATTACGATTGATCATGCACCGGCAAATGCACTTTCCTCGGCCATCATCGGGGAGCTGTCAGAGGCATTCGATCAAATCGGGCAAAACGAAGCGGTACGAGTTGTCCTTCTTCATGGTGAAGGGAGATTCTTCTCGGCGGGTGCTGACATTAAAGAGTTTACTGAAGTGGACAATGGTGAAGCTTTCATATCGCTGACCAAAAAAGGTCAAGCTGTATTTGAGAAAATTGAATCGTTTCCTAAACCGGTCATTGCCTCCATTCATGGAGCGGCCCTTGGCGGAGGATTGGAACTGGCCATGTCCTGTCACATTCGTTTGGTGACTGAAAGGGCAAAGCTAGGCTTGCCTGAGCTGCAGTTGGGTTTAATCCCTGGTTTTGCCGGCACACAACGGCTTCCACGTTATGTAGGCATGGCAAAAGCAGCTGAAATGCTCTTTACAAGTGAACCAATTACAGGCACCCAAGCTGTTCAATGGGGATTGGCAAATCATGCATACAGTGATGAAGAGCTGCTTCCGAAGGCGAAGGAACTGGCCAATAAAATTGCCAAGAAAAGCCCGCTTGCTTTAAAGGCGGCCATCGAGTTATTGAATTATACGAAACATGAAGCCTATCATAAAGGTGTGGATAGGGAAGCCGCTCTTTTCGGCAAAGCTTTTGACACCGCTGATGCCCAAGAAGGGATTGCTGCCTTCATTGAAAAAAGAGAGGCCGTATTTAAAGGGAAATGATAGTTTAGGCGGTAGTAGAAAACTATTTTTGAATATTATGCAGGATTTTGCTGGAATTTGAAGAATACTTTTAATATATCAATAAAATTCATAATCTTCAAAACTCAAATCATTCGGGAGGTATTATCGTGAACATTTATGTGCTGCTGAAAAGAACATTTGATACAGAAGAAAAGATTACACTATCCAACGGGAAAATTAATGAGGATGGAGCAGAATTCATCATCAATCCGTATGATGAGTATGCTGTTGAAGAGGCCATCCAAGTGCGCGATGCACAAGGCGGCGAAGTGACGGTCATTTCAGTAGGAACCGAAGAGGCTGAGAAGCAATTACGTACAGCACTTGCAATGGGTGCAGATAAAGCGGTATTGATCAATATCGAAGATGATGTAGAAAATGGCGACCAATTCACGACTGCCAAAATCATCGGCGAATACTTAAAAGGCAAAAAGGCCGATTTAATCATTGCAGGAAATGTGGCAATCGATGGCGGTTCAGGTCAAGTCGGTCCACGCGTTGCCGAAATTTTGGAAATCCCTTATATTACAACGATCACTAAATTGGATATTGCAGATGGAAATGTAAGCGTTATCCGTGATGTTGAAGGGGATTCCGAAACGATCGAGGCATCCCTTCCATTGTTGGTGACAGCTCAGCAAGGGCTAAATGAGCCACGCTATCCTTCTTTGCCAGGAATCATGAAAGCGAAGAAAAAACCGCTTGAAGAATTGGAATTGGACGATCTGGACCTGGAAGAGGACGATGTTGAAGCGAAAACAAAAACGATCGAAATCTACCTTCCAGCCAAAAAAGAAGCTGGAAAAGTATTGAGCGGCGAAATTGGTGACCAAGTTAGCGAACTTGTTCAATTATTACGCAGCGAAGCTAAAGTGATTTAATCGAAACGGTTCTTTTTTTTAAAAAAACAACACACAACAAATGGATAAAATAGAGCACAGGGGGTTTTTATAAATGGCTAGAAAGTTTCTTGTATTGGGCGAAGTTCGCGACGGTTCACTAAGAAATGTATCATTTGAAGCTATCGGTGCGGCTAAACTTGCTGCAGCCGGCGGGGAAATCGTAGGTGTTTTAGTTGGTGACAGTGTTCAAAATTTGGGGAATGAAATGATTCAATATGGTGCAGACCGGGTTGTTGCTGTCGAAAACGATCAATTGAAGCAATACACTTCAGATGGGTATGCTCAAGGCTTGCTCGCCGTCATCGAGCAGGAAAAGCCGGAAGGCATTTTCTTCGGACATACGGCACTTGGAAAAGACCTTGCCCCAAAATTGGCCGGGAAGCTTGAATCAGGATTGATTTCTGACGTAACATCAATTGAAGAAGAAGGCGGAAATATCGTTTTCACTCGTCCAATCTATTCTGGTAAAGCTTTTGAAAAGAAAATTGTTACAGGTGGAGTGATATTCGCGACGATTCGCCCGAACAATATTGAGCCATTGGCGAAAGATGAGTCCCGCTCCGGTGATGTTGCTGCATTGAGCGTGGACATTAAGGATTTACGTACGATCATAAAAGATGTGGTCAGAAAGGCAAGTGAAGGTGTAGACCTTTCGGAAGCCAAGGTGATCATTGCCGGTGGCCGCGGTGTGAAAAGTGAAGACGGCTTTGAACCTTTAAAGGAACTGGCACAAGTTCTTGGCGGAGCGGTAGGGGCGTCCCGTGGTGCATGTGACGCGGACTATTGTGACTATTCTTTGCAAATCGGGCAAACGGGTAAAGTTGTTACACCTGACCTCTATATTGCCTGCGGCATCTCTGGAGCGATACAGCATTTAGCTGGTATGTCCAACTCCAAGGTTATCGTTGCCATCAACAAAGATCCTGAAGCGAACATCTTCAATGTAGCGGACTATGGAATTGTCGGCGATCTTTTCGAAGTCCTTCCATTACTGACGGAAGAATTCAGAAAACTTAAAGTGAACGCTTAAAGCAAAAATGTTTCGAAGAAGAGACAGGACATTTCATGTCCTGTCTCTTCTTTATTATGATTTAAGCTGGGACTTATGGGTGCATAATTCCGCTTTTTTTGGACATCCTACCACTGAAGCAAAATATTAGCATCGATTCTAGCAATAATGGTATACTGTCTTTAGTTATTTGAGTAAATTTGAGGAGGAAATATATATGGCTATTGTAAATGCAACTGACCAAACTTTCACAACCGATACTAGCGAAGGTGTCGTTCTTGTAGATTTCTGGGCTCCTTGGTGCGGACCTTGTAAAATGATCGCTCCTGTTCTTCAAGAGCTTGATACCGAAATTGGCGATTCAGCGAAAATCGTAAAAGTCGATGTAGATGAAAACCAAGAAACAGCCGGGAAATTCGGAGTAATGAGCATTCCGACACTGATCGTCCTTAAAGACGGTGAAGTGGTGGATAAAGTGGTTGGCTTCCAACCTAAAGAAGCTCTTGCTGAGCTTATTGCAAAACACGCTTAATAAGTGAGCTGAAAAAAGCTTCAAGTCTTCGGACTTGAAGCTTTTTTCGCTATCATGATATATAATGATTGTAAAATGGGAGAAGAGGAGGCTGAATGCATGAACCAACAAATAAAGAATAAACTTGCCTTGCTTCCCGATCAGCCTGGTTGTTATTTGATGAAAGATCGACAGGGAACGATCATTTACGTAGGCAAGGCGAAAGTGTTGAAGAACCGTGTCCGTTCTTATTTCACAGGCTCCCATGATGGAAAGACATTTCGCCTTGTAAATGAGATTGAGGATTTTGAATACATTGTCACATCCTCCAATATCGAGGCGCTCATATTAGAGCTGAATTTAATCAAAAAACATGATCCAAAATATAATGTCATGCTTAAGGATGATAAAACATATCCATTCATCAAGCTGACTGCGGAGCGGCATCCTCGCCTGATCATTACGCGCAAGGTCAAAAAAGATAAAGGGAAATATTTCGGTCCTTATCCGAACGCTTTTGCCGCTAACGAAACGAAAAAGCTGCTAGACCGCATTTACCCTCTTCGGAAGTGCAATACCCTACCGGATCGGGTTTGCCTATATTACCACCTTGGCCAATGTTTAGCCCCCTGTGTGTATGATGTGGAGGAACAGGAATACAAAAAAATGGTCGATGATATCAACCGCTTCCTGAATGGCGGGCATACAGAGATTAAAAAAGAACTGACCGAAAAAATGCTGGAGGCATCCGAAGAGCTCGATTTTGAGAGAGCGAAGGAGTTCCGTGACAAAATAGCCCACATCGATATCACGATGGAGAAGCAGAAAATGATGACGACCGATTTCATTGACCGTGATGTTTTTGGATTTGCCTACGATAAAGGCTGGATGTGCGTTCAAGTATTTTTTGTACGGCAAGGTAAGTTAATAGAAAGGGATGTTTCCCTTTTTCCTGTCTATGATGAACCGGAACAGGAACTGCTTACATTCCTCGGTCAGTTTTACGAGATTACCAACCATTTCAAACCGAAGGAAATCTTGCTGCCGGAGTCGGTGGATGCTGAATTGGCTGAAGGGCTGCTTGGTGTGAAGACGATTCACCCAAAACGGGGATCGAAAAAAGAGATGCTGAAATTGGCGAATAAAAATGCCTCCATTGCGCTGCAGGAAAAGTTTTCATTGATTGAGCGGGATGAAGAAAGAACGATCAATGCTGTGGAAAACCTTGGAGTGCAATTAGGAATTTATACCCCGCATCGAATTGAAGCTTTTGATAACTCCAACATCCAAGGAAGCGATCCTGTTTCCGCTTTGGTCGTGTTCATTGATGGCAAGCCGGAGAAAAGGGAATACCGCAAATATAAGATCAAGACGGTGCAAGGGCCAGATGATTACGAATCGATGCGCGAAGTCGTGAGAAGAAGGTATTCGCGAGTATTGAAGGAAGGGCTTCCGCTTCCTGACTTGATCATCATTGATGGAGGTAAGGGACATGTGGAGGCTGTACGCGATATTCTGGAAAATGAACTAGGCCTGGAAATCCCGCTTTCTGGTTTAATTAAAGATGAAAAGCACAGAACCTCTCAATTGATGATTGGCAATCCGCTTGAGATCGTTCCGCTTGATTCCCGGAGTCAGGAATTCTACTTATTGCAAAGAATTCAGGATGAAGTGCACCGGTTTGCGATTACGTTTCACCGCCAGCTGCGCGGGAAAAATGCCGTGCACTCCCAGCTTGATGATATTCCAGGTGTCGGGGAAAAGCGGAGAAAGCAATTATTAAGGCATTTCGGTTCGTTGAAGAAAATTAAAGAAGCTTCAGTTGAGGAAATTGTCGGGGCAGGCATGCCAAAAGGGGTAGCTGAGGGAATCGTAAGAAAATTACAAGAATAACCTTGCTGCCATTATATCTCTATGCTATGATTAAAGGGGATTTTTAACTAGACAACTTAAAAAGTGCTGATAGAGGTGCGGAATTCAAGAGTAGAACCCTGGAGAAGTATGAGCTTCCGAGAAGGGATTTGAAAGGGAGGGACGCCGAAGGAAGACAAGGCTCATACTTTGTTTTTCTGGTCTGACATTTAATAAATGGCGGATTGTCAGGGTTTATACCCTGGAGGGCTATCTCACTGTGTTTACAGTATGCTATATGTGATCACAGCAATGAGATACTTCTCATTGCTTTTTTTATTGCCTAAAAAGATAGAGAGGGTGCATGAGGATGGCATTAATCGTTCAAAAGTTCGGCGGGACATCCGTCGGTAGCGTTGAAAAACTGAAAAATGTTGCCAATCGGGTAATCGAGGAAGTGGAGAAGGGGAATGAAGTAGTCGTCGTTGTTTCAGCGATGGGCAAAACGACCGATAAATTGGTTTCCATGGCCCAAGAGATTTCCAGGATTCCAAGTAAGAGGGAGATGGATATGCTTTTGACGACGGGGGAGCAGGTCACAATTTCCCTGTTGACGATGGCGTTGATTGAAAAGGGACATGAAGCGATTTCCTATACAGGCTGGCAGGCAGGCATGCAAACGGAATCCGTTCATGGGAATGCCCGGATATTAGACATTGATGCCTCAAAAATCCAAGCTAAGCTCCAAGAGAGGAAAATCGTCGTCGTCGCCGGCTTTCAGGGGAGCGATGTTAATGGCGAAATCACTACATTAGGGCGAGGCGGCTCCGACACGACGGCGGTTGCCATCGCTGCAGCGCTTCATGCGGATAGATGTGACATTTATACGGATGTTACGGGTGTATTCACATCCGATCCCCGCTACATAAAGGGAGCGCGAAAACTTCACTCCATCTCTTATGATGAGATGCTCGAGCTAGCCAATTTAGGCGCAGGTGTCCTCCATCCGAGGGCTGTCGAATATGCGAAAAATTATCAAATACCGCTTGAAGTCCGTTCGAGCATGGAAAGAGAATCTGGAACGATCATTGAGGAGGAAGCAACAATGGAAGAAAATTTAATTGTACGGGGAATCGCTTTTGAAGATAGCATTACAAGGGTTACGGTATATGGTTTACCACAATCTCTTGGTGCATTATCAACCATCTTCATGACGCTTGCGAAAAACCGGATCAATGTGGATATCATCATTCAAAGCATGACCGCCGAGGATACGACAAATCTATCCTTCTCCATAAAAAGTGAAGATACGGAAGCGGCCCTGCTCGTGTTGGAAAACAATAAAGAACAATTGGCATTTGACCGGGTCGAAACGGAGGGCGGGTTGGCAAAAGTGTCCATCGTCGGATCTGGTATGGTATCCAATCCGGGAGTGGCTGCTGAGATGTTTGAAGTGATGGCCAATACAGGCATCCAAGTGAAAATGGTCAGCACTTCGGAAATTAAAGTTTCTACTGTCGTCAATGAGAAGGAAATGGTGAAGGCCGTTGACTCCCTTCATGAAGCATTTAAACTCGGACAACATGCAAATGTGCTAGCTTGAATAAGCTTTAGTCCCATAAAAAAACAGACTTCCGATAAAATTGGCAAGTCTGTTTTTCTGGGCTCATTAGACTGGATCTCTGGGGTCCCATTGAATGATGAAAGTCACTTTTTTTGCGCGGCGTTTAACTTCTTCCGTTGATTCGCTGAGGAACTTTTTCTGCAGTGTAAACTGCTCGGCAAGAAAGCCGGCTTCAAGCTGGAAGTGACAATCAGGATGCAAATCCAGGCGGCGGCTAATTATTTCACCGGTCAATGAGTATTCCATTTCGTTTTTCGTATACTTCATTATTTCGAGATGGCCCCAACCTGCGCTTTGGAAAAATTCAATAACTTCCTGATCGCTATCCAGTGGGAATTTTCGTGCTAACTGTTTACCTGCCCAATAGAGGATCTGATTCGAGTCTTTTCCAAGAATATCGTTCAGCAGTACTTCCCTGATTAATTCATATCCGAAAGCCGGAACTTGGAACACTTCAGGTTGAATTTCTTCCTCTATCGCTGCAGCAATATTTTTTTTCATAGTTTATCGCCTCTTTCTGTAAATCTATTATAAACGTTTTTCTTTTGCAAATTATATTGTTTTTTTTATTTAAAACACAATTGGGAAAAAATGATAAATTATACCGGGATATTAATAGATTCATACGTTATTTGATGAAATATAACCTTGACAAATAAAAAAATATGCATTTTTATCCAATAAAATCTATTCTAAAAAAGAGATTTGTTGTATCCGTTTTCTTGACGCACATAGAAGTCAGGAGTAAAATGGACATGTCACATAATTGTAAGAAAGTATAGGAGAGCTTTTTTTTGCATTCTATACTTTATTTTCACGCGGAGATAATAGGTAGCCACCAGATTATCTTTGCATGATTTTTCACAAATTAAGGGGGGGCACTTAGTGGCAAAAAATCGCGAGTTTGGGAATCGTAGACTTCATTCACTACTTGGAGTTATTCCGATTGGTCTATTCCTAATTTTTCATTTATCAGTAAACTTTATGGCAACAAAAGGGGAAGAGACATTTAATGGGGCAGTTCATTTAATTGAATACACGCCCGTAAAAATTTTGGTAGAATGGGTCGTAATCTATCTACCAATCATTTTCCATGCTGTGTACGGAATTTATATTGCCTTTACAGCAAAAAACAATTTAGGGAGATTCAGTTTCTTCCGTAACTGGATGTTCATGCTGCAACGCTTAACTGGAGTCATAACATTGATTTTCCTAGTATGGCATATTTGGGCAACTAGAATTCAAGCAGCTATGGGTGCAGAGGTTAACTTTGACATGATGGCAGATATCTTCTCTAACCCATTCATGATTGCATTTTATTTAGTTGGGGTCATTTCGACAATCTTCCACTTTTCTAATGGATTATGGTCATTTGCAGTGAGCTGGGGTCTGACAGTTTCACCTAAATCGCAAAAAATCATGACTTACTTTACTTTGGTCGTTTTCGTTCTTCTTTCTTATATCGGCGTTAGAGCAATTTTCGCTTTCGTATAAGAAGTTGGCGTTCATTTATAGGTATCCGGATAAAAACATAGCTTTGCTAATGGAAATAAGGGAGTGACAGAATTGGGTAAAGGTAAAATCATTATCGTAGGTGGAGGTCTAGCCGGATTAATGGCGACGATCAAAGCAGCAGAGCTGGGACAACAGGTTGATTTATTTTCATTAGTTCCTGTTAAACGCTCTCACTCAGTTTGTGCCCAAGGCGGAATCAATGGGGCAGTAAATACAAAAGGTGAAGGGGATTCTCCACTCATCCACTTTGATGATACAGTTTACGGCGGGGATTTCTTGGCTAACCAACCGCCAGTTAAAGCGATGTGCGAAGCGGCACCATCGATTATCCATATGTTTGACCGTATGGGTGTTATGTTCAACCGTACTCCGGAAGGTCTTCTTGATTTCCGTCGTTTCGGTGGTACTCAGCATAGCCGTACAGCATTCGCTGGTGCAACAACTGGACAGCAATTACTGTACGCGTTGGACGAGCAGGTTCGCCGTTATGAAGTGGAAGGCCTTGTAACGAAATATGAAGGCTGGGAATTCCTCGGAGCTGTTATCGATGATGAAGAAACAGCACGCGGTATCGTAGCTCAGAACTTGACGACAATGGAAATCAAATCATTCCCTGGCGATGCAGTCATCATGGCGAGCGGCGGCCCTGGAATCATATTCGGTAAATCAACGAACTCGATGATCAATACAGGTTCAGCAGCATCGATCGTATATCAACAAGGTGTTAAATATGCTAATGGTGAGTTCATCCAAATTCACCCGACAGCAATCCCTGGAGATGATAAACTTCGCCTTATGAGTGAATCGGCTCGTGGTGAAGGCGGACGTATCTGGACTTATAAAGACGGAAAACCTTGGTACTTCCTTGAAGAAAAATACCCTGCTTACGGTAACTTGGTACCTCGTGATATCGCGACACGTGAAATTTTCGACGTATGTATGAACATGAAGCTTGGTATTAATGGGGAAAACATGGTTTACCTGGATCTATCTCATAAAGATCCTAAATTACTTGATATTAAACTTGGCGGAATCATTGAAATCTACGAGAAGTTCATGGGTGAAGATCCTCGTAAAGTTCCAATGAAAATTTTCCCTGCCGTTCACTATTCAATGGGCGGACTATGGGTGGATTATGACCAAATGACTAACATTAAAGGTTTATTCGCTGCAGGTGAGTGTGATTACTCTCAACATGGTGGGAACCGCCTAGGTGCGAACTCACTGCTTTCAGCCATCTATGGTGGTTCAGTCGCTGGACCGAATGCCGTTAAATATATTGAAGGCCTTGATAAAACTTCCGAATCGATTCCTTCTTCCTTGTATGATGGGTATGAAAAACAAGAGCAAGAAAAATGGAATGAAGTCATGTCTCTTGATGGTAATGAAAATGCGTACGTCCTTCACAAAGAGCTTGGCGAGTGGATGACACAGCATGTTACGGTCGTTCGTTACAATGACAAGCTGAAAGAAACGGATAACAAGATTCTTGAGCTGATGGAACGTTACAAGAAAATCAACATCAATGATACGGCTAAATGGAGCAACCAAGGAGCTGCCTTCACTAGACAGCTGCAAAACATGATGCAATTGGCACGGGTAATCACGATTGGAGCGTTAAACCGTGATGAAAGCCGTGGAGCACATTACAAACCTGATTTCCCGGAACGTAATGATGAAGAATTCATGAAAACGACAATGGCAACATTCAAGGGCTTGGATCAAGCACCGGAATTCCATTATGAAGATATTGATGTATCACTGATCGCACCGCGTAAACGTGACTACACGACGAAACATTAAGAAGGGGGAGCAAAAAAATGGTTGAAACTAAATCTGAGACTAAAACAGTCCGTTTTATAATCACTCGTCAAGATACACCGGATTCAGCTCCTTATGATGAGGAATTCGAATTAGCATACCGTCCGAATATGAACGTTATTTCTGCTCTAATGGAAATCCGTCGTAACCCGGTAACGGTACAAGGCAAACATACGACAGCAATCGCTTGGGACATGAACTGTCTTGAAGAGGTATGTGGTGCTTGTTCAATGGTTATCAATGGTAAACCAAGACAATCATGTACAGCCCTTATCGACCAATTGGAGCAGCCGGTTCGCCTTGCTCCAATGCGCACCTTCCCAGTGGTTCGTGACCTTCAAGTAGATCGCAGCCGTATGTTCGATTCCTTGAAGAAGGTAAAGGCTTGGATTCCAATCGATGGAACGTACAACCTTGGACCAGGACCGCGTATGCCGGAAAAGAAACGTCAATGGGCATATGAATTATCAAAATGCATGACTTGCGGCGTTTGCTTGGAAGCTTGTCCGAATGTGAACACCAATTCAAACTTCATGGGACCACAACCGCTATCACAAGTTCGTTTATTCAACGCACATCCAACCGGTGCAATGAACAAAGCGGAACGTTTAAATACAATCATGGGTGATGGAGGACTTGCAAACTGCGGTAACTCACAAAACTGTGTGCAGTCTTGCCCTAAAGGCATTCCGTTGACTACATCGATTGCAGCGTTGAACCGTGATACTGCCATTCAGCAATTCCGTAACTTCTTTGGAAGCGACGAAGTTTAATCGACTAAATGAAAGAGCCTGTATCTTAGGATATGGGTTCTTTTTTTTTTTAGGCTCTTTTCGTAAAGATTGTTGTTTTTAAAATGATTTAAGGTTGTTTGGAGCAGATTGCGATACTCTTGAAAACGGAGCAGTGGTCAACCACACCGGCATTACTTGGTGAATAGCAACAAAGTATCAGAAAATAGCCTTTTTTCAGGTAAGCATTTAAAATTAACCAGCATTAAAGAGAAAATCCTTTTCATTATCGCTTTTTTCTTATAAAATGAGTGAATAGCCATTCATTTTCGAAAGGGAGTGCACAAGTTGGGCAGAATATCATACATCGATAATATAACCGAGTGGATCAATGATTTTTCTTTTAAGCATGAAATTAAGGTCCGCTTTTCGGAAACGGATATGTTCGGGCATTTGAATAACACGATTCCTTTTACTTATTTCGAGGAAGCACGTATAGAATATTTTAATAGTTTGGGATTCATGCAAGATTGGACTGCATTCACCAGTGATCAAATCCCAGTTGTCGCCGATCTGCAGTGTGATTATCTACAACAAGTGTTTTTCAATGATCAATTGACGATCCATGTGAAAGCTGACCATATAGGTACTTCTTCCGTAGACATCCATTACATGGGCACTAAGCAAGACGGTTCCATATGTTTAACGGGCAGGGGAACGATTGTCCAAGTCTCCAAGGTCACTGGAAAGCCGACCCCTTGGACGGAAGAGATGAAACAAGGTATGTGGCATGCAGAGGTCGAACATTCGTGAAAAAATTTTATCCCGTTCAGTAAAATAGTCACTCCCTTGCACTTGCCGACATACTATATCTTGACTAAATAGACACCCACTCCGGGTTTTATGCTGGTGAAGGCAAGGAGGGTAACATTACTTGAAGGAGAACGAATTCACTCATAAGCCACTACTCACCAAAAGAGAAAAAGAAGTATTTGAGTTACTAGTACAAGATAAAACAACAAAAGAAATCGCAGGTGAATTGTTTATAAGCGAAAAAACAGTTCGAAACCATATCTCGAATGCGATGCAGAAGCTTGGAGTCAAAGGACGTTCGCAGGCAGTCATAGAACTCCTTCGTATGGGAGAACTTAAGCTTTAGTGTGTTAACGATCGATACGTAAGCATTATAAATATTTTCTCTCCCGTTCTATTTGGCAGCATATAAGGAAGGCCAAAACAATTTCATTGTTTTGACTTCTTTGGATGCTGCTTATTTTTGTATTGGGGTAACGTTATTTCCAGATAATCAATCTTGAAAATCATTTCACTTTCATCCAAAATGGTAGTATGATAAGTTTCATGAAGTGGGGAGCTGGGTGTATGGAAGAAGAGAAGCAGGTTGCTTATGTAGCCGATATCGAGAAGGAATTGCGCTATGTATCGACATGGCTTAAGCAAAGGGGAAGAGAAATTCTCCATGATTATAAAATTACCATTCCTCAATTTGTGGCTTTGCAATGGCTTTTTGAATCGGGCGACATGACGATTGGCGAATTGTCGACGAAGATGTTTCTCGCCTTCAGCACAACGACGGATTTGATTGATCGGATGGAGAATCGACAGCTTGTCCAGCGCGTCAAGGATGAAAAGGACCGGCGGGTGGTTCGTATTCACCTTCTTTCTGAAGGGGAACGGATTATCGAAGAGGTTATTAATAAACGGCAGCAGTATTTGAGTGGCGTATTAGCTCAATTCAATGATGCCGACATCGTTTCCCTTCAAGGAATCTTAGCTAAATTACATCAAGAAATGAAAGAAAAATGAGGCGAGTTTTTTGAAACAACCAATAGGAATCATTGATTCAGGGGTAGGCGGCTTGACTGTAGCGAAAGAAGTCATGCGACAGCTACCGAATGAAAATATTATCTACTTAGGCGATACTGCAAGATGTCCTTACGGGCCCAGGTCCAAAAAGGATGTTCAAGCCTTTACATGGCAAATGACGAGATTTTTGTTGAAGAAGGATATTAAAATGCTGATCATTGCTTGCAACACAGCGACAGCGGCGGTACTCGATGAAATCAGGGCCACACTGCCGATCCCTGTTCTGGGTGTCATCCACCCTGGTGCAAGAGCAGCATTGAAAGTTTCGAATTCCTTACATATTGGCATTATCGGCACGGTAGGCACGGTGAAAAGCAAAGCGTATGATGACGCCCTGGCGTCCATCAACACTGATGTGAAAGTGGACAGTCTAGCCTGCCCGAAATTTGTCCCGATCGTAGAAAGTGGGGAGTTTGTAGGGGAGATCGTCAATCGGGTCGTGGCACAAACCTTAAGCCCGTTGAAGAAAACGAAGATCGATACGTTAATTCTTGGCTGTACCCATTATCCACTGCTGGGGCCTGTCATCTCATCTTATATGGGGAATGGAGTGCAGGTCATTTCCTCAGGGGAAGAAACGGCCCGTGAGGCAAGCGTTATATTGGATTACTATAGATTAATCAATAAAAGCAAACTCCGTCCGGTTCACCGTTTTTATACAACCGGTTCAAGGGACATGTTTGGAACGATCGCATCGAGCTGGCTGGGCATTCATATCAATATGGTGGAAACCATTAAGATCGATCATTTATAAGACTTCCAATTTTGGAGTCTTTTTTTTGAAATCAAAAAAAAGTGTAGCTGCCAAGTTTGCATCGGTATATCGCCAGGAAAGAAGGCAGAAGGAGAAGCGGTTATTTCCAAAAATATTGCTGCCCTTACGTATCAATTTTATTGAGAGGCGATAGGGTACGTGTTTGAAAGCGAAAAAAAATTGGTCTATTTTTTCCTAGGGCTCGTATAAATAGGAGTACAAACTGTCCTAGGAGTGATTTTATGTCCAATAAATCAAAAGTAACGATGGCTGTGACTATTCTCGCATCTTCTATTTGGCTTTCCGGGTGTGGATTATTCGGCGGTGAAGAGAAAAAGGAAATCGATCCACCGAAGGATGTTTCATTAGTCGACGAGGAATCTTCATTAAAAGAGTCAAATGGTCAAAAACAACCTGCAACAGATGGTGAGGAAGGCGCCGTTGAATCCCAAACGGTAAAAACGGAGTTATATTTAATTGATAAAAGCGGGTATGTCGTTCCTCAGACATTGGAGCTGCCTAAATCCGAAGCTGTAGCTAAGCAAGCACTTGATTACCTTGTCGATAACGGACCTGTCACGGATAAACTTCCAAATGGGTTCAGGGCGGTCATTCCTACTGATACCCAAATAAGCGTGAACATTAAAGAAGGAGTGGCGGTGGCGGACTTTTCTCCGGAGTTCAAAAACTATAAAAAAGAAGATGAGCTTAAGATCCTACAGGCGATTACTTGGACGCTGACACAATTCGACTCCGTCGATAAAATCAAAATGAGAATAAATGGCGAAGATATTTCCGAAATGCCGGTCAATGGCACACCGATAGATGAGAATATTTCCCGGTCTTCAGGAATCAATATCGATACAAGTGACGTAGTCGACATTTCGAATACAAAAGCACTGACCGTTTATTATGTCGGCGGTGACGAGGAATATACCTATTATGTTCCGGTAACGCGCCGGATCAGTGAAACGGTGTCCGATGATGTAACTGCGGCGGTCCAGGAATTGACGAAAAGTCCGTCGGGTTCGAAGTTACAAACAGGATTCATGAGTGATGTAGCTTTACTTGACGAGCCTAAAATGGCGGACGGCAAGGTCAGCCTCAACTTTAACGAAAACATTCTAGGCAGTTTTAAAGAGAAGAAAGTTTCAAAAGAAGTTCTAGATGCCTTGGTCCTTTCGTTAACGGAACAGAAAGGGATTGAAAGCGTTGAAATGCAAGTGAAGGGCAACGCTGATATTCTTAATGAAGAAGGGAAGAAATTATCAGAGCCGGTGGTCCGTCCGGAAAAGGTCAACACCGGTAGTTTTTAAAGGAACGATTTTGTATACTATAGATGGAGCATATGGAGGCAGCCTACCCGCTGCCTCTTATTTTTTGTTTAGATCTGGGATACATGGACGGGATTACCTGTTGTTAATATTTGGTAACGCCGCAAGTTTCTTAATTATTGAAGAAGCACGAATTGTGTTAGACTTACATTATTACGTGGAAGATTCAGTAGTGCTTGTGGATAGAACTTTCATCATTGCAGGCAGCGGTAAGTTTGCCTGATTGCAGAAGGCGGCATTTACCTATAACGAGCTATCGCAAGTGCTTGTAGTGGCTCAGGAAGGGCTTCGTACCTTATTGGAGGTGCGCAAAAGCTTTCAGGCCCATAGCTGAAAAAATGAAAAAAGGGTGAATTGAAGAATGAAGACAGTAGTCATTGCAACGAAGAATAAAGGTAAAGCAAAGGAATTCGAAAGCTTGTTCTCTGCTAAAGGATATGAAGTCAAGACGCTCCTCGATGTACCGGATGCACCGGATGTGGAGGAAACGGGTACGACTTTTGAAGCGAATGCCATCTTGAAGGCAGAGGCCATTGCCCAGCAGCTAGGACGTTTTGTCATTGCGGATGACTCGGGCTTGATTGTAGATGCATTGGATGGCCGGCCAGGAGTATATTCTGCTCGCTATGCCGGTGAAGCGAAAAGTGACGAAGCGAACACGCAAAAAGTCCTCAACGAACTGGAAGGCGTACCTGAAGCGGAAAGGACCGCGAGATTTTATTGCGCCTTGGCCTTAGCTTCACCGAACCAACAAACGATTACGGTATCAGGAACGATGGAGGGTGTGATTACGGAGCACCCCTCTGGAGAAAATGGATTTGGATATGATCCTATCTTCTTTGTTAAAGAACTAGGCAAAACAAATGCCGAATTGTCAAAAGCGGAAAAAAACCAAATCAGCCACCGGGCCCATGCCTTGAAGGCTTTGGATGAAAAACTTGATCTATTTTTAAACAAGGAGGAAGGAATATCTTGATTAAAGTCCTAATTATGAGTGACAGTCATGGACTAACGCAGGAAATCAGTATGATAACCGATCGTCATAAACATGAAGTCGCAGCCATGATCCATTGTGGAGATTCCGAATTGGAACGAAAGAATCCCCTCATGGAGGATTTCCTCGCCGTTCGCGGGAATTGTGACTATGATGCCGCTTATCCGAATGACCTTGTGGAGAACATCGCTGGTAAGCGATTCTTCCTTACCCATGGGCATCTTTACAACATAAAGATGACGCTCATGAACTTAGCTTATAAAAGCGAAGAAACCGGTGCGGATATCATTTGCTTTGGCCACTCCCATGCTGCAGGCTCTGAAATGTTAGACGGCAAGCTTTTCATCAACCCTGGAAGCATCCGTCAGCCGCGGGGGCGAAAAGAAAAGACCTATGTAATATTGACCATCGGAGCGAATCAACTTGAAATCAACTATTATGACCTTGAAGGAAAAATCGTCGAGGAGCTAGGAAATTCTTATCAAATCGAATGACTTCTTGTATAATGAACAGGAAGCGTTTTTCCCCGCTTCCTGGATTTAAAAAAGGAAAAAACTTTTTCAGAAAAAGCATTGACTTTCTTTTGATATCCTACTATAATAAGAAGTGTCCTAAGGGAACAGTTAAGGTAATACATAAGTTTTACCGCAACTTATATCATAAACGTCTCAGTAGCTCAGCTGGATAGAGCAACGCCCTTCTAAGGCGTCGGTCGGGAGTTCGAATCTCTCCTGNAGAAAAGGTATGCTAACACAGGTTATAACACTGTGGAAGCATACCTTTTCTCGTGCATGCAATATCCCTGCCTGGTTCTATTATCTCCGATACAAATATCGGAGGAGACAAGATGAGGATGAGACAGGCATTTCTCCTATTAAGCAAGGAGCGAACCTTGCGTTGAGCTGTTACAATTCAGTATCTTGACTTGGATGTAGAGGAAGTTGCTGATAATCTTAAGGGATATTTATATGTACCTTCACCCCCCTGCTTCTGATAAAACTTTTAGTTTGTCCTTACAATAATTTTTGAGAAGCTGTGTCCGTTTATAAATGTTTGCCTCTGTAAGAAAGTACAAAATTACTCGTTTTCTTTCTCTAAATTATTCTTTAAACGATAAGAATCTCCACAACCGTTGCGTGGTGTAAACTGCGAGCTAAAATCGTGCCTATTTTGGCTCTTGAAATTCTTCGTCCCACGCTTTAAAATTTACATTCGTGGTAAAGGTGGTGCTACGCTTTTCATAATGCATAGTCTTCTGGATACAACCGGAATTAGAAACTAGTATTTTGTGTAATGTTTAAATCGGGTCTTAGATAATGTATGTGATAAAAAAAGCAAACATATTGTATATAAGTACTTGAAAACTTTAAAGCTTTAGGGTATTCTGATACATGGTAATAGGACTTTGTTAGAGAATTGTTCTAACTAATCCCTGCTATTTATATAGTGTAGTATTACAGTGAAAATTTAATTCTGTGTAGGCCCTTTGATATGCCTGTTGTTTGGCTGATAGGGGATAGCATCATGTCTCAGTAGCTCAGCTGGATAGAGCAACGCCCTTCTAAGGCGTCGGTCGGGAGTTCGAATCTCTCCTGNNNTAGCTGTATGCGTGCAAGTGCGTATAGGCAAAAACCACCCGAGAATGTTGTTTTATCAACATTCTCGGGTGGTTTTTTATTTTAGTAAAAAGTTGATGGAGAAGTTTATCCCTGTGTTGTCTAGACGTAGCAAATGCCAAAACGATAAATGTCGCTATTTCGGAATGATAGCCAATTGAATATTTGTACTATTATTTGTTATGGATACGGAAACATCATCTGTATCCATACCGAGGAAATCATTGCCTTTTAAATTAGCTTTCAATTCGCTTATATCATAGGATGCTTCCAAAGATTGGAAAATTACCTCTAAAACAGCCGTAAATTTCTTTTCGATAGTTGGAAAGTCTTCTTTAGATTCCTCAACGAATAAAAAAAGGTCGGCTAGATTCTTCTTTTCGTCTGTTGAATCATAAGTAAGTTGAATTGTTTTATCTTTTGTATTAAAACCTGACTCTGTTTTAATTAGGAGCCTTTGATTATCATTGTTTACTATCGCTTTTTCAAATTCCTCCACTGTTATTGAAAAAGTTATAGGATTTTCCATAGCAGCTATTTCTTCAGGAGTGGATTCGGTATCACTAGCATCTTGTGGATCTGGGTTTCCAGTAATTCCATATGGCGAACATGCTGTTAGTAATAGTACACACAAGATAAGACAAGCGTATATTTTATTCAACGAGCTCGCCCCCATTCAATTCATAGACTATGTCACAAAGATAATTTATTTGCCTATCATCATGGCTTGTTAGTAGAATCGTGACGCCATTCGTCTTGTAATCCAATAACAGCTCTTGAATCTCGGTAATGGATTTCTTATCCAATCCATTAAAAGGTTCATCTAAGACTAAAATATTCGGGCTCTCCATAATAGCTTGTGCTATCCTCAATCGTTGCTTCATGCCCAAGGAATATTCCTTCACTTTTTTGTCTTTTGCATGAAGCAGCCCCACTTTATTTAAGGTTTGAACGATATCTTCTTTTGTAATCTTTTTTTGTATATTCGCTAAGATAGACAAATTTTCCATACCAGTTAAGTAGTTTATGAATGGAGGCTGTTCAATGATGATGCCGGCATTGTCAATATATTTCTTACTGAAAAGGATTGGTTTGCCTTCAACCCAAATCTCGCCATCATTAATTGTCGTAAATCCACAAATGGCTTTTAACAACATCGTTTTGCCTGATCCATTTGGGCCAACAAAGCCTACACAAATTCCTGGCTTAATTGATAAGGAAATATTATTTAGAATGGTGTTATGTTTTATGCTCTTATTAATATTTTTCACTTTAATCATGTTATGGCCCCTATGCAATTTTATATTTCAAGTTCCGTAGTAATAGGTGGGAAAGAATCATTAAACATATCCCCACAATCATCCCGCCAACAAAATAAGCATCTCCACTAATAAATACAACGCTGATTTTCTTTAGTTGCAAATCCATGATAAATAATACGGAAATGAGTATGAACACAATCAATAAAGCGATCGTTTCTTGGAATTTCAAGTATAGGTAAAACATAATCGATGAAAGTCCTAAGGAAATGAGCGTGCTTGCAAAGATGAAAAATAAAAATTGTTTTATGATCGAACCAGGATCATCAAATTCCAATTCACCATTAACAAAAACGAACGTAATAATGGAAGCAACGTATATAAATACAAATAACGTTACATGAAGGATGTATGGTCCTCTAATTATTCTTAAAGCTTCTCGTTGCAGTTTGACCCGGGAAAAAACAAATGGATGATAGGTTTTCTTAACCATGAGGAAAGAAATGGAACCCCAAAAAATAGAAGCTAAAAAAAACGTATATGGACTGATGAAATGGAGAACACTATTTCCTTCCATATGTTCAATCTGGTTAAAGTCTTTATTAACATATATCCGATCCAAGATCGCTTCAGCTTGTAACGATTCATTATAGTCACTCATATAAATCATGATATGTTGATAGCCTTGGATATAGTTAATAAAGGCTAACGAAACGGAAGAAATCAGGACGGTTAGTAATAATATTGGATAGTTTTTTATCGCCACTTTTTTAGACCTTTAACTTTCAGGATTTTTAACTGTCTTGTTTACACCGACTATCAGTAATATTATCGAAATGATAAATAATAGAACCAATGGCATAAATGCTTCCAATGTCGAATACATGGTATTAAATGCGGTAAAGCTTGCAAAAATATCAAACCAGACACTTTGAGTGTAAACACCTAGTTTTCCGTACAAAAAATAGATGATTAATACCGATACAATTACTTTATACTCTCGATTTAATAATAAAACCAATGCACAAGCTAACAAACTGAAAACAAATGCTAAACATAAATAGATTGTACATACCATAAAAACAAAGAAGAGGTAAGGATGGTTGCTATAAAAATTGTGAGGTAAAATCGAAGCAAATCCTCCGATATCATCAAGACTGCGATAAACAAAGATTGCCCCTATCGAATAATACAACAAATAGGTTGATACAACAGTAACCGTTGATAACAATGTATATTGTATTACATCTCTATAAACAGTCTTCTTTATTAATGGAAATCGGTTTCTCCCTAGAACATATAAACTTCGCTTTTCTGTGAATAGCCCGAGCGTAGGTAAGATGAATAAGATGGGAATAAAATTAATTAGGTGAAACATCGATGAATCAACAAATACTTCCCAATTTGAAATGCCAGCTATAAAACTGTGTCTGATTTCTTTTTTAGTCCCTACTAAATCAGGTGCATTGTAATCCATAGTCATGATTTCAAAATAATAACTAGCAAACACCCAGGAAAGGGTTAATCCGCCAAACAACAAAAATGATGCTAACGCCATATATCTACTTCTAATTTTAAATTTACTAAGTAACATCGATATCCTCCGCTGTTTCTACTAGCATTAATTGATGATTTAAAGGAGTGTTGCCCAAGAATGAAATCCCGGACAACACTTTCTAGTTAATTAACGTTAACCTCCACTTGCAGACCAAGAACCTTTAATCGTCACTTTCCCTCCACCAGTATTATTCGTTTTTCTTAGCCCTAATTTGTACTTGTACCCTACCTCGGCCTTCACAGTTGTAAATGTGGCTTTCTTTCCTCTTTGGACATTTGTTCCCCCCCTGAAAACACCGTTAGAGTTTTTCATATTTGCTGTAATCCATGCAGTACCAGAATCGTTGGATAGATTAACAACCCCTTTGGTGTTTGATTTTCTCAATGAATCTGGTGCAAATTTCTCAGCTCCTGAGTAAGTAACATTATAACCAGTGAAGCTACGTACCTCCTGAGCTTGTGTTTCCGTTCCTGCATATCCTAGAATGCCTAATGATAAAAGACCTGTTACTATCAATTTACTTTTTCTCAATGTAATTTACCTCCCAATTAAGGATTATATTGGTTGCAACCACCTAGATTATATAAAATAATCTGACAAATTTCAACAAAAAATAAGGAAAAGGTCTGTAGTTTACTTATTTTAAATGAAAATTCATGTCGAAAACCGGGACTATATATGGTATATCACTAATGTTTTTATAGGTCTGAAAAGCTATCAATATAGTAAGTGATAGTAATATATTTTGACCATTCATTTAAGGAAAGCAGCGCATTTTGAACGCGTAGTGTTTTTAAAATTAGAAACGCTGGATCTTCCTCCATTGAGGGTTGCGGATATTCGCATGCGTGTAAGAAGTATTTTATTTCAAAATATCGCAGGTGGATGACCTTTTATGTCGAACTTGTTATAAATAAGGAGTTGTTTAAATGAATAAAGATCGTTTGTTCAAGTTCATTCAAACTTCCACTCGGGGTAATTTCTTTTCAGTCGAGATAGCCGAAGATGGAACTAAAGTAGTCCAACTAGCCAAGGAGTTAGAAAACGAAGGAAGAATTAAGTTGAGAGAATGCACGCGAAAAGAACAAGGTGTTTATCTGGAAGGGATACTTAAGTTTGTGCCTAGCTAATTCGTTAAGGGGTGTAATGTTTCATATGATCCAATCTGTAGACAAACTCGAATGATAGTGGAGTTTGTCTACAGATTTTTTTGGTTTTGATACTTTTCCGTTTCATTCCACTCCACAGATTGGAGAGTCAGTACTTCGATCGTTTCATTCCACTGTGCGTGAAAAAACTAATTTGCAATTTCAATTGCCCGCAGTTTTGTGAGATTGGACAATGACCGTTCCATTGCACTGCAGGCGCTTCCTTTCCGCGGACGTTCGGTGAGCCTCTTCGGCATTGCGCCTGCGGTGTCTCACGTAGACGCGCACTTCCCGCAGGAGTGTCGCGCCTTGCATTTCATTTCACTGCATGTACATAGTTATACAGAGATGGTCGTGAGGAAAAAACATTGACAAATTACAAACAAATTAATATTATGTTTATTATATTATAAACTTTATGAGGAAGTGTTTGCTTTTTGGAAAACGCCGAAATGTTTTGGAATGCCTCTCAGGATGAACTGAAACAAGGGTATATCGAAGATGAGAATCAATATATTTGTTTACTGTGCGGAACTGCAGTTCAAAAGGGAATCGTATACCCGGATGATGGAGTTCTGTATGAAGCGAAGAGGTATATGAGAATTCATATTGAAACAGCGCACAGCTCCGTTTTTGAATACTTAATCGATCTTGATAAGAAACTTACGGGCCTTACGGATCATCAAAATCGCCTTTTGCGCCTTTTTTACCAAGGAAAGAATGATGCAGAGGTACAGGAGGAAACGGGGATTGGCAGTGCCTCGACAATTCGGAATCATCGCTTTGTCTTGAAGGAAAAGGAGCGTCAGGCCAAGTTGTTTTTAGCGATGATGGAGCTATTGAAAGATAAAGATCAGCATGCGCCGGCATTCGTTCCGCTTCATCATAAAGCAAGGATGGTCGATGATCGTTACAACGTTACAAAGGATGAAGAAACGGCGATTTTAAAGAAATATTTCCGTAACGATAGCATGGATGCGTTAAAGACTTTCCCGCCAAAGGAAAAACAGAGGCTAATCATCCTCCAACAACTTACGAACCATTTTGATAATGATCGGAAGTACGAGGAGAAAGAAATCAATACAATCTTAGCTGCTGTTTATGATGATCATGTTCTATTGAGAAGATATTTAATAGAATATGGATTCTTGGATAGAAAGCCTGATGGCAGTCAATATTGGCTGAAGAAATGATGATAGGAGGCAAGGAAGATGGATCGTAAAAAAGAATTGAAGCAATTATTCAAAGAAACGAAAGTGGAAGCGGGAATTTACCAAATTAAAAACCAGCTCAATCATAAGGTGTTTATCGCCAGCACCAGGAATTTAAAAACGTTGAAGGGGAAACAGTTCGAATTGTCCATGGGAACCAGCACAAATACAGAGCTGCAAGAAGAGTGGAATCAATACGGAAAAGAGGCGTTTACCTTTGAGGTGCTGGAGGTATTAAAGCCGAAGGAAACAGGCTACTTTGATGTCAAACGGGAGCTGCAAAAGCTTGAAGGAGCCTGGTTGGAGAAAGTTAAACCGTATGGAGACCGTGGCTATAACAAGGAGAAAGCCGACTGACTGACTTTAAAGGATTGATATTGTTTAAATGACTCTTTCCCTTGATTCTGAACATGATGAACCGCCTACCGAGAAAAGATGAAAAAAATGGGTAAATAGGGTATTGTTATGGTAAGGAGATTCAGGGGGGAGATATATGGGAGAAGGAGAAAAATATTTAAGGGCAAAAAAAAGGGTGGAAAACCTTAAGGCCTTTTATATTCATTTAGCCGTCTATCTTTTGGTTAATGTGATGCTTTTTGTTCTTAATGCCGTAACTGATCCTGGCAATTGGTGATTTCTTTATCCATTGGGAGGGTGGGGAATCGGAATTTCGGTTCATGGGATAACGACATTTGCCCACGGTACCTTCACTTCTGCTTGGGAGGAGAGGAAGATAAAAGAGTATATGGAAAAAGATAATAAAGACATGTAACGAATATGAATTTCTTCGATTAGGGGCCGTTTAGGGTTCTTTTTTTTGTATAATTTCAAGGTTCACTTGTTGTTGATTTTTAAATGGTTTAAGCTATTGTTGAGGGGTTTATCTTTTTCGTAGAAAACCTTTACTCTAAATAATAGATTATAGGAGTTGCAAATGAAAAAACTAGGATGGGTCATGACGGGGATAGGGACATTCATTGCACTGGGTGCCTTGCTTTATCCTTTGAATGTTATTGATAAAACACTTTGTATTTATTTATTGCTTGGCGGTGCGGGGCTTATGTTCATAGGATCGATGATCAGGGCCTTTTCACTCCTTAAAAGATGACTGAATGACGAGGCTTGATCGACTTGGAGGAATAGGGGGATGTAGGAGACTAAGTGCGTGAAGGATGAGGTGGATTGAAGTGGTGAAGCAAGGTGATGACATAAGAACGGTGATTGTGTTCATTGGTGTCGGGTTTCTCCCGACGAGCCTGCATTTTACCATTGGTGCCTGAATTGATTTGATGGGCATGTTCACATGCGTTCTAGTCCTTATCGTTACAGTGCCGGCAACTTCCGCTTGTCTGCAAAAGAGGCGGCAGATCCATGAAGGGACCTTCCAGCCTTCCAGTGCGAACATCGTCCTTATGCTGTATGATGGTCATTCTGTTAGCGACGATCGTTTAATATTTTTATTTTTAATAAAAACCTGATTCTGCCCTTTCTAAGGGCAGTTTTTTTAGTTCTTTCTATATTATATATTATTACATGTTTGTGGAATAATATCTTCCATTAGAATGAGGTGATCAGAAAAACTGAATGAAATCATGATGATTGTGATGCTGAAAATTTGCCTTACCACTCTGTTATACTGCCTAATGAGAGATAGGAACCACATTATGCAGCATCGCGCCGTTTTTCATTTCTTAAAAGGTGCAGTAACAGTTTATTGTTTGTGAGGAAACGTTACATTCTCGGTAATGGGTTTTTATCATTTGTTTAAATTCCATTTTGTGAGATATGATAAAAGAGATCTAAAAGGAGGTCATCAGATGTTGGATATCCAAAAAGGTGAAAATTCTTTTTTTGTTGAAGAAAATGGTGAAAAGCTTGCAGAAATCACATTTTTTAAATCGGACATTCATGAAATTACGGTTGACCATACGGTCGTGTCTGACAAGCTTCGCGGTCAGAAGGTAGGAAGTGCTCTTCTTGAAAAGGTAGTCGCGTTTGCACGTGAGGAAAATTTGAAAATTGTTCCGGTCTGTTCCTTCGTTCTAAAACAGTTTGAAAAACAGGCAAAATACCTGGATGTTTGGGCTAAATGAGTGAAAGGGTTGGACGCAAGAAGGTGGGATGCATGAACCTTCGTATGTCCAGCCTTTTTGTTTTTTAGAAGTGAATCGTCTCCTGGAATGCGTGCATTCACAATGTAGCGGGGAGATGGGCAGTATGGCCCTTAAATTGCCTTTTGGATATAGGAGCGGATTGTCTGGGATAAGGATGAACCGGTCGTGAAAGCGGCGATATGGGGATAACGGAGTTTCCCGTATTTACCTGAAGGATTCATTTTTTTCGTTTAACAGATTATGTGTTTAGCTGTAATACCCATAGTTTTAAAAAAATAATTTAAATTTCTTTTTAATATAAAATGTGGCAGTGATAGGTTTGTAAGCGTATACAATAAATCTTTTAATTTGGAATTATCAAAAAATTCTTAAAAACCTGTTGACTACCCTCTGAAATACGCGTAAGATAATCACAAATACAAGACATCACACATAAGAGTTTCTTGAAAAATTTGAATAATGAGTAAAACATTGAAGAGGATAAGTAGTCTTTTTTACAAGGCATTCACAGAGAGCCGGGTTGCTGAGAACCGGTATTGTCCCGAAAGATGAACTCACCTTGGAGTTTCAGCTTGAACGTCAGACTAGTAGGGCTGAACGGGTGCGTACCAGTACCCGTTACCAAAACAGAGAATAGCTTAAGCTATTCGAAGTGCGCATGGAATTTCATGCGAAAAAGGGTGGTACCGTGGAGTGGCTCATCAAGCCTTTTCACCCCTTTAACTTGCAAAGTGCAAGTAGATTTGGGGTGGGAAGGCTTTTTTTGTATGCTTAAAAAGCTGAAAATTCAGAATTTTTTTAAAGATGAGCAAAGGAGGGTTTTACAAAATGACACAAAAATCAGTGGTAGCTGATCGGAAAAGTGGCAAGAAGCATTATAGTGGTGCCGAATTTCTGATGGATGCATTGAAGAAGGAAGAGGTTGAAGTCATCTTTGGTTATCCGGGCGGTTCCGTATTGCCGATTTACGACAAGCTTTATAGCTCGGGGCTATTTCATATCTTGACAAGACATGAACAGGGTGCCATCCATGCTGCGGAGGGGTACGCGAGAATCACCGGCAAGCCGGGAGTTGTCATCGTCACTTCAGGCCCGGGTGCAACGAATATCGTTACCGGTTTGGCGGATGCGATGATCGACTCCTTGCCGCTTGTCGTTATTTCGGGTCAGGTCTCTACAAGTGTAATTGGTTCAGATGCCTTCCAGGAAGCCGATATACTTGGAATCACTACCCCGATTACTAAGCATAACTATCAGGTAAGAAAGCCGGAAGACCTGCCGCGCATTATAAAAGAAGCCTTTTATATCGCTTCAAGCGGAAGGCCTGGACCTGTGTTGATCGATATCCCTAAAGATATGGCGATTGTAGAAGGGGCATCAATGGAAACAGAACCGGAAATGGACCTCCCTGGTTATCAGCCAAGGACGAAGCCGAATTACCTGCAAATCAGAAAGCTTGTTGAGGCCGTAAGTGGAGCGAAAAGGCCGGTCATCCTTGCTGGGGCAGGTGTCCTGCATGCAAAAGCATCCCATTTATTGAAGGAGTATGTCGAGCAGCAAGGTATTCCTGTCGTCCACACTTTATTGGGTCTGGGAGGATTTCCAGCCGATCACCCTTTCTTTATCGGCATGGGCGGTATGCATGGTTGTTTTGCAGCCAATATGGCCTTATCGAAATGTGATTTATTAATTAATATCGGTGCTAGGTTCGATGATCGCTTGACAGGTAACTTAGCCAAGTTCGCCCAGCTTGCAGAGGTAGCTCATATCGATATTGACCCTGCGGAAATCGGTAAAAACGTTCCGACAAAGATTCCGGTTGTTGGCAGTGCGAAGGAAGCGCTGAAGGAGCTGATTGCACAAAACGGCAGGAAGGCAGCTATTGGTGAATGGACTACACAGCTGACGAATTGGAATGAAGAATTTCCATTGCGCTATGAACATGAGGAGGGTGTGCTGAAACCGCAGCGAGTCATCCAAATGCTTCATGAAAAAACGAATGGTGAAGCGATTGTTACGACGGATGTCGGGCAGCATCAAATGTGGGCAGCCCAATACTATCCGTTTAACAAGCCGAATTCATGGGTCACCTCGGGGGGGCTGGGAACGATGGGCTTCGGGTTGCCTTCGGCTCTCGGAGCACAATTGGCTGACCCAAAAGCGACGGTGCTATCCATATCGGGGGATGGAGGGTTCCAGATGTGCCTTCAAGAACTTTCGGTCATTGCTGAAAGGAATTTGCCGATCAAAATCATCATCGTCAATAATGGGGCGCTCGGAATGGTGAGGCAGTGGCAGGAACTTTTTCATGAAAAGCGTTTTTCGCATAGTATTTTTCAATCACATCCAGACTTCGTCAAATTGGCTGATGCATACGGAATTCCGGGATACAAAGTGACGACGGAGGAAGAAGCGAGCAACTGCCTCGATGTAGCGTTAGCGACTGATGGTCCCGTGTTAATCGATTTCCGTGTAAAGCAAAACGAAAATGTCTTTCCGATGGTAGCGCAGGGAAAAGGGATTGATGAAATGGAAGGAGTTTAATAATGAAAGGAATCCTTAGCCTCACCGTGAACAACCGGCCAGGTGTCCTGAATCGGATTACGAACTTGTTCTCGAAAAGAAATTATAACATTGAAAGCATGGCTGTCGGTCCATCCGAGCAGGAGGGCATTTCAAGAATGACCTTCGTGGTCGATGTGGACGACGAAGCAGTCATTGAACAAATCACAAAGCAGTTGAATAAGCAAATCGAAGTGTTGAAAGTGAATGATATTACGAATCAATCGATTGTGGCGAGGGAGCTTGCGTTAATTAAAATATTAGTGACGACACAGACCCGAGCTGATATTTATGCATTGATCGAACCGTTTCGAGCATCCGTAATCGATGTCAGCAAAGATAGCCTGACCGTTCAAATCACGGGGGAATCAGAGAAAATTGAAGCCTTCATTGAATTGATCAAGCCATATGGCATCAAAGAATTGGCAAGGACAGGGACGGCTGCCATCCCGCGTGGCATGCAAATCGCACATGCTAAAAGTGCAACCATCGTATAAAACAAAAAAAGAAGAGAAAAGGGAGATGTAATCATTATGGCAAAAGTATATTATAACGCAGAAGCAAACGAGAATTTTTTCAACAATAAAAAGGTAGCAGTTATCGGATACGGTTCACAAGGACACGCACACGCACAAAACCTACGTGACAGCGGCGTTGAAGTGATCATCGGGATCAGGAAAGGTAAATCATTCGATAAAGCGGTAGAGGACGGATTTAATGTTTACACAGTTAAAGAGGCAGCTGAACAAGCAGATGTAATCATGAACCTTTTACCGGATGAAACGCAGCCTAAAGTATACCAAGAAGAAATCAAACCGGTATTGCGTGCAGGTCAAGCGTTAATGTTCGCGCACGGATTCAACGTCCATTTCAATCAAATCGTTCCGCCGGCAGACGTGGATGTATTATTGGTAGCGCCAAAAGGTCCTGGACATTTAGTTCGCCGTACATATGAACAAGGTGCAGGGGTACCGGCATTGTTTGCCATCTACCAAAATGTTACGGGCGAAGCAAGGGAATTGGCGCTTGCGTACGCAAGGGGAATCGGTTCATTAAGAGCTGGCGGACTTGAAACGACATTCCAGGAAGAAACGGAAACGGATCTATTTGGAGAGCAGGCTGTCCTTTGCGGCGGATTAACTTCCCTTGTAAAAGCCGGTTTCGAAACATTGACAGAAGCTGGATACCAACCGGAAGTCGCCTATTTCGAGTGTTTACATGAACTTAAATTGATCATCGACCTTATGTATGAGGGCGGAATGGAAAACATGCGCTATTCAATCTCAGATACAGCACAATGGGGAGATTTCGTTTCTGGACCACGCGTTGTGACGGAAACGACGAAAGAGGCCATGAAAGCCATTTTGAAAGATATCCAAGAAGGCGAGTTTGCTAAAGGATGGATCTTGGAAAACCAAGCGAATCGTCCAGTCTTCAATGCTATCAATAATCGCGAAAACCAACATCAAATCGAAGTGGTGGGCCGTGAATTAAGAAAAATGATGCCATTCGTCAAACCTCAACAAAAAGAGAAAGAAGTGGTAGCCGTTGCGAAAAATTAATATATTCGAAACGACGCTTCGAGATGGGGAGCAATCCGCAGGAGTAAACTTGAATTTTACCGAAAAACTTGAAATAGCCTATCAGCTTGAAAGGCTGGGTGTTGATATTATCGAAGCCGGTTTTCCGGCAGCATCCAAGGGGGATTTCAATTCCGTTCAGGAAATCGCGCGCAAAATTAAAAACAGCTCTGTTACAGGGCTGGCGCGTGCGGTGAAAGGGGATATCGATGCGGCTTGGGATGCATTGAAAATCGGGGCGGAACCAAGATTGCACACATTCATCGCCACATCCCCGATACACCGTGAATATAAGTTGAAAATGACGAAGCAGCAAGTGATTGAAAAGTCCGTCGAGATGGTCAAATATGGGGCAGCCCGTTTTCCAATCGTACAGTGGTCAGCAGAAGATGCGAGTCGAACAGAGCTTGACTACTTGGCGGAAATCGTCGAAGCGGTCATACAGGCTGGTGCCAAGGTCATCAATATCCCAGACACGGTAGGTTATGCCGCTCCTATCGAATACGGCAACATTTTCCGATACCTCCTTGAACATGTTCCTTCTATTAGTAAGGTTAGCTTATCTGCCCACTGCCATGACGATCTTGGGATGGCAACTGCCAATTCATTGGCTGCCATCGAAGGCGGGGCGACACAAGTCGAAGGAACGATCAACGGCATAGGGGAACGCGCCGGAAACGTAGCTCTTGAAGAAGTGGCCATGGCATTGTACATCCGGAAAGATTTCTATCAAGCAACAACGGATCTTGTATTGAATGAAATTAAAAGGAGCAGTGATTTGGTCAGTCGTCTGACCGGCATGCAGGTTCCTGCCAATAAAGCCATAGTCGGTGCCAATGCATACGCACATGAGTCAGGCATTCATCAAGATGGCATGTTAAAAGAAAAAACGACATACGAAATCATATCGCCTGAACTCGTTGGGGTATCCTCCAATTCACTCGTATTAGGCAAACATTCAGGACGACATGCCTTCAAAGAGAGATTGCAAGAATTGAATTTTTCAGTGACGGATGAGGAAATGAACTCATTGTTCGTTCAATTCAAGGAATTGGCTGATAATAAAAAGACGATGACAGATGAAGATATCGTCGCACTTGTGCTTGAAGAAAAAGCGACGGATATCAGTTTCTATGACCTCGTATCGCTGCAGATTTCCCACGGTACACATCAGACGGCGACAGCGACGGTAACGTTGAAAAAAGGGGCTGATGAAGTAATTTTGGAGGCAGCTACGGGGGCAGGAAGTGTTGAGGCCCTTTATAATACGCTACAGAGATGTTTAGGCTGTGAAATAAACTTGAAGGACTACCGAATCCAATCGGTTGGCGGTGGAATGGACGCCCTTGCCCAGGTTTTTGTGAAAATTGATTATAACGGTGTCGAAACAAGCGGCCGCGGTCTTGATCAGGACGTTCTCGAAGCATCCGCCAAAGCGTATTTGAACGCTGTGAACCGTGTTATCATCATGAAGGAACTGGAAGAAAAGGCAGTATTACAATAGGAAGGGGAGATTTCGATGAAAAGGAATATTGCGGTGCTTCAAGGAGATGGAATCGGCAAAGAAGTGACAAGAGGCGCTGTAGAAATCCTCGAAGCCGTTGCCCAAAGATACGGACACGAGTTTGACTTTCAATATGGTGAAATTGGCGGCGGGGCCATCGATCTTACAGGTTCACCCTTGCCTGATGATACTGTGAAGATTTGTAAAAGCAGCGATGCGGTTTTATTAGGGGCTGTTGGAGGTCCGAAATGGGATGATCAGCCAGCGCACTTAAGGCCGGAACGTGGGTTGCTGAAAATCCGTAAAGATTTGAATCTTTATGCTAACATTCGTCCCATCAGCTACTATTCCAGCTTGTCCGAATCTTCTCCTCTTAAAAAGGAATTCATTGAAGATGTTGATTTCGTGATTGTCAGGGAATTAACAGGCGGTCTTTATTTTGGAAAGCCGAGCGAACGGGTCGAAAGGGAAGGGAAAGAAGCCGTCGTCGATACGCTTTTCTATCAGAAAAGTGAAATGAAGCGCATCATTGAATTGGCGTTTGCCTTGGCATCCGAGCGCAAGAAAAAAGTCACCTCCGTCGATAAAGCGAATGTTCTTGAATCCAGCAGGATGTGGCGTGAAACGGCTGAAGAGGTGGCCAAGGATTATCCGGATGTAAGGCTTGAACATATGCTTGTTGATAACGCAGCCATGCAGCTGATTAAAAATCCGAAACAATTTGATATTATCGTAACGGAAAATATGTTTGGTGATATTTTAAGTGACGAAGCTTCCGTATTGACCGGTTCACTAGGAATGCTGCCTTCAGCTTCGATATCTACGGAAGGTCCGAATCTCTATGAACCGATTCATGGCTCTGCGCCGGATATTGCGGGTAAAAACCTAGCTAATCCGATTGGGACCATTTTATCGGCGGCGTCCATGCTTAGGCTATCCTTTGGTTTGGAGGATGAGGCACATGCCGTTGAGCAGGCTGTGGAAACGGTGCTTGAATACGGCTTGAGGACGGGCGATATCGCAAATGGCCAATCGGATATTACCTCTACTTCAGAGATGATTGCTGAAATTAAAGCTAATCTTTTAGACCAGGAAGCCATCTCCAATATCATGGGAGCTTACGCATAAACGTCTTTCACGGCCTAACTTTAGGCCGTGTTTTTTAAAAAAATATAGTATTGATTGAGGTGGATAAGGGATGGGAAAGTCGATAATAGAGAAAATATGGGACCAGCATATTGTAAACGAAGAGGAAAATAAGCCGGATTTATTATATATAGACCTTCAATATATACATGAGGTGACCTCACCGCAAGCATTTGAAGGATTGAGATTAAAAGGTCGTACAGTCAGGAGGCCGGACCGTACATTTGCAACAATGGATCATAATGTACCAACCGTCAATCGCTATTTCATCGAGGATGACATTGCCAGGAAACAGTTAGATGCACTTGACCAAAACTGTAAGGAGTTTGGCATCCGCCTTGCTGATTTAGACAGCCCGGAACAAGGGATCGTACACGTGATCGGACCGGAATTAGGGCTGACACAGCCAGGGATGACGATTGTTTGTGGCGACAGTCATACCTCCACGCACGGCGCGTTCGGATCGATTGCATTTGGAATTGGTACGAGTGAGGTCGAGCATGTGTTGGCCACGCAAACCTTATGGCAAACAAAACCGAAAACATTAAAGCTTGAGGTGAACGGCCAGCTCGGTCACGGAGTGAAGGCGAAAGATGTCATATTATATGTGATCGCCAAATTCGGTGTCGATTTTGGCACGGGACATATCATTGAATACTGCGGTGAAGTTTTCCGAGATATGTCAATGGAAGAACGAATGACTGTATGCAATATGTCGATTGAAGGCGGGGCGAGAGCCGGGTTGGTTGCTCCAGATGAAACGACTTTTTCTTATTTGAAGGGTCGTAAATATGTACCAAAAGGGGAGGAATTCGAGCGCTGTGTTCAGGATTGGAAATCGTTGTCCAGTGATCAAGATGCTGTATATGATCAAGAAATCATCCTAGATGGCAGTCTTATTTCACCAATGGTAAGCTGGGGCACAAATCCTGGAATGGCTAGTGGAGTGGATGGCAAGGTGCCGACCTTTGCCGAGGAAATCATTGATTCGAAGGAATTGGATCGAGCACTAGCGTATATGGGCCTGAAGGAAGGCATGGCGATCACGGATATTCCCGTTCAGCATGTATTCATCGGTTCTTGCACGAATTCCCGGATAGAGGACTTACGACAGGCCGCAGAAATGATCGATGGCCAAGAGGTTCATAAAGGGGTGCGGGCAATGGTCGTTCCCGGCTCGCAAAGGGTAAAAAGGCAAGCGGAAGAGGAAGGGCTGGATGAAATATTTAAATCTGCCGGCTTTGAGTGGCGTGAGTCAGGGTGCAGCATGTGTCTCAGCATGAACCCTGATGCCGTCCCATCCGGAGAGCATTGTGCTTCCACAAGTAACCGAAACTTTGAAGGCCGGCAGGGAGCGGGTGCAAGGACACACCTGGTTAGTCCGGCCATGGCTGCTGCGGCCGCCATTCATGGGAAATTTGTCGATATCAGAAAATTCAAGCAGGCTGAACAAGTCCATTAATACGAATTAACTGGAGGTGCACGTAATGGAACCGATCACATTATATAAAGGAAGAGCTGCGGTACTTGACCGAAATAACGTGGATACCGATCAAATCATCCCTAAGCAGTTTTTAAAACGAATCGAACGCAGCGGTTTTGGTGAGTTTTTATTCTATAATTGGCGTTTTGACGAAGAAGGGAAGAAACGACCTGATTTCGAATTGAACCAACCCCAAAATCAAAACACGTCCATTTTAATAGCAGGTGAAAACTTTGGCTGCGGATCTTCGCGCGAGCATGCGCCATGGTCCTTGAAAGACTACGGCTTCGACATCGTTATCGCACCGTCTTATGCAGATATTTTCAAAAGTAATTGCATGAAAAATGGCATGGTTCCGGTCGCCTTGACGCCGTCTGAAGTAAAGCATTTGATGGAGGCGGCTTCCGCACCTGACTATGAGCTGACAATTGATCTTCCCAACCAAACCTTGAGAGATGATCAAGGTTTTGAAGCAAGCTTTGAAATTCATCCGTACTGGAAAGAAATGCTTGTCAAAGGGTGGGATGAAATCTCCATCACCCTTCAATATGATAAAGCCATTTCTGCCTTCGAATCTCGAACTAAGGCTGCTTCTACTATTTAATAGAAGGAGAATCTCCCGTTTCTTTTCTTCATTGAAAAGAAACGGGATTTTTTTGTGCAAGTGAGTCTTGAAACAGGTCGGATCGAGTCGAACATCCTGATAAATTTTTGTATTTCCGCCTATTACATGCTAAACTGTTTTTCAAAAAGCGAACGGTGAGGCGGAAAATAGGATGGATAATGAAAACAACCGAAATAAGGCTGAGGAAACCAGGATTATCGCCTTTCCGAATCTCGGGGAAAGGCTGATTGCGAAAGGATTGGATGAGCTAGGTAATCGAAACTTCAAAGCTGCTGCACAGCTGTTCAGCCAAGCGAGGGAGTATGAACCTGACGATGATGAGGTTTGTATGGGACTTGTAGTCTCACTTGTCGAACTGGAGTTTTACGACGAGGCAAAAGATCTATGTAAAGAGATGCTGAATAAAGGCATCGGTGATTATTTTCAACTCATCAATATCTATTTGATGGTCCTGCTGCAATTAAGCGAGCATCAGGAAATGGTCACATTGATTGAACTGCTGTTTGATGAGAGCCAAATTCCGTTCGACAAGGAGGAGCATTTTGAAAAGATGCTTCAGTTCAGCAAGCGGGCACTTGAGGATAGAAAAGACGAAGAAGACCGGCAAAATCAGCAGATTACTGCGGAATTGCAAGAGGAAGGGCTTTTTGAAGGCAAGACGGATAACGAAATGTTCTTGGTTATTTCGAAACTTACGAACATCAATATCCGACCGCTTATCCCCAAAATCGAGCAATTTCTCCAAATGGATGAAGGACACCCTTTCTTCAAAACGATGCTCCTGAACATTTTGACCGACCAGGAATATAACGAAGAAGTGACGCTTAGGAAATTCAACGAAACGAAGTCAGTCCTGCCGACGGAATTGAAGAGCTTGAAGGAAACGGACTACTATAAGAAAATCACCAGCCTGACGGAAGCAAGGATCAGTCAGGAAAACCCGAGCTTATTCGAAATGGTGCATAGTCTAATCGAACGGCATTCATTCCTGTTGTACCCATTCGAACCGGAACCAAAAAGCATTCCTGCCTGGGCGGCCGCATACCATTCCTTAGCTGAGGGATACATGACTGGCAACGTTTCCGCGAGGAACATAGCGGGTGATTATTTCGTAAAAGAGGAAGAGGTTACCGAAATTTTATCCTATTTAAAAGAAATTGAGGAAATTTCTTATCCCATTATTTAACCTATTGCTGTTGTAACAGAATCAACCTGTGGTATAATGTAGTGGTTGTAATGTATAATTCGTCTAAATTTGACGAAATCCCAAGATTTTTTTTGGGTATATTTGAAGGATGACTTGTTAACACTTGCAAAGCATATTCATCCAATGCTTATTATTGAAGTATATAGATTTTTTGGAGGGAAACAAATGTCTGTAAAATGGGAAAAACAAGAAGGTAATCAAGGCGTACTAACAATCGAAGTTGACGCTGCAAAAGTAAACGAAGGTTTAGACGCAGCTTTCAAAAAAGTAGTGAAACAAGTAAATGTACCTGGCTTCCGTAAAGGTAAAATGCCACGTCAAATGTTCGAAAAAAAATTCGGCGTAGAATCACTTTATCAAGATGCGCTTGATATCATTCTTCCAGATGCATACGCAAATGCTGTCGAAGAAGCTGGAATTCAGCCGGTAGACCGTCCAGAAATCGACATCGAGAAAATGGAAAAAGGCGAAAACCTAATTTTCACTGCAACTGTAACAGTTAAGCCAGAAGTTAAATTAGGAGATTACAAAGGTGTAGAAGTTGAAAAATTCAACACTGAAGTAACGGACGAAGATGTTGATAACGAATTGAAAACTTTACAAGAGCGTCAAGCTGAGCTTGTTGTGAAAGAAGAAGGACAAGTTGCCGAAGGCGATACAGTGGTACTTGACTTTGAAGGATTCGTTAATGGTGAAGCATTCGAAGGCGGAGCTAGCGAAAACCATTCATTGGAAATCGGCTCAAATTCTTTCATCCCAGGATTCGAAGAGCAACTAGTTGGTCTTGAAACTGGCGCTGAAAAAGATATCGAAGTTACTTTCCCTGAAGAATACCATGCTGCTGAACTTGCAGGAAAACCAGCTGTATTCAAAGTGAAAATCCACGAAATCAAAGCAAAACAACTTCCTGAGTTGGATGACGAGTTCGCGAAAGACGTTGACGACGAAGTGGAAACGTTGGCTGAACTGAAAGAAAAAACAAAACATAAATTAGAGCATGACAAAAAGCACGAAGAAGAAAACTTCATTCAAAACACGGTAATCGGTAAAGCTGTTGAAGGCGCAGAAATGGACGTTCCTGAAGCGATGGTTTCTAACGAAGTGGACCGCATGATGAATGAATTCTCACAACGCATTCAATCTCAAGGTCTTAACTTGGAACTTTACTACCAATTCTCAGGTCAAGACGAAGAAGCTTTGAAAGCACAAATGAAAGAAGAAGCAGAAGGACAAGTTCGTACGAGCCTAACTCTTGAAGCAATTGCTGAAGCTGAAAAGCTTGAAGCGACTGATGAAGATGTAGAAGCTGAACTTGGACAAATGGCTACAATGTACAATATGGAAATTGACGCGATCAAACAAGCTCTTGGAAACTTGGAAGGTATCAAAGGCGATCTTAAAATTAAGAAAGCTATCGACTTCTTGGTAGAAAACAGCAAAACTGTTGACGCTAAATAATTTTTATTAATATTACCCTTTAAAAAAACAAGGCGCGAGTAATCGTGCCTTGTTTTATACATATTGAGAATTAGTGGAAATTTCTAATTTTGGTTACTTCCTGATTGATTTTTTTTGGATTTCGGTGTAGATTAGTTCTAATACCGCATATACATATTTATACAGCGAATCCTAATTTTAAAAATCAAAAGTTTTGGGCATACTGGTAAAGGGCAAATACATATTGATTGATTATTGTACTTTTAACAACTCGGACACGTGAGCATTTTTGTTACGAAAATTCCAAGAACATGATAAAATGCAAAACATACTAGGGATTTTGGAATGTTTAAGATGTGTGCCTAGTTTTTTTATTAAGATTGGGTACCGCTATGTGATAGAGTTGGAAGAGTATTTAAAGGGGTGAACGTACATGTTTAAATTTAATGATGAAAAAGGACAGTTGAAATGTTCTTTTTGCGGAAAAACACAAGAACAAGTCCGTAAACTGGTTGCTGGTCCAGGTGTCTATATTTGTGACGAGTGTATCGAGCTTTGTACGGAGATTGTCGAGGAAGAACTTGGTACAGATGAAGAAGTGGAATTCAGGGATGTACCTAAACCTATGGAAATCCGGGAAATTCTTGATGAATACGTGATTGGACAAGAACAAGCGAAGAAATCTTTGGCTGTTGCCGTTTACAATCATTATAAGCGTATCAATTCCAATAGCAAAGTCGACGATGTCGAGCTTTCTAAAAGTAACATTGCCCTAATCGGACCGACAGGAAGCGGGAAAACCCTTCTTGCTCAAACACTGGCCCGTCTATTGAATGTTCCTTTTGCAATTGCTGATGCGACTTCATTGACGGAAGCTGGATATGTAGGGGAAGATGTGGAAAATATCCTCCTTAAATTGATCCAAGCAGCCGATTATGATGTGGAAAAAGCAGAAAAAGGCATCATTTATATTGACGAAATCGATAAGGTTGCCCGTAAATCGGAAAATCCTTCGATTACACGTGACGTGTCAGGTGAAGGCGTGCAGCAAGCTCTATTGAAAATTCTTGAAGGAACGGTTGCAAGCGTTCCGCCTCAAGGTGGACGTAAACATCCGCACCAGGAATTCATTCAAATCGACACGACCAATATTCTATTCATCTGTGGCGGTGCTTTTGATGGCATCGAACCGATTATCAAACGCCGTCTTGGTCAAAAAGTGATTGGATTCGGCTCTGACGTGAAAAAGGATGATATAGCGGAAAAAGAATTGCTTTCCAAAGTACTTCCTGAAGATTTGCTTCGTTTCGGTCTGATTCCGGAGTTCATCGGACGTCTTCCAGTAATTGCTACTCTTGAGCAATTGGATGAAGCTGCTTTGATTGAAATCCTGACAAAACCAAAAAATGCGCTTGTAAAGCAATATCAAAAATTGCTTGAGCTCGATGATGTTGAATTGGAATTCGAACCGGAAGCATTAAGTGAAATCGCCAAAAAAGCGATCGAGCGTAAAACGGGTGCCCGTGGTCTGCGTTCCATCATTGAAGGTATCATTCTTGAAGTGATGTTCGACCTGCCTTCACGTGATGATGTTGCAAAATGTGTGATCACAGGCAACACGATTTCCAAAAACGAATCTCCGAAGCTTGTCCTTAAAGATGGCACAACCATCAAGGGACAAGAAAAGAAAACATCTGCTTAATGGATCTAAAAAAGTAAGACCGCCAGTACATAATGGCAGTCCCCGAATATAGACAAAAGGGTTTCGGAATGATCTCATTCCGAAACCCTTTTTCTTTGCAAATTCCCCGCTTGATCTCATGCTTTTGTATGCGCGGACTCAATAAAACCAGCCTCTGCCCGTGTCCGTTGTTTCAGTGGTAAGACGAGGTATAAGAACTGTTTACAAGTCAAGACCTCAGCTATTTCACTCAGGTGTTGCTTGTTTTTTTTCTTTAAAAGAACCTGAGCTCCGTCGTTGACTGATCCATTTTCCCAGTTGAGGGAGTCAGGTCATACTCTCTGATAATGTCTTTGTCTGGCTTTCCATTTAGATAGTATTGTACCTTTTAATTCTTCGGTAAATGTTCCGCGCGCAAGCATGTTCCTTAGGCTACTTGATCTTAAAAAAATGATCTAACTTACTGTTGCCGATTCAATCTATATTTTCACGCTAAGTTGATTGGAACGAAAGGTGTGACACTCCTGCGGGAAATGCGTGTCTTCGTGAGACAGAGACATCGCAGGCTAAAAGCTGAGGAGGCTCACGGACCGCCTGCAGTACAATGAAACGGACATTGTACAAACTCACCAAAACTTTGAGCAATGAAAGTCTAACCTCAACCTAATCGAAAGATATCATGCCATTTTTTCTCGATCCTTACATACGTTTAATCACTCACAATGGCTAGCAGCGCTTGTCTTACGATCTCATTCTCCATCTCTAACTGTTTATTTCTCTTCAATACCTCAGCTGATTCACTCAGGCGTTGCTTGTTTTTTTTCTTTAAAAGAACCTGAGCTTTCGTTGTTGACTGATCCATTTACCCAGTGGAAAGAGTTGGGTCATACTCTCTGATAATGTCTTTGCCTGGCTTGCCATTAATGTATATTTGTATTTTTTTTTACTCTTCGGTGAATTTTCGACACGCACGTATGTTTTCCGTAGCCTACTCGATCTTAAAATAATGATCTAACTTAGTGTTGCCGTTTCAATCTACATTTTCACGCAGAGTGGATTGGAACGAAAGGTGTGACACTCCTGCGGGAAATGCGGTTAAGGGGAGACACCGCAGGCGCAAAGCGCCAAGGAGGCTCCCCGACCGCCCGCGGAAAGGGAGCGCCTGAAGTGCAATGAAACGATATAATCCAAACTCGCCAAAACTATTTCCCCCGCCAAAACCCCAATAATTTACAACGTGGATTTCTTGGATAATTTCGCCCTTCCAAAGGAGATACTAACAGAAATGACAAACTAGGAGAGTGCAGGAGGGAATAGAATGAATTGGACAGGATTGGCGTTGTTTATTCAGCTGTTTTTTGGGATTATTATTGGACTGTATTTTTTTAACTTATTGAAAGGCCAGCGGACCCAAAAGGTTTCGATTGACCGGGATTCACGAAAGGAAATGGACCAATTACGAAAAATGAGGTCGATCTCACTAACCGAACCATTGGCAGAGAAGGTCAGACCAAGCACATTCGACGAAATCATCGGGCAGCAGGATGGAATTAAAGCATTGAAAGCTGCATTATGTGGACCGAATCCTCAGCATGTGATCGTGTACGGCCCTCCGGGGGTTGGGAAAACGGCAGCAGCCAGACTTGTCCTTGAAGAGGCTAAGAAAAATGGTAAATCACCTTTTAAAAACTCAGCCGTGTTCGTTGAATTGGATGCGACTACAGCCAGGTTCGATGAGCGCGGGATTGCCGATCCGCTGATCGGGTCGGTGCACGACCCGATCTATCAAGGTGCCGGGGCAATGGGACAGGCTGGCATCCCGCAGCCAAAGCAAGGAGCTGTCAGCAATGCTCATGGCGGTGTGCTGTTCATAGATGAAATAGGGGAGCTGCATCCCATCCAAATGAATAAACTACTAAAGGTATTGGAGGATCGAAAGGTTTTTCTGGAGAGTGCCTACTATCAAGAAGAAAATCAAAATATTCCCACTCACATCCATGATATTTTCAAAAACGGGCTTCCAGCCGACTTTCGCTTGATTGGAGCGACAACGAGGACACCGAATGAAATTGCACCTGCAATCCGTTCAAGATGCATCGAAGTGTTTTTCCGTGAACTGGATCGTGAAGAAATCATTACAGTAGCTAAGAATGCCTCCGAAAAAGTGGGGATCACGATAAGCGAAAAAGGATTGCAGTCGGTTTCCGATTATGCCCGGAATGGCAGGGAAGCGGTCAATATGATCCAAAGTCTTGCAGGAATCTCCATTAATGAAGACAGGACCTTCATAAGAGAAGAAGATATAGATTGGATGGCACATAGCAGTCAATTGACGCCACGGATGGACCGGAAAATAGAATCAAATTCAAAAATAGGCTTAGTAAACGGTCTTGCCGTCTATGGTCCCAACTCAGGGGCATTGCTGGAAATCGAGGTTAGCGTCATGGCTGCCTGCAATGAAAAAGGCTCGATAAATATTACCGGAATCGTTGAAGAGGAAAGCATTGGCGGAGGGAATGGCAAGTCGATCCGCCGCAAAAGCATGGCGAAAGGTTCGGTTGAAAACGTAATTACGGTTCTCCGTTCGATGGGGGTGCCTGCCGATCAATTCGATATCCATGTTAACTTCCCGGGCGGAAGTCCCGTCGATGGCCCTTCTGCGGGGATTGCGATGGCAACTGGCATATACTCGGCCATATATAAAATCCCTGTTGACCATACAATCGCAATGACTGGGGAAATCAGCCTCCATGGCGGTGTTAAACCAATTGGCGGAGTGATACCGAAAATCAAGGCTGCGAAGCTAGCGGGAGCAAACAAAGTGATTATCCCAGCCGAAAACATGCAGCCGCTGTTATTGGAAATCAACGATATCGAAATCATTCCCGTTTCACATGTAAAAGAAGTGCTGGATCATGCATTGAAAAAGGAAATGATGTCGGAGCAAATCCTCACATCCTTGGACCTATCAAAAAAAGAAAGCGTATAAAGGAAGTGCCCCGGCTTAACAAAACCGGGGCATTATAATGATGTCACGAATCAATCATTCAGGAAAAAAATCGTGAGTTCAGACGTGCTTTTTTATTTAATATTGGAGATAATAAGAGCAGTCGAAACGTGTTAAGGTAAACGAATAGACACTTCTATATAAATAGGATAGAATTGTTAAAAGGTTGAGAACATGGGTAAATAGTTTACAACGACGATATTAAATAGATGGAGGTGTCAGGAAATGACTGATAAAGAAATCATCGTCCCCCTCCTGCCGCTAAGAGGATTGCTTGTATATCCAACGATGGTCCTTCATTTAGATGTAGGCCGAGATAAATCGGTGCAAGCCCTTGAGAAAGCAATGGTGGAAGACCATCTTATATTTTTGACGACACAACAAGATGTTTCGTTGGACGAACCAGGTGAAGAAGATTTATTTAAAATGGGAACCTTAACAAAAGTAAAGCAAATGTTGAAGCTTCCGAACGGAACAATCCGGGTGTTGGTGGAAGGATTGAACCGAGCAGAGGTCGTTGAATTTTACGATTATGAGACACATTATGGTGCCAAGATAAAAATATATGAAGATAGCGATGATAAGGATGCGGAACATCAAGCATTGATGCGCACTCTTCTGGATTATTTTGAACAATACATAAAAATGTCCAAGAAAATAACCGGTGAAACATTCACATCCACTTCCGATATCGAAGAGCCAGGGAGATTGGCTGATATCATTGCCTCCCACCTGCCTTTGAAGCTGAAGGAGAAGCAGGAAGTGCTAGAGACGATTGATATGAAAAAGCGCTTAAGCCGTGTAATCGAAATCATCAATAATGAAAAAGAGGTTCTTTTTCTCGAGAAAAAGATCGGCCAGCGTGTCAAGCGTTCGATGGAACGGACTCAAAAGGAATATTATCTACGTGAACAAATGAAAGCGATCCAAAAGGAACTGGGCGATAAAGAAGGAAAGACGGGCGAGATTGAAGTCCTCAACGAAAAGATTGAAGAAGCGGACATGCCTGAGCACATTAAAGCAGCGGCCTTAAAGGAGTTGGACCGGTATGAAAAAGTGCCTTCTAGCTCTGCTGAGAGCTCTGTCATCCGCAACTATATCGATTGGTTGATTTCGCTTCCTTGGTCCAAAGCGACAAAAGATGATTTGAATATCCATAAAGCCGAAAAAATCCTCAATAGAGATCATCATGGATTGGAAAAGGTGAAAGAGCGGGTGCTTGAGTATTTGGCCGTTCAGCAATTGACCAATTCCTTGAAGGGGCCGATCCTTTGCTTAGTGGGACCGCCTGGTGTCGGAAAAACCAGCCTGGCTAAATCGATCGCATCATCCATGAACCGGAACTTCGTTCGCATCTCATTAGGTGGAGTGCGTGATGAATCGGAAATCCGCGGACATCGCCGCACATATGTAGGGGCGATGCCAGGACGGATCATCCAGGGCATGAAAAAAGCCGGAACGATTAATCCCGTCTTTTTACTGGACGAAGTGGATAAAATGTCCAATGATTTCAGGGGAGATCCATCTGCAGCGATGCTTGAGGTGCTTGATCCTGAACAAAACCATAACTTCAGCGATCATTATATTGAAGAAACGTATGATCTTTCCAAAGTCATGTTCATAGCGACTGCGAATAATTTGGGCTCCATTCCTGGTCCGCTTCGTGATCGTATGGAAATCATTTCGATTGCAGGTTATACTGAGATAGAGAAACTTCATATAGCCAAGGATCACCTCCTGCCTAGACAGTTGGAAAGCCATGGTTTATTGAAGACACAATTGCAAATCCGTGAGGAAGCTCTTACCAAAATCATCCGTTATTACACCCGGGAAGCCGGTGTCAGAAGTCTGGAGCGGCAGCTTGCAGGCATCTGCCGGAAGACTGCGAAAATCATCGTATCCGGGGATAAGAAGCGGGTCGTCATTTCTGATAAGAATGTCGAGGAGTTTCTGGGGAAAACGATGTTCCATTATGGACAAGCAGAGGTCGAGAATCAGGTCGGTGTAGCCAACGGCTTGGCTTACACATCAGTTGGCGGCGATACGCTGCAAATCGAGGTTTCCTTGTCACCAGGTAAAGGCAAGCTCATCTTGACAGGCAAGCTTGGCGATGTAATGAAAGAATCAGCACAGGCCGCTTTCAGTTATGTCCGTTCAAAAACCGAGAAACTTCATATTGATACGAACTTCCATGAAAAATATGATATTCATATTCATGTCCCTGAAGGTGCTGTCCCTAAGGATGGTCCTTCTGCTGGCATCACGATTGCAACAGCGTTAATATCGGCCCTTACCAACAGGCCGATCAGAAAAGAGGTAGGCATGACAGGCGAAATTACATTACGCGGACGGGTTCTTCCGATCGGCGGCCTTAAAGAAAAATCTTTAGCGGCTCACCGGGCAGGACTTACGAAAATCATCATCCCGCAAAATAACGAAAAGGATATTGATGATATCCCGGAGAGTGTCCGTAAAGCACTAACATTTGTTCCAGTCTCACACGTCGATGAAGTTCTTGAGCATGCATTGGTAGGTGTGGACGAATGAAAGTGACAAGTTCAGATATTGTCATCAGTGCCGTAAAGCCTGAACAATATCCCAATACTCCAGTTCCGGAGTTTGCCTTAGCGGGCCGTTCCAACGTTGGGAAATCAAGTTTCATCAACAAAATGATCAACCGGAAAAACTTGGCGCGTACATCGTCCAAGCCGGGTAAGACACAGACTTTGAATTTTTATATCATAAATGAAGCACTCCATTTTGTGGATGTTCCGGGTTATGGTTATGCAAAGGTATCCAAAACGGAGCGTGATGCATGGGGAAGAATGATCGAAACGTACTTCACTTCCCGTGATCAGCTCCGCGCTGCGCTTTTGATCGTCGATTTGCGTCATCCACCGACAAAGGATGATATCGCGATGTATGAATTCCTGAAGCATTATGACCTGCCGAGGATCGTCATCGCCACAAAAGCGGATAAAATTCCGAAAGGCAAATGGCAGAAGCACTTAAAAGTCACGCGCCAAACGTTAAATATGGAAAAAGAAGATGAATTGCTTCTTTTCTCCGGTGAAACGGGCGAAGGGAAAGAACAAGCCTGGGGCGTCCTTAAGAAATATATGTAAAACAAAAGGGTATTCCGTATTCGGAATACCCTTTTTCATGATGAATTTCGTCTGGATCGGAGCATACTCACTTCTTCCGAATCAAAAAATAGATGCCGATTGCCATTAAGGCAAATGGCCAGAACCTTTCGATATTCGCCGTGGTTGTCTCAACCATTCCGAAAGAGGTTGAGATTTTATCATAGAATAAGAAAAGAATCGAAATGATCAGCAATATCAACCCATGAAACATTCCGGTATTTGTTTTGCGGGCCCGGAGTATAAAACCCAGTGAGATGATTAAAATAAAGATACCTATATTATCTGGCCATATTTCCAGGTTTTTTACGATGTGGAAATGTGCCCCGAACCCAAGCAAGATCACGCCGGGCAGGATCGATTCATATTCATTGCCGCTATAAGCCTGAATCAAGAAGGCGGCACCCACTATACATAATAGGGTCGGCCAGCTAAAGAAGCCTGGGAAAATCAAGATTTGGGAATGTTCAAGAAAGAAATAGAGACCGAAACCGATTAAAACGATTCCAGGGAAAATACGTTGCGTTTTCATGTTATCCTCCTATTCAATTCGATTACTTGAAGTTTTTTGCCATTTTTGATATGGTACTTTTGTACACAATGTCGAAATATGTATGTAACATTTAAATCACTGCTGGAACAATTTTTACGTTATAGCCGTCTTTTCATGGTAGCATATGTTTTCATAAACTGTTCATATTATTTACGTGAATCCATTTTAGGACATGGTATAATAAATTTACATGAAAAATTTTGGGGGTGCAAAACAAAAGGATGCATATTCTAGCGGTTGGTATAAATTACAAAACTGCCCCTGTTGAAATTCGGGAAAAACTGTCGTTTAACGAAGCCGAACTTGCCGAGGCAATGAAAGCTCTTAAAAATAAAAAAAGCATCTTGGAAAATGTCATTATTTCAACATGTAACAGAACGGAAATATTTGCGGTCGGTGACCAGCTTCATACAACCCGTTATTATATTAAGGAATTTCTTTCGGAATGGTTTAACATCGACAAAGAAGAATTTTCTAAATATCTGTTTATTTATGAAGGCGATGGGGCCGTCGAGCATTTATTTTCGGTTACGTGCGGCTTGAATTCAATGATCCTTGGGGAAACTCAGATTTTGGGACAAGTTCGCTCAAGCTATATGTTGGCACAAAAAGAAGATACGCTTGGTACGGTTTTTAACCATCTCTTCAAGCAATCCCTTACATTAGCAAAAAAAGCTCATTCAGAAACGGAAATCAATACGAATGCCGTTTCCGTCAGCTATGCGGCCGTCGAGCTTGCCAAAAAAATCTTCGGAGGTCTGAACGGCAAGAACGTCTTGATTCTTGGTGCCGGTAAAATGGGAGAGCTGGCGATCCAGAATCTTCATAGCAATGGTGCCGAGAGCATTACGGTCATTAACCGGACCTTTCAGAAAGCGGTCGATTTGGCCGAGAGGTTCAATGGCAAAGCGAAGCAGCTTCAAGAACTGCAATGCGCTTTGGTGGAAGCGGATATTTTAATCACCTCCACTGGGTCGAAAGAGCTCCTCGTAACAAAAGAGATGATGACATTCGTGAACAAGCTCCGCAAAGGCCGTCCTATCTTCATGGTCGATATCGCCGTTCCGCGTGACCTCGACCCAAAATTGGCCGAGCTGGAAAATGTCTTTTTGTATGACATTGACGATCTTGAAGGTATCGTACAAGCGAATATCGAAGAGCGTAGAAAAGCTGCCGAGAAAATAGAGATGATGATTGAATCCGAAATCGTCGACTTCAATCAATGGATTAATTTGCTTGGTGTGGTTCCTGTCATTTCTTCATTACGGGAAAAATCGCTTTCGATTCAGAAGGAAACGATGGAAAGCATCGAAAGAAAGCTTCCGCATTTAAGCGAGCGTGACAAAAAGGTATTGAACAAGCATACGAAGAGCATCATCAATCAAATGTTAAAAGATCCGATTCTTTATGCAAAAGAGCTGGCGGATGAGCCAAATGCTAAAGAGCAATTGAATAACTTCGTGAAAATCTTCCATTTGGAGGAATTGATAGAAGACCACCTAGTAGCGGATGATGAAAAAGAATGGAACGGCTCCAAGGCATCCATGCTAAATCCAGTTCCTGTCCAGTAATGAGGTAGATATGGAATTACTAATGACAAGATTGCATGAAGTCACTGTATTGTTGTATGCCATCAGTATGCTTTTATATTTTATGGACTTCCTTAATAATGACCAGAAGGCGAACAAGGTCGCTTTCTGGTTGCTTTCTATTGTTTGGGTATTGCAAACAATTTTTTTGTTTCTGTATGTATGGAAAACGGGAAGGTTCCCGGTTTTGACGATTTTTGAAGGCTTATACTTTTATGCATGGGTTCTCGTATCGTTATCATTAATCATCAATCGATTGTTAAGAGTCGATTTTACCGTCTTTTTTACGAATGTTTTAGGCTTCATGGTCATGGCCATCCACACTTTTGCACCTGTCCAGATAGAATCGCAAGTTCTTGCACAGCGTCTCGTTTCAGAGCTATTGCTCATACATATTACATTTGCCATTCTATCTTATGGTGCGTTTACACTTTCTTTCGTGTTTTCTTTACTCTACTTAATTCAATATGATCTTCTGAAGCGGAAGAAGTGGGGAAAACGGCTGCTTCGACTCGGTGATTTAACAAAGCTCGAGCATATGTCTTATGTCCTTGCGGCAATAGGCGTGCCCTTGTTGGTGGTTTCGCTTATCCTCGGCATTCAGTGGGCCTATATAAAAGTACCGGGTGTATCGTGGCTGGACATGAAGATTATCGGCTCGTTTATATTGCTAGTAGGCTATAGTGTGTTTTTATACTTGAAAATCCGGAAACAAATGTATGGAAGGACACTAGCGTTTCTGAATATTGGATCCTTCATGATTGTGTTAATCAACTTTTTCCTTTTCGGAAGCCTTTCAACATTCCACTTTTGGAATACTTAGGAGGAAACTATGAGAAAAATTATTGTCGGTTCTAGACGAAGTAAATTAGCAATCACCCAAACGAATTGGGTGATTGCCCAACTTAAAGAGCTTGGAGCTCCTTATGAGTTCGAGGTAAAGGAAATCGTCACGAAGGGTGACCAAATCCTTGATGTAACACTTTCCAAGGTAGGCGGCAAAGGCTTGTTCGTTAAAGAAATCGAACAGGCGATGTTGGATAAAGAAATCGATATGGCCGTACATAGCATGAAGGATATGCCTGCTGTGCTTCCGTCCGGCTTGACGATCGGCTGCATACCGCCACGTGAGGATCACCGGGATGCCTTGATATCAAAAAACCATGAAACTTTATCTCAATTGAAGCCAGGCTCCATCATCGGTACAAGCAGCCTGCGCCGTGGTGCCCAGATTCTGGCGAGAAGACCCGACCTTGAAATTAAATGGATTCGCGGTAATATCGATACGCGTTTGAACAAGCTGAAAACGGAAGATTATGATGCCATCATCTTAGCGGCAGCTGGACTTTCAAGAATGGGATGGGAACGGGATGTCGTTACCGAATTTTTAGATGAAGACATTTGCATTCCTGCCGTTGGCCAAGGTGCCCTTTCCATTGAATGCCGTGAAGACGACAAAGATTTACTCGTGGAACTTGCAAAATTAACGTGTGAAAAAACGAAAAGGACCGTCGAAGCGGAACGTGCATACTTGGATAAAATGGAAGGCGGATGCCAAGTGCCGATTGCCGGATTCGCAGTCGCAAAGGATAATGGCTCCGTTTCCTTGACGGCATTGGTCGCTTCCCCTGATGGAAAGGTCATTTACAAAGAAATGGTCGAAGGTACTGATCCCGTGGCAGTTGGACATGAAGCTGCCAAAAAAATCAGTGAAATGGGCGGTAAAGGGTTGATCGACCGCGTAAAAGAGGAGCTCGATCAGTAATGATTGCTTTCCAACCTCTTAAAGATTATCACGTATTGATCACCAGAGGGAAAGGACAGGCTGATGGTTTAAAAGCGTCAATCGAAAAAAATGGCGGAACGCCGCTTCTTGTGCCCCTGCTAGAGTTCACCTTGCCTGAACATATCGAGGAGGTCCAACAACGGTTAGAAGCGCTGCATACCTATGACTGGATCATCTTGACGAGTCAAAATGGGGTGGAATACTTCTTCAAGCTTCTCGGTAAACAGCCAATCACGCTTCCGAAAATAGCAGTGATCGGTTCCAAAACGGAAGTGGCTCTGAAACGATTCGGATATGAGGCGGATTTCATGCCGTCCGAATATGTCGCTGAAGGCTTCGTTTCGGAGTTCATTCCCTTACTGGAATCGGGAACTCGCGTGCTGCTGGCGAAGGGGAACCTCGCCAGGTCCGTCATTGCCGAGGCAATTAATGAAGCCGGGTCAATAGGTGATGAAGTGATCATCTACCATACGGTACTTCCCGCAAGCAGCGAAAAAGAACTCGTTCATCTTATAAAGAATCATGCCATTGACATCATAACCTTTACGAGTTCTTCGACGGTCAACCATTTCCTGCAGGTCATCGAACGCCACGAATTAGGTACATACATAGATTCGATCATCATCGCCTGCATCGGTCCGATTGCCGCTAAAACGGCCGTTAGACATGGTTTATCGGTAGACGTGTGTCCGGATGTTTACACGACGGACGCCATGGTTGCGGATATCATACACTTCATCATGACACGAAATACTAAGGGAGGAACTTTACAATGAAAAACATTCCATTCAATCGCCATCGCCGCTTGCGTGCAAGTGCAGGCATGAGGGCTTTGGTCCGAGAAACACACCTGCATAAAGAGGATTTGATTTATCCCATCTTCGTCATTGATGGTGAACAGGTGAAAAATGAAATTAACTCGATGCCGGGCATCTATCAGCTCTCCATGGATAATTTGGCAGCGGAAATGGATGAAGTCGTCAGTCTTGGCATTAAATCGGTCATTTTATTCGGTGTTCCCTTTGAACATGATAAAGACGAGCATGGCACAGGGGCGTTTCACCATAACGGACTCGTGCAAGAAGCAACCCGCCTTATCAAAAAACAATATCCAGAAGTGATCGTCATTGCTGACACTTGTCTTTGTGAGTATACAAGCCACGGTCATTGCGGGGTCGTTGAAGGGGAAAAAATTCTCAATGACGCTTCCCTTGACCTTCTTGCCAAAACGGCAATCAGCCAGGCTGAGGCCGGCGCAGATATCATTGCCCCTTCCAATATGATGGACGGGTTCGTGGCAGCCATCCGCGCAGGATTGGATGAAGCCGGATTTGAAGATATTCCGATCATGTCCTATGCGGTGAAATATGCTTCTGCTTTTTACGGTCCATTTCGTGATGCTGCGAATGGTGCGCCGCAATTTGGCGACAGGAAAACATACCAAATGGATCCTGCCAATCGTCTCGAAGCATTCCGTGAAGCGGAATCCGATGTGGCTGAAGGCGCGGATTTCCTAATCGTAAAACCGGCACTCGCATACATGGACATCATCCGGGATGTAAAAAATAATTTCAATCTCCCTGTTGTTTCCTACAATGTCAGCGGTGAATATTCAATGGTCAAGGCAGCGGCCCAAAATGGCTGGATTGATGAAAAAGCGATCGTTATGGAAATGCTGACAGGCTTGAAACGTGCAGGTTCCGACTTGATCATCACGTACTTCTCAAAAGATGTTGCACGGTGGATGGACGAAGATCAACAAAGATAATAAAAAAACGGTAACGGAAAAGGGGATTGAATCATGCGGTCATATGAAAAATCGAAAAAAGCGTTTTCCGAAGCAATAAATTTGATGCCAGGCGGAGTGAACAGCCCGGTACGTGCCTTCAAATCTGTGGACATGGACCCCATTTTCATGGAGCGGGGCAAAGGCTCAAAAATGTATGATATCGATGCTAATGAATATATCGACTATGTTCTTTCTTGGGGACCGCTTATCCTCGGTCACACGAACGACCGTGTCGTTGAAGCATTGAAAAAGGTAGCGGAAACCGGTACAAGCTTTGGAACGTCTACGCTTATCGAGAATGAACTGGCTAAGCTGGTCATTGAACGGGTGCCTTCGATCGAGATGATTCGGATGGTATCTTCAGGGACGGAAGCGACCATGAGTGCCTTAAGGTTGGCACGAGGCATTACCGGCCGGGATAAAATCCTCAAATTCGAGGGCTCTTATCATGGTCATGGCGATTCCCTGTTAATCAAAGCAGGTTCCGGCGTTGCCACATTAGGGTTGCCGGATAGCCCCGGAGTACCGGAAGGCATTGCGAAAAATACGATTACCGTACCATACAATGATCTTGCAGCAACAAAATATGCATTTGAACAATTCGGCGAAGATATCGCCTGCATCATCGTCGAGCCGGTTGCCGGGAACATGGGCGTCGTTCCGCCACAGCATGGATTCCTCGAAGGCTTACGAGAAGTGACCACCCAATATGGTGCCCTTCTGATCTTCGACGAAGTGATGACAGGCTTCCGTGTCGGCTATAATTGTGCCCAAGGATATTTTGGCATCGCGCCCGACCTTACCTGTCTAGGAAAAGTTATTGGCGGTGGCCTACCGGTAGGAGCATTCGGCGGCAAACGTGAATTCATGGAACGAATTGCTCCGAGCGGAACGATTTATCAAGCGGGCACATTGTCAGGAAACCCGCTGGCTATGACTGCCGGCCTTGAAACATTGAGCCAATTGACTCCAGAATCTTATCAAGAATTCACCCGCAAAGGCGATATGCTTGAAAAAGGCATTGGCGAAGCAGCCGAAAAGTATGGGGTACCGCATACTTTCAACCGGGCAGGCTCGATGATTGGTCTATTCTTTACGAATGAAGAAGTCATCAACTACGATACTGCCAAAACATCCGATCTGGAATTCTTTGCTTCCTACTATCGGGAAATGGCAAACCAGGGCATCTACCTGCCTCCGTCCCAGTTTGAAGGCTTATTCCTATCGACCGCACATAGTGATGAAGATATCGAAAAAACCATCATGGCGGCAGAACAGGCCTTTGCGAAATTAAAAAAATGACGTGAATAAAAAATCAGGCTACCTTTTCCAAACACTATTGGAGAAAGCTAGCCTGATTTTTTTTTGTATTGAAACTGGGCTGATTAAATGGGCCTCGGCCGAATAAAAGTGGTTGTCGGCTGAATTAAATAGATTATAGCCGAATAAAAGTGGTTGTAGGCCGAATTAAAAAGATTCCGGCCGAATAAAAGTGGTTGAAGGTCGAATTAAATGTGTATAGGTCGAATTAAAGTGGCTGTAAGTCGAAAAAAATGTATTTCGGTCGAATAAAAGTGAAAGTAGGTTGAATTAAAGGGGCTTTCGGTTGAATAAACGTGATTGTAGGTCGGAAAAAGTGAAAGTAAGCTGAATTAAATGACTCTCGGCAGGATTAGATGTTTAATAGGCTCAGCAATAGGAGGACAAGATGGTTTCACTGAAATTAAGTAATATTCGATGGTCTGCCCTCATACATTGTTATTGGTATATGTACCGTTTCTGAAGTTGAAAGGAGGAGTTGTTTTGTCGCAAGAAAATGAATCGTATTTGCGATTTTCTTTAGAGGAATCCGTTTGGTTCCAGAAGGGACAGGAAGTGGCTGAGCTTTATTCGATTTCCTTGGACCCGAACGTGACGATTCAAGAGAGTGATCAATATGTTTTTATACGAGGCTCGTTAGATCTATGCGGTGAATACAAGGATTCGCAAAATGGTGAACAAGATGAGTTTTCGCAAACCTTTTTGCCCAAAGCCGTGCAGAAGGTCGAGAGGCATCTCAATGGACTAAATGAGTTCACACACCGTTTTCCGGTTGATATAACGATTCCTACTAATCGGATTGCCTCATTGGAGGAAATCGATGTCTCAATCCAAAGCTTTGACTATGCTTTGCCTGAACATAACTGCTTGAAATTGCAGGCGGATCTGTTGATAACGGGGATATATAATGATTCATATGTGGGAGAGAGGTTCGATACGGAACAGGAAGTAGGGGAAGTGGAGAAACAGGAAGAAACGGATGGAGAAAATGAGTCTTACATTCCCTATGTGGCTGGCATGCCGCCAATTCCGGATTTTCAGCCTGTTTTTCGTGATGAGGAGGAAGATGAGTTATATACCCCATTTTCTGCAGAGGCAAAACGGGTAGCTGAAGCTGACGAAGAGGAAGAAGAAGAGCCGATTTATTTAAGCGATCAGCACAATGCTCCTGTTTTTGATATTCCGGTTTCACCTTATCCTGAAGAAGAGGAGTGGGAGGCGGAATATAGCAGAAAGGAAGACAAACAAGATGAAAGTGAACAACATGGATTCGAGGAACCTGTATCATTCATTCAAGAAGAGAAACCGAGCAGGCAGGAAAAACCGATAGGGGAAACGCCAAGAGAGTCCTTGAAAGCGGAGGAAGCACAGGAGCAAGCTAGCGCTCATCAAAGCATTCCGGTTACCAGCGGCCCAGTGTCACGTTTCAAGACCGAGGGTGAGCGGCAGGAAGATGATGACGCGATTGCCGCAGGACCGATTCTTAACGAACAGGTGAAGGTCGAAGAGGAATATGAGCCTAATTCGTCGATAAGCGACTTATTCAAAGAAAGAGAAAGAACGGAACCGCAAGCCAAGGAAGCGAAAAGTTATAAAGGCAGGAAGCAAGCCGCCGAACGCGATGAAAAAGAAGCGGTTGATCAAGGGGAAAAGCAGTCTTCCATCATGCATTTATTCGGCAGAAAACAAGAAGAAGAACTAGTAAGGATGAAGGTATGTATTGTTCAGCACGGGGAAACGCTCGAAGATTTGGCCCAGCGATATGATGTAACGGTTCAATCCATTCTTTTTGGTAATGAACTGGAATCGAGTACACATGTCGAGGAAGGTCAAGTCATCTATATACCGAAGGCGGTTGCCTATAAAAATTAACCATGACAGCGAGCAGAGCATATAAATGGCCTGCTCCTGTTTTTTACTAAGGTGACGGTCTAGTATTAGTTTTTTTAGAGAAGGTGAGTGAGTCTCGTGAGGGAAAACGAGAATCAGCAGTCGGTTAATCGGGATCGGGACACGGAAACCGTCTTGAAGGAATATGCCCTTTATGTACAATATGTTGAGGATTTCGGACGGGTGAAGAAAGTATACAGTGATCGAGGTACGTTTGCTTTGAAATCGATAGTGCCGCATAATGGCATTGATTTTATTAAAAATGTCCAAAAGCTATATCATCGCGGTTATAATCGGATCGTTCCCATCTATCAAACGATGGATCAACGTTATGCCGTCCTCCATAATGGCCGGTTGTATTACCTGATGCCCTGGTTGAACAATGAAAAAGATGGGGAGCGTGATGAAAAGCATAAGCAAATGTTCAGGGAGCTTGCCCGAATGCATACGCTGACCGTAAAAGAAATACAAGCGGACATGGAAGAAAGGGAAGCTCATTATGAGCGGACGCTTGATGCCTGGAACAATGAGAAGGACTTTATCGATGAGTATATTGTCAGTTGTGAAAAGAAATGGTATATGTCACCGTTCGAAATGACGGTATGTTCGTTCTTCACTGATATGTCACAAGCACTGAAGTACTCGATTAAGAAGTTTGAAACGTGGTATGAAAAAACGAAGGAAAGTGAAAAAGTGCGAACCGTGGTTACTCATGGGAAGATTTCCCTTAAGCATTTCGTTTATGATGAACGCGGATACGGGTATTTCATCAATTTCGAGAATTCGAATACGGCGCCGCCTCATTTCGATTTATTGCCTTTTCTCGTTAAGTCGGCGAGGACCTATCCCGTTCAATGTGACGACTGCGTTGACTGGCTATATAACTACATGCGCTATTTTCCGCTGAAGGAAGAAGAATTGCTGCTCATGCAAAGCTATCTTGCTTTTCCTGGGTCTGCTTTGGAATTGGTGAAGGGATATTCGGACGGCAGGTCGCAGCGTTCAGAACTGGATCATGTCACCCAACTGCAGCGTCAATTCTGGTTACTGAAGAACATTGAATATATGGTGATGAAAATCGAGGAAATCGAACAGCAGAAAAAAGCGGCTGCCGAGGCTGCCAAAGAAGAACAATCACCCTCAAGCTAAATATACATGATTGGATCATCTCCAGTCATGTATATTTTTTTGCTGTCAGGGAATAATTAAATCCATTCGAAATAGAAGGACATGGCCAGGAAAATGAATGCGACCAACAGCAGCATATCAAAGAAAGTCGGGAAAATCAGGGTCCGTATTCCTTGGAATACGATGAAGGGAACGATGAACTGCTGGCAAACACCGCGGAATCTTTTCATCCAAGGTGGTAAAGTATAGGGAGTATATCTTCGCTTCATATTTATTACCTTCCTTTTTAGGACTTCTTATACTTTATGGGTCGTTAGTGGAAAAGGTGAGAAAGACGTCACAGTGATCATTATAGGAGGATACTATGAAGAAAGAGGCAGGGCCAACGGATGGAATATAGGAAGTGACCTGTTTCTTAAATAAAGTGAATGAAAAGATGATTGACTGTAGCCCTATATTTTTTGTACTATATACTATATGCATTCAATGATTTTACATATGAATAAAAATCAATGCTAAGACCGGAAATAGTAAGATGAAATGCACTTTTCAGAGAGGAAGCCAATTGGTGGGAGGTTTCCAGGTAGCAGCATCCGAAGTCGTCCGCGAGCAGTTTTCGTGAAAGATCTTTAGTAGCGAAGGCCGGTGAAGAGCCGTTATCCGTTTTGAGAGCCGAAAGAGAAACTTTTCTTTTTCGGAAAAAAGGTGGCACCGCGAACAACTTCCTTCGTCCTTTTAAGATGATGGAAGTTTTTTTTATGCCCAAAAAGGAGGAAAAGATATGGAAGAGAACCAAATTTCGATGCCGACTAAATATGATCCGCAGACGATAGAGAAAGGCCGCTACAAATGGTGGCTTGATGGAAAGTTTTTCGAAACGACAGGTGACGATAAGAAAGAACCTTATACGATTGTCATCCCGCCACCGAACGTGACAGGCAAGCTGCATCTTGGCCACGCTTGGGATACGACACTTCAAGATATATTAACACGCATGAAAAGGATGCAGGGCTTTGATGTTTTATGGTTGCCGGGTATGGACCATGCCGGTATCGCCACTCAAGCGAAAGTTGAACAGAAACTTCGTGCCGAAGGCGTAAGCCGTTATGACCTTGGTCGTGAAAAGTTCGTTGAAGAAACATGGAAATGGAAGGAAGAATATGCGAGCCATATCCGTGAACAGTGGGCAAAGCTTGGGCTTGGGCTTGATTATTCCCGTGAACGTTTCACGCTTGATGAGGGGCTTTCAAAAGCGGTCCGCGAAGTTTTCGTTTCCCTTTATAATAAGAACTTGATTTACCGCGGCGAATACATCATCAACTGGGACCCATCAACGAAAACGGCGTTATCGGATATTGAGGTCATTTACAAAGATGTTCAAGGTGCGTTTTACCATATGAAATATCCGTTAGTAGACGGATCAGGTGAAATTGAAATAGCGACGACCCGTCCGGAAACGATGCTTGGCGATACGGCGGTTGCTGTACACCCTGAAGATGATCGGTATAAACACTTGATCGGCAAAATGGTTCGCCTGCCAATTACTGGCCGGGAAATCCCGATTGTCGGTGATGATTATGTCGATATGGAATTCGGTTCCGGTGCGGTGAAAATTACACCGGCTCATGATCCGAATGACTTTGAAATCGGGAATCGTCACAATCTGGAACGAATCCTTGTCATGAATGAAGATGGCTCCATGAATGAAAAAGCCGGAAAATATGATGGTATGGATCGTTTTGACTGCCGTAAACAAATCGTCAAAGATCTTCAGGAAGAAGGAGTACTATTCAAAATCGAAGATCACCTGCACTCAGTCGGACATTCAGAAAGAAGCGGAGCAGTTGTCGAGCCCTATCTTTCAACGCAATGGTTCGTTAAAATGCAGCCACTGGCTGATGCATCGGTTGAGCTTCAAAAAGGTTCCGATGATGAAAAAGTCCATTTCGTTCCAGATCGTTTCGAAAAAACGTATCTGCACTGGATGGAAAACATTCGTGACTGGTGCATTTCCCGTCAGCTATGGTGGGGCCACCGCATTCCAGCCTGGTACCATAAAGAAACTGGCGAAGTATATGTAGGACATGAAGAGCCTGCGGATGCGGAGAACTGGGAACAAGATACAGACGTTCTCGACACATGGTTCAGCTCGGCTTTATGGCCGTTCTCGACTATGGGCTGGCCTGATGCGGACAGTATCGATTTCAAACGATACTACCCAACCGGGGCGCTTGTGACTGGCTACGATATCATTTTCTTCTGGGTATCGCGGATGATTTTCCAAGCTCTTGAGTTTACGGGTGAACGTCCTTTTGAAGATGTGTTGATTCACGGTCTTGTTCGCGACGAACAGGGACGCAAAATGAGTAAATCGCTTGGCAATGGTGTTGATCCGATGGATGTCATCGATCAATACGGCGCCGATTCCTTACGTTACTTCTTATCCACCGGCAGCTCACCAGGTCAGGACCTTCGTTACAGTACCGAAAAAGTGGAAGCGGTTTGGAACTTCTCCAATAAGATTTGGAACGCATCGCGGTTTGCTTTGATGAACATGAACGGCATGACGTACGATGAAATCGATTTAAGCGGTGAAAAATCAGTAGCCGATAAATGGATTTTGACTCGTTTGAATGAAACGATCACGAACGTGACGAGACTTGCGGACCGTTATGAATTCGGTGAAGTCGGCCGTGTGCTTTATAACTTCATTTGGGATGACTTCTGTGATTGGTATATTGAAATGGCGAAGCTTCCATTATACGGTGAAGATGAAGCGGCAAAGAAAACGACGCGCTCAATCTTGGCCTACGTGCTAGATAACACGATGAGATTGTTACACCCGTTCATGCCATTCATCACTGAGGAAATCTGGCAGAACCTTCCTCATCAAGGAGAGTCGATCACGGTAGCCGCTTGGCCGGAAGTGAACGAAGAATTGACGGATACGGCTGCAGCCGAGGAAATGAAGCTGCTTGTTGAAATCATCCGCTCCGTCCGTAACATCCGTGCTGAGGTGAACACGCCGCTCAGCAAGAAAATCAATTTGATTTTAAAAGCGAAGGACGAATCAATCTTAGGCACATTGCAGAAAAACAGCAGCTATATCGAGCGTTTCTGTAATCCTGAACAATTGACGATCGGCATGGAAGTCGAAGAGCCGGCTCAGGCGATGACGGCTGTCGTAACCGGAGTGGAGTTGATCCTTCCGCTGACAGGGCTGATCAATATCGACGAAGAAGTGAAACGTCTTGAAAAGGAACTCGACAAACTTAATAAAGAAGTGGAACGCGTACAGAAAAAATTAGGCAACGAGGGCTTCGTGAAAAAGGCGCCAGCGAGCGTCATCGAAGAAGAACGTGCCAAAGAAAAAGACTATAGCGATAAACGCGACTCGGTGATTCACCGGATCAATGAACTGAAACAACTGTAAAATAAAAAAAGGATGAACTCAGCTTTTGCTGGGTTCATCCTTTTTACGTCCTAAATGGAGGCAGAGATTCTTTCATTTATGAATGTGAGGTACTCTCTTACGATATTCAAGTCGCTAAGGGCACTTAACGTCCTGCTGCCGACAACATCCTCGATTTCATTGAGCATCAAGCTGCCGTCTTCGGCAAAGATGAAATCGATTCCGACCAGGCCAAAATCGAACGCTTCCATTACTCTTTCAACAAGAACTAAATCGGATGCAGTCAGCTCGTATAAGGATGCTGTCCCGCCTAACGTATAATTCGCCTTGAAGCTGGAAGCTGATTCGCGGAGCACGGCAGCCTTCACTTCGTTACCGATTACAAAAACGCGGATATCTCTACCGAATAAGCCAGGTTTTTGGACAAGCCAATTTCCGTCTTTCAATTCGGCAAGATCTCTAGCGTGCTGAATTAAAAATACTTGTTTCCCGCCGCGCCCATTAGTTTCTTTAGCGATGAAGGGGAAGTCCATATCATCAGCACTCGGCCTACCTTGGCAATACACGGTATCAGCCATCGGAATTCCGAGTGGAGTCAAATATTGATGCGTCTTCGCTTTGTCATTCACGATTTCCGATACGAAAGAGGAGTTAAAGCAAGCGATCCCCATTTGCTCCAGCTGTCTCGTGAAAAAAGGATCGATGGTCCGCACGATGGCGAAGGCTGGCAATGTGATGGGTTTGAGCACATGTTCCACGTATAATTCATTGAAGCGATGGCCGATCCGTAGGTCCTCACGATGGTAGAAATGCAAATCAAGATCGAGTCTACTGGCCTCGTCCAGCATCCATTCTATGTATCCTTTATTGTTTACGGCATCCTCGCGGTTATAAATTAGCCAGCCTGTTTTTTTTGTCATCTGAAGTACTTCCTTTTCCTAATATGTTCAACATATAATCAAACATGCTATCAGCGATGTTGATGCCGGTGCATTCATATATATTCAGTAAATGCGAGTTCGAATTCACCTCGCACAAAAGCGGACCATCTTCACCAAACAATAAATCGACGCCGGCAAATGAGGCACCGAGAATCTTGGCACACCGGATCGCAAGCTTTGCCTCTTCCTTCGTGGGAGTGTATGGTTCAGCCCTGCCGCCAGCAGTCATGTTGGCTCGGAAGTCATGCTCGGAATGGCGTTGCATAGCAGCAACGACTTGATCGCCGACGACATTGACACGAATGTCCCGGCCTTTACTATGATTGATGAATTCCTGGATGATGAATGGTTTGTGGCCAAGCTGAAGGATCGTCTTGAGCAGATCTTCCTCCGTTTGGATCAAATAAACTTGTTCCCCAAAAGAACCATAAGACTCCTTGACGATAAGCGGGAATCCAAGTTCGCTCCCGATCTGTTTAAAAACATCCATATTTACCCTTTTGATACCCTCATACGTGAAAGGGGGGAAGACAGTCTTTGGCATCGGTATGTTATGTCCTGCCAAGGCTTGATGCGTTTTCGCTTTGCTGTCGCAAATGTCGATCGCGGTACTGCTGTTATATACCGGAAGGCCGAGCAATTCCAAATGGTGTGCCAAATGAATGTCTTTATCCATGAACAGCACAAAATCCGGCAGCATTTCAGACGTTCCTTTAAGTAATGGAACCCCTTTTTCTATGACGGGAATAAGATCTGAATTACGGATTAAGGTTGCCTTGATTTTTTTTCTTTCAGCCGCTTCTTTAATGAACAAAGCCAATCTGGAAAATTTATCATGCTGTAAATAGCCATTCACGACGATCCAACAGTGAAGCACAGAAGTTTTCATGAAATAACACTACCTTTCATCTAGGTTAATCGTTCATATATTGATAAAATAATCTTAACGCATAAGAGCGGTATAAAGATAGAGGAGGCTCGATGATTAATGGCAACGACCATGAACGAAATCAATCATTTTTTTGAACGGCGCCAAGTTCAATTAGGCATGAATTTTGGCCTGTCACGCATGGAGGCACTATTAAGTAAACTAGGCAATCCGCATGAAGGGCTAACATATATTCATATTGCGGGTTCGAATGGGAAAGGCTCAACACTTCAGTATATTAAGGAAATTTTGATGGCAGAAGGAGGAGGCAAGGTGGCTTCCTTCACATCTCCCTATTTAATACGCATGAATGAGCAGCTAAAGATAAATGCAGATGAAATTAGCGATAACGATTTCATTGCTGTGTTCCGTGAACTTGGGCCGTTCATCGAAGAGATGGATCAGGCAGGGAATGGTCCCACCCAATTCGAAATATTGACAGCGATGGCGTTCTCTTATTTTAGCAAAAAGGAAGTCGATGTAGTTTTAATGGAAACGGGACTTGGAGGCAGGCTCGATACAACCAATGTCATCAAGCCGTTACTTTCGATCATTACCTCGATATCATTGGAGCATACGAATATCCTCGGTGACACCTTAGCGGAAATCGCTTCAGAGAAGGCGGGCATCATCAAGACCGGGGCAGGAGTCATAAGCGGAGTGACGGCGAAAGAACCGGCCGACGTGATCGAAGCAAAGGCGGATGCAGTCGGCGCCCCATATTACCTAGTAGGCAAGGATTTTCATTTAGCAGATGTCAAGAAAAGCGAAAGCAGACAAAGCTTCTCGTTTTCACTTGGAAATAAGACTATCGAACATATAGAAATGAACATGTTAGGATACCATCAAATCGAGAATGCAGCATTAGCCATTGCTGCTGTCTTAATTGCCATGGAGCATATCGATGAAAAAAGCATTCGCAAAGGGATAGCGGAAGCGAAATGGGATGGCCGGTTTGAAAAGGTATCCAATGAACCTTTGGTGATCCTTGATGGTGCCCATAATCCTGCAGGCATCGAGGCACTCATTGATACGCTGAAGGTGCATTACCCTGAATATAAGTACCGATTCGTTTTCAGCTCATTTAAGGATAAAAATTATGCTCAGATGCTTCGTGACCTTGAAGGAAATGCGCTTGAAATCATCATTACCGAATTTGTCCATGATCGGGCGGCGGATGCGCAGACGCTTTATGAAGCATCTCATCACGACAATAAACGGTTAATCAAGAATTGGCAGGAGGCAATTACGGAGGGAAAACGGAAAACAGGGAATAAGGAGGTTCTTGTCATCGCCGGGTCCCTGCATTTCCTTTCACTTGTGAGGGCATTCCTGTCTGTTGGCTTGTAGGCAATATGGGCAGCAACAAAGAAACGAATCTGGCTTTTCATCGCCCTTCATCACGTTTTTTAGCAACCAAATCCACGTTTATTTGTTAAAATAGGCTTATAAATTGTTCCTAGCTGAATCGAATCGACAGAGAATGTGAGAAGTTTACTGAAAGAGCAGGCATGAAGATAAAATACGGGAGGATGAATGACGATGAATAACCGTAGTGATTGTCGTGAGGTTATTGTCCTGGCAAAAGAATGGGCCATGCGGGTGAAGGATTTTGTAAGAATGAGTTTTGGGAATCCAGTAATTCGGAAGTACACGTTACATAAATGATGGCTATCCATATTTATCTCCTCGTACTTGGCTTGATCTTAGGCTCGTTTTTTAATGTCGTCGGTTTAAGTGTTCCAGTAAGTCAACCATTTGTGAACCGTCGCTCCGCTTGCCCCTCCTGTGGGCGTACCTTGACATTCTTCGAGTTGATTCCTGTGATTTCCTATGTAGTGCAAGGTGCAAAATGCCGGGGCTGTGAAGCTAGGATATCCCCTCTTTACCCGATCGTGGAAATGCTGACAGGCATATTATTCGTCTCAGCTCCGATATTCCTGGGCTGGTCGGGCGAGCTTTTCATTTGCTGGACATTGATTTCGTTATTCATGATCATCTTTGTGTCCGATGTCATCTACATGCTCATACCTGATAAAATCCTGATCTTCTTTATGGTGCTTTTTATTGCTTTGAGAGTATCTTTCCCGCTGTCTCTCTGGTGGGATTCGCTAGCTGGGGCGGCAATCGGCTTCGCCCTCCTGCTCTTGATCGCCGTAGTGAGCAAGGGCGGCATGGGTGGCGGGGATATCAAACTGTTTGCCGTGATCGGCTTTGCGCTGGGTACGAAACTAGTGCTATTATCCTTGCTGTTTGCCTGCTTTTATGGTGCATTTTTTGGCATCATCGGGATGCTCAGCGGCGTTCTAAAAAAGAAAACCGTGATTCCATTCGGACCGTACATCGTTTTCGGAACATTGACGGCATATTTTTGGGGCGATTACATTGTGCGTTCGTATGTAAGCTACCTAAGATGAGTGTAAAGGACCATTTTAGAAAAAGGGGGAATTTGTCAAAATGCCCCTCGGTCCACGCTGCCAGTGAATTTCCCCCATTCGGTTATAGGTGAACATCGAGAAATTCGATCGTCCGTCATTTTTGGGGCATGGATATGGATGCGGCAATGAACCAGAAGTACCAGTGACTAAGAAGATATAGGTAATCTACTAGTCAGTGAAAGGGAAATTTGACGAAACCTATTAATGACAAGACGACAAAAGTCTTGTTATTTTTTTTTTGCACTATGATAGGATGGAAAAAATGAACTGGAGAGGAGGAAAAAAAGTGGGCAAGTCAGGAAAAAGCAAAGGTGTCACGATTAAAATCAATGGGGAAGAAAAAGTATTTGCCGATAATAATAGAATCGAAAGCGAAGAGGCAGCGAGTGAAGAGCAGGAGCATCAAGATGAGAGTTTTGAATGGATACTTCCTGATGAGGCGAATGAGAACAAGATTGTATTGGTCCCTTCCCCAAAAAAGAAGAAAATGCCGAAGCTCATCGGTTTTGGTGCCAGCTCAAGGAAGGGCTCGGATAAAAGGCCAGTTAAGACCTTTTTGATCGCTGTCATATGTGCCGTGTTTTTTGGGTCGATTCTTGGCTTGATCGCCGTTAAAACGATCACGAGGGAAAAAGCCGCGGTTCCCACACTCGAGACACCCATTTCAACGAAAGCCCCGGTTGAGGATAAAAAAGCGGCAGTGAAGGAGAATGGAGCCGAGCTGAAAACATTCCTTGTGCAGGGTGGAGTATTCAGCACCGAGGATGCTGCCAAGCAGATACAAAAGAAAATCTTGGATAAGCAAGTTCCCGCTGAAATTTTCAAACTGGAAGAAAGCTATTATTTATTCCTGGGGTCGGCAGAGAGTCTAGCTTCAAGCAAAGATCTGGCCTTGTTCTTAAAGTCCTATGATGTCGACGTTTATTGGAAGGAAATCAATCTTGAAGCAAATGGAAAAAGCGAGGTGGATGAAAAAACCCTCGACAAGATGAAGATGGTCTATGCTTCGTTAGCGGAAATATCCGCGGCCAAGCTACGTGGTAAGGAAGCGACTGTAAACAAAGAAGCGTTGAAAAAAAACCTGAACGAGCTGAAGGCGGAGAAAGTATCGAAAGAGTTATCTAAAATGAATGCCGACCTAACTGCTGCGGCAGAGGCGATTACCGAGTTTGAGAGCTCCAAAAAGGAAGACAAGCTCCTGGAGGCACAAGGAAGCCTTCTGGATTTTTTATTGAATTACCAAAGTGCATCAAGTTAACTGATGAAACAGGGAGCTATCCAAGCGGACAAGCTCCCCACCAAGAAACGGTCAGATGACAGTTTTTTTTATTTTCCGGGAAATACTTAGCCGGGATTGTCGATTCCTAGTAAACAATAATTGTGGATTGCCTGATAATTTGATAGGATAGGTATGTATCTCCCTATGTAAAGAAAGGTGACCTTTTAATTATGCAGCCATTGATTTTAGCTTCTTCATCACCACGTCGTAAAGAACTTCTGCAATTCCTACAAATCCCCTTTGAAAGCATGAATTCCAATGTCGATGAAAGTATTGATGATACCATGTGTCCAGATGCTGCGGTGAAAGAGCTTGCCTCCCGTAAAGCCAAGGCGATATTAGCAAGATTTCAGGAAAGCTGGGTAATCGGCTCGGACACGGTTGTCGTCCTTGATGGAAAGATATTAGGCAAGCCAACAAGCCGCGCGGATGGAAAAAGGATGCTGGAGATGTTATCGGGTCGGACACATGAGGTTTATACAGGTGTTGCCATCTTATTCGGTAAGCATTGCAAAGTATTCGCGGAAAAAACGGAAGTGACATTTTGGGAGCTGCCAGAAGCTGAAATCGAACGTTATCTGGATAGCGGGGAACCTTTTGATAAAGCCGGCGGTTATGGGATACAAGGATACGGGTCCCTGCTTGTCAAACAAATCAAAGGGGATTATTTCTCTGTCGTCGGGCTTCCGGTTTCAAGATTGGCCCGTGAGCTCAAGGCGATGCAGGCAGATTTCGGCTAAGTGGATTTCTGCTTTGGCATCTCCCTTTTATGGGAGGGCGGATGTTTTGAGTGAAAAAATGTTAATAAGGGATTACCCGAAAGAAGAGAGGCCACGCGAAAGGTTTTTGCAAGACGGACCAGAAAGCCTCTCCAACCAGGAGTTGCTTGCGCTGCTATTAAGGACGGGTACAAAGGAAGAATCCGTACTGCAATTAGCCGGCAGGCTCATCAATTCCGTCAAAGGCCTGCGTCTGCTAAAAGAAGCCTCCGTGGAAGAATTGACCGGGATCAAAGGAATAGGAGAAGCGAAGGCGATTCATATTCTAGCTTCTGTGGAACTTGGCAGGAGGATGAACCAATTGAATGATCAAGATCGCTATGTGATTCGTTCTCCTGAAGACGGGGCCAATTACTGCATGGAAGAAATGCGGTTTTTGTCCCAGGAACATTTCGTCTGCCTTTATTTAAATACGAAAAATCAAGTGCTTCAAAAAACGACGGTCTTCATCGGCAGCCTCAATGCCTCGATCGTGCACCCACGGGAGGTTTTCAAAGAAGCTTTCAGAAGGTCTGCCGCCTCTATCATCTGTCTTCATAACCACCCCTCCGGAGACCCCACTCCTAGCAGAGAAGATATTGAAGTGACGAAAAGATTAGTCGAATGTGGTAGAATTATCGGGATTGAAGTATTGGACCACATCATTATCGGGGAGCATAAATATGTTAGTTTGAAGGAAAAAGGTTATTTATGACACTATCAAAATTTTTGACGATACGATATAATATTGTTTATGATTTTTAAAAGAGGAAACTTTTTCAAAACTCTTATTGTCAAAAAACGACAAATTACAACTTGAACTTATAAAAAGGCATTTTTGTTTACGAAAGGGAGATACCAATGTTTGGAATAGGCGCTAGAGATATAGGGATTGATTTAGGAACGGCTAACACGCTTGTATATGTGAAAGGAAAAGGGATTGCAGTTCGCGAACCATCCGTCGTCGCGGTGCAAACCGATACAAAGCAAATCGTGGCAGTCGGAAATGATGCAAAAAACATGATCGGCCGTACACCTGGAAACGTGGTTGCACTTCGTCCGATGAAAGACGGCGTAATTGCCGATTATGAAACGACGGCAACAATGATGAAGTATTATATGAAAGAAGCCCAAAAAAAGGGTGTATTCGGTAACAAGCCATATGTCATGATTTGCGTACCTTCTGGAATTACGGCAGTTGAGCAGCGTGCAGTCATTGATGCAGCTAGACAAGCTGGGGCACGTGATGCCTATCCTATCGAAGAACCGTTTGCGGCAGCGATCGGGGCAGACCTTCCTGTTTGGGAGCCTACAGGCAGCATGGTCGTCGATATCGGCGGAGGAACGACGGAAGTGGCGATCATCTCCCTTGGCGGAATCGTTACGAGCCAATCCATCCGCATTGCCGGAGATGAAATGGATGATGCCATTATCGTCTACATACGCAAAAACTACAATTTGATGATCGGTGAGCGTACCGCGGAAGCGATTAAAATGGAAATTGGTTCTGCCGGTGACACGGAAGGCGTCGAAAACATGGAAATTCGCGGTCGTGACTTATTGACTGGATTGCCAAAGACGATTGAAATTACAGCTGAGGAAATATCCAAAGCATTGAGCGATACGGTTACTGCGATTGTGGATTCCGTGAAAAACACGCTCGAAAAAACACCACCTGAATTGGCTGCTGACATCATGGATAGAGGAATTGTGTTGACAGGCGGAGGAGCACTACTGCGCAATCTGGATAAAGTCATCAGTGAAGAAACGCAAATGCCGGTAATCATTGCCGAAAATCCGCTGGATTGTGTAGCGATCGGCACGGGGAAAGCATTGGACCACATTCACTTATTCAAAACTAAATCAAGAGATTCCCGATAAGCACAACTTCTCAAATAGGAGCCGGCTCAACAAAAGGTTGCAATTTTGAGCCGGTTTTTCTTATGTCCAAGCTGCTTAATGAACAGGTAGCGAAGGCGAAGCATGTAAGGGTATATGTTTAAGATTTAAGATATTAAGATATAGAGGTGCAATTATCATGCCACAGATTTTTAATAAAAAACTCCTTCTCTTGCTCGTTAGTATCATCGTTCTCGTGGCATTGATCGGTTTTTCCTTAAAGGAGAGAGAAGAGTTGACATGGCCGGAACAATTCCTCAAAGATACGACAGGCTGGGTTGGAAATGTGTTTAATAAGCCAGTTTCGGGTATAACAGGATTTGTAGGGGGCTTGAAAGACCTTCAACATACATATGATGAAAACAAAAAATTGAAGGCCCGCTTGGATGAATATGTATTATTGAAAACCCAAGTCCAGGATTTAAAAGAAGAAAATGAAGATCTTCGCGATAACCTCAAGAAGGAAGATGACCTGCGGAAGTATTCACCGATTCAATCGACGGTCATCGGCCGCAATCCTGACCGTTGGCATGAAATGCTGACGATCAATAAAGGAAAGCGTAATGGGGTAGAAAAGAATATGGCCGTCATCACGTCCAATGGGCTTGTGGGAAAGGTTAAGTCAGCAACTGATTTCACGGCTACGGTTCAGCTCTTGAGTTCAATCGATAAAGCCAACCGCGTCTCCGCCATCGTTCAAGGTGATGATAAAGCATACGGTTTGATAGAAGGGTTCGATGATAAAAAGAACCTATTGTTAATGAAACGGATTCCATACGATAAAAAAATCAAGAAGGATTCAACGGTCATCACATCCGGTTATGGAGGGATCTTCCCTAAAGGTTTATTGATCGGAAAAGTGGTTGATGTCAAGGTCGATCAATACGGATTGAATCAAACTGCGTATATTGAACCTTCGACGGATTTTTACGATATAAACAATGTTATGGTCGTTCAGCGTGAAGTAGGCGGGGTAGCGAAGGAAAGTGATGGGGAGGATGAAGCTGAGTGAAACAATTCATCCTTTCTTTTATAGCCTTGATTTTTTTTGTTTTTGAAAGCATCTTCGCGCAGCTTTTTGCGGGTGATACGTTCGGGGACGATAAAATCCTCGTTCCCCATTTCATGATGATTTTCGTTTTTTTCCTGACCATGTATGGTTCCAGGAAAATGGGCATGCTTTATGGAGCGATTCTTGGATTGACCTATGATGTCGTATATACGGAAATCTTAGGGGTTTATATGTTCCTGCTTCCTTTTCTTGCCTACTTGATTTCAAAATGCATGAAAATCCTGCAAAATAATGTTTTGATTGCCTGTTTGACGGCGTTTGTGTTTACGGCCGTTTTAGAGGTAGTCATTTTTCAGATGAATACCATCCTTTCATTCGCCGAGATGCCATTCGGTGAATTCGCGGAAAGGAGATTACTGCCGACCTTGTTATTGAATCTCGTATTCATTGTCATCAGCTGCTATCCTTTAAAGAGAATTTTCGAAAAACTTGATTTGCAAGGAGAAGCGGAATAACGTTTCAATGTCCGAAAAAGCAGGTCGGATTGGTATTTCTCTCTTCCGTGTACGTAGAAAAAGGAAATTTGTTTTCCTATGTCGAATTATATTTCATTGAGGTGAAACAAACGTCATGAATAAAAGAATTCAGCAAAATGTCATGATTAAGGGAACAAAAGACGGGTTTATGCTTCATCTCGATGATTCTTGCTCATTTTCCGAATTATTGAAAGAGTTAGAAGTGAAGCTTTCGGCAAACTATCAGTTTCAAGAAAATGACCCGTCTATTTCCGTTAAAGTACATACAGGGAACCGCTATCTTGATGAAAAACAAGAAGAAATGATTAAAGAGGTCATCCACAAAAAAAAGAAGCTTTTTGTAGATGAAATGATTTCGAATGTCCTGACAAAGGACGAAGCGAACCGCTGGAAAGACGAAAACCAAGTGACGACCGTCACCAAGGTGATAAGATCTGGACAAGTTTTTGAAGTTCCCGGGGATTTACTGCTAATCGGGGATGTCAATCCCGATGGAACGGTACGTGCGGGGGGCAGCATATATGTCATGGGACAGTTAAGGGGAATAGCCCATGCCGGTTACAAGGGGAATAATGAGGCGATAATAGCCGCCTCGGTCATGAAGCCTGCCCAGCTTCGCATTGCCGGACAAGTCAATTTATCTCCTGATGAATATACGAAATGGGGGCATGACTTGGAATGTGCCTTCATGGATGAAGAAGAAAATATCATTATCGATAAACTGCAAGTTTTAAAGAAATATAGACCTAATTTAAATAGATTAGAAGGGGGTCTCTAATCGTGGGAGAGGCAATAGTTATAACATCCGGTAAGGGTGGTGTCGGGAAAACGACCACCTCCGCCAATCTGGGAACATCTTTAGCTCTTCTAGGCAAAAAGGTTTGCTTGATTGATACCGATATCGGTCTTCGAAACTTGGATGTGATCATGGGGTTGGAAAACCGGATCATCTATGATTTGGTCGATGTGGTCGAAGGGCGCTGTAAAATACATCAAGCGCTCATTAAAGATAAACATTTCGAGGATTTGCTTTATTTGCTGCCGGCTCCGCAAAATAGCGATAAATCAGCGGTGAATGAAGAGCAAATGAGGAAACTCATCAGCGATTTGAAACCGGACTATGATTATATCCTCATTGACTGCCCAGCAGGCATCGAACAGGGCTTCAGGAATGCCATTGCCGGGGCGGACAAGGCGATCATCGTTACGACGGCGGAGAGGCCCGCTGTCAGGGATGCAGATCGCATCATTGGCCTGCTTGAAAAAGAAGAGCAGATTGAACCGCCACAATTGATCATCAACCGGATACGTGGCCATTTACTTCATGAAGATGAAGAAATGGATATCGATGGCGTTACCGATTTTCTTAAAATTGATTTGATTGGCGTCATCCCTGACGATGACCAGGTCATTGTGGCAGCTAATAAAAAGGAACCGATCGCCTATAATCCAGACAATAGAGTCTCACTTGCCTATCGGAACATAGCCCGCAGGATTCTTGGTGAATCCGTTCCCTTGTCGCCAATTGGCGGTGAACCGAAGGGCTTCATGTCCAAACTGAAAAAATTCTTTAGCGTACGCTAAAATTCCGAAAAAACTTGATGAGTACAATCAAGTTCAGGAAGCGGGAGCACTTGATGCCCCCGCTTTTTTTTGCTTCCGCCAATAAAAAAGGCAAGCCAAGATCCTTGGCTTGCCTTATCTATATGGTTGAAACTTAGACGGGTTATCCGCGTCTTCCGCCTCTGCCGCCGCGTTTCGATTCGGTGCTGCGTTTAAGAGTCGATAAATTTTCTTCACTAGTCTTTAAAAAGCGAACCATTTTATCTTCGAAATTTTCCTTTGGTTGGAAATTACCTTTTGAACGAAAATCTTTAGAACGGCTATCCCCTTGGCGTGGTGGGCGTTTGGTATAAGAAGAGGTTTGCCCTTCGGGTCTATCTATAGCCTTTTTGATGGACAAGGCAGTTTTTCCGTCTTTCTCACTAATCACTTTAACTTCTATTTGGTCGCCTACTTTAAGATGGTCATTGACGTCTTTTACATAGCTATCTGCTACCTCACTGATATGCACAAGACCTGTTGAGCCTCCTGGTAATTCTACGAATGCTCCAAAATTAGTGATACCTGTTACTTTACCTTGTACTTTGCTGCCTATTTCGATTGACATAAAAAAATGTTCCCCCTCAATAATGTTAAAACCACTTTATTATAACAAATTTCAGGGAACAATATCAATTGGATTTTTTCCTCATTTATTCAATTTCATTAATTGTTGTGAAAATCCCTTGAATTTTATGAGTTTCCGCTCGATTTGGTCCGGGATATTTATTTTATCACTAACATCTTTTCTCGGTCATAGTCCGGACAAGTTGTTCATACGCTGTAATATAGCGCTTTGACAAGAGCAGGGGGGATTCTTTATGGATGATCGCAGGAAAGATATCCGCAATCGTATCGCCAAGAGACGTAAGTTCAATGATAACCCAGTTGGGAACAGCAGTTGGACGGAGATCAACAATGATGAATCATATGGAGCTGATTCATTCAACGGATATTCCGAAAAAGATCATCCGCTCTTCAGGAAAGAATATTTTTTCTTTAAAATACTTGTCAGTGTCTGCCTGTTCCTGATTGTCGCGGTGATGTTCAAGCACCCATCGGTACGGCTTGACCCTGCCAGGAGCTTTGTCACGGAAAACATGAGCAAGGAATTTCAGTTCGCTTCCATCTCCAATTGGTATGAAAGTGCGTTTGGCAAACCGATCGCTTTCTTGCCGAAGGAAGCGAACAAGGAAACGGTCGACTCGAATGAAGAATATGCCATGCCAGCTTCTGCGAAGATTACCCAAACGTTCGAGACGAACGGTGAAGGTATCATACTGGAAACGAGCAAAGGCTCCAAGGTGGAGGCAATCAATGAGGGGCTAGTCATTTTTGCCGGTGAAAAGGAGGGAATAGGAAAGACGGTCGTCATTCAGCATGCCAATAAAAGTGAATCCTGGTATGGGCAGCTCAAGGAGATTGATGTGAAATTGTATGATTTCGTTAAAAAGGGTAATGAAGTCGGACAGGTTACAGTCAGTGAAGATGGATCCAAGGGCAGATTTTATTTAGCGATCAAGGAAAATGATGCCTTCGTCAATCCTAAAAAGGTGATTTCCTTTGAGTGAATATGGGAAACTGCTGTTCAAGATCAGGGTGCATCCGACATTGTGGTTCGTCATTGGCATGGCCATCCTCACAGCTCACTTCGTTGAAGTGCTGATGCTGCTGCTCATCGTCTTCATTCATGAAATGGGGCATGCCATCTGTGCCCAGCATTTCAAATGGCGGATAAAATCAATCCAGCTGCTTCCCTTCGGGGGGGCTGTCGAGACTGAGGAGTATGGCAATAAAAGCTTGAAGGAGGATTTGGCGGTGGTGCTTGCCGGTCCGCTTCAGCATGTTTGGCTCATTGGTGCAGCTTTTTTGCTCTATTTCTTTTCTTTTATTTCCTATGAGCTGTATCAGCCCTTTTTGTATATGAACTTAACGCTGCTGGTTTTTAATTTGCTGCCAATTTGGCCGTTGGATGGGGGACGTTTGCTATTCATTGGTGTATCGCTATATTGCACCTTTCTTGACGCACAGAAATATACACTTCATTTTTCGGCAGCCTTCGCCGTTTTGGCTTTTTTGACCTGGCTCATTCTTGATCCGCTCAATTTGAACATCTGGCTCATCGTCTTTTTCATCAGTCTCTCGCTCGTGATGGAATGGCGGCAGCGCTATTATGCGTTTATCCGTTTCCTTTTGCAGCGCCATTATGGGCATACGAATGATCTGGCGAAATTGAAGCCGATTTTGGTGGATTCACAGGAACCGATTTATAAAGTGCTAGAACTGTTCCAACGAGGGTGTAAACACCCCATCATCATCATGAAAAACGGCAAGGAAAGCGGCTCCTTGGATGAAACGGAAATTCTTCATGCCTATTTTTCCGAGAAAATGACTAATGGGAAAATCGGTGACCTATTATATTCTTATTAAATATGATATCCTTTCTTCAAATTGAGGAGAGGATTTTTTTTTATGAAAAAGATGATCGCGAACTTGGCTTCACGCGAAAAAAGAGTCGCCGTACTTGAGAATGATGTATTGTGTAAGCTTGATATCATGCCGCCTCAAAAGCGGAGTACGGTCGGTAACATTTATCTTGGAAAAGTGACGAAGGTGCTGCCTGGGATGGATGCCGTCTTCGTTGATTATGGTGCGGAGAAGAATGGCTTTTTGCATCGAGACGAGATTCCCAGTTTCCAGCTGGCAAAAAACAGCGATGGAAAAAAAGCCATCGGTCAATATATTCGCCAGGGAGAAAAGCTGCTCGTTCAGGTGAGCCGGGATGAGACAGGCACAAAAGGAGCTAAATTGACGGGGCTGATCGAGTTATCGACAGAATCCCTCGTATACATACATGGGATCGATTATGTGGGCGTTTCAAAGAAATTCAGTAACGATCATATGCAAAAGCAGTGGCGTGAACTAGCGATGCAAAATAAAAAAACGGATGAAGGATTGATCGTTCGCACGATGATGGAGAACGAGAGTGAAGCGTTTTTTATTGAAGAGCTGACTTCATTGCGTGAGATGTATCAAGGACTTGAACGGAAGGCTGCCTCCCTCAAGGCTCCGGGACTGATCCTTGAGCGGGACACTCTTTTGGAGATGATCATGGCCGAAATGACTCGAACGACTGTCGGACAGCTGGTTATCGATGATTTCAACGCCTATCTGGAGTTGAAATCATGGGCCCGGAAAAATCATAAGGAGTGGGAAATATCCCATGCAACCGGTCCGCAAAATATTTTTTCCGAATCGAGTATCGAAGCGAAAGTGGAAAAAACGAACAAGAAAATCGTTTGGCTTGATAATGGCGGTTATTTAATTTTTGAAGAAACGGAAGCTTTCACCGTCATCGATGTTAACTCAGGTAAGTTCACCGGCAAAGTGGCAAAGGAGACGACATTGTTTGCGGTGAATCAAGCGGCAGCGAAAGAGGTTGCCCGTCAACTGAGGTTGAAGAATATTAGCGGAATCGTTTTGATCGATTTCATCAATATGGATCAACCACGACATAAGCAAGAAATCATCGACATCGTCAAAAAGGACACGGCGAAGGATGAGAAGCGGGTCCAGGTCATCGGCTTTACGGAATTGGGCATCCTTCAGGTGACAAGGAAGAGAACTTCTCCGTCCTTAAGCGAATTGATGACGGTTCCTTGCCCCGTTTGCAGTGGGAGCGGCAAAATCGAGAGTCCGGAAACCATGGCCTTCCGGCTGGAGCGAGAACTGCTTGAGCACCGGCAGAGAGATGATGAAGCGGTCTGGGTGGAGGCAAGCAGGGCGGTTGCCGACGTGCTGCTTGGTGAAAAGGAATCGTACAGACCGACACTGGAGGAGCTGATCGGCGGCAAAAGGTTATTCCTATCCTTTCTTCCTGGCTCCACGAACGCCTATTCCATCAAGCGCTTCGGCACCGTTCAGGAAATCAGCAGCGCCTTCGAGTGAAAGGCGGGAATTTCTATAAATATATTGACAGCTCTTCCTGTTTCATGATAGGATTTTAATGTTATGTTTGTAGCACCCGTGCTACAACCGCTCAACAACAGGTCCTAAGCTTTTGCCTTTCAGGTGAAACGCCTGTGATTGGCGAGTCTGAGACATTTAAGGAGGTGCAAGTATGTACGCAATTATCGAAACTGGCGGTAAACAAATTAAAGTAGCAGCTGGCGAAGCGGTTTACATTGAAAAATTAAACGCAGAAGCAGGCGAAACTGTTACATTTGACAAAGTTTTATTCGTAGGTGGCGAAGACGTGAAAGTCGGTGCTCCACTAGTTGAAGGCGCTACTGTAACAGGTACTGTCGAAAAACAAGGTAAGCAAAAGAAAATCACTGTTTTCAAATACAAAGCGAAGAAAAACAATCGTAAAAAACAAGGTCATCGTCAACCATACACAAAAGTTGTGATTGAAGCAATCAACGCGTAAGGGCTGATTCTTGATGATTAAAGTTGTCTTTAATGCTCCGCAGGAACGGATTGATTCGTTCACCTTAAGCGGACATGCTAATTTTGCTAAAAAAGGTTCTGATATCGTTTGTGCAGGAGTGTCGGCTGTTTCCTTCGGGGCGGTCAATGCGATTATGTCCTTAACGGATGTAGAGCCTGAGATCGAGCAAGGCAAAGAAGGCGGCTATCTTCGCTGCACGATTCCGGGGAACCTTCCTCAGGAATCGGAGGAGAAGGTTCAGCTGCTCTTGAATGGCATGCTCGTATCGCTGCAAACCATCGAGCGTGATTATGGTAAATACATGAAAATTATCCTCAGCCAATAGGAGGTGGAACAAATGTTAAGATTAAATCTTCAGTTCTTCGCTTCGAAAAAAGGAGTAGGTTCTACAAAGAACGGACGTGACTCTCAATCTAAGCGTCTTGGCGCTAAACGTGCAGACGGTCAATTCGTATCTGGTGGTTCTATTCTTTACCGTCAACGCGGAACGAAAATCTATCCTGGTGAGAACGTAGGCCGTGGTGGAGACGATACTCTATACGCTAAAGTAGACGGTGTTGTTAAATTCGAACGTTTCGGACGTGACCGTAAAAAAGTAAGCGTATATCCAGTTGCACAAGAAGCATAATTTGGCATCCTTGAACAGAGGCTGACTCAATAGGGTCTGATTCCTTCTCCGAGACACTATATACCGCGTCATTTTTAATAATGGTAGGCTATATAGTGGAGAAGGGGTCCGGCCCTTTATTTATACTATAGTTCGATAAATAACCAGCGTTTTGCAGGAGACTTTAGTCATTAGTATAAGGAAAACAACCTCTGACTTACAAAAGGCTCGCCAACCGGCGGGCTTTCTTACTCTTTTAGGGGGGAAATCCAAATTACTGATCCCATCCCGAATAGACAATCCAATATAACGATAATATCTCCAATTGGTGCATAAATAAGGCCCATTCTCTTTTTTAGTTCAAATGGCTCTACCATCGTCCAAAGAACTCAGGGTGTGTGGCTGTATTTTTTGGACGGGGGCTTTCATGTGAAGGCATGTGAATCGAGCTTCATTTCCTGTTTGTTATATTTTTGATATACTGTACAAATGGAAGTATTCAACATGATAGAGCTGAAATAAAAGTTTCTTTATCATAATTGAAGGTGTTAATAATGGATAAAAATTGGACGACTATTGAAACCCTACGTCAAACGAGGCATGATTGGCTGAATAAAATTCAAATCATCAAAGGGAACCTCGAGCTAAACAGAATTGATCGTGTAAAAGGCATCATTGATGAAATCATTATTGAAACGCAGAATGAAGCACGTCTTTCCAGTTTGAATTTACCGAAGTTCACCGAGATGTTATTGACGTCAAATTGGAATAATGGATCATTTCATTGCGAATATGAAATCATCGATGTGTTCAAAGGCTCTGTCGAGATGGATGAGCTGATGTATCGCTGGACAAACGATTACTTTACCATTTTAGATAAAAGCCTCGACCCGTCTTTTGAAAACAGCTTGACTGTTTCGCTGGATAAAAAAGGGGTGAGCGATATGCGCTGTTCCTTTCATATGCAAGGGAGGTTCATTGACCAATCTGCAGTGATGGAGTTTTTGGATTGTTCACTAACGGTTGAGCAGTCGATTGAAATACGTGCATGCAATGAGGATGAACTAATTTTTTTGATGAATATAAATTTTTAGAGAAGTATACAGCAAGAATTGACTTGCAGAAAACAAGGAAGTGATAGCATGTTTGTCGATCAAACGAAAGTCTATATAAAAGGCGGAGACGGTGGTAACGGGATAGTTGCTTATCGTCGCGAGAAATTCATACCAAAGGGCGGACCTGCGGGCGGAGATGGCGGTAATGGGGCCAATGTCGTTTTTGAAGTGGAAGAAGGCTTGCGTACGTTAATGGATTTCCGTTATCAACGTCACTTTAAAGCACCACGCGGAGAGCATGGCATGTCCAAAAACATGCACGGAGCGACCGCAAAGGATATGATCATCAAAGTTCCGCCGGGTACGGTTGTCATTGATGAAAAAACGAAGGAAGTCATCGCTGATTTAGTTGAACATGGACAACGCGCCGTTATTGCCAAGGGTGGACGTGGAGGCCGGGGGAATTCCCGCTTTGCCACACCTGCCAACCCTGCACCTGAAATCGCGGAAAACGGCGAACCGGGCCAGGAGCGCGATATCATCATGGAGCTGAAGCTATTGGCTGATGTCGGTTTGGTCGGTTTCCCAAGCGTAGGGAAATCCACCTTGCTTTCAGTCGTATCTGCAGCTAGACCTAAAATTGCCGAATACCATTTCACTACGATCGTCCCTAACCTCGGAATGGTGGAAACGGAAGATCACCGCAGCTTCGTCATGGCCGATTTGCCTGGTCTGATCGAAGGCGCTTCAGAAGGAGTGGGCCTTGGTCATCAATTCCTGCGCCATATTGAAAGAACGAGGGTAATCGTTCATGTAATCGATATGTCGGGTCTTGAAGGACGTGATCCTTATGAAGACTACCAAACGATCAATAAAGAGTTGGAAGAGTATAACCTGCGCTTGACTGAGCGTCCGCAAATCATCGTTGCGAGTAAAATGGATATGCCGGACTCTGCAGATAATTTGGCGGCATTCAAGGAAAAGCTTGAAGAAGACTACCCTGTCTTCCCGATTTCTGCGGTAACGCGAGACGGAATTCGTGAGCTTCTTTATGCAATTGCAGATAAAATCGAAGAAACACCTGAATTCCCTCTTGATCATGAAGAAGAAAACACGGGAATTCACCGTGTCCTTTATAAACATACATCACAGTCGGATGAATTCAACATTGAACGCGAATCCGATGGCAGCTTTGCTGTATCAGGATTCAAGATCGAGCGTCTATTCAAAATGACGGACTTCACCCGTGAAGAGTCGATCCGTCGTTTCGCCAGACAGCTTCGTTCATTCGGAGTCGATGAAGGCCTTCGCCAAAGAGGTGCCACAAATGGCGATATCGTCCGCATCCTTGAATATGAATTTGAATTTGTTGATTGATTAGATGCCATGATGGCAGGCAAAAGGAGGCGTGCAGAGTTTGAATAAGGCCGATCAGAAGTTTTTCCTCGTTCGAGAGGATGTCCTTCCCGAAGCGATGAAAAAAACGCTGGATGCAAAAGAAATGATTGAGCGGGGGAAAGCAGAATCAGTTTGGGAAGCGGTACAGCGTGTCGACCTAAGCAGAAGTGCTTTTTACAAATACCGCGACACGGTGTTTCCGTTTCATACCATTGTCAAAGAAAAGCTGATTACCCTGTTCTTCTATCTTGAAGATCGTTCCGGTACCCTATCGGAGCTCTTACGGCTCGTCGCATCATCCGGCTGCAACATCATGACGATTCACCAAACAATTCCTTTGCAGGGACGTGCCAATGTTACTTTGTCTCTGAATACGGGCGGAATGACGATGGATATTAATGAACTGCTAACAAAACTGCGTAGAATGGAGTTCGTCGAAAAAGTCGAAATCATTGGGAATGGCGCATGAAAACAGCCTGTACATGTTACATGTACAGGCTGTTTTTTTATATGTGGGGATTAACTATTGTAAAAAATCAGAAAATGGCATAACATAAACAATAGATTTTCCGTGAAAAGGAGTTTATAATATGACATCAAAAATCGCATTTCTAGGACCGAAAGCAACGTTCACGGATTTAGCTGTTTCACGACTATTTCCTAATGACATAAAAATGCCGATGAACACGATTCCGGACTGCCTGGATGCTGTCCGTGACGGCAAAGTGAATCACACGCTCGTCCCGATCGAGAATGCCTTGGAGGGCTCGGTCAATATAACGATGGATTACTTGATCCATGAAGTCACATTACCGATTAAAGGGGAAGTGACGATTCCGATCCAGCAGCATTATATGGTGCATCCGGATCATGCGTACCCCGGCTTCAAACCGGACATGGTCTATTCGCATTCCCATGCAATCGCTCAATGTCGCAAATTCCTACATAAAGAACTGAGGGGCATTCCATATGAGTATGTGACTTCCACCGCCGCTGCAGCGAAGATGGTGATGGAGAATCCTGATATCAACATTGCTGCGATTGCCAATGATATGGCTGCAGCGGAGTATGGGCTGACGATCGTAAAGCAAAATATCCATGATTACGAACATAATCATACGAAGTTTATCGTCGTTTCCAACAGTGAAGTTGACTTTACCGGGCATTTGACTGTTGAAGGAGATGCGAAGACGACCTTGATGATCCAGCTTCCTGCCGACCACTCAGGGCAGCTGCACCAAGTTCTTTCCGCTTTCTCCTGGAGGAAGCTTAATCTCTCCAAGATCGAATCAAGGCCCATGAAGACGGGTTTGGGCAATTACTTTTTCATCATCGACATTGAAATGGCCCTTGACGATGTGCTCATCCCGGGTGCCATTTCCGAGTTGGAGGCTCTTGGCTGCACGGTTTCGGTCATGGGAAGCTATTCCTGCTTTAAAGTCCAAAGCGGTGTGGTTCAGCGGTAACTTTCTTCCTTGAATGGTTTATATTGCTATCCATAGAAGCAAAAAGGTACAATCAAAACCGAAAAATAATGATGAGGTGGCGCCCCTGAGCATATCGGGGGCGTTTTTTTGTGTCTGAACGCCGGTTTTTATGAATGGAGAAGGAGCATTCAGGCTTTGAAAAAGCCTGAGACTGCACACCATTCCTTATGAACTCGTATACAATAGGTAGGCGAATGGCGATGACAAAAAAACTATACATACCTTGATGACTACAGTAACGGTGGCACCTTTTTAGGGTGGGAGTACTACTCAAAATGCATGGAGAGGGTGGTGTTCAGTAGAGATGGATAGTCAGTTCAAAGAAACTTTTGGTTCTTGGGCGCAGGCGATAGGGACAGTCATTTCTGCTGTTGGAGGAACACCATCGCATGTGTTCGACGAAGAATTCCGCAAAAACCTCGATTTGATCGGCAATGAACTTCAAGCGACTGGAAATGCGTTATTGGCGGATGCGGAAGACACATGGTCATTAAACAAACTAAGCAATCAGATAGAGGCGATTGGTAATTTGACTGTTATTTTGGGATTGGTCATCGATTTCGATGAGGTGACGAAGCAGGAACTGATCATTAAGGGTAATCTGATTCAAGCGTTAGGCGGAGGAACCGCTGTGGCGGATGCTTACGTGAATCCCGATCAACCAGAACAGGCCTTGAATGTCACCGGAAATATTTTGCAGGTGATAGGGAATTCGATGCAGGCGATTGGGGGAATTGACGAACTTAGAAATAGCATCCAGGAAAAAGATCAGGAAGATGATGGTAAAAAACAAGAAAACGATGATGAAGAGAACGAGGAGGGAAATCAAAAATATCAATATCCAGATTTAGAAAAGAAGCCGACAGATGCCGAATTAATCCAGACGATGGGGGGGTGGATACAAGTGGTCGGTTCCGTCCTCAACCTCATCGGCCAATTGAGGAGCAATCAAGAAAGCCGTTCGGAAGATTGAGATCATAAGATAAGAAAAAACCCCTCAAGCTTTTGAAGGGCTTCGTATAATCAATCGACCAATATGCCGGCATCCCTCAGTGCAACCTCCGCCTCGTCAAGCAGATCTTCTGTTGCTGCACTCACGGTATGGAGGTGGATGCCACTCGTTAGTTCCGATAAAAAGGAAGCGTTCGTGGCAGATACCCTGGAGAGGAATTGCTGGACTTCCTTCCGGCTGCTGACCATGATGGAAGCAGTTAGGTCACCGTAAACGGGATGCTCGATTTTGACATCCTTCACCGTGACGCCGATATCGACGAGTAGAAATAGCTCTTCCTGCGTCCGAGAAGGATCGTGCTGGCAAGCGATGATCCTTTCCGGCTTTTTCGTGCTTTCGACTGGTAAATACATATAGCCTTGGCTCGTGGCAATGATCGGCTCATTCCGGGCTTTCAGGAGCGTTATATCACCAACGATAACCTGCCGGCTTACATTCGTCATTTGCGAAAGCTCGTTGCCTGTAACGGGCTGCGTGCTTGTTTGCAATATATGTAAAAGTTTCGTCCGTCTTTCTTCGCCGCGTAATTTCTTTTTTTCCATCAACATTCACCTCTTTATTTACAAACATTTTACCATAGAATGCTCGGTTTTGTTTTAGCGAATGGCCACCATTCCTTCGAGGCAGTCTGCCAATTTGTGAATATCCTCCGCCGTCGTATGCTTACCAAAGGAAAGGCGGACGAATTGATGCGCTTCTTCTTCGCTTTTCCCGATCGCCATCATGGTTTTCGATGGCTCCTGTTTACCGATCTGGCAGGCGCTTCCCGTCGATACCGCGAAGCCCTGCCGGTTTAATTCGAGCATGATGTACTGTCCTTGCAATCCCGTGAAGGTCAGGGCCAGAATATGCGGCAATTGTTCGGTTTTCCCGCCAATGATTTGAAAGTCGACTTCTTTCTCCGTTAACTGCTGAATCAATTGCATCCGCAGCATGGAGATGCGTTCATATTCGTTTTCGATGATATTTTCACAATTTTTGGCAGCTGTCACGAAGGAAGCTATACTGGGAACATCCACTGTCCCAGGCCGAAATCCAAATTCATGGGTGATATTCGGAATCGAAGCCTTTAACTGGTGGATGGCTGGAAAAATGACCGCCCCGGTCCCTTTTGGTCCATAAACCTTGTGGCTTGAAATGGACATGCCATCGCATAAGGGAGATATCCCACCCAGTGGCAATCTTGCAAATGATTGAACGCAATCGACATGCAAAAAGGCTTGATGCTTACGAACGAGTTTACTTATTTGCTCAATCGGCTGAATGACCCCGATTTCCGAATTCACATGTTGGACAATGACCAGGCAGGTTTTCTCCGACAGCGCTTCGCTCAGATGCTCGATATCGATACGGCCATCTTCCAAATGCCGTAAATACGTCACCTCGTAGCCGGATTGTTCAAGCTTGCAGACAAAATTGGCAATCGATGCATGCTCGGTCCGGCTTACAATCAAGTGATTCTGCCAGTCCGGTTTCGAAGCGACGAATGTATCGATCGCAAGCATATTGCTTTCGGAACCGCCGCTCGTAAACAGAATCGCTTCTTTTTTTAAGTTCAGCATTTCTGCCAGTTGCTGTCTTGACATATTCAATAAACGTGCACTTTCTGACCCAATATCATGCAAGCTGCTTGCGTTCCCGAAAAAACTCCGGGACGCTTGGCTGAACACCTCGATCGCTTCTTCATCCATCGGCGTTGTGGCCGCATAGTCCAAATAAATCATAAAATCACTTCCATCCTTCATTCTAAAAAACTCTTGATAATAGTTTAATAATATGTAAATATAGTTGTCAAGACACCTGTCGTAAACAGGAGGGATATAATGATGGTTAAAGCGGAAGTCATCGTGATAGGCAGTGGGATTGCTGCCTTGAAAACGGCAATGGAAGCAAGCGAACATAAGCATGTGATACTCATCACAAAATCAACGCTTCGTCACAGTAATTCCTACTTGGCGCAGGGCGGGATTGCCGCGGCACTATCCAATCAGGATGGAGTATCCTTACATAAAAAAGATACGCTGGCTGCTGGCCAGCGCTATAACAAGGTAAAGGCAGTGGAAAAACTCGTCTGTGAAGCTCCAGCGGCGATAGCTGAACTTCTCCGATCCGGAATGCAATTTGACCGAAATCATGATGGTACCTTGATGCTTGGCATGGAGGGGGCTCACAGTGAAAGGAGAATTCTTCATAGCCACGGGGATGGTACAGGAAAGTACATCATGGAGCATTTAATAGGCTGCTTGAGGAGATCATTGATAACGGTGATCGAGAATGAGGCCGCAGTGGAGTTGATCATCGGTAAAGATGGATCCTGCATAGGTGTCAAAACAATCAATAAGTCAGGAAAAATGGCTGTCTATCATGCAGAGCGTACGGTTTTGGCAACGGGGGGGTGCGGTTCGCTATACCGGTTAACCTCTAATTCACAAACGGTATCAGGTGATGGAATCGCCATGGCATTCAAGGCGGGGGCGAAGGTTCGTGATATGGAATTCATCCAGTTCCATCCGACGCTGCTTTTTATGAACAACAAAACCGGGGGACTTGTTTCAGAAGCGGTCCGCGGAGATGGTGCCATATTAGTAACGGAAAAGGGAAGGCCGATCATGGAAGGTGTCCATGATCTGAAAGATCTTGCCCCGAGGCATATTGTCGCACAAACGATTTTTTCTTATGTACAGCGCGGTGAAAAGGTGTTTTTGGATATTTCGATGATCAAGGATTTTAAAAAGCGCTTCCCGACGGTGAGCTCATTATGTGAGACAAGCGGGGTGAATCTCCAGGCGGGAAGAATCCCGGTCGCACCTGGAAACCATTTTCTAATGGGTGGAATCGAAGTAGATGAATGGGGGCAAACCTCTGTCCCTTCTTTGTATGCTGTCGGCGAGGTCGCATGCACGGGTGTGCATGGTGCGAACCGCTTGGCAAGCAATTCCCTACTCGAAGGCCTGGTTTTTGGCAAGGCGCTTGGTGATTTGCTTGCACATCTGCCAGCAAGGGAGATCCCGGAAGAAAAACAGCAGTCCAAAAGTTTCTGTCATATCGCTACTTTACCCGAATTACCGGAATTGCAGGAAAAGTTGATGAATGAAGCTGGAATAGTCCGGACGGAAGCAGGGTTAATGAGCTTAAAGAATTATCTCGAGGCTTTTCACATCGAAAGTCTGCTTGATATGGACGTTACCGGACAATCGATTACCGAGATTACCAAAGCTAACGCCATAATCGTAGCGTGGCTGATTGCCGAATCGGCATTGACAAGAACGGAAAGCAGGGGCGGTCATTTCCGCAGTGATTATCCAAGCGAAGATGACTCCCTATGGCTTGGGAATTCGGTCATCCTTGCTAGTACCGATGTGAAAAACCGACTGAAGGGACGGCGACTATATGAATATATTGAAGCTTAAGCAAATGCTGGAGCATTTTTTGATCGAGGATATTGGGGAATGCGATGTAACGAGTGATACAATTTTTGGTGAAGCAAAACAAGGGACGTTGACCTACATTGCCAAAGAAGGTGGGGTTTTTAGTGGCGGAGACGTCATCAAGGCGGGATTTGCTTTGTTGGATAACAAAATCGAGGTGACCCTGCCTGTCTTGGATGGTGAAGTGTTTGAAGCAGGTCAAGAGCTTGCAAAAATGACCGGCAATATGGCTTCGCTATTAAAAGGGGAACGGGTCGTTTTAAATTTGGTGCAGCGCATGTCGGCAATTGCCACGCTTGCTCGTGAAGCGACAATGATCCTAGCGGGGACGAAGACTAGGGCATGTGATACAAGGAAGACCACGCCTGGCCTGAGGATGCTTGAGAAATATGCCGTCCGCTCAGGCGGAGCCTTCAATCACCGAAATGGCTTGTATGATGCGGTCATGATTAAAGACAATCATATTGCTTTTGCCGGTTCCATAACGGATGCGGTTCAAGCGGTCAAAGCCAAGTTGGGGCATACATGGAAGGTGGAGGTTGAGACGGAGTCAAGCGATCAAGTGCTTGAAGCAGTGGCAGCTGGCGTGGATATCATCATGTTCGATAATCGGAGCCCTGAAGAAATTAAGCAGCTGATCAAATTGGTTCCTGACCATATCATAACGGAAGCTTCCGGTGGAATTTCCCTAAGCAATTTAGCAGCATATCGTGAAACAGGGGTAGATTACATTTCGTTGGGCAGTCTGACGCATAGCGTCCGGGCACTTGATATTAGCGCAAGAGTTACAGAACGTGAGGGGATAATGAAATGAACATACTGGATATGGCTAGCACAGCAGGGCATGTATTGCCTGAAAAATATAAAACGATGTCAGTGGAGGATATGGGGAAAGCGGTACAAAACATTAAGCAGCGCATGGGTAACCGGCTGTATATTCCTGGTCATCATTATCAAAGGGAGGAAGTCATCCGGTTTTCCGATGTAACGGGAGATTCACTTCAGCTGGCTCAGCTTTCCGCTCAAAATCGTGAAGCGGATTATATCGTGTTTTGCGGCGTTCACTTCATGGCTGAAACGGCCGATATATTGACAGAAGAGGGGCAGACCGTCATCCTGCCTGACATGCGTGCAGGCTGTTCGATGGCAGATATGGCGAATATCGCTCAAACCGAACGGGCCTGGACAAAGCTTCAGGAATTATTTGGCGATACGATCCTCCCGCTTACTTACGTTAACTCTACTGCGGCCATCAAAGCATTTGTAGGAAAAAATGGCGGAGCCACGGTGACTTCTTCCAATGCACAAGAGATGGTCTCGTGGGCCCTTGAGCAAAAAGAGCGGATCCTTTTTCTTCCCGATCAGCATCTTGGCAGGAACACAGCCTTTGATATCGGAATTCCGTTGAATGAAATGGCTGTTTATGATCCACATAAAGAGGAATTGATTTATGAAGGTGAACTCGAAGATATGAAGGTGCTTCTATGGAAAGGGCATTGTTCGGTCCATGAAAATTTCACAACGGCGAATGTTGAAGCATTAAGGAAAGAACAGCCTGCCATGAATATCATCGTCCATCCAGAATGCCGCCGGGAAGTGGTTGCTTTGTCGGATTATGCAGGCTCCACCTCCTATATCATTGATATGATCGAAAAAGCAGAGGCAGGCACCGCTTGGGCAATCGGCACGGAAATGAACCTTGTCAAGCGCCTTATCGCCAAAAATCCAGACAAAAACATCATCTCGTTAAATCCGAATATGTGTCCATGCCTTACGATGAATCGGATAGACTTACCGCATCTGCTATGGGCGCTTGAATCAATAGAACAAGGTACTATCATCAATCCGATCAAAGTCGAAAGAAGCATTGCGGATAACGCAATTCTAGCTTTAAATCGAATGTTGGAACGAGTTTGAGATAATCCGTTCAACGGTCAATAGCAACCTTATGTCTGAAGAAATCGTGGTTTTGCCTTCGTTCTAATGCATTGTATATTGAAACGGGTTCGAGACTCCGTGTAGGAAAAAAGCAAGTATAGGCGACTCAGCAAGCTTAAAGTCGCCGAGGAATAAGCGATGCCTCTCGTTTCAACTCCCAAATAATATTACAGCCCAGCTTATCTTCTCATGTGAAGGTGGCTGGGTTTTTTAAATCAGATATGTAAATAAGAATATAAAAATGAAGGTTCATATTTATCTCGCCTCCGATACTTGCTATACCCTTTGTCCTCATCTCTCTTTTATCCTCGGCGTTCGAGCTCCCCATTTTTAATAAAGTGAATGCATATGCGTTAAGGCTCTTTTCGTAAAATTGTTGTTTTGAAAGACATAACTATTTACGGTTGATTTTCTTTTTTTTTAGGAAGTTTTATCATCTAATTCCTTTTCAAAAAAAAGACCATCCGTGTCCCTAAATCATCGATCCAATCATAAAAGACCTTTTTGTCGCATAAGTTTTCATGATAAAAATATTAGCAATTCACCCACTACATCATAGTATATATGGACATATGCACAGGAGGGGTTATCAGCGTGAAAATTCATATAGTCCAAAAAGGAGATACACTTTGGAAACTCGCCAAAAAATACGGCGTCAGTTTTGAAGAACTTAAAAAAGTGAACGCGCAATTAAGCAACCCGGACATGATGATGCCGGGAATGAAAATCAAAATACCAGGGACATCCGGAGCAGTAATAAAAGAAATGAATAAACCCAACATTAATATGGGCGTGAAAGAATCACAAATTCAACAGCCGACACCCATGAAAGAGCAAATGATGCAGAAGCCGCCAGTCAAAGAACAACCTAAATATCAGCCGCCGATCAAGGAGCAACCTAAATATCAGCCGCCGATCAAGGAGCAACCTAAATATCAGCCGCCGATCAAGGAACAACCTAAATATCAGCCGCCGATCAAGGAACAACCGAAATATCAGCCACCAATCAAGGAACAACCAAAGTATCAGCCACCGATTAAAGAACAACCAAAGTATCAGCAGCCGATCAAAGAACAACCGAAATATCAGCCAAAGCCAATCGTGAAAGAAAAGCAAATAGACGTTCCAAAGGAAGTCCCGGTACCGACACCGGTAATTCCTGAAATCGATATCAATAATTATTATATGGTGAACATGGCTAATATGAGTGTGCAAAAGCCCCCTGCACCACCACCATTACCGAAGAAAAAAGAAGAGCCGATCGTTTCAAAGAAAAAGAAAAAGAAGCCAGCTGTATCGCCCGAACAAGAATATTATGAGCCTGTGGATGATTGCGTTCCAATGACGCCAATCATGCCAGGAACCGGCTATAGCATGCAGCCTCCTCCTTGGGCGCACATGCCGATGCACGGAATGCAAGCGCCGTATCAAGGCGGTTATGCATACCCGGAACCACAGGGCTATCAAATGATGGATGAAAGTTCTGAGAACTGGGGAGCATCTCCGTACGCACCATCGATGGGGCAGGGGTTCGTCCAAGGGGCAAGTATGAATCCATACAGCCAGCAACAACAATATCCATATCAAGCACCTGCACCGATGCCGCACCATTTCTATGGGGGGATGATGCAGAACCCTCAAGTAGCAGGTTCTTATATGCAGCAAAACCATGAATCTCCAAGCGAATCATCTTCTTCTTACAACCATCATAATTATCCGCAACAGCATATACAGTCTGCAGATGAGGATGAGGAAGATTGTGGCTGTAATAAAGGGTTACTTGGGACTTATGGGCCGGAAGTGAAGGGGCAGTATCAAGCGGAAGCGACAAAACAACACCATCATCACCATCCTGATTATCATCAATATCAATCCGATGAATCACAGCAGCATTATCAAGACCAGAATTTTGGGGCCTATCCACAGATGGGGAATCAAATGCAATATCATCAAAATGAAACAGAATCAACTGAATCCGATTCAAGTCAACAATATGATGCGTTCATGATTCATGGTCAAAACGGAGGTCAGCCCGGCATGATGATGGGTGGTCAAAACGGAGGTCAGCCCGGCATGATGATGGGTGGTCAAAACGGAGGCCAGCCCGGCATGATGATGCACGGTCAAAACGGAGGTCAGCCC
>NZ_LMBV01000001.1:204010-204106 GCF_001439925.1 Peribacillus muralis
GGTGGTCAAAACGGAGGCCAGCCCGGTATGATGATGGGTGGTCAAAACGGAGGCCAGCCCGGCATGATGATGCACGGTCAAAACGGAGGTCAGCCC
>NZ_LMBV01000001.1:204114-204582 GCF_001439925.1 Peribacillus muralis
CACGGTCAAAACGGAGGTCAGCCCGGTATGATGATGGGTGGTCAAAACGGAGGTCAGCCCGGTATGATGATGGGTGGTCAAAACGGAGGCCAGCCCGGCATGATGATGGGTGGTCAAAACGGAGGTCAGCCCGGCATGATGATGCCAGGTCAAAACGGAGGTCAGCCCGGCATGATGATGCACGGCCAAAACGGAGGCCAGCCAAACATGATGAATGGCGGTCAAAACGGAGGCCAGCCCGGCATGATGATGGGTGGTCAAAACGGAGGCCAGCCCGGCATGATGACGGGTGGTCAAAACGGAGGCCAGCCGGGCATGATGATGCACGGCCAAAACGGAGGCCAGCCCGGCATGATGATGGGTGGTCAAAACGGAGGCCAGCCCGGCATGATGATGCATGGTCAAAACGGAGATCAGCCAGACATGATGAATGGCGGTCAAAACGGAGATCAGCCAGACATGATGAAT
>NZ_LMBV01000001.1:204626-204716 GCF_001439925.1 Peribacillus muralis
GCCGACATGATGATGCATGGTCAAAACGGAGGCCAGCCAAACATGATGATGCACGGCCAAAACGGAGGCCAGTCCGGCATGATGATGCAC
>NZ_LMBV01000001.1:204757-204887 GCF_001439925.1 Peribacillus muralis
TCAGCCAGACATGATGATGCACGGCCAAAACGGAGGTCAGCCCGGCATGATGATGCACGGCCAAAACGGAGGCCAGCCAAACATGATGATGCACGGCCAAAACGGAGGCCAGCCCGGCATGATGATGCAC
>NZ_LMBV01000001.1:204922-230464 GCF_001439925.1 Peribacillus muralis
AGCCAAACATGATGAATGGCGGTCAAAACGGAGATCAGGCCGACATGATGATGCCAGGCCAAAACGGAGGTCAGCCCGGCATGATGATGCCAGGCCAAAACGGAGGCCAGCCAAACATGATGAATGGCGGTCAAAACGGAGGCCGGCCCGGTATGATGCGCGGTCCATACGGAGGCCAACCAGGGATGATCCGCGGTCATCTGGGGGGATATCCTGAAGCTATGTTACCTGGACAAATGGGCGGACAGCCAGGACAATTCGGGGGAGTTCGTGCGCCTGAAACATTTGGGATGCCGACCTATGTAGATGAAAGCGATGACTACTAATTATCAAGGAGACAGTGTTTTTAACACTCGTCTCCTCTCTTATTTAAATCGTAAGCCAAAGACTATTCAACATCTTCAAAGCAGTGTCTATTTAATTACTTTTGAAAAAGGCCATCCATTGATTCTTAAAGGATTCGACAGCTTTGAAAAGTGGGATCGGCAACGAGAATTGACTTCTTTGCTAAGGCAAAAGGGATTTGATCAAACGTATTATATCCACCAGAATTTAATGCCCTTTCAATTCAAAGGAAAATGGTATGGCAGTATGGACTATTTTTCACCTAGTAAGAAAAAGTTTCGCTTCTCCCATCAAAAGGACCGCTTGGAGGGTATAAAGTTATTGGAAAGCTTCCACGATGTATCTGAAAACCTTTCCATAAAAGCACCTATATTCGATCAAGCAAAAAAATGGAGAGAACGGCTATCTCTATTTAAAAAGAATTTTACTTATGTTCGTCAATATGTTTCTGAAGACACCATCAAGGAATGGATTAAATGGGGGGAGTGGTCATTAGAGGGATTTGAAAAAAATCAGTCGTTATGGAATGAGGAGAAGAAAGTCATCATTCATGGAGATTGTGCCCACCATAATTTTTTACGGAGAGCAGATGGAACATTGTCCTTAATCGATTTCGACTTGATGGCGATTGCTCCACGTTGCATTGATTATTTACAATACGCAAATCGTATATCCCATCATCTGGGTGATGCAGCAACGAAGCTGTGGCAAGTGCCGCAGTTGCAGAGGTATGAGTCCGACCTTGCCTTTTTATATGCTTTAACCTACCCGACGGATATTTTCCGTGAATGGAATCGTCTTAATAAAAGCTCATCCCAGTTACATTCCGTCTGGAAACTAACTGTCGAAAATTTTTCGGAGCGGATGGAGATGAATGAAAAGTTGGCAAAAAAGATCTCCTCCCTGAATAGGAAATAACCCGTTTTTTTGGCCATAACTAACTGAGTACAATTGCCGAAAGACAACCATGCTAATTATGAGCGGAATATAGCTCATTAATCGCTATGGGAGGGTCATAGGTGCGGAAAATCAAATGGATACTGCCGATTTATACTGTAATTGCCGCTTTTGGGCTGGTCGGATGCGCTAATAATGATACAGCGGAAAACGAGAACTTCACGGATGAAACAGGATATCATTCAACTGAAAAGGATCAGCTAGTGCGGAACATCAATTACCGGAATATGGCGCAAGGATTATATGATAAAGATGATGCTTACAGTAAAAATGACCGGAATTATCATGGTCATGAAAGTAAGCCGCTCCGGGCCAAATCATCTTATTACAATGCTTATGAAGGCGATTTGGCCGACCGGGTCAATCGGGTTGCTAAAAGCGTCGAACCGGTCGTTGATGCCAGGGCAATCATCATGAAAAATGAAATACTTGTTGCATTGCAGCTTGATGACTACAATCAAGCTCGAAAAATAAAAGAAAAAGTGATGCGAAAAATTGAACCATTATCTCAAGGAAGGACCTTATATGTCACCACCGATGAAGGGGTCTATTATCGGACGATGACACTTGATAACAATCTACGAGATGGCGATACACGGGACTTGATCATTCAGGATGCGAATGATATGTTCGATAATCTTAACATCCATGAAAATCATTTAAGATGATGCATGGGCTGACCGCGAATATTGGGTCAGTCTCTTTTTGATTTTTTCTGGTTAATAAAAGCTGTTTGGGGTCAAACTACTTAAAAAGTAAACGCCTTAAGAGGTGAGTATATTGACTATGCAACTTAGAGTTCAATTTTTCTTGACCCTTTTCATCTTGCCATTTTGCTTAACCGTATTTGCAGAAGAATCTGTGCAAAAGGAACAGGACCCAATCGAGAGGAAGGTCATCCTGCAGCGGATGTATTTGGACGGTGAACTGAGCGAGGAGAAATTGACTGAAACCATTTGGTCGATGGAAGACTTTTGGTCCAAATATGAGGGTTGGAAAGTGGTCGACCAAAATGAGGAACAGATTGTTCTTAAAAAAATTGAGAATGATATCTCTCCGCTTTTAAAAGCGAATGGTTATCTTGGGATGAAAGAAGATGGGACGTTGTCCATTTTTATCGGAAGGCCTGAGCACGCCAAGATCATTCATACTTTTTATCAATTGGATATTGGGAAACTTGAAGTATATAAGCAGGAGGAATTGCAAAAAGGGATTCCGATCATGAATAAAGACCAATATAAGCAGCTCATTAAAGAATACGAGCCTTATTCGGTGAACTAGGGTGGGAGGATTCCCAGCCTGCAAACTGTAGACAATTTCATTTGTCTACAGTTTTTTGGGTTTTGGACTTCGAACATTTCATTGCACTGCAGGCTCTCCCTTTCCGCGGGCGGTCCGTGAGCCTCCTCGTCTTTCAGCCTGCGGGTCTCACGACGACGCGCATTTCCTAAGCGGCAGTCTCGTTGCCTTCCGTTTCACTCCACTCTGTATGAAGGCAAAGATAGGTTCTCCATTGCCTATAGTTTTACGATTTGTACAATGAACGTTTAATTCCACTGCAAGCGCTTAGCTTTAAAGGGTAATCGCTGTACCGGGAAATGTAGTGACAGTCTTTGCCGATTAATAAGATAACTTTTTATGAACAACGATCCGTTTTATGATAAAATGAGAGGTACAGCAAAATCAGGGAGAGAATTAATTTGTATGATTATATAAAAGGCAAGGTCGATTATATTGGACCTGAATACATAGTTGTGGAAAATCGGGGGATCGGATATCAAGTGATGACGCCGAATCCTTTTATTTTTTCCGCCCAATACGAGAAGGATATCCAAGTTTTTTTGTATCATTATGTGCGTGAAGATTTGGTTGCCTTATACGGTTTTCAGACTCGTCAAGAAAAGGCGTTGTTTACAAAGCTGTTGAATGTAACCGGAATCGGGCCGAAGGGGGCACTCGCCATACTGGCGTCAGGTCAGGTCGATCAGGTGGTGCAGGCGATCGAGAATGAAGATGAATCGTTTTTGGTCAAATTCCCGGGAGTGGGGAAGAAAACGGCAAGGCAGATGATTCTTGATTTAAAAGGGAAGCTGGAGAACATCATTCCGGATGCGTTTCCAAGCTTGTTCAACGAAGGCGTCCCGGCTACAATTAGTTCAACTGGTTATTCGGAGGAATTGGATGAAGCGATGCTTGCCTTGAAGGCACTTGGTTATTCGGAAAAGGAAATCCAAAAGGTTGCCAAGAAATTGCAAACGGAAGATATGACGACCGAGCAATATATTAAGAAAGCATTGCAATTGATGTTAAGATAAGGAGTGGCGCAATGGAGGAGAGAATATTCAATCAGGAAGCCGATTTGAACGAACTGTCCTTTGAACAAAGCCTGCGGCCGCAAAACTTAAAGCAATATATTGGACAGGATAAAGTGAAAGCTAATCTAAGTGTTTACATCGAAGCGGCAAGGATGCGTGAAGAAACACTCGATCATGTCCTTTTATATGGGCCGCCGGGCCTTGGGAAGACGACGCTTGCGGTCATCATCGCCAACGAAATGGGTGTCAATATCCGCACGACTTCCGGACCTGCCATTGAGCGGCCGGGAGATTTGGCGGCAATTTTGAGTGCGCTCGAACCAGGGGATGTGCTATTCATAGATGAGATTCACCGTCTGCCCCGTGTGGTCGAGGAAGTGCTATATCCGGCGATGGAGGATTTCTATCTCGATATTGTTGTCGGCAAAGGCCCGGAAGCACGTTCTATCAGAATAGACCTGCCCCCGTTCACACTCGTGGGGGCAACGACACGCGCAGGTTCATTGTCTGCACCGCTTAGGGACCGTTTTGGCGTTTTGAGCCGTTTAGAATATTATACGGAAAACCATCTGACGGATATCATCATTCGTACAGCGAGAATCATGGATACGGAAATGGATGATCAAGCAGCTGCAGAGCTTGCGAGGAGATCCAGGGGAACCCCGAGGATTGCCAATCGGCTTTTACGGAGGGTCAGGGATTTCGCCCAAGTTCGCGGAGATGGCACGATAACGGCCGGGCTTGCTGATTATGCGCTCGAATTAATGCAGGTCGACCGTTTAGGACTCGATCATATTGACCATAAATTACTTAAAGGGATCATTGAAAAATTCCGCGGTGGGCCGGTCGGTCTGGAGACGATTGCCGCCACGATCGGCGAGGAAGCACATACGATTGAAGATGTGTATGAGCCATATTTGCTGCAAATCGGTTTTATTCAGCGTACACCAAGGGGACGTATGGCTACACAGCATGTGTATGAGCACTTCGGTTTGGTGATGCCTGAATGATGAATCTACCAAAAATGGTTATGGTTCTTGGTGTAATCATCTTCGTGATGGGGTTTGCGATGAAGTATATCCACCTTGGCAGGCTGCCGGGAGATATTTTCGTCAAAAAAGGCACTACGACGTTTTATTTTCCAATCGTTACATCGATCATCGTCAGTGTCGTGTTATCCGCTATTTTTTATTTGATCGGCCGTTTTAAATAATGACTACAGCTTGATAGACAGGTTAGGAAGTGGAACAGATGAAATTGGATAGGTTTGATTTTCATTTACCGGAGGAACTGATTGCCCAAGTTCCTTTGGAAGATAGGGAAGCAAGTCGGTTGATGGTGCTTGACAAGGAAACGGGCAAGATCGAGCATGATGTCTTCAGCCATATCACGGAATATGTCAAACCGGGAGATTGCCTTGTGTTGAATGATACGAGGGTGCTGCCGGCACGACTATATGGAAGCAAGGAAGAAACGGGTGCAAAAATAGAAGTTTTACTGCTCAAGCAAGAGAATGATGATGTTTGGGAAACCCTTATAAAGCCAGCCAAACGTATTAAAGAAGGCTCGACAATCGTTTTTGGCGATGGTAAGCTAAGTGCCATCTGTACAGGCGTATTGGAGCATGGCGGCCGTATCCTGAAGTTTCAATATGAAGGTATTTTCTACGAAATACTGGAGAAGCTTGGGGAAATGCCGCTGCCTCCATATATTAAGGAACAGCTTGACGATCAGGAACGTTATCAAACGGTATATGCGCGTGAACGTGGGTCAGCAGCCGCACCGACGGCCGGGCTTCACTTTACCGAGCCTTTGCTCGAGAAGCTGAAAGGAATGGGTGTACATATCGCCTTCATCACGCTTCATGTCGGGCTTGGAACGTTCCGCCCCGTCAGTGTGGACGATATTGACAGCCATGAAATGCATTCCGAATTTTATCAAATGACGGAAGGCACGGCCCGTTTGCTTAATGAAGTGAAAGAAAAAGGCGGGAGAATCATCACCGTCGGCACTACGTCCACAAGGACATTAGAAACGATCGCGTCACGTCATGATGGAGTTTTCAAGGAAGAGAATGGCTGGACGAGCATCTTCATTTATCCTGGTTATGAATTCAAAGGGATCGATGCGATGATCACGAACTTCCATTTACCAAAGTCAACTTTAATCATGCTTATTTCTGCATTGGCAGGAAGGGAGCATGTCCTTCATGCCTATGAAACGGCCGTGGAAGAAAAATACAGGTTCTTTAGTTTTGGAGATGCAATGTTAATTAAGTAATATAAGAGTGATCAGCTCTTGAAGGGAGTTATTGCGTTGACAGCAATACGATATGAGTTAATCAAAACATGTAAACAGACAGGGGCACGGCTAGGCCGGGTCCATACGCCGCATGGTTCGTTTGAAACACCGGCATTCATGCCGGTTGGAACAATGGCTACTGTCAAAACGATGTCCCCGGAAGACTTGAAACAAATGGGGGCAGGCATCATCTTGAGCAATACGTACCACCTATGGCTGCGTCCAGGTCATGAGATCATCAAGGAAGCTGGCGGATTGCATAAGTTCATGAACTGGGATCGACCGATTTTGACGGACTCTGGCGGCTTCCAAGTCTTCAGTTTGAGCGAGTTCCGTAAAATAGAGGAGGAGGGCGTACATTTCAGGAACCATCTCAATGGCGATAAACTATTTTTATCTCCTGAAAAAGCGATGGAAATCCAAAATGCGCTTGGCTCCGATATTATGATGGCTTTTGATGAATGTCCGCCATTCCCGGCAACCGAGGAATATATGAAGAAGTCGGTGGAACGGACATCACGATGGGCGGAGCGCTGCTTGAATGCCCATGAACGTCCAAATGACCAAGGGCTATTCGGCATCGTTCAAGGCGGCGAGTTTGAAAATCTTCGCAAACAAAGTGCAAAAGACCTTGTCTCCCTTGACTTCCCGGGTTATGCTATTGGAGGACTATCCGTTGGGGAACCGAAGGATATCATGAATCGCGTGCTTGAGTTTACAAGTCCGCTGCTGCCAACCAATAAACCTCGTTACCTGATGGGTGTCGGCTCGCCGGACTCCTTGATCGATGGGGCCATGCGCGGTGTCGATATGTTTGACTGTGTATTGCCGACGCGAATCGCGCGTAATGGTACATTGATGACGAGCAATGGCCGGCTGGTTGTGAAAAATGCGAAGTATGCACGTGATTTTGGTCCTATCGACGAAAATTGCGATTGCCATGTTTGTAAGAATTATAGTCGGGCATATATCCGCCATTTGATTAAGTGTGAAGAAACCTTTGGGATTCGACTTACAACTTATCATAACCTGCATTTTTTGTTAAACTTGATGGAACAGGTCAGACAAGCCATTCGAGAAGATCGTCTTGGAGACTTTAGGGAAGAGTTTTTTGAGCAGTATGGTTTCAATAAACCAAATGCGAGAAACTTCTAATTCCATAAATATTTTAATGAACGAAAGGAGTGAATGTACAAATGGCTTTAACTCAAATACTTCCATTAATCTTAATGTTCGTATTGTTCTATTTCTTATTGATCCGTCCGCAGCAAAAACGCCAAAAGGCTACACAAAGCATGCAAAGCAGCTTGAAAAAAGGTGATAAGGTTGCGACTATCGGCGGGATGCACGGAACAATCGATGCAATCGATGAATTGCAAATCGTCATTAAGTCACCAGATGGTACTAAATTGACATTCGACCGTGCTGCAATCCGTGAAATTACGGAAAGTGCACCAAATAAAGAAGTATCTCTATAAGATAAATGAAAACCGGCCTAAGTGACCGGTACCAACTGTAGACAAACTTGGGTAATAATTGAGTTTGTCTACAGTTTTTTAGGTTTTGATACTTGAACGTTGCTTTCTATTGTGGGCATTCATTAAAGTGGGAGATAGAATCCATTGCAGCTTGAGATTGATTTATAGGACGGTTCATTGCACTGCTGGCAATCGTTTATCCAGCCGGGCGGTCCGGGAGCCTCGGCGCTTTGCATCTGTGGGGTCCCCGTTTATATGCGTAGCTCTTTCTAACACGATCGCCTTTGCCTCAATGCATACAAACATATCCATCTGCATTGCCCTAATACAGTTCCTCGTAAAAAAACTCACAAAACTTTACAAACGAAAACCGGGCAAGATGCCCGGTTTTTTTGCTGGGATTTTTTAATTGGTGCGTGAGTCGGAGCTCATATTGACCCCAAGTACGCCGCCCATCATGGCCGTGATGACGAAGCAGCCGTAGTAGATCCATTGCTTGATGGTGAAGAGGGCATCATGGCCTAAATATTGAAACAGGAACACGACCAACAGATAAAGCATGCCGGTGCTGCCGCCTAAGAAAAGTCCTTGCTTTTTTCCTTTGCCTCCTGAAATGAATCCACCAATGAACAGCGATAAAAAGGAAACGCTCATGACCACGTATGTCAGGGATGATTCCGTCAATGAAGTAAAACGAAGAAGGATGGAAACGATCAAACTTGCAATCATCGCGATGGCAAAGATGGACCCTACGCCATAAATTACGGCGACACTCATTTTTTTAGTTTCGATGGATATTCCTCCTTTTTAAAAGGCTGAAACGTTTAGCCTGTTTATGTGTTTGTACAAGCATATTCTACACATGAAGTCTTTAGACCAGCTTTGAGCAGCTTCGGGACAAAATTTGAAAATATTATAGAGTAATTTTGCTGTTCCCAAGCCATGCTATGGATGAAGGATGTGTTATTGAAGTGGATACCTATCTGGATATTATATTTAGAACGACGGTGATCTATCTAGTCATCTTATTCCTTTTCCGAATGATGGGTAAGCGGGAAGTTGGGGAGCTGAGCATTCTTGATTTAGTGGTATCCATCATGATAGGGGACATAGCAGTCCTATCCTTTGAAGATTTGGATAAACCACTTTTACAACAAATCACCCCGATGTTCATTCTCGCTTTCATCCAGATCGTATTGGCGTTCATTTCATTGAAAAGCATCAGGTTTCGGAATATCGTCGATGGCACGCCGCAGATCATCATCAATCAAGGGAAAATAGACGAAAAAGCAATGCGTAAGCAACGATATAATTTTGATGATTTATTGACCCAGCTGCGTGAACAGGGAATTAATGATTTAAATGATGTGGAATTTGCCATTCTCGAATCCTCTGGGAAACTTTCGGTGATAAAAAATACCCGAGGTAAAAGGTCGAAAATGAAGGAAACGCCATACCCTCTTATTATCGATGGGAAAATTCAGGAAAATAATCTTTATAAAATTGGCAAAAACCAATTTTGGCTCAGGCACCAGTTGAAAAAACATGGAGAAGCGAACATTCATGAGATTTCGATTTGCGGGTACATAGATGGCCAATTTTATATCGATAAAAATGAGACGAAGAAATAACCGAAGCCTTTAATTGCTTCGGTTCATTTCATTTCCAGGCAAACTTCGATAAAAAGCCGCCCACTTTGGGAATGCGTATCAGGTCTGCTTTTTTTATGCTGCCAGTCATGAGTAAGAAAAATATGAACAGCAGGACTACAACTGTTACGGATAGCATTAGCCGTGCCCCAAGAGGCTGTGCCGCGAGCGGGAATTGATAGAGATAATAACCGCCCCAACCTGAGATTAAAGCTAGGATTAAAGCTGATATATAACTGCGAAAATGCAGCGTGAAGGGAACGACCTTCAGCACGGTGGAAAAGTGCAGGAAGGTGACGAGCATCGATCCGACCGCTATTCCTACTGCAGCCCCCATGATCCCGAAACTTTCCTTTGAAGCGAGCAGCCAAATCACGCCGATTTTAAGAACGTTGCCCGCCAGGCTGTTGAACATGGCCGCTTTTGCAAGATCCAATGCTTGAAGCATGGACTGCAGCGGAAACTGGAAGTAAAAGAGGATAAAGAAAGGTGCCAGGAATTTAATGAAAACGGCGGCATGAGATGAGCCATACATGACTTGCAGGATCGGCTCTGCAAAGTAGAACAAAATGACGACGGCCAAACAGCCTGTAATGAACGTGATTTTCAAGGCCTGCTGCAGCCTATGTTCAACGAGTAAGAAGTTACCTGTCGAACGGGCCTCGCTTACTGCTGGTACAAGTGCTGTTGACAATGATGACGTAATGAAGGAAGGAAGCATGAGCAATGGCAGTGCATACCCTGTCAACTCGCCGTATTGGCTGGTGGCTGCAGCCGCTGTGACTCCGGCAAGGGCCAAGCTTTGGGCGACGACTATCGGCTCGAAAAACCATGAAAGCGAGCCGATCATCCTGCTTCCGGTGGAAGGAAGGGCAATACCCATCAATTCAGTGAACGTCCCTTTACCGGACTTCACATTTTTGAAGAAGTTCTTCCTGAACTTGAAATGCTTCTTTAGCTTAAAGCTAGTCAAAAGGTAAATGAGGGAGACGAGCTCACCGATTATCGAGGCGAACATCGCCCCGGCTGCTGCATATTCAATCCCATATGGCAAAAAGGCTTTTGTCAGGACGGCGATGAACGTGATGCGCGCCACCTGTTCGATTACTTGTGAGAAAGCGAAAGGCTTCATATTTTGCTTGCCTTGGAAATACCCGCGCAGTACAGACGATATCGCGATGATCGGTACGATCGGCGCGATCGCCATCAGAGGCCAAAGCGTCCGCTGGTCGGTGAACAGGTATTCTGAGAGAACGGGTGCGAAAATCAGCATCGCAGGAGTGAAAATCATTGATAGAGCAAAGGTACAGGCTAAAGAGACGACAAGGATTTTTTTGATTTTCCGTTCGTCCCCCCTGGCGTTGGCCTCAGCCACGAATTTGGATATGGCGATCGGCAGGCCCAACTGGGTAATGTTGATGACGAGAAATAGGGTCGGTAAAGCCATCATATATAAACCAACGCCTTCTTCGCCGATGAAGCGGGCGATGACAATGCGGTTAATGAACCCAAGAACCCTTGTTATCAGGCTTGCGATTAATAAAATCAGCGTCCCTTTTAAAAATTTGGACATTGTACTCCCTCCCTGCCTTCTCAAAAAAGCGGTTATGCTATACAATTATCTATATGCTTGTACTTGGACAAAGCATGACAAAAGTGTTTGATTGCGTTCCAACATCTGAAAATGCTCAATTACTGGAGGCAAAATGATGGCGAAATTGAATCATCCCTATGAAAGCTATTATGTGAAGGTACGTCCATTTTTGAAGAGCAAGCGCGAGGAATTTCAAATGGTCGGATTGAATGCCGTGACAGAGGAGGATATCTGGGGAACCTTAACGAAAAACAAATGGAAGCGCCCGCAGGAAAATATTCACCTTCACGAACTTGTCGCAGATATCGTGACATTTTCGAGCAACCAGTTCATGACCTTTCAAATGGTCGAAGCGTATAAATCACCAAACCTATTCGAGCCGCTATCCGAGGAGGAATTGAAAGAGCTTTTGAAGGAATGAAGCAAAGATATACTTAAATTGACAGCTGTTTCTAAATGACTCATAATAGATATGGTTATGCTTTTTTTGGAAAAAGCATGTATAGCTGTGTCTTTTTCCTCAGGAAACAAAGGGCATGCGGGTAGGGTATAATGAATAAAATGACAGGTTTTTTAAACTTCAGGAACAGGCGAATTATAGAAAGGGGCCTACTACATAATGGTAAAAAGAAGCAGGATCGTTGCGTTTTTTCTAATCATAGTTTTGATTTTCGCAGCGATGGGAACGACTTCGAAAGGAATCCTAAAAGATATCAAGCTTGGTCTTGATCTTCAAGGCGGTTTTGAAGTGTTATATGAGGTAAAGCCGTTATCTGGGGAAAAAATCACTCCGGAAGTTTTACGGGCTACAGTAAGCTCACTTGAGCGTCGTGTCAATGTTTTGGGTGTTAGTGAACCTAACATTCAAATTGAAGGGAAAGATCGGATCCGCGTTCAATTGGCCGGGGTCAAAGACCAAAACAACGCTCGGGAAATCCTTTCGACACAAGCTAAACTATCCTTCCGGGATTACAACGATAAGGAAATGATGACCGGTGCCGACCTGAAAGAAGGCGGAGCGAAACAAACGTTCCAGGATAATAAACCGGTCGTTGAAGTTACATTGAAAGATGTGAACAAGTTTAAAGAAATCACGCAAAACATTTCATCAATGCCAGTACCGACGAATGTACTTGCCATCTGGCTAGATTTCGAGGAAGGCAAAGATTCGATCAAGGAAAAAGCCTCACAAGACAATATGATATCCGCTCCAGCTGTCAGTGAAGCTTTCAATACGAAAAAGGTATACATTACAGGTCAATTCACGGTGGAAGAAGCGAAAGAGCTTGCAGACCTCCTTGATGCAGGTGCACTTCCTGTCGACTTGAAAGAAAAATACTCCACGTCTGTCGGAGCCCAATTTGGAGCTGGCGCACTGAATGATACGATTTTTGCCGGCATTATCGGGATTGCACTCATTTTCCTTTTCATGCTTGTGTATTACCGCTTCCCAGGATTCATTGCAGTCGTCACGTTGAGCATCTACATTTTCCTGACGCTGCTTGTCTTCGAGTGGATGAATGCCGTCCTTACGCTTCCAGGTATAGCGGCATTGGTGCTTGGGGTCGGGATGGCCGTCGATGCCAATATCATAACCTATGAACGGATTAGGGATGAACTGAAGCTGGGCCGCTCTGTAAAAGCGGCCTACAAAGAGGGTACGAAAAACTCCCTTGCTACGATCACGGATGCGAACTTGACGACCTTGCTTGCAGCGGCCGTTCTGTTCTATTTTGGGACTAGCTCGGTTAAAGGGTTTGCTACCACTTTGATCATTTCGATTCTCATGAGCTTCATCACAGCTGTGTATGGTACGCGTCTTTTCATGAGCTTATGGGTGAGAAGCGGGTTCCTTGACAAGCGCACATCATGGTTTGGTGTGAAGAAGAAAAACATTCACAACCTTTCCGAGAAAATCAATTTAATGTCCTTGCCGACACGTTTTGATAATATTGATTTCGTCAAACATCGGAAGGTCTTTTATAGCATTTCGATCGGGGTTACGATTATCGGAATCATCTTCCTGCTCGTTTTCCGCTTGAATTTGGGAATCGACTTCACGAGCGGTACCCGCATCGAGATCGCTTCTAAAGATGTTTTAAAGACCCAACAAGTGAAAACCGAAATGGGCAAGGCCGGTTTGGACACGGATGATATCAAGGATGTCAGACTTGCAGGGAAAGATGACAAAAATGCGGTCGTCCGGACGGTAGGTGTTCTTGATAAGAAGGAAATTGCTGTCTTGAAGGACCACTTTAAGAAGGATTACGGAGCAGAACCGAACGTGAGCACCGTATCGCCGACTGTAGGAAAGGAACTTGCAAAAAATGCCATGTTTGCGTTGGCGATTGCCTCACTCGGAATCATTTTGTATGTTTCAGTCCGGTTTGAATGGCGAATGGCCGTACCAGCTGTCGTTGCGCTTGTACATGACGCGTTCTTCATCATTACGATATTTAGCTTATTTAGACTTGAGGTGGATATCACCTTCATTGCTGCGGTTCTAACGATTGTCGGTTATTCCATCAATGATACGATTGTAACCTTTGACCGCATTCGTGAAAATATGCGTTTCAGCCGTAAAATCAAAACCGTCGAAGAGCTTGAGAACATCGTCAATATCAGTATCAGGCAAACGCTGACGAGATCGATTAATACAGTGTTGACCGTGCTCATAACGGTTATCGCCTTGACGATTTTCGGCAGTGAAGCCATCAGGAACTTTTCGATTGCCCTGTTCATCGGCTTGATATGCGGCGTGTATTCATCGCTATTGATCGCTTCACAATTCTGGCTTGATCTAAAAATCAGGGAATTGAAGAAGAAAGGTCCGCTTAATACGGCAAAAGAAAAGAAACAAAGCCTTGAAGGGCAAGTTTAATACTTACGGGAAGGCTGGCATGACGCCAGCCTTCTTTTCTTTTTAAAAACCACGAGATTCCCTGGATACAAAATAAAATTGAAACCGGTATATTCGTTTTGTATAATAAGTAAATTGAGGGGTGAATTCATGTTAAAGCCAAAAACCCGGTGGAACTTGCGAACCGCCGATGAAAACAAAGTTGCTGTACTAGCGGAAGAGCTTCATATCACACCTTTGGTTGCAGCCCTGCTTGTAAATCGAGGCCTGGATACAATCGATAGTGCCCGATCCTTTTTATTTGTAAAAAATCAACCTTTTCATGATCCGTTTTTATTGAAAGATATGGATAAAGCAGTATATAGAATAAGAGAAGCGATTCAAAATGGAGAAAAAATAAGGATATTCGGTGATTACGATGCGGATGGAGTGACATCGACCACCGTCATGCTGACGACGCTGATGAGAATGGGTGCCGATGTGGATTTTTATATCCCGAACCGGTTTACGGAAGGCTATGGTCCCAATCCGATGGCGTTCCGTCTGGCGGCTGAGCAAGGAGTGAAGGTATTGATCACCGTTGATACCGGAATTTCGGCAGTCGACGAAGCGGACCTTGCGGCCGAGCTAGGCATGGATTATATTTTGACCGACCATCATGAACCAGGACCTGTCCTGCCAAAGGCATTGGCAATCATCCATCCTAAACTGGATGATGGTTCCTATCCCTTTAAAGACCTTGCCGGGGTCGGTGTCGCATTTAAGCTGGCGCACGCTTTGCTTGGAGAACTGCCTGAGGATTTGCTTGAAATAGCGGCAATTGGGACGATTGCCGATTTAGTGCCATTAAAAGGGGAGAACCGCCTCATTGCAGCAAAAGGGATTGAGCAGCTGCGTTTGTCTGCCCGCCCAGGACTTGTTGCCCTTATGAAAGTGGCGAATGTCCAACAAGAAGCATTGAATGAGGAATCGATTGGCTTTGCGATGGCGCCTCGAATCAATGCAGTCGGACGGCTTGGTGATGCGGACCCGGCTGTCGATCTGTTGATGGCGGCAAACCTCGAAGAAGCGATGGAACTTGCCAATGAAATTAATGATATCAATAAAGAACGGCAAGCCATGGTCGCAGAGATGGCGGAAGAAGCGATTAAGGAAGTCGAGGAAAACTACCCGACGGAAGACAATGGTGTGCTCATAATCGGAAGGGAAGGCTGGAACGCAGGAGTGGTTGGGATTGTCGCCTCCAAGCTTGTTGAACGCTTTTACCGTCCCACGATTGTTTTGAGCTATGATCGGGAAAAGGGATACGCCAAAGGTTCTGCTCGAAGCATCGCCGGTTTCGACCTTTTCGAAAGCCTTTCTACCTGCCGTGAATTGCTGCCGCATTTTGGCGGACATCCGATGGCTGCTGGGATGACGTTGAAAATTGAAGACGTTCAGGAGCTAAGAGACCGCATGAACGCGATTGCGAAGGAACAGTTGACGGAAGAAGACTTCACGCCGATTACCAACTTGGACGGGGCGACGACCTTAGCAGATGTTTCGATACAAACGATCCAGGAGATGAGCCTGCTTGCGCCATTTGGGGTGACCAATCCAAAGCCAAGGATATTAATTGATTCCGTCCAGCTTTCAAGTGTCCGTAAAATTGGTGCGAACCAAAATCATCTAAAAGTTCAGCTTGAAGATGGGGACAATCATAAGCTTGATGGCGTAGGCTTCGGGCTCGGCCATTTTGTCGATGAAATAGCTCCACATGCAGACGTTTCGGTAATCGGGGAGCTATCCATCAATGAGTGGAATAATATGAAGAAGCCCCAGATCTTTGTCCAGGATATCTCGGTAGACCATTGGCAGTTATTCGATTATCGCGGGAAGGGACAGGCGGAGAAATGGCTGGCTGAGATTCCCGCTCAAAACCGCAAAATCGTCATTTTCTCGGAGGATATGTATAACAGGTATCCATATTTACAAAATCATCCTGATCTTGTTCATATTAAAAACGGGGAGGATGCCGATCAGCTTGACTGCTTCGAAGCGCATGTGGTACTCATGGACATGCCACCGTTAAGGGATGTACTGAAACGGGTGATTGCCAATAAGAAGCCATCGCGTATTTATGCCCACTTTTCCCATGATCAAGACCATTTCTTAAGTACGATGCCGACAAGGGACCATTTTAAATGGTTTTATGCCTTCCTGGCTAAAAAAGGGCCCCTCGATGTGAAACGGTATGGAGATGACTTGGCGAAATACCGCGGCTGGTCCAGAGATACGGTGGAATTCATTTCAAAGGTGTTTTTTGAGCTCGATTTTGTTACAATAGAGAATGGGTTAATTATGCTCACAACCAATGCGAAAAAACGCGATCTCAGTGAATCTGAATCGTTTACAAGAAAGAAAGAGCAATTTGAGCTTGAACAAGAGCTTGTTTATTCTTCCTATCAGCAATTATTCGATTGGTTCAATCATTATTTAGTTCATGAGGCAACAGACCTTGAGGAGGAAACAAAGCAATGGATTTAAAGCAATATGTAACAATTGTGCAAGACTGGCCAAAACCGGGTATTGTCTTCAAAGATATTACGACATTAATGGATAACGGCGCCGCTTATAAATACGCGACAGACCAAATCGTCGAATACGCTCGTGATAAAAATATCGACTTGGTGGTCGGACCGGAAGCACGCGGATTCATTATCGGATGCCCAGTCGCATACTCATTGGAAGTGGGCTTTGCTCCAGTGAGAAAAGAAGGGAAACTTCCGCGCGAAACGATTAAAGTCGAATATGGCTTAGAATACGGGAAAGATGTATTGACCATCCATAAAGACGCCATCAAACCTGGACAGCGTATTTTGATCACCGACGATTTACTTGCTACTGGCGGTACAATCGAGGCGACGATCAAATTGGTTGAGGAGCTTGGCGGAATTGTAGCTGGGATAGCATTCCTTATTGAATTGACTGACCTGGACGGTAAAGATAAATTAGCAGGCTATGATGTTTTGACATTAATGAGCTTTTAATAATGAAGGGCACTCTGACCAGGGTGCTCTTTTCTGTTTTGCGCACGTTTTAACTGGATTTTGTCGAATTTCCAGTGAAAAAATGCAGTATTCTTAATAAAATACACGTTTAACTCTTTACATCCTCCTCTTTTTTTTCGATAATAGTAATATTAAAGAGTTTTTCTGCTTATAAGTTATTTGCACTTGTATCCGTTTTTAGCGGATTTATTTTTTTCGCAAAAATTGTCACGTTTTGCTGAATAAAGGGAAGTGCTACCAATCATACTCAATCCGGATCATATCCGGTGGCAGTTAAAGTGGGGTTAAGGTGATTACATGGCAAATGATCAAATATTGACTGCCGAGCAGGTTGTGGAACGGGCCAGCTTATATCTTCAGCCGGAAGAAGCTGAATTTATTCATAGAGCGTTTAAATATGCACAGTTTGCTCACCGAGAACAATTCCGTAAATCGGGAGAGCCGTATATCATTCATCCGATACAAGTCGCGGGCATTCTCGCTGATCTTGAAATGGATCCGGCAACTATTGCAGCAGGTTTTTTACATGATGTTGTTGAAGACACGGAGGTCACCCTGAAGGATATCGAGGAACATTTCAGTCCTGAAGTTGCCATGCTCGTAGATGGCGTGACCAAATTAGGGAAAATCAAGTATAAATCACAGCAGGAGCAACAGGCGGAAAACCATCGGAAAATGTTCGTGGCCATGGCCCAGGATATCCGGGTCATCTTGATCAAGCTTGCAGACAGACTGCACAATATGCGGACATTAAAGCATTTGCCACAGGAAAAGCAACGACGGATATCGAACGAGACGCTGGAAATTTTTGCGCCGCTCGCGCACCGTCTAGGCATCAGTACGATTAAATGGGAACTTGAAGATACTGCCTTGAGGTATTTGAATCCTCAACAGTATTACCGAATCGTCAACCTGATGAAGAAAAAACGGGCAGAACGTGAAAATTACCTAGAAGAAGTCATTGATGAAGTGCGTAAAAATGTCGAGGAAGTCAACATCAAGGCTGATCTTTCCGGCAGGCCGAAACATATATACAGCATTTATCGCAAAATGGCTTTGCAGAACAAGCAGTTCAGCGAAATATACGATTTGCTTGCTGTTCGGATCGTCGTCCATAGCATAAAGGATTGCTATGCCGTTTTAGGGATCATCCATACATGCTGGAAGCCGATGCCTGGCCGATTTAAAGACTATATCGCCATGCCTAAGCCGAATATGTACCAATCGCTCCATACGACCGTGATCGGGCCTAAAGGCGATCCGCTTGAAGTCCAGATCCGCACTTCGGATATGCATCGCATTGCCGAATTTGGGGTTGCGGCGCATTGGGCTTATAAAGAAGGAAAAGATGTTGGTGAACAGCCTTCATTAGAAGAAAAATTGACATGGTTCCGGGAAATCCTCGAATTCCAAGATGATGCGACGAATGCCGAGGAATTCATGGAATCTTTGAAAATCGATCTGTTCTCCGATATGGTATTCATTTTCACACCAAAGGGCGATGTTATCGAACTGCCGTCAGGGTCGAACCCAATCGACTTCGCTTACCGAATTCACTCCGAAATCGGAAACAAAACGATCGGTGCCAAAGTGAACGGGAAAATGGTGCCGCTCGATTATAAACTGAAGACTGGCGATATCATTGAAATATTAACATCGAAGCATTCTTATGGCCCAAGTCAGGACTGGCTTAAGCTTACCCAAACATCTCAAGCCAAAAATAAGATCCGGCAATTTTTCAAAAAGCAGCGCCGCGAAGAAAATTTCGAAAAAGGCAAAGAACTTGTTGAAAAAGAGATCAAGGATATGGACTTCGAACTAAAGGAAATCCTGACTCCAGAAAACATTAAGCGTGTTGCTGATAAATTCAACTTCCTGAATGAGGAAGATATGTATGCAGCGGTGGGATATAATGGAATCACTGCCCTTCAGGTGGCTAACCGTCTAACCGAAAAGTGGCGTAAGCAGAAAATGGTCGAGCAGGAGGCCGATATTTCAGAGGCAGTGGCCGACCTGAAAACATTCTCCACCTCCTCAAAAAAACGCGACTCAGGTGTACAGGTACCAGGGATTGATAACCTGCTTATCCGCTTATCACGCTGTTGCAATCCAGTTCCTGGTGATGAAATCGTCGGTTATATAACGAAAGGCCGGGGTGTCTCGGTTCATAGACAAGACTGTCCGAACCTGGAAAGTGGGGATTCCGATCATCGTCTCGTCCCAGTTGAATGGGAAAGCACCATTAACGAGCGGAAGGAATACATCGTCGAGATCGAAATCAGCGGGTATGACCGCCGTGGTTTATTGAACGAAGTGCTCCAAGCCGTCAATGAAACGAAGACGAACATCTCAGCGGTCTCGGGTAAATCCGACAGAAATAAAGTGGCGACCATCCATATGTCGATTTATATTCATAACATTGCCCATCTTCAGAAGGTCGTCGACCGTATAAAACAAATTTCAGATGTTTATTCCGTTAGAAGGATTATGAACTAAGGAGTTTTTATTGCGATGCGTGTAGTTTTACAACGTTCCAAAGCGGCCAAAGTCGTTGTGGCAGACCAAATAATCGGCCAAATTGACAGCGGGCTCGTCCTGTTGGTTGGCATCACCCATGGAGATACCATCGATGATGTGACCTATTTGGCCGATAAGATTGTCCATCTTCGCATATTCGAGGATGAAAATGATAAGATGAACCATTCCTTGTTGGATGTAGGAGGTTCGGTATTATCCGTTTCACAATTCACCTTATATGCTGATTGCCGTAAAGGCCGTCGCCCCAACTTCATGGACGCCGCCCGTCCGGAAGTCGCGAACGAATTATATGAAGCATTTAACGAGGAGCTCCGTAAAAAAGGCGTTCATACGCAAACCGGTCAATTTGGTGCAATGATGGATGTTCAGCTTACGAATGACGGACCCGTTACATTAATACTGGAAAGTAAAAAATAACCTGCTGCGGCAGGTTATTTTTTGTTTGGTTCAAGGTTCATTGCTTCAGAAACGATCTTCATTTGAAATACCGCGCCAATCCATCATAAATGGCGGAGGTGATTCCTTCTTGATATTCATTCGATGTTATGGTCAGCTCTTCGACTGGATTACTTAAATAGCCTAATTCAATAAGCGTTGCCACTCGCTTGTTTTCACGGATGACATGATAATTTCCGTAGCGTGATCCGCGATTGGTCACCTGCATGGTGGAACTGAATGAATGGGCCAGTGAAGAGGCCAGCCCTTGCTGATAATCATGATAATAGTACGTTGTGATCCCACTGGTGATTTGGTCCATGGTGCTATCATAATGGAGACTGATGAAGGCATCCGCTTCATGGATATGTGAAGCTCCGACCCGGGAAGTGAGAGGAACATACGTATTGCCACTCCTTGTCAGGATCACTTTTGCTCCTGCCGCTTGAAGTTTGTCCCTTAGCAACTCGGCCGTTCGTATCGTCAAATTTTTCTCAAGGGTGCCCCCGACCCCGATTGTACCGCTATCCCTGCCGCCATGACCTGGATCGATGACAATGGTTTTATCGCTTAAATATTTTTCGACGCCCGGTCGTTGGATCTGCTCGGAATTACCCTCGATCGTCACGATCCAGCCGGCAACATAAGCTTTTTTTCCATCCTTTACTTTAATGTAGTACCAGTCGCCCTCCATACCGATGACAGGGAATGTTTCTCCTTCATCCGCCTGTCCCACTATTCCCGAATTGCCATCAGGAGCGGTCCTCAAAATCGTTCCATCATGGATGATGGTAACCTTGTTTCCCGTTATATCGATCTTCTTTTTCTTTCGTTCTTGCACATGTTCTTTTTCTAAATACCAACTCACGACCCAGCCCTTTACGGTATTGGAAAGCTGGATCTGTGTCATCTGACCTTTCGTTTGCAATACGGTGTAGGTCTCATCCTTGTTCACCGAGCCGATGATTTTAGCGCCCAAGGAGGCATCTTTTCGTACATGTAAACTCGAAGCGGTCACCTTTGCTGTCGCGGCACCACCCGGATCGTTTTCCTTTTTGACGCTATCCTCACCCATTTGTAAGTAAGCTTTCGCTACCCAGCCTTGACCTCCTTGGAAATCGATTTCCGCCCATTCATTTTCAAGGCGATGAACGTTCACGGAAGTGTTTTTGTTCAGCTTCCCAAGTGAGGCACTGCTTTGTGATGGATCGGAGCGAACATTGAGTCGGTCGACCAAGGTGACTCCGGTTTTGACCGATTTCTTTGCTTCGTCCTTTTTATGTTTAACATCTTTCTTCCGGGATCCTCCTGCTTGGATGTTTAAGTAGTCAGAAGAGACCCAGCCTTCGATTTCCGCCGTTTTGATCTTTATCCAGTTTTCATTCTTTTCAATAATGTCAACAGCCGTTCCCTTCGTTAAGGAACCGACCACTTGAAACGTAGTCCCGGGACCTGTACGGACGCGGACGGAGCTACCGGAGATCGTTCCTTGGCCGGAGCCTTTTTTCACAAGGCTTGCCTCTGATTTTCTTTCCACTAACCAATTGGCAACCCAGCCCGTTTCATTGGAGTCAATCCGGATTTCATACCAGTCGCCATCCTCTTTTATGATGGGGTAAGATTCCCCTTTTGCCAGTTTTTTTACGATGGGGAAACTGAGGCCAGCTCCTTCACGGACATTGACCATTTTACTCGTCACGGTTATTTCCCCTTCATCTTTTCCGAATGCGTGATGAACGGGTAGTATCGCTGCCATGATCAGCAAAAAGATCAGGCTGAATAAACCCGGTTTTTTCTTCATAAGTTGTCTCTCCCTTTTCATGTGCTAATGTATGTATTCTCGTTCGATGAAAATTTCCCTCTTTCCTATGCAAAAAACCTTTTTTTTAGGAAAGACTAAACACTATATAGAAATAGGAGGGAATCATATGAAATTCAGCGAAAAAGATCAAACGAGTTTAAGCGGAGGCAATCAAGTGTTAGGTGTCGATTTTCACGATTTCATCCAAAAGGAACAAAGTGCAAATCTGGTTGAATTGGCATCCGAGTTCGGAGTCAATGTCCGGACGATCAAAAACCTGAAAAAACATTTGAACCAATAAAATCCGAAAAAAACCTAAAGCTCGCCTTGACATTTGCAGTTAACGTCCGTATGATTATAAAATATCAGACTTATAACTGCAACAACCAATGATGGAGAAGAGTAATTAAGAAACACATGAAAAGAGAGGAAATGCCTCGGCTGAAAGCATTCCGCATGATGACTTAATGAAAGAACCCTCCGTAGGCTTCACTCCGAACGGATTTTCTTAATAGGAGATGGACGTATAACAGGCGTTAACTGTTTTTAAGCGGGGGCACTGTTGTTTTTGTGCTTCAACTAGGGTGGCACCACGGGATATCCAACTCTCGTCCCTTGTAACGGATCAGTTACAAGGGGCGGGAGTTTTTGTTTGGCAAAAATCAGTATTGCGCCATATTAGGGAGGGCGTTTTGCTTTAAAGGAGGAAACATATATGTCGATTCAGATTCCTAGAGGTACACAGGATTTATTGCCAGGCCAAACGGAAATTTGGCAGTATATCGAGAAGACAGCGCGTGAGATTTGTCACCGTTATCAATATAAAGAAATTCGCACACCGATTTTTGAACACACGGAATTATTTTTACGTGGTGTAGGCGATACGACGGATATCGTCCAAAAAGAGATGTATACATTCCAAGACCGTGGCGAGAGGAATTTGACCCTTCGTCCAGAAGGCACTGCATCGGTTGTCCGGTCATACATCGAGAACAAGATGTTTGGGTTGGCGAATCAACCGGTCAAGCTATATTATATCGGGCCGATGTTCCGTTACGAACGGCCACAGGCAGGTCGCTTCCGCCAGTTCGTTCAATTCGGGATCGAGGCTTTAGGAAGTAAAGATCCAGGCATTGATGCTGAGGTTCTGTCACTTGCCATGAGCCTCTACAAGGAGCTTGGGTTGAAAAAGCTGAAACTTGTAATCAACAGCCTCGGAGATAAGGAAAGCCGGACAGCGCATCGCAATGCGTTAATCCAACATTTCGAACCCCGGATCGGTGAGTTTTGCGGTGATTGCCAAAACCGTTTGGAAAAAAATCCTTTGCGGATCCTGGATTGCAAAAAAGACCGTGATCATGAATTGATGAACACGGCCCCATCCATCATTGACTATTTAAATGATGATTCCCGTATTTATTTCGAAAAAGTGAAACAGCACTTGACCGATTTGGAAATCGACTTCGTAGAAGATCCGACCTTAGTGCGGGGCTTGGATTATTATAATCATACCGCGTTTGAAATCATGAGTGATGCAGAGGGCTTTGGCGCCATTACTACACTATGTGGAGGCGGCCGCTATAATGGGCTGTCAGAAGAACTTGGAGGGCCGGAAACTCCGGGAATCGGTTTTGCACTAAGCATCGAACGTCTGATTGCAGCCTTGCAAGCAGAAAACATCGAACTGCCAATCAAAAAGGGAATTGACTGCTATCTTGTATCATTAGGAGAAACAGCGAAGGATTATACCGTCAAGCTTGCCCATCAATTGCGCAGTGCCGGTTTCACTGTCGAAAAAGACTATCAAGATCGTAAAGTGAAAGCTCAATTCAAATCGGCCGATCGCCTTGAAGCGAGATATGTGGCGACACTCGGTGAAGAGGAATTGGCTAATAATAAAATCAATGTAAAGTTCATGGAAACCGGGGAACAAGTCCAGGTGGATCTTGCCACTTTCGTTGAACAATTCAAAAAGCTACAGGCTTAAGGGGGAAATACCATGTTTGGCAGAACATACTTCAATGGAGAAGTAACAGAAGCAGCTATTGGTGAAAAGGTAACATTAAAAGGGTGGGTACAAAAACGCCGTGATTTGGGCGGGGTGATCTTCATCGACCTTCGTGACAGAAGCGGTGTCATGCAAGTTGTATTCAATCCTGACATTTCGGCGGAAGCCTTGGCCACCGCGGAAAAAATCCGTAATGAATATGTCCTTGATATCCAAGGCACGGTCATCAAGAGAGATGAAGCTAACATCAACCCGAATGTAACAACGGGGACCATCGAAGTTCAAGCCGAAAACGTTACGATTTTAAATGAAGCAAAAACCCCTCCTTTCATGATTGATGAGAGAACGGATGTTTCAGAAGATATCCGCTTGAAATACCGTTATTTGGACCTGCGTCGTCCGGCGATGTTCGAAACGTTGAAAATGCGCAACCAAACAACAAAAGCAATTCGTGATTATTTGGACGGTGAAGGCTTCCTTGATATCGAAACCCCGATCTTAACGAAAAGCACACCTGAAGGAGCCCGCGATTATTTAGTGCCGAGCCGTGTACACGAAGGGGAGTTCTATGCACTTCCGCAGTCGCCGCAAATCTTCAAGCAGCTATTGATGGTATCTGGTTTCGAGCGCTATTATCAAATTGCCCGCTGTTTCCGTGATGAAGATTTACGTGCTGACAGACAGCCTGAATTCACCCAAATCGATATTGAAACAAGCTTCATGAGCCAAGAAGATATCATAAAAACGGCCGAAAACATGATGGCCAAGGTGATGAAAGATGTAAAAGGTCTTGATGTAACCCTGCCATTCCCGAAAATGACCTATAATGAAGCGATGAGCCGCTATGGTTCCGACAAACCGGATACACGTTTCGGAATGGAGCTCATAGATGTGTCTGATATCGTCAAAGACAGTGACTTTAAAGTATTCACTGGCGCCGTTGCAAGTGGCGGGCAGGTTAAAGCGATCGTCGTCAAGGACGGAAATGCCGATTATTCTCGTAAAGATATCGATGGATTGGCTGAGTTTGCCGCAATCTACGGAGCAAAAGGTCTAGCGTGGCTCAAAGTGGAAGCCGACGGCGTAAAAGGACCAATCGCCAAATTCTTCGCTGAAGATCAACAGCAGCTAGTAGCTGCACTGGAAGCGGAAGTCGGCGATTTAATCTTATTCGTGGCTGACAAAAAAGGAATTGTTGCCGATGCACTTGGCGCGCTTCGCAACAAGCTTGGCAAGGAAAGAGGCTTGATCGATCAAAGCAAATTCAACTTCCTTTGGGTAACCGATTGGCCATTATTCGAATATGACGAAGAAGAAGGACGCTATTATGCCGCACACCATCCATTCACAATGCCGTTCCGTGAAGACATGGACAAACTGGAATCAGATCCGGCAAATGTTCGCGCCCAAGCATATGACCTCGTCTTGAATGGCTATGAACTTGGCGGTGGATCACTACGTATTTTCGAACGCGACGTCCAGGAAAAAATGTTCAAAGTGCTCGGATTCACAGAAGAAGAAGCCAACGCACAATTCGGCTTCCTAATGGATGCCTTCGAATACGGAACGCCTCCACACGGCGGAATTGCCCTTGGACTCGATCGCATGGTCATGCTGCTTGCAGGCCGTACAAACCTGCGCGACACCATCGCGTTCCCGAAAACAGCAAGCGCAAGCGACCTGCTCGTCGACGCCCCAAGCTCCGTAAGTGACAAGCAACTGGCAGAACTAAGCCTAAGACTCGCTGCCTTAAAGAAATAAAAGCTTGGGAAAATATGAAAAAATACCTAGATGCTTTCTCTTGAAACAGAGCAAAGCATTATGATATGATGTTCTCAACAAATAAGAGTCCTGATGTGTTCGTTCTTTAACCTATAAGTTTTGACCGAACACTTATAGTTACCGGGAGCACTAGTTTCCTGGCCGCGTACATGCCTCCCCTCGAGGAGGACTTACTAACGCGAGGAACCGAGCACCCACCTGCGGAGAGCGGGTTCAAAACAAAGGCGTAAACGGCACAATTGGGACTCTTATACCTTACAAAGCAACTCATGTTCCTAACATGGGTTTTTTTGTGCGCTCAAAAGATTACATGACGAACTCACGAATAAACAGCCGCAATTCACGAATAAAGTCGCCAACCTCACGAATAAACGGCGGCAATTCACGAGTAAAAGCCAAACTCACGAATAAACAGCGGCAATTCACGAA
>NZ_LMBV01000001.1:230528-230610 GCF_001439925.1 Peribacillus muralis
CGAATAAAAGCCGAACTCACGAATAAACAGCGGCAATTCACGAATAAAAGCCGAACTCACGAATAAACAGCGGCAATTCACG
>NZ_LMBV01000001.1:230629-230811 GCF_001439925.1 Peribacillus muralis
GTAAAAGCCAAACTCACGAATAAACAGCCGCAATTCACGAATAAAGTGGCCAAATTCACGAATAAACAGCCGCAATTCACGAATAAAATCGCCAAACTCACGAATAAACAGCCGCAATTCACGAATAAAAGCCGAACTCACGAATAAACAGCGGCAATTCACGAATAAAGTGGCCAAATTCA
>NZ_LMBV01000001.1:230908-231074 GCF_001439925.1 Peribacillus muralis
ATAAAGTGGCCAAACTCACGAATAAACAGCCGCAATTCATGAGTAAAAGCCAAACTCACGAATAAAAGCCCGAAACTCACGAATAAAGTGGCCAAACTCACGAATAAACGGCGGCAATTCATGAGTAAAAGCCAAACTCACGAATAAAAGCCCGAAACTCACGAGT
>NZ_LMBV01000001.1:231113-231196 GCF_001439925.1 Peribacillus muralis
GTAAAGTGGCCAACCTCACGAATAAACGGCGGCAATTCACGAGTAAAAGCCAAACTCACGAATAAACAGCCGCAATTCACGAG
>NZ_LMBV01000001.1:231316-231388 GCF_001439925.1 Peribacillus muralis
GTGGCCAAACTCACGAATAAAAGCCCGAAACTCACGAATAAAATCGCCAAACTCACGAATAAACGGCGGCAA
>NZ_LMBV01000001.1:231455-245021 GCF_001439925.1 Peribacillus muralis
GTGGCCAAACTCACGAATAAAATCGCCAAATTCACGAATAAAACCGCAAAACTTAAGAGAAAAGCATATTAAAACGCATTTCACTAGTAATATGACAAATAAAGCACGGAATTTCAGTTTCCTAGGAGGAATAGTGTGCATCAAAAAAGAAAATAAAGGAGAAGGAGTGATGTATAAATGAGAAAACAGTGTGAAAAGCCTATTAGGATGCTAAAGCTGGAAGCTTTGATGAGAAGGCTGCCAGCAAATCATCCTAAACAGGAAAAGATACACAATGATTTCAGGAAGATCCGTACAGGTTATAACGGCGAGCGAATTATTGGAAATGAGTTAAATAGTCTTTCGGAAGACTATCACGTTTTACATGATTTGAGATTATGCCACGGAGAAAGCCGTTTTTTTCAAATAGATTACTTAATCATTTCCAAGAGTCACTGCCTCATCATTGAAGTGAAAAATTTTACGGGAATGCTCTATTTTGATCGTACCTACCATCAATTGATTCAGACGAAAGATGGACATGAACAAGCTTTCCTGGATCCGCTCATCCAGGTCGATGTGCAAAAAACACGGTTAAATACATGGCTTGCTGTTCATAATTTTCCTCCGCTGCCGATTGAAACGCTGGTTGCCAATGCCAACCCAAATACAATCATCAGGACTACCCCTGGTTTTACTCCGATTCTCAAGAAGATCACAGGAAAAGAAACGCTAATCTCCAAAATCCTAACCTTGAAAGAAAGGTACCCATCTGAACAATTAACTCAAAGGCAGCACAATAAGCTAGCCAAGACGATCTCGGAAAAAAATACCCCACATTATCCTGATATTCTCCAATTGTATCAAATTGATGAAAAAGATTTGCTCAAAAGCGTTGAATGTCCTGGCTGTTCTGCACTCCAAATGCAATATCACTGGAGGAAATGGACATGCCGCCACTGTTCTTACGTCTCCAAAGATGCCCACATTCAAACTCTACGTAATTACGCCCTTCTTATCAATTCCACCATTACAAATAAACAAGCACGTGAATTTTTACAGGTAGATTCAATCGATATTATGCAACGACTGCTATCCGCAATGGAATTACCCTACTCGGGTAAACGTAGAAACAGGGTTTATAACCTTGATCGGTTATTTCAAAAATAACGTCGCGCGCCAAACTCACGAATAAACAGCCGCAATTCACGAATAAAATCGCCAAACTCACGAATAAAAGCCCGAAACTCACAAGCAAAACCCACCAAACTCAAGAGTAATTCGCCCATTTCGTCCAAGAGCGCTGCAGCGGTCTCCAAAAGGCTGGAATTAGCGTTAAATATCCCCCATTTAAGTAACATTCCGTCATCTAGATTCGTAAATTATAGTAAGGTTGAAAAATCTTCAGCCAAGGAAAGAAAGTAGTGAGGGCTTTGAAAGATTTATTGAATGTTAAGCAAAAAGAAATGCTGCAGTTCGTGGAGCAGCTTGTGAATATTGATAGTGGTTCATATACAAAAAAGGGCATTGATGAAATTGGTTTGATATTGAAAGCGAAGTTTGAAAGTTTGGATTTTATCGTGGATATCGTGGAGCAGAAGGATTATGGCAATCAGCTGGTCATTCAGCATCGGGAAGCGGTTGAGCCGCATATTCTGGTTGTTGCACATATGGATACGGTTTTTCCTGAGGGGACGGCGCAACAACGTCCATTCAAAGTGAAGGGGAATCGGGCGTTCGGGCCTGGTGTAGCCGATATGAAGGCGAGCTTGGTTGCGATTTTTTATGCGATTTATTGCTTGAAACAGACGGGGCAGACAGGCTATAAGCATGTTCAGATCATTCTGAACAGTGATGAGGAGATCGGTTCACCTTCGTCATCTTCCCTCATAACTGAAAAAGCGGCAAAAAAGAAGTATGCGTTAGTTCTAGAACCGGCAAGGACGGATGGGTCATTGGTCACGGCGAGACGCGGTTGCGGTCAATTCAAGGTAAATATAGTCGGAGTGGCGGCCCACTCTGGGATAGAGCCGGAAAAGGGACGAAGTGCAGTTGAGGAGTTGGCTCATAAGATCATTGCACTGCATCTACTGAATGATCGGCGTTCGGGGATTAGCGTTAATGTCGGCATAATTGAAGGCGGCTCCGCTGTCAATGCGATCGCTTCACATGCGGCTGGTTTTGTCGATGTGCGGATTTCGGAAAAAAGGCAGGAAGCTATCATCCTTAAACAACTGAATAAAATCTGTGCGAAAACATATATTTCAGGGACGAAAACGACATTGACCGGGAAAATGGATCGGTCGCCGATGGAAAAGACGGAGAAGACGAACATGCTTTTGGAGACGATCCGCCAAGCGGGGAAGGAGATTGGCATTGATATTACTGATACGTCCACGGGCGGTGGCTCGGATGCTTCCTTTACAGCCGATTTGGGCATACCGACGGTGGATGGGCTTGGTCCGATAGGTGGAAAAGCTCATAGTGAAGAAGAATACCTGGAAATACCAAGCCTGACGGAACGGACCTTGCTGCTGGCGATCGTCCTTCAAAAATTGTCAAAAATGAACTAGGATACTAATTCCGATTAGTCTGCTCATATTTCGCTTGTCATACATGATGTTTATGATATATTGTTAATTGGGAAGCTAAATAAGAACAGAATTTATTGGAGTTGAATATATATGCTGCATCAGTTTTCACGTAATGAATTAGCAATTGGCAAGGAAGGCATCGATATGTTGAAGAACACGACCGTGGCTGTCCTGGGTGTCGGCGGCGTAGGGTCTTTTTCAGCTGAGGCATTGGCCCGCACAGGTGTTGGCCGCATTATTCTTGTCGATAAGGACGATGTCGACATCACCAATGTTAATAGACAGATTCATGCTCTTTTATCGACAGTCGGTCAACCGAAGGCCGAATTGATGAAAAACCGCATTCAAGACATCAATCCAGACTGCGAAGTGATCGCTCTGAAAATGTTTTATACAGAAGAAACGTTTGAAGAGTTTTTCAGTTATGGCCTGGATTATGTCATTGATGCCTCCGATACGGTGATTTATAAGATGCATGTGATGAAGGAGTGCCTGAAACGGAATATCAAGGTGATTTCAAGCATGGGCGCCGCTAATAAAATGGACCCGACACGTTTTCAAATTGCTGATATCTCGAAAACGCATACCGATCCGCTTGCAAAAGTCATCCGTACTAGATTGCGTAAAGAAGGCATTACGAAGGGAATCCCGGTTGTCTTCTCCGACGAAAGTCCGATCGTCATTCGGGAGGATGTCCGCAAAGAAGTCGGCAATGACGCGGCAAAAATCCGAAAAGCCCAAATGCCGCCGTCCTCGAATGCATTCGTCCCATCCGTAGCCGGACTGATTGCAGCAAGCTGGGTGATCAATGATCTTTTAAAAGAGGTTGAAGTCCGCCGTGTAAACGATTGATACGCTTAAAAACCTGACTCAAGATGGAGTCAGGTTTTTTTGTGTGTAAATAGTAGATTTTCCCTTTATATAACTTTTTTATCCAGATCTTATAGACGGGGTCGAAAGAATGAGATAAACTATTTTCAGAATATTATTTTTTATTTGGATATTCTGATTATTAAAAGAACATACAAAACAAGGGGGTTTCAAATGAAGAAGAAAAAGCTAGCAGGAGTGTTTCTATCACTTTCATTGGTTGCTGGGGTACTCGCAGGTTGCGGAGACTCAAAAACTAGCAGTTCAGGTGGAGGTTCATCCGACTCGGGTGAAACAATTAAAATCGGTGCCAACCTTGAATTGTCTGGAGGTACGGCTTCATTCGGCCAATCGGCTGCCGATGGTTTGAAACTGGCCATCGATGAAATCAATAAAGAGGGAATAGACGGAAAAAAACTGGAAATCGTCAAGGTTGATAATAAGTCCGATGCTGCAGAAGCTACAAGCGGTTCGATTAAGCTGGTCAGTCAGGACAAGGTTGTGGCTGTAGTCGGATCAGCGACAAGCACGAATACATTGGCACAGGTTCAGGTCGCACAGGATAATAAAGTTCCTCTACTTACACCAACTGCAACAAATCCCGACATCACCAACAAAGCTGGAAAATTAAATGATTATGTGTTCAGAACGTGCTTCATCGATCCATTCCAAGGTACGGTGGCTGCCAATTTCGCATCTGACGAAATAGGGGCGAAGACGGCTGCGATTTATGTGGATAGCGCAAGTGATTATTCTAAAGGCTTGGCAGCCGCTTTTAAAGAAGCGTTCACTGCCAAGGGCGGTAAAATCGTGGCGGAAGAAGCGTATGTTACAAAAGATACTGATTTCCGCTCTACATTGACACGAATCAAATCGGCAAAACCAGAGTTCGTTTTCCTTCCTGGTTATTATGAAGAGGTCGGTTTGATCTTAAAACAGGCACGTGAAGACGGAATAGATCTTCCATTCATGGGTGGAGACGGCTGGGATTCCCCGAAGGTCGTTGAAATTGCCGGAGCCGAGGCTCTAAAAAATACGTATATCACGAATCATTATTCACCAGAAGATGAAGATGCCAAAATCCAGGATTTCGTTGCAGCCTTCAAAAAGGAATACAAAAAAACACCGGATGCCTTTGCCGCGCTTGGCTATGATACTGGATACTACCTGGCTGATGCCATAAAGAGATCTGGCGATGCTTCTCCCGAAAAAATCAGACAAGCATTGGAAGATGTCAAGGACCTTCAATTAGTTTCCGGAACGCTGAACCTCGATGAAAATCATGATCCGATCAAATCGGCCACCATTTTGGAATACGTGGATGGCAAACAAACATTCAAGACAAAAATCAATCCATAATATATCGTGGATAGGGGGACAGGCTTCCCCCTATTCTATATTCACTGAAAAAACACCTATTCGGGGAGAGTGCAATATGGAACTGATTCAGCAATTGGTAAATGGCGTATCGCTCGGCAGCATTTATGCATTGATCGCTCTTGGATATACGATGGTATATGGAATCGTCAAGCTGATTAACTTTGCCCACGGCGACGTCTTCATGGTTGGTTCATTTGTAGGGTTTTACGCCATTACGGTAATGGACCTATCCTTCATCCCGGCTTTATTGCTTTCAATGGTCACTTGTGCCATTTTTGGTGTCTTAATTGAACGAATCGCTTATAAACCCCTTCGTAATGCAACACGGATTGCGGCCTTGATCACGGCCATCGGTGTTTCCCTTCTAATCGAAAATGGGCTGATATATGTCCGGGGCGCTCAGCCGGAAGCCTATCCAAATAATGTTCTTCCGATGGATAAACTCGATATATTCGGTGTTTCCATCAGCAGTCAATCGATATTGATCTTATCTGTATCCATCATTTTAATGATCATCCTCCAATTCGTTGTCCATAAAACCAAAATCGGCAAAGCGATGCGTGCCGTGTCATTCGATTCCGAAGCGGCAAAGCTTATGGGAATCAATGTGAATAATACGATTTCAGCCACCTTTGCGATAGGCTCTGCGCTTGCAGGGGCAGCTGGGGTCATTTTTGGAATCTACTATATTAAAATTGAGCCGTTAATGGGTGTCCTGCCTGGTCTGAAGGCGTTCGTCGCCGCAGTTTTGGGCGGCATCGGCATCATTCCGGGAGCGATGGTCGGCGGATTGCTGCTTGGCATCATCGAAGCTTTGGTCAGCGCCGCCGGCTACTCGTTATGGCGTGATGGCGTCGCTTTTATCGTTCTCATTTTCATTTTGATTTTCTTACCGCAGGGCCTATTCGGTAAAAATAGAAGAGAAAAAGTATAAGGGAGACAAAGCTATGACTATTCTAAAGAAATCAAAGGGCTTTTGGCTCTCGATCGTGGTCGCTCTCATTTTTTTCGGAATCATGCAGTTCTTCATTGCTAACGGTATGCTCAATCCCTTTTATATCAACACACTCATGTTCATCGGCATCAATATCATGCTTGCGACCTCCTTGCATTTAATCATCGGAATTACCGGGCAGTTCTCGATTGGACATGCAGGTTTTTTGGCGGTAGGTGCTTATGCTTCGGCGGTAATGACGATGAAGCTGGAGTTCCCCTTTATCGTGGCGGTATTGGCTGGGGGCATTTTCGCCGCTGTCGCCGGGATGGTGATAGGAATTCCCAGCCTGCGCTTGAAAGGGGATTACCTAGCCATTGCTACACTTGGTTTTGGGGAAATCGTCCGGATTATCCTTTTGAATATTGAATATGTCGGCGGGGCTAGCGGGATGCAGGTATCCCATCTGACCACTTGGCCATGGGTTTTTGCCTGTGTCATGATCACCGTCATCGTCATCCGGAATTTCACCAATTCGACTCACGGACGTGCCTGCATATCGGTCAGGGAGGATGAAACGGCCGCTGATGCGATGGGGATCAATACGACCTATTATAAGGTGGCGGCTTTCGTCATCGGAGCTTTTTTCGCAGGCGTTGCCGGCTCGCTCTATGCCCATAATTTCTATATCATCCAGCCATCGAACTTCGGTTTCCTGAAATCGTTCGATATTCTGATTTTCGTCGTCCTCGGCGGACTTGGAAGTTTATCAGGTTCCGTTCTGGCGGCCATCTTGCTGACGATCGTAACAACCTTCCTCCAGGATTACCCGGAAACGAGGATGATCATTTACAGCCTTGTCCTGATTCTGATGATGATTTTCCGCCCGCAAGGTTTAATGGGAACGAGGGAAATCACGGCTCTGTTCACACATAAAAAAACGAAAGGGGATCAAAAGGATGGAAGCCACAATACCGTTGCTTAAAGTAGATTCGGCAGGGATCCGTTTTGGAGGGTTGAAAGCCGTATCCGCTGTTAATGTGGAATTATTTCCAGGGGAACTTGTTGGCCTGATCGGACCGAATGGAGCGGGGAAAACGACCTTTTTCAATTTATTGACGGGTGTGTATGTCCCTACAGAGGGAACGATCACCTTGAATGGGGAAAACCTGAAAAAGCTGCCGCCTTATAAAATTACGAGAAAAGGAATCTCGAGGACGTTTCAAAATATTCGCCTCTTCAGTGAGCTTTCAGTGATCGATAACGTAAAGGTTGCCTACCACTCGCTTGCCAAGCATACGATTGTCGGCTCTATCTTTAGGTTACCAGGACATTTTTCCGGGGAAAGTGACATGGATGAAAAGGCGTTGGAGTTTTTGCGTATCTTCAATCTGGATCATTTCAAGGACGAGAAGGCGAAGAATCTGCCATATGGGCAGCAAAGGCGACTGGAAATTGCCCGTGCACTCGCTGCAAATCCGAAGCTCCTTTTACTCGACGAGCCAGCTGCAGGGATGAACCCGCATGAAACGGAAGAATTGATGAATCTCATTGCTTTTATCCGGAAGGAATTCAACTTGACCGTATTGCTCATCGAACATGATATGTCATTGGTCATGGGGGTATGCGAACGGATTTACGTGCTAGATCATGGACAGCTTATCGCCCACGGAAAGCCGGAAGAAATCCGCAACGATCCGAAGGTGATCGAAGCGTATCTTGGCGAGGAGGTTTCATAATGCTGAAAATTGAAGACATCAATGTGTATTACGGCAATATCCAAGCATTAAAAGGCGTTACGATGGACATTAACGAAGGGGAAATCGTGACCTTGATCGGAGCGAATGGAGCGGGAAAAAGCACACTGCTGAAAACAATTTCCGGGCTATTAAAGCCAAAGCAAGGGATTGTTTTGTTCGAAGGCGAGCCAATTGGAGGCAAAGCGGCACAATCCATCGTCAAAATGGGCATATCACATGTACCTGAAGGCCGCCGGGTCTTCGCCAACATGACGGTTGCCGAAAACCTGGAGCTTGGAGCTTATTTACGAAAAGACAAAAATGGCATCAAAAAGGATATCGGGAAAGTGTATGAACTATTTCCGAGGTTACTAGAAAGGATCAAACAGCAGGCGGGTACCTTATCTGGCGGTGAACAGCAAATGCTTGCAATGGGACGTGCCTTAATGGCAAAACCAAGGCTATTACTGCTCGATGAGCCTTCCATGGGGCTTGCGCCGCTGCTGGTGAAGCAAATTTTCAACATCATTGAAGAAATCAGTGAAGAAGGTACAACGATTTTATTAGTCGAACAAAATGCTAATCTGGCTTTATCGATTGCAGATCGCGCTTATGTTGTTGAAACGGGGCGAATTGTCCTCTCAGGCAAGTCAGAGGAGCTAACAGCAAGCGAAGAAATTAAGCAGGCTTATTTAGGAGGACACTGAACCGCTGTTTGGCGGTTTTTTTTTGTGTGGATTTGATTGATAGGTTATGCAAAATATATAAGGTGATTTAAAGATTGATAGGAGCTTCATGCAATATTTTATACATTCAAGATAGTATAATCCAATTTTGAAATAGGAATTAAGCCTAAGACGAGAGGAGGGTTCTGGGGTTAATTCCCTATTGGGATACAACTATTTTGGTATAAATGTAAGTAATAGGGAGAAAAAAAGAAGAAAACGAATAAAAAATATTGGGTTAAAAATACAGTAATTACGATATTAATATACCTAAATTATCAGTTTTTCCTTATATTTACGCTATTTTATTGTATTAAAAATATATAAGTATAATTTAGGTTTCAGATACCCTATGAAAAATATCCTATTTAACAAAATTTTCTCACTATTATTGTATAGACGGAATGAAAATTATGCGGTAAACTATTTTTCGGAATATTAATTTAATTTTAAACATTTCAACTAATCATTTTTTTCTGAGGCAACTTGAATAAATATTCATGCATCAGAGCTTGATTACAAAATGGGGGGATTATTTATGAAGAAGAAAAAACTTGCAGGTGCATTCCTTTCTCTGACACTTGCTGCAGGCGTGCTGGCGGGCTGTGCCGGTTCTGGTTCATCAGATAAATCGAGCGGCGACGGCGATACGATCAAGATTGGTGTCAACCTTGAATTATCAGGCGGTGTAGCTTCATATGGACAATCGATTGCAGAAGGTCTGGAGCTAGCGACAGAGGAAATCAATAAAGAAGGCATTGACGGTAAGAAAATCAAACTGATAAAAGTCGATAATAAATCAGAAGCATCTGAAGCAACAAGCGGAGCAATCAAGCTGACATCACAAGATCAAGTAGCGGCGATCGTAGGGGCGGCGACAAGCACGAACTCGATTGCACAGGTGCAAATTGCCCAGGATAATAAAATCCCGGTCATCTCACCATCAGGTACAAGCCCGGAAATCACGTTCAGCAAGGATAAATTGAACGACTATATTTTCAGGACAAGCTTCATCGATCCGTTCCAAGGAACGGTTGCTGCCAATTTTGCCACTAATGAAATCAAAGCGAAAAGCGCAGCCATCTATATCGACAGTGCAAGCGATTATTCGAAAGGATTAGCGGATGCCTTTAAAGAGCAATTCGAAAAAAATGGCGGAAAGATCGTCGCAGAAGAAGCCTACATTGCGAAGGATACCGATTTCCGTTCCACATTGACTCGCTTGAAATCAGACAAACCGGATTTCATCTTCCTGCCTGGTTACTATGAAGAAGCCGGCCTGATCGTAAAGCAAGCGCGGGAAACTGGATTGGACGTTCCGTTCATGGGCGGCGACGGCTGGGATTCTCCTAAGCTAGTCGAAATTGCCGGTGCAAAAGCATTGAATGACACGTACATCACGAACCATTATTCTTCAGGTGATCCCGATAAGAAAATTCAGAATTTTGTGTCTGCATTCAAGGCGAAATACAAAGATAAATCTCCGGATGCCTTTAACGCGCTTGGCTATGACACAGGATATTTCCTAGCAGACGCGATCAAGCGTGCTGGTTCAGCGGATTCGACAAAAATCAAAGAAGCGCTGGAAAAAACGAAAAACCTTCAGCTTGTAACAGGTACCTTTACTTTGGATGAAAAACATAATCCAATCAAATCAGCTACCATCCTTGAATTCAAAGAAGGAAAACAAGTATTCAATACGAAAATCAATCCTTAATACCGAAAAAAAGTCCAACCCTTCGCCGGCCCTTCTTTCATAAGAAGGCGCTGGCGAATTCTCATTTTTCCAGTATAGCCTGTTGCGAAAACTTACAGAATTGGAAGGAAAAAGTCTGGACGATCATTATAAAATTAGATATTTCAAGGAGAGTCGAACATGGAATTGATACAGCAGTTAATAAACGGGGTTTCATTAGGAAGCATTTATGCCCTTATCGCTCTCGGTTATACGATGGTTTACGGGATTGTTAAATTGATTAACTTTGCACATGGTGATGTCTTCATGGTTGGTTCATTCGTAGGGTTTTACTCGATAACGGTCCTGGATCTGTCATTCGTGCCGGCTCTGTTGATCTCGATGACAGTCTGTGCACTCTTTGGGGTATTGATCGAGCGCATTGCGTACAAGCCTTTGCGTAACGCAACTCGCATTGCCGCACTAATAACGGCCATCGGGGTTTCCCTATTGATCGAATATGGCTTCATCTACGTCCGCGGTGCACAGCCGGAAGCATATCCGAATGATGTATTGCCGACTGACAAGTTCGACATCTTCGGAGTTTCCATCAATAGCCAATCGGTGTTGATATTTGGTGTCGCTGTTGTGTTAATGATCATTCTCCAAATCATCGTCCATAAAACGAAAATCGGCAAAGCGATGCGTGCCGTTTCCTTCGACGCCGATGCAGCCAAGCTGATGGGGATAAATGTTAATAACACAATCTCTGCCACCTTTGCAATCGGTTCCGCATTAGCTGGGGCAGCAGGTGTCATCTTCGGGATTTATTATATTAAAATCGAACCGCTTATGGGTGTGCTGCCGGGGCTTAAGGCTTTTGTCGCCGCTGTTCTAGGAGGAATCGGGATCATCCCGGGGGCGATGGTCGGAGGATTATTGCTTGGTGTCATCGAGGCTTTGGTCAGTGCCGCCGGTTACTCATTATGGCGTGATGCGGTTGCCTTCGTCGTACTGATTCTTATCTTGATTTTCATGCCACAAGGCTTATTCGGTAAAAACAAAAAAGAAAAAGTATAGGGGAGACAAAGCAATGACTACAATTAAGCGAGCAAAAGGTTTTTGGCTCTCGATTTCACTATCATTGATCTTTTTCGCCATAATACAAGTGTTGATCGGCGGCGGATCACTCAATCCTTTTTATCAAAATACGCTCATGTTCATCGGGATTAATATCATACTGGCAGCAAGCCTTCACTTGATCATCGGGATTACGGGGCAATTTTCCATCGGACATGCCGGGTTCCTGGCAGTCGGAGCCTACGCTTCAGCCGTCATGACGATGAAGCTGAACATGCCCTTCACGCTAGCGTTGGTAGTGGGCGGTTTGGCGGCAGCGCTTGCCGGACTGATCATCGGAATTCCAAGCTTGCGTCTAAAAGGTGACTACTTGGCGATAGCCACGCTAGGGTTTGGGGAAATCGTCCGGATCATGCTTTTGAACATCGATTATGTGGGCGGGGCGAGCGGCATGCAAGTCTCTCATTTGACGACTTGGCCGTGGGTGTTCGCATCCGTACTCATTACGATCATTGTCATCCGAAACTTCACAAGCTCAACTCATGGAAGGGCTTGCATTTCGATCCGTGAGGACGAGACGGCTGCCGATTCGATGGGAATCAATACAACCTATTACAAAGTGGTCGCGTTTGCAATCGGCGCTTTTTTCGCCGGCATTGCCGGAGCGCTTTATGCTCATAACTTCTATATCATCCAGCCATCGAACTTCGGATTCCTGAAGTCATTCGATATCTTGATCTTAGTCGTACTTGGTGGCCTTGGAAGCTTGTCAGGAGCCGTATTGGCGGCCATATTGCTGACTGTGATCACGACATTCCTTCAAGACTATCCGGAAACACGGATGATTATCTACAGTCTTGTACTTATCATCATGATGATTTATCGTCCACAAGGGTTAATGGGGACAAAAGAAATAACATCCATGTTCAAACGTAAAGGAGGCAGCAGCCATGAAAACAAAAACACCGCTGCTTAAGGTCGAGTCGGTCGGTATCCAGTTCGGGGGCCTTAAAGCCGTTTCCGATGTGAACGTCGAGCTATACCCTGGTGAATTGGTCGGCTTGATCGGGCCGAATGGCGCAGGGAAAACGACCTTTTTCAACCTGCTGACAGGAGTTTACGTCCCGACGGAAGGCACGATCTCCTTGGAAGGGGAGGACTTGAAAAAACGGCCGCCTTACAAAATCACGCAAAAGGGAATCAGCAGGACTTTCCAGAACATTCGCTTGTTCAGTGAGCTATCCGTCATCGATAATGTAAAGGTTGCTTATCATTCCCTTTCGAAGCATAGCATTTTAAGCTCGATCTTGCGCATGCCGATCCATTTTAAAGGGGAAAAGGAAATGGATGAGAAGGCAATTGAGTTCCTGAAGATTTTCAACCTTGATCAATACAAGGATGAAAAGGCGAAGAACCTGCCATATGGTAAACAGAGACGTTTGGAAATCGCCCGAGCACTTGCCGCCAACCCGAAACTGCTTTTGCTCGATGAACCGGCAGCTGGCATGAACCCTCAAGAAACGCATGAGCTGATGAACCTGATCGCCCTCATTCGTGAGAAATTTGATTTGACCGTATTATTGATCGAGCATGATATGCCGCTTGTCATGGGAGTTTGCGAACGCATATACGTACTGGATCACGGACAGCTGATCGCTCAAGGACAGCCTGAGGAAATCCGGAACAATCCAAAAGTCATCGAGGCCTATCTGGGCGAGGAGGTTTCATAATGCTGAAAATCGAGGACATTAACGTCTATTACGGAAACATTCAAGCGTTGAAGGGAATCTCACTTTCTATCAATGAAGGCGAAATCGTGACCTTGATCGGCGCGAATGGAGCCGGGAAGAGTACGATGCTGAAGACCGTTTCCGGCCTATTAAAACCAAAGCAAGGCAAGATCCTATATGAAGGGCAGTCAATCGGCGGAAAGGCTGCACAATCGATCGTGAAAATGGGAATATCTCATGTTCCTGAAGGCCGTCGGGTCTTTGCTAACATGAGTGTTGAAGAGAACCTTCAGCTTGGCGCCTATTTACGCAAGGATAAGGCAGGCATCAAGCAGGATATGGAGAAGGTCTATGAATTATTCCCGCGTTTGCTGGAACGTTTGAAGCAGCAATCCGGTACCCTTTCAGGCGGAGAACAGCAAATGCTCGCAATGGGCAGGGCGCTGATGGCCAAACCCCGGCTGCTTTTGTTGGACGAGCCATCGATGGGTCTTGCCCCATTATTGGTGAAACAAATCTTTCATATAATAGAAGAAATCAATAAGACGGGAACCACAATTCTATTGGTGGAGCAAAACGCCAACTTGGCCCTATCCATCGCCGACAGAGCCTATGTCGTCGAAACGGGGCGGATTGTGCTTTCTGGAAAATCAGAGGAACTGACCGCAAGCGAGGAAATCAAGAAAGCTTATTTAGGCGGACATTAAGCCGCTTCTGGCGGTCTCATACTGTAGGCAAACTTCATAAGTTATGGAGTTTGCCTACAGTTTTTTTGTGTTTTGTAATTTGATCGTTTGATTTCACTGCAGGCGCTCGCTTTTACAGAGGGCGGTCCGGGAGCGTCCTCGGCTTTTAGCCTG
>NZ_LMBV01000001.1:245028-318970 GCF_001439925.1 Peribacillus muralis
GTGCCTCACGAGACGCACATTTCCCGCAGGAGTGTCGCACCTTCCGTTCCATTCCACTGTGCGTGAGAACAAAGATAGAATTTCCATTGCCTATGGGTTTAAGGATTTATACTATAACCGTTTGATTTCACTGCAGGCGCTCGCTTTTACAGAGGGCGGTCCGGGAGCGTCCTCGGCTTTTAGCCTGNTCGTCTCACGAAGACGCGCAATTCCCAAAGGAGTGTCGCCACCTTCCGTTGCGTTCGACTCAGTTTCTCCGTTTAGCTTATGTCCGTCAAACTAGATAAAAAGGTTAGTAAAACTACTTCTCTCGGTATACAATCTAGTTAGGGATAATAGTAGAGTGAGATCATGAGGTAATGTCATCGGTGGTTATTCTTAATTATTTTTTTGGAGTGATTTCATGTACAAACCTATTCAGGCGATTCTGCCGGTTGTTTTGCTGTTGATGTTGCTGCTGCTGCTGCCTTATCAGAGAGACTTTGCTTTTGCAGAGGAAGCTCCACAATCGGATGGTGTCATCGTCAAGTATAAGGCGACGGATGATGAACCGATCAACGAGTTGATAGAGAAGGTTGAGGTTCCAAAAGGGCAAACAACAGACAAGCTGATCGAAAAGCTTGAGAAACGGAAGAATGTCGAGTATGCAGAGCCGAACTATTTGTTCAAGAAGATGGAAATACCAAACGATCCAGCCTACATAGATCAATGGCATCATGAAAATCTTGGAACGGAAGCGGCATGGACAAAGTCGATGGGGGCGAATGGTATGATCGTGGCGATCATCGACGACGGGATCGATCGCAAACATGAGGATTTAACCGGGAAAATCGTCAACGCCTATGATACGATCCGCAAACGGAAGAATATTTTGCCGGAAGGGCAGCATGGGACGCATATTGCAGGCATCATTGCTGGAAGTGCCAACAACGGCATTGGTGGAGCGGGCGTTGCTCCGAATGTGAAACTGATGCCCATCAACGTTTTTGAAGGAAAATATGCCGATACGGCCAATATCATTGAGGCGATACATTATGCGATCCAGCATAAAGCGAACATCATCAATATGAGTCTTGGAGTTAACGCGTATTCCGAGGCGTTTAATAAAGCCGTCCAGGAAGCCTCGAAAAAAGGGATCTTGATTGTCGCGGCTGCAGGTAATGAAGGCGATATGGGGAAAAATGTGCAGCGAGTATACCCAGCTGCATACAGTAACGTCATCTCCGTTGCGTCGACGGATAAAAGTGATAAGCGCACCAGTTATTCCAATTACGATTCAACTGTGGATATTGCAGCTCCTGGAGATAAGATCCTTTCAACCTTACCGCATGGTAGATATGGCTGGATGAGCGGAACATCGATGGCCACGCCTATGGTGGCGGGGGTAGCGGCACTCATTTGGTCCAATGAACCGAAGCTCAACAAAACGGAGGTTGAATATCGTCTCTATGATTCAGCGAAGGATCTGGGTACGAAAGGGAAAGACATATACTATGGAAACGGGAAGGTCAATGCCAAAAAGGCTCTCGAAATGAAGACGCTGGCACGACCGGTCGTTCAAACGATTTCCGATAAGGACATCAAGGTAACAGGGAACATCCCAGCCGACTTTAAAACAGGAACCGTCTCGATTTACACCGATAAGAAACAGCTGGCGACAGTGAAGATCAACGGCCAAAAGACGTTTGCGGCAACGATTGCCAAACAAACAGCCGGCACGGCGATCTCGACAAGGATCATTGATAATTCTGGGAATAAAAGTGTGCCCGTTACATTTAAAGTGGAAGATAAAACCGCGCCTAGTAAACCGTCAGTCAATACGGTTGGTGACAATACGGTAAAAGTGACCGGCAAAGCGGAGGCGGGCTCTTCCGTCACTGTCAAAAATCGCAGTACGGTCCTTGGCAAAGCGAATGCCAATGGCGCAGGAAACTTCACCATAACGATATCAAAAAAACAAAAAGCCGGAATCGTCCTCTCGATTACAGCAACGGATAAAGCCGGCAATACTAGTCAATTTAAAACCGTGACCGTCGCAGACAAAACCGCACCTAGTAAACCGACGGTCGACAAAGTCACGACCAAAACGACGATCGTAACAGGCAAAGCTGAAGCCAATTCGACTATGTCCATCAAGGTATCAGGGAAAGAGATCGGCTCTGCCACAGCAACGAATAAAGGCACCTTCGCGGTTAGGATCCCGAAGCAAAAAGCAGGGAAGAACCTTTATGTTACAGCTAAAGACAAAGCGAAACATGTAAGTGAAGCAAGAAAAGTCACGGTTACCAAGTAACTGTAAGAGCAGCCACCAAATTGGTTATTGGGGGCTGTTTGCTTTTAATCAATCCAGTATCAGGGAATTCACATCTGATTATCCGCCAACAAATGAAAGGGTACTAACAATAATTTGTGCCTCAACCGTTTTGACACAAAAAAGAAGCAATAGTCCATACTGCTCCCGGATTTCCGATATATTGACCTTCACGAATTTCTTTAAATCTCACCTTCTTCAAGCCTCCTATTATACTCCACTTTACTGATCATTCCCTTTGCGTTACAAGTTAGGCAATCGGTATAAATATCGTAGGCACCTGTACCTGCACAAACATGGCATTTCACATGAGTTTCCGGTATATCCTTATGCATGAATGAAAAAATCTTTTCAATATACTGCAGAATAATCATTACCAAAACTCCTTTTTTTTTCTATCATACAACGAAAAAGTGTGAAGGGAGCATGATATACAGTAACATTACTTAAACCATATACAGCCATTACATAGTTTACATGAAATTAAAGAAAGACCCTGATATGTAATTGACCTTTGTACCTCCATCTCACCAGTTGTTCAGAATAGCTATAGGACAATTCTAATGGAATTAATTTCTTAAGTTGAATTTTGCTGCAACAATCGCACCTTCCTACCTATTGTTCATTATAAAGAACATACGTAGAATTATAAAAGACGATTAAAATACAGCTCTATTACATTTATTTTTATTAAGTGCATGAAAATGTTAGCTAGATGTTTTTATCCGAAAGAGCGGAAAGAGGTTATAAAGATGATTGATATACACTCCCACATTTTACCCGGTGTTGATGACGGGGCCAAGCACATTACAGAGAGCATAGCCATGGCAAAGCTTGCAGTATCGGAGGGTATTCAGACCATCATTGCCACTCCTCATCATAAAAATGGTCATTTTGAAAATGAGAAAAACGATATTATCGAAAAAGTCGCAGAACTAAATGAAGTATTGAAAGCGGAGGCGATTGACCTCGAAGTCTTGCCAGGTCAGGAAACAAGAATATATGGAGATTTATTATCGGATCATCAGGAAGCAAGGATTCTAACACTTAACGATGCAGGAAGATATGTGTTCATCGAATTGCCATCTGACCATGTTCCGGCCTATACAGAACCTTTATTATATGAAATTCAAATGAAAGGGCTAGTTCCGATCATTGTTCATCCAGAGAGGAATCTGGAGTTTTTGGAATCCCCCAATCACCTTTATAAGCTTGTTAAGCATGGGGCCTTGACACAAATAACGGCAAAAAGCATTGTCGGCGGGTTTGGGAAGAAAACGAAAAAATTCGCCCTGCAGCTAATAGAGAAAAAGTTGACTCACTATGTCGCGTCTGATGCACATAATACGAAAAACCGTGCCTTCCATATGCTTGCGGCTTTCAATGAAATAGAAAACAAATATGGTGCAGACATGAAATATTTATTCATGGAAAATGCCGAGCTGCTCGTCCAAGGCAAACTCGCCTACAAGGAAATGCCGGAAAAAATAGAAACTAGAAAATTTTTGGGCATATTTTAATACAAAACGCCACACCACCTTAAGTGGGATGTGGCGTTTTCACATTAAGGCTGTTTAACGAAGAACTCCTCTAAATACAAGCTCCATATTTTATACCCATTTTCATTAGGTAACTCACGGTCTTCGTTCAAGACATCCTTCATATTTTCGGATGACAAATCCGGCCAATTGCTCCAGTGGTTAAGGTACGGAATTTTGTTGACTTTAGCGTATTTTTCCAGTTCCTTCACTTGATTTGGATAATATGTAGCCTTGTATAAAGGGTTAGGCGGTTGAAGCATGAACTGTGTTTCCTTGCGGTCGGATGTAACATCTTTAATGATTGACGTGATATTTGCAAGAGACTCGTCGATGGGGACATTCCCATTATCCTTAATTGTAAAAGGCTCCAATAAAATCAAATCGGCTTTAGCTTCGATTAAATCTTCTTGTTTATTTTGGAGCACGAATTGTGAACTCATCAAATCGTAAATTAAACCATCTACCTGAACGGTGTCTCCGTATGTAGTATCCAGCTGATCAGCTAAATCATCAGGTAAGTTATACGTCTCATTTCCAAGGGAATTCGAACCAACCAACAATAACTTGAACGGTTTTCCCTCTGATAATCTTTGTTTATATAACTCTTGGCTTTCCTTCGGCCAATTCCCGATGTATTTAATTAAGTCTTCACGGTGGGGACTTGCTTTACTAGTTTCCACCTGCGGATTTTTTGTTGCAGGCTCACTGATGCTAGCTTCGGAGATTTTACCTTTCCAATGAATATTACCCATGACTATGGATGTGATGGCGAGCATTACACAAAAAGTAGGTAACAAGACCTTCATACTGATTCCTCCATGACATAATGTTACATATTTCCACAAAATAATTGTAATTTGTACCAATAATGAAATATTCATACCAATTTATTAGGGCGTATGGTTTAATATAAATATCAAATTACCTAAAATTATGGCAAAAAAAACAATGAATGGCAAGTTTTTATGTTATAATACGTTTGCTGTTATTTATAAGTTGGAGGGAATCATGGAAGAAACAATAAGTATTAAAGACCTATTTTTAACCCTGCGAAAGCGATTAAACCTAATCATCATCGTAACGGCACTTGCTGTTTTAGTAAGTGGAGCTGTCAGCTATTTTCTATTAACGCCAATCTATCAGGCATCCACGCAACTGCTGGTCAATCAATCGAAGAATGAAGAAGCACTCTATAACTACAATGAAGTCCAAACGAACCTTCAATTAATCAATACATATAATGTCATCATTAAAAGTTCGGCAATATTGGAGTTAGTTAAAGAAGATCTTAATCTTGATATGACAGCAGCAGAGCTAAATGAAAAGATCACGGTTGCAAGTGAACAAAATTCACAAGTGGTCAATATTATTGTCGAGGATGAAAATCCACAAACGGCAGTGGATATTGCCAATAAGACGGCAGAAGTGTTTCAAAAACAAATCGTCGAGATCATGAACGTAGATAATGTAACGTTATTGGCCAAAGCGGAGAATAAAGAAAACCCATCTCCAATCAAGCCACAGCCGTTGCTTAACATTGCGATAGCATTGGTTGTCGGATTAATGGCGGGTGTAGGGCTTGCGTTCTTGCTGGAATATTTGGATAACACGATCAAGACAGAGCAGGATATCGAGAAACAACTAGGGGTGCCTATACTTGGTGTCATTGGAACGATTGATGGCCAAGGGGATAATAGTTTACGCTCCGAAAGAACGACTACACGTGGAAGAGGCGAAAAAGTTGGCTAAAGATAAAAAGATAAAGCTTGATTCTAAAAGAAAGTTAATTGCGAAATTCAATCCTAAATCCCCGATATCGGAACAATTCCGCACCATCCGGACAAACATTCAATTCTCGGCTGTTGATGAAGAGGTACGTTCAATCATGGTCACATCTTCAGGTCCGGGCGAAGGAAAATCCACAACAGCGGCCAATCTCGCTATCGTATTCGCCCAACAAGGAAAAACGGTTCTTCTTGTCGATGCTGACTTGAGAAAACCGACCGTTCATTACACCTTCAATTTACCGAATACGTTCGGAATGACGAATGTATTGACGAAACGGATGGATTTAAAGGAAGCTGTCGTTGAAACTGATGAAAAAAACCTTTTTGTGTTATCCAGCGGCCCAATCCCGCCTAATCCAGCTGAATTACTAGGCTCAAAATCGATGACCGAGGTATTCGAACGATTTTACGAGGAATTTGACATCATCGTCATGGATACACCTCCAGTTTTAGCGGTAACGGATGCCCAAATTCTATCGAACAAATGTGATGGAACGATTCTAGTCGTTTCGAGCGGGAAAACCGGAACGGAACAAGCAATAAAAGCAAAAGAACTATTGAATGCTGCTTCATGCAACCTTTTAGGTGTTGTGTTAAATAACAAAAAAATGCAAAAAAACAGCCAATACTACTATTATTACGGAAACTGAAAAAAGGACTGCTTAGCTGTTCGTCTGTAGTTTACTAGAGTGTATATTCGTAATTTTCGTACAGTAAAACAATCAGGATAAAGGGGTGAAGGCATGATAGACATCCATTCCCACATATTGCCCGGGGTTGATGATGGCGCTAAATCGATCGAGGATAGTCTGCAAATGGCGAGAATGGCCGTAATTGAGGGAATACATAAGATCATTGCAACTCCCCATCATATGAATGGCAAATACGAAAATCGTAAAGAAGACATCATTGCCAGGGTGGCAACCCTTAATGAAGTGTTGCAAGCGCAAGCGATACCGCTTGAAATCCTTCCGGGACAAGAGACAAGGATATATGGAGATATGTTGAAAGATTATAAACTTGAAGAGATCGTCACCTTGAATGATGGCGGTAAGTATCTTTTCATTGAACTACCATCGGCACATGTCCCGCGCTATACGGAACAATTGCTCTCAGATATACAGTTCGAGCGTCTAACTCCGATTATTGTCCACCCGGAACGAAACCAAGAATTAATCGAAAATCCCGATCTTTTATATAAGCTTGTCAATAACGGGACACTTACACAAGTGACCGCCGCTAGCGTTTCAGGTGCCTTCGGGAAAGCAATACAAAAATTCTCCATGCAATTAATTGAGGCGAACTTAACGCACTTCGTTTCATCAGATGCTCATAATATCACAAATCGAAGCTTCAAAATGAACGAAGCTTATGATGCCATTGAAAAGAAATACAGCGTAGACTATGTCAACCTGTTCCTGGATAATGCCGAGTTGCTTGTCGAAGGTAAATCCATTTATAAAGAAGTTCCTGAAAAGATTAAAAAGAAAAAGTTTTTAGGCGTTTTTTGATTTAAGTAATTTTGAGAATATTCAGTTATTTGGACCACCTTCATTGTTTAGTAACAAGTAACTAATGCTTGCGGCAGGATATGAGCTGAACCCAGGTCAGGCTGCATCATTTTATTTTTTCAATCTTGCCAATTTTCACTGAAGTGAATAATACTGCCTATTTTTTATCGGATGAAAAATTCAGTAGTTTAACAGATTTTTTCATTTCCTGAAAAATTAGAAAGATATTTTGCACCGGAACAATGAGGAAAACGAATAACTAGAGGGGGAAACAAATATGAAAAAGGTGAAAAAAGCAATAATTCCAGCGGCGGGGCTAGGAACAAGGTTCCTGCCTGCGACAAAAGCGATGCCCAAGGAAATGCTGCCTATCGTAGATAAGCCGACCATCCAATATATCATTGAAGAAGCCGTCGCGTCAGGAATTGAAGATATCATTATCGTCACCGGCAAAGGCAAGCGTGCCATTGAGGATCACTTCGATAACGCATTCGAACTCGAAAACAATTTAATGGAGAAAAACAAATACGAATTACTTGAAAAAGTCCAAGCACCTTCCAAAGTGGACATACACTACATAAGGCAAAAAGAACCAAAAGGATTAGGCCACGCAGTCTGGTGTGCAAGGAAATTCATTGGCGATGAGCCATTCGCCGTTTTGCTGGGCGACGATATCGTCCAAGCGGAAACACCTTGTTTAAAACAATTGATCAACGAATACGATAAAACCCTCTCGTCGGTCATCGGTGTCCAAACCGTTCCACAAGAAGAAACGCACCGTTACGGAATTGTCGATCCAGGCAGCCAAAACGGGCGACGCTATGAAGTAAACAACTTTGTCGAAAAACCAGCAAAAGGAACAGCACCATCCAACCTGGCAATCATGGGCCGATACATTTTTACCCCGGAAATATTCATGTTCCTGGAGAAACAAGAACTAGGAGCAGGCGGAGAAATTCAACTTACCGATGCCATCCAAAAACTGAACGAAATACAACGAGTCTTTGCCTACGACTTTGAAGGAAAACGATTTGACGTCGGCGAGAAATTAGGATTCATCCAGACAACAATCGAGTTTGCACTGAAGAACAACAATCTTAAAGATGATATTTTAGCCTTTATAGAGGACTTACTAGAAAAACAAAAGATAAAAGACTAAACGAGTAAGGGAGGATCCAATTTGAAAGCTGTAGCAGTTGAGCAGAGGGTGGCATCATCTGACCACATATTAACGGCTGACCAAGTAAATGCTAACGTAAGCTATTTAAGAACGAAAAGAATCATAGACATCATAGGTTCACTCTTAGGAATTATATTTTTATCACCCCTTTTTATCCTTGTAGCTATACTAATTAAAATCGAAGACCCAAAAGGACCTGTTTTCTTTAAACAGGTTCGAGTAGGTAAAGCAGAAACTGAATTCCATATGTACAAATTCAGATCCATGGTCTCCGACGCCGAAGAAAGATTAAAAGACTTACTAGCCCTAAACGAAGTCTCAGGAGCCATGTTTAAAATGAAGGATGACCCGAGGATAACAAGAATCGGTAAGTTCATCCGCAAAACGAGTATAGATGAGCTGCCTCAACTATGGAACGTATTAAAAGGTGATATGAGCTTGGTTGGGCCCAGGCCGCCGCTGCTACGCGAGGTAGAGGAATATACCTCTTATGATAAGCAACGATTACTAGTTACTCCTGGGTGCACAGGGTTATGGCAGGTAAGTGGGAGAAATGAAACGAGTTTTTCACAAATGGTAGAGTTAGATTTGATATATATAAAAAAATCGACTATCTTTTTTGATTTAAAAATTTTAGTGAAAACAGTGCTGGTCCTGATTTCAGGAAAAGGAGCGTATTAAGATTTTTAACATAATTGGTAGCAGGAAAATTTTAATAATTTTATTTTTATTTGCACTATTTATAATAACGGGCTTCTTTCCTGTTGTTGGGATTTTATTTCTATCTATACTTATTATTATTATTATTACTTGGATAAAACCAAATTTCATGGTTTATTCCTTAATTGTTTATATTCCTTTAGAAGAGATAGTTTTAAAGATGTTTCCAACATCTATAACTGGTGTTATTAGGTTTGGATTAGAACCTTTCTTACTTTTAATATTTTGTCAAATAGTAATAAAAAAAATTGTTCAAAAAGAACCATTAAAATTCGGGAAGGTATCTCTCTTTATATTGTTATTTTCAATTATAGGTTTAATATCAAATTTGTTGAATTCTAATAATATGGTTATTTACATATTAGGGGTTAGGCCTTTTATTAGATATTATCTCTTTTATTTAATTATAATAAATTTGAAAAATATAAATATAAAAAGAATTTTTTGTTTAATCACAATAACTTTTACATTTGAAGTTGGTTTAGGAATACTTCAAGTATATTTTCCAGTTTTATTATCGTTATTTTCCTCAGAAAGTGTTGTATTAGGTAAACAAGTAATAAAAGGTTCATATGAAAACAACTATAGTGACATATTTATTTTTGGTTCATTGGGTAGGTATAATATATATGCAAATTATTTAGTACATATTTTCTTATTTATTCTTCCATTTTATTTATACAAAGTTTTTTATAGTAAAGTAAATAATAAAATCTTACCTTTATTATTAATTTCATTAGTCGCTATTGTATTTACAAATTCTAGAACAAGCTTGATTAGTTTATTAATTGGGGGAATTGTGATTTTTCTATTATATAGGAAATTAACCCCAAAAATAATTTTCTCTTTATTTGGTTTGTTCTTACTAGCTTTAGTTTTTTTGATGATAGGAGTTAGTTTTGAGGTTGAATTTTTTAATAGATTTACAACTATTTTTACCTCAGAATATATTTCCCAGTCTTTAAAAACTGACCGATTACATGTTTTGTTTTATATCTTACCATTCATTCTCCAAAGTAAACCCTTTTTTGGTTTTGGACCTGGTGAAGTGGGTTCTGATGTAACTGGAGGTACAATTGGTAGTCAAGCATTGTTTAATACTACGGATTTTATTAATAATCCTTTTTTAAGTGATGTAGGACATGTTGCTCTAATTGCACAAACTGGATTAATTGGATACTTAGCTTATGGCTTGATTTTTTTATACAGTTTAAAGGTGTCCCTATCTATTTTTAAGGATACAGAGAGTAGTTTATATAAATCTATAGCTATGGGGTTATTCTTAAATCTATGCGTTATATTTTTTGAGAATTTTTCTTCATTTAACATAATATATAGACCAATTTCAGCTTACTTATGGATAATGATAGGTATATTATTTTATATTAAATTGAATACAAAGGAAAAAAAATATGACAAAAATATTAATGATTGATATAGGATCCCATTTTGGTGGGGCAGAAAAGCATATCTTTGATCTAGTAAATGAGGCAGAAAAAAAATTCCCATCTTTAAATTTTCATATTGTGGTCAGAAAAAGTAATCGTTTGTATGATTTACTCAATAATAAACAAAATAGTAATGTGGAATTTTATCTTCTAAAAGAAACGGGGATAGAATTCAATGATATTTTTAGGCTTGTAAAATATATAAAAAAACAAAATATTGAAGTTATGCACGCGCATACTGTGGCTTCGAATATACTCGGATGTATTTTATCACTACTAACAAAAGCTAAAGTTGTAACTACTATACATGGGATTATCAATTATGATTATCCAAATAGATTAAAAAAAACAATTTATAGGATACTGGAAAGAAGCCTACTAAAGCTAAATAATAAATATATATGTGTATCTAAATTTGTTTATAACGATTTGATGAAAAATCATTATAATAAAGAAAAATTATCAATAATATACAATGGAGTAATTGTAAAAAAATCAAATCCAGAATACCTTGAAAAATTAAGAAGGAAATATGGTTTAAATGGTAGTAAAGTATTAGGTACTGTTGCACGATTAGAAAAGGTAAAAAATATACAATTGTTATTAGAGATTACAAAAGAAATTAAAAAGGATAATCAGGATGTCAAAGTTTTAATTGTCGGGGAAGGTGAACAAAAACACAAGTTAAAAAGATATACCGAGGAATTAAATATCCAAAATAATATAATTTTCCTAGGTTTTAAAGAAAATCCATATCCATATATAGAACTAATGGATATATACGTTCAAACTTCTTTGATGGAAACATTTGGGTTGACGGTAATTGAGGCTGTTAAATTAGGTAAACAAGTTACGTGCTTTAATATCGGGGCTTTGACAGAATTTCAAACGTTAATGCCAAATCGTATTTATGCATTACAAGAAAAATCTAATTTTGTACCTAAGATAAAACATCTTCTTGAAGAAGGCAATGATTATAATAAAGATTCTATTAATGATCTTTTTAATTGGGAAAATTGTATAAAAGAGATAAACAGCATTTATATTAAAATGGTAAAGGATGAATAAAGAATGACTAAAGTACTAGTTTTTGGGTATTATGGAGATAAAAATCTTGGAGATGAAATATTGTTACAAGGAATTTTAACTTCTTTTAAATTAGAAAATCCATCATTAGATGTTACTATCCTATCAAAAAATCCTAAACTAACAAGTGAAAGATTTAATATTAAATCAACCAATGCACCAAGAAAAAATAAGTATCTATTAAAGTTTATTAGAGAAATCTCTAAAACAGATATATTTATTTTAGGTGGAGGAGGACTAATTCAAGACTTCATAGGAATTAAACAACTTTTTTATTGGATTTCGAGCCTTCTAATTGCTAAAATTTTCAGAAAAAAGACAATGCTCTATTCAATAGGAGTTGGGCCATTAGGTACAAAACAATCAAGAATTGTTACACGGTTTTTTCTGAAATTTGCAGATTTAATTACAGTTCGGGATGAGGGTAGTGCAGATTTATTATTAGAGATAGGTGTAAGAAAAGATAAGATTTTTGTGACCGCGGATCCTGCATTTGTTTTAAATCCTGAAATTAAAAAAAATAAAATTTCGATTCGTGAAAATTCTATTGGTATTTCTTTTTTACCGTATTTTAACATAGTAAATAATAATAGTATGGAAAGTGAGTTAGAACTAAACTTCATAAAATTCATTAATCAATTGATAGAAACCCAAGGGTATAATGTATATCTCATACCTTTGCATAATTTAGAAGGAGAGACTCATGATTTAGGAGCTGCAAAAAGAATCCTTGCTGGTATAAAAAATAAGGAGAAAATCTTACTGTTAGATGAGGATCTTACTCCTACTGAAGCTTTAAATATATTTGGGGAATTCGAAATTTTCGTGGGTGTAAGATTGCATTCTTTGATAATGTCTGCAATTAATAATGTTCCATTTGTGAGCATTAATTATCATCCCAAGGTAGAGAGTTTTATAAAATTGGTTAATCAAGAGAGGTATAGCTTAAATATCAATAATGTTACTGACGAAGAACTTATGGAAAAGTTTTTATTATTGAAAGAGAATAAACAAAATGAAATAAAAACAATAAAAAATGAGTTTCAGCAATTAAGAAAGAAAAGTTTATCTACGCAAACTTTATTAAGAAATTTTATTAATAAAGATTAAGGTATAAAAATGAATATTAAAACTGTTTTATTAAATAGATTCTCAAATAATATTTTAATTGGCTCTCTTTTACTCTCAGTTGGAATGTTAATTACAAGATTTATTGCTTTTTATCGAGAGTTTCTCTTAGTTACGGACTCATCATTTATGGGCTTATCAGATACTTTATATATTGCACTTATAATTAATGATTTTTTATATTTTTTATTAGTTGGAGGTGTATTAGGAGCTACATTTGTTCCATATTATGCTAAAAAAATTGTAATAAATAAGGTTGAAGCTCAAAGAGATTCAAATATTATCTTCGGTTATCTATTATTGTTACTAGGCTCTTTAACAGTAATTGTATATTTAAAACCTGAAATGATTTTTAGTTTAATATTAAAAAATGAAGAAGTACCTGAAATGTTGATTCATCTAACAAATGCCTTAATACCATCATGGTTTTTAATAGTTTTAAATGGCTTTCTTTTAGCAATATTTAATGCGCATAAGAAATTTTATGAATATTCTCTCTCTCTGATATTAAATAACATTTTGATGTTAATAAGTATTTTGTTTTTTAAAAATTATATAGGAATATATTCTTTTCCACTCGGAATAACAGTGGGAAATTTAGCGCAATTTATTTTTTTAATATTAAAAGGTCGGATCTGGGGAATGAAATTAATTCCTACATTCAAATGGAATAAGGAAATATTCAACTTATTAGTCAAATCTATCCCCCTAACATTTTTCTTAGGGTACTATCAAATTAGTCTTATCTTATTTCAAAGGTATGCTTTTGTGAACGATGGGCTAGTTTCAAGTGTTAAATTTTCTGATAAATTAATCCAGGTATTTTTTGGAGTACTTATTGTGTCATATATAACCGCAGTTTTACCTTATCTGGTTGAAAGCTTTATTAAGGTCGGAAATGAATTCAATAAATTTTTCGAAGATATAATTATATCTGTAAAAACAAGGATACTACCTATCTTCTTATTATTATATTTTTGTAGTCCTCAGTTAATAAATACAATGGAATTCATATTGAATAATTCTTTTAATATACAAAATTTAGATCAAACTTTTAAAGTTTTTTCAATATTATTTGTTTTTATGTCTTTTGCTTTTATACTAACTAGAGTATATATAGTGATGAATCTTAATAAATTTATAGTTTTTTTTAGCTGTATTACACTTGTTATTTCATATTTTTTTTATGAACTAGAACTTATGAATTACATGAATACTTTTTTAATGAGTAACTTGATTTACTTTTTATTATTGTACTCATATTTAATTTTCAAAAAATATATAACTTTTACTAAAAGAATGTATTTTAGTTTCATTTTTTTACTCTTTGAATTTATTCTAATATATTTATTTACAAAGTGTTTTGGTAATTTCATTATAGTAATAATTTTAATAGTAATAGCTACATTATTTTATGGTTATTTTTTTCGAAAAGTTATGAAATAAATAGGATGTGTGTTTATGAACGTATTTATTATTGGCTCAAAAGGTATTCCGGCTAAATATGGAGGTTTTGAAACCTTTGTAGAATATTTAACATCACGTAAGGTAAGCAATCAAATTTTGTATCATGTTTCATGTTTAGGTGAAGAAAATAGTGAATTCTATTATCAAAATGCTCGATGTTTTAATGTGAAGGTTCCAAATGTGGGAAGTGCAAGTGCTGTTTTATATGATATTTTAAGCTTAAAAGAGAGCATTCGTTATATTAAAGAGGAGAAAATAGATAATTGCATTATTTATATACTGGCATGTCGAATCGGTCCTGTCTTTTCGTATTATAAAAATCAGTTAGAAAAAATGGGTGTACAAGTATTCGTTAATCCAGATGGACATGAATGGAAACGTAGTAAATGGAATTACTGGATTAAACGCTATTGGAAGTTATCTGAAAAATTGATGGTTAAGAATGCAGATTTATTAGTCTGTGATTCAATAGGAATAGAGAGTTACATACGTGCTGAGTATAATTCTTATAACCCTAAAACCAGATTTATTGCATATGGGGCTGATATTACTCCTTCTCAATTGAGTGCTAAGGACGAAGTACTGATCGAGTGGTATAAAAAGTATCAGATTCAACCCAAAGAATATTATTTAGTTGTTGGAAGATTTGTTCCTGAGAATAATTATGAATTAATGATTACAGAATTTATGAATTCCTCTACAACAAAAGATTTTATTCTTATTGCAAATGTTGAAGAAAATGCTTTTTATGAGCGATTGAAACGCACAACTAATTTTGAAAAGGACCATCGAATTAAGTTTGTAGGAACCGTTTATGATCAAGAATTACTTAAAAAAATAAGGGAAAATGCTTATGGGTATTTTCATGGACATGAAGTTGGGGGAACAAATCCTTCTCTCTTAGAAGCTTTAGCTTCTACAAGTATAAATTTACTTTTGGACGTTGTCTTTAATAAGGAAGTTGGAAAAGAATGTGCTGTTTATTTCTCGAAAGAAACTAGTTCACTCACTAATTTAATTAATGAAGTAGAGAAATTCTCTACAGGTCAAATAGAGATACTAGGTAAAGCAGCTAAAGAAAGAATTAGGACAGAATATTCATGGGATAAAATTGTAAATGAATATGAAACATTATTTTCAAGTAATTAAAGTACTAATAAAAGAAACGCAATTTTCTTAAAAAATTTTTTAATTTTAACTATGCAGTAACAACATCATTGTACTAGACAAGTAAGAAAACTAATAATGAGGTGGCAAATGAAAGGAATCATATTAGCAGGCGGAAGTGGTACACGTCTTTATCCAATAACTAAGTCGATATCAAAACAATTAATTCCGGTTTACGATAAACCAATGATTTATTATCCGTTATCTGTATTAATGCTTGCAGGTATTCGGGATATATTAATTATTTCAACACCAGAAGATACGCATAGATTTGAGCAACTTCTGGGTGATGGAAAAGAATTGGGAATCGAGTTGAGTTATGCTATCCAGTCTTCACCTGATGGTTTAGCACAGGCATTTATCATTGGAGAAGATTTCATTGGTGATGAATCGGTTGCTCTAGTTCTAGGTGATAATATTTTCTATGGGCACGGTTTTACGAAAGTTTTGGAACGAGTTGCCAGTCAAAAAAAAGGAGCGACTATATTTGGCTACAATGTAAAAGATCCAGAGCGCTTTGGAGTTGTTGAATTTGATGAAAGTGGGAAGGCGGTTTCCATTGAAGAAAAACCGCAAACTCCAAAATCAACCTATGCAGTTACAGGACTATATTTTTATGATAACGATGTTGTTGAAATAGCGAAATCTATTAACCCTTCTGAACGGGGCGAATTGGAAATTACATCAGTTAATGAGGAATATTTACGGAGAGGGAAGCTCCAAGTAGAGTTAATGGGGCGTGGTTTTGCATGGTTAGACACAGGGACTCATGAATCTTTATTAGAAGCTTCTACTTTTATAGAAACGATAGAAAAACGGCAAAGTTTAAAGGTTGCTTGTTTAGAAGAGATTGCTTATCGAAAAGGATATATTTCAAGAGATCAACTCATAAAGTTGGCTGAACCCTTAAAGAAAAATGAATATGGAAAATATATGATGCGCTTAGCTGAGCAAGTATTAATTGATAAAAATTTAGTGGGTGCAAAATCATGAATATTACAAAAACAAAATTAAATGGTGTAATGGTGATTGAACCAATAATCTTTGGTGATCACCGTGGGTGGTTTACTGAAACTTATAATGAAGAGAACTTTAAAAAAGCTGGTATAGACATAGTTTTTATACAAGATAATCATTCATTTTCTGCCATAAAAGGAACGCTACGAGGACTACATTATCAAAAGGATCCAAAAGCACAAACAAAGCTTGTTCGTTGTACAAAAGGCTCAATCTTTGATGTAGCAATTGATATTCAAAAAGAAAGTCCTACCTATGGTGAATGGTTTGGAGTAGAGCTTAGTGAAGAAAATAAAAAGCAATTATTGGTTCCAAAAGGATTTGCTCATGGTTTTATGACGCTAACAGATGATGTTGAGGTTCAGTATAAAGTGGATGAGTTGTATTCTCCAGAAAATGATAGAGGAATTATTTGGAATGACCCAGAAATAGGGATTCAATGGCCAATGGATATTGAACCTGTCTTATCTGCTAAAGATGAAAATGCTCCGTTACTAAAGGATGCTGAAAATAATTTTGTGAGTGGAGAATAGGCCATGAAAGTTTTAGTAACTGGTTATAGTGGTCAACTTGGCTTTGATGTGGTCAAGGAAGGTAATTATAGAGGGCTGCAGATGTATGGTACCGGCTCTCGTGATATAGATATCACTGATAAAGATTGCGTATCTAAATATGTTACAGAATTAAATCCTGCAGTAATTATTCACTGTGCTGCTTACACAGCTGTTGATAAAGCGGAAGATGATAAAGAGAAATGTTATGATGTTAATGTCAATGGCACTAGGTATTTGGCTGAAGCAGCAAAGGAGATAGGGGCTAAATTTGTTTATATTAGCACGGATTATGTATTGGATGGGCAGGGAGATAAGCCATTTAAAGAAACTGATTCCCCTAATCCTATTGGTTATTATGGTTTCACCAAATTTGAAGGGGAGAAAATCATACAATCTCTCTTAGAGAATTATTTTATTGTGCGGATTTCTTGGGTTTTTGGTACTAATGGAAATAATTTCATTAAAACTATGCTTAAATTATCTGAGTCTCGAGATGTATTAAATGTAGTAGGCGATCAATTCGGTTCTCCTACGTATACTTATGATTTGTCTCGTTTATTATTGGATATGATTCAAACAGATCGTTATGGAATCTACCATGCATCTAATGAAGGTTTTTGTAGTTGGGCAGAATTTGCTCAAGTAATTTTTAAAATTACTAATAAAAATGTAAAGGTAAACTCAATAAATACTGAGGAATATCCAACAAGGGCAGTGCGACCAAAAAATTCAAGACTATCTAAGCAAAAGTTGACAGAAAATGGATTTGTTGCTTTACCTAATTGGAAAGATGCGTTAACCCGGTATATAGAAAAGTTAAATCAAGAGGTGAACTGAAATGAAGAAACAAAAGATGCTAGTGACAGGCGGAGCAGGATTCATTGGTGGAAATTTTGTTCAATTTATGGTGAATAAATATCCGGATTATGATATTTATAACTTAGATTCATTGACTTATGCAGGAGATTTAATGAAGCACCGGGAGATAGAAAATAAACTAAACTATCATTTTGTTAAAGCAGACATTACGGATCGAAAGTCAATCATGTCTTTGTTCGAACGAGAGAAGTTTGATTATGTAGTTCATTTTGCAGCTGAAAGCCATGTGGATCGATCAATAACGAATCCCGAGGTTTTTGTTTTGACGAATGTACTGGGCACACAAGTATTATTAGATGCAGCAAAGGAAAATAAGATTACTAAATTTGTTCATGTATCGACGGATGAAGTATACGGAGAATTAGATTTTGATCCTACAACTTTTTTTACAGAGGAAACTCCACTGCAACCGAATAGCCCATATAGTGCTAGTAAGGCATCTTCTGATTTGTTAGTACGGGCTTATTACGAAACGTTCCAATTGCCGGTTAATATTACGCGCTGCTCGAATAACTACGGTCCATATCATTTTCCAGAAAAATTAATACCGTTGACCATCTCCAGAGTAGTCAATGACCAAAAGGTGCCTGTTTACGGTGATGGAAAAAACATCCGTGACTGGTTACATGTTATTGATCATTGTTCAGCAATAGATTTAGTTCTACATAAGGGTGACAACGGCGAAGTATATAATGTTGGTGGTCATAACGAGAAAACGAATTTAGAAGTGGTCAAAACGATAATTGGTACACTCGGTAAATCAGAAAACTTAATTGATTTTGTAGATGATCGTCTTGGTCATGATAAGCGATATGCAATTGATCCTACAAAACTAATGAAATTGGGTTGGAAACCAACCTACAATTTTGAAACTGGTATTGCCCAAACGATTCAATGGTATCTAAATAATAAAGAATGGTGGGAACAAATCATTACAGGGAGTTATCAGACTTACTTTGATAAAAAATATTGACTTAATAATTAAAAAGGCACATAAAAATTGAAATTACTCTTTTAGGTAGACAGTGTAAAAAGTACATGAAGAACCGTGGATGTCTGAATGTTACACTACTACCTGAAGAGGAAAATATTATGCGGAAAAAGGCGGAATTTAAGGAATTTTCAAAGGAAAGAAATAAGGTAGCATTTTTCAAGCGATTGCAAATAACGAATGTCTTCATATTAGTACTCAATGGAAGCATAGGTAAAGAAGTTTTATTGTCAACCACGGTTTACTTTAATTTATTTTGAATCGAAGATGTTACATTAAATAACTAGAAAAAGAATAATTATTACAACAATAAACAATTCCAAAAAAATGATTCAGCCACCAAGTTCCAATCGAAAAGCGATGGCTGCATAGTCTTTTATGATTCTCTACTTGACAGAAATTTTAAGTGTTTTATAATTTTTGGTTAAATAGAAGGACAAGACTAACCATATTAAAGTGAACAGCTGTTGTTTATAATTTCTTTGTTCTTATTCTCAAGGTGGTTATTTAGAGATTTTTAAAAAGACAAAATTTCAATGAGCTGAATTTACTATATTATTTTTGATGTTTGTATAACGAATGTATTTCCCAAGGTGAATTTGTGAAGCATTTGCAGTTGTGACCACACCGTTAGTTCCATTTTGAATATTGAGACTTTCAAAAATATATCCTTCTGCATTGTCAATCTGAATTGCCGTTTCATTTTTATAGAACCAACTTGAAACAATACTCCCTCCAAAAGCGCTTTGCCCGTTTATTTGCAAACCTACAGCTGAAGGTTCATCTTGCCACTCGAAATGTGAGCTCCTCACATCTATATGCCTTACATTTGAACCTATTCTTAGTCCTGCTTTTTCATTATGTTGAAAAATACAACCAGTAAAAGAAACACTATCGATTATTTGAGCAGAACTTGTATTATAGCTTTCACCAATTTCAACACCGTATTTACTATGAGCTACTACAACATTAATAAAAGAAATTTGCCCACTACTTACTTGTCTTGCTTGTAATTTAATTCCTGTGTTATTTGTACTTTGCGAAACATGAACATTTTGAATAATACCACTATAACTATCTTGAAGATTAAGTCCTACCCCGTTAATATTTCCAAGGATTCTTACTTTATTAATTTCAAAATACTCACCACTAAAAGAGAGCTTAATTCCACCCTCGGCATTATCAGTACCTTGAACAGTTATATTTTCTATTGTTTGGTACCTACGTACTTTATCTTCGACCATAGTGCTTGTTTTTGATCTCTTTTTTTCAATAGATTCTATTGCATATCCTGTACCAGTATTTCTGATTATAGTACCTAATGATCCAATACCGCGTAATGTTATTCCATCTTTAATTTTTAATGAAGACGATATATTATAAGAACCTTTAGGTAAGTATATAATTCCTCCGCCGTCTACTAAATCATTAATAGCTTTTTGGATTGCTTTTGTATCATCGTGTTTACCATCGCCTTTTGCATTGTAAGGAGGTGACTTAACATTAATAATTCCAGAACGGATTGAATTATCGGAAAATTTAATATTTCCACTAAAAAAAAGGTAAACTAAAATTATAAATATAATCAAAAGTAATATGTTAAACAATAAAAGTATTTTTTTTATTGATATCTTCCTTTCCTTCATCCTTTTTTATTATAAATTTAACAAATTTTTATACTTACAGACTTTATATTTTATCATGGGGATAATACCCAATACAAGTTTTTTACATTGTAAAATACTAGTATTGGTAATCATTTTAGAATATAGGTTTTTTTGCAAGCAGAAAATATAGAAAATTGCAGCGCGAAATGTAGAGAACTGAAAGCTCTTTTTTAATCTTATTTTCGTTGTGTAACTTAACAGAAGGTAGGGCATTTTTTTAGCATATAACTTGTCCAAAATGGGTGGACGTGATAAACAAATTCGAATTATTAGAGAAAGTCCAGGCTCCTTTCATAATGGACCTTCATTCATCAGGAAAAAGGTACCAAAAGGATTAATCTTGCTGTAAGACAAATTGCAAAAGAAGTATTAGGGAATAATAAAAGAATTCATCTTATTGAGCCGTTAGGTGTAATAGATTTCCATAACTTTGCTTCACGTTCATACCTTATCTTGACTGACTCTGGAGGAGTTCAAGAAGAAGCTCCATCATTAGGAGTTCCTGTGCTGGTTCTTAGAGATACAACAGAAAGACCAGAAGGAGTAGAAGCAGGAACATTAAAGTTAGTTGGTACTGATGAAGATATTATATTTAAGACTGCACATGAGTTATTGAATAATAAAGTGAAGTACAATGAAATGGCTAAATCAGCAAACCCTTATGGAGATGGCCAAGCATCATATCGAATCGTTCAAGATATTTTATATCGTTTTGGTAAAATTGATAAGGTCCCATCACAATTCATTTAATTTTAAGAGAAGTACTTTGGATAATTTACATAAAATCAAGTTTTACTTACTTATTTAAACACCTCCCACTTGCCAATTCCCACCAACTATGTAATTATCAATGAAATGAGCTATATTCCTTATTTTTCAATAATAGGGGTAGGGAAGTAGTAGGAGAAGGCGGCTCGATTAAATTGGAGTAGGAGTTTGAAATGAAATTTTTTGAGATTTTAAAGTATTCGTTTGTAAAAGGGGAGTCCGATCAGGATGTTACTGTAAGTGAGCTGGTAGAGGAGCTTAAGGAAAAATTAAGCGGGATCATCGAGGAGTCTGATAGTTTATGATCCAGAGATACATATTCCCCATCCTGCTCGTTATGTGGGCGATGGTGATTTTCTTTTTTTCCTCGCAGACGTATGAGGAGCAGAGCATTACGCCTTTTTTGGCGCAGTTTGATACGCCGTATTGGTATGAACGCTTGGAGGGTATTTCCTTCATGTATGGTGGGGTTGAGGTGAGTGCGCATACGGCGGGGGTGAGTGGGTTTCTGGAGTTTTTCATTCGGAAGGGGGCCCATTTTTTAATCTTTTTTGTGTTTGGGCTGTTGACGTTGGGGGTTTGGCGAAGTTTTGTTAGGAATGCTGTTGTTGCGGTTTCAGGTGCTCTGGTGTGTGTCGTTTTTTATGCGAGTGCGGATGAGCTGCATCAAAGGCTGACGGGCGGCCGTACGCCGTTGCTGCAGGATGTGCTGCTTGATGCGTTTGGGGGCTTGGTTGGCATTTTTGGCTTGCTTCTGTTTAATCGTTGGAGAAAGCGTCGAACTTGAAGAAATCTTGTCTGAACCGGATACTTACTGGAAGGAGCATGTCCAACAACATGCTTCTTTTTTTTGTCAATTAATCGAGTTTTTGGCGAATGGCGTTTGCCGGATGAATATGATTCCTCTCCTTTTTCGGGCACCAGGGCATTTAGAGTGAAAAAAGAGAGGGGATGCTTATGGGGAAGGATGGGTTTCCATTCCTCATGAAACATATTTCATTCTTGAGCGATCACTGATGGCTTTTAGAATGAACATTTTGTCCTGTTTGCTTAGCATAGCCCAGCTGCCTGCTTTGATTTTCATACGATACACTCCTTTTGTTTTGGGTCATTTAGTATAGGTGATGAATGGCGGTCGATGGGATTTCCGGGTCCAAAGATTACTAGAGTCATTTGATAAAGGGGCAAGGGGAAGTTAGGTTTTTTGTAGCTCATACTAGATTATACCGTTTTTTACCGTCTAATAAACAACAAAAATTCCAACAAATCTCTACAATTGGAGTTCGTTTTTTGTCAGAATAAAGGACGGTCAAAAAGAAAAAGCTGTCAGAACGCGGTTCCTGGCAGCTTGATCTTTTTATTTATTTAATGTCCAATTGTTCTTTTAATTCGGATTGGACCCGTTCTTTTTCTTCATCGGACACGATATTATAGTAGATTCCGTCGATTTTCTTTCCAGCGCCAGGAATGGTGGATTGGGTGATGCTTTTGCTTGCTTCGCGGTAGTGCTTCTGAATATCCATCATGTCATCGAACGTTAAATTCGTCTGAATGTTTTTGCTTAGAGCGTCGAAGACATCATCATATTTTGTCAAAGATGAGACGCTTGCACCTTCCCTGATGACGGCTTCGATGATGGAGCGTTGCCTCGATTGACGGCCATAGTCACCATTTGGATCTTCATATCTCATTCGCGAGTATTTAAGTGCATCTTCTCCATTCAGGTTGATGCTTCCCTTATTGAAATGGACGCCTTCGTACGTGAAGTCCAAATCGTTTTGTACAGTCACGCCGCCGACTGCATCGACGATATCCTTGAAGCCTTCCATATTGATCTTCATATAATAGTCGATCGGAATATCGAGAAAGTTTTCAACGGTATCCATGGACATTTTTGCGCCGCCGAATGCAAATGCGTGATTGATTTTATCTTGTGTACCGTGGCCGACAATCTCGGTCCGGGTATCACGGGGAATGCTTAGCATTTTAACTGACTTCTTCTCTGGATTGACGGTCAAAACGATCATCGTATCTGAACGGCCTTTGTCGCCATCACGTTCATCGACCCCGAGCATGAGCATCGAGAAGGGCTCCCGATTGGATAGGGCAAGATTCTTCGTTCGTTTGTCCGTTTTACGGTCTATGGGCGTATGCATCGAATCAACGGTATTAGTTAGCGAATTCCAGACGGTGTAGGCAAAAGCGCCTCCTGCTAGTATGAAAAGTAGGACAATTATCCCGACTACTTTTAGCCAAGTCCGTCTCTTTTTCTTCTTTTTTTCGTGTCTCATAGATTACTTCCTTCCTCTTTTTGTTGCCACATACTCTATTATATTTAATTTTTCGCTAAAATAATAGTATAATTTACTATTTTATCATAGCTTTGACATTTTTTAGTGTACCTGTGTACTAGATATCTAGAACAGTAGGTAAAAAGTGGTTAATCGTGGAATGGATGCTGCTTTGTTTATTGGTGTGCAATTTGGCCTAGTGGTTATTTGTTTTTGCATTCATCTATTAAGAGGGTGAAAGTCAAACGATGTGGCTTGGAAATAAATGATTGTCAAGTGTGCTGTTAAGGTGGTGATCATTTTATTTGCCTGCTTTTTAGTTTTTGGAGTCTTTAGTGGCTGATTAATTATTTTTCAGCCAGACTGCCATGTGGTAAATGTGTTCGAATTCTCCCTTCGACGTCAAATCTTTTTGCAAAAAGAACGGAACCGAATTTGGGCAACTTGTTTTGGTTTTTCAGCATTCCGATATTTTCATTCGTATATGAAGTCGGATAGGACTGGACCGGATTCTTTTTTGATGTGAAGTGTGGTGATTGGTTTTAAATTTTATACTATCGCCTAGAGGAATCTGCCAAATTTTCGACCAATTTCGATCAGGCTTTACAGTTTACTTCATTCAGGAAAGTTTTTTTAGGCTGGATATCTTTGATTGTTGTGTATGAATTGAGAAAAGGATCTTTCCATTCATTGTAGGGAATTTCGCCGTTCTGCTTGATTTCTTCACAGATATTCCAGTAGGAATCTTTCTCCTTTTGTTTGCCTAAAAAGAAGGTACCTTAAAATGGGTGATAAGCAAAGTCCCTATTAGAAAGAAAACGCATATATATGCAGTACGGATATTCATATCCCTAAACAATAAATAAATATTGGAGGCTTAAGAATCAATGGAATTTTCAACAGAAAGCTCACCATACGAGAGTGACTCAACGGAAAGCTCTTCATACGAGAGTGATTCAACAGAAAGCTCATCGGATGAAAGTAGTTCAACGGAAAGTTCATCGGATGAAAGTAGTTCAACGGAAAGCTCATCAGACGAGAGTGATTCAACAGAAAGTTCATCAGATGAAAGTATCACAACGGCAAGTTTATCAGATGAAAGTAGTTCAACGGAAAGTTCATCAGATGAAAGTAGTTCAACGGAAAGTTCATCGGATGAAAGTAGTTCAACGGAAAGTTCATCGGATGAAAGTAGTTCAACGGAAAGTTCAGGTGATGAAGACAATTCAAATGAAATCATCTTCGACGTCGTAGAAGAAACTGAAAATTCAACTGAAGGTGAAGAGAATGGCAGTCCACGCCGTGTGAATATATTTAAGAAAATGTGGCTGGATAATTTGATTAAAGCATCGAAGGGTAACTTTAAAGAAGAAGACTGACCATACAGGTACAGCAACTAAAAAGTTGTTGTGCCTTCCTATGAAGAGTGGACATGCCGCTAGCACTCGTAATTGTTTATCCACTAACTACGAGGAGCCTAATTTTTCTGCGGTTGCAATAATCTAATTATAAATGCTGTAAAAGTTATCGGGCTAGCATCATATATTGAAATGTTGTTTCTGCGCTTGATAAGACGATAACACAATGAGGGCTAATTCTGGGGGAATTAGCCAAGCTAGGCGATCATAATGGAGTTTTCAAATCAGAAAGGCGTAACCTTTACGTTTAACTGACAGTTATACATACTCCCTATGGATAGTTGTTGTTTACACAAAATGGTTTATGAACTGGTGCTATATAGGGATTTTCGTTTATTTGGGATTTTAATAGTTCGTAAAAGGGAGATATCGTTAATGTTCCGATATGGAGTGTAGCTGTACACTTTTCCCGTATACCAACCAATAAGCCAGGCTTGCTCTTGTTATTCATCTTCAGAATATTGGAATGAACAGTACGGTGAAAGACTGAATGCTATTGGGGAGGAGGTTTCTGTAGATATAAGGCATATAAAAAGCTTTCATTTCCCACAATGAAAAAACTCCGGTCTGAAGCGATCCGGAGTTATTTCTTTTTCTCGATATTTTCATAAACCGAAGCAAGGGCTTGTTCAAATTTCCCGCTCTTTTTTGGCTTATAATATTTTTTGCGAAGTAGCTTGTTCGGTAAGTATTGCTGCTTCACCCAACCATTTTCGTATTCATGCGGATATAGATAGTCGATGCCCCGCCCGAGATCGGTGGCTCCTTTGTAATGGGCATCCTTAAGATGGTCCGGTACGTCTCCGCTATGGCCGCTGCGAATGTCGGAAAGAGCCGCATCAATCGCAGTGATGGCCGTGTTCGATTTAGGTGATAGGCAGAGCTCGATAACTGAGTTGGCAAGCGGGATCCGGGCTTCGGGGAAACCGAGTCGTTCGGCCGCTTCGACTGCAGCAAGTGCCCTGGGACCTGCCTGCGGATTGGCAAGGCCGATGTCTTCGTAGGCAATGACAACCAAGCGGCGTGCTATGCTGACAAGATCGCCTGCCTCTACCAGCCGTCCTAAGTAATGAAGGGCTGCATTCGCATCACTGCCGCGAATTGATTTTTGGAAAGCCGAAAGGACGTCATAATGAGCATCGCCATCCTTGTCATGTGAAAAACTCTTCTTCTGCATGCACTCCTCGGCGATGGGCAAATCTATCTTAATCGTTCCGGATTCATCCGCTTCGGTGGAAATGACGGCCAGCTCCAGGGCATTAAGCGCACTGCGGACATCTCCGTTCGAAGCAGTCGCGAAATGGGTAAGTGCTTCAAGACCGACATCCGTATTATAAGCACCAAGCCCTCGCTCCTCATCCTCAAGTGCCCGTTCCAAAGCTTTGATTATATCAACGGTTTCCAACGATTTTAGTTCGAAAATCTGACACCGGCTGCGGATGGCTGGATTAATAGCATGATACGGATTGCTCGTCGTGGCACCGATCAAGGTGATCATCCCGTTTTCCAAATAAGGCAAAAGGAAATCCTGCTTCGCCTTATCGAGTCGATGAACCTCATCCAGCAGCAAAATCACCTTGCCAGACATTTTCGCCTCGGCTGCGACGATCTCCATATCTTTTTTATTATTGGTCACCGCGTTCAGCGTCCGGAAAGCAAACTTCGTGCTTCCGGCAATCGCGCTTGCAATCGATGTCTTGCCAATTCCCGGAGGACCATACAAAATCATCGAAGAAAGCTGCTTGGCCTTCACCATTCTCGCGATTATTTTCCCTTCACCAACCAGATGCTCCTGCCCGATGATCTCATCAATCGATCGAGGCCGCATCCGGTAAGCCAACGGTTTAATATTCATTGCGCACCTCTCCTTTTTATATAAGGTATCACATGTTAAGGGGAAAATGCGCTGATTATGGTGCCTGTGACAGAGAATCCGTATGAAAACTACCCTTCTACGGAGATAATTTGCCTCTTCGCAGGATAAAAATCGACCTAGAAGGCAGATAAATCGTCCCAGACAGGATAAAAATCGACCTAGAAGGCAGATAAATCGTCCCAGACAGGAAAAAATCGACCTACTAGGCGGAAAAATCGTCCTAGCCCTCTATAAGAGAATGTAAGAGATAAACTCTGCCTCTGTTATGTCCGGAATGCTTCAGTTTCAATGAGGCTAATAATTTTTTTGTGCTGGATGGAGATCGGATTTGGAGGAAATTACGAAATTCGCTGTTGGTAATGGAAGGTTTTACGAGATAGAGATAATCTAAAAGTGCCGAAATATGAGCATCATGGGAAGTATCCAAACAGGTACGGCAAATCCATTTTCTCTGCCGCTCCATGGAATATGCATGACACTTAAAGCAGAAGACACCAGTTTGGAGGGCGGTACTTGGTATTCTATAAGTCTCTAATGGTTTTGGAATAAAAGGGGTATGTCCATCCAACAATAGACTCGATATACGCTTCATAGCCCTTCTTGAAAGTAACTCTTCCTTATATTTGTTATTTAATTCGGCAATTTTAAGAAGAATACGGTCTTTACGTATTATTTTCGTATTAATTTCCTTATTCGAAGCCCGAATTATTGTTGAAGAATTTGCACTGATAACGAGGGTTTCAACTGGAAGGTTGTTCATCCTTTTTGTTTTTAACCAGTCTAACAGATGCCGGCGCTGGCGGCTTACTTGCAATATTGGATCGTCAAAAGCTTCCGTTTTTCCATCTGGATTTGTGCGAATGAGTTGATTGAAAGTATTGTCAAAATAAATTTCACCAGCCATGTTTTTGACTTCAAGGATTAATAGGAAGGAGGGTGTGAGAATGAGGATGTCCATTTGGAACGGATAAGGTGAACTGCTTAGACGGAGGTCATGAAAGAGTAGATAGTCTTTTTCAGGAAGGGCTTTAAGTAAATTGAAGACTCTGTATTCACCGTTGTATCCTGCCCTGATTTTTTTGATATCTTCTTGTATTGCCGATTGCTTTGCATATCCAGGAGGTAAACGCCGTATGAGCGCTTCCAGCACCTCGATTTTTAAAGGCATCTTGCATTCTTTTATAATCATGATAATCACTCCTTATAGAATTAAGTAAAGTATTCTCCATTTATAAATTAGTTTCCTGTTATTTGGAGGAATTAACTGAATTAAATAATAAAACTTTGTTTAATCCATCCACCCAGGAATGTATTGGAAATAATTCGACCTAGAAGGGGGATAATCCGTCCCAAACGGAAATAATCCGTCCATCGCGAAAAGTGGTCATTTGCTTTTTCCTACTTTTCCAATTAGGATAATTTGTAAAATCGAGGATGGGTGAATGCATTTCTGGCGGGGATATGCTATAATTTCATAAGAATTTAGAAACGGATAAATAATTTGAGGTGTATATATATGAAGATATCTACTAAAGGCCGTTATGGTTTAACGATTATGATTGAGCTTGCTAAACATTATGGGGAAGGCCCGAAAAGTTTGAAGTCGATTGCCCAGACGCATAATTTGTCGGAGCATTATTTGGAGCAGTTGATTGCGCCGCTTCGTAATGCGGGTTTGGTTAAGAGCGTCCGTGGGGCGTATGGCGGGTATGTTTTGTCTAAGGATCCTCAGGAGATTACTTCGGGTGATGTGATTCGGGTTTTGGAAGGGCCGATTACCCCTGTTGAAGGAATTGAAGAAGAAGAGCCGGTGAAGCGCCAGCTTTGGATTCGGATTCGTGATGCTGTGAAGGATGTATTGGATAATACGACGCTGATGGATTTGGCGAATTACAAGGATACGGGTGAAATCGATTCTTATATGTACTATATTTAAGTAATCAGCAATGCGCCTATTTTTTAGGCGCTTGCGTTTTTTTAATGGAGGCGACAAAAAAGTGGATAGAATATATTTAGATCATGCGGCGACTTCACCGATGCATCCGAATGTGATCGATAGGATGATGGCCGTCATGAGCCATGATTTTGGTAATCCGTCGAGCATTCATGCGTTCGGGCGGGAGGCGCGCCATGTTTTGGATGAGGCCCGTTCGAGCATTGCCAAGAGCATTGGTGCCGGACGGAATGAGATCATTTTCACGAGCGGTGGAACAGAGGCGGATAATACGGCAATCATTGGGGCTGCAAATGCGTATAAAGAAAAAGGGAAGCACATCATTACGACGGAGATTGAGCATCATGCTGTTTTGCATACGTGCCAATTCCTTGAGAAGTCTGGCTTTGATGTCACATATTTACCTGTGAATGAAGCGGGGCTTATTTCTGTTGCGGATGTAAAGGGCGCATTGCGCGATGATACGATTTTGGTTTCGGTCATGTTTGGCAACAATGAGGTCGGATCGATCCAGCCGATTGCTGAAATCGGTCAAATGCTTAAAGATCATCAAGCGATATTCCATACGGACGCGGTTCAGGCATATGGTTTGATGCCTATCGATGTTCGTGGGTTGGGTGTGGATTTGCTGAGTGTTTCCGCTCATAAAATCAACGGTCCTAAAGGAATTGGCTTTCTGTATATACGTGAAGGGCTGAAGCTGAGCCCCCATTTATATGGAGGGGAGCAAGAACGCAAACGCCGCGCGGGTACGGAGAGTGTGCCGGCCATTGCTGGTTTTTCAGAGGCTGTGTCAATTGCTCAGCATGAGATGGAAACCAAATCCGCGCAATACAAGCGCTTTAAAGACGTATTGCTTGCCGTCTTCGATGAGGCGGATGTACAATATGAAATTAACGGATCTATCGAACAGTCGCTGCCGCATGTGTTGAATGTAAGTTTTCCAGGCACGAATGTCGAATCGATGCTCGTTAATCTCGACTTGGCAGGTGTTGCGGTTTCGAGCGGTTCAGCCTGTACGGCAGGGTCCATCGAACCTTCACATGTACTTGACGCCATGTTCGGCAAGAATTCGGAGCGGGCGAAGAATTCGATTCGTTTTAGCTTCGGTTTGCATAACACGGAACACGGTGTCAGGTCTGCGGCTGAAACGACCGTGAAAATCATTAACAGATTAGTGGGAAGGTAATCCTTCCTTTAAAATAGAAGAGGTGACAGAATGAATAAAGCACCAAAGGACACTCGCGTCGTCGTGGGTATGTCGGGAGGCGTCGATTCCTCTGTGTCAGCCCTGATGTTGAAGAATCAAGGCTATGATGTGGTCGGGATCTTCATGAAGAACTGGGACGATACAGATGAAAACGGAGTCTGTACAGCAACGGAGGATTACAATGATGTGATTGCCGTTTGCAATCAAATCGGCATCCCTTATTATGCGGTCAATTTCGAAAAGCAATATTGGGATAAAGTGTTCACATACTTCTTGGATGAGTATAAAGCCGGCCGTACCCCGAATCCGGATGTTATGTGCAACAAGGAAATCAAGTTCAAGGCATTTCTTGAGCATGCGGTCAGCCTTGGCGCCGATTATGTGGCTACGGGCCATTATGCGCAGGTTGAATACCGCGATGGCGAATACAAAATGCTCCGCGGCGTAGATAACAATAAAGACCAAACGTACTTCTTGAACCAGCTTACGCAAGCACAATTGGAAAAAGTCATGTTCCCGCTTGGTCACATCGATAAAAAGGAAGTCCGTGAAATGGCGAAGGAAGCAGGTCTTGCAACGGCAACGAAAAAGGACTCGACAGGTATCTGTTTCATCGGCGAACGGAATTTCAAGGAATTTTTAAGCAATTACCTTCCAGCCCAACCAGGCGATATGGTCACGATGGATGGCAAGGTGATGGGCAAGCATGATGGATTGATGTATTACACGATCGGCCAGCGTCACGGCCTCGGGATTGGCGGCAGCGGCGATCCTTGGTTTGTTGCGGGAAAAGACTTGAAGCGTAACATTTTATATGTGTGTCAAGGCTTTGAAAATGATGTGCTGTATTCCGATTCCCTTCGTGCGGTGAACGTCAGCTGGGTCGCTGATCATATTCCGGCTGATGAATTTACTTGTACGGCAAAGTTCAGGTATCGTCAAGACGATAGCGGCGTAAATGTGAAGGTTTTGGAAAATGGTGATGTCGAGGTCATCTTTGACGGTCCGGTCCGGGCGATCACACCTGGACAAGCTGTCGTATTCTATGATGGTGAAGTATGCCTTGGCGGTGGCACGATTGATGAAGTATTTAAAAAAGGTGAAAAACTGACTTACGTAGGGTAAAATAAGCATGTCCCCAGCTGTGTTTGCGGTTGGGGACTTCTTTTGGATTGCGAGTGCTGCCTGAAATGGGCCTTTGGCATATGCTATACTTTTTATAATAAAAATGGAGTGTGAATGGATATGGATAAGAATCAACAAGGAATTGAATTTATGCAACAAGGGAAATACGAGGAAGCGGCGAAAGTTTTTAATGAGGCAATCGAGGAAAATCCGAATGAGCCTGTCGCTTACATAAACTTTGGGAATGTATTGACTGCCGTGGGTGAAACGGATAAAGCGGTCAAATTTTACAAAAAGGCGATCGAGCTGGATGAAAACGCTGCTGCAGCTTACTATTCATTAGGAAACTTATACTATGAGTCCGATTCCAAATTGGTCGAAGCGAAGGACATGTTTGAAAAAGCGATTCGTTTAGGCTTGGAAAACAGCGATGCTTACTTCATGCTTGGATTGACTTTAATGGCATTGGAACAGCCGAAGCTGGCGATGCCTTATTTACAGAGAACGGTTGAGCTGAGCCCTGAGGACGTTGACGCGAGATTCCAATATGCGCTATGTCTTGCAAATGCAGAATTGTATGATGAACTGATCAATCAACTGAATCTAGTGGTGGAACAGGATCCGAGTCATGCGGATGCTTATTATAATTTAGGTGTAGCGTTTGCTGGGTATAAGGAAGATGCCAAAGCGGCAATTGCCTATTTCGACAAAGCGTTGGAGGCACAGCCTGATCATATGCTGGCTGGGCACGGCAAGAAACTGATGGAAGAAATGAATGCCGAGTAACTAGACGGCATATGCATGGAAAGGTGGGGAGAAGCGTTGAGCCAGCAAGATTCGTTGGATTTGTTTTCAGAAGAGAAAATGTTCATGAAGGGCAGTCATTTGGTGACGATTTTTCATAATGAGGAAAATATGTACTCGGTTGTAAGAATACGCGTTCATGAAACGAATCTGAATTATGAAGAGAAGGAAGCTGTCGTAACGGGTTATTTTCCAAGGATGCATGAGGACGAGATCTATATTTTTTATGGGGCGATGAAGGAACATCCCCGCTTTGGCCTACAATTTCATGTTGAGCATTTTCGCAAGGATTTGCCCCAATCCAAGGAAGGCATCGTCAGTTATTTATCCGGTGACCTGTTCAAGGGAATCGGAAAAAAAACAGCCGAAAGCATTGTTGAGACACTAGGGGAAAAGGCAATATCCAAAATTCTGGCTCAGCCTTCGTTACTGGATGATATCCCAAAGCTATCTGGAGAAAAAGCAAAGGGTCTCTATGATACGTTAGTCGAGCATCAAGGTCTGGAGCAGGTGATGATCGCCCTGAATCAATATGGCTTCGGGCCACAGCTCTCGATGAAAATTTATCAAATGTATAAGCAGGATACGATTTCGATGGTTCAGGGAAATCCGTATAAGCTTGTGGAGGATATTGAAGGCATCGGTTTTGGGCGGGCCGATGAACTCGGGCATCAGCTCGGGATTTCAGGCAATCACCCTGACCGGATCAAGGCGGCCTGTCTGTATACGCTTGAAGCAGAGTGCCTTCAGGACGGAAACATCTACATAGAAGCTGAGCAGCTTTTGGAAGCGGTCAAAAAGCTGCTTGAGGAAAATAAACGGGACCGAATCGAATTCACGAATATTTCCTCGGTAATAATCGAATTGACGGAGGAAGGCAAAATCGTTGTCGAAGATCAACGAATTTATTCGCCATCATTATTTTATTCCGAAAAGGGAATCGTCATGAACATCAAGCGGCTGCTCGCCCAAACCGAGTATGAGGACCAATTCCCGGAATCGGAGTTTTTACTGGCACTGGGCAAGCTGGAGGAACGGCTTGATGTTTCATATGCCGCGGCACAAAAGGAAGCGATACAAACAGCGCTGCAGTCGCCCATGCTCATTCTGACAGGGGGACCGGGTACCGGTAAGACGACCGTCATTAAAGGGATCGTTGAGCTTTATGCAGAGCTGCATGGTGTATCCATGGATAGTAATGATTATAAAAAAGAAGGAAGCGACCCGTTTCCCTTCGTACTGGCGGCTCCTACCGGGCGTGCGGCGAAACGTATGGCTGAATCGACCGGTCTCCCCGCCGTCACGATTCACCGTTTGTTGGGATGGAATGGGAGTGAAGGCTTTTCACATGATGAGGATAATCGATTGGATGGGCGGATCGTGATCATCGATGAGGTATCGATGGTCGACACATGGCTTGCCAATCAATTATTCAAGGCCCTGCCGGAAAATGTCCAGGTTATATTGGTGGGAGATGAAGATCAGTTGCCATCAGTCGGTCCTGGACAGGTTCTGAAGGATTTGCTTGCATCGAATTGTGTACCGACTGTCAGCCTTGAGCATATTTATCGTCAAGCTGATGGCTCTTCAATCATTGAATTGGCCCATGATATCAAAAAGGGAAAACTTCCTGATGATGTGACGAAGCAGCAAGAAGATCGATCGTTCATCCGCTGCCAGACTGGCCAAATCTCACAGGTAATCGAGAAGGTCGTTGCCAATGCGCGGACGAAGGGCTTCACGGCAAAGGATATACAGGTATTGGCTCCGATGTACAGAGGACCTGCCGGAATTGATGCACTGAATAAAATGCTTCAGGAAGTGTTCAATAGCAATGTCAATGAAAAACGGCGGGAAATTAAATTCGGCGACGTGATTTACAGGACGGGAGATAAGGTGCTGCAGTTGGTGAACCAGCCTGAGGAAGGGGTATTTAACGGCGATATGGGTGAAATCGTGTCGATCTTGTTCGCTAAGGAAAATACCGATTCTGTCGATAAAGTCATCATATCGTTCGAAGGAATCGAAGTGACTTACACGAAACAGGATCTGAATCAGATTACCCATGCGTATTGCTGCTCCATCCACAAATCACAGGGAAGTGAGTTTCCCATCGTCATTTTGCCGGTAGTGAAAAGCTACTATCGGATGCTCCGACGGAATTTATTGTATACCGCAATTACGCGAAGCAAGAATTTCCTGATTCTATGCGGGGAAGAAGATGCGTTCCGTCTAGGGATCGAACGGAATGATGAGATGCGCCGGAAAACGACTTTACAAGAAAAGCTGCGCGAGATTTTGAGCGAAGAAGACGTTCCCGTTGAGAAGGTAGTGGTAGAAGAACGAGGGGCAAGCTATTTGGATATCCTCATGCATACTGATCCGATGATCGGGATGGAGAATGTCACACCTTATGATTTTATGTAGCTCTGGTCCGTTCATCAATTTGATGAATTTGGTTTTACAAACATAGTTTTTGTGGAATGACTATACAATATAACTTATATGTGAGTAGAACAGGGGGAAATTGAGTGAAAAAAGGGTGGATAATAGGATTAGTCGTTATCGTTTTACTGATCATTTATGGGGTCTCTTCATACAATGGGCTTGTCAGTGCCAATGAAGACGTCGACAATAAGTGGTCGCAGGTGGATAATCAATTGAAGCGGAGGGCGGACTTGATTCCGAATCTCGTCGAAACCGTAAAGGGATATGCGAAGCATGAAACGGAAGCCATTAAAGCGGTGAGTGACGCTCGCTCGAAGCTGGCTGGTGCCAATTCCACGGAAGATGCGATTGCAGCGGACCAAGAAATGAGTGGTGCCTTAAGCCGTTTGTTGGTGGTAGTTGAAAACTATCCCGATTTAAAGGCCAACGAGAACTTCAAGGGCCTGATGGATAGTTTGGAAGGAACGGAAAATAGACTGACGGTGGCTCGAAAAGATTATAATGATGAAGTCACCAATTATAATAAGACGATTAAACGATTCCCGAAGAGCCTGATGGCGAGCGCCTTCGCATTCGAGGCAAAGCCGTATTTTGAAGTGACCGACCAAGAAAAAGAAACGCCAAAGGTTGATTTCGGGAGCGATAAATAATGAAAAGACTCGCTGTGTTTGCGCTATTCTTCATGTTTTCGTTTCATTTTGCAAATGTAGTCGCAGCACAACCCAGCATCCCGGCACCAGTTGGGGATATCTATGTCCAGGACTTTGCCGGAGTGCTTGATGACCAGGAAAAATCCGAACTGATCGAACTTGGGAAACGGTTGGATGATGCCACGAAAGCACAGATTTCCGTTTTGACCGTCAATTCAATGGAGGGATCCGAAATCGAGGAATACTCGGTCGAGGCGTTGAGGTCATTCAAGCTTGGAGATGCTGAGCTGAACAACGGTGTTCTCATTGTTCTTGCCAAGGAAGAAAAGAAAATCCGCATTGAAGTGGGGTACGGCCTGGAAGGGGCCATTACCGATATTAGATCTGGCCAGATTTTGGACAATGTTGCCATTCCGGCGCTGAAAGAAGGGAATTACGATTCCGCACTGACTGAAACCTATAAGGCCGTCTATAATGATGTCACGAAAGAATATGATTTAGGCAAAGAGTTTCAACAAGATATTGCCGTACAGCCTGAACCAGAGCCTGATACCTTTCAGCCATCCGGCTTACAGATTTTTCTCATTATCATGGTTGCCATCATCTTGTTCATCCTTGATGCTAAATTCTTTAAAGGAATTCTCCTTCAAACATTACTCAATATCCTTTTGATTTTCATTAGTCGCGGAGGGGGCGGCGGCCGTGGCGGCGGCGGCCCACGAGGCGGCGGCGGCGGTGGAAGTTCCGGTGGCGGTGGCTCCAGTAGAGGATGGTAAGATGGTGACCGGGAAACCGGTCTTTTTTTTATGCCATCCTTTTCGTGAATCGAACAATGGAAAACCTTTCAGCACATCTATTTCCATCATCAAAGAAATAATATAAATGTTCGGAAAGGCGGGATGACCTTGCGGACGTTTTCTTTATTGAAAGGGATGCCGGTTTATACAATTAATGGAGATAGAATCGGCACCGTCCATGATTTATCGATCTCAGAATCGGGTCAGGTAACCGGCTTGGTCATTCATCAGCAAGCATTGTTCAAGAAAGCCTTCCATTTGCAATTGGCCGACATATCTTCTTTCGGACAAGACGGGATCGTCATCAAGTTAAAAGACTCAGGCCCTAGAAAAATGCCCGAAGCCTCCATTTGCCTAACCAAGGACGCATTATTGGGGCGGATGCTTTTTTCAGAAATGGGCGAGGAACTCGGTTTACTGCAGGATGTATATTTCCAGGAAAAAATGGGCACGATTATAGCGTATGAAACAACGGATGGGTTTTTCTCGGAGTCGACCGTGATTGAATCAAAACAGGCGCCTACGTTTGGGAAGGATACCATCATTGTTTCAGTTAATGAACAGTGAGGTGTCCATTTTGGAAATAAAATGCCCGAATTGCCGCAGTAAAGATGTGGGGAAGATTGGCGTAAATCAATATTATTGCTGGAATTGTTTTATTGAAATGTCCTTATCAGAAGGGATCATCAATACGCACCAGGTCGAGGAAGATGGAAGTTTAAGCTCATTGGACGATTTGTTTGAGGAAAATGACCGCCGCTTCAGTATGTAACTATCGGAAGAGGTGTATGCAATGGCTAGACGTTCACGGAATGCATTAATGAATATGGGTTCGGACATGATGAACTCGAAGACGATCAAGCGGAGCATAAAGAAAATCCGCAAGAGGTTAAAGTCATTATTATAACATGTGGCTAGGGTGTCCTTATCATAGGGCACTTTTTTTTGGTATGAAAACCTTCACTCTTTCTAAGACTAAATGTGCGGGAGGTGTTTGGTGTGAGTATTCGTGTAAAGTGGTTTTATCGCCTCGGTTTTTTATTGCTTTTATTCTTCGTCATTTATATTTTCATGAAACTAAAACCCATGTGGGGCCCGATTGTTACCGTTTGTGTGACGGTACTGATCCCTTTTTTGATAGGTGCATTCATCAGTTACTTGCTGCACCCGGTAGTCGAATATTTAAATGAGAAAGGGATGCGTCGCTGGCTTTCGATCACGATCATCTATTTATTGTTTTTTGGGGGGATCGGCTTTGCCGTTTATAAGGGAATACCGGTGATGGTCAATCAGGTACGGGAGCTATCGGAAAGCGTGCCTGGACTGGTTGAGCAGTATCGCAGCCGGATCGATAAACTTAACCATCAGACCGCAGCCTGGCCGTTTGGAATTCATGAAAGAGTGGAAGAAGGCATCCTACTCTTTGAAGGCTGGTTGAAGCGTATGCCTGAAAAAGCGATGGAGAATGCCATGAAGATGATTGATTTCATCGTTTTGATTGCGTTGATCCCATTCATCGCTTTCTATATCCTGAAGGATTTCACCGTCTTGAAAAAAATGGCCTGGTATATGACCCCGAAAAAATGGCGCAAGCAGGGCCGGGCGTTCGTTCGTGATGTCGATGCTTCGCTAGGCAGTTATATTCGCGGGCAAATTATCGTCTGTGTCGTGATTGGCTTAATATCCTCGTTGCTTTTTTGGATAGTCGGAATGCAGTATCCACTGCTATTGGGAGCGATCATCGGAATAACGAATGTCATCCCGTACTTCGGCCCAATCATCGGCGCCGTTCCTGCCGTGATAATCGCCGCGACGATATCGGTGAAAATGGTGGTGATCGTTGCAGCCATCGTACTTGTCCTACAATTTCTCGAAGGAAATGTGCTGTCCCCGCTGATTGTCGGTAAAAGCCTGCATATGCATCCGCTTTTCATCATGCTTGCTTTATTGGCCGGTGGAGAAATAGGCGGTATCACGGGGATGGTCCTATCCATTCCGATCTTGGCTGTGCTGAAAGTTTTTGTCCTTCATGCCCGCGTTCATTTTAGAAAGAAGCCGCCGCTTATTGACAAATAAAAGTCTTGTGAATATAATCCAATACATAAGATAATTCGTTGAAGGATGAAGTATGCCGAAGTCCACCAAAAAGAGAGGGATCCCCTAGGCTGAGAGGGATGATCAGGTGAAGATCGGCAGAAAGCTAATCCCGAGAGCAGCTAATACCTGCCGTCATGCCGCGTTAAGGCTTTTATGAAGGTGATGGACTTAGGATTTTCCTGCGTCCGTAATCAGGGTGGTACCGCGAGTTGACTCTCGTCCCTGTTTTTGGGATGGGGGTTTTTTGTGTGCTCAAAAATTACATAATTTTTTAAAGGAGGATATATATATGAAGTATTTAACTGGTGCTCAAATCCGCCAAATGTATTTAGATTTTTTTAGTGAAAAAGGCCATAACATCGAACCGAGTGCGTCACTGGTTCCTCATGAAGATCCATCACTGCTTTGGATTAACTCAGGGGTTGCGACGTTAAAGAAATATTTTGATGGACGGGTGATTCCCGAGAATCCACGGATCACGAATGCACAAAAGGCGATTCGGACGAACGATATCGAAAATGTGGGGAAAACGGCACGTCATCACACGTTTTTCGAAATGCTAGGTAACTTCTCGATTGGTGAATACTTCAAAGAAGAAGCCATCACCTGGGCATGGGAGTTTTTGACGGATGAAAAATGGATCGGGTTCGATAAAGAGAAATTAGCCGTGACGATCCATCCGGAAGATGATGAAGCTTTTGAACTTTGGAATAAAAAGATTGGTGTTCCTGCTGAAAGAATCATTCGTCTCGAAGAAAACTTCTGGGATATCGGAGAAGGCCCGAGCGGCCCGAATACAGAAATTTTCTACGACCGCGGACCAGCATATGGTGATGATCCGAATGATCCGGAGCTATATCCAGGCGGGGAAAATGAACGTCATCTGGAAGTCTGGAATCTCGTGTTTTCTCAATTCAACCATAATCCGGACGGTTCTTACACACCGCTTCCAAAGAAAAACATCGATACGGGCATGGGGCTTGAACGCATGGCTTCCGTCGTTCAAGATGTGGCGACGAACTATGATACCGATCTATTCATGCCAATCATCACAGCGGTCGAAGAAATCGCCGATGTGAAATATGGCGTCGACTCAGAAAAAGATGTTGCCTTCAAGGTCATTGCCGACCATATCCGCACGGTAGCATTCGCTGTAGGGGACGGAGCTCTTCCATCCAACGAAGGCCGTGGTTATGTGTTGCGCCGTTTACTTCGCAGAGCGGTTCGATATGCGAAGCAAATTAACATCAATCGTCCATTCATGTTCGAGCTTGTAACAGTCGTCGGTGAAATCATGAAAGACTTCTATCCTGAAGTCCTGAATAATAAAGATTTCATTGCAAAAGTAATCAAAAATGAAGAAGAACGCTTCCATGAAACGCTTCATGATGGACTTTCCATACTTTCCGAGGTCATTAAAAAGGAAAAGCAAAAAGGCGGCACGACCATTCCTGGCAGCGATGCTTTCCGTTTATATGACACATATGGCTTCCCGATCGAGTTAACGGAAGAATATGCCGAAGAAGAAGGCATGACCGTCGATCAAGCTGGATTCGAAAAAGAAATGGATGCACAGCGTGAACGTGCCCGTTCAGCGCGACAAGATGTGGATTCGATGCAAATTCAAGGCGGAGTATTGGGCGATATTAAGGTCGAAAGTGAATTCGTCGGCTATGATCAAGTTGCGGTTGAGGCTAAAGTTGTGTCCATCATAAAAAATGGCGAGCTTGTCATGGAGGCACAGGAAGGGGAGGAAGTACAGGTCATTCTGGACAAAACTCCTTTCTATGCTGAAAGCGGCGGACAAATAGCTGATAAAGGAACGATGGCAAGTGAATCGGTGAAAGTGGAAGTCCACGATGTTCAAAAGGCACCGAATGGTCAAAACCTGCACCGTGTAACGGTCGTTGCCGGCACTTTAACGACAGATTCCAATATTACAGCTGCGGTCAATCAAGAAAATCGCATCCATATCACGAAAAATCATACAGCGACACATCTGTTGCATCAGGCGTTGAAGGACGTTCTTGGTACACATGTCAATCAGGCTGGTTCACTCGTACAAGCTGAGCGCCTTCGTTTCGACTTCTCTCATTTCGGCCAGATAACGGCGGAAGAGATTGAACAAATCGAAACGATTGTCAATGAAAAGATTTGGCAAAGCTTACAAGTGAACACGGACTATAAAAATATTGATGAAGCTAAAGCGATGGGTGCCATGGCCTTGTTCGGCGAGAAATACGGCAAGGTCGTCCGTGTCGTTCAAATCGGCGATTATAGCCTTGAGCTTTGCGGGGGTGTACATGTCCCGAATACCGCTGTGATCGGCTTGTTCAAAATCGTCTCCGAAAGCGGCATCGGTGCGGGCACACGCCGGATTGAAGCAGTGACGGGTGCTGGTGCTTACCAATTGATGACTGATCAAATCGGCATCTTAAAAGAGGCAGCAGCTAAATTGAAAACGAACTTGAAGGATGTTCCTTCAAGAATTGAAACGGTTTTGGCTGAGGTGAAGGATCTTCATCGTGAAAATGAAAGCCTGACTGCCAAATTAAGCAATATCGAAGCTGGCAGCCTCGTCTCTAACGTGAAAGAAATCAATGGTGTACAAGTATTGGTGGCCAAGGTTCAAGCTACAGACATGAATAATCTGCGCGCCATGGCGGATGATTTGAAACAAAAGCTTGATTCTGTCATTATCGTATTAGGATCGGCCCAAGGTGATAAAGTCAATTTGATAGCAGGTGTTACGAAAGATTATATCGATCGTGGTTTCCATGCAGGCAAATTGATCAAAGAAGTGGCTTCCCGTTGCGGCGGCGGGGGCGGCGGACGTCCGGATATGGCCCAAGCCGGCGGAAAAGACCCGGAAAAATTGGATGCAGCCCTTAATTTTGTTGAAGAATGGGTCTTATCGATTTCATAATCCAGCAAAAGTGTTGTACAATGTAGGTAATAGTGGATTCTGGACGCTGAGGAGAGGTGCATGTTAATGAGTTCCTTTGATAAAACGATGAAATTTAATTTTCCCGAAGAACCATTCGAAAGAGATGTACAAGAAGTATTGTCTCAAGTTTATGTTGCACTTCAGGAAAAAGGTTATAATCCGATCAACCAGATCGTCGGTTATCTATTATCCGGTGACCCGGCCTACATTCCGCGCCATATGGATGCTAGAAACATCATCCGTAAGCTTGAACGCGACGAAATCATCGAAGAATTGGTCAAGTCGTATCTTAAGAAACATCGAGAGGAATACTAATGCGCACAATGGGACTTGATTTAGGTTCAAAAACGATCGGCGTCGCCGTAAGCGACGCGATGGGCTGGACTGCACAAGGATTGGAAACGATCAAAATTAACGAAGCGGGAAATGACTTCGGCTTTAAACGTCTCAATGAAATTATAAAAGAACATGAAGTTTCTAAAATCGTCCTCGGATTACCTAAGAATATGAACGGGACTGTTGGACCGCGAGGCGAAATAAGCCAAGATTTCGCTAAGCGTTTAGAAAGAAAATTCAAGCTGCCGGTGTTTCTCTGGGATGAACGGTTGACAACTATGGCGGCTGAACGTGTCCTTCTTGAGGCGGACGTGAGCCGAAGCAAACGCAAAAAAGTCATTGATAAAATGGCAGCTGTCATGATTCTGCAAGGTTTCTTGGACAGACAAACAAATTCAATATGAGGTGAATGCAAATGGAACACGGTGAAAACAACATTACAGTAGTAGATGAAAACGGAAACGAGCAGCTTTGCGAAATCCTTTTCACATTCGATTCAGATAAATTCAACAAATCTTATGTCCTTTACTATCCGATGTCTGCAGAAGATGAAGAGGAAGAAATCGAAATCCACGCTTCTTCATTCGTACCGAGCGAAGATAATAAAGATGGAGAACTTACACCGATCGAAACAGAAGAAGAGTGGGATCTAGTCGAAGAAATGTTAAATACATTCCTTGACCAGGAAGAAGCCGAAGAAGAATAAAAAAACGAACCTAGCTTCTAAAATGTATCCTTTAGGACATTTTAAAAAACTAGGCAACTTGAAGGAGATGCTGTCTGTATTTTGCAGACGGCATCTTTTTTATGTTCTATAAAACAAATGAAATGATTGAAGTCCAAATCCTCCAAAACCATATGCGATGGAAATTTAACGAAATGCAGGATCGTTTTTTTCATTTATGTACCAATGCAGCTCTATCTTTTTCCTACGAACAAAAGAATAAAAGTTGCTAAGGGACCTAAAACTAAAGAGAGCAAAAACCAATTCAACGCCGTTCTATTTTTACCTTGAGCAAGTCCGGCATTAATGAGTGCCAACGTTCCCCATCCGACAAAATAAGAATTATCCAACCCTTCACACCGCCTTCCCTTTTCATACAATCAATCAAAACCTATTTATATCATTATTCGGTTTTGCGCAATAAATGTCTAACAAAAATATGGAAATTCGTCTAACCGTTAGACGGATGTTGGTAAAAAAAAACGCCTATCTTCCTGGTTGAAAACTTCTGTAACTGACAAAACTAGTGCGTTTTTGCCATAAAAAGAGGAAAAATTCATGTAGTTTCACAAAAAACATGTAATTTTTTGTTGGTTTTAGTATAATGTTCGAAGCAAAGTCTAATTAGAGAAAGCATCATCTAGAAACCATTCTCTAGTTGGTGTGAGTTTGCAGGGGGAATGAAAATGGATGAAAAAGATCATAATTTATCTAAAAAGGAACATATTCAAATGAAACTGTTGGAACGGCAAGGAGAAGCCAGGCTTGTACGTAAAATTATCTTGATTACGATAGCTTCGCTAATTTTATTAATTGGAATCGTTGGTCTCGTGGGCTTTTTATATATTAACTCGGCCATGAAACCCGTCGACCCTGACGATGATACCATCAAGAAAGTGAAAATCCCCATCGGTTCTTCGGTGAACGGCATTTCAACATTGCTTGAAGAGCAGGGAATAATCAAGGACGCACGCGTATTCAAATATTATATTAAATTCCGCAATGAATCCGGTTTTCAGGCAGGGGAGTATAAGTTATCACCATCCATGCCGATCGAAGATATCGTCACAAGCATCAAAACCGGGAAACTGATGAAAGAAGCAGCATTCAAGATTACGATCCCTGAGGGGAAGCAGCTTGTCCAAATCGCCGATATCATTGCCGAAAAGACGGACCAAGAACCGAAAAAAGTCTTTGAGGAATTGAATGATAAGAAATTCGTCAAGTCCATGCAGAAGCAATTCCCGGAGCTATTGACTTCGGAAATCGAAAATGAAAAGGTTCTATATCCGCTCGAAGGATATCTTTTCCCGGCAACCTATGACTTTTACGAGGAAAAACCAAACTTGGATTCGATCGTGACAGAGATGCTGAAGAAAACGGAAGAGACTCTCCAAGCTTATGAATCGCAGATGGAAAAAGATGATTATTCCGTGCACGAGATGCTGACGTTTGCTTCGCTAGTGGAAGAAGAAGCGACGGCACAAGTTGACCGCGGTAAAATAGCCTCCGTCTTCTACAATCGAATCAAGGAGGATATGCCGCTTCAAACGGATCCTACCGTGCTGTATGCAAAAGGTTCCCATAAAAGCAGGGTGTATTATAAAGACCTAGAGGTGAAGTCCCCGTATAATACATATAAGAACAAGGGACTGCCGCCAGGGCCGATTGCCAATGCTGGAGCGACATCGATAGAAGCTGCATTGAAACCCGAGAAAACGGATTTCCTATACTTCTTGGCAACACCAGAAGGAGAAGTCCTTTATTCCAAAAACTTGGATGAACATAATACGAAAAAAGCAGAGCATATTTCCAATAAATAAATGCAGCGTAACGGAGGGGGAGGGATATTACTTTCCCCTTGTTTTTATGATAGAATAGTACAAGTGAATTTTCGGAACCGTTTTATCGGTGATTAGTAACTCGGCGCATGCCGGGTTTTATTTTGAAAGATAGGGAAATGTAGATCGTCAAGCATATATGCTTAAGGCCATTATTAAACGTGCAGGCAATGGAAAGCTGACCGGGCATGTATGACATGGAGTGACCAAGCGCTTTCGTTTTTCTTATAATTGGAGGAAACGTTTTGAACGTAAAAATAGAACAATATCTTCATTCCTTGATTCCAGAGCGTACGGGGTTGATCAAGGAAATGGAAGATTTTGCATTGGAACATAATGTGCCGATCATGGAGCCGGAAGGCATTGAGGTGCTGCTTCAGATCTTAAGGCTTCATCAGCCGAAGGCGATATTGGAGGTCGGCTCCGCAATTGGCTATTCGGCCATAAGGATGGCTGAAACACTGCCAGATGCTAAGATCGTGACGCTTGAACGCAATGAGGCTCGTATAGAGCAGGCAAAAGCCAACATCAAGAAAGCTGGACTATCCAATAGGATCACTCTCATTGAAGGGGATGCCCTTGAGGCAGGGCCGAAAGTAGTGGAACATGGCCCGTATGATATCATCTTCGTGGATGCCGCCAAGGGGCAGTACAAGCGCTTTTTTGAACTGTTTGAACCATTCCTTGCCAAAGCTGGAGTTATCATTACTGATAATGTATTATTTAAAGGCTTGGTTGCAGAAAACATCGAAGAAATGGAAATGACGAGACGTAAGCGAGCTCTCATCAAAAAAATCAGAGACTTTAACATATGGTTACATGACCATCCTCATTTCGATACCGTAATATTGCCGATAGGTGATGGTGTGGCCATAAGTAAACATAGAGGTGACAAAAATGAAAAAGCCTGAATTACTCGTGACCCCGACGACTGTCAATCATATCGCAGAGCTTATCGATGCTGGTGCTGACGCCTTCGTCATTGGCGAACAGCGGTACGCTCTTAGGCTGTCAGGGGAATTCACCCGTGAGGATATCAAGAAAGCGATAGAGATCGCCCATGCCGCAGGCAAAAAAGTGTACGTGTCGATGAACGCCATATTTCATAATGAAAAGGTGGACGAGCTAGAAGACTATGTCACATTCCTAAACGAGGCTGGTGCAGACCGGATTGTATTCGGTGATCCGGCAGTCTTGATGGCAGTCCGAGCCGTTGCTCCTGATATGCCCCTGCACTGGAATACAGAGATGACGGTGACGAACTGGTACACCTGTAATTATTGGGGAAAACGCGGTGCAGTCCGAGCCCTTGCTGCCCGTGAAATAAGTTTGGACGAAATAGTCGAAATGAAGGAAAATGCCGAGGTCGAGCTTGAAGTTCAGGTACACGGCATGACGTGCATGTTCCAGTCCAAACGGACGCTTCTGGGAAATTATTTTGAATACCAAGGCAAGGAATTGGAAGTGGAAAATCGCAAGGAAAGTAGAAATATGTTTCTGCATGATAAGGAACGCGAAAACAAATATCCGATATATGAAGATGAAAACGGTACACATATCATGAGCCCGAACGATATGTGCATGATCGATGAACTGCAGGAATTGATTGAGGCGGAAATCGATTCGTTAAAGATCGAAGGATTATTACAAACTCCTGAGTATATCACGGAGATGACCAAGCTATACCGGGAAGCGATAGATTTATGCGCAGAGGATCCCGACGGATATGAAGATTCGAAAATGGAACTTTATGAAAAAGTCAAAGCGGTTCAGCCGGTTAGCCGACAGTTGGATACAGGCTTCTTCTTTAAAGAGTCGGTTTATTAAAGAAAAGGGTAAGAGAAAGAGGAGGAATAGCCTTGAATGCTATTGCTGATAAAATTTCCAGGATCGTCGATGGAAAGAGAGTCATTGTTAAAAAACCGGAATTGCTGGCCCCAGCTGGCAACTTGGAAAAACTAAAAATTGCCGTCCATTATGGCGCCGATGCCGTTTTCATTGGCGGGCAGGAATATGGACTGCGTTCCAATGCAGGGAATTTCACGTTCGAGGAAATGACCGAAGGCGTCGAATTTGCGAAAAAGTACGGTGCTAAAGTATATGTGACGACTAATATCTTCGCGCATAATGAAAATATCGATGGTCTTGATGAATATTTGGCAGGCCTTCAGGAGGCTGGTGTTCATGGAATCATCGTCGCCGATCCGCTTATCATTGAAACGTGCAAGAGAGTCGCTCCGAAAGTAGAGATCCATTTAAGCACGCAGCAATCCCTTTCGAACTGGAAGGCTGTTCAGTATTGGAAAGAGGAGGGCTTGGAGCGTGTCGTCTTGGCCCGTGAGACAAGTGCTGAAGAAATCCGTGAAATGAAGGAAAAGGTCGATGTCGAAATCGAGGCATTCGTTCATGGTGCCATGTGCATCGCTTATTCAGGACGCTGCACGCTTTCGAATCATATGACGGCGCGTGATTCGAATCGCGGTGGCTGCTGTCAGTCCTGCCGTTGGGATTATGATTTATATGAGCTGGATCAAGATGGGGAAAAGGCTTTATTCGATAAAGAAGATGCTCCATTCGCCATGAGCCCGAAAGACCTGAAGCTGATTGAATCACTGCCGGGCATGATTGAAATCGGCATTGATAGCTTAAAAGTCGAAGGAAGAATGAAATCGATTCATTATATCGCTACTGTTATCAGTGTCTATCGCAAGGCTATTGATGCGTATTGCGCCGATCCCGACCATTTCAAGATTAAACAAGAATGGCTGGAGGAGCTTGATAAGTGTGCAAATCGTGAGACGGCATCATCGTTCATGGAAGGTGAAATTCCTGGGTATAAACAGCAAATGTTCGGGAATCATACCGTAAAGACTCGCTTCGACTTCGCAGGATTGGTGCTTGATTACGACGAGGAAACGCAAATCGCGACGATGCAACAGCGTAACTTCTTCAAGCCTGGTGATGAAGTCGAGTTTTTCGGTCCGGAAATTGAAAACTTTACACAAAAAATCGGAACGATCTGGGATGAGTCAGGCAACGAGCTGGAGGCTGCCCGCCATCCGCTTCAAATTGTCCGCATTCAAGTAGATAATAGAGTATATGTGAGCAATATGATGCGGAAGGAGAATTGATATGACAAGAAAAAAACCAGTGGTCATCGGAGTTACGGGAGGTTCGGGATCAGGGAAAACGAGTGTTACCCGTTCCATTTTTGAATTCTTTCAAGGACACTCGATCTTGATGATCGAACAAGATTATTACTATAAAGATCAAAGTCATCTGCCGTTTGAAGAGCGGTTGAAAACGAATTATGATCATCCGTTGGCATTTGATAATGATTTGTTAATCGAACACCTTAACGCTTTACTGCGCTACGAAACGATAGAGAAACCCGTTTATGATTATTCGATCCATACTCGTTCGGAGGAGGTCATCGCCGTCGAACCGCAGGATGTCATCATTCTTGAAGGGATTCTGGTGTTAGAGGATGAACGCCTTCGTGACTTGATGGACATGAAGCTATATGTGGATACGGATGCGGACTTGCGGATACTCCGCAGGATGACGCGTGACATTAAAGAACGCGGCCGTTCCATAGAGTCCGTCATCGATCAATATATCAGTGTCGTCCGCCCGATGCACAACCAGTTCATCGAACCGACGAAACGTTATGCCGACATCATCATTCCTGAAGGTGGACAAAACCATGTTGCGATTGACCTCATGGTGACTAAAATACAAACAATCCTTGAACAAAAGTCTTTTTTGTAATAACATAGCATAAATAATGATAGGCGCCATTTTCCTCCGTTTTTGAAATAATCCCATTTATTTAGGGGGAAATACTGGACAAATGCTGGGAAACGCAATACTCTATTCTTGATACAGAATGAACCGGCTGTTCAACGCAGTCGGTTCATATATTAAAGAACGGTTGTTCCTTAGTATCGGTTGTGCGTGTTTTTTAAGTCGCGCACTTATATATTTTGACTCAAGGTTTTAGAGTTAAGCACTATATCGTACATAAACTTGGCATAAAGAATTTGAAGGAGTGAAGGGTTTTGGCAATTGAAAAAGAATATCCAATGACTAAAGAAGGAAAGTTAAAACTTGAACAGGAACTGGAACAATTAAAAACGGTTAAACGGAAAGAAGTAGTGGAGAGAATCAAGATCGCCCGCAGTTTCGGGGATCTTTCCGAAAACTCCGAATATGATTCCGCTAAAGAAGAACAAGCATTCGTTGAAGGCCGCATCACAACGATCGAAAACATGATCCGTAATGCAAGAATCATCGAAGGCAATGATTCGAATACAGATACAGTTTCGCTAGGCAAGACGGTAACATTCGTAGAACTTCCAAACGGTGACGAGGAAACATATTCCATCGTAGGGAGCGTTGAAGCGGACCCATTTGACGGGAAAATCTCCAATGATTCTCCAATCGCGAAAAGCCTGATAGGGAAAAGGGTTGGCGATAAAGTATCGATCCAAACACCTGGCGGCGAAATGAGCGTCAAGATTGTATCCATCAGCTAATTAACGGATTTTAGAGGGTGTCCTTAGGGCATCCTCTTTTTTTTGCGGGCAAAAAGTTGTTTGTAATTGTTTAAAAATTCGCACCTCGTCAACAATGTTTACGAGGTGTATTTTAATGAAAAAGAAACGAATGAGGTTGCTGGCATTTCTTTTGACCGCTTGCATGCTGATACTCATAGGCAGGCTTGCTTACATTCAACTCGTATCGACAGAATCTTTTTCAAAGCATGATGTAAATCTAATAGAAGCAAGCGTGGAGCAGCGGTCACAAATACTAAAGATTGATGACGGACGTGGAAAGTTCTATGATCGAAATGGGGAGCCGCTTGCTCATGAAGAAATCCCCACGCTCGTGCTGTTTCCGTTTCTGAAAAAAATGACATGGCCTATAGATGAAATCGCTTCGATAATCGGCAAATCGGAAAGTGAGCTGAAACGGGCAATTGAACAAGCGGATGAACCATTCGTATTCGGCGGGGATGATCCGATAGAATTGACGGCAAGCCAATCGAAGGCCATTAACCAATTGAAGATCCCAGGGGTCTTTGCCGTGAACGAAAAGCTGTATCACAATCAAACACCTGCAGCGCAATTGATCGGCACGACGAATATATCGGATGCCGAGAAGAAAAAACGGTATCCGGACATGAATTTATCTCCGGAAACGAAAATAGGCAATTCAGGACTGCAAAGGACCTTTGATGAGTTTTTGCTATCGAATGGTGAATCGAAGCTCGTCTTTCACGTGGATGCAAGCGGCGGCCCGATGTTTGGTGTTGATGTGAAATACGTGGAACCAGCCAACCCCTTATACCCCGTGAAGGTCGTAACGACGATTGATAAAGAAATACAGGAAAAGGCGGAAAAGCTGGTAGATGAACGCGGCATAAAAAAAGGCGGACTCGTACTGATCGATATCAAAAAAAGTGAAATCGTCGCCATGGTATCTCGTCCGGCCATGAACATTAAAGATCCGAATGGCTCAGGAGCGGTCAATATGATGCTGACGCAAAAAGCACCAGGATCCGTCTTTAAAACGGTTACGGCTGCTGCTGCCATCGATCATGAAGCGGCAAGCCCGTCCAGGACATTCAATTGTAACTTGACGATTAAAGGAAAGACGGATGAACAGAGGGAGTTGGGGATGCTGAATTTCGAAAGCAGCTTTGCCCAAAGCTGTAACAGGACATTTGCCGAATTGTCACAGGAAATCGCCGAAAAGGAACCTGACTTTCTCGAAACGTATGCGGAAAAGTTAGGCTTGATTGGTGAAACGGGCTGGCAAGGTGATGTGTATCATACGAAAGTCACTCAGTTGTACCATGAACAAACCGGAAAGGTCTGGAACGACGATGATTCCAAGAAAAATTCCAACATGATTGCCCAAACCGCCATAGGCCAGCAAAATGTCCAAACGACACCGCTCGCGATAGCGAACATGATGGCCACGATTGCCCGTGGAGGCAAGAAGGAACAAGTGAAAGCCGTTTCCAAGGTCGAATTCAATAATAGTACGACTGTGGTGGACTTTAAGGATCAAAGCATGGGAGGCGAGACCCTTTCTCCCTACACAGCGATGAAGATGCAGCATCTCCTTAGGAAGGTTGTGACGGAAGATAAGGGGACCGGTGCTTCCTTAAGAGATTTGCCTGTGGAGGTTGCGGGCAAATCCGGTACAGCTCAAACGGTAATTAAAGAAGGGAAGTCCCAAAAGCTTAATAAATGGTTTGCGGGCTACTTCCCATATAAAAATCCCCAATATGCGCTAGTTACCGTAAGTTTTGAAACGGAGGAGAATAGTTCCAGCATGACGCCGCTTTTCTCAGATATTGTAAAAGTTTTATACTCCAAGAACCAGGACTGATACGAGAATTGGCGAAAAGTGTAGGAAACCATTCCCTTCTATCTGTGGCTGAATCATGTTAAAATGGGGCAGTAAGAAATGGTAAGGGAGGAATGGAGCTTGGGCTCAAGATTCAATCAGCGAGATCAAAAAAGAAAAATAAATAAAATATACAATATCGCAATTACGATCGTTTCCATTTTAATCGTCGTTGTTGCCATCACCATCTTCTTAAGTGATGGCGATACGAAAGCGGATCCAACCACGACTGAACCGAAGAAAATTGCCGATAAAGATAAGGGCAAGGTGGACAAACCTGCCGGAAAAGTGGAAGAAAAGGATTCGGAAAAGGACACGGACGAAGATCTTCCTGCAAAGGAGGAAGAAGAAGTAGAGACTGCCGAGGATGATGCCGCCTCGGATACGGCAGGAGATGCCGAGCTTGTGGAAGTGGAAGGCAGCGGGGATGGCAATGTCGCGTCCACCTATACGAGTGAGGATTGGAAGCCAGTCGGTACCGAGCAATCCGGGGAACATACGACAAGCTTTCAAAAGGGCTCCGCCGACTGGAATGAAATGAGTAAAGCGATTGCGCTCGGAGCTGGTATCGATGAAGGCAGCCTGAGGATGTGGTGGCTTCAAAACGGCGGTTCGCCCAACAAGGCTATCGGTACCGTTTCTGATGGTGACAATCCAAAAACCTATCGCGTCCATATTGAATGGGTGGATGGTTCAGGGTGGAAACCTGTAAAAGTCGAAGAATTGAAGGTTAATGATAAACGGAAATAGCCAGTAAGCCCCCGGAAGAACTCTCTTTCCGGGGGCTTTTCATGATGGTCATTTTTTTGCTTTGAAGTGAACGACGGCACTATAAAAACGTCTGCCTTCCTCGCTTACATACATTTGGTGCGAGACGGAATGAACCTGGAGCATGATCGCTTTATTGATTTCAATTTGTGCTTGGATTTTTTCTTCGAGATTCTTGATGCTTTCTGCCTCAAAAAACTCTATCTTATCTTCGAATAGGTTTAAGTCAAGCTGAAAATTCACAGTAACTTCCCTCCAACATTTTAGATACTGCTAGTGTAACACCTATTTAGCCCAATCTAATACTGAATGAGGGATTTTTCCTAAAAATACCGACACTCTTTTTTTTATTATTTCATATTATACTTATAGGATTTATTGTATTATAATAAAATCAGGCTTAGTTGGGTGTATGCCGTATAGTGGATTTGCCTAGAAAACAAGCACTATTTTTGCGTTTAATTCATATTATACTTATAGGCTTTATTATATTATAATAAAAAGGTGATAAAAAATGGGCAGAGAATTTTTGGAGTTATTTGAGGAATGGTCGAAATCGTATGATGATACTGTCGGTGGACACGATATTGAATATCAAGAGGTCTTTAAACATTATGACAAAATCTTGGATAGCGTGACGGATCGGGTACATGGTCATGTTCTGGAGTTCGGCGTCGGTACCGGGAATCTAACGAAAAGGTTATTGACAAAAGGCCTTAAGGTTACGGGGATTGAGCCTTCACCTGCGATGAGGGAGATTGCGGCCGGCAAGTTGGGCGCTGGAACGGAGCTTGCCGATGGCGATTTCATGGATTTCCCTGAGCCGGAGCAGGTCGATTCGATCGTGAGTACGTATGCGTTTCATCATTTAACGGATGAAGAAAAAGAAAAAGCGATAGCCAGCTATGGAAAGTTACTGAATACTGGTGGTAAAATAGTGTTTGCCGATACGATGTACCAATCAAAGGAAGCGCATGAACAAGCGATTTCCGATGCAAAGCAGGCAGGCTTTCATAATTTGGCGAACGATTTGCAAACCGAATTTTATACAACCATTCCTTTTTTGGCAAAAGTGCTAGAAGAACATGGTTATAAAGTGAACTTCGAGCGCTGCAATCAGTTTGTCTGGATTATGGAGGCGGAAAAATTATAGGAAGAGGTATGTACTAATGAAAGTAGCCATAATCGGAGCAATGGAAGAAGAAGTTACGATTTTACGTGATAAATTGGAAGGTTTGGAGCAGGTGACCATTGCCGGTTCTGAATTCAATACAGGGAAACTGAACGGTGTCGAGGTCATTTTGCTTAAATCCGGCATCGGCAAAGTGAATGCGGCGATGTCAACTGCGATCCTTTTGGAAAAATTCAAACCGGATGCAGTCATCAATACTGGTTCTGCAGGCGGTTATCACGAAGCGCTTAACGTAGGGGATGTAGTCATTTCTACCGAAGTTCGCCACCATGATGTCGATGTGACGGTTTTTGGGTATGAGTATGGCCAGGTTCCACAACTGCCGGCAGCCTTCATCCCAGATGAGAAGCTTTTTGCCCTCGCAGAAGAAGCGGCTAAGGAAATTAAAGATATACAAGTGGCGAAAGGGTTGATCGTGACGGGGGATTCGTTCATGAATGATCCTGTCAGGGTCGAGTTCGTAAGAGGGAAATTCACGGATCTTTATGCAGTGGAAATGGAAGCGGCAGCGATTGCACAGGTAGCCTACCAATTCCAAACACCATTTGTCATCATACGTTCCCTATCGGACATCGCAGGTAAGGAGTCCAATATTTCCTTCGATAAATTCCTGGAAACGGCGGCCCTTCATTCAGCGGATCTCATTTTGAAAATGGTTGGGAAAATGAAATAAACGAGCAGTGATCAGCGCGAGTCTCTCCGCTGATTACTCTTTGGTTTTATAACTCACTAAGTTGGTAGGGAAACTATGAAAGGATGTACGAATATGAAGGTCTTTCAAAACATACATGAGTTGGTCGGGAAGACACCCCTGATGGAAATCACCCATTTCCCGCTTCCGAATGAGGTCCGCATCTTTGCCAAGCTGGAATACTTCAATCCAGGAGGCAGTGTGAAGGACCGTCTCGGTCAGGAGCTTTTAACGCAGGCGTTGCAAACCGGGAAAGTGAAAAAGGGCGGAACGATCATCGAACCGACTGCCGGGAATACCGGGATCGGACTGGCGCTGGCGGCGATAAACAGTGGCGTCGAGGTGATATTTTGTGTACCCGAGAAATTCAGTGCCGAGAAACAGGAATTGATGCGTGCTCTTGGAGCAAAAGTGGTCCAGACCCCGACAGAGGAAGGGATGACAGGGGCGATATCCAAGGCCAAGGCATTGCTTGCCGAAATTCCCGGGTCGTATTGTCCTCAGCAATTTGCCAATCCTTCCAATCCTGATGCCTATTACAAAACGCTGGGTCCTGAAATTTGGGAACAGCTGGATGGCGAGATTGATGTTTTTGTTGCCGGTGCCGGGACGGGAGGGACCTTCATGGGAACATCGCGTTATTTAAAAGAAAAAAAGGCTGCGGTCAAAACGGTCATTGTCGAACCAGAAGGATCGATCTTGAACGGAGGCGAAGCGGGACCTCATGAAACAGAGGGAATAGGAATGGAGTTTTTACCCGCTTATATGGATGAATCGTACTTTGATCAAATTCATACGATAAGCGATCGGCAAGCGTTCGCCATGGTCAAGGAATTGGCAATGAAGGAAGGGCTGCTAGTCGGCAGTTCTTCCGGGTCGGCATTTGCTGCAGCACTGGATGAAGCGGCCAAGGCAACCCCTGGGACGAATATCGTCGTCGTTTTCCCCGATTCCAGTGAACGTTACTTAAGTAAAAATATTTATCAGGGAGGAATGTAAAATGAGAAAGAAAACACAATTGATCCACGGTGGCATTTTTGGTGATGAAGCAACAGGTGCCGTTTCGGTGCCGATCTATCAAGTAAGTACTTATAAACAAGATGGTCCGGGGGATCATCGGGGATATGAATATTCTCGTACAGGCAATCCTACCCGCCATGCTCTTGAGGAATTGATAAAGGATCTTGAAGAAGGAACAAGAGGATTCGCCTTTGGTTCAGGGATGGCAGCTATGACAGCGGTCATGATGCTGCTGAGCAATGGTGATCATGTTTTGATGACGGATGATGTTTATGGAGGTTCCTTCCGGGTGATGACGAAGGTGCTGAACCGCTTCGGAATCGAAGCTTCATTCGTCAATACGAGTGACATAGATGCGATTCAAGACGAAATCAGGGACAATACGAAAGCGCTGTTCATCGAAACTCCGACAAATCCATTATTGAAGATTACGGATCTGGAAGCCGTAGCAAAAATAGCGAAGGCAAACGACATCCTCACGATTGTGGATAATACCTTCAGTACGCCATACTGGCAGAATCCACTTAAGCTTGGTGCGGATATCGTCCTGCACAGCGCCACGAAGTACCTGGGGGGGCACAGCGATGTTGTAGCGGGCCTTGTCGTGGTGAATGACGAAAAAATCGGCAATGACCTTCACTTCATCCAAAACTCTACAGGAGGCGTGCTAGGGCCTCAAGACTCGTGGTTACTGATGCGAGGCATCAAGACACTCGGAATCAGGATGGAAGAGCATGAAAAGAATACATCCCGGATCGTTGAATACTTATCCGGTCATGAAGGCGTTTCGAAAATCTATTACCCTGGTCTCGAAAGCCATCCAAATCATGAAATAGCGAAGAAACAATCGCGTGGCTTCGGAGGCATGGTTTCATTTGATGTCGGCAGTGCCGAAAAAGCCGCATCCGTCTTGAGTAAAGTGAAATACTTCACGCTGGCTGAAAGTCTAGGAGCAGTGGAGAGCTTAATTTCCGTGCCGGCTTTGATGACGCATGCTTCAATTCCAGCAGAGCGCCGTGCAGAGCTTGGAATAACAGACGGGCTGATTCGCATTTCCGTTGGCCTGGAGGACGCAGAAGACCTATTGGAAGACTTGGAGCAAGCGCTAAGAGCATAAACGGAGTCATTGCCGCTTTATAAGCTTACTGCCATTATTTACACCCTGAGATTTGGAATAAATATGGTAGAATAAGATATCGATAACTTATCAGCTTGAAAGAGGTGGAATGGCATGGAAAACCGTAAAAACGAAACGGCGGCAATGCTGCGTTCGAAGGTGGCGGATTATAAGCAATTTGGAATCACCTTGCTATGTGTGGGTTCGTTTTTCTATTTAGGAACCATCCTTCCTTCTGGCGACAAAACGATGATTGACACATATGCCTATATGGGAGCGACGACCATGTTCCTTGGTGTATCCATATTATTTTTCCTTTTATCAAATAAACACAAGAAGGTCTTGGCAGAAATGGATGACCAGGATTCTTTACAACAATAGAATCAGGATACAGGCTGCAGACAAATTTGTCTGCGGTTTTTTTGTTAGTTAAATATTTCGTTTTACTCTGCATGAACACTAAGGCAGGCTCTCCATTTTCAATAGTTTTGTTTATGTCCGTTTCATTCCACTGTGTGAAAACGAGATGGAATCCTGACTGTCCAAAGTATTGGAGAATCTGGACTTCGACCGCTTCATTCACTGCAGGCACTCCCTAATCCAGAGGCGGTCCGTGAGCCTCCTCGCCTTTCAGCCTGCGGGGACGCGCGTTGACGCGCATCTCCCTCAGGAGTGTCGTTGCCTTCCGTTTCATTCCACTCTCCCAGAGACGGTTCGTGAGCTTCCTCGGCGTTGCCGCCTGCGGGGCTTCACATAGATGCGCTTTTCTCGCAGGAGTCTCGTATCTTCCACCACAGGGGCTAAGTGTGATTGTTGCAAGGATTTATCCTTATTATGGCCACTTTTTTTTATAAAAGCTTTTGAAAATGGGAAAAAAGAAAGAAATTTCAAAAAAATAGGCAAAAGCTGTTTACAAAATTCTGATTTATGGATATACTTACCAAGTAATAAAAAATATTCCAAGGGAGGTCGAAGAAAATGAATTTGTATCTATATGGAGTCGTCACTAATCAAATGATCTGGACTGTTTCAATTGACAATCAAATACGATTCGACCTGTGCCACGCGGAATATTTCTAAAGCAAATGGGCTTTATTAATCATTCAGACATAGCGGCCGCGGGGAGAAGTCTTTTATCCTGCGGCCTTTTTATATTTTTTTTGAAAAGGCTGCAGGAGGACATAACTTTCTGCGGCCTTTTTATGCCTTTTTGCGGGGCCGCACCCTAAAAGGAGGTGATATTTATGACATTGAATATGCTTTTTTTCACAATTACAATAAAAATGAAAAAAATGACTGCCGAGGAATGCATGCAGCAGGAGAGAATCAACAAAATTCGTGAAGAACATCTCGACAAAGCGATCAAGCATCGTCCTTTTTTCTAAAATGTGTGGTGTTGGACTTACCAAAAATTCAATGAAAGGTGGAGGTAAATATGATGAAATTGATTTATGTAAAAGGAGTAAAGCGTTGCTACTGGCAGGAGAAGGATACCGGCTAACGGAATGTTCATGGTCTTGGTTTGACCGTGCGATTAACGGATTTCAGTCGGTGAATTGTTCAGGATAAAAGGAAAAACTCGGCTATTGGCCGAGTTTTTTCTGTTTTAGCAGCATGGACTTTGTCCGCCATACCCATATCCCGGGAACCAACAGAACCCAAAAATGAGCAATGCAATCAACAGGACGATAAACAGACCATACCCGTATCCATACCCGCCATAACTTGGTGGCGGAGCCGAATGCCCATAGTTGCCGCAACCGTATGGTCCATGGTTATATCCCATTTTAAAATCCCCCTTTCCTTAAAAATTCCCTTTTATTATATGAATGATTGTTTTTATCCGTTTGGGAATTCAACCATTGCGTTACAAACATTTCATGCTTTCCTGATTTCTTTTATTGGGACAGACACGAACGAGCCCACTGCTGCATAGGTATGAATAGGGAAACCAAAGAAACGGGGGATGAAACCAATGCCCGGAATACTTACAGTTGTCGGATATATCATCAAAGAATTTTACTTATTTGTTTCCTATGTGAAAAACAATGCTTTTCCCCAGCCTTTATCGTCACAGGATGAAAAGAAATACTTGAAGCTTATGAGCGAGGGTGATGGTGATGCCCGGAATATCTTGATTGAACATAACCTTAGGCTTGTTGCCCATATTGTCAAGAAATTCGAGAATACGGGCGAAGATACGGAGGATTTGATTTCGATTGGGACGATTGGACTGATAAAAGCGATTGAAAGTTATTCGGATGGAAAAGGGACGAAGCTCGCTACGTATGCGGCGCGATGTATCGAAAATGAGATTTTGATGCATTTACGTGCGACAAAAAAAACGAAGAAGGATATTTCCTTGCATGACCCGATTGGCCAGGATAAAGAGGGAAATGAAATCAGTTTAATCGATGTACTGAAATCGGAATCCGAAGATGTCATCGATACGATTCAGCTCAATATGGAAATTGAAAAAGTGAAAAAATATATTGATATTTTGGATGAACGGGAAAAGGAAGTCATTGTAGGCAGATTCGGACTTGACTTGAAAAAGGAAAAAACGCAGCGGGAAATCGCTAAAGAGCTAGGGATTTCCCGCAGCTATGTATCAAGGATCGAGAAACGTGCGTTGATGAAGATGTTCCATGAATTTTATAGGGCAGAAAAAGAAAAGGAAAAGAAGGCTAAAGGTTAAAGGAAATGAGCGACTAAAGAAAAGCGTGCCGTGAAAATCCGCGGCACGCTTTTTTGCTTTAATATTTATTTCGGATCATATCAGCAAATGCATGATATATCTCGACTCCCTGGAATAGGAACAGACGTGAGGCGGTTAAAGAAAATACCCCTATCATAATAAAACGAAACCACATATGAATCACTCCTCGATTTTATTTTTTTTGATAAAATGTCAGAGTGTGCGGTTACGTAATTCGCCTGAAAAAACACGGGACTGAGATATCGTCTGCGGAGATTCGAATGATAATGAAGAAAACCTAAAAGGGAAACTTCAAAAACAAGAATAATGATGAGCGCCTTAATGGAACTTAAGGTAGGGATGAAAGGCACTTTCTTATCGGCCTTTTCCGAATGGTGCACATCGGTATGTTCTTCAAGGGTTAGCTGTTGTGCGTACTGATGGAACTGAGCGGGCACGGTCCATAGAAGGAGGATGATGGCAGACAGCTGGATGAAGAATTTCATATGAACACCCCTTTCCCGAAGAATATATTCATCATATCACTCTTTTAATCTAAGTTATAGAAAAATGTGTTGGAAATAAACTGAAAATTCCTTTTAGTTAGAAAAAATCCGAATTAACCTCTATAATGAGATTATTGATAAAAAGGGGGAAAAGCAAAATGGGATATGCTTTAACATGGGATTTGGATATTTTTTTTAAAGGAGGAAGCTCTTCCGTTGAGTTCCTGAATTTTTTAGATGAAATCAAGGAAGAGGTGCAAGAACTTGACCTGCTTGTAGGCCATATCAATCCAGCAGAAAAAGATGAAAGCCATTTCATCAAGGCATTCGATCTACTGAAAAACACCAATATGAAATCGGCGCAGGCCAGCGCCTTCATCGGATGCCTGGTAGCTCAAAATACACAGGATAAAAAGGCGGGAGAGCTGCGGATCAAGCAAATGAAGATCGTCGCGTCCCTCAAAATGGTTATAAGCAAGCTTGATGAAAAGCTGATCCAGCTTGATGAAGCGTTTTTTCAGAAAATGCTCGACAAAGAACCGTTGAATGAATTGAAATTCGTGGTGAACGAACGTCGCGAAAGGGCAAAGGAAAAGCTTTCGGTGAAGGAAGAGGCATTAATCACCGAATTGTCCATGGACGGATTCGAAGGCTGGAGCCAAATGTATGATACGATCGTCGGTTCCATGTCCATTCCTTACAAAGGGGAGATGCTTTCGGTAGGCCAAGCGGCGAATAAATTTTCGGATCCCGATCAAAATGCACGGAAAGAATTGTTCGCAGCTTGGGAACAGGCTTGGGAAGAAAAAAGTGATCTTTTTGCCAGGACTTTGAACCATTTGGCTGGATTTCGTCTCAGTGTGAATGAAAAAAGGGGCTGGGATGATATTTTGAAAGAGCCGCTTGAAATCGGAAGGATGAATAAAGACACTCTCGAGAGCATGTGGAATGTCATTGCCGATCATAAGGAGCCGCTGGTGAGGTTCTTACAGAGGAAAGCGGAGTTACTGGATTTGGATAAATTGAGTTGGGCGGATCTGGATGCACCGCTCGCGGTTACAGCAGAGTCCAAAGTGATGAATTATCAAGAAGGCGCAGACTTCATCGTGCAGCAATTCTCTAAATTCGGCACGCAATTAGCAAGCTTCACTCAAAAAGCCTTCGAAGACCGCTGGGTTGAAGCGGAAGACAGGCCTGGTAAGAGACCTGGGGGATTTTGTACGGGCTTCCCGTTACATAAGCAGTCGAGGATCTTCATGACGTATTCAGGCACACCTTCGAACGTGTCGACATTGGCTCATGAGTTGGGGCATGCGTTCCATTCCTATGCGATGAAGGATATCCATCCGATGAATCGTTCATATGCGATGAACGTGGCTGAAACCGCCTCTACGTTTGCTGAAATGATCGTTTCGGATGCAGCAGTAAAGGAGGCGGCCAGTGAGGAGGAAAAGCTGGTGCTATTAGAAGATAAAATTCAGCGCTCCGTAGCTTTGTTGATGAATATCCATGCCCGCTTTTTATTCGAGACCACATTTTATGATGAGCGGAAACAAGGCTATGTCAGTGCCGAACGATTGAATGAGCTGATGAATGTTGCCCAAAAAGAAGCATACGGTGAAGCATTAAGTGATTATCACCCAACGTTCTGGGCTTCAAAGCTCCATTTCTATATTACAGGTGTGCCATTTTATAATTTCCCGTACACATTCGGATACTTATTCTCCTTGGGGATCTATGCGAATGCCCTGAAGGAGCCTGCTGGATTCGAAGAAAAATATATCGCCTTATTAAAGGATACCGGTTCGATGAAGGTCGAAGATTTGGCAAAGAAGCATTTGGGCGTCGATTTGACGACACGGGATTTTTGGGAAGAAGCGGTTCAAGCCTGCATGGACGATGTCGAGGAATTCATGCGCCTTACCGATCCGCTTGTCAAAAAAGCGTAGGTCCCATTAAAGGGGCAATGGTAACAAAAAAAGCGGATGTCCTTATCAGGACATCCGCTTTTCCATTTAAACTTTCTTCAATTTAAATGGACTGACCATCAGTAATGATAATATAATCATGAGGGATAAGAAAAAGGCCGGATGGAAATATGGGATGGCCAGATAGCTTAGCGTTACGATGCAGCCGGCGACCGTAATGGGCACCCCTGTAAAGTAACCATTGCTTTCGCTGATATTGAAGCGTGCGAGGCGGAATGCACCGCAGCCAATATAGAAAACGGTGAAGATTGTGCCAGGGGCTCCGAATTCTATTAAAATTCCTTGGTATAATAATAGAGCGGGTGCGACGCCGAAAGATATGATGTCACACATGGAATCAAGTTGCTTCCCCAATTCCGATTCAATGTTGAACTTCCGTGCAACCATACCGTCAAAGCGATCTGCAAGGGCAGCCAGGAAGATTAATAGCAGGCTTAAATTCAATTGGCCGTGCATCACGGCAATTATTGCAAATCCACCAAGGGATAAATTCATTAAAGTAAGTATATTTGCTGTTTGGGCTTTCACTTTTTTAATGGTTTGATCTAGGGCGTGTAGAAAAAACATCTTTTCACTCCTTTCAATTGAAACATAAATAAAACAAAAATATAGTAAACATAAGTGTTTATTATATAATAATATTTTATTTAACACAATTTATGCAAGGTATTTTTGAATAATTTTACAATTTGGAGTGGATTTAATTGTATCAAGCTTTGTATCGTATCTTGATTGAACTGACGAATGGAAGATATTCATCAGGAATATTAAAGCATTTTAGCCAATCTCACTTGAGCAGGCCCCTAATTTTACTATTTGTAAAAACTTTTAACCTTAATCAACAAGAATTCGGAAAGGATATAAAGGCATATTCCAATCTGCACGAGCTATTTACAAGGAAGCTGAAGGCGGAGGCCAGGCCGATTACGGCTGCCCCTTTTGCAGTGGCATGTCCAGTGGATGGCGTTCTCGAGGATGCGGGGGAAATCTTTGCAGATAAAAAAATCGTCGTTAAGGGAAAGGTATATTCAATGGAGGAGATGCTCGGGGATGAGGGTGTCTTGGAGAAGTATCTGGGCGGAAAATATCTCGTGTTATACTTAAGCCCAAGTCATTACCATAGAATTCACTCACCGATCAATGGTGCCGTAACCAAACGTTGGACGCTTGGGAGAAAATCATATCCCGTTAATAAATGGGGGCTGAAATATGGAAAAGAGCCTTTGTCAAAAAATTATCGGACAATAACTGAACTGCAAAATGAGACAGGAAGCTTGGCGATGGTGAAAGTCGGAGCGATGTATATCAATTCGATCGTCATTACCGATCAGTCGAAGCAATTGGAGCAAGGTCAGGAGTTTTCTTATTTCAGCTTCGGCTCGACTGTAGTCCTCCTTTTTGAGAAAAACAAGTTTGAGCCCGAAGGAAGCCTGTCCATACCCGCTGATGTCCGTGTTGGTGAAACGATCGGATATATGAAGGCGGTCTAAACTAAAAATAAGAAGGCTGACATCTGATGTCAGCCTATGTATTCCATATTAAAATAAGGATCGGATTTTATGTGTCAAGGCTCTTCGATGAATTTCCGTTTCTATGAGGCGGATGAATTCGGTACTTAGTTTTAAATTCTGCGCTTTAAAATAGGATTCCAGCAACAGGTCATCAGATAGTTTTTGCATCAGGACGCCAATTACGGCTGCTCACCTCCAGTAGGAATTGCGAGGAATAATTTAGTGTTTTCTTACATATATTGATAAGTCTTCCTTGCTGTACCCCTACTCTATCAGAAATAAACACGGAGAACAATCGTTCTGTTATCCACAGTCAAAAGTGGATAACCTGTGGTTAAGATGTTTACAAAGTGGCCGAAATGGTACCGGTCAGCATGGAAAATGTTAGTAAAGTTATCCACAGGCTTGGGGAATGAAATTTTTGTCGAAATCTTTTCGGAATAATTAGGTCTTTCGTTCCGCTAATTTTCCTTTCTTTCTTAAAAATGCCTTCCCATATTTGAAAACTTACATTATGATGATTTTTTACCGTCAGCCCCGCTTTCCTAAATTTTTTTGAAAGTAAGCCGAAAATTCGATATGATGGAGACGGTAAATTTTAATGAAAATATAGAGGTGCCAATATGCTTAAATTATTTTTGCCGAGTGAACATGTTAAAAGCATTTTTAATATAGATCCTCAAGAATTGAAGAAAAAAGGGATAAAGGGAGTCATTACCGACTTGGATAATACTCTCGTTGAATGGGATAGGCCTACGGCGACACCAGATTTAATTAAATGGTTCGATAATATGCGGGCACACGGGATTTTAGTGACGATTGTATCCAATAATAATGAAAATCGGGTCCGGTCTTTTTCCGATCCACTTCACATTCCGTTCATACACCAGGCGAGGAAGCCAATGTCGAGGGCCTTCCATAAAGCCCGTAAGGCGATGGGATTGAAGCTAGAGGAAACGGTGGTAATTGGCGACCAGCTATTGACGGATGTATTGGGAGGGAACAGAGGGGGCTTCCATACGATCTTAGTCGTTCCTGTTGCCCAGACTGATGAGTTCAGGACGAAAATCAATCGTTATTTTGAAAGAAAGATCATGGCGTTTTTTAAACGAAAAGGAATGATAAAATGGGAGGATCACAATTGAACAATCATCAAGAATTAGTATGTATCGGCTGCGGCGTTAAGGTCCAGACGGAAGATCCGAAAGAATTGGGCTTTGCGCCTCAATCAGCTTTGGAAAAAGAGACGATCGTTTGTCAGCGCTGCTTTAAATTGAAACATTATAATGAGGTTCAGGATGTATCCTTAACAGACGATGACTTCTTGAAAATCTTGAATAAGGTCGGCGAAACCGATTCCTTGATCGTCAAGGTTGTCGATATTTTTGATTTCAATGGAAGCTGGCTCCCGGGCCTTCATCGATTTGTAGGAAGAAATGATGTTCTTTTGATCGGAAATAAGGTCGACTTATTGCCGAAGTCGGTGAAACCGAATAAATTGATTAACTGGATGAAGCAATCGTCAAAGGAATTGGGGCTGAACCCGGTTGATGTGCTGCTTGTCAGTGCAGACAAGGGGAAGCACATCCTTGAAGCGGCCGATGCGATTGAACGGTATCGCAAAGGGAAGGATGTTTATGTCGTGGGCTGTACGAATGTAGGTAAATCTACGTTCATCAACCGTCTTATAAAAGAAGTGAGCGGTGAAGGTGATATCATCACGACTTCGCACTTCCCGGGCACGACTTTGGATATGATCGAAATTCCTTTGGATGATGGACAGGCATTGATCGATACGCCGGGAATCATCAATCACCACCAAATGGCGCATTACGTCGACAAGCGGGATTTCAAGGTGATTATGCCGAAGAAGGAAATCAAGCCGAGAGTGTATCAGCTGAATGAGGCCCAGACGCTATACTTTGGCGGATTGGCTAGATTGGATTACGTTTCAGGCGGAAGGCGGTCGCTCACTTGCTACCTTTCGAATGAATTGAATATCCATCGTACGAAATTGGAGAAGGCCGATGAATTGTACCGAAATCATGCTGGCGAATTATTGACGCCTCCACGTCCTGAACAAATCGAGGAATTTCCGAAGCTGGTTCCACATGAATTCTCCTTGAAAGATGGTAAAATGGATATTGTGTTTTCTGGTCTTGGCTGGGTGACGGTCAATGAGCCGGGAGCCAAAGTCGTTGCACATGTCCCAAAAGGGGTCAATGTCATCGTTCGAAAATCATTAATCTAATATAGGGGTCGTCAAAGTCTATGAAAAAGATCTATGGGGTAATGGGAGATCCAATTGCACATTCGATGTCACCTGACATTCATAATGATGCATTTAAAAAAGAAAATATAGAAGCGGTGTATCACCATTTTCATGTGACGAAAGATGGGTTATCCGATGCTGTAAAAGGCATGAAATCCCTTGGTATAGAAGGATTTAACGTCACCATCCCGCATAAGACTTCAATCATCCCTCTCCTTGATGAAGTAGATGGACTGGCCCAGGCAATCGGGGCTGTAAATACGGTTGTTAACAAAAATGGTCGATTTATAGGGTATAATACAGACGGAAAAGGATTTTTTAAATCTTTATGCGATGAAATATCAGGTGACATTAAGGCTAAAAAAACGTTAGTGATCGGAGCGGGCGGTGCTGCGCGTGCGATTTATTTTACCCTCGTAAAAGAAGGGGTAAAGCAAGTTGATATTGCAAACCGGACAAAGGAAAGAGCGGCCCAGCTTGTTTCTGATTGCCCATATGATAAAATATCGAAGGCACTCTCGATTATCGAAGCGGAACAAAGCTTATCACAATATGATTTGATCATCCAAACGACTTCATCCGGAATGAGCCCGGAGTTGGAACATTCACCGGTGAAGGTCGACCAGCTCAAAACCGGTGCAATAGTCAGTGACATCATCTATAATCCCCTGCAGACCAAGCTGTTGCGCGAAGCTTACGAAAAAGGGGCGAAAACGCAAAATGGTCTGGGAATGTTCATCAACCAGGCTGCGCTCGCTTTTGAGATATGGACGGACATTATGCCGGATACAGCAAGAATGACAGATATTGTCTTGAACAAACTAGGAGGTAACACATGTTAACAGGAAAACAGAAACGATTTTTACGCTCAAAGGCTCATCACCTCAATCCGATTTTTCAGGTTGGTAAAGGCGGGGTCAATGATAATCTCATCAAGCAAATTGGTGAGGCGCTTGAAGTACGTGAATTAATCAAGGTCAGCATTCTGCAAAACTGTGAAGAAGACCGCAACGATGTAGGGTTTTCTTTAGCAAAAGGTGCGCGGGCGGAATTGGTTCAGATCATCGGCAATACCATTGTCCTGTATAAAGAATCAAAAGAAAACAAACAACTTAAACTACCTTAAGGAACCTATCTATGAAAAAAATTGGAATTCTTGGCGGTACATTCAATCCACCGCATATCGGTCATTTAATTATAGCGAATGAAGTGCTGGAGGCTCTAGAGCTTGATGAAATTCGATTCATGCCAAATCATGTTCCACCCCATAAGGAAAAATCGGAGGAAGTAACCGATATGGACAGGCTGGCTATGTTGGAAAACGCGATAGCCACAAACCCATCTTTTTATATTGAGGGTCTAGAAATAGAAAGAAAAGGCACATCTTATACGTATGATACGATAAAGCTCCTGAAAGAACTTGAGCCGACCAATGAATTCTATTTCATAATTGGCGCAGATATGATTGAGTATTTACCCAATTGGCATCGGATTGACGAGTTGGTGGAATTGGTCCATTTTGTCGGGGTGAAGCGTCCTGGCTACAATGAAAAGACCTTATACCCGATTATGATGGTGCAAGTCCCGCAGATGTTCATTTCTTCTTCCATGATACGAAGGAAGTTAAGAACGGGAAAAACCGTGAAATATTTAATTGCAGATCCAGTGGTGAAGTATATTAAAGGGAATGGTTTATATGAATCGTGAGAGAGCGCTCGCGCTTGTCAAAGAGCAAATCACGGAGCGCAGGTACATCCATACTGTAGGCGTGATGGAGTCGGCCATTGAACTTGCAGAGCTCTATGGCGCTGATGTAAAAAAAGCTGAACTGGCAGCGATTTTCCACGATTATGCAAAGTTTCGTCCAAAAGAAGAAATGGAGCAAATCATAATCGCCGAAAAGATGGCTCCGGACTTACTTCAATATAATATGGAGTTGTGGCACGCTCCTGTCGGGGCATACCTCGTGAAAAAGGAAGCTGGCATCACGGATGTTGAAATCTTGGATGCGATCGCCTACCACACGTCAGGCAGGGTCGGCATGAGCCTTTTGGATAAGATCATTTATCTTGCTGATTATATTGAGCCGGGACGATCCTTTCCGGGAGTTGACGAAGTCAGGCAGACAGCCAAGCAAAACTTGGATCATGCTGTCATCCAGGCTTTAAGGAATACCGTTGTTTTTTTAATGAAACGAAATCAGGGCATTTACCCTGACACATTTAAGACATACAATGATTTAATCATGAATTTGAAGGAGAAGATGTAATGACTGAACGTGAACTTCTTGTAATTGCAGCAAAAGCGGCGGATGATAAAAGAGCGGAGGATATCGTAGCATTGAATATGCAAGGTATCTCGCTTGTAGCGGATTATTTTTTAATCTGTCATGGTAATTCTGAAAAACAAGTACAAGCCATCGCTCGTGAAATGAAGAGCAAAGCTGATGAATCAGGAATCAATGTAAAACGTCTTGAAGGTTTTGACGAGGCGAAATGGGTGCTTGTCGATCTTGGCGATGTAGTGGCGCACATTTTCCATAAGGATGAAAGAAACTATTATAACCTTGAACGTTTGTGGGGAGATGCACCTTTTGAAGATTTAGAGAGTGAACTGACTCCATGACCTACGAACGCTTTGCCTATGTATACGATGAATTGATGAAGGATGCTCCCTATGAAAAATGGCTGATGATCCTTACGGCGAAGCTGGAACAGTACGGAATTGGTGGAAGGAAAGTTCTCGATTTAGCGTGTGGAACCGGGGAAATGACCGTTGAATTGGCGCAGCACGGCTTCGAGGTCACCGGCGTGGACCTATCGGACGAAATGCTTCTCGTTGCGAATGAAAAAGCGGTGAAGCTCGGGTTAACAATCCCCCTATTCCAACAGAATATGGCAGAACTTGAGGGGCTTGGTCAATTTGACTGTGTGACGATTTTTTGTGATTCGTTGAACTACCTTCGTGACGGAGCGGATATCGTTAAAACGTTCAGTCGGGTTCATGAGCATTTGCAGGATGGCGGATTGTTTCTGTTTGATGTCCATTCCATCTATAAAATGGAAGATGTGTTCCGTGACCATACGTTTGCCGTCAGCGATGAAGACGTATCCTATATATGGGATTGTTTCCCTGGTGAAGAACCTCACAGTGTGGAACATGAGTTGAGTTTTTTCGTGAAGGACGAGCAAAGCGGTCTATATGACCGTTTTGATGAATTGCATTATCAACGGACCTATCCGGTTGACCAATATAAAAACTGGTTGCAGCAAGCCGGTTTTACCGTGACTGAACTTATGGCTGATCTTGAAGAAGCTCCGCTTGTAACGGAAACGGAACGGATATTGTTCGTAGCCAGAAAATGAATCAAGAGGCCAGGGACCCCGCCCGCATATGCGAGTGAGGTCTAGCCTCTTTTTTTTTATTTTTAGCAGGAAATGAGAGATACATTACGAATATTAATAAGGATGGCCAAACTGCTTTTCAACTTCATCAAGATCTTCGGCAAACTTTTCATGCGTCGCTTGAAAAAGATGGTGGAACATTTCCCCTGTCTCTGCTTCCAAAACCTTGATTCCTTCTCCCGTTATCCCACCTTTCACACATACCTTTTCCTGTAAGGCCGGCAATGTATAAACGCCTTTACCGAGTAATTCCCCTAATCCGATCAGCATGTTCTCAGTCAAAGTCGTAGCGGTTTCTTTGTCTATTTTCGTCGTCTGGCAGGCCGCGTCAATAAAAGCTTGTGCTAGATAGCTAAAGAATGCAGGGCCGCAGCTGACGATGTCGGAAGCTACCCTGGTGATATCATTATCAATGACGACAGGTGCCGATATGGCAGAGGCCAATTCATGCAGAGCTATCTTCGCCTCCTTACTGCATCCCTCACCGTAGCTTAGCAGCGATACCCCTGAACCGACCCGATTGGTTATGCTCGGGATGAATCGCGCACAAGGCGCCTTTACGGCCGATTCAAGCTGCGCCACCGAGACCGGGCTAGTGATCGAGATGACTAGTTGTTCCTTATTTATATGTTGTTTAATGTCTGTAAGCAAGCTGTCGATTTGTAACGGTTTTACACAGATAAAAATGAAGTCCGCTTGCTGGGCAATTTCGGCTCCGCTTTCCGCTACCTCAATACCAGGGTGTTTTTCTTTCAGTGTTAATGCTTTGGAAAGTGTCCGGTTCGTAATGATTAAATCAGCTGGGTTCAATATATTTGCCTCCAGCCACGCCTCGATTAAAATGGTACCCATATTGCCTGTTCCAATTACACCGATTTTCTTCAAAGCCGTTCAACTCCTCTCACTTAAAAAACGATTCATTCTCCTAGAAACACTATGTATTAATGATCTGTCCTATGACTATGTATGCGGCAAAATCCAACAAGGAGGCAAATGAATGGATAGGATTTTAAAGAATAAAACGATGATGATTGCCCTTGCAATGGCGCTTGGGTGCGTGGTCATTTACTTTTTAATGCAAACGGGCCACGATCCGGTTGAACCGGACGATATCTTTGCCGAGGCGGCATTAGAGGGAGATATTGAAAAAAGTGAAAAAAATGACTTGGATGATGTTGTCATTAAAGTCGATGTGAAAGGAGCGGTAGAGAAACCTGGTATCTTTACGGCGCAGGCAGGTGACAGGGTAATTGATATGATTTCGGCAGCAGGCAATTTTACGGACAAGGCCGACAAGGATAAAGTCAATTTTGCCCAGCTAGTGGAGGATCAAATGGTCATTTATGTTCCGGAAATAGGTGAAGAGGAGGGAGCCTTGGGACAGAACAATCTCGCCCCTTCCGGTGGGATGAATGCGGGACAGGTGAATTTGAACACAGCCACTCAGGAAGAATTGGAGACACTTACCGGAATAGGACCATCGAAAGCGACTGCGATCTTGGAGTACAGGGAGTCCGTTGGTAAATTCAAGCAAATTGATGAATTGAAGAAAGTGTCGGGAATTGGTGATAAAACGTTTGAAAAACTACAGGACTCCATTTCTGTGCGGTGATTGATTGAATGGACTACACAAATCGACAGCAAGAGGGTAAAATTGAAGAAAATCAATTTACTGAGTAAGGGGATACAACAACATGAACAGGATTAGCTGGGATCAATATTTCATGGCGCAAAGCCATTTATTAGCTTTAAGAAGCACATGCACGCGCCTGACCGTAGGGGCGACGATCGTTCGGGATAATCGGATCATCGCCGGAGGATACAATGGCTCCATTGCCGGAGGAACGCATTGTATTGATGATGGCTGTTATGTAATCGATAACCATTGTGTCAGGACGATACATGCTGAAATGAATGCACTCCTGCAATGTGCGAAATTCGGGGTGCCGACTGATGAGGCAGAAATATATGTAACTCATTTTCCGTGCCTGCAATGCTGTAAATCCCTCATCCAAGCTGGGATTAAAGCCGTTTATTATGCTGAGGATTATAAAAATCACCCATACGCTCTTGAATTATTCAAACAGGCTGGAGTCAGGACAGAAAAGGTTGAAGCAAAAGGGGCCATCGATGTTAACGGAAAAGAAAAACAGGATTTTGTACGTACCTTGCTTGCCAAACTTGAACAAACTGGGCTAGAAAAAGAAGCAATATTAAAGTTGGAAGGGCAGGCAAAACAAATATTTAATAAGTAGATTGCGGAGGGTCGGACATGGAAAGACACCTTCTCTTATTAGCCGTTTCAGCCACATTTGGTGTTGTTGCCCATTCAGCATTAAGTGTAACGCTTTTAATCGTGATCGCGAGCTTTCTCTGCTTCCTCCATTATTCGCTGGGCCTGAGTGTGAAGGTCGTTGGCATCCATTTAGTAATGATGGTGATTTTTTTAGGGGCGGCTTCCTTTTCCAAACATCAAAACCAAACGATATATCAGGGGAATGAAAGCCGCTTTACCATCACATTCACCGACCAGCCGAATATAGATGGGCATTCATTAAAAGGGTTCATCATCAGTGAACACGGTGAACGGCTTATGCTTCGTTATAAAATGGGCTCTGAGCAGGAAAAGGAAAAACTGGGCAGGATATTGCGGATTGGATTATCTTGCCCGGCCGAGGGGAGCCTGGTGGTTCCCGACAAACAGAGGAATGAGAACGGCTTCGACTATCAAAGCTATCTTAAGCGCAAAAGCACTCATTGGATATTGAAAGCTGATAGCATTTCTTTTCAAGCGTGCAACGTAGGAGGAAATTCGCTTGTCCATTCGATACGTAATTTGCGAATGAAGGGAATTGCATATATAGGAGAAAACTTTCCAAAAGAATCAAGCGGTTTCGTCACAGCACTCGTTTTTGGTGACCAAACTTATATAGTTGAGGATGACCTTACTAATTATCAAAGGCTAGGCTTGGTGCATTTACTGGCAATTTCCGGACTTCATGTCAGCTTTCTGACAGGGATGTTATTTTACTTGGGAATCAGGGTTGGCATTACCCGGGAAAGGATGATCATCGTCCTCCTAATCTTCCTGCCCGTTTATATGGTACTTTCGGGCGGAAGTCCATCAGTCGTTCGATCATGTTTAATGGCCATGCTATTCTTTTTACTATTATTATTCAAGGAGCGAGTCTCCGCAGGATCCACCATTGGACTCGTTTACATCGCATTGTTGTTCTTTCGGCCGAATATTCTTTATGATATCGGCTTCCAACTTTCGTTTGCCGTCACTTTTTCCATAATCATCTCCTCGAGCATCTTCTTGCGCTATCCGCAAAAAACACTGCAGGTTTTCATCATTAGCATCATCTGCCAATTGGCAGCCCTTCCGATTTTGCTTTTTCACTTTTATGAAGCGTCGTTCCTTGGAGTGTTCCTGAATGTCGTGTATGTTCCGCTTTATTCAATTATTTTGCTGCCTTTTTCATTGATTGCCCTCTCTTGTCATGTACTATCTCCGTCACTAGGAGAGCCGCTTATAGTGATTTTGAACTTCATTTTCATCCTTTGCAATAAAGTCGCTTCGGCAGCATCGAATGTGCCTTTAGCCTCCATTGTGTTTGGAAAACCCCATTTTTTCATGCTGACGTTACTTGTTGTTTCCTTATTAGGGCTATTTCTGAAATGGGAGGAGTCTTTTAAAAAAAGTAAATGGTGGTGCGGAATGCTGATTGCGGTTTTGTTTTTTCAATATCATGCACAAAAGCTGTCGCCATTCGGCGAAGTGCAAATCATTGATGTTGGCCAAGGTGACTCCATTTTAATTATTTTGCCATTCAACTGCGGTAATTATTTGATTGATACGGGCGGACAAATTACATTCCCGATTGAGCCGTGGGCGGAAAGTCGCAAGAAGTTCAATACTGCGGATAATATCGTCATTCCATTGTTGAAAAGTAAGGGCATCCATCGATTGGACAAACTGATCCTAACTCATGCGGACGCCGATCATGCAGGAAGTGCGAAAGAATTAATCGAACATTTTAAAGTGGAAGAAATCGTCATAGGAGGCGGCAGTGAAGAGCACTATAGCGATATGGACTTTGTCTCGATAGCAAGAGATAAAAACGTGCAGATGTCAGTCATCAAAAGGGGGGACCGATGGGTAGCGGACGGAGCTCCGTTTATCGTGCTTAACCCTCATGGAAAAGAAGAAAACACGAATGATTCGTCGATTGTTTTATACACGCAGCTTGGGGGATTATCTTGGCTCTTGACGGGAGATTTGGAAGAGGAGGGGGAGAGGGAGCTGCTGAATGCCTTCCCGCGATTACGGGCAGATGTCTTAAAGGTTGGCCATCATGGCAGCAAGACATCTACTTCGGAACCCTTCCTTTTGCAGCTGCAGCCGAAAGCTGCATTGATTTCAGCCGGTAAAGATAATAGATACGGCCACCCCCATGAGGACGTCTTAGCGAATCTAGAAACAAACCGAATTCGGGTGTTCAGGACGGATGAAGACGGCTCGATCATTTATAAGTATTACAAAAGGAAAGGAACCTTTCGAAAGACTATCCCATAGTATGTTGTAGGAAATCAAAAAGAAAGAGACTGCAAAAGCAGCCTCTTTCATAAAAAAATAAGTGCAGAAATCAGGATCCGACAGCTTTAATGACGACAGCTATGGTGAACATGGCAGCGAAAAATACAAAAGATCCGATGAATCCTATTGCGGAATCAGCGACGTCATCTGTCTTTGATTGGACATTCTTTTCAAATTCGTTCATGATTTACCCCTCCTATTTCTGCTAATAGTATAAAACATTACCAATAAAAAATCCACAGGTTGCATTCTTCATTTCCTTTACTGACAAGAGTTGTCACAAATAGTTTGCGGGTATGAGGTCAAAATAAAAGTACAAACAAAGCAAGCGAAAAAAAAAGCTCAATTAATGTTCTACATGAATACCTTACCCGCTTTCAAGGAAGATTACCCGGGCCTTTCTTGAAAGTGTTCATATAGATCCGGAACTAGTCCTTTAGGGGGCTAGTTCCCTTTATAGCTTGTCAAATGGTCATTCCACCTATACCATTAGAGAAGAATACATAAAAAAAGAGGCGGATTCTATTGGTATTAGACGTTTGGAAGAGCATAAAAAAAGGGCAATTCGCGCCAGTGTACTTGTTATATGGAACGGAGGCCTACCTTATTAATGAAACGAAGCAGCTATTGATCGAGAATGTCCTCCATGAAGATGAAATGGATTTCAACTTTGCTCAATTTGACTTGGAAGAGACGCCTGTTGAAACGGCACTCGAAGATGTTGAAACCCTTCCTTTTATCGGGGAACGGCGCCTTGTTTTCATGCAAAACCCATTTTTTCTGACGGCTGAAAAAACGAAGTCGAGAGTTGAGCATAATGTGAAGAGACTTGAAGCATATTTGGCTGATCCCGTCCCATATTCGATCGTCGTCCTGACTGCACCCTATGAGAAGCTGGATGAACGAAAAAAAATCACCAAGGAACTGAAGCGAAAAGCGGTCCTCGTTGAAGCGAAGAAGCTTGGTGATCATGAGTTGAAGGGATGGGTGAGGGAAAAGGTAGGTTCTGTCCGTATAGATGATCAGGCTACAGAGCTTTTACTTGAACTTGCAGGAACGAACTTGATGATGCTAACGAATGAATTGGATAAATTGTTGCTGTATGTGGAAGCGGATAAACACATCACCGCCGAGATTGTCGAAAAGCTTGTGGCTAAATCACTTGAACAGAATATTTTCACACTAGTTGATCATGTGCTGCAGCGGAAGATGGAGAGCGCGATGACGATTTTACACGACCTACTCCGTCAGAACGAGGAGCCGATCAAGATATTGAGTGTGATGGCAGGACAAGTCAGGCTCATGTACCAAGTGAAGGAGCTATCCCGTCAAGGATACAGCCAGCAAAAAATTGCCGGGCAATTAAAGGTGCATCCTTTCAGGGTAAAGCTGGCACTAGAAAAAACGGGGAAATTCCAAGAACGCGAACTGCTGAGCATCATGAACGACTTAGCTGAGGCGGATTATAAAATGAAGACGGGCCAAGCGGAGAAGGCGATCACGCTTGAGTTGCTGCTTTTGAAAATTAGGTGATTAAAAAGGTGACGGCAGCGCTGTCACCTTTTTATGTTTGTAATATTGAATGTTTAATGTTACTAAAGCATCTCATATTGTCCCTAGTTTTGGGGAATTTGTACGTAGCCCGTTACATTGCACTGCAGGCGCTCCCTTTCCGCGGGCGGTCCGTGAGCCCCCTACGCTTTCCTGCGGGGTCTCACATAGACGTGCATTTCCCGCAAGAGTCTCGCGCCTTCCGTTCCATTCCACTCAGCGTGAATACGAAGATGGAATCTTGATTGCCTATCTTTTTGAAATATTGTACTAAGTCCGTTTCATTTCACNNCCCAGAGGCGGTACGTGAATCCCTCGGCTTTTAGCCTGCGGGGTCTCACGTAGACAGGTATTTGCCGCAGGAGTGTCGTACCTTCCGTTTCATTCCCCTCTGAGTGAATACGAAGATGGAATCTTGATTGCCTATCTTTTTGAAATATTGTACTAAGTCCGTTTCATTTCAC
>NZ_LMBV01000001.1:318975-442345 GCF_001439925.1 Peribacillus muralis
TCCAGAGACGGTACGTGAATCCCTCGGCTTTTAGCCTGCAGGGTGTAACGTAGACACGCATTTCCCGCAGGAGTGCCGCGCCTTTCGTTTCATTCCACTTTGGGTGAACAGATGGAATCCAGATTGTCGGCGAGTAATGGTACGAAAAGTATGTGAAAAGCGACACCAATTGCGTGGGAAAAGCGCAAAGTTTACGACAAGCGGCCTCAAATTCGATGCAAAACCCGAGCTCGCGATTAAAATGGCTAAATACGCGGGTAACTTGTACCTTAGACCGTTTCATTCCACTCAGCGTGAATACGAAGATGGAATCTTGATTACCTATCGTTTTGGACTACTGTACTAAGCCTGTTGCATTCACTTTGGATGAAAACTAAATTAGATCTGTGAGTGCCTAAAGTATTGGAGGAACAGAACTTTGCTTTGGTCGATCATTTTCTACCTTGTTGGATGGTTGGTACTTTATTCGTTCAATCAAATGTAGGAACGGGGTGATTAAACGGAAAGGGGGAAAAGAATATTGTTCGTAAAGAAAAAACTAGAGAGGTAAGGATGTTCAAATGAAAACAAAAGTGGTTCAAAATGAGATGATTCGAAAGCGAAGCAACCTTATTTTTCATTCTAAAAATAGGCACAAAAAAAACGATCCGGATGGATCGTTTAATTTTTTGTCATTATGCGTTAAGAGCGTTAAGTCTTTTCGCTAAACGAGATTTTTTACGGGCTGCCGCATTTTTATGGATTAATCCTTTAGATGCAGCTTTGTCTAATTTCACAGCAGCTGTTAATAGAGCTTCTTTAGCAGCTTCAACGTTTTCACCAGCTAATGCAACTTCAGCGTTTTTCACTGTAGTACGCATAGTAGATCGAACTGTAATGTTTTGTACGCGTTTTTTGTCGTTGGTTTTCACACGTTTAATAGCAGATTTAATGTTTGGCATTCCGTTCACCTCCTATAAAGAAATCGAGATTATATGAACTCGACTTTTCAAATCCATATCAAATAGCACAAGTGATATTCTATCAGACTGCTCATGAATATGCAATACTTCAGATTGAGAATCGAAAAGGAATTATAATTTCAGGAATAAATTCATCTCGTCATATTTCATTGTACCAAAAAAATGAATAATAAAAAAGCAAAAACGACAGAATGTTTAAGAGAGACTATGGAAATTACTAGATTGGATTACAATTCTAACAGCAGGAGGGCGCTATGGAAAATCATTTGGACCTTAGTGGATACGGAATTAGGACGGATTTGGCAATCGAAGCAAAGGAAATTGCCCTTGAACATAAAGGTGTCATTGAGGAAGTGGATGTATCCCATATCGAAGGGGTCATCATTAAGGAAAAAGAAGTGGATGACTTGAAGGTATCCTTGGTGGAGGTCACGGCTGCAGGGGAAAAGGAGATTGGCAAAAAACAAGGCAGCTATTTGACCATCGAGGTTCAGGGGATCCGCCAACAGGATACGGATACGCAGCAACGGGTGGAGAAAGTATTTGCCAATGAACTGGCTTACTTCCTGAAACGGAATAAAATCACGAAGGAAAGCAGCTGCTTAGTCGTTGGGCTTGGTAATTGGAATGTAACTCCTGATGCTCTGGGACCTGCAGTCATTGAGAATCTTGTCGTCACGAGGCATTTGTTCGAGTTGCAGCCTGAGTCCGTGAAAGAAGGGTACCGGCCAGTCAGTGCAATTTCCCCAGGTGTAATGGGGATTACGGGAATCGAGACGAGTGACATCATAAAAGGGGTCATCGAGAAAAGTAAACCGGATTTCCTGATTGTCGTGGATGCCTTGGCTGCCCGCTCGATCGACCGTGTTAATTCTACGATCCAAATCACCGATACCGGCATACATCCAGGTTCTGGTGTCGGGAATAAACGAAAAGAGCTGAGCCAGGATACATTGGGAGTTCCCGTCATAGCGATAGGGATTCCGACGGTCGTCGATGCCGTATCCATTGCCAGTGATACGATCGATTATATTTTGAAGCACTTTGGCAAGGAATTGAATGAAGGGGACAGACCTTCACGTTCATTGGCACCTGCAGGATTTAGTTTTGGCAAGCGTACAAAGCTGACCGATGAGGACATGCCAGGGGAAAAGGAACGCCAAACCTTCCTCGGGATGATAGGGGTCCTTCCTGATGACGAGAAACGGAAATTGATCTATGAAGTGCTATCACCGCTCGGTCAAAATTTAATGGTTACACCGAAAGAAGTCGATGTTTTCATTGAGGATATGGCCAATCTGATCGCGAATGGGTTGAATGCAGCACTGCATGAATCAATCAATCAAGATAATACGGGATACTACACCCGCTGAATCATTTTTGTGCCCAAAAATGGTGTTCTACCCTTTCTAGCAAAGTCATACGTATTAATAGACAAGCTATAGAGAGGGTGGAAGGATGAAAAGAAGAAATTCCCCAGGAATCATAACAGCTGTTCACGGTTCAACAATAATAAAAACTTTTCTAGGTATTCTCGCCTTGCTTCTTTTTGTTTTTTCAATCAGTGGGGTCATGACTTCCTTGAGACCGGAGTATCGGATATCTTCTAATTCGGTACATACCGTAGCCAATCAATTTTCAGGGAAAATGCTGTTCGCGATGATGGCCAATGAAAATCAATATTTTTTTAACGCATTGCCGGAGGGCAAACAAGAATCGGTGATTACGGATCAATTGATAAAAGTTTCAACCAACATATCATTGGAAGATCCGCGGAGTTTGCTTGGCCGGGAGCTTCCTGGATTCTCGATTTTTGATAATGAAATTCTCGTGGCTGGTGAAGGAACGAATTATACGAATATGCCGTATGAATCGTCGCCGCCCGTGGACGTATTGAATGAAGAAAGAGATGCATCGCTGCAAAACCTGGATGAGATCGAAGAACCGGAAAAAGGGGATGTCAGCAAGCCTAATCAAACGACCAATGGGCGCAAAGTGGTCGAGATTTATCATAGCCACAACAGGGAATCGTATCTTCCTTACTTAAAGGGTGTGACCAATCCGAATCTAGCCTATCACTCTCAAATCAATATAACGAAACTTGGGGAACGAATGGTCGAAGATCTCGCTGATAAAGGAATTGGTTCCTCACTCGATAAAACCGATATCATGGGCAATTTGAATAACAAAGGCTTGAATTACAATAAATCCTATCAAGAATCTCGTAAATCTGTTCAGACGGCGTTGGCCACTAACAAGGATTTGGAATATCTCGTTGATATACACCGTGATTCAAAACGCAAAAAAGATACGACCATTACGATTAACGGCAAGCAATTTGCAAAAATCGCCTTCGTGATTGGCGGTAATAATCCGAACTATGAAAAAAATGCCGCGCTTGCGAATAAACTTCATATCGCGCTGGAAAAAAAATACCCTGGCCTTTCCCGAGGACTTATGAAACAGGGTGGTACTACCCATAATGGTATATATAATCAGGATTTATCCGGCAATGCCATGCTCATTGAAATTGGCGGAGTCGATAATACCTTCGAGGAAATGTATTTAACTGTCGATGCCTTCACCGATGTTTTCAGCGAGCTTTATTGGGATGCCAAGGCTGTGGATAAAACGTCCGGGGAATCAGAAGCGCAGTAATTGGAAAGGAGAGCTCCATCATGGTTCGATTTTGGTTGAAATGTACAGGAATTGTACTCGTATTATTTTTAGGCGTTCTGATTGGGATGCAGCAGGCGAACGATGGGATGAAGAAAATGAAGGGGTACGAAGACCCGTCCTTGAATAGTGCATTCATGATAAACCAATCGGACCAAGGGGAAATGGAAGCGGATATTCTTGGCGAAAAGGTAACAAGTCATGATTTGGAGACGAAAAAAGAAAAGCTTGAAGAGATGAAAGCTTTCAATTTTTTCTCCTCGATCGGTAAAACGCTTGGTGACACCATCTCAGGTGCCTTTCAGGCGCTTATAGATATGATTTAGTTGAGTGAGCATATCAAAAGGGGTTCGGGATTTTCAAATTCCGAACCCCTTTTGTATGCCTTTTTTTTATGGTTTGCCTTACAATGATGCTTCTTTTGTAACTATTCTGTTGAATCTTGCATTTTCTATTGATATAATAAAAAATAGTGTATTGTGTCGACTAGTGGGAGTGAACGTCATGAATAGAGAAGAAAAATTAAAAAGACAATCGAAGATCCGTAACTTTTCCATCATCGCTCATATTGATCATGGTAAATCTACATTGGCGGATCGCATCATTGAAAAAACGAACGCCATGACTCAACGTGAAATGAAGAGTCAATTGTTGGATTCCATGGATTTAGAGCGCGAGCGTGGAATAACGATTAAGCTGAATGCAATCCAATTGAAATATAATGCGAAAGATGGCGAAGAGTATATTTTCCATCTTATTGATACACCTGGACATGTCGATTTCACGTATGAGGTTTCAAGAAGCCTTGCCGCGTGTGAAGGTGCTGTTCTTGTTGTCGATGCGGCTCAGGGCATTGAAGCCCAAACGCTGGCAAATGTGTATTTGGCTTTGGATAACAATCTGGAAATCATTCCGGTCATCAATAAGATCGACTTGCCAAGTGCCGACCCGGAGAGGGTTCGTGGAGAAATTGAAGAAGTAATCGGCTTGGATGCTTCTGATGCCGTTCTGGCTTCGGCTAAAGCGGGAATTGGAATCGAGGAGATTTTGGAGCAGGTGGTTGAACTGGTTCCAGCACCACAGGGAGATCCGGACGCCCCTTTCAAGGCGCTGATTTTCGATTCACTGTTTGATGCATACCGCGGAGTCGTTGCTTATATCCGCGTTGTCGAAGGTTCGATAAAAGTGGGCGACAAAATCAAAATGATGTCCACAGGCAAGGAATTCGATGTTACCGAATTGGGTGTCTTCAACCCTAAGACCCAGCTTTTGGGTGAACTGAACGTCGGTGATGTAGGTTTCCTTACGGCAGCCATTAAAAACGTAGGTGATACGACTGTTGGTGATACGATTACAAGTGCCGTGAATAGCGCGACAGAACCGCTTCCAGGTTACCGTAAGATGAATCCGATGGTGTATTGCGGGTTATACCCAATTGACGCATCGAAATTCAATGATCTTCGGGATGCTTTGGAAAAGTTGGAATTGAACGATTCAGCGCTTCAGTTCGAAGCGGAATCATCGCAAGCATTGGGCTTTGGCTTCCGCTGCGGGTTCCTTGGACTTCTTCATATGGAAATCATCCAGGAGCGGATTGAACGTGAATTCAAAATTGATTTGATTACTACGGCGCCGAGCGTTATATATGATGTGGTTCAAACAGACGGTGCAGTTCTAAAGGTGGATAACCCATCCAATATGCCTGACGCACAAAAGATTGAACGAGTCGAGGAGCCGTATGTAAAAGCGACAATGATGGCACCGACGGAATTTGTCGGAACAATCATGGAAATTTGTCAAAATAAACGCGGAAACTTCATTGATATGGAATATATCGATGAAACGCGTGTGAGCATTCATTATGAAATACCATTATCGGAGATCGTGTATGATTTCTTCGATCAATTGAAATCGAATACTAGGGGCTATGCTTCTTTCGATTATGAGTTAATCGGCTATCAACCGTCCAAGCTTGTGAAGATGGACATCTTGCTTAATGGCGAAACCGTCGATGCATTGAGCTTTATCGTTCATAAGGATTTTGCCTATGAACGCGGTAAAGTCATTGTGGAGAAGTTGAAGAAATTGATTCCAAGACAACAATTCGAAGTGCCGATCCAAGCAGCTATCGGACAGAAAATCGTAGCCCGTTCCTCGATTAGTGCAATGCGCAAAAACGTATTGGCTAAATGTTACGGCGGCGATATTTCCCGTAAACGTAAGTTGCTCGAAAAACAGAAAGAAGGTAAAAAGCGGATGAAACAGGTAGGATCCGTTGAAGTGCCGCAAGAAGCTTTCATGGCTGTTTTGAAAATGGATGATACGACACCGAAGAAATAAAGAAAATAAAACGATAGAAGGGAAAAGAGGGTAGAGGAAATCTAGCCTCTTTTTCTATCGACTCATTCGATTAAAGGTTGTGAACACGATGATTAAAAGCGCCTATCTCCATATACCGTTCTGTGAACATATTTGTCATTATTGTGATTTTAATAAAGTATTCCTGCAAGGTCAGCCGGTCGACGAATATTTACAGATGATGAAAAGAGAAATGGTGATGCAGCTTTCCAAGTACCCGACAACGGAATTGGACACGGTTTTCGTCGGTGGAGGGACACCGACCTCGCTTAATGAAAAACAGCTCGCATACCTATGTGAAGCAATCAACGAAACCTTGCCATTTGACTCCAAAAAAGCAGAGTATACTTTCGAGGCTAATCCAGGGGACCTTTCGAGAGAAAAACTTGAGATTCTATACGATTCAGGTGTCAATAGACTTAGCTTTGGCGTGCAAAGCTTCAATGATGAGTTATTAAAACGGATTGGCCGGACTCACCGGGCTTCCGAGGTGTATGAAACGATTCAGTTGGCTCAAGAGGTCGGCTTTACGAATATTAGCATCGACTTGATTTACGGACTGCCTGGTCAAACGATGGCCGATTTTCAGGATACGCTTGATAAAGCCCTTGCCCTTCAATTGCCGCACTATTCCAGCTACTCATTGATCGTTGAGCCGAAGACGGTTTTTTACAATCAGATGCGCAGGGGAAAATTAAATCTGCCGCCGCAGGAGCTCGAGGCGTCAATGTATGAGAGGCTCATGGAAGAGATGGAGAAGCATGGTATCCATCAATATGAAATAAGTAATTTTGCCAAAGCGGGTTTTGAAAGCCGACACAACCTGACTTATTGGGATAATGTGGAGTATTATGGGATTGGTGCTGGCGCTCATGGTTATACTGGAGGAAAAAGGGTGGCCAATCATGGCCCGGTGAAGAAATATATCACACCATTGATGGCGAACCAGCTGCCTGTATTGGAGGAACATCCTGTCCCGCTTCATGAACAAATGGAAGAGGAGATGTTTTTGGGGCTCCGAAAAACGGAAGGCGTTTCATTGGTAAACTTCAAGAATAAATTTTCTGCTGAAATGACAGAGATTTTCCGGAAACCGCTTGAGGAAGAAGCGGCAAAGGGTCTTTTACTGGTCGAGGACGGCTTCGTCCGCTTGACCGAGAAGGGGAAGCTGCTTGGAAACGAAGTCTTCCAATCATTTTTAGGTGTCATCGATTTTGAATGAAAGAAATCCTTTAATATTTTCACGATGAATTGCGGGTTTTCTTTATTGACATCATAGGCTGCATTTGATAATTTATTAGTATATTAGCACTCAGAGAGACAGAGTGCTAACAGAGGTGATCAAACATGCTAACTGATCGTCAATTATTGATTCTACAAGTGATTATCGAGGATTTTATCCATTCTGCCCAGCCAGTCGGGTCACGAAGCTTGTCGAAGAAAGATGAAATTACGTTCAGCTCTGCCACAATCCGAAACGAAATGTCTGATCTTGAAGAAATGGGGTTTTTAGAAAAAACCCATACATCTTCCGGGCGGATTCCTTCTGAAAAAGGGTATAGATATTATGTAGATCATTTACTTTCTCCTCAAGCTCCGAAAAAGAATGAAATGAAATTATTGAAGTCCGTTTTTGTAGAACGAATTTATGAACTGGAAAAGATCGTTCAGAAGTCAGCAAAAATTCTATCAGAACTGACGAATTATACGGCGATTGTACTCGGGCCGAAAGTGAATGAACATAAGCTCAAAAAAATCCAGATCATTCCCTTGAGCCCTGAGACAGCCATTGCGATCATCATTACCGATACAGGTCATGTGGAAAATCGAATGATTTCCTTACCTCCTTCTTTCGATATCAACGAAATCGAAAAGATGGTGAACATATTGAATGCCCGTTTGGTCGATGTTCCGCTAACAGACCTGAAAGATAAAATCTATAAGGAAGTGGCCGTTCTGTTGAGCCGCCATATCCAAAACTATGGATCGATGGTTTCGGTCCTGGCGGATACCCTGACAGATACAAAACCCGAAAAAATATTTTTCGGCGGGAAAACGAATATGCTGAGGCAGCCGGAGTTTCATGATATTGCTAAAGTAAGCACACTTTTATCAATGATTGAACAGGAACAAGGGTTTTATGAACTCATTACCCAAAATCCAACAGGCATCCACGTCAGGATTGGCCGTGAAAACCAAAACACGGTGCTCGATGACTGCAGTTTGATAACGGCAACCTACTCAATCGGCCAGGAGCAAGTCGGCACATTAGCCATATTGGGTCCAACGAGGATGGAATATTCGAGGGTGATCAGCTTGCTTTCGTTTTTCTCGAGGGATTTGACGACCCTGATGACAAAACTGTATCAAAAATAGGAGCAAAGGTAATATTGTTAAGGTGGCGGAGGGTCATAATCCCGCTGCCTGGCATAATACTTTAGCATAAATTGTATAACCCTTTTAGGGAGGTGAGATTGTGACAGAAAATAAAAACGAAGAACAAACATTGGAAAATGAAACAATCGAAGAAAACGCAGCAGAAGCGGTTTTCGCTGAAGAAGAAATTCCAGCGGAGCAAAACCAGGATTCGGTTGAAAAGGATGAGCTTCAATTGGCTCAGCAAAAGATTGCCGAGCTCCAGGCAAAAATCGAAGAAATGGATAACCGTTATCTTCGTCTGCAGGCTGATTTTGATAATTCAAGACGCCGTGCCAAGCTTGATATGGAGGCGGCTCAAAAATATAGAGTTCAAAGTATTGCTGGCGATTTAGTGGAAGCTCTTGATAATTTTGAAAGAGCTACAAAAATCGAAGCGGAAAATGAACAAACGAAATCCCTGCTTTCGGGCATGGAAATGGTTTACAAAACGATTACAGATGCATTGGCCAAAGAAGGCATCGAGCCGATCAGCTCGGTCGGTGAAGAATTCGATCCGCGTTTGCATCAAGCGGTCATGCAAGTTCAAGATGAAAACTTCGGGTCTAACATTGTCGTTGAGGAATTCCAAAAAGGATATCTCCTTAAGGATCGAGTGATTCGCCCTGCAATGGTGAAAGTGAACGAATAAGAATATTACATATAATTTTTGGGAGGTAGTGAAACTATGAGCAAGATTATTGGTATTGACTTAGGTACAACAAACTCTTGTGTATCTGTACTTGAAGGCGGGGAACCAAAAGTAATCCCGAATCCAGAAGGAAACCGTACAACTCCATCCGTAGTGGCATTCAAAAATGGAGAAAGACAAGTAGGGGAAGTGGCAAAACGTCAAGCCATCACAAACCCGAACACGATCATCTCCATTAAGCGTCATATGGGTACGAACCATAAAGAAGTAATTGAAGGAAAAGAATACTCCCCTCAGGAAGTTTCAGCAATCATTCTTCAATACTTGAAATCCTACGCTGAAGAGTATCTAGGCGAAAAGGTTACGAAAGCGGTCATCACTGTACCTGCTTACTTCAACGATGCAGAACGTCAAGCGACTAAGGATGCTGGACAAATTGCCGGTCTTGAAGTGGAACGTATCATCAACGAACCGACAGCGGCAGCGCTTGCTTACGGTTTGGATAAAACGGAAGAAGATCAAACGATCCTTGTTTTCGACCTTGGTGGCGGAACATTTGACGTATCAGTCATGGAACTTGGCGACGGTGTATTCGAAGTTAAATCCACTGCTGGTGACAACCGTCTAGGTGGAGATGATTTCGACCAAGTGATCATCGATTACTTAGTGGAAGCATTCAAAAAGGAAAATGGAATCGATCTTTCCAAAGACAAAATGGCCGTTCAACGTTTGAAAGATGCAGCTGAAAAAGCGAAAAAAGATCTTTCCGGTGTAACTTCCACACAAATTTCATTGCCATTCATCACGGCTGGGGATGCTGGCCCGCTTCACTTGGATGTAACATTGACTAGAGCTAAATTCGATGAGCTTTCTTCAAGCCTTGTCGAACGCACAATGGGACCTACTCGTCAAGCGATGAAAGATGCAGGCCTATCAGCTTCTGAAATCGATAAAGTCATCCTTGTTGGTGGATCTACTCGTATTCCAGCAGTTGTAGAAGCAATCAAAAAGGAAATCGGTCAAGAACCAAGCAAAGGCGTAAACCCTGATGAAGTAGTGGCCATGGGTGCTGCAATCCAAGGTGGCGTATTAACAGGAGATGTTAAAGACGTCGTTCTTCTTGACGTAACTCCACTTTCACTTGGAATTGAAACGATGGGCGGAGTATTCACGAAATTGATCGACCGTAATACAACGATTCCAACAAGTAAATCACAAGTATTCTCAACTGCGGCTGATAACCAAACGGCTGTTGATATCCACGTTCTTCAAGGTGAGCGCCCAATGTCAGCAGATAACAAAACGCTTGGTCGTTTCCAATTGAGTGACATTCCACCGGCACCACGTGGAGTTCCACAAGTTGAAGTTACATTTGACATCGATAAAAATGGTATCGTAAACGTTCGTGCGAAAGATCTTGGCACAAACAAAGAACAAGCAATCACGATCAAATCATCTTCAGGTCTTTCTGATGAAGAAATCGATCGCATGGTACGCGAAGCGGAAGAAAATGCTGATAGCGATAAGCAACGTAAGGAAGAAGTGGAGCTTCGCAATGAAGCGGATCAATTAGTCTTCCAAACGGAAAAAACGCTTAAAGACCTAGAAGGAAAAGTGGACGAAGCGGAAGTGACGAAAGCTAACGAAGCGAAGGATGAACTGAAAGCTGCAATCGAGAAAAATGAGCTTGAAGAAATCCGCGTGAAAAAGGACGCATTGAACGAAATCGTTCAGGCCTTGACAATGAAGCTTTATGAAGAAGCGGCAAAAGCCCAACAAGCTGGTGAAGCTGGTGCAGGCGAAGCCGGTGCAAAAGACGATAATGTCGTTGATGCAGAATACACAGAAGTTAACGAAGAAGAGAAAAAATAAAAAGTGACCCATCCGGGACGCTGATATATATGGCAGTGTTTTCGGCCTGTCATTGTAGAAAAGTCAAAGTCAGGTTATCTTGACTTTGGCTTTTTTATAATGAATCATACCCGTCGCTTGGGGAAACATGCGATTATCGAAAAAAATCGTGTGCAAATCGGGGCTGGCGATAGCATTTGCAAAAAAGTGTCAAAGCCGTTTGCACTTTTCTAGTTGATTATTAGCTTTGTTCAGTGATAATATTACCTTTATGTGAATCGAATCGGGAGTGGATTTTAGATATGAGTAAACGTGATTATTATGAAGTGTTAGGCCTTTCGAAGAGTGCTTCAAAGGATGAAATCAAAAAAGCGTATCGCAAGCTCTCCAAACAATATCACCCTGATATTAATAAAGCGGACGATGCTGCGGATAAGTTCAAGGAAATTAAGGAAGCTTACGAAGTATTGAGTGACGAACAAAAAAAGGCCCATTATGATCAATTCGGTCATACTGATCCGAACCAAGGATTTGGCGGTCAGGACTTCGGCGGTTTCGGCGGCTTTGAAGACATTTTCAGTAGTTTTTTCGGCGGCGGCGGACGCAGGAGAGACCCTAATGCACCGCGTCAAGGAGCAGATTTACAGTATACGATGACGCTTTCGTTTGAAGAGGCGGCCTTCGGAAAAGATACCGAAATTGAAATTCCGCGTGAAGAGGACTGTGATACATGTAAAGGCTCGGGCGCCAAACCAGGGACTAAAGTGGAAAACTGTTCACATTGCCAAGGAACCGGTCAATTGAATGTAGAGCAAAACACGGCGTTCGGGAGGATTGTGAACCGGAGAGCATGTCACCATTGCCAAGGAACAGGGAAAATCATTCCACACAAATGTTCAACATGTGGCGGCGATGGAAAAGTTCAAAAACGCAAAAAGATCCAAGTCAAGGTGCCGGCCGGAATTGATGATGGCCAGCAGCTGCGTGTAACCGGTCAAGGGGAACCTGGAATCAATGGTGGCCCAGCTGGCGATCTATATGTCGTCTTCCATGTGCGCAGCCATGAATTCTTCGAGCGGGATGGCGATGACATTTATTGTGAAATGCCGGTCACGTTTGCCCAGGCAGCATTAGGCGATGAAATAGAAGTTCCGACGCTTCACGGAAAAGTGAAGCTGAAGATTCCTGCCGGTACACAAACAAGCACGCGTTTCCGTTTAAAAGGCAAAGGTGTCCCGAATGTCAGGGGATATGGTCAAGGAGACCAGCATGTTGTCGTATTGGTGGTCACACCTAAAAAATTGACGGAAAAACAAAAGGACCTGCTTCGTGAGTTCAGTGATATCAGCGGTCAACCAGGTATAGATGAACAAGAGGACGGTTTTTTCTCAAAAGTGAAGCGCGCTTTTAAAGATAGGTGAATTAAAGTAAAAGAAGAAATTGGGAGTTGGTAGATTATGAAGTGGTCTGAATTTGCAATCCAAACAACGAATGAAGCGGTTGAACCTGTTTCGAATATTCTCCATGAGGCGGGTGCCAGCGGTGTTGTCATTGAGGATCCTCTAGAATTAGTCAAGGAACGTGAAAATGTTTTTGGCGAAATCTATCACTTGAACCCAGACGATTATCCGGATGAAGGTGTATTGATTAAGGCGTACTTGCCCGTAAACAGCTTCCTTGGTGAAACCGTTGATGCCATTAAGGAATCAATTAATAATCTCCTTCTTTTTGATATTGACCTTGGGAAGAATATCGTTTCAATCAGTGAAGTGAATGAAGAAGAGTGGGCAACCGCTTGGAAAAAATATTATAATCCCGTAAAGATTTCCGAGCGTTTTACCATCGTTCCTACATGGGAGGATTATACTCCTGTAAGCAGCGACGAACTGATCATTGAACTTGATCCAGGCATGGCCTTCGGAACAGGCACACACCCGACGACGGTCATGTGCATCCAGGCGCTGGAACGTACAGTAAAACCTGGTGATTTAGTCGTTGATGTTGGAACCGGTTCTGGCGTATTGAGCATTGCTGCTGCATTATTGGATGCAAAACGAATCCAATCCCTTGATTTGGATGAAGTGGCTGTACAATCCGCTACCCAAAATGTGGAGCTTAATAACGTTCAAGATAGAGTGTCTGTTTCACAAGGCAACTTGTTGGATGGTGTGGATGAACAAGCCGATGTCGTCGTGGCCAATATCCTTGCCGAAGTAATCATGCGCTTTACCGATGATGTAGCGAAAGTGGTTAAGCCAGGTGGATATTTCATAGCATCTGGGATCATTCAGCCGAAAAAGCAAGATGTGAAGGACGCGATCGAGGCATCTGGATTCACGATTGAGGAAACGGTCTTGATGGAAGATTGGGTGGCCATAATCGCCAAAAGGAATGATTAATTAGAAAAGTTACTCTGATTATCGGCTATTCGGATAATCAGGGTACCTTTTTTTAGCTTGAATCTTTGCATAACTTGTTTTCTTGGTAATGGCTATAAGGTTTTTTAGACTAAAAGAAGTAGGTGTCGGTGTGCAACGATATTTTCTTAACGACGGAGACATCAAGGAAAACACGGTGACGATTTCAGGAGATGACTTTCATCATATCGCCAGGGTGATGAGAATGGCGCCGGGAGAACGAATCATTACCGTGAAGGGAAACGGTATGGCTGCTGTCACGGAAATTTCCGAATTGACGGATGATGCCGTAATAGGAACTGTCATTGAATGGAAGAATGAAGAAAAGGAACTTCCTGTGAGGGTGGTAATAGCGAGCGGTCTGCCTAAAGGGGATAAGTTGGAATATATCGTTCAGAAGGGTACGGAGCTGGGTGCCGCTGAATTTATCCCTTTTATTGCTGCTCGTTCGGTGGTAAAATGGGACCACAAAAAGGTAGAAAAGAAAGTGGACAGGCTCCAGAAAATAGCAAAAGAGGCAGCTGAGCAATCTCATCGAACGGTCGTCCCTGCCATCAAGGAACCGATGACGGCAGATCAATTAGCTGGGTACGCTGCCGGTTTCGATCATAAATTAATCGCTTTTGAAGAAGAAGCAAAACGGGGGGAAACATCAGTCCTTGCCTCCGTTTTGAAAGATATCACCGCAGGACAATCGATTTTTTTCGTATTTGGTCCTGAAGGTGGCCTAGCAGATAAGGAAATTGAAAAACTGTCCGCTGCCGGCTTTGTAGCCTGCGGCCTTGGACCGAGAATATTACGAACTGAAACAGCACCTTTATATGCACTTTCCGCTGTTTCTTATCATGTAGAACTATTGAGGTGATGAAAAATGGCAACGGTCGCTTTCCATACATTAGGCTGTAAAGTGAATCATTATGAAACAGAAGCTATTTGGCAATTATTCAAAACGGGAGGATATGATCGTGTTGAGTTCGAACATGCATCAGATGTCTACGTCATCAACACATGCACGGTGACTAACACGGGCGATAAGAAAAGTCGCCAGGTTATCCGTCGTGCCATTCGTAAAAACCCAAATGCCGTCATTGCGGTAACCGGGTGCTATGCCCAGACTTCACCAGCAGAGATCATGGCCATACCAGGTGTTGATATTGTCGTTGGAACACAGGACAGGGTCAAACTTTTAGATTACATCGAGCAGTTCAAGGAAGAGCGTGAACCGATCAATGCAGTCGGCAACATCATGAAAAACCGCGTTTACGAAGAACTGGATGTACCCGCTTTTACAGATCGCACCCGCGCTTCGCTAAAGATTCAGGAAGGCTGCAATAACTTCTGCACTTTCTGCATCATTCCTTGGGCGCGTGGCTTGATGCGTTCCCGCGATCCAAAGGAAGTCGTACACCAAGCCAAACAGCTTGTCGAGGCAGGATATAAAGAGCTGGTTTTGACCGGGATTCACACAGGTGGATATGGTGATGACTTGAAGGACTATAACTTGGCCATGCTTCTTCGTGACTTGGAACAAGTCGATGGGCTCAAGCGCATCCGCATTTCGTCCATTGAAGCAAGCCAAATCACCGATGAAATCATCGAAGTGCTGACGAACTCCAAGAAAGTGGTGCGTCATTTGCATATTCCGATCCAATCGGGGTCCGATACGGTCCTAAAACGAATGAGACGTAAATATACGATGGATTTCTTTGGCGATCGCATTGAAAAATTGAAAATTGCACTTCCTGGCCTTGCTGTTACATCAGATGTCATTGTTGGCTTCCCGGGTGAAACGGAAGAAGAATTCATGGAGACGTATACCTTTATCGAAAAATATAAATTCTCCGAGCTTCATGTTTTCCCTTATTCAAAACGTACAGGTACACCGGCTGCACGAATGGAAGATCAAGTGGATGAAGAGGTCAAAAACGAACGCGTCCACCGTCTTATCGCTTTGTCGGATCAGCTGGCAAAAGAGTATGCTTCCCGTTTCGAGGGGGATGTCCTTGAAGTCATTCCTGAAACGAAGTTGGAAAATGGCCTTTATGAAGGTTATTCCGATAATTACATGAAAATCGTCTTCCCGGCTACCGAGGAAATGGTCGGCGAAATCGTAAAAGTGAAGATTACCAAGTCTGGCTATCCTCATAGTGAAGGTCAGTTTGTGACGGTTGTGAAAGATTTTCCGTTGCAGCAAGCATCAAATTTGTAAGACAGCGGATTACGCTGTCTTTTTTTAATCCCCGATTTTATGTGTTTTCTTTGACCATTCGGGTAAAGACTATATATATCGTCAAATTGGCCAAACTATGGTATTATGAGAGGTACGTACAACTAGTAACAGTATGTTTTGAGGAGGATAATAAAATGTCACAAAATGTAGCAGGTTTAATTGACCACACGTTATTAAAAGCAGATGCAACGAAAGAACAAATAAAGGTATTATGCGAAGAAGCGCGCGAGTATAATTTTGCTTCCGTTTGCGTGAATCCGACATGGGTGAAATATGCAAGCGAACTATTGGAAGGTTCAGAAGTGAAAGTGTGTACGGTTATCGGGTTCCCTCTAGGTGCAACCACCACGGAAACGAAAGCGTTCGAAACGAAAGACGCCATCTCCAATGGCGCTCATGAAGTCGATATGGTCATCAACATCGGGGCATTGAAGGACAAGGATGATGAATTGGTAGAGCGGGATATCCGTGCTGTAGTGGCGGCATCCACTGGTAAGGCCCTATCAAAAGTGATCATAGAAACCTCATTATTGACTGAGGAAGAAAAAGTCCGCGCTTGCGAATTGGCTGTAAAAGCGGGAACGGATTATGTGAAAACTTCAACTGGTTTCTCGACTGGAGGAGCAACTGTCGAAGACATCGCCCTAATGAGAAAAACGGTTGGACCTGATATCGGTGTCAAAGCATCTGGCGGAGTCCGTAACACGACTGACGCTCAGAATGTAATGGAAGCAGGAGCAACAAGAATTGGTGCCAGTGCCGGTGTCTCTATCGTAAAAGGCTTAACGGCTGATTCTGATTATTGATTTTTAAAAAGGCGGAGAATATTTTTTCTCCGCTTTTTTTTATTGCCCTTTTTCCACCACGTCTGACTGCGCTTGTTTTATTCTTGTCCAAGATAAAGCTCTCCACTGTAAGATATTAAAAAAACACTAAACTCGTGACTAGAGTATTTAAACTCGCGAGTAAACCAGCAAATCTGAGTGAGAGTCATGAAAATGCATAAGTACTAGTTCCTTAATTACGCGAAAGCGCGGAACCTTAAGGAGTAAATCGAAACTCACGAGCAAACCGCTGAAATTGTTCCCAAAGCCAATGTCTTTTAAAAAAGCCCTTTATTTTTTTATATGAGCCCTATGCACCCAAAGAATGAGGGTGGAGAATTGCCGTGCGACTGGCAAGACTGCCAGCGAAGTCAAGATGTTGAAAATGACGCTTGCGTGTGCGAGTTGTGTCGCTTTGTTTTCAGTGAAAAAGGCAGCCGTTCGTTCCAGGATATCGACAAAGGGAAGGAAAGCGGCAACTCCGAGGACATTAAGCCAAATATGGGCATAGGCAGTAAAAGCAGCTTGTCTGCCGGAACCGATGCTGGCCATGTATCCGGTGATGCATGTGCCTATATTGGAACCGAGCATAATGACGATGGCGGAATAGACGGATAGTTCCCCATTCATCAAAAAGCTCATGGCTATCCCGATGGTTACAGAACTGGAGTGGATGAGTGCCGTTAACGCGATTCCCGCTAATAGGGCATAACTCATATGCGCTTCTATGTAATGGATGAGGGTTTGGATGGATGGGTAGGCGGCAATCGGTGTCGAAAGCGCTTTGAACCCGCCCATCGCCGCAAAGATGGCTGAGATGCCGATGAGTGACAACCCTAAGCTTCTCGATAATACGCTTGGCATGAAGCATAGGAGTGCTCCGCAAATGACGCCGGGGATGATCCATTGATCTAAAGTGAAGCTCATGAACTCTGCCGTGAGAGTGGAGCCGATATTCGTTCCAAGAATAATCCCGATTGTTTGCGGGAACGTTAAACTTCCAGCAGAAACGAGGCCTACCGTCATGACCATGACTGCCGAGCTGCTCTGCAGGATGCCGGTAAATACGGTTCCGGCGATAAAACCTTTCCAAGGCTTATCCGTTACCTTTGAGAGGAATGTCTTTAATGCGGCACCTGACAGATTGAACAGGCCGATTCGCAAAACTGACATTCCTGCAAGAAATATCCCAATAAATAATAGGAATAAAAATAGCTCATACATGATTTTCACCTCTCATTAAGCTTATGGACGATTATGGGGAGACATGCTTTAAAAAGGGTTACTTTTTTAGTGGATTTAACGTTTAGCGAAAAATCCTGAAGAGAACATGGAAATAATCAAAATAAGTTTGATTATATTGGTTGACCTGATTAAGATGATATATTATAATTGTTTAGTACATGTATAACATGTTGACAACTTGAGTTAGTGTGTTGTTTTCGGAGGGAGGGAAAGAGATGTCTAAAACCGTCGTTCGTAAAAACGAATCGCTTGAAGATGCTCTTCGTCGTTTCAAACGTACTGTATCTAAAGCAGGATCGCTTCAGGAAGCTAGGAAGCGTGAATTTTATGAAAAACCAAGCGTGAAACGTAAGAAAAAGTCTGAAGCTGCAAGAAAACGTAAATTCTAAGAGAGGGTGGAAAGATGAGTCTTCTCGAGCGTTTAAATAATGATATGAAACAAGCGATGAAGAACAAGGAAAAGGACAAACTATCTGTTATTCGTATGCTGAAAGCTTCTATCCAAAACGAAGCTCTTAAGCTGAGACAAGATTTAACAGATAATGAAGAATTGACAGTGCTCTCTCGCGAATTAAAACAACGCAAAGACTCCCTCCAGGAGTTTGAAAACGCAGGTCGTTCCGATCTCGTGGATAAAGTCCGCACCGAACTAGTATACGTAGAGGCATATATGCCTGAGCAACTTTCAGAAGAAGAGATTTCCAACATCGTCAAAGAGACGATCAAAGAAGTCAATGCAACATCCAAAGCAGATATGGGGAGAGTTATGGGAGCTTTAATGCCTAAAGTTAAAGGTAAAGCAGATGGTTCTCTAGTTAACAAATTAGTACTACAGCACCTATCTTGAACTCGAAACTTAAAACTCGAAACCTAACCGCAGGCAATTGCCTGTGGTTTTTGTGTATTTCACGATGTTTATGCGTATATTATTGTAACGGAGGATGAGTATCTTCATTTACAATTTTATTTGTTTTTTTGAAACCTTTTTCATATACATACGTAATAACTAAAGAACAGAGTAAAGGGTGGGTACGTGTATCCTTATTCCGCATTTGGTTGCAGACAGAAATTCGACTGGTAAGGATCCTGCCGGGAATTGGCGGGGTTAACAGCGTTTAATACGGAAAAGGGGGGCTCTGTCTGAAAATTTGGCGTTGTATATCTGTATTCTTATTAGGATTGCTGTTCACCATGTCATCTCTTGGGGACCCTGCGGTTTCTGCAAAAGAGAAAATCGTTTATCATGTTCCGATTGAAGAAACGGTGGAAAAGGGACTTTCGGCTTTTTTGGAGCGCGCGCTGAACACTGCTGAAGCAGCTGATGCAGACCTTGTCATTTTCGAGGTGAACACTCCTGGCGGTGCTGTCGATGCAGCGGGGGAGATAGCCAAGTTGCTATCGGATACTTCTGTTAAAACCGTTGCCTATGTCAATAATCGGGCTTTGTCTGCGGGTGCCTATATCGCCCTGAGTGCAGATGAAATCTATATGGTCCCAAGTGCTACGATGGGTTCAGCAGCCGTGATTGATTCAACGGGGAACGCTGCTAGCAAGAAAGCACAATCATATTGGTTGGCGGCAATGAAGACGGCTGCCGAGCAAAATGGACGCGATCCGAAATTTGCGCAGGCGATGGCTGATGAGGACATAGACCTTCCCGAATATGGCGCTGGAAAAGGGAAGCTGCTCACATTTACGGCAGAACAAGCTAGAAAGGCTGGCTACAGTGAAGGCATAGTCTCGGGAAAAGCGGAGCTGTACAGCAAACTTGGAGTTGAGGATGCAGAAATCCGAACGATCGAAGAAAGCTTTCCTGAAAAACTTGCCCGTTTCTTGACCAATCCGATTGTCGTCCCAATCTTATTGACGATTGCGGGCATCGGGATTGTGATTGAATTGTTTTCGCCTGGCTTTGGCATTCCGGGAGTCATTGGAGTTTCCAGTCTTGTATTGTTCTTTTATGGACATCTGGTCGCAGGCATAACGGGGTACGAATCGTTGGCGATGTTCATCATCGGGGTCATTCTCGTGCTGGCGGAATTTTTCATCCCAGGGGGAATTATTGGCCTGTTCGGATTGACGGCAATTGTGGGGAGTTTATTCCTCGCTACAGATGATCCGGTCCATATGACGATATCCCTGCTTATTGCGGTCACCGTATCCATTTTGGCATTCATCCTACTTGTAAAGGTGTTTGGAAAACAAATGAAATTTTTCAAAAAAATGATTTTAACCGATGCAACAAAAACGGAGCAAGGCTATGTTAGCAATCCGAATCGATTCGATTTATTAGGTGTAAAAGGGAAGGCGCTTACAGATTTACGGCCTTCAGGAACTGCTTTGATCAACGATGAAAGAGTGGATGTCGTGACCGAAGGAAGCTTCATTTCGAAAGATTCGTCACTCATCATCGTTAAGGTTGAAGGATCTAGAGTAGTCGTCCGGGACATTCCGGATTCGAACTAAAAAATTAAAGGACACAGGAAGGATGAATTCTTACGTGATAACATCAGGAACGGTTATTATTGTACTGGCAGTGATTGCTGCCATCATCGTATTGTCGGTATTTTTCACATTCGTACCAGTAATGCTCTGGATTTCCGCTTTGGCGGCAGGAGTCAAAATTAGCATATTTACATTAGTGGGGATGAGACTTCGCCGGGTTATACCAAGCAGAGTCGTAAATCCACTTATCAAGGCCCATAAAGCTGGAATCAGTGTTTCAACGAATCAATTGGAGAGCCATTACCTTGCAGGGGGGAATGTCGATCGGGTCGTGAATGCATTGATTGCTGCAGAACGTGCTAATATCACGTTGCCTTTCGAACGGGGAGCAGCCATTGACCTTGCTGGTCGTGATGTATTGCAAGCCGTTCAGATGAGCGTTAACCCGAAAGTGATTGAAACTCCATTCATCTCTGGTGTGGCGATGAACGGGATTGAAGTGAAAGCGAAGGCAAGGATCACGGTCCGGGCCAATATAGAACGTCTAGTCGGTGGTGCTGGTGAAGAGACGATCATTGCCCGTGTAGGGGAAGGGATCGTCTCGACGATCGGTGCTTCTAAAATGCACACGGATGTCCTGGAACATCCCGATTTGATTTCACGGACGGTTTTATCAAAAGGGTTGGATTCTGGAACGGCATTCGAAATTCTTTCCATTGATATCGCTGAAGTGGATATCGGGAAAAACATCGGAGCCATTTTACAAACGGACCAAGCCGAAGCCGATAAGAAAATAGCCCAGGCGAAGGCCGAAGAACGCCGTGCGATGGCTGTTGCCCTTGAACAGGAAATGGTTGCCCGTGTTCAGGAAATGCGTGCGAAGGTTGTCCAATCCGAAGCTGAAGTTCCGTTGGCGATGGCCGATGCACTGAAAAGCGGAAACCTAGGTGTGATGGATTATATGAACATCCAAAATATAACGGCTGATACGGATATGCGTGGCTCGATCAGCAAAATTTCCGAAAATCCAAAAGATAACAACAATAACAACCATCATAACTAGGTTAGGGAAGGGAGGTCTTTAAATGGGAGATATCATTGATTTCTTTCTCGGGAACCCATTCCTAATCATTATCTTGATCGGTATTGTATCGTCCATGTTAGGAAGAAAAAAGAAGCTTCAGGAAAATGAAGCCCCTAACGGTCCTCCTAAAAAGAAATGGCAGGAGGTCATGCGGGAGCTTCAAGGTGATATGCAGGGGAATCAGCAGCAAGGCCCTGCCCCCGCACCTGTCCGCAAAGTCGGACAACAGGCACCTCAGGCTGCCGAAATAATCGATGAGACGAAGAGCGAAGCGAATAAGAGGATTGCTGAGCTTAGGAGGCTTCAGCAGAAGTACGATCAAGAACGTTTATATCAAAAGGCGAAGGCTGATAGCATCACCATCTCTGCCATATCTGATAATAGAAGTTCCGTTTATCACAAAGGGCCTTCTTTCGGGAAAAAGCAGTTGATTGATGGCATCATCATGTCAGAAGTGCTTGGACCGCCGAGGGCTAAGCGGAGTCTGCAAAGGTCTAGAAGATAATCGGTCATCGAGTTTTTTTCGCCGTGATGGATTCATGAAAAAATAGACGTTCGTTCCCAAATAATTTTGTGCTAGAACCCCCTTTCACCTCATACATTGAGATGAAAGGGGGTTCTTTTTTATGGCTCGCAATTGGGGAAAAAAAGTGAAACAGCTTATGACCAAAACAATGGACCTTCCACAAGATGTCATGATGGACCTGCCGCGAATTACCATGATTGGACAATTACATATTTATATAGAAAACCATCGTGGCTTATTGGCCTTTTCTGACAGTGAGGTACGCTTGATGCTGAAAAATGGTCAGCTGCTGATAAAGGGAAGCTCCTTTGTCATAAAAACGATCTTACCCGAAGAAATCATGCTCGAAGGCAAGATTGACAAGGTTTATTTTATTAATGAATGATCCCGGGAGGTCTCCATGAAAAACCAATGGACAAACTATTATACAGGCTATGTTAAAGTGAAGGCTCGTGGAAAAGGTGCAGAACGGCTGATCAATATGCTGACACGAAGGGGGCTTCATATCTGGGATGTGAAGCGCGTCGGCAGCGAAACCCTGATCTTCCATATGGATTTCAGGGATATCCCGAAACTGCGTCAGGTTATGCGTAAAAGCGATTGTAAAGTGAAGTTCATGCAGGGAAAGGGTGTCCCTTTCCTAATGAAAAGGGTGATGAATAACAGCGGGTTTCTAGTGGGTCTCATTGCGTTCCTGCTATGCATTTTTGTACTTTCCAATATGGTGTGGGGCATCGAGGTGAAGGATGCGAAGCCGGCAACCGAGCATGCCATCCGCAAAGAATTGGACAAGATGGGCGTGAAGATCGGCAAGGTCCAATTTTTTGTTGATGACGTGGATACGATTCAGCGCAAGCTTTCCGATCGGATCGGTGCATTGACGTGGGTCGGGGTCGAGCTCAAGGGAACGACGTACCATTTTCGGGTCGTTGAAAAACGGCAGCCGAAGGAAATCGAAAAAACATCACCACAAAATTTGGTGGCCTCGAAAAAGGCGATCATCGCTCATATGTTCGTTGAAAAAGGACAATCTAAAGTAAATGTGAATGATTATGTCGGAAAGGGACAGCTTCTCGTCTCAGGCTTAATAGGCAAAGAAGATAAGCAGGAAATCGTATCGGCCCAAGGCGTTATCAAAGGGAAAACCTGGTACAATGCGGAAGTGAAAATTCCGATGAAAACGAAATTTTCCGTCTTAAACGGAAATGAAACGAATAAGCATTACTTGAAAATGGGGGACTTTTCCCTGCCTGTTTGGGGATTTGGGGACCCGGGATATAACAAGCAGGAAAAGGAAACGACAATCAGGCCCTTTCACTTTCTGCAATGGGAACTCCCCATCTCCTATAAACAGGTGACCTTAAGGAGCAAGGAGGATATCGTCCGGAGTTATACGCGGGAAGAAGCGGTGAAAGAGGGAAGAAAAATGGCTAAAGCGGAATTGAACAAGCATTTGGATGAGGAAGATGAAATCGTCGAAGAAAAAATTTTGCACGAAAGCATGGAGAATGGTAAAGTTAAATTGTCTATACATTACCAAGTTATTGAAGATATAGCGATTGGACAGCCAATCATTCAAGGAGACTAACGAATGGCAGATGATGTGAAAGTAATTAAGCTGGAAATCGAATCACCTAATGAAGCGATGGCTTTATTGGGCAATGGAGATTCAAATGTAAAAGTGCTTGAAGAGGAGCTGGGCATTTCCATCATTACCCGCGGTGAAGCCGTCAGCGTTGCCGGCGAAATCGAGCGGATAACGATGGGGCAGGAAATTCTGAAGGCTCTTTTGACAGTGATCAGAAAAGGAATTGCAATCAGTTCTAGAGATGTGCTCTATGCCATTGAATTGGCTAGAAAAGGTACCCTTGAGTATTTCGGTGAATTGTATGATGAAGAAATAGCCAAAACGGCTAAGGGAAAATCGATTAAGGTCAAAACGATTGGGCAAAGATACTATATCCAAGCGATAAAAAAACGAGACCTCGTCTTTGGGATTGGACCCGCCGGGACAGGGAAGACGTATCTCGCTGTAGTGATGGCAATCAGTGCCTTAAAAAATGGACAAGTTAAGAGAATCATCCTGACACGGCCTGCCGTGGAAGCTGGCGAAAGCCTTGGTTTTCTCCCAGGCGACCTGAAGGAAAAGGTAGACCCATATCTACGGCCGCTGTATGACGCTCTCCATGATCTCCTTGGGATGGAACAGACCCAGAGGATGATAGAGCGAGGGACAATCGAAATCGCTCCCCTGGCTTACATGAGGGGCCGTACGCTTGAGGATGCCTTTGTCATTTTGGATGAAGCCCAAAATACGACGGAGGCCCAAATGAAAATGTTCCTGACCCGTCTTGGTTTCGGCTCGAAGATGGTCATTACGGGGGATCGCACCCAGATTGACCTACCAAAGGGAATGAAGTCAGGTTTGGTACGGGTAGAGGAAATTTTGAAGAATGTCAAAGGGCTTTCCTTCGTTTATTTTGAACAAAGCGATGTAGTGCGACATCCGCTAGTTGCCAAAATCATTACCGCTTACGAGCAGGCAAAGGTATAAGAAAGAATCCGCCAGTTTCAATCGGCGGATTTTTCGTGGTGTGCCCAAATGTCCCGCTTTTTCAGAAAAAAGTGGAATTGGAGTGAAGGAAGCCTTACATTTTATTAATACACAGATGAAAAATTACATAAAAACTGTTATGATTTTACATATCTAGAATAATAACCATCAAATTTCTTAGGAGGACCTTCCTTGAATCGTATCCAGAAATTCTTCACCAAACTAAAGGGGCTGTTGGTCCATCGCTTTTTTCAAGTGTTATTGTTCATCATCCTTGGTGTGTTTGCTTATGGGTTGATGTTTTCCAACGTTAAACCGGAAAGAGTGCAGGTGGAGCTTTTTAAGCCATCGGAACAAACGATCCGTTCAACCAAGACGGTGGAAGATACCTATAAGACGGAACAAGAAAAAGAAGAAATTTCAAAACAGGTGGCGGATGTATATTCGTTAAAAAAAGAATATGCCAAAAATAAAGTCGATCTGGTTTCATCCATTTTCGATACCGCGATCGAGGTCAATAAAGAAACGGACCCTGATAATGATGATAAAAAAGACGAAGGGAAGGATAATAAAAAGGATCCCTTGAAGACTGATGCACAAAAGGTATCCATTTTAAAAGAAAAATTGACCGATGAAGTCAATAAAAATATTGAGGAATCCGTCTTCCTTGCTCTAGTTAAGGCCGATGAAGATGAGTTGGAAATTGCGAGGGACTCCACCATCACTGCCGTGAACAATGTGATGAGCTCCAGGATAGCAGCGAGTGACGTCGAAAATGCAAAGAAAAAGGTTGTAGAGGAACTGGGCTATATGAGTATCAGCAGTGATATGAAAAAAGCCTCTAATTCCCTGGCGCGCACGGCGATTATCCAAAATGTGTTTTTCGATAAGGATAAAACGGAGGAACAGCGGAGGAAAGCGATTGAAAGCGTGGAGCCGATCCGAATCCTCCAAGGGCAGATCATCGTAGAGGAAAATCAGTTAGTGGATAGGGATGTTTATCGGCAGCTTGAATTGGCCGGATTTTTAAATAAAGAGTCGACCATTTATCCATATATCGGACTGCTGCTCTTCATCATTCTGACTTTTACCGTGTTTTACTACTTTTTCACTTTTTCGATTTCCAAAAAGGATAACAAATACAATCAGCTATTGATTTTCAGTCTCGTCTTTATCCTTTCAATGGCCACCATGAAAACGATCAGCATCGTGGCAGACATGAAAAATTCGAATTTGGAATACCTTTTCCCGGTTGCCATGTCTGCGATGCTAATCAAGATCTTATTGAATGATAAGCTAGCAGTGGCGATGATCATTTTGTTAGGTTCTTATGGAACGATCATATTCAATGGAGATACGCCTGGTAATCTCGATATCTCGATGGGACTGTTTATCATTTTCGGTGGCTTGACGGCCATCCTCGTCTTATCGAGGCTCAACTTCAAATCAAAGGTGCTGGTGGCAGGGCTGGTATTGTCTTTAATGAATATGGCTTTTGTATTTTCGCTTATCTTTATCATGGACAGCCATTATACTAGAATGGAGTATTTGTATTATGCTCTTGCGGCAATTGGTTCCGGTGTCGGCTCGGCCGTTTTGACGATGGGCCTGCTGCCATTTTTCGAGTCAGGCTTCGGGATTTTATCTTCGATGAAACTGATCGAGCTTGCAAACCCGAATCATCCTTTACTGAGGAAGATACTGATCGAAGCTCCAGGAACATATCATCACAGTGTGATGGTCGCCAACCTGGCGGAATCCGCTTGCGAGGCCATCGGTTCAAATGGACTGCTGGCAAGGGTTGGCAGTTATTATCATGATATCGGCAAAACGAAGATGCCGCATTTTTTCATTGAAAATCAGATGAACAGTGATAATCCGCATGACCGGCTTCAGCCCGAAACGAGCAGGGATATCATCATTGCCCATGCCGTGGATGGCGGGGAAATGCTGCGCAGTCATAAATTCCCTAAAGAAATCGTCGATATTGCAGAGCAGCATCACGGAACCACTTTGCTGAAATTTTTCTATTATAAGGCAAAAAAAGAGGATGATGCTACGCTTGAGGACGCCTACCGTTACCCTGGACCAAAGGCATTCATGAAGGAAGTGGCGGTCATTGGCATCGCCGACAGTGTGGAAGCTGCAGTTAGGTCAATGCAGCATCCAACTCCGGACAAGATAGAAGAACTGGTAAGTTTCATCATTCAGGAAAGGATTTCTGATGGTCAATTTGATGAATGCGACATTACTATGAGAGAATTAAGTATCGTGAAGCATTCGCTCTGTGAATCGCTGAATGGTATCTTCCACTCCAGGATTGAATATCCGGAGCCGGATAAATTAGGACAGAAGGTGAAAGAATGATTTTAGAGATTGATTTAATGGATGAAACGAACGAAGTGACCGAAGAAGCTCAGCAGCTTGTTGCAAGCATTCTGCAATTTGCGGCAAAAAAAGAAAAGCTTGAAGACAATACCGAGTTGTCCGTCACATTTGTAGACAATGAGCGAATCCGGGAAATCAATAAGGAATATCGTCATAAAGATGCCGCTACGGATGTCATTTCCTTTGCACTTGAAGAAATGGGTGAAGGTGAAATGGAAATCGTCGGGGCAGGGGTGCCTCGCATGCTAGGCGATATCATCATATCCATTGAGCGCACAAAAGAACAGGCTGAAGAATATGGGCATTCTTTCGACCGTGAGTTAGGGTTTTTAGCGCTTCATGGCTTCCTTCATTTATTGGGATTCGATCACATGAATGATGAAGAGGAAAAAGTGATGTTCACTAAACAAAAGGAGATCTTGGAAGAATATGGGCTTTCAAGAGAGGGATAATAAAAAGCATCCTTTATTAAAAAGTTTTTCTTTTGCCTGTCAGGGAATTATGGAGGCAGTTCGAACGGAGCGCAACATCAAGATTCACTTTGCGTTAGCGGCAATCGTCGTATTCTTTGGCTGGTATTTCTCCTTGAATGGAATGGAATGGCTCTTCATATTGGCAGCGATAGCGGGAACGATTACATTGGAGTTAATCAATTCAGCGATTGAAAGGGTAGTGGACCTGGTTACAGATCAAATCCATCCGTTAGCCAAGCAGGCAAAAGATATTGCAGCCGGAGCTGTATTCATATATGCTATATTTTCTATCATAGTTGGATTGATTATTTTTTTGCCTAAGTTTGGCCTGTAGGGCAAGCGTAGCACTCAATTTGAAAGGAAGATGAGAATTGAATACGAAAGAATTGATTGAGGAAGCTAAAACAGCAAGGGAAAAAGCATATGTGCCATATTCCAAATTTAAAGTGGGTGCGGCCCTTTTAACCGTCGATGGCAAGGTGTATCATGGTTGCAATATAGAAAATGCCGCATATAGCATGTGTAATTGTGCCGAGAGGACGGCTTTATTCAGTGCTTATGCCCATAATGATAAAGCATTCACCAAACTGGCGGTCGTTGCGGATACTGACGGCCCTGTAGCCCCATGCGGAGCGTGCAGGCAAGTAATATCGGAACTGTGTGATAAGGATATGCCAGTCGTTTTGACGAATTTGCACGGAGATATTAAAGAATTAACAGTACAGGAATTGCTTCCAGGAGCTTTTTCACCGGAGGATTTAAATGGATAAATTATTTCAGGATACACAAGAAAAAGGCTACAAATCTGGCTTCATTTCAATAATTGGCCGTCCCAACGTCGGAAAGAGTACGTTCTTGAACCGCGTCATCGGGCAAAAAATTGCCATCATGAGTGATAAACCTCAGACGACCAGAAATAAAGTACAAGGTGTCCTTACGCAAAACGATTCACAAATGATCTTCATCGATACACCGGGCATTCATAAACCAAAGCATAAGCTTGGTGATTTCATGATGAAAGTGGCAACGAACACATTGAAAGAGGTAGACTTGATTCTCTTCATGATCAATGCGACCGAAGGATATGGCCGTGGTGACGAGTTCATCATTGAAAAACTTCAAACAGTAAAAACGCCTGTTTTCCTTGTTGTTAACAAAATCGATGCAATGCATCCGGATGAGCTGCTGCCGATTATCGAAAAATATCAACAGCTTTACCCTTTCGCGGCAGTTGTTCCGATTTCTGCGCTTGAAGGGAATAACGTCGATACACTGCTTCAACAAATTAAGGAACACTTGCCTGAAGGTCCCCAGTTTTATCCTGCTGACCAAGTGACCGACCATCCGGAGCGTTTCATCATTTCAGAGTTGGTCCGCGAAAAGGTTCTGCACCTCACACGTGAAGAAATTCCGCATTCAGTGGCCGTTGTCATCGATTCCATCAAAAAGATGGATAACAGTGATACCATTAATGTGATGGCGACGATCGTCGTCGAGCGTGATTCCCAAAAAGGCATCGTCATCGGAAAGCAAGGGAAGATGCTTAAAGAAGTCGGAAGCCGTGCGCGCGTGGACATCGAAAACCTATTGGGCTCGAAGGTATTTTTGGAACTGTGGGTCAAGGTACAGAAAGACTGGCGCAATAAAGCCAGCCAGCTTCGCGATTATGGTTTTAATGAGAGCGAGTATTAATTAACAAAATTTACGCTTCATGAAAGTTTGGAAAACGGTCAAGCTAATCATATGGTCGGATATTCATATTGCTAGTTAAAAATGAAAGGTGGGCTTTATATGTTGGATTTTACCTGGGAATTATTTAGTGAAACAGGTAATGTGGACACCTACTTGCTGTTTAAGGAGATAGAAGTCGAAAGACAGGAAAGACCCTTGGTTTTGAAAGAAGAGCTAGCAGAATTTGATTTTCCCATTTCATAGATTAGCCTTGGCGAGTGTGGGTGGTGTCTCGATGTGCTCCAAAAATGTGAAGGCATTGTCATAAGGCGAACGGCATATGGTGAAAATAATAAAATCATTACTATTTATACCCGCGAGCTAGGAAAAATTGGCGTTATGGCTAGAGGGGCAAGTAAGCCTAACAGCAGGCTATCTGCCGTCACCCAGCTTTTTTGCTCCGGGTATTTTCTTGTAACCACATCAACCGGACTCGGAAGTCTTCAGCAAGGCGAAATGGTCGACTCACTCCGTTTCATAAGGGAGGATCTTTTTGCCACTGCTTATGCTTCATATATTGTTGAATTACTTGATAAAAGCATTGAGGATAAAAAGCCGAATCCATATTTGTATGAATTGCTTTCGCAAACCTTGCATTACATAAACGAGGAATATGACGCAGAGGTTTTGAAATTCATTTTTGAAATGAAGATGCTGCCGGTGAATGGGATTAATCCGGTGCTGAATCAATGTGCGGTTTGTGGTGAAACGGAAGGGGAATTCTCCTTTTCGCTTCGGGAAGCGGGGTTCATTTGTCACCGCTGTCTAGGCAAAGATCCTTATCATTACAAAATTTCACCGGCAGCTGTCAAATTGCTGCGAATTTTTTATTACTTGGATTTATCCAGGCTCGGAAACATTTCCGTCAAGCCGGAAACGAAAAAGGAATTGCAAAAAATCATCGATGCTTATTATGAGGAATATTCCGGCCTCCATTTGAAATCGAAAAAGTTCCTGAAACAGATCGATACGATGAAAGATATGTTTTAGGAACTGGCCTATTGACATTCCTTGATAGTTTGTATAAAATTCTAATCATTAAAATAGAAGAGTGCGTTGATGGAAAAGAGTACCTGTTTTTTCTCCATATAAAGCGAACCCGGGGTGGTGGAAGCCGGGTTATGGATTGACAGGGAAGGGCGTTTCCGGAGCATGTTGCTTTGAAAAGAGGCCGTTATATGACGGCAATTAGGGTGGAACCGCGGGTAAACTCTCGTCCCTATGCATAACGCATAGGGACGGGAGTTTTTTGTTTGCAAAAAAACTGTGAATGAACTGCGGACCTGAATTTTTAAAGAACCGTTTTAAATAATATGGAGGTGTACGATGAATATTCAAAATATGATTTTAACGCTGCAACAGCATTGGTCAAAACAGGGCTGCATATTAATGAATGCTTATGATGTGGAGAAAGGGGCAGGCACGATGAGCCCATACACGTTCCTGAGAGCGATTGGCCCTGAGCCGTGGAGCGTTGCTTATGTCGAGCCATCCCGTCGTCCGGCAGACGGCCGTTATGGCGAGAATCCTAATCGTCTATATCAGCATCATCAATTCCAGGTGATCATGAAGCCTTCACCCGACAACATCCAAGAGTTATATTTGGATTCTCTGCGGGCTTTAGGCATCAATCCGCTTGAGCATGACATTCGCTTCGTCGAGGATAATTGGGAAAACCCATCACTAGGATGTGCAGGCCTTGGTTGGGAAGTTTGGCTTGATGGAATGGAAATCACTCAATTCACCTATTTCCAACAAGTGGGCGGCCTTGAGTGCAAGCCGGTTTCCGTGGAAATTACATACGGCATCGAACGTCTCGCCTCTTATATTCAAGATAAGGAAAACGTATTTGACCTTGAATGGACAGAAGGATTCACAGTCCGCGATATTTTTGGACAGCCGGAATATGAGCATTCAAAATATACGTTTGAAACGTCCGACCTTGATATGCTGTTTCAACTTTTCACCATGTATGAAAAGGAAGCGCATCGCCAAATGGAAGCAGGGCTTGTACATCCAGCCTACGATTATGTTTTGAAATGTTCCCATACCTTTAACCTTTTGGATGCAAAAGGGGCCATCTCGGTGACGGAAAGAACTGGATACATTGCCCGGTGTCGTAACTTAGCGCGTAAGGTTGCCAAAACCTTCTATGAAGAGCGGGAAAAATTAGGCTTCCCGATTCTGAAACTGAAAGGGGAGAATACAAATGAGCAAGCGTGATTTGTTATTGGAAATTGGTTTGGAAGAGCTGCCAGCCCGATTCGTGACAGCGTCGATGAATCAGCTGTCAGAAAAAGTGCAGAAATGGTTAACGGAAAAAGCGATTGAATTCGGAACGGTTACAGCTTTTTCCACACCAAGACGTTTGGCCATATTGGTTAAAGACGTGGAAGAATCGCAAAAGGATATTGAAGAAGAAGCAAAAGGACCTGCCAAGAAAATCGCTTTAGACAGCGAAGGCAACTGGTCTAAGGCGGCGTTAGGCTTCGTCAAGGGTCACGGAATGACTGCCGAGGATATTTATTTCAAGGAACTTAAGGGTGTTGAATATGCTCATGTAAATAAATTCATTCAGGGCAAGCAAACTGTACAGCTTTTGTCTGAGCTACAGGACATCATCAGCGGGATGACGTTTCCGAAAAACATGCGTTGGGCGGATCAAGAACTCCGCTTCGTCCGTCCGATTAAGTGGCTGATTGCCTTATTCGGTCATGATGTTGTGCCATTTTCGATCGCTGACGTGAAAACCGGCCGTGTAACGAAAGGGCATCGTTTCTTGGGTAATAACGCAACCATAGAAAATCCGTCGCAATACGAAGCAGCGTTAGCAGAACAATTTGTAATGGCGGCCCCTGATAAACGCCGACAAGTCATCTTAGATCAAATTAAAACGCTTGAGCAAGAAAAAGGCTGGATCATCCCAGTCGATGAAGAATTGCTTGAAGAAGTCAATAATTTGGTCGAGTATCCAACAGCCTTATTTGGCCAGTTTGAAGAAGAATTCCTGGAGCTTCCTGCAGAGGTATTGATCACTTCGATGAAGGAGCATCAGCGCTATTTCCCTGTCAAGGGCGAAGAAGGCAAATTACTACCGTTCTTTGTAACGGTGCGTAACGGAGATGCAAAGCACTTGGATAAGGTTTCCAAAGGAAATGAAAAAGTTTTGCGTGCCCGTCTATCCGATGCAGCATTTTTCTATAAAGAAGATCAGAAAAAAGATATTGCTGATGCTTTGAAAAAGCTTGATAGCATCGTTTATCATGAAGAAATCGGTACATTGGCCGAGAAAACTGCCCGGGTCAAGACGGTGGCCGGAATACTTGCGGACGCTTTGAATTTAAGCGAAGAAAAAGTAATGGCCCTACGTGCAGCTGAAATTGCCAAGTTCGATTTGGTGAGCCATATGGTATATGAATTCCCGGAATTGCAAGGGTATATGGGGGAAAAATACGCGCTCCTAAAAGGAGAACGCAAAGAAGTGGCCGCAGCCATCAACGAACACTATATGCCAAGACATGCGGATGACGATGTACCTCCTTCAGTGATTGGAGCGATCGTAAGTTTAGCGGAAAAAATCGATACGCTGGCATCTTTCTTCGCTATCGGCGTCATTCCGACAGGGTCGCAGGACCCATATGCTTTAAGAAGGCAGGCGAGTGGCGTCGTTCAGATTCTCGCCGAGAAGAAATGGAATATCTCTTTAGAGGAGCTAATTGCTTTAGGCCTTAAAGGTCTTGAAGCAAAGAACATCTTAAAACGAGATGTAGAGGAAGTTAAAGCGGATATGTTCACTTTCTTCAAAGCAAGAATCAAGCATCTCCTGCAAGAAAAACAGATTCGCTACGATTTGATTGATGCCGTTCTGTTCGGGGAAATCGGATCTATCCATTCCATCGTGGAGCGCGCGCGCGTCCTGGATGCGAAAAAAGACGAAGCGGGCTTTAAAGAAAGCATGGAGGCTTTAAGCCGGGTCATGAACATTGCCGTAAAGTGTGAGAATAAAGTGACGGTCGATCCAAACGCTTTTGATAATGATCAGGAAAAAGCACTTTATGAAAAGTATCAGCAGGCAGCGATGAAATATACGAATTCCAAAAGTGAGAATGAGCGGTTTGAACTGCTTGTCTCCCTGCAAAGCGAAATAGAGGCGTATTTCGAAAATACGATGGTCATGGCCGAGGATGAAGCGCTACGCTATAACCGATTATCGCTTATGAAGGAAATCAGTGAGTGGGTCGCAAGTTTCGCGGCGATGAATAAAATCATCCTTTCATGATGGAACGGGATGTCTGGCAATCGGATTCCCTGTAGTATTGGGGTTTCTGAGTTGCCTAAAGATAAAAATACGACAAACATGCCTTTATATAGTATATACTTATTAAATGAATACCTTTTGTACTTTGCTCTGCGAAACGCAGTGGGGTGGTGATTATTATCCAATTAAATAAGCGTCAGGAACATATTTTGCAAATTGTTAAAGAAAACGGACCGATCACTGGAGAACATATTGCAGATAGATTGCATCTCACTAGGGCTACATTACGTCCAGACCTAGCGATATTAACGATGGCAGGTTTCCTTGATGCCAGGCCGCGTGTCGGATACTTTTATACAGGCAGGTCGGGTACACAGCTTTTGACGGACAGCCTAAACCATCTTTATGTACGAGATTACCAATCGATCCCTGTCGTTGTTGATGAAGGCATCTCCGTATATGATGCGATCGTCATGATGTTTTTAGAAGATGTCGGGACCATGTTTGTCGTCGATAAGCATGCTTTGCTTGTCGGTGTCTTATCCAGAAAGGACTTGTTGCGTGCCAGTATTGGTAAACAGGAGCTTAATTCCATTCCAGTCAATATCATCATGACCAGGATGCCCAATATTACGATGTGTTCCAAAGAAGACCTTCTGATAGATGTTGCCAAAAAATTGATAGATAAACAAATCGATTCATTACCGGTCGTCAAAGACACAGATAAAGGCTATGAAGTAATTGGAAGAATTACAAAAACCAATATAACCAAAGCATTCGTAGCTTTGGCTGATGAAGGCTATTAGGAGGCTTGCAAAGGGATGACGGAGATTAAGAAGGGTTCTATTATATATGTTGTATCGGATTCAGTAGGGGAAACGGCTGAATTGGTTACCAAAGCAGCTGCAAGCCAGTTCGCTGGTTCGGCTTTTTCCATTAAGCGAATACCGTATATTGAAGACGAACAAAACGTTGACGAAGTGATTTCACTAGCTAAGTTAGATGGGGCGATCATTGCCTATACCCTTGTGAAACCAGCTATCAGGGCTTATATGAAGGCACAAGTCGAACGGGAAAACCTGTCTGCTCATGACATTTTAGGACCTCTCATGGACATTCTCCAGGATAGGGCGCCAAAAGGACCTCTCAATGAACCTGGTCTTGTCAGGAAGCTGGATGATGATTATTTCAAGCGGGTGGAAGCGATTGAATTTGCCGTGAAATATGATGATGGTCGAGATCCCCGGGGCATTTTGCGAGCAGACATCGTTCTTGTCGGTGTATCGCGCACTTCCAAAACGCCTCTATCACAATATTTAGCCCACAAGCGCTATAAGGTGGCGAATGTGCCATTAGTGCCTGAGGTGGAGCCGCCAGAAGAATTATTCCTGGTTCCTCCTGAAAAATGTATCGGTTTAAAGATCAGTCCGGAGAAGCTGAACCATATTCGCAAAGAGCGGTTGAAGTCACTAGGGCTCAATGATCATGCCATTTATGCAAATGTGGAACGCATAAAGGAAGAGTTGACATACTTTGATAAAATCATATCAAGGTTGAACTGTCCAATCATTGATGTGACCAATAAGGCTGTGGAAGAAACAGCCAATTTAATCATCAATATCCTGCAAAATCAACATCGTTGATTGATAAATCTCGAAACCAAAATGTGAGCTGGACACTTGTAGTGTCGGCTCACATTTTAATGCTACATTCGTTTTAGGGAATCGTGAACAAAAATAGAATAAAAATACATATAGAACCTTTCCGTTCCTGAATGCATATCCTTCGATTGGCATGTAAACATTAACGTAATTTAAATGCTGGCATCTTCCAATCAAATAGACTATAATAAAAAATTGTGAGAAAAAAGTAATCTTAAGGTTTAGACTTAATTAATAAGGAATAAACTAAAGGTTAATGAGATGTCAAGGTTTTCATCATAAAAATAATTCGACATGTTCCGTATAATTTACATTGCGCCGGTTTTGCATGAACGTAAAAAGCGGCACTTTCACGTAAACAAGTGGATATTCCTTGAGGAATACTGTTGGTTCTTTTAGAGAAGTTACTCTGAACTGATGCGGAATAATCACGATATCTTCATAAAGTTTAGGGGAGAAAAAGGATTATGCAGAAAGATGTAGAATTAAAAGGTATGAATGATAAACCTACCATACACGTCGATGCCGATGCATGCCCGGTGAAAGACGAGATCCTCCATTCTGCACGATTGCACGATATCGATGTCTGTTTCGTTGCATCATATAAGAATATGATGAATGACCCTGAAGGAAAATGGGTATATGTCGATGCAGACAAGGAAGCGGCGGATCTTTATATAGTAAACGCAGTAAAAAAGGGTGATATTGTCGTTACTGCAGATATTGGATTGGCTGGGACCCTGCTACCTAAAGGTGTTTATGTTCTTTCTCCAAGGGGAAAGGAATACACGGACGAGAATATTTTCATGCTCCTGGATATGCGTTATCAGTCGGCGAAACTCCGCAGGCAGGGTAAGCATACGAAAGGGCCGAAACCATTCACGAAGGAAGATCGCCTATGTTTTACAAAGAAACTTTTGAAAATTTTGTCGAACTTTGCAGGGAAATAGAAATCTGTATCGAATTAGAAACTATCACCAATATGGCAAGGTGGAAAAATGATAAATGGCCGTATAGAAGATGAAAAGATTAATCAAATTCGCGAAGCTGTGGACATTGTTGATTTAATTGGGGAATATGTCCAGCTGAAGAAGCAAGGCCGCAATTACTTTGGTCTTTGTCCTTTCCACGGTGAAAACTCGCCTTCGTTTTCCGTTTCACCGGATAAACAAATCTTTCACTGTTTCGGATGCGGGGCAGGCGGCAACATTTTCACCTTTTTAATGGACAAAGAAGGCTACAATTTTGTGGAGTCTGCAAAAGTATTGGCTGAAAAAGGAAATGTTCCTTTAGATGTTGAGGTTAATAAGGATTCCAAGCGTGCCAACATGCCTGCCGGATCGCAGCAAATGGTTGAAGCCCATGACCTGCTGCGGAAGTTCTACCATCATCTCCTCGTTAATACGAAGGAAGGGCAGGAAGCACTCGAATATCTGATTGAACGCGGGTTTACCGAAGAGACGATTGAAAAGTTCCAAATTGGCTATTCGCTCGATTCATGGGACTTCGTTTCCAAGTTTCTGTTGAAACGTGGGTTTCCAGCGGAATATATGGAGCAGGCAGGGCTTATTATTTACAGGGATAAAGACGAGTCATATTTTGACCGTTTCAGAAATAGAGTCATGTTCCCGATTATGGATCATCAAGGAAATACGATTGCGTTTTCAGGGAGAGCGATGGGGACCGATGAGCCCAAATATTTGAATAGTCCCGAAACGCCAATCTTTAATAAAAGCAAAACTTTATATAATTTTCATCAAGCAAGACCACATATACGAAAGAAAGAACAAGTCGTTATTTTTGAGGGCTTCGCCGATTGCATTTCAGCTGTACGTGCAGGGGTGGAGAACTCGGTCGCAACTATGGGAACTGCCCTGACGGAGCAGCATATCCAGCTGTTAAAAAGGAATACCGACCAGATACTTATCTGCTACGATTCGGACTCTGCGGGTTTGAATGCTGCCAATCGTGCAGTCAATATGTTACAGGACCACGACTTTTCAGTGAAGGTCGCGCTCATGCCTGATAACCTGGACCCCGATGACTACATAAAGGAATTCGGTGAAAAAAGCTTTGTTTCTGAAGTAATAGGGGCCAGTTTAACCTACATGGCATTCAAGATGCATTATTTGCGTCGAGGTAAAAATGTAAATAATGAAGGAGATCGAATTCAATATATCGAAGAAGTCCTTAAGGAAATATCGCGATTGCCCAATGCGGTGGAGAGGGATCATTATCTCAGGCAAATATCCTCTGAGTTTTCCCTGTCATTGGATGCGTTGGAACAACAGCAGCGGCAAGTGTTCTTTACGGAACGAAAGAAGGGGACACTGCCGCAGCCTGCAGCCCAAAAGAAAATGGCCCTGCAATATGAGCATAAGTTAAAGCCTGCTCACCATAATGCTGAAACGATGTTGATTGCCCATATGCTTAAAAGCAGGGACATGAGTTTCAAGATTCAGCATTTGCTTGGGCAAACGCTCTTTCATGTAGATGAACATCAGGCAATCATCACCTATTTATATGCGTTCTATGAAGATGGACACGAGCCGGATACAAGCTTTTTCCTAACATATTTACCGGATCCAAACTTGAGAAGGATCGTTTCGGAAATAGAAATGATGTCAGTGAATGAGGAAGTTACCGATAAAGAACTGACCGATTGTATAAATCAAGTGTTGAAATATGAAAAGTTGTTAAAGATAAAAGAAAAACAAGTTGAAGAAAAAGAAGCAGTCAGACGAAGTGATTATGTCACTGCTGCACAGATAGCCATGGAAATCATTAAATTGCGTAAAATGTTGTAGTTGTTTTAGGTGTAAGTCCTGGAAGGAGGGGAACTAATGGCTGAAAAACCAGCACGTTCCAAACAAGTTGATAATGAGTTTAGCCTTGAGCAGGTGAAAGAAAAATTATTAGAGCTAGGTAAAAAACGAGGCTCTTTGACTTTAGAAAAAATCGCTGAAATGATTGGCGGTTTTGAGTTGGATTCCGATCAAATGGATGAGTTCTATGAGGTGTTAGGAGAAAACGGCGTCGAAATTCTCACGGATGGTGAGGAGGACGATGATGAAGATGATCCAGATGAGAAGAAACTCGCAAAGGAAGAAGAATTTGATCTGAATGATTTAAGTGTTCCTCCTGGTGTTAAGATTAACGACCCAGTCCGGATGTACTTGAAGGAAATTGGCCGGGTCGACCTATTATCCGCTGAAGAGGAAATCTCCTTGGCTACGCGAATTGAAGATGGAGATGAAGAAGCGAAACGCCGTTTGGCGGAAGCTAACCTCCGTCTGGTTGTCTCTATTGCCAAACGTTATGTAGGACGCGGCATGCTTTTCCTTGACTTGATTCAGGAAGGGAATATGGGTCTTATCAAAGCGGTCGAAAAATTCGATTACCGTAAAGGATTCAAGTTCAGTACGTATGCTACATGGTGGATTCGCCAAGCCATCACCCGTGCCATTGCCGACCAAGCAAGAACGATACGGATACCGGTGCATATGGTGGAAACCATTAACAAATTGATCCGTGTCCAAAGGCAGCTGCTTCAGGATTTGGGACGTGAACCTTCTCCGGAAGAAATTGCTGAGGATATGGATTTGACGCCTGAAAAAGTTCGTGAAATCTTGAAAATTGCTCAGGAGCCTGTTTCATTGGAAACGCCAATAGGTGAAGAAGATGATTCACATTTAGGTGATTTCATTGAAGATCAGGATGCGACTTCCCCGTCCGAGCATGCAGCATATGAACTTTTGAAGGAACAGCTTGAAGACGTATTGGACACACTGACCGATCGTGAGGAAAACGTGTTAAGACTGCGCTTCGGACTTGATGATGGCCGTACACGGACGCTTGAAGAGGTAGGTAAGGTGTTTGGAGTTACCCGCGAGCGTATCCGCCAAATCGAAGCGAAGGCATTGCGTAAGCTAAGACACCCTAGCCGCAGTAAGCGCCTGAAAGATTTCTTGGAATAAATATAAGTTCATGCCCTTCACAGAGCCCTCTTTGAATGCCCAGCGTTCGGGAGCGGCTTTTTTTTTTTGCCAATCTATACTGATGTAAAAGCTTAAAGCCGTTAAAAAGATCAGAATCATGAGGATGTGAAAACCATGGATGAGACGAGAAAGAAAATAATCATTCAAGAAATCAATGCCTGGAAGGAAAGTCGAATGCTTCCGGAACAATATTGTAATTACCTGCTGGCATTATACTGTGAAGGCGAACGGCCGCCATCTCACCAAAATGAAATCCGAAAAGGTAAAAAAGATCTCCTTTCCATGCTGTGGATTGGAGCGCTTTTTGCATTTATTGTATTTTTGAATTATTTTACTGAAATACCCATAAGAATGCAAATGCTTCTGACAACTATTTCAATCATAATCTTTGGAATTATGGTTCGCCGCTTTAGCGGCAGGAAGCTCATATATCAGATATCATTGATGGGAATGGCACTATCCTTGCTTCTTTTGACGGTCAGCCTGGCTGATTTCATAGCACCTGGAAAAGCGGGTATCCTTTATATGTTCCTGTTTCTTAATTGCGGATTGTGGATATTACTCGGGATTAAACTGAAGCTGCTTCATTTCTCGATTGCGGGAGGCTTGGGGATTGTTGTCGCTCTTTCCCTTTTGCTAATCTGAATTCAAGCGGGTTTCAGTGGTTTTGAATGAAGAATGTAGGGTATTATGAAATATATGTAAGTAAAAGGAAAAATGATTGGAAATATACATGGAATTTTGACAATTTTAAGAAATTATATAATATCTTCTATTTTTGGGGTTTTACTTGAAACTCTTTTCAAGTAAAATAATATATAGCTGTTTGTATATAATATTAAATATGGTAAGTTTAGGTTCTACATAGGGGAGGAACGACTATGAATCGCAATCCAGTAATACCTTTTATTATTATCATGGTTTTTGGTATTGGACTTATGTTTTTACTTTCGTTTAAAGGTTTGGGTGATGCCAAAGATCTTGCCAAGGAAAAAGACGGCGGCGCAAAGACTGAAGAATCAGATAGTGCCTCTGCTTCACCTGAGGACATCTATAAACAGAACTGCATCTCATGTCACGGCAATGCCTATCAGGGCGGTGTCGGACCAGCTCTTAAAGGCGTTGGTGACCATCTGTCGGTAGACGAGGTGAAAGAAGTGATCACGAATGGACGTGGTGCGATGCCAGCAGGCTTGGTAGAAGAACAGAACATTGACGCCATGGCCAAATATATTCATGGATTGAAATAATGTACGAAAGCTGACTCAGGAAATCGTTGGAAGGCGAGGTTTTGGGTCGGTTTTTTTGTTTTTAAAATAGAAGCATCGTAATGGAAGGCTTCCTTTTGTCCAGTGCCAGAAAGCGGTTTTTCTCTTTCTGTAATTTTTTCATGGAACTTGTTATAATTGAATGGGAAACGAATTATTTGTAAGACATTATTTGAATTAAGAGAGTTGATGAATATGAATCATGAAAGACTATCAATGAGATTGGAACGAGTTGCCATACATATTCCTAAAGGAAGCATCTTGGCCGATATCGGTTCTGACCATGCTTATTTGCCTTGCTATGCAGTAAGTAACGGCCTGTGTGACCGTGCCATTGCCGGAGAGGTCGTGGAAGGTCCCTATCAGTCCGCACGAAAGCAAGTGGCAATGACGGGGCTTGAGGCTAAGATAGAGGTGCGTAAAGGAGACGGACTGGAAGTTTTGAATCCCGATGAAGCGACATGCATTACGATTTGCGGCATGGGAGGGACGTTGATTTCAAGCATATTGGAAAGCGGCAAAGAAAAACTAGGCACGGTAAAAAGGCTTATTCTTCAGCCGAATGTCGGGGCATCACATGTGCGTAACTGGCTGATCGATAACGGCTGGGAGCTAAGTGGCGAAGAAATTCTAGAAGAAGATGGAAAAATCTACGAAATTTTAATGGCCGAAAAAGGGGACCCGCTTCGCCCATATCGCGTAAACAAGCAAAAGGGCCTCATGTTCGGACCATATTTAACAAATGAATTCAGTAGCACTTTCGTCAAGAAATGGCAGCTGGAGAAAAAACATTTGCATAGAATCATCGAGCAGTTGGATGAAAGCGGACGCAGCGGACTGGAAAAGAAGCGCAATGACCTACAAGCGCAAATATCGATAATTGAGGAGGTGCTAAAAAGGTGAAGACGGTAAACGGTACCCAAATCATTGAACTGTTCGAACAATTCTCCCCAAAGCAATTTGCCATGGAGGGAGATCCGATCGGGATTCATGTCGGCCAGCTCAACAAGCCTGTTAAGAAAGTCATGATTGCCCTTGATGTGTTGGAAGAGGTCGTGGACGAAGCGATCGAACAGGGGGTTGAATTAATCATCGCCCATCATCCGCTTATATACCGGCCATTAAAACGAATCGATACGATGACTGCCGGTGGGCGTATCATCGAAAAACTGATCAAACATGACATCGCCGTTTATGCTGCACATACCAATTTGGATGTCGCAAACGGGGGTGTGAACGATTTACTTGCCGAGGCGCTTCAATTACAGGACACACAAGTGCTTGTGCCGACTTATGAGACGACCTTAAAGAAAATGGTCGTGTATGTTCCAAAGGCCGATGAACAAAACGTGAGGGACGCACTAGGTAGGGCGGGTGCAGGAGCGATCGGAAATTACAGCCATTGTTCGTTTTCGTCGGAAGGCACAGGCCGCTTTTTGCCCGGCGAAGGCAGTGAACCGGTCATCGGCTCTAAAGGTAAACTTGAAGATGTAGCCGAAATGCGGATCGAAACGGTATTCCCGGAGAGTATCGAAAAGAAAGTGCTGGCTGCGATGATGAAGGCCCACCCATATGAGGAGGTCGCTTACGACATATATCAACTTGAGAATCAGGGTGAAACGCTTGGATTAGGGAAGATCGGTGTCCTAGCTGAAGAAATGACACTTGAACAGTTTTCCGAACATGTGAAAGTGACGCTCGATGTTGATAGGGTAAGGGTCGTTGGTGATTTGCAAAGCCCTATTAAAAAAGTCGCTGTACTTGGCGGAGACGGCAATAAATACGTTACGACTGCTAAATTCAAGGGTGCGGATGTGTATGTTACAGGCGATATGTATTATCATACGGCTCATGACGCGATGATGCTCGGCTTGAATATTGTCGACCCTGGCCATAATGTTGAAAAAGTGATGAAAAAAGGCGTTGCCCTGATACTTGAAAAAATGTGTCGCGAGCGGAACTTCGATGTCGAATTCATTCCATCCAAGTTGAATACCGATCCTTTCCGTTTCATCTGAAACAAAAAAAGGCAGCCATTGCGGCTGTCTTTTTTTTGTTTATTTCTTCACTTTAATTTTAGGTAAGATTTTATGCAATGGCGTTTTCTTTTCGGTATCCCAGGTCGATTCATCGTTCGGTTCATACTTTTCCAGGAATGTTATGACCTCTTTTGTAATCGGGGTAGGTGTGGATGCCCCGGAAGTGACAGCAACCGTTTTGGCATCTTTCAGCCATTCAAGGTTCAGCTCTGAAATATCAGCGATTCGATAGGCGGTCGTGGTTGCGATTTCCTCTGAAACCTGTGCCAAGCGGTTTGAGTTATTACTCTTCGGATCACCAACGACAATTAAAACATCAGCTTCGCCAGCTTGCTGGGCGACGGCTTCTTGACGTACCTGTGTCGCTAAACAAATTTCCTTATGAACTTCGGCATGGGGGAATTTTCCCTTCACCTTATCCATGATATCCAGAACATCCCATTGGCTCATCGTCGTTTGGTTGGTCACGATGATCTTATCACTATTCAAAGTCAACGCGTCGACATCTTCATCTTTTTGAACGAGGTGGACGACATCGGGAGCGACTCCGACTGCGCCCTCTGGCTCCGGATGGCCTTTCTTGCCAATATAGATGATTTGATAGCCTTCCGCTTCTTTTTCACGAATCAAGTCATGGGTGGCCGTAACATCGGGACATGTTGCATCAAGGGTCACCAGTCCTTTTTCTTTAGCGATCCTCCTGATTTCAGGGGAAACGCCGTGAGCCGTAAAAATGACGGTTCCGCCATCCACTTGCTCGATGATATCGTTGCGGTTGCTGCCGTCCAATGTGATGATTCCTTCTTCTTCAAATGCATCGGTAACATGTTTGTTATGGACAATCATCCCCAAAATGTAGATGGGACGTGGCAATGTTTTATCTAAAGCCGCATTTCGGGCGATGACCATGGCATCAACGACGCCATAACAATAGCCGCGCGGGGATATTTTAATCACTTTCATCTATGTGTCCTCCTTCAAAGGCAAGAAACTCTTACTCTTTATACCTTTCTATTATATAAGACCATAGATGATATTACAAAACATCCTATTTCTTTAAAATCAGTTACTGGTTATTTTTTTTGGAATTCATATATAAAGCTTGGGTCCGGATGATCTTTCCCTTCTGCCCGCAGGACGAATCCGTGAGGTGGGCGCAGCCTCAGGCGGTGTCTCCTTTTGATTCGGCTTTGGCGTTTCCGCAACGTTTGTTTGTGTCACTGACTCAGTTTCGCCAACAACGGATGTTGCCCCGTTCTCGGTATCTCCAGATGACGATATGCTCCGGAATAATTTCCACATGGACGGCAAGTTTTTAATCACGGGTCCGTATTGTTGCACCATGGGGGTGAATTGTTCGGCTGCCTGAAGCACCTTTTGCGTGTTAGCTAACATATTGTTCAAGGAATCCGGGTTTTTTAATGTTTCCAAAATCCCCCCACCGCTGCTTCTCGATGAACTTTGGTTACTGGAAGCGGCGGGTGCGAATAAGTTAGGAGGAGCTGCCTTTTGTTTGGACTTGCCAAGTATCTTCGACAGCAATCCTTCCTTTTTTGCCGGTGGCATATCCTGCCGCTGCTGCTGGCCGAATGGTGCCCTGAAACCATTTGGCCCTGGCTGTGCCTGTGGTCCGTTTGGTCCAATTGGCTGCCGCATCGGCTGGAAAGCTTGAGGCATCTGCATCTGCTGTCTATATGGTGTGGGAGGCTGCTGCATCCTCCGACCACGGGGTGGCCCAAAACCGGGTCCGGGTTGACGATTTCTATCTTGGAACATAGGTTTCACCTCCTCTGATTTTATGAGCTGATGTATTTCTCTCTATAAATTATGCAACTCGGCAAAAAAGGTTTGAGGAAAGAGTGACTGTGCTGTTGTGAAGTGACCGGAAAGAAGGTAAGATGGTAACGGTAGTCTTTTAGCTCCATGTCTGCGGGGGATACGCTATGACCAGGACAGGGGCTTTTCGTTTGCAAGAGTCCATTTTAAGAGAACTAGCCTCAGCGCTTGCGCAATATATTGTAATCCAGCTCCAGCACCTAGCTCACTGTGAAAAAGATGATCGCCCTCATAAGGCAAAAACCGCCTTTTGGGTCAATCCCTATTTTCATACGTGAGCTGACCAAGGTGCTTGCGCTTTTTGTGTAATCCAGGTCCAGCACTGACCAAGGTGCTTGCGCTTTTCGTGTGAAATTTATTATAATAACAGGACATGTCTAATGACTGACAAGAATAAAGGAGTTTTCTGATGAAACAAAACCAATTTGAACGATTTAATTTGAAAAGCTACATTCTAGATGCGGTTCGTACTTTAGGGTTCGATAAGCCGACGGAAATTCAAGAACGCGTGCTTCCGTCGCTTTTAAAGGGAAGTAGCTTAATTGGACAGTCGCAGACAGGTACAGGAAAGACACATTCCTATTTGCTGCCGATTATGAACAGGCTTGATGCTAGTAAAAATGAAGTTCAAGCGATTATTTCCGCACCAACCCGTGAGTTAGCGAACCAAATCTACAAAGAAGCTTTGAAAATTGCCGACCATTTCCCTGAGGATGAGCAGATTTCTGTTCGTTGTTTTATAGGTGGTACGGATAAGCAGCGGATGATTGATAAATTGAAAACACAGCCACAGCTTGTAATAGGAACGCCAGGCCGAATCAAGGATTTGGTCGAGGCTCAGGCGCTTCAGGTTTATACGGCAAAAATGCTTGTAGTCGATGAAGCGGACCTTATGCTGGACATGGGATTCCTGGAAGATGTCGATCTATTCGCGTCGCGTATGGCTGAAAAAATCCAAATGCTTGTCTTCTCGGCAACCATCCCGGAAAAATTGAAGCCGTTTTTGAATAAATATATGGAAAATCCGAAGTATGTTCAAGTTAATCCGAAGCAGGCGACCGCCGCGAAGATCGAGCACGTTTTGGTACCGCTTCGCCACCGTAACAGAGAGCAGCTGCTTCATGATATCATCGTTCGTTATAATCCTTATTTGGCGATCGTATTCACGAACACAAAGAAAATGGCCGATCATGTGGCTAATTCCTTGATCGAAAAAGGGCTGAATGTCGGTCGTATTCATGGGGATTTAACGCCTCGTGAGCGGAAAAAAATGATGAAGCAAATCAATGATCTTGAGTATCAATTCATCGTTGCGACAGATTTGGCTTCCCGTGGAATCGATATCGAAGGTGTCAGTCATATCATTAACTATGAATTGCCTACAGATCTTGATTTTTACATCCATAGGACAGGAAGGACAGCTCGTGCAGGATATTCAGGCATTGCCGCAACCCTTTATGATACTTCAGATGAAGATTCGCTGAATCGTCTGGAAAAAATGGGCATTGAATTTCGTGATGCAGATATCCAGAACGGGGATTGGGTTGATATAGACGAACGTAATAAACGGAAAAACCGTAAAAAACAAAAATCTGATATCGATGTTAAAGCGAGCAGGCACGTCAAGAAGCCTACTAAAGTCAAGCCGGGTTACAAGAAGAAAATCCAACGTGATGTGGAAAACTTCAAAAAACGCGAACGTCGTATACAGAGAAAGAAATAGGGGAGAAATCAGATGCTGAAGATTGGATCGCATGTTTCAATGAGCGGGAAAAATATGCTTCTTGCTGCGAGTCAAGAAGCGGTTTCGTATGGCTCCAACACATTCATGATCTATACGGGAGCCCCTCAAAATACAAGACGTAAAAAAATCGAGGATTTAAATATCGAGGCTGGAAGATTGCATATGGAGGCGAATGGCATGACTGACATCGTCGTCCATGCCCCATATATCATCAACATAGCAAATACGACCAATCCAGCCACATACGAGCTTGGAGTCAACTTCCTACGCAGCGAAATCGACCGGACCGAAGCGATTGGTTCAAGGCAAATCGTCCTTCACCCAGGTGCGCACGTTGGTGCTGGTAGTGAAATGGGAATTAAACGGATCATTGAAGGCTTGAATGAAGTGCTAACTGCCGACGATAAAGTTCAAATCGCGCTTGAAACGATGGCTGGTAAAGGGACTGAATGTGGCAGGTCATTCGAGGAGCTGGCGATGATCATCGATGGTGTAACCCATAACGAAAAATTATCGGTATGTTTCGATACTTGCCATACTCATGATGCCGGGTATAATATCATTGAAGATTTCGATGGTGTCCTAAATGAATTTGATAAATTGGTTGGTATTGACCGCATTAAAGTCCTTCATATCAACGATAGTAAAAATGAACGCGGCATGCGCAAGGACCGCCATGAAAACATTGGATTCGGTCATATCGGATTTAAGGCGTTAAATGAGATTGTCCATCATCCACAGTTAGGCGCTGTTCCTAAAATACTGGAAACGCCTTATGTAGGGGAAGACAAGAAAGATAAAAAGCCACCTTATAAATATGAAATCGATATGTTTAAGAACAAACAATTTGACGAAGAATTACTGGAAAAGATCAGACTCCAATAATATTCTAACGTATAAAGGGACGATTCATCCAATAAAGGATGAATCGTCCTTTCATTTTGCATTTGTTTAAGTATGACTTTTCAAAGACTGCCGGAAAATTGGCCAAGACCTTTTAAAAAGTGGAAGTAAGGTTGTTGAATAGGGATTCTATTTCCCTGGCCGTGCTTGCTCCGGCGACTTTTGTGATTTGTCCCAATACGGTTTGCCTTTGCCGGATATCGAAAATGTTAATATTTTTACCTGCTAGAAGCGCAGTGATATCCTGTGCTTGTTTTTGCGTAAGAGCAACCTTATGCTGCCTGGCAAGGGAAAGCAGTTCATCGGGGCGAATATTGTTGATTTTATGATTGACCATCATTTCGAATAATTTCAAACGATCTCCTCCTTTTTTAAAACATATGAAGGAGGAAGGCGTATGTGAACATGAAACTTCGATTTGAATGGCAGGTACTGAATTCAGCTAACGATTTTTGGCAGTTCAGGGCTTATGTGCCCCTTAGGAGGTCAGGATTCTTTACATTCGCACTTCTTTGTTTTATACTAACGATTGTTAATCGTAATGATTCTTAAAAAATAGGTGATATCTTGGATAATGTAGGAAACCCAATAGTTAAAATAGAAGATATATCATACAAATATACGAAAGATCTGGTGCTCGAACATGTTTCGCTTGAAATTCCGAAAGGGGCTTTCTTGGCAATCGTCGGACCAAATGGATCAGGTAAGTCAACGCTTTTGAAGCTGCTGCTCGGACTGTTCAAACTCCAAAAAGGTAATATAGAAATATTCGGGGAAGACATACGACGCTTTAAAGCTTGGCAACGGGTCGGGTTCGTTTCACAAAAGGCGAATTCCTTTAACTCTGGATTCCCTGCAACTGTATTCGAAGTGGTTCAGAGCGGGCTGACCAAAAAAATTGGACTATTCAAGTTTGCAAGCAAAGAAGACAAGCGCCTGGTAAAGAATGCCCTCGAATCCGTTGACATGCTTGAATATCAGAACCGCAATATCGGTGAATTGTCCGGAGGGCAGCAACAGAGGGTCTTCATTGCCCGCTCGCTAGTCAGTGAGCCGGAATTGATGATTTTGGATGAGCCCACAGTCGGAGTTGATTCAAAAAATGTCCACCAATTTTATGAAATGCTTGAGATGCTGAACAAAAAGTTAGGAATTACCTTGATTTTGGTAACTCATGACGTCGGTACCGTCACCGATAAAGTCACACATGTAGCCTGTTTGAATAAAAAGCTTCATTTTCATGGGGATGCTTGTGAATATAATGAGTTGGATGAAGGTGAGCTTTCATCGATTTATGGACATGGCGTCCAGTTTTTACATCATGATCATTAAAAAGTTTTGGAGGATAGGCCAATGATATCGGGGATATTGCAATTCGAATTTTTGCAAAACGCATTCTTGACGGGAATCATCATCGGAGCAATTGCGCCATTAGTGGGCGTTTTTGTTGTGGTAAGACGAATGTCGATGATTTCTGATGCGCTCAGTCATGTAGCGCTTGCTGGCATAGCGTTCAGTTTATTGCTTCAAAAGAGTTTTCTGTCGATGGCGGGATTGAATCCCCTCTATATGGGGATGGCCTTTTCTGTTGGCGGATCATTATTCATTGAAAAATTAAGAGGGGTATACAAGCATTACCAAGAGCTTGCAATCCCGATCATCATGTCTGGCGGCATGGGTCTTAGTGTCATTTTCATATCCATTGCAGATGGCTTCAATACGGATTTGTTCGGGTATTTATTCGGAAGCGTCAGCGCAGTCAGTCGGGCGGACTTGTATGTCATCTTGGCAGTGGGGATAGTCGTCGTCTTGACCCTTACCCTATTGTATAAGGAGTTATTTCAGTTATCATTTGATGAAGAACATGCCAAAGCTTCCGGAATCCCTTACAAATCCATTCATTTCATTTTTATTGTGATGGTAGCCTTGGTCATCGCCGCTTCCATGAAAATCATTGGCATATTGCTCGTTTCTTCGCTCATGACGCTGCCGGTAGCAGCTAGTCTCCGCTTTGCCAAGGGCTTTAAGCAAATGATTGGGTTCTCGATCTTATTCGGCGAAGTTTCCGTCGTAGTTGGTTTATTTTTATCATACAGCCTTGACCTCGCTCCTGGCGGCACCATTGTAATAATCGCTGTGCTTATTCTCATCTTGTCAATTTTGTTTGATAAGTGGAAAAATCGATAGATGGGGTGATGTTTCGTGAACGTAACGACTGCTATGCAATTACTAAAAGATAAAGGATTTAAACATACTGGAAAGAGGGAAGAGATGCTTCAGCTTTTCTCGACCAGCGATAAATATTTAACGGCAAAAGATGTGTTGGAGAATATGAAACAAGACTATCCTGGATTAAGCTTCGATACGATTTACCGGAACCTTTCATTATTCGTTGAATTGGGGATATTTGAAACGACTGAGCTGGAAGGGGAAAAGCACTTCCGCTTTACATGCGGCCATGCTTCCCACCACCATCATTTCATCTGCCTGAATTGCGGTAAAACGAAAGAAATCGAAGTGTGCCCGATGCAGGAGCTGGAGGATAGCCTCAAGGACTACGATGTCTCGGGTCATAAATTTGAAATATACGGACGCTGCCCCGCATGCCGTATATCTGTAGAGGCCTGAAAAAACCCATTGACTTTTAGTCAATGGGTTTTTTTCGTTTATTTAATGGAAACGGGCTTTTCTGCCAACCATTGGGCCACCCAATAAGAGGCCTCTTGCCAATTGTTGACCCGAATGACGCTTTCAGGTACAGGGTCTTGGTTGTAAGGGGTATTGAATAAAATCACCGGAATTTTGCATTCTTCCGATATGGCTACCGCATTATCGTGCTTATCTTCTAAAAACAGATCGACTGCGAATTTCTTCGCTGCAGCGACTTTATCATGTGAACCTACAAGCTCAATATGGTTATAGAGGACCTCGTTCGTTGTGAACCAATCCTTAGTTACATCGAATAAACGGTTGCTCCTGGCACTGATGAAATAGAGGTCGGCTTGTGTTGTCCATTTTTCCAATACATCCTTTGCTCCTTCAGCCAATAAAGACTCGGCATAAATGAGAGGCTCCGTCTCGATGAACCATTTGGTGAAATCTTCCTTTGGAACGTTAACGAATGGGAATAAGTCATACTCGGTAATATCTTCATAAGCTAAATTCAATTGGAAAGCTTTATTTAAAAAGGGGACCATGGAATCGGGTCTTGTGACAGTCCCGTCTATGTCGATGCCAAATCGTTTTTTCATGGGAAATCTCTCCTCATCTTAAAAGTACTTGTAATAGTGTAACATATACAATCAAAGCATTGGTAAATTCGCTTATTTATTTCCAAGACAAGAAACCATTATCACGATGGATTCCGAAGCTTTAACACATACTATAACTGCTCCTATAAACGAAAGTGAGGGATGCAAGGATGGAGAAAGATCAATACTCCAGTATTGACGATGAAATACGATTGGGCAAAGAGGGCAGTGAGACAACGAATGTCGATGATCCGCATCATGAGCGGTATTATAATGAAGCTGAGCCTGCAGATGATCGAAGGTATGAAAATCGGGGGCCCGTGTTCAATGCCGATAATCGGTATCATGAAGAAACGTCAGCCGAGATCTCAACATTGCCTCAAAGAAGCAGATCATATAAAGATGGGTCTGTAGTCGGGGCTGTTGATTCTGGGGAAGTGGCATCAAGGGGGAAAACCATTGGTGTCATAGCCTTGATCATTTCCATATTATCGCTATTCATGATGCCTTTTCTGTTAGGAATTGCCGGCATCATCGTAGGGATAGTGGCCAGAAGCCGAGGATCGAACTTGGGAACATGGGCGATAGGCATTGGGGCTCTGTCCATCATCGTAGGCATATTCATCCTGCCGTTCTTTTAAATAAGACGCAAAAAACCCCGATGCTAAGAATCGGGGTTTTTGTCTTATTTATTCAATAAAGCTGCCGCGGCAGCTTCCGCTCTTTGTTTTTCATAATACTCTTCAGCGATTTTGTCAATTTCCTTTTTCAGTTCCTCGACCATCGTTTCTTCAGGCACTTTCCTTACAATTTGCCCTTTCCTGAACAGCAAGCCTTCACCACGTGCACCGGCTATGCCGATATCAGCCTCACGTGCCTCTCCAGGACCGTTTACCGCACAACCAAGCACAGATACCTTGATTGGAGCTTTGATCGTCTGGATGTACTCCTCGACCTCATTCGCGATGGAGATTAAGTCGATTTCGATGCGACCGCAAGTCGGGCAGGAAATTAAAGTGGCCATGTTGGAAGCAAGTCCGAATACTTTCAGAAGCTCCCGAGCGACTTTCACCTCTTCGACCGGATCGGCGCTTAAGGAGACACGCATCGTGCTTCCGATGCCTTGGCTTAAGATGGCACCTAGTCCGGCAGCACTTTTTACCGTTCCGGAGAACAATGTACCCGATTCGGTAATTCCCAAATGTAACGGGTAATCGAATGCTTTCGAAGCTTTTTCATATGCTTCGATGGCCAAATTCACATCAGAGGCCTTCATGGACACAATGATGTCATGGAAATCGAGATCTTCAAGGATCTTGATATGGTGCAAGGCGCTTTCGACCATACCGTCTGCCGTTGGATATCCATACTTATCGAGTATCTTCTTCTCAAGCGAACCGGCATTTACACCGATGCGGATTGGGATGCCTTTCGCTTTGGCAGCTTTAACGACTGCTTCAACCTTTTCGCGGCGACCGATGTTACCAGGATTGATCCTGATTTTATCCGCTCCGCCTTCAATTGCCTTTAATGCCAGCTTATAATCAAAATGAATATCGACTACAAGTGGGATGTTTATCCGTTTTTTTATTTCAGGAATTGCATCTGCAGCTCTTTCGTCAGGACAGGCGACTCGCACGACTTGGCATCCCGCTTCCTCAAGACGAAGGATTTCTGCAACAGTTGCTTCAACATCATGTGTTTTAGTAGTTGTCATGCTTTGTACGATAACTTCATTATTGCCGCCAATTGTTAAGTTTCCGACTTTAATTGGCCGCGTCTTGGTACGATGTATAATTTCACTCAAGTGGAATTCTCTCCTTTAGGAAAAAATCAGTTTTGATTTTTCATTTGTTTCTCTAAAATATTGTATCAATCTACTTACCGCTTGACAAGGAAATAGGCTGCAATATCTTTTTTCAATAAGAAGATTATGCTATTCCTGGGTTTTTACGTAGTTATCGAGAGCGCTTGAAAACACGAAGACCCACCCAGTTTCCGGCTATTTATAAACAGGAATCTTATATGTTTTGCCAATCTGCATATTTTCAGGCTTCATGCCTTCATTCAAGCTTTGGAAGTCAGATATGATCGTTTCAATCGGCTGATTGTCTCCGCTATTTTCCGTTTCGACAATGGAGAGTAAAGTATCACCAGGCTTCATCGTAATTTCTTTAAAAGCTGCACTCGGGGCAGATTGCTGCTGACTTGCCGGGACGGCAGGCTGGACTTTAGCAGCCGGTGGGGGTGAAGTCGGCAGGGTGCCAGTTGTCAGGTCGAAATAAATAATGAATAATGTGAAGCAAAATGATACAAAAATCAGTAGCCTTTTCAATTTTCCACCCTCCCAAGCTTGTCTTTACACTATATATACTTGAAAGGGACTAGGAATATGCCTAAAAATGGGCATTTTCGAAATCGTCAATTATTTTTTTTCGTTTGGGTACCTTCTCGATTTTTTGAGCAGGTGCCAAGAAAGACGCTGATTTCCTTTGGAGACAGGCCTATCTCTCTTGCCTCCATGATGAGTGACAACCACTGCAAATCAAGATAACTTGTTTTCACATTTATCACCTCTTAAAATCTAATTCAACCATCAGTATAGGAAAAACTTGCTGAGTTTTTTGTCGAATTAAGGAGATATGAAAAATGATGACTGCAGTCACATGGAAAAAAAACACAAAGATCCGATAGCCCTTAGCGACTTGGTCTTTGTGTTTTTTTGGTCATTCCAAGGAGGATTTGGCAGATGTTTCTTTAATCGATAAATAAAGCATCATCAATGTGACGAACCAGCTGATGAATGAGGCAAATGGAACCGTTGCTTGAAATGAATCCATGACGGTGAAGAAAATGGTCGAAAGCGTAATACTGTATGCACCAATTCTCCAAAGATGCCTATATGAAAGCGTCCGGCCAAGGGCATTCTTGAAAAGAAGACCGAAAGCAGCAAGGATCGTTACTTTAATGAAGACTCCACTAGCTGTAAACAGGTATAATATAAGGAGCAGCAACGGAAGGATAATTGGCAGTACAGATTCGACGGAATCGAGCCAAGACGATATTTCCTCGTTATCTCCTTCGAGAAGAGAATATGGAGACGATTGCACATTGCCTCCAGATACGAACACCAAATCGGATTTTAAAAGGGCCACAGCCTCATCAGCTTTTTCAGCCACATCTTCCGGGGTCATCGTACCGGTTCCATCCACGAAAATTTGATAACCATTCTTATTCAAGCTAAATGGTTCATCATTATCTGTCGTCAATGTGCCATTTTGGATCTTGAATGCCGGTAAGTCTTCCGATATTGTTTCGTGCATGGCATCTATCCCATCAACCATCATTGTACCGAAGTAAAAGGCTGAGGGAAGAAAGGCAATGAGACTTACAAAAAATACGTATAAAATCGTCTTGCCGATACCTTGGTTTTGAAAGGAAGCGATATCTTTAGGGGAATATAGGCTCACCCAAAGTTGTTTGAATATGTTCAATGTTTTCAGCACCTAACTTTATAAGATTCCTAACCAATTTTAACTATATGGGGAAAATAAAACAACCTGTATGATGAGTCATTGGTTTCAACTACCCATAAAGAGGCAATTATGGAGAGGTAGAGGCAATCATAAATGAAAAGAGAAAGGGCGTTTTGATGGTGGATACACTTTTTTGGATAATTATTGTCCTCATGTTCATAATGGGCTTCGTCGGTCTGATATTTCCGATCATTCCAAGCGTTTTATTCATATTCGGCGGAATCGTGCTTTATGGTCTGTTTTATTCCTTTGCACCGTTTGGCTGGTTTTTCTGGACGGTCCAAATTTTATTCGTCATCTTATTGTTCGCAGCGGATTACATTGCAAACATGGTTGGTGTCAAAAAATACGGCGGCACGAAAGCGGGCGTATGGGGCAGTACCATCGGACTTTTGGTCGGACCGTTCGTCATCCCATTCCTCGGCATCTTGATCGGCCCCTTCATCGGTGCCTTTCTGGCAGAAATCATTGTCCATAAACAAGATCCGGTTACTGCATCCAAAATCGGCCTCGGCTCTGTCGTTGGTTTTATTAGCAGTGTAATTACGAAAGGCATCATTCAACTATTGATGATTGGTTATTTTTTATTCGTGGTATACTCATAGGAAATTAAATCGCAAAACGAGGCATAAGGTTTGAAAGGTTTACAAAAATTTGATACTCTAATGCTAGCGAGCTTCATGTATCCTTCGAGAACTGAAGCCCTCAAAAAAAAACAGCTTACATAGGGAGGAATTTTATTATGGCTTTTGAACTTCCACAATTACCGTACGCATATGATGCATTGGAACCACACATCGACAAAGAAACAATGAACATTCACCACACGAAGCATCACAACACATATGTGACAAACTTGAACAATGCTCTAGAAGGCAACCAAGAGCTTCTAAGCAAAAGCGTTGAAGAAATTGTCGCTAACCTGGATGCAGTACCAGAAGCTGCTCGTACAGCTGTACGCAACAACGGCGGCGGACATGCTAACCACACATTATTCTGGGAAATCCTTTCACCAAACGGTGGCGGACAACCGACTGGTGAACTAGCAGACGCAATCACATCTAAATTCGGCAGCTTCGACAGCTTTAAAGAAGAATTCGCAAAAGCGGCTACTACTCGGTTTGGATCTGGCTGGGCTTGGCTTGCCGTCAACAATGGTGAGTTGGAAGTAACAAGCACTCCGAACCAAGACAATCCATTATCAGAAGGCAAAACGCCACTTCTTGGATTGGACGTTTGGGAGCATGCTTACTACCTGAACTACCAAAACCGTCGTCCTGAATACATCAATTCTTTCTGGAATGTTGTAAACTGGGATGAAGTATCAAAACGTTATAGCGCTGCAAAATAATCAATAACAAGTAAAAAAGACAGGACTCCCTTTTATGGGATCCTGTCTTTTTGCTGTTTCTCCTAACTGAATCGCGGCATTCGCGAGTAAAGGAGCTGAAATCGCGAGTGAAAGTGCAAAACTCACGAGTGCAAACTGCGCAATCATGAGGTGCCCCAAAAATTGAAGTGCGCGAGTATGAGCACCAAACTCCACCAGTAAACGGCAGAAACTCACACACACTTCTCTGTCACCGCCCCCAGTCTAGCCAATCGAAGTTTTCTTGCTTTTTTTTACATAAATCCCCTTGATCTTTCAAACACTAGAGTGGAATTTAAAGGAGAGTTAAAACAATGGGTATTTTAGAGAGAGTGTTGGGTGAAGCGGGAGGGAAGAAGGATTTACATCTCCTTTTGTTTATCGGCGGCCTGTACAGCCTGAGTATTGCTTTATCCAATACATTCGTTAATGTGTACTTGTGGAAACAATCCGGTCAAATTGTTGATATTGCCGTATATAATCTAACCGTGGTGCTTTTTCAGCCGCTAACCTTTGTCTTTGCTGGCAGGTTGGCGAAAAAAGTGGATCGAATCATTGTTTTGCGTCTTGGTGTTATCTTTTTGGCCTTGTTTTATTTATCTGTCCTTTTGGTCGGGACTCGTGCCACGGATTTCATTTGGCTTCTTGGTGCAATGATCGGGATAGGGTATGGGTTTTATTGGCTGGCGTTTAATGTATTGACTTTCGAGATTACGGAGCCGGAAACGAGGGACTTCTTCAATGGTTTTTTAGGGATTTTGTCATCCCTAGGAGGAATGATTGGTCCGATTCTGTCAGGGTTCATCATTTCGAGGCTTGAAAAATTCACGGGATATTCCATTGTATTCGGATTATCATTGCTCTTGTTTTCCGTTGCCGTGCTGCTCAGTTTTTCGTTAAAAAGGCGTCCTGCGCATGGGAAGTACTATTTCCTCCGGATATTGAAAGAACGTAAACATAATCGGAATTGGCAGTTGATCACTCGCGCCCATTTTTTTCAAGGGCTACGCGAGGGTACCTTCATGTTCATCATTTCCATTATCGTTTTCATTCAGACGGATAGTGAACTTGCCTTAGGGAGCTATGGTTTGTTAAATTCCGCGATAGCCTTCGTTGCGTATTATCTCGCTTCGCGGTATATAAAACAACCGATGCGAAAAAAAGCGATACTTGTAGGGGGGATCCTCTTGTATGCAGGGGTCTTGCTGATCGCTTTTGATGTCACTTTCGGAAAGCTTCTCATATATGGGGCAATTGTTGCAACCGCTTATCCGATCCTGCTGGTCCCGTATATTTCGTTAACCTATGACATCATAGGCCGCGCATGGAAAGCTGCGGAAATGAGGATTGAATATATCGTCGTCAGGGAGTTATTCGTCCATCTTGGAAGGATTGTATCCATATTAGGGTTCATTTTGTCCGTCCTGTTTTTCGACCTAAAGCAGGTGCTGCCGATTTATCTGTTAATCGTCGGTGCAGGACATACCATGATTTATTGGTTTGTACGGAAGATCGATATCAACGACCAAGATTGAGAAAGGGGCCTAAAAGGGCCCCTTTTCAATGACGTGACATCACAAATATGAGGCGCAAGTCACGTTTTTTCGGAAGTTCGCCAGTTGTTTAATATTTCTAGCACACTAAGGTAGAAAAAAATATAAATGTTCTATAGAATGGTATAGGACCATTATGACTATGTATAAAGGATGTGTGGCTTAGTGTGAATAAAAAGAAAAAGAAAAAGACGCATGTACCTTTCAGATTGAATATTCTTTTCTTTTTAGTGTTTGTTTTGTTTTCCGCTCTCATTTTACGCTTAGGTGTTGTACAGATTGTGTATGGTGATGATTACCGGCGTGAAATTGAAAGAACAGAGGAAGTGACCGTGAATAATTCGGTGCCCCGCGGGAAAATGTATGACCGGAACTTGAAGCTGATGGTCGACAACCAACCACTGGATGCAATTACATATACACGACAGCAAGGTACGAAGACAGCAGATATGGTGGAAACCGCCGAGAAACTCGCAAAGTTGATCGAAAAAGATACGGACAAAGTGACTGAACGCGATATGAAGGATTTTTGGATATTGAATAATCCGGAGTTGGCTGAAAAAAAGGTTACCACTAAAGAAAGAAAGAAAGTCGAAGAGGGTGAGCTGGAAGAGAGTGACCTGTATAAGATTCAGCTCGACCGGATAACAGAGGATGAAATAAAACTATCCGACAAGGATATGGAAACCCTCGCGATATACAGGGAGTTTGCCAGCGGATATGCCCTTACGCCACAGATTGTAAAAAACAAGAAAGTAACGAAAGAAGAATTCGCCAGGGTCAGTGAAAACCTTGATTCCCTCCCAGGGGTGGATATATCAACAGATTGGGATCGTTTTTATACGTATAATAAAACACTTAAATCTGTATTGGGCAAAGTTTCTTCTTCTGAAGAAGGCTTGCCTAGTGAAAGTCTCAACTATTACTTAGCCCGTGACTACAGTCGGAATGATCGTGTAGGGAAGAGTTATATAGAGCTGCAATACGAAGATATCCTCCAAGGGCAGAAAGCGAAAGTAAGGAATGTGACTGATAAATCAGGAAATGTCGTCGACTCCGAAGTGATCTCTGAAGGGCAGCGTGGAAAAGACCTTATCTTGACGGTTGATATGGACTTACAGCTGGCAACAGAAAAAATCATTGAAAAGCAGTTGATCGCCAAGAAAAAAATGGGTAACACCAAGTTTTTGGATAGAGCCTTTGTCGTCATGATGGACCCTGATACGGGGGAAGTTTTGACGATGGCAGGAAAGAAATATGAAAAGGATCCGAAAACAGGGAAATCCTCCATTGAGGACTTTGCTTTAGGAAATATCACGACTTCCTATACGATGGGGTCAGCCGTGAAAGGTGCAACTGTATTAACCGGCTATCAGCAAGGCGCGATTCAGCCTGGCACGTCCTTTTACGATACGAAGTTGAGAATCAAAGGTACACCGCCCAAAGGTTCATATAGTGACTTCGGGAACATCAATGATTTGACCGCATTAAAGGTTTCTTCGAACGTTTATATGTTCAGAACGGCAATTAATATTGCAGGTGCGCACTATGTACCGAATGAACCTTTGAACATTAGTTCAGGCGCGTTTTCGACGATGCGGAATTCATTTGCCCAGTTTGGCTTGGGTGTGCGCACGGGAATCGATCTTCCAAATGAAATGAGCGGTTTCAAAGGTTCCGAAGTATCTCCAGGTAAGCTTCTTGATCTCGCTATCGGCCAGTATGATACGTACACGCCGATGCAGCTCGTGCAATATGTTTCAGCAATTGCCAATGGCGGAAACCGCATGAAGCCTCACATGGTCAAGGAAATTCGTGATCCGGTCGATAACAACGAGGAATTGGGACCTGTCGCCGAAGACGTTTCACCGACGGTCATGAATCGCCTGGATATGAAGGAAGACTGGATCAAGCGCGTCCAGAGCGGCTTCGAGAAAGTTTCAATGGAGCAAGGCGGGACAGCTTATAGGTTTTTCGGGGATAAACCTTATACAGTCGCTGCTAAAACAGGGACGGCTGAAGCGTTCTATGATGGACCGGACCGGGAGAAGTTTAGCGAGCCCCAAGAAACGATGAACATCACGATGGTGGGCTATGCACCTGCTAAAAACCCTGAAGTTGCATTTGCGGTCGTCGTACCGTGGGCATATCAGGGCCATACGGGTCATGACATGAGTAAAGAAATAGGTGAGGAAATCATGGACACGTATTTCAAACTGAAAAAAGAACGGGAAAAGAAGAAAGATGAAGATACAGACAAATCGACTGATTTAAAAGTAGAGAATGGTAAAGACGTACAAAAAGACCAGGCAGAAGTTAGAAAAAGCCAGGAAAATGAATGAAGTCAAAGCACGTTTTCGGATAAAACCGAAGACGTGTTTTTTTTTCATCCATCCTGTTTTGACATCTTTACAATTCGCACACAATAATTTACGGAATATTTACAAATGCTTTAAACGGGGTTTACAGTCTGAAAGTATGATTTGGTTGTAGGACAAAATATTCATATAAAATTCTTAGGGGGATTTACAAATGAGACGTTTCAAAGGTATTGCAATGACTGTAGTTATGGGTGGAGTAATTGCAGTGGCGGCAGGTTGTGGATCTGATGACGCTAAGACAAGCAGCAGCGAAGGAAAAGGATCGGGCCAACTGCAGGGAGAAGTGATTACCGATGGTTCTTCAACGGTCTTCCCGATCATGGAGGCAGTTGCAGAGGAATATATGGGTACACAGCCTGATGTGAAGGTTTCAGTGGGAGCGTCAGGAACAGGTGGGGGATTCAAGAAATTCATCGCTGGTGATACGGATCTAGCCAATGCATCCCGTCCGGTCAAAGAAGAAGAAACTGCCTTACTTGAAGAAAAGGGAGTTAAATATACAGAGTTGAAACTGGCATTTGACGGTATTTCAATCGTTGCCAATAAAGATAATGAATTCATCGATTCACTAACAGTTGAAGAACTTCAAAAACTATGGGTTGATAATGGAAAGGTGAAGAAATGGTCTGATATACGCCCTGAATGGCCGAAGGAAGAAATTAAATTCTACTCTCCGGGAACAGATTCAGGCACATATGATTATTTCAATGAAGTGATCCTTGAAGAAAAACCGATGGTGGAAAATGCCACGCTTTCCGAGGATGATAACGTTCTTGTACAAGGCGTGGAAGGTGATAAAAATGCGATTGGATTCTTCGGTTATGCCTACTACTCTGAAAATAAAGATAAGCTGAAGATCCTTTCCATCGACAACGGCAAAGGTGCCGTAGAGCCAACGCATGAAACGATTAAAAGTGGGGAGTATGCACCATTGTCACGTCCGCTTTACACATATGTAGCCAATAAGTCGGTAGCTGAAAAAGAACAAGTTGCAGATTATACTCAATTCGTCATTGAAAATGCAGGAGAGCTTGCAGAAGAAGTGGGATATATCAGCCTGCCAGAAGAAGAGTATCAGAAAGATCTTGATAAATTAAAAGAATTGGAAAAATAAACGATATTACAGGCTATTGAAATCCCGCCTTGACTCGATTAAGGCGGGGGTAACAGCTTGTAAATCCAAAAATTGCGTGTCTGAAATGGAGGATGCAAGTTGGAACTTAGAAAAACAGAAACCTATTCTGTACAGCAAATGATCCTGGAAAAGAAAAGTAAGAAAAAAATCAATATGGAAAAAGTCATGCCTAAGCTTTTGTTCCTTATGGCGGCAATTTCCGTTTTTACTACAATCGGGATCATCCTGACCCTTATATTTGAAACGTTTATCTTTTTTGACAGAGTGTCCATCGTCAAATTTTTGACAGAAGCTAAATGGCTCCCATTTGCTTCCACACCTTCCTATGGGATTATGCCCCTTGTCATTGGGACGTTGAAGATCACAGTCATAGCAGCGGTGGTTGCAGTTCCAATAGGGCTTGCAACAGCCATTTTCTTGAGTGAATATGCATCTGAGAAAACACGGAGAATCATCAAGCCGATTTTAGAAGTTTTAGCTGGGATTCCTACTATCGTTTACGGCTTCTTTGCCTTAACTTTTGTAACACCGGTTTTGCGGGATCTTTTTCCTTCCCTTGACATGTTCAATGCTTTAAGTCCTGGAATCGTTGTAGGTATCATGATCATGCCGATGATAGCCTCTTTGTCGGAAGATGCCCTTGTATCAGTGCCGAAGTCGATTCGCGAAGGTGCGTATGCTTTAGGAGCAACGAAACTCGAAACGACGATTAAAGTGGTATTGCCAGCAGCCATCTCAGGAATTGTGGCTTCCATCGTTCTTGCTTTATCCAGAGCGATCGGGGAAACGATGATTGTGAGTGTTGCCGGTGGCTCGACCCCAAACATGAGCATGGATGTGACGTCATCGATCCAAACGATGACTGCTTATATCGTACAGGTCAGTTCGGGGGATGCAGGGTACGGGACAACGATTTACTACAGCATATATGCGGTTGGTATGACACTGTTCGTCTTTACGCTCATCATGAATTTACTGGCGCAGTTCATCTCTCGCAAGTTCAGGGAGGAATATTAAGACATGAAGCTGATAAACAAAAGTCAAGTTGCAAAAAAGATGCCCGTCAGGCTGGCCGTAAATACGGTATGTAAAGGATTGTTCTTCTTGGCAACACTGGTTGGCCTCATCGTTTTGGCCATCTTATTTTATCGGATATTCACTCAAGGAATTGGTAGTCTGAATGGGGATTTCCTGCAGAATTTCGCTTCGAGGAAACCGGAAGAAGCTGGAATAAAGGCAGCATTGATCGGGTCGATCTGGTTGATGGTAGTCGTGGCTCCAGTTTCCCTGCTGCTTGGTGTCGGAACGGCCATTTATTTAGAGGAATATGCCAGGAAAAATTGGATCACCACTTTCATCAAAGTGAATATTTCCAATCTGGCAGGTGTCCCGTCAATAGTATTTGGACTGCTGGGCTTAACGGTTTTCGTCCGTGCGCTGGCATTGGATCGGTCCATATTGGCAGCAGGCTTGACGATGAGCCTACTCGTTCTTCCAGTCATCATAGTAGCTGCCCAAGAGGCCATACGTGCAGTACCGCGTGATTTAAGGGAAGCTTCCTTTGGAATGGGTGCAACAAAGTGGCAGACGATATTGAAAGTGGTCCTGCCGGCTGCGGTACCTGGTATTTTAACTGGGGGAATACTGGCTTTGTCACGGGCAATCGGTGAAACGGCGCCACTTGTGGTGGTTGGCATACCGATGTTCATCGCCTTTTTACCACAAACGGTCATGGATACATTTACAGTTCTGCCGATGCAAATCTATAATTGGACATCTCGTCCACAGGAGGAATTCCAGCAGGTTGCTGCCGCGGGAATCATCGTTTTACTCATCCTGTTAATTTTTATGAATTCAATAGCGGTTTTAATTCGAAATAAATTCCAGAAAAGATACTAATAGGAGGAAGGAAAGCATGAATATGACCTTAATGAGAGAAAATGAGTCACCGGCTAACGGGTTCGAAAATGTCGAGTCCGTTCCCTTTTCGGAAAAGGTATATGAAACGTCAAATCTCAATTTATGGTATGGAGAAAACCATGCTTTGAAAAATATTAATTTGGATATGCATCAAAATGAGGTGACAGCCATCATAGGACCTTCAGGATGTGGGAAATCCACCTACATCAAAACATTGAACAGAATGATCGAACTCGTCCCGGACGTCAAAACGACAGGACAGATCAAATACAGAAACAGAAATATCCTTGATCAGTCCTACAAGGTTGAAGACTTACGGACACAGGTGGGCATGGTCTTCCAAAAACCAAATCCATTTCCTAAATCCATATATGATAATGTGGTCTACGGACCAAGGATTCATGGCATCAAAAACAAAAAGGTTCTCGATGAAATCGTGGAAAAGAGTTTAAAAGGGGCAGCCATTTGGGATGAAGTGAAAGACCGTCTGCATGAAAATGCATATGGACTTTCAGGTGGACAGCAACAGCGTCTTTGTATCGCCAGATGTTTGGCAATCGAACCGGATGTCATATTAATGGATGAACCGACTTCCGCCCTTGATCCGATTTCCACATTGAAAATTGAAGAATTAGTCCAGGAACTGAAAAAGGACTTCAGCATCATCATCGTTACCCATAACATGCAGCAAGCAGCGCGTATCTCTGATCGAACGGCCTTCTTCTTAAATGGGGAAGTCATCGAATATTCTGATACCAATACCATCTTCTCTAATCCGAATGATAAAAGGACAGAAGATTACATTACCGGACGCTTCGGTTAAAGAGAAAGGGAGATGCGATAATGGTCGTTCGTGAAAATTTCGAGCTTCAGTTGAAAGAGTTACAAGAGAAAATAGTGAGGTTGGCTAATTTAGCTTCAGGGGCAATATCAAAATCATATGCAGCACTGGAAAACAATAATGTTGATGATGCTCTTGAAGTTATTGATGATGATACAATAGCTGATTTGCTGGAAGAGGAAATTAATGACTTTGCGATTTTACTGATTGCGAAGCAGCAGCCGGTTGCAATTGATTTGCGGCGTATCATTGCTGCCATAAAAATTGCCTCGGATATTGAAAGGATGGCGGACTTTGGCGTCAATATCGCTAAATCAGCCATCCGAATCGGTGACCAGCCATTTATTCTGCCTTTAACACCTTTAAGGCAGATGCATGATATTACATTAAAGATGATTGAACTTTCGATAGAAGCATTTGAGAAGGAAGATGTTGTCCTTTCAAGAGAAATCATTGAAATGGATGATGAGGTCGATCGCTTTTATGGAGAGATGATTCGAAGTCTCCTTCGACTTTCAGATGAAAAAAACCTACAGCAGGTCACACAGCTTTCCTTAATTGCCCGATATTTAGAAAGAACGGCAGATCATACAACGAATATCGCAGAAAATATTTATTTCCTTGTAAGAGGGAGATACATCGGCAGAAATGAATGATCTGAACCATAAGTTAAAAAAAAGAGGCTTTTTACAAAGCCTCTTTTATTCATTGACTAATGAGATAACGTATTGGCCAATTGCCGATAGGTCATCGTATTGGTGACCACAAACTCGCCGATTTGTATTTTTTTCGAGAAGTCATGCTCGTTCATGTACGTTTCAAACTCAGCTGCGTCATCGATGATCTTTTCTTCAACAAGCATAGTGGCAATCTCCGCTGAAGTCATATTCGATTTGACTTTCATGGTATAGGAGACGATGGGGGTTTGCTCCACCTTCGGCTTTTGATCGATGTCCCTTGACGGCTTTAAAGCCTGCTGCGCTTCCTTATTAGGAAGAGAGACGGTGAAACCGTCTTTCTCGAGCAGTTCCTTGGCCTCGTCACTGGTCAAATCGCTCCCTTTAATTATTCCGGTGCCATAATAACAGCCGGCAAAGATGCAAGTCGTGAAGATGATGCCGGCTGAAAAACCCTGCAGTCTTCCCTTAATCATGATCATTTCCCCGCATTCCCTGTTGTTCGATGACCGACAGGGTTTGTTCCTCGGTTAAGGAGGATTGTTTAGCGATTTGTGCCAAAGAAAGCCCTTGTCTGTATAAGGATAGAACTTGGCTCTTTAGAATTTCATGAATCGGTTCAAGATCCCCGGAAGAGACCGGTGGATGCTGGAATCTAGCTTTTACGGATGAAACGGGATCATCCTCGATGATGCCTTCAAGAATTTTCACTTTCTTTTTTAATTGATACATATCGTGCATATACGTTATCGTCATTTGTTCTAAGTCTTCTTCTAATTTGGCGACTTTATCTTTACTGAAAAAGGAAAGGATAAGAAGAATGATCGCTAACGAGAAAAGTAGGATGATTAAGGTTTCCATGTTTTCACCTCGGAAAATAATTTTCGACATATACTTGTATTTTACACAAATTTTAAAAAAAATGGCGAATTTCATATTTTTATAGCTAGGGCAGCGGCAATACGCTTCATTTTTTTATTTGTTTTATTTCAAATTATTGTCGAAAGCTATCATGATTTTACACGTTGAAAAAAAAAATGAGCAGGAATCGGGGAATAAAACCTTTGCTTAATAACTTGCATAAAATTCGACAAAATGTGTTTATTGTCCATAAGCCCAATCAATGCTAACATGAAGATAGAATAAATTGGAAAACGAAATATTATGAATATTGAAATTAATTGAGTGTGCAAAATTCAGGTGAGTCGTTTCACTGTCAGCGCCTAACGATAAGCTATTTAAAAATAGAGAAGGGGAAGGGATGATTATATGAATTCGTTATACGCATATATGCCGCAGGATAATCAAGATCTATTTCGTAAGGGATTGAAGGCCGGTTTATGGATGGATGAGAGTTTTGATTGGTATCCTGAGGAAGATATGATGAGTCATCCTAATGGAGAGATACGGACACTGCTACAAACCTTCACACAAGGGCAGGTTACCTTTTCCAAGTTCACGATCAGGAATACTTCATTTGAGATTAAGCGTCCCAAAATATTTTTCCACTATGAAAACGCTTTCGAAAGACAGGCAGTGGCTTTTTATAGCCCGAATGAACGGGCCATATTACATGTAGCGCCCCAATCGATTGCCTTATTAGGGGGCTTGGTAAAGGGGAAAAGCATCTCTCAATATTGCATTCAAGGCAAAGGAAGCCTTTATCAGGAGGGTTGCTTCAAATCATTGAAAGAAGGACTTCTGGCGTACTCACCGCTCGCCAAGGGGGAGGTAACCAGCATGTTCACACTGGAGACGGAGATTCTGCCGAAAGAGTGTGTCGAAGCGGTGGCTTGGGTCGTTCATGCTGAAACGAAGGAGGATGCGAAAGTCATCAATAATCAGCTGCTGCTGACGATGCAAAACGTAACGATTTGAATTAGTTAAAAGTTAATGTTCGATTTCCCAAAAAACATACTAGCAATTCGCATTGAATAATGCTATTATAGAAAAGTCCTATGTGAAAAAGTCAATATGTTTGGAGGGAAATACACAATGCGCGTAAATATTACATTAGCTTGCACTGAATGTGGAGACCGTAACTATATTTCTAAAAAAAATAAACGTAACAATCCAGACCGTCTTGAGCTTAAAAAATACTGCTCAAGAGAAAAACGCAGCACAACTCACCGCGAAACAAAGTAAGCAACAGGATTTTTCCTGTTGTTTTTTTTATGCTTTTTTATGGTCATGCGGACGTTTCGTAAACGAACTGCTATTTTAAGATACTAACAGTAGCTGAGCAAAGGAATGAGATATGATGAAGGAAATTAAGAAAAAACTCCGTCAGCAAATTAAAGACCGCTTAATGAAGCTGACCAAAGAGGAGCATGAAGAACATTCGAACAAGATAGCGGAAAACTTATTTTCGCTTGAGGAATGGCAAAAGGCGAAGACGATTGGCATTACGATTTCCATCCATCCTGAAGTTTCAACCTTACGGATCATCGAACAAGCGTGGCGTGAAGGCAAAAAAGTGGCAGTACCAAAATGTGACCCTCATCAAAAGTCGATGGAATTCAAAAAGATTTCCTCCTTTGATGAGTTGGAGTCTGTCTATCATGGGCTGCTTGAACCGGTAGCCAACACAGCCAAGGCGACAAAAGACGAATTGGATGTGTTGATCGTCCCAGGTCTCGCGTTTACGATAGAGGGGTTTCGCCTCGGCTTCGGCGGCGGCTATTATGACCGCTTCCTCCCCGGATACAAAGGAGCTACGCTAGCACTTGCATACGAGCTTCAACTTGTGGAGGAGCTACCGATAGATGTGCATGATATCGCAGTCGGTAAGCTTATCACCCCAACAAAAATTCTGCGAACGTACACCAGAATGGAAGATGTTTAATCTTTATCACTTTTAGCTCATAAAAATCCTGTCTCGTATCACACTAATGATAGGAGGGATTATTATGCTTCGATCGATTATTCATATCTTCCTGGTTGGTTTAGCTGTTTATGCCGGGTACAAAAATCGGTACCGCTTGGTCAATGCGGCGCTTTCCAATGGCTTCCTGAGAAGATTTCTAGTGACCAAATCCTTGAGTATGCCAATGTTCAGGGATAAAATGATGCAAAGCATGTTCAGTCAGGTCAAATGAGTTATGTCTGCATTTCTTAAAAAGGAACCGAATCAAGGTTCCTTTTTTTACTTTTTACAAGATATCGTCTATAGTTTTAAATAATGAAACGGGAATATCAGAAGCTCGAGATTGATTGGAAAGTGGGGAAGGCATTGGGATTTAAAGAGGATTATTTGTTCTGGGCAACCATAAGGGAGTTATCGGGCCGTTATGATTATCGAATGATCACTGTCACGGAAAACCATCAGGAGATTTGGCTTGAAAGCGATACGAACAAGGAATTTCCGGTCATCAGGCTGATCCGGCAAGATTTGGATTGGGCTAACTGGTTGAAACGTGATATTGAAAGAACGTTGCAGAATGGGGAAAGAATCAGACAAAAATTATATAAGAAACCGATAAACATATTAAGTATCTATGTAAGTAAATTTGCACCTGTCGATGATCATGATTTTAGTTTACAGGTTGCTTCTTATAAAAAAACGAAGGTTAACACATTCATTCTAACTTGTGAAGCAATTGAACAATCGCTGCAAAACCTTGAGCATATTTTGAAAAAACCACTTTCCATACAAGTTCTTCAAGAAGATGAAATAGATGAAGAGAAGGTTCTCGCCTTAAAGAAGGATGCCATCTCGGAATCAGTCAAAAAAGCGAAGGCCGAACAGAAAGTGTTTCAACATGCTAATAAGCCATTCTTTACATATCTATTCATGGCGATCCAGATCGCTGTGTTCATCCTGATGGAGTTCAATGGGGGCAGTACCAATTCAAAGACCTTGATTGAGTTTGGGGCAAAATACTCGCCATTGATCATGCAAGGGGAGTGGTGGAGGTTCTTTAGCCCGATAATCGTCCATATTGGCTTCTTTCATTTATTGATGAACACCTTTTCCCTGTATTTAATCGGCGCTGAAGTAGAAAGGATATACGGTAATGCCAGGTTCCTTTTCATTTATGCATTCGCTGGTTTCGCCGGAACGCTAGGCAGCTTCATCATGACGCCGAACCTTTCAGCTGGAGCTAGCGGAGCGATTTTTGGCTGTTTTGGGGCACTGCTGTACTTTGGGATCGTCTATCCGAAATTATTCATGCGCACGATGGGATCATCGGTCATCGTCTTAATCATCATTAACTTAATATATGGTTTCTCCGTTTCGGGGATCGACAATGCAGGACATATCGGCGGTTTGATTGGTGGCTTTCTCGCTGCTGGGGTGGTCTCTCTTCCAAAAAACAAAAATATCTTGCGCCAGCTCGTTTTTTTTATTGGAACGGCGATTCTAACCTATACGTTGCTTAAGTTTGGCTTCAATCATCAGAACAGCGCGGCCATCAATGATGACACGATGGCAATGCTAGCCCAAAAGTATATGAATGATGAAAAAAAAGCGAAAGCGGAGGAAATGTTAACCGATTATGTAGGTGACAACCCGGATGCATCGTTATCGCTTTTCATGCTCGGAAATATAGCCTTTGATGAAAAAGACAGTAACAAAGCCAAGGATTATTACGAAAAAGCGATCGAAACGAATCCGGATTTACATCAAGCCCATTACAACCTTGCCTTGGTTCAAATGGATCTTGGATCACTTGATCAGGCTAAGGAGCAAGCAGAAAAGGCGATCGAGCTTGCTCCCGACAATAAGTCATATGCTGAGCTGCTGAAGAAAATCGAAACGCAACTATAACTTCTGACTCAGCATGATGGGAGTACCGTCTTTCAAGGTAAACAAGACAAGCAGTTCACGTTGATTCTGCGCCATAAGTAATAAGGGGATGGTGCTGCCTTGTGCATTAACGGTGGATCCATCCTCTTTTTTGATGCCTAATACATAATTTTTATAAAGTCCTTCCCATAGCTTTCCTACAATTTCTTCCCGTTTGAATGAAGGGAATGCAGAAAGCCATTGGTTTTTCTTCGCGGGGAGGTCGGTTAATGAGATGATGTTATAGTGATTCAGGTTAATATGATAGGCCTGACTGACTTTTTCCAAACCATCTTGAACGGTTTGAGCGGTCAAGCTGTCCAGTGTTTTTTTCCATTCGATCTGTTCTTCCGAAAGTGGACGGTGAAAATATTGAAAAGAAGGTGTCGTTACTGCATAAATCTTGTCTTTACTGAGCTGTTGGGCACTGGTGAAAATGGTCTCACTTGGATGAACCTCTGCATAATGAAATGTAACGGCATCGTAGCGACCGCTTTCTCTTTCCTTCGCTTTCGCTTTTTGGGAGAGTTCTTGTTTATTTTGCCGCCAATTTTTTAAAGCTCCCGTCAATTTTCCATTGGTGTATAAAAGGGATACGTCTTGGCGCAAGTAGGCAGGCCGATCCAACGCAGAATTGACCCTCCATGTGACCGAATAGCTATCCCCCCCGTTTTCCTTCGCCGTCAGTTGTGTGGAAGCATGTTCAAAATGGAGTGAGGAATCGATGGGAAAATAAGTGATCGTTTCCTCTGCCTGTTCGTTTTGTGAAAAATAAAGAATGACAAAAATGGTAGTCAAGACTAATAAAACGGTATACTTCAATTGTATTTTCATTTTTCCCCTCCGTTTTTGACGCTTGAAGCACAAACGAGCCATGTTGGGCGCCACTTGCCTTGTATTCCATCATATGAATGGACGTGGACATGTATGAGGCAGATCGGGAAATTATCAAAAGAGGAAATAGACGCTTGTTACATAGAGGCGGATTCGTTATACTTTCCTATAGAAAAGAGTAAAGAGGCTTAATATGAAATCATTTTATGATCTGCAGCAATATTTGAAAAGATTTGGTACATTTATTTATATTGGCGATCGTGTCGCCGAGCTTGAACTGATGGAAGCTGAAATCAGGGAAATCCATCGTATGCAGATGATGGATACGAAAGATTATCAAATGGCGATCCTTTTAATTAGGCAGCAATTGTCTATTGAGTTGGAGAAACAGAAAAAAATTGATAAAAAAAGGTGAGAATGATGGAAAAATGGCTGATGGGTGTCGATTTAGGCGGTACAACTACCAAACTGGCTTTAATCAATTCATATGGAGAGTTCATTCATAAATGGGAAATCAGCACCGACATCTCCGAAAAGGGAAAATTCATCACGACGAACATTGCTAAATCGATCGATGCGAAGCTTGAAGAATTGAATGAACCGAAGAGTAAGATAGTGGGGATAGGAATGGGTGCCCCAGGCCCAGTGGATTTTGTCAATGGCTCCATTTATGAAGGAGTCAATCTTGGTTGGAAAGACTATCCATTGAAGGATTTGTTGGAAGTCGAAACCTCTCTGCCTGCGGTCATTGATAATGATGCCAATATGGCTGCCCTCGGAGAAATGTGGAAAGGTGCTGGTAATGGAGCCAAAGACCTTGTTTGTGTCACACTTGGAACAGGTGTAGGCGGAGGCATCATCCACAATGGCCGAATCGTCCATGGAACAAGCGGTGCTGCAGGTGAAATCGGGCATATGACGGTCATTGCCGACGGAGGCGCACCATGCAATTGCGGCAAGACAGGTTGTTTGGAAACGGTTGCTTCAGCTACCGGAATCGTTCGGCTGGCTTTAGAGGCCTTGAAGCAAGACGATGGAACATCTTTGCTGCAGCAAAAAGTGAACGAAGGAAATGCTGTTTCTTCCAAATTGCTATTCCAGTGCGCAAAAGATGGTGATCCCCTATCAAAAGCCGTGGTGGATAAGGTGGGCAATTTCTTAGGACTTGCGCTATCACATGTAGGGAATGTCATGAATCCAGATAAAATCGTCATAGGCGGGGGCGTTTCTCAAGCGGGAGCTATTTTGCTCGATACAGTCCGTTCGTCCTTTGAAAAGTATGCGTTCAAACGAGTTGGCAAATCTACGAAAATAAGCCTTGCAACACTAGGTAACGATGCTGGAGTGATAGGTGCAGCTTGGCTAATTAAAAATCAAGTGAATGCTTGAGACGTTTCTAGCAGGTCTATTTGGACAGGGCTGCTAAAAGAGAAACGATGAAAAAACAAAGTCTGGAGCAATCCAGGCTTTTTTTGGTATCGCATTTTTTCGGCGATTCTTTCATAAAATCAGATTAGGAAGGGGGCGGAGTCTTTTATGAAAGTCGTGAGCAGAAGCAGAGATACATTGACCTATTACAGTGAATTGTTCCAAATCCCTGAAGTTTTACTGGCGGATGCCAATCCCAGCATCTCTAAAGTTTTGCCAACTGGAATCGAAGTGCATATTCCCGGGTTCGTAACAGTTAAAGAATCCCGTGAGGAGAGCACATTGAATGATATCGCGTTACGGTTCCAATTGCCCATGGATGCTTTATTATTATTGAATCAAGGTGAAAAAGAAATGGTTTCCGTACCGGTTAGGATCATCAGTCCCTTGCTTGCCATCGAAAAACCGTATGAATACCAATCTTTTCTTGATGATCTTGAGATTCTTTCTTTGCACTATCCCTTCATTCAAGTCGAATCGTTTGGGAAGAGTGTATTAGGAAAAGAGCTTCTGGAAGTAAGGGTCGGCCGAGGTGAGAAGGTCATCCATTATAACGGTTCCTTCCATGCCAACGAATGGATCACCTCGGCCGTCTTGATGAAATGGCTGAACGATATGCTGCTGGCAGTAACGAATGATTGCATGCTGTGTGGTGTTGACTGCCTGTCCTTTTATGAAAATGTGACCATCTCACTCGTTCCGATGGTCAATCCGGATGGAGTCGACTTAGTCCTAAAAGGAGAGTCAGCCGCGGAAGGCAAACTTGATGTTGTAAAAATGAATAACGGAAATCCCGCCTTTTACGCTTGGAAAGCCAATATCCGTGGTGTAGATCTAAATAATCAATATCCTGCCAATTGGGAAATTGAAAAGCGAAGAAAAATCCCAAAAGCTCCGGCCCCGAGAGATTTTCCAGGAGAGGTTTTTTTATCGGAGCCAGAAGCGTTGGCCATGAAGGAATTGGCTGAAAGACGAAATTTTGAAAGAGTGATAGCCCTTCATACGCAGGGGAAGGAATTTTATTGGGGATATGAAGGTCATGAACCCGAACATTCAGCGAGTATGGCAAGGGAGTTTGAAGAGCGCAGCGGATATCGTGCCGTTCGTTACGTTGATAGTCATGCCGGGTATAAAGATTGGTTCATTCAGGAATTCAAACAACCTGGCTTCACCATTGAACTAGGGAAGGGCATCAATCCACTTCCTTTATCGCATCTGCCTGGTATTTATGAAGATTCCGTAAAGATTTTAATGGCAGGGCTGTATATGTAAGCTCATTTAGTCAAGGAATATACTTCCACATAAATATAAGATAATTAGTCGCCACATTTTCTCTTTTTTACTTTATAATGAAAGTCACAAGGATTCGAGTAATCCTTGCTCTTTCTAATGTCTCGCTCACATATGCCAGGCGTTTTAGTTTTGAAGTTGGAGGTGTGTGGAGATTAAAGCAATAAAAGCAGCGCTTTGTATGCGGCTTACCATTTGTAAGATGTTGTGTTTCGTCCCATTATTATTCTCCACCATCCTTCTTATCACGGCTTGTGAGCCTTCCAACAACCTTAGTAAACCCGTAACTGATACGGAAAAAGAACACTCCTCATCCAACTTGGGGATTTCTTCAAGTGAATGGAAGATCCCGACTACTGAAACCGAAAAAATCGAAGCGATTTATGGATGGCTTGATTCCAAAACCGTTCTATTTGCTGAGAAGCGGAATGGAAATAAAGTCCCCCAGCTAATGACTTGGAATATGAAATCGAATGACACGTCCGTTTTCTATCAACCGGCCATTGCGTTTTCCGAAGTTTCAATCAGTCCATCTGGAACGCATATTTTGGTATCGTCCTTCACATCTTCAGGCAAAGCATCGATTACCATTCTCGATCGTAAAGGCAATCCCTTGTATTCTGTGGCGATACCAGCCTTTGAATTAGCTTATGAGTGGAACTCCTATCGAGATGGAACGCTTTTTTTATCGAGTTTTAATGAAGATTGGACCTATAGCTCTTATGTGCTGAACCCAGACGATCAATCAATGGAAACACTGGACTTTCCCCAGCCCTTTGCTCAATGGGCAGGTGAAAAGGAATTGATGTTTCTCGATTGGGATAGGGATGAACCTGCTTTGACGGCTCCTTTAGTAAGCAAAGCGTTGAATGATGATGGGGTGGATAGCCTTATGCTCGATGTCATTCACTTTAAAAAAATGAAACAAGCGCTGATGACGATTCAAGTGGAGACAGAAAAACATGATCGGGGTACATATGCTTTTTATGATCAAACAAACAAGCCGATACACTCTTTTTCCGTGCCGCTATTGAAAAGCTTTTCAGATTGGGTGATTCCATCCTACGATTTCATTGAAAAAAACAAGGAATTCATAACGTTTATTCCAAGTGAATCAAAAGATGCGGACCAATATGAGGGAAGGTTTACCTTGACTAAATTAAATTGGAAAAATGGCACACAAGAAGAAGTGATGAAGGACATGGAAAATGAACCGTTGAGCTGTTCGCTTGATGGCAACCTCTGCTTATATGGATATCAATTCGAGAAAATCATTGATATGAAAACCCATCAAATACAAAGACTATTTAAAAAACAATGATGATCTAAATCAAAAGCTCGCCACAATGGCGAGCTTTCATACTGTAGACAGACTTTGTAAGGATGGAGTGTGTTTACAGTATTTTTTCAAGGCTTAAATAAATGGAACGCTGCTTTTCAAACCACTTTGTGTGAAAACTATTTTATATCCTATAATACCAACATTGGAGTATCTGTATTTAGAACGTTGCATTGCACTCCAGGCGCTCCCTTTCCGCGGGCGGTCCTTGAGCCTCCTCGTCTTTCAGCCTGCGGGGTCTCACGTAGACCGCATTTCCCGCAGGAGTCTCGTTGCCTTCCGTTTCATTCCACTGTGCGTGAAAACAAAGAAAGAGGATTTACATTGCCTATAGTTTTGATGATTTGTACAATGTCCGTTTCAATTCACTGTACCCACTCCCTTATCCAGAGGTGATCGGTGAGCCTTCTCGGCTTTTCGCCAGCGGGGTTTCACTTAGACGCGCATTTCCAGCAGGAGTGTCGCCGCCTTCCGTTTCATTCCACTGTGCGTGAAAACAAAGAAAGGATTTACATTGCCTATAGTTTTGATGATTTGTACTACAGGCGCTCCCTTTCCGCGGGCGGTCCGTGAGCCTCCTCGTGTTTCAAGCCTGCGGGGTCTCACGTATACCGCATTTCCCGCAGGAGTGTCGTCGCCTTCCGTTTCAATTCACTGTGCGTGAAAATGGAGATAGCATCTCAAAATTCCTACAGTTTTGAGGATTTGTACAATGTCCGTTTCAATTCACTGTACCCACTCCCTTATCCAGAGGTGGTCGGTGAGCCTTCTCGACTTTTCGCCAGCGGGGTTTCACGTAGACGAGCATTTCCCGCTGGAGTCTCGTTGCCTTCCGTTCCAATCCACTCTGGGAGAAAACGAATTTGTTTTATTGGAATCTCAGAGTTTTAATGAATTTGGACATACCATTTCACTTTGAAAACCTCTCTACCTCCATTTGGAGGAGACTGGTAGCTTGTGAATAATAGGAGGTGATAAAAATGGGGAAGAAAATTTTTCCGCTTCTTATAATCCTTATTGTTTCTGCAATGGCGATAACTTTTTTATTGCGTAAGGGACCTTTTGAACAGCCTATCTGCAAGTAGTATTTTTATTTTCGACCTCTACGTTTTCCTATATTGCTTTTCAGAATAAATCTGAAATTTCATTTGTTATTGTAAGCATTTGTGCTATCGTAATGTTATTTTCTTTATCGTTAAGGTTTGTTTTGTTTTTGAATTCATAGGATGTTCGCTTGACTCGATATGAATTGCCTCGTATATGTTCAGGTAGACAAACCGATGACTACCATGATAATGAAAAAGTCATCCTATAACGAACGATTATTACATACGGTAGTTGACATCCGATAAAAAATCCAAAAAAAGGTTTCGGAAGGGAAACCCTTCCGAAACCTTTTTTCTTTTAATGGGCAACAGGAAAGCCACTGTTGATGATGGTCATGACAGTGAACCAGCCAAATACGACCGCACTGCCGGCTGCAAAAATGAATCCTAAGAAGTTTCTCTTTTTTAATGAAGTAAATACAGCTGCTACTCCCATAATAGCTACAAGTCCAAATACAACCATTAATATCATATCAAAACCCCCTTATTTCATAATGGATGCCAATCCCTAATAATATACCCAGAGGATAAGGCAACTACCAAAAATATGTAGAAAAGAATGCATTTGTTAATATTTTAATATTTTTTCAATTATTTGTCGAGGTTTAAACAGACGACACTTCTTTATAAAGTATACTGAATAAGCATTTCCTGCTTGAATTGGTGTAAAATGAAGTTAGAAAATGTTATTGGAGTTGATGGAAATGAAATGGACACAAATCCCTCTAGGGCCGCTGCAAACGAATTGTTATATAGTTTCGGATGGAAATGATTGCATTATATTCGATCCGGGTGAAGAGCCACAGAAAATCATACAATATATACAGACAAAAAAATTGAAGCCTTTGGCGATTTTATTGACGCACGCTCATTTTGATCATATTGGTGCCCTTGATGCCATTCGGGATCATTATGAAGTGCCCGCTTATATTCATGAAAAAGAGGCCAAGTGGCTGCTTGATCCGGCTTTGAATGGTTCTTTGAATTGGTTCCCTGAAAACCCGATGCGCATGAAGCCTGCTGATCATATCCTGGCTAATGAGCAAGAACTTACTATTGGGGGATTCACATTCGAAGTTTTCGAAACGCCCGGGCACTCACCAGGCAGTGTTTCCTATTTTGCCAAGGAAGAACGTATGCTCTTTTCAGGGGACGTCTTGTTCCAGGGAAGCGTCGGCAGGACAGATTTAATAGGCGGAAGCGAACAAGTGCTGTTAAACAGCATTGATACGAAACTGCTGCCGTTGCCTGATGATACGATCGTTTTTCCAGGACATGGGCCAGTCACGACCATCTTAGTTGAAAAGAATGCCAATCCATTCTTGAGATAATCACTTTTTCAGGTGCCAATTGGCACCTGTTTTATTTTTCGGTCCCGAAATGCGGGAATATTGAAAAAAATGGCATGCGGAATTATACTGAATATGCTTCCAAATAAAAACGAATGTTTCGTGAAAAAAGTAATGGATTTTTGTGCATGATTGTCAAAGAAAAAACTTAATCATGGTGGAAAATCAAGGAAGAGGAGGCGGTATGTTGAAACATCACTTGAGGGAAATGATCGAAGGCAGCCCCAATAAGAGAATTTCCTATCATGACTATATGGATGCTGTTTTATATGCCCCGAACATCGGTTACTATGTGAAGCAAAAAAAGAAGATTGGCACAAAGGGGGATTTCTATACGTCTGGCAATGTCGGGGACGCATTTGGGAGGTCGCTTGCCAGATGGTTCGTTCATTTGATAAAAGTGTGCGGGGTATCCCCAAGAATCGTCGAAATTGGTGCGGGAGACGGGAAGCTGGCTTATGACATTCTCGTCTGCATTAAAGAAACCGAGCCCCTGATTTGGGATTCAATGACGTATGTCCTGGTGGAAACCAGTCCATATCATAAAAGGTCTCAGGTAGAACGTATCGGGATGTTCAAACAGGTCTCTTTTGCTACAGAAGCAGAAGAGTGGACAAGCATAAATGGAATCGTCTTTTCAAATGAATTTTTCGATGCACTGCCTGTCCACGTCATTGAAAAGAATGACGGAGCCCTGGTGGAGGTCTTCGTTACAGTGAAGAATGGCCGTTTGCTCGAAGTGAAGGAACCTTTGACGAACCGTAACATTCTTTCTTACCTTACTGAACAATCTGTGACTTTACATGATAAGCAAAGATATGAAATTCCGCTAAAAATGGTTAAGGTATATGAAAAGATAGCCTCTAGCATTCGTTCGGGGGTCCTTCTTACTATCGATTACGGTTATACCCAGGATGAATGGAAGGAGCCAGCTCTTCGTCAGGGAAGCTTAAGGGGCTATTATCAGCATGAAATGATTAAGGATGCACTTGTGTATCCAGGGGATATGGATTTGACGACGCATATTCATTTTGACACATTAATGGATAGGGGAGAAAAGATTGGTCTTGCCTGCGGAGGACTTTATCAGCAGCATGAATTCCTGCTTAAAACGGGTATCCTTGAGGAATTGAAGGAACACCAAGAGACGGACCCATTTTCAAAAACGTCAAAACGCAATCGTGCCATTCGAGGGTTAATCGTTCCAGGCGGATTTAGTGAGCATTTCAAGGTGCTGCTTCAAACGAGGAATTTAGCTGGAACAGTCAAGATTTTTCCTGATTGATGACAAGTAAAAACCCATGAACCTAAATTCATGGGTTATGTATCATGCTTGTTCCGTTCTTAATGGGAGGCGCCTGGAGTCATCATAAATACGCTCCAGTACGAAAATCCTGCAAAGAAAACGGTAAGATAGGCGCCAAAGACATAAATATACATGCGCTCAGATAATTTCAAATAACTTAAAAGAACAAAAAAGATAGTTTGTGCAAAGAAAAGTAAAGACGTTTGATGCATATGGCCAAGATAAAAGAAAATGGCCATAATTCCTGTCCAAAATCCGCATACTCTAAACATGCGTTCCATCCAAATCCCTCCTTTTGTCAGTCGTGTACATTCCAAATAATTATAAATGAAATTGTAAGGTAATGTAAAGGATGCCTTTTGTTTCTATGTGTGAACCGAAGCTTGATAAGAGCATGTGGAACAATCGGACATCATATTTTCTAGTTCCACAATATGGACGTTACCAAACAAGGCTTCAAACATTCCTTTTAAAAAGGAATTGTGCATCGAACAAATCATATCTGGCTCCAAGGCTGTAACTTCCTTGAATGGACAATAGAAGATACGAAAGTGAATTTCATTATCTTCTTCGTTTGCTTGAATATCAGGCGAGTATCCTGCAATGGCAGCGGCATTTTTAAGCATGCCGACTTTTTCAGCAAAAGTAAGGCTGTTGATAGAGGGTAGGCTCATGGCTAGCTGCTGGTTGACTTACTCCTCACCGAACACTTTCCCCGTATCATATAGGGCCTGTTTTCCTTGCTCCCCTAATGTCATCATTGTCTGGATGCTAATTCTTGAAAGCAGCTGATAGTCCCGATAGGGAAAATGCAGCTGAATGACTTTATCAGACAAACGATAAAGCCGGCTTGGGCGACCGCCCTTCCCCGTTTTACGAGCTTCGGATGTCAACATGTCAATATCTTCAAGTTTTGATAAGTGTAGACGGGCGACGTTTGGATGGATGTTAAACGAATCGGCAATGTGCTGTACCATCACATCCCCATGATTGTTCACAATATATTGATATATATAATAACGAGTGGGATCTGCACACGTTCGTAATTTTTAACGTTTGTTCCATTATGCCCTCCTGACCTTCCTTAGTTTTCCTCTTTTTCATTATATACAGGCAGAAAATAATGGAATAACAGATGTGGCAATTTCACTTTAGTTATAAAAAGTTCAAATTTTCCTCGTTTTTAAAAGGTATAACAATGTACATATATTATACAAATATTATACAATCAATATATATATCCAAATTGTGAATGAGGAGTGGTAAATATGGGTCGATTGACTTTCTTTTCGTATCCAAGTTGTACATCGTGCCGAAAAACGAAAAAGTGGTTGAATGCCAATCATATTTCCTTCGATGAGCGCCATTTATTCCGAGAGACGCCTACGGAAGCAGAGCTAAAACGAATCCTTGAATTGACAACCGAAGGACTTGATGAAGTATTGGCAACAAGAAGTGAAGCATATAAAGGCTTACTTGTTAATATTGACGAAATGAATCTTTCTAATGTTATCCAATTATTGACAAATGAGCCGAGGTTATTAAGAAGGCCAATCCTTATCGACGGGGAAAAATTAGTGATTGGGCATAATGAAGACGCATTAAGAAATTTGGTTTCACAAAAGCTGGAGTTGAAATGGAGCATGTAAAAATGATTCTCGAAAATTTTTTCGAGAATTTTTTTATTTATTAAGCAGGAATTTGTCGTTCGTTGTCGAAAATTTACTTTTAAGAAAAACAGGAGGTGATGAATGATTTGATATCGATTGAAAAGACGGCTGAAAAGATCCTTACTCGTGCCATTAAGCTATCGGCGTCGGACATCCATATTTTTTTTCGCAGGGAGGGGCCGCTCATCCAATTCAGGATAGACAATAAGCTCGTACCTCAGGAAACATTATCATCCTTTGAAGCGGAAAGGCTGATAGCCCATTTGAAGTTCCTTGCCGCCATGGACATAGGCGAGAAAAGGAGGCCGCAAAGTGGCGCCATCACCATCAATTTAGCTAACCAAGTGGTTGGGCTCCGCCTCTCCACACTTCCCACTGCTTATCTCGAAAGCCTGGTCATCCGCTTGATACCCCAACAGAACATCCTTCCGTTAGAACAGCTATCCTTATTCCCGAATACCGCACAAAAATTGATTGCTCTTCTGAAGCACTCCCATGGCATGCTGATTTTTACCGGCCCAACCGGGAGCGGGAAAACGACGACCTTATATTCCTTGCTTCATCATGCACATGAGATGCTCAATCGAAATATCATTACACTTGAAGATCCGATTGAGAGTGTGTCCGAAAAAGTACTGCAAGTCCAAATCAATGAAAAGGCGGGCATAACCTATTCAGTCGGCCTAAAAGCGGTGCTAAGACACGACCCCGATGTGATCATCGTGGGGGAGATCAGAGATGCGGAAACGGCGAAGATCGCGGTGCGTGCGGCATTGACAGGCCATTTGATTCTTACGACCATGCATACAAGGGACGCGCAAGGTGCTATCTCGAGGCTGCTTGAGTTTGGGGTAAGCTTGCTTGAAATCGAACAAAGCTTGATTGGCGTGACGGCCCAGCGGCTTGTTGAACTTCGCTGTTTTTCGTGTATGGGGGATGAAGACTGTGCCGCTGCTTGCGAAATGACTGTCAGGTCTAAAAGGGCGAGTGTATATGAATTACTATATGGGAAAAGCTTGGCCGACCTTCTCCAAATGCGTGCGGGTAAAAAGGACTGCACGTCTGTCAGTTATCGCCGGTTAAGGGATGAAATTGGAAAAGCGGTAGCCATGGGCTATGTGGATACACAAGAATATGACCGGTTGGTATATCATGAAGACAAAAAGTAAATGGAAGTTGAAAGAACAAGCCGTATTCGTAACCAAGCTTGGTGAATTATTAAGCCATGGCTATCCTTTGGCAGAAGCAATCCATTTCCTCGAGTTTCAAGAGTCCAAGAAGAAGGCGGAAGATTTCGATAGGGCCATACAGGATTTAAGGAACGGGTTTCCCTTGCATCAAGTGCTGGCCCATCTTCATTTTCACCCACAACTTATCAGTTATATCTTTTACGGAGAGCAGTACGGCGACCTTGATCGTGCCTTGAAAGAAGGAGGGGGATATTGGAAGAAAAGAACGGAAGATATGGAAAAGATAAAAAAAATATTGGTTTACCCCATTTTCTTGGTTTTTTTTGTAAGCATTGTGTTTTATATTCTCCAGAGTGTTCTCCTTCCTAAATTTCAGGCAATCTATTTAACGATGGATGTCGATCAGAATGCCATCCTGATTCTATTATCAGCATTTTCCTTCATTCTGCCCCTACTTCCCTTCATTTTGCTTGGCTTATTCTTATTTCTGTATGTTTTCAAACGGTTTTGGTTTAACCGCTTATGCCCTTTACGGCAGAGAAGGATATTGTTGGACATTCCGATAGTAGGGACGTTCATCAAATTATATGAAACCTATTTTTTTGCAAGCCAATTCAGCGGCTTGCTTTCCGGAGGATTGTCCATTAACGAAACCATAAAATTGTTCTCGATTAATCAGCAACAGCCATTCTACCAAAGCCTATGCTCAATCATTAAGGATGACCTGACGGAGGGAAGGGCGCTTGAAATGATTTTTGGGGAATTGCCTTATTTTGATGAAAATTTACCAGTGGTGGTGGCAAACGGGCAAAAATACGGCAGGCTTGATGCGGAGTTGCATCATTACAGTCGATTTTTGCTTGAAAAAATTGAAGAGAAAATGAATGTAATCCTGAAAATTCTTCAGCCTCTTATGTTTTCGGTGATTGGTCTCTTGATCGTATCGATTTATTTAGCGGTTTTGCTGCCGATGTTCTCTCTGCTTGAAGGTATATAGGATATCATTATTAAACTGTGGAGGTGAAACTGCACGAAAACCATTGTGAATCAGATGGTTTTTTGGAGCAGGAGTTTATGAAAAAAGTTATGAATGAAAGAGGTTTTACCTTAATCGAGATGCTTATTGTTTTACTAGTCATATCCATTCTCTTGATCATAACGATTCCCAATATCACCAAGAATCAATCGACGATCCATACTAGGGGATGTGAAGCATTCATAAAAATGGCCCAAGCACAAGTCCAGGCATATGAGATTGACAATGCCAAGCTGCCTAGTAGTATCAATGAATTGGAAAGTCAAGGCTATCTTAAACAGACATCCTGTCCGAATGGAGATGAAATTAGTTTGGACAAAAAGGGAAATATCACGATTGGTGAGTAGTAGGAAAGGAAATCCTCAGCGTGCCAATGGCGGATTTACCATGTCAGAAACCCTTATTGTCCTCGTCATTTTCGTCCTTTTGCTTGCCATTACCCCCAATTTATATCCAAGCTTCCATAAAGGAATGGAAGAAAGGCTTTTTATTTCTCAATTTCATGAAGATCTTTTCTTTGCACAACAATATGCCATCAGCCACGAAAGCATGATTTACCTGCACATCAATAATGGGAAGAAGATTTATACCGTTTCCTCTTACAGGGAGGGAATTGTCCTCGAGCGAAGCATACCGAAGGATATCCGCTTTTTAAGTGAAACTATGGGATTCAGCTTTCATTTCAATCAGTTTGGAAATATATCGAATGCAGGAACGATGATGATTGAGACATCAAAAGGGAAGTACAAAGTGGTTCTGAATATCGGTAAAGGGAGGTACAGGATTGAAAAATTGTAAGGGGTATGTCTACCTTGAGCTGATAGCCGCCTTTTCCGTTTGTATATTTTTGATTCTTACCATTTTACCGATTCTTGAGAAAGTGATGACTGACCGTCAAAATATCATCATGAGGACGGAGGCCCACCATTTATTATATGAAAGGTTGACAGCGTTCATGGAAGGGGAGATACAAGGCGCCGAGCGGGAATTCATAATTCAAAAAAGATCGTATCGTATGATTTGGAAGGACGATGTAGACTCATCGGGAAAGATTGAAGGATGTGTCCGTTATGAAGATGTTTCTGGAAAAAGTGAATCCATTTGTGATACTGCGACAAAATGATGGCTTTACAATGATTGAAATGCTTTTTTCGCTCCTGATACTGATGACTATCTCTCTTTTTGTCGTGCAGCTTTTTTCAATCATTCAAACCCAAGTAGGGACCATTGACGAATTGCATCCAAAAGAGTGGGAGGTATTTACCATGCAAATGCACCAGGAGGTCCGGAGTTCCAAGTCCCAGGATATATTGGGAAATCGATTATATTTACTTTCAAGTGACCAACTTACATCCATTGAACAGTATGAAGATAAGGTCCGCAGGCGGGTGGATGGCAAGGGTCATGAGGTCATGTTGCAGAATATCTCAAAATTTCATGTTGAGCAGGATGGCAGCGTCATTGTTCTCGTAATAACAGATAAGGCAGGGACTACTTTTAGCCGAAGCTTTCATCCTTATTTGAGAAATGAGAAGGAAGCCGATGAATAATCAAAAAGGAGTCGTTTTCCCGATGGTGCTGATTATAGCCAGTGTTTTTATCATGATGCTGATTTTAATGATTGATCAATTTATCATCGATAAAAGATTTTATAAAGAAGTGGAAGAATCGTTAGTGGCGGATCATCTTGTCCACCTTGCCGTTAAGGAGGTGACGGCAGGGTGGGAAGCGGAAATTCCGGAAGTTATCGAGGGGCACATTACGTACCCAAATGGCGTGGTCCGATATTCGTTACTGAAGCAAGATGGTCGATATGCTTTGATCGATTTTTTTTCCACGACCAATAATGATCGAGTGGGCAGGGTCCTCATACAATATGATAAAGAGGCGGGGAGAGTGGTGGAATGGATCGAAAAACAGACGAGTTGATTAAAATGGAAAAATAGGGGCATTAGCGGTGACCGGGTTGTGGGCGTGTTTAGTAGGGGCAAGGAATAAAAGTTACGGAAACCGGGCATGCTTAGCATAGGGTGATTTCATATGTCTACTAATGCTTATATTAAATATTTGACGCAGCAGTTTGTCCAATATTTCAATCTGACCAAAAAAGAACGTAAAGAAAAGCGCCGTCATAAAAAAGAGGATAAAAATCATGGGATGTCCCATTGGTTTGGCATTGTTCCTTTTGCGCTGACGATGTTTGTAAGGAAGAATATCAAAAAATGAAAAAGATGTCCTGTACGGTGCATAAGGACATCTCATACTGTAGGCAAACTCGAAAACATAATGGAGTTTGCCTACAGTTATTTGGTTTGGATAAATTTGATTTATAATCCTTAGACCGTACTTTTCACTGCGGGCACTACCATATCCAGAGGCGGTCCATGAGCCTCCTTGACTATTAGCCTGCGAGCGTCTCACGTAGACACGCATTTTTTAAGCGGGAGTGTCGCACCTTTAGGTAATAGTTACCCCAATGCGCGGTCTGAGAGGTAAAATAATCCTCCGTTGATGATCGATATTCGGATGTTCGGTTCATATTGGGCCTTTAGTGCTTCTTTTTCGGTAAAATAGCTTTCGCTTTTTTCGTCGATATCCTTGTAAAAATGCTCCAGCAGCTTTAAGTCATCCTGCCAGCGTCTCATCGCTTCTTCCGCCCAAGAGTGATCATCATCTTCGAAACTGGTTCTAATGTAAGTATCCAGCCTTGTCAATCCACTCTTTGGCATGATTAGCGGTGAAAGGGTAAAGGAGTAATCCGGTATTTTCGGGGTGACCTTGACTGGTAAGACCCGCTTGTGAAAACCCTCGATGATTTCTCCAGAAATGAGATTCAAACCGATGGACATGAAGATATCTTTTTTTCGATCGCATTGATAGGATATTTTCACATTTAGTGTCAGCCATGGAAATAGCGGATGATTCCCTCCTTTTACCGGAGGGGTATATTCAAATAGTCTCGTATACCCTGCCAGCTTTTTCGTAGATTGAATAATTTGATGAAGGCGTGGTGAACCGAAATGAATTCTTTCTCCCTTCAATTCCGCAGGGGCTCGTTCTGGGTCGGTTATGAAGGTGATTGCTGCAGGGTTCGGAATCCCGCCAGTTTTTTCTAGATAATGCCAATAAAATGGTCGGTTCATTAATTCTTTATCCATGTCGATTGTCAATTGAACGGTAAGATGGGAGGGGGTATCGTCCAGTATTTCGCAATCATTGGCTTTAAAGTAAGTGCGTAAAAAATCATGAATTTCCTGTTGCTGCATGAACCTCACCTTCCTTCATGTCTTGAGCGAATTGGATTAACGAAGAGAAATTATCCATCTTGATTTTCATTTCTCCCTCGGTTTTCGACTCGCCGACTACATCTATTAAATATTCTTCAATATTGCTGATGTCCAATTTGGTTAGAATATCATCCAATTCTCCAATCACTTTTTCAAACAAATTAATCTTTTCATACAGTAATTTGAGAATATGCTCTTCGACTGTATTTTTCGTGGCAAAGTTATAGATCATCACATCTTCTTCCTGACCAAGCCGATGAATCCGTCCGATTCTTTGTTCAAGCCTCATCGGGTTCCATGGCAGGTCGAAATTGATCAAGTGATGGCAAAACTGAAGGTTTATCCCTTCGCCGCCAGCTTCTGTAGCAATTAATACCTGTATGTTTTTTTGGAACAGTTCCCGCATCCAGTCTTTTTTTCCACGTTTGAAGCCACCGCGAAAAGGGACGGAAGATATGCCATTTTGCTGTAAATACCATTGTAAATAGAGCTGGGTGGCCCGGTATTCGGTGAAAATGATCACTTTATCATCGATTTTTTTGATTAATTCCAAAGCCTTTTCGGCTTTTGAGTTTTGAACCGTTTCATTTACTTTTGTAAATAAATCATCAAGCTTTGCCGTATAGTCGGGCGAAGGGTCGTCATATTTAGCTTTCATATTTTTTAATGTGTAGAATACCGCCTCCCTGCTTGAGCATGCTTCCCTTTGGAGCGTGAGAGCGGAAAAGGCGCTTCCCTTTGTTCCGTCTGATATAGGCTTGAATTGGGAAACGGCATCATACAAGGCTTGTTCGGTCGGAGAAAACTCAATCGTAATGGTTTCCACATGCCTTTTTGTCCATTCGATCCCGGTATCGGCCCTTCGATTGCGGATCATGACCGTGTTGACCAGTTCCTTGAGGTGCTCATCGTCGATTATGTTTTTGCCTTTTCCTTTATATTTTTCTGAAAAGAGTGACGCGTTACCCAAGTGGCCTGGTTTCAGCAAGGAAACAAGGTGAAAAATTTCCTCAACTTTATTTTGGATGGGAGTAGCTGTCAGGAGCAAACAAAATTTCTTTTTCAGATTTTGGACGAATTCATAGTTTTTTGTCTTGTTATTTTTAAGTTTATGGGCTTCGTCAATAATGATGAAGTCATATTCCTGATTGAAAATGATATCACGATGTGGAGCGCGTTTCGCCGTATCAATGGAAGAAATGACGACATCGCACGACTCCCAAACATAGCTTTTCCTTTGGGCGACTGCCGGGATATGAAATTTCGTATTCAATTCAAATGCCCATTGTGAAACGAGGGAAGCGGGTACAAGGATCAATACTTTTTTGACAAGGCCGCGTATCATATATTCTTTTAAAATCAACCCAGCTTCTATCGTTTTTCCGAGCCCCACCTCATCAGCTAAAATGGCCTTTCCATTCATCTTTTCCACAACCTGTTTTGCTGCCTCCAATTGATGAGGGAGCGGAGTTAGATGCGGAAGGTGTTTGGGTGCCTGTAATCCTTCAAAATCAGGGATGATGAGGTTTTCCTCCATTTGAACAGCCAGCTTATAAAGTTCCCAATTACCCCAAGGTCCATCACTTTCGATTTTTTGCAGAAACTCTTCATTCCATTCTGAATTGGAGGATATATTGATTTTCATAGAAAAAACTCCCTCTTACATCGTAATTTGCTTAATATAAGGTCAAAACCCGAACATTACATATGTGAAATAAGAAAAATATTTATCTTCAAAAGATATTGCAGAGTTAAGTTTCTTAAGGTAGGATATAAGTATATTTAGAAAATTCCAATTTTCCACGTGCAAGAATTCATGTACTTTGATTTTGTGGTTCACGTTTTATTAGTATGGGCCATACGCTCCCACTTTATCCAAGTTAACTGTTGAGATTCATTCTATCAGTTTCTGGAGGTTCCAAAAGAGGTGGCAGTGAATGCATTCTATGAATGCCAAGGGATTACGAATGCTAGGGGAATGATTCCTTTCATTGGTAACCATTTATAAGCGGTTGAAGATAAGGGGAGAGACTACGGATGTAGCGCCGAAGGAGCAAACTTAGCAGTGAATCTCTCAGGCAAAAGAACTCTTATTGGACGCAACTCTGGAGAGCGCCTCCGATTCAGGACGGCCACCAAAGGGGAAAACCTATCATATAGGTAAACTTTCAGGTTTCAGGACAGAGAAAAAGCTCAAATGGGCTTTCTCTGTCCTTTTTTGTGCTTTTTTACATCATGAATCAGGTTTCCTGAAGCGTATGACTAAGAAGCTATTTGATCAATGAAGCCCAATTAATCCAAAAAAAATCTGAGGGGGGTCATTTTTTGACCAATTTAAAAAGAACACCACTATTCGAGGTTTATCAGGAAAGCGGAGGTAAAACGATTGATTTTGGCGGCTGGGAACTGCCCGTCCAATTTTCGGGTATCAAGGATGAGCATGAAGCAGTCCGTACAAAGGCGGGTTTATTCGATGTATCCCATATGGGTGAGGTGGATGTAAAGGGTCCTGGGAGCCTTCCTTTTTTACAAAAGATGCTGACCAACGATATATCTAAGCTGCAGCAGGGCGGTGCACTTTATACGGCCATGTGTTATGAAAACGGCGGGACGGTTGATGACCTCATCGTTTATAAAAGGGCGGAGGATGACTATTTGCTCGTGGTCAATGCAGCGAACACGGAAAAAGATTTTAACTGGCTGCAAGCTAATTGTCCCGACGATGTTGAACTGACGAATGTATCGAGTGACTATACACAGCTAGCCCTTCAAGGACCGGCTGCAGAGAAGATTTTGCAAAAACTGTCGGGCGACACGGACTTAAGTGAAATTGGCTTTTTCAAGTTCAAGGAAAACGTCATCATAAATGGGATGGCAACAATCGTTTCCCGGACTGGATATACAGGCGAAGATGGTTTTGAGATATATAGCGACAGTGAAAATGGTCCCGCCCTATGGAAGGCGATTTTGGATGCCGGGAAGGAAGAAGGAATTCAGCCGATCGGTTTGGGTGCCCGTGATACCCTTCGATTTGAAGCGAAGCTGCCTCTTTATGGGCAGGAGCTAACAGCGGACATCACCCCGATAGAGGCTGGAATCGGTTTTGCGGTCAAAGTGGATAAGGAAGCCGATTTTTTCGGGAAAGCTGTTCTTGCTGAACAAAAGGAGAAAGGGGCTCCCCGCAAGCTTGTTGGACTTGAAATGATTGATCGTGGCATTCCACGTCATGGCTACAAGGTATACAGCGGGGACAAAATGATCGGCGAGGTCACGACCGGCACTCAATCTCCTACATTGAAGAAAAATGTTGGATTGGCAATTATTGATAAGGAATTTTCGGTGCTGGATGCAGCAGTGGAAGTGGAAATCCGCTCCAAACGTTTGAAGGCCGTTATCATACAAACACCTTTTTATAAAAAACCACGTAAATAGAGGGGAAGTGTCATTAGATGAAACATCGTTATTTACCTATGACAGAGCAAGATAAACAGGACATGCTGCAAGTGATAGGGGTACCCACGGTTGAAGATCTTTTCAAAGATATCCCTGAAAGTGTTCGCTTTCAAGGAGAATATGATATTAAACCAGCTAAATCAGAGCCAGCCTTAATGAAGGAACTAGCGAGGCTTGCTTCCAAGAATGCGGATTTGAAAAACTATGCCTCATTCCTTGGAGCGGGTGTATATGACCATTATGCACCGGTCATCGTCGATCATGTTCTCTCACGTTCTGAATTCTATACTGCTTATACACCGTATCAGCCTGAAATTTCGCAAGGGGAGCTTCAAGCCATCTTTGAATACCAAACGATGATTTGTGAGTTGACGGGTATGGATGTAGCTAACTCGTCGATGTATGACGGGGGGACGGCGCTGGCTGAAGCGGCGATGCTTGCTTCAGGTCAGACACGCCGGAAGAAAATTCTCCTTTCCAAAGCGGTACATCCTGAATCAAGGGAAGTGGTCAAGACGTATGCGAAGGGGCAACGCGTGGAAGTGATTGAAATTCCTTATAAGGACGGTGTGACCGATTTGGCTGCATTAAAGGAATTGGTTAATGAGGATATCGCTGGTGTCATCATCCAATATCCTAACTTTTTTGGACGCATCGAACCTTTGAAAGAAATAGAAGAAATCGTTCATGCTGCCAAGTCCATGTTCATCGTGTCCAGTAATCCGCTTGCATTGGGGGCTTTATCATCGCCAGGTTCACTTGGTGCCGATATCGTAACGGGAGATGCCCAGCCCTTCGGCATCCCAGCTGCATTTGGCGGACCTCATTGTGGATATTTTGCCGTCACGAATAAATTGATGCGGAAAGTGCCTGGCCGCCTTGTCGGTCAAACGGTTGATGAAGATGGCAAAAGAGGCTTCGTGCTGACGCTTCAAGCCCGTGAACAGCACATTCGCCGGGATAAGGCAACTTCCAACATTTGTTCCAACCAAGCGTTGAATGCACTAGCGGCTTCTGTTGCCATGACCGCCCTTGGTAAAAAGGGTGTCAAGGAAATGGCTGTGCAAAATATTCAAAAGGCGCATTATGCGAAAAAAGCTTTACTGCAAAAAGGAATAGAGGTTGTGTTTGAAGGTCCCTCATTTAATGAATTCGTGATTAAACTTCCTGCCTCGTTTTCTAAAGTCAATAAGAACCTATTTGAAAAAGGGATGATCGGCGGCTTCGACTTAGGCACCGTTTATTCAGAACTGAACGACCATATGCTTGTCGCAGTAACTGAACTTAGAACGAAAGAAGAAATCGATGCACTTGCGCAGGAATTGGGGGATCAACATGAATAATCAAGATCAATCACTCATTTTTGAAATCAGTACAAACGGACGCATCGGATATAGCCTGCCAGAAATGGATGTGGAGGCTGTCTTGCTCGAGGAAATTCTTCCAGAAGGGTACATCCGAATAGAAGAAGCGGCACTTCCCGAAGTATCGGAATTGGATATCATGCGTCACTATACAGCCCTTTCCAAGCGTAATCATGGGGTGGATTCAGGGTTTTATCCGCTAGGTTCATGCACAATGAAATACAATCCGAAAATCAATGAAAATGTGGCGCGTTATAATGGGTTTGCCCATATCCACCCATATCAGGATCCGTCTACTGTTCAGGGAGCACTGGAACTATTATACGATTTGCAGGAGCATTTAACGGAAATCACGGGGATGGATCAAGTGACCTTGCAGCCTGCGGCAGGTGCGCACGGTGAATGGACCGGGTTAATGATGATCCGCGCCTTCCACGAGGCAAATGGCGATATGGCACGGACGAAGGTGATCGTCCCTGATTCGGCACACGGTACGAATCCAGCATCTGCAACGGTTGCCGGTCTTGAAACGATTACGGTGAAATCCGATGAAAATGGGTTAGTTGACCTTGAAGATTTAAAGAGAGTGGTAGGAGCGGATACGGCAGCTTTGATGCTGACAAATCCCAATACGCTCGGGTTATTCGAGGAGAACATCTTGGAAATGGCGCAGCTTGTCCATGATGCGGGCGGGAAGCTCTATTACGATGGAGCCAATCTGAATGCTGTCCTTTCCAAGGCCCGCCCTGGTGACATGGGCTTTGATGTGGTTCACTTGAATCTTCACAAAACCTTCACTGGCCCGCATGGTGGCGGCGGCCCGGGTTCTGGCCCTGTCGGGGTGAAAGCGGATTTGATTCCGTACTTGCCGAAGCCGCTTGTGGTTAAACAAGATGAGCAATTCAAACTGGATTATGATCGCCCGCAATCAATTGGAAGGGTGAAGCCCTATTACGGGAATTTCGGAATAAACGTGAGGGCCTATACGTACATTCGCTCAATGGGACCTGATGGTCTGAAAGCCGTCACCGAGAATGCGGTCATCAATGCCAATTATATGATGCGAAGGTTAGAACCATTTTTCGATTTACCATATAATCGCCATTGTAAGCATGAATTCGTATTAAGCGGTCGCCGGCAAAAGCAATTGGGAGTCAGGACTCTCGACATAGCGAAGAGGCTGTTGGACTTCGGATATCATCCTCCTACCATATACTTCCCATTGAACGTGGAAGAAGGAATGATGATAGAACCGACTGAAACGGAGTCGAAGGAAACCCTCGATGCGTTCATCGATGCCATGATCCAGATCGCCAAGGAAGCGGAAGAAACTCCGGAAGTCGTCCAGGAAGCTCCGCACACAACCGTCATTAAGCGACTTGATGAAACACTTGCTGCAAGAAAACCAATACTGCGTTATCAAGCGTAGCCTTTAGGGCTACAAACAAAAATCCCAGCCAGCATGGCGGGGATTTTTGCTTGTTTATGTTTATGTATGTTGATTTCCAGTGAACCCGCAAAAACTTAGGCTTATTTCTTGGCTTTGATTTTTCCTGTCCACATTTTGAATCCGCCTTTTAGGTGATAAAGTTCCCTGTACCCTTTTTTGTATAGCATGGCCGCAGCTCTTCCGCTGATGATTTCGCTTTGGGCATACAAGTATACAGGCTTGTCCGACCTAATCTCCACCAAGCGCGTTTTCATTTGCGTCATCGGGATGTTCCGTGCGCCTAAGATATGACCATTATCGAATTCATTCGGTTCCCGCACATCGATTAGCTGCACTTTTCTGTAGTTGGCGATAAATTCGTCCTGTGTCAATGTTTTAACGATTTTACGCTGGCGGTACCAATTAAAAAGTGAATACACAATAACCGCTCCTAAGATGATGAGCAGTGTATATAATATTTCCAAGCATAAAAACTCCCTTCTACCTTAACGATTACAGACAATCTTTATTATATAATTGCTTTACCCAATAATCAAAAAGAATTTTCAGCAATTTCCGTTCAAACTCGGGGGGCACTTACTTTTTTAGAGTGATAAAGTCTGTTAAACTACTACATGTGAGTTTTTTATGGGGTATGACGGACTTCTGAGATAAAGACTATTTGAAATGAGGGGTAAGGATGATGAGAGAAAAATGGGGATTTATCGATTCCGGGTATTGTTCACCAGCCTTTAATATGGCGCTGGACGAAGCACTATTGAACTGGCAAAGCCAAGGGGACATTCCTCCAATCATTCGCTTTTACGGTTGGGATCCGGCGACATTGTCGATTGGTTATTTCCAGAAGGCAGAAGCGGAAATCGACATCGAGGAGGTCAAACGGCAAGGTCTTGGCTTTGTGCGCCGACCTACCGGAGGACGAGCGGTCCTGCATGAGCATGAATTGACATATAGCGTAATCGTCCCCGAATCCTATCCAGGCATGCCGAGTACTGTCACCGAAGCATATCGGGTTATTTCAGAAGGCATATTAATGGGGTTCAGGAACTTAGGCTTGGACGCTTACTTTGCAGTCCCTCGAACCGATCAGGAGAAAGCGGCCTTAAAAGCACCGAAGTCCTCCGTATGCTTCGATGCTCCAAGCTGGTATGAACTGGTCGTGGAGGGCAGGAAGGTTGCTGGCAGTGCTCAAACGAGACAAAAAGGAGTCATTCTTCAGCACGGGGCGATTTTACTTGACCTTGATGATGAAAAACTGTTTAGTGTCTTCAAGTTTTCCAATGATAGGGTTAAAGAAAGAATGCAAAAAAACCTGAAAAATAAAGCTGTGGCGATAAATGACATAGCTGGGAGAAAAATCAGCATACCGGAAGCGAAAGCTGCTTTTGAAAAAGGGTTTGCAGAAGGACTCTCTATTGATTTAGTCCCATACACTCTCACTGAACAGCAAATGCTGGAAGTGAAAGAGATTGCAAAAAGCAAATATGAAAGCGACGAATGGAATTTTATGAGATAAAAGTAAGATAGTTGGCTAGGAAAATAAAAAAGTTTTTTCAGATTTGTTTGACCAAAGGAGCTATTCCTTGTAGGGATAAGCGTATAAAGGGATGGGAAAAAAGCAAGGCTCAAATTAATTGAAATCTGATGAAATATTATCGTAAATCGACATTTTCCTCCCTTTTGCTAACTATATTAATTGATTCATCGTTTGACAAAATAAAAAGTTATTCAAAAAAAACACAATATATAGTGGTCGAAATAATTAATGCGACACTATATGTTGATATTTGAGTTTCGCTATGATAAATTTAGGTTACTTGTTAAGCGAAACNTGAGGCTACATATAGATTTTTGCGTCAGCAAGGACGGATTTTGAAACAGATAAAGGAGAGGGAATTATGTCGGTTGTAATAAAAGATGCTCTAAAGGTTGATCTAGAAAGGTTGAATAAGGATATTTCTTTATTTCCCCAAGTACACCCCGTAACGGCTGATATGAAAATGACGCATAAGGGTGTATCCCGTCTAGTCATGCTTGACCGCTATTCTTTTAAGGATACTGAAAAAATCACGCTCTCGGCAGGCGATTTTGTGGTGCTGACTATTAAGGAAGATCCGAAATTCCCGGCACGGGGTCTCGGTTACATCGTTGATATAGATTGGGAAACGAAAAAAGCCAAGGTACTGGTGGATGATGAGTTCCGTGGCGTATTGGATAATCCGGAAGAAGTCGAGACGGGGATTGTAAACCGTCCGTTGGATATCATCGAAAAGCCGCTTGAAATATTTTATGAGCAAATTGCAAAACGGAATGCAACGGGACTGGCTTCAGTGGAAACAACAGAAGAAAAAAGAACGGAATGGTTCAATAAATTTTATCAGGAATTGAAAAACCTTAATTTCGTCCCTGCTGGCCGGGTATTATATGGTGCAGGTTCGAATACGGACGTTACTTATTTCAACTGCTATGTGATGCCATTCGTACCTGATTCGCGTGAGGGCATTTCCGAGCATCGGAAGCAGGTAATGGAGATCATGAGCCGCGGCGGTGGAGTCGGCACGAATGGATCGACACTTCGTCCAAGAAACACACTGGCAAAAGGGGTAAATGGAAAATCATCAGGTTCTGTGTCATGGCTAGATGATATCGCGAAGCTGACACATCTTGTTGAGCAAGGCGGCAGCAGACGTGGTGCACAGATGATCATGCTTTCTGATTGGCATCCGGATATTGCAGAATTCATCATCTCTAAAATGCAAAATCCACGGATTCTTCGTTACTTGGTTGAAAACACGAAAGATGAGGCCATCAAGAAGTATGCGACGGATAAGTTGAAATTCACTGCACATACGGAACAGGAAATGGCCATGTATCAAGGAATTATAAATTTTAAAGAAATTCCTGGGCTGGGTGGATTCAATGAGAAGATCATTAGGGAAGCTGAGGAAAAGCTCCGCACGGGCGGAACGTATAGCGTCCATAATCCTGATTTCCTTACAGGCGCCAACATCTCGATTTGTTTGACGAAGGAATTTATGGAAGCGGCAGAACGAGATGAAGAGTATGAATTACGCTTCCCTGATGTCGAAAGCTATAATGCCGAAGAAATGGCCATATATAATGAAGAATGGCATAAAGTCGGCGATGTTCGCGAATGGGAGAAAATGGGTCATAAAGTTCGTGTTTATCGTAAAATCCGCGCTAAAGAGCTTTGGAACTTGATTAACATTTGTGCGACATATTCCGCTGAACCTGGCATTTTCTTTATTGATAATGCCAATGAAATGACAAATGCGAAGGCCTACGGTCAACAGGTCGTTGCCACGAATCCATGTGGTGAGCAGCCATTGGCTCCATATTCAGTATGTAACCTTGCGGCTGTCAATTTAGCTGAAATGGCTGATAAAGACAATAAAACCGTTGATTTCGAGAAGCTTAAAGTAACGGTCGAAGTCGGTGTACGCATGCAGGATAATGTCATTGACGCCACTCCTTATTTCTTGGAGGAAAACAAAAAACAAGCCCTTGGCGAGCGTCGGGTAGGCCTCGGTGTGATGGGTCTGCATGATTTGTTAATCTACTGTGAAACGGAATACGGCTCTGAGGAAGGAAATCTCCTCGTCGACAAGGTATTTGAAACGATAGCGACCACAGCTTACAGGGCTTCCGTGGAACTTGCGAAAGAAAAAGGCAGTTTCCCGTTCCTGATTGGGTCGACGGATAAAGAAACCGATGAGCTTAGAACACGTTTTACGCAAACTGGATTCATGGAAAAAATGCCGGAAGACATCAGGGAAAGTGTTGCTGCATACGGCATCCGGAACTCTCATTTATTGACAGTGGCGCCTACAGGAAGCACAGGGACGATGGTAGGAGTATCAACGGGTCTTGAACCGTATTTCTCCTTCACGTATTTCCGCAGCGGCCGTCTAGGTAAATTCATTGAAGTGAAGGCCGACATTGTCCAGGAATACTTGGATCGTCATCCGGAAGCGGCAACGGAAGAGCTTCCAAAATGGTTCATTTCGGCGATGGAATTAGCACCTGAGGCTCATGCTGATGTTCAATGCATCATCCAACGCTGGATAGACAGCTCGATCAGTAAAACGGTCAATGCACCAAAGGGATATACGGTCGAGCAAGTCGAAAAAGTATATGAACGTCTATACAAAGGTGGAGCAAAAGGTGGTACCGTGTATGTGGATGGCAGCCGTGACAGTCAGGTTCTAACGCTTAAAGCGGAGGAAAACCAAATGGACGAGCAGCTTGAAATGGACGATTTGACAGAGGTGGAAGTAAAGAAAAAAGTCGTATTGGTCGATACCATTAATGAACTGCGCTCCACAAATGTTACAATTGGTTCGGAAGTGGGCAACACTTGTCCTGTCTGCCGCAAAGGGGAAGTTCAGGAAATGGGTGGCTGTAACACTTGCACCAATTGCGGTGCACAACTGAAGTGCGGGCTCTAAGCTAGACGGTAAGCCGTTAAGGTGATGTTAAAACCTTAACGGCTTTTTTTTGTCATTCATCGAATTCAGAACGAAGACGGATACTACCCCATTCCTAAATCCTCAAAGCAAACCGCTGGTACTCACACACATGGTTTCTGCGAGATATATGTGTGAGTGGCAATGGCTGTTTTCCGATTCAGACTGCACCATTCCATTTCCTTTATTTAAATTACCATTTAAAAACAATCATGAGGATAACAGAATAAAGAAAAGCTAACGGTATCAATTAAATGGCTTCGTTTAAAGCAAAGCCAGAAAAGAATGGAGAACGATATGAAACCATTTATCCCACAGTTAGTTTATATTGAGCCTAAGGCTTTGGAATATCCCCTTGGCCGCGAATTGAAGAAAAAATTTGAGGATATGAATATTGAAATCCGTGAGACCACCTCTCACAACCAAATCAGGGACCTTCCAGGCGAAAATGATTTGCAAAAATATCGTGTAGCCAAATCGACGCTTGTGGTCGGAATCAGAAAAACATTGAAATTCGATACATCCAAGCCATCTGCTGAATATGCCATCCCGCTTGCCACTGGATGTATGGGACATTGTCATTATTGTTATTTACAAACAACACTTGGATCTAAACCGTATATTAGGACTTATGTGAATCTTGATGAGATTTTCGAGGCAGCCGAAAATTATATAAATGAGAGAAAGCCTGAAATTACCCGTTTTGAGGCGGCTTGTACGTCTGATATCGTTGGTATTGATCATTTGACGCATTCATTAAAACGGACCATCGAATATTTCGGGAAGAGTGAATATGGGGTTTTAAGATTCGTAACTAAATTCCATCACGTCGATCACCTTTTGGATGCCGAGCATAACGGAAAAACAAGATTTCGGTTCAGCATCAATTCCCGTTACGTAATAAAGAACTTCGAACCTGGTACCTCGAGCTTCGAGGAAAGGATGGAGGCGGCTCGCAAGGTGGCAGGAGCAGGATATCCGCTAGGATTCATCGTAGCTCCGATTTATCGTCATGAAGGATGGAAGGAAGGCTACCATGAACTATTCGAACGGTTAAGTGAGGCACTAAAAGGGGTTGATATCCCTGACTTGACGTTCGAACTGATTCAGCATCGGTTTACCGGACCCGCAAAAAAAGTAATCCAAAAAAACTACCCTAAAACAAAATTGGAGCTGGATGAAACGAAGCGTAAGTATAAATGGGGCCGATATGGCATTGGTAAATATGTTTATCAAAAAGAAGACGCCGCAGAACTAGAGACCACCATCCGTGGGTATATAGCCGAATTTTTCCCTAAATCGGACATTCAGTATTTTACTTGATCAAGGAGTCTTCAGATAAAATTGTCATAATTCACCCTAATCCCGCTTAAAAATGTAAAGACCGGATTAGGGGAGGGCAGCTATGATTATTGACGGCGTTTTTTCCGGAGGCGGGATTAAAGGCTATGGTTTAGTGGGAGCCCTGCAGGAGTTAGAGGATAAAGGATTTGTTTTTCAGAGCACGGCAGGTACGAGTGCAGGTTCGATAATAGCAGCCTTCGTAGCTGCTGGATATACCGGAAAAGAAATGGAAGAGCTATTTTTTGATATAGATTTAAGCAGTCTCCTCGATAAAAGGCGGGGGCTTTTGCCTATTCCGCTTGCCAAATGGCTCCTGGTATATTGGAAACTGGGCCTCTACAAAGGGGATGCAATGGAGGCGTGGATCGCCGGAAAGCTAGCGGAAAGGGGTGTAGTCACCTTTAAGGACGTTCGTCCGAATTCGCTCCGTATCATAACCTCTGACATTACAAATGGGAAGCTGGTTGTGCTGCCTGATGATTTGCCGAACTACGGCATAAACCCGGTCACGTTCCCGGTGGCCAAGGCAGTAAGGATGAGCTGCAGCATTCCCTATTTCTTTGAGCCCGTCAAGCTTGACGTCGGAAAAAGCACAATCCTATTTGTCGATGGAGGAGTGTTGAGCAATTTTCCGATGTGGTTATTCAATTCGGATCATGTAAGGAAAGAACGGCCGGTCATAGGCTTGCGCCTAAGTGTCGATGAGATATGGAAACCGCATGAGGTGGACAATGCGGTTGAGTTGTTTTCAGCCCTGTTCAAGACGATGAAAGATGCCCATGATGCTCGATACATTTCAAAAAAGCATGTCCAGAATATCGTCTTCATCCCGATGAAGGGGATTTCCGCGATGGATTTCAACCTGAATGATGAAAAAAAGATTGAACTGATTAATCGGGGCAAACAGCACACGAAAGAATTCTTAAAGCAATGGACTTATTGATGAACACACAAAAATCGGGCTCTTAAAAAGAAGCCTCGGTTCTGTAGGCAAACTCGCTGGAAATGGAGTTTTGTCTCCAGTTTTTTATGTTTTGTATAAGGCTCGTTCCTTGCCACTGCAGGCGCTTCCTTATCCGAGGCGTTCCGCCCGCGGCGCTTTTAGCGCCTGTGAGGTCTCTTTTTCCTTGGACGCGCATTCATAAGAAGGAGTATCGCATCCTTCGTTTTAAACAACTTTAACAAACTCAAAGGGAATTTCAAAAGGGGTTCGGAATAATTCCGAACCCCTTTGTGTACAAACTGAACCGTGCTGTTAAAAAGAAGCCCGGTTTTTCTTTTTGTTCTTTTTTCCTTCGATGACGGTTAGATGGCTATCACTTTTTTTTCTCACTTTTATTTTTTTTGAAGATTTTGCTGCAGAAAAGCTAGCCACATTATCCTTTTTCGACGTTCGGCTTTTTAGCCTTTTTTTCGATTGGCGAGCAGCTTTCTTGAATGCTTGCTGCTCTTTTTTAACTGGTTTACCCTTTGTTAATCCGGTATAGATCATATAAATAATCCCTGCGACAATGGCTATTATGATAATGTTCCTAAAAAAGCCAATCGGGTCATTAAATAGTCGGCTCAATAATCCGAGGACTCCGAGGGCGATGATTCCGTATATCATGAAAGATATGAAACGTTTCAACAAAGACACCTCCTTAAGAGCATCATAAGCATTTTTTGCTTATTTTAAACATTCTTCATGTAAAATATTTCGAAAAAATGAAGATTATTCCCTTAGGTAGTATATGTTTTTGCATGATCAAATTGTGTATTGGATTTTACACGATAACATCCGACTCTAACCTTTTTTCTGTCTCTTTTTCCATTCTTAACAATTCATGGAAGGAAGCCAATGCGACTTCGACTTGATCGTCGGTGGGAGCCTTGGTCGTCAATAACTGAAGCCAAAGTCCAGGGTAGCCAAGATAGCGCAGCACAGGAATATCCTTTAATTTGTTCGTTGCCTGCAATACCTCGAAGGCAATGCCGAGTACGACGGGGATAAGTAAAATGCGATTGACGACACGAACCCATAATGGATCGATTGGTACGAGCAGATAAACAAACATCCCGACAATGACTGTAAATAAAATGAAACTGCTGCCACAGCGATAATGAAGGCGGGAACTTGCCTGCACATTTGCCACAGTCAATTCTTTTCCGTTTTCAAAGCAATTGATCACCTTATGCTCGGCTCCGTGATATTGAAAGACTCGCTTGATTAATGGCGTCAAGGAAACTACATAAATATATACGAGCAGTAAAATCAGCTTGAACAAGCTTTCCACTAATACCTGAGCCGTATGTCCGGTGAAAATGGGTTCTGTCAATTTGGCGAGGAAGACAGGAATCAAGGTGAAAAGCAATTTCCCAAATAGGAAGGAGATCACTCCGATCACGGCAACGCCTAGCCAAAGGCTTAATTTAGAGGGTTCTTTCGTTTCTTGTTTCGTCTCTTTTTGTTTTTCCCCGTCTTCTTCTTCATACTGTTCTGTGGAAAAATTCAGATGCTTCGAACCGGTAGCACTGGATTGAATCAATGAGACGATGCCCCGTAAAAACGGTATTTTTTTCAAAAGCTTTACGGCTGGCTTCGATTCACGTGGTAAATGATAATAAGCGATCGTTGAATCTTTGCGGCGGACCGCAGTGACTGTGTGATGTTTGCCGCCGAACATGACGCCTTCCACAACAGCCTGCCCTCCATAAACGGGTTTTTGGACCTCAGACATTTCTACACCAACCTAATAGTTATTCACGTAGCGCTCTCATGGGTTGCTAACATGTTTATTATCAAGCATTACAAGGATGAGGCGCTCCTTCCATAAAGGAACCGCGCCTTTAATTCCTGCAACGCTTTATGAATGATGAATCACAAGAAAAAGAAGCGTCCTGTGTACAATATAAATTTCAACAGAGGGTGCATATAATCCTTTGTTGAAAGTCCATTATTTATGATTTAATCATACAGAATAAATCGAAAAACCTCTAGTGATTCTCCTCCTTAATGATAAAAAAAAATAGTTCTATTTAACAAGGGGCATACTACAAGCGGAGGTGTTTGATATGTCAGCAAATGAACATGGACAAAATCAACAGGAAAATCAAAGCGTGTTGATCTATAACGCATTAATTATCGGTTTTGTTGGAGGAGCGGCAGCCAGTCTTGCCGGGATGATCGCACACTATGTCAATTTCATGGATTTCAGCCCCAGATTCATCCTAACTTCTTGGTCGAATATGAAATGGATCGATCACTGGCTCGGTGTGTTGATGACCGTCATCTTGTTCGGAATCCTATCCGTGGTGATTGCTTTACTATACTATGCACTCTTTAAAAGGGTGAAGAGCATGTTTTCAGGCATTATTTTTGGCGTGGTTTGCTGGGCTTTGTTGATCTTTGTTTTAAAACCGATGTTCTCCGATTTGCCAGCCTTTTCGAAAATGTCCACAAATACGATCATAACAAGTGTTTGCATTTTTATTTTATACGGTCTTTTTTTAGGCTATTCCATATCATACGATCATCAGGAATATATCCGTGAAAAAAACAAAGCCCAAAAGCAGCAGGAAAGCTAAAGAAACTTAGTTGTAAAAAAGTAGTAAGACAATTTGTAATTATGGTAGAATGTTGAGGGAAAGCATTCTTTGAAGTATGAGCAGGTGTTAGGTGATGACAAAAATCTTATTAATCAATGGTCCCAATTTAAATCGATTAGGAAAGCGTGAACCAGCACATTATGGATCCTCGACGCTTGCGGATGTAGAAGCCATTTTACAAAATCAAGCTGCAGGGATGCATGTGGAATTCACTTCTTTTCAATCTAACCATGAAGGAGCGATCATCGATAAGCTCCATTGGTCAGAGGATCATGGGATCGACGGGATTATTATTAATCCTGGAGCTTTTACTCATTATAGCTATGCGATTCGTGATGCAATTGCCGGAATTGATGTTCCAGTTGTCGAAGTGCATATTTCGAACATCCATGCCCGTGAGAGCTTTCGGCATGATTCAGTGACCGCACCAGTTACGGCTGGGCAGATTGTCGGCTTGGGGATACACGGATATGAATTGGCCTTGCAGGCGATCATAAAGATTGCAAAGGGGAGAAATTGAATGGATAAACTTATGAGCTTAAGAGCCTCAATGGAAAAAGCGGGCATTGATGGTTTCTTGATCACCAGTACATATAACCGCCGGTACATGACCAATTTTACGGGAAGCGCAGGCGTTGTCCTGATTTCCCAAAATGAAGCGAAATTCATCACGGATTTCCGATACGTGGAACAAGCAGGCAAGCAGGCAACCGGCTATGAAATCGTCCAACACAAAGGAACCATCATTGAAGAAGTCGGTAAACAGGCTAAAATAATGAATATTGATACACTTGGGTTTGAGCAGGAGCATCTGACTTTTGCGACCTACAAGGCTTACGAGGCAGCTGTTGAAGCCAAACTTATGCCTGTGTCTGGAGTTATCGAGAATTTACGCTTGATAAAGACTTCATCAGAGATTAAGATATTAAAGGAAGCGGCTGCTATTGCCGATGCTGCCTATACACATATCCTCGATTTCCTCCGTCCAGGCATTTCGGAATTGGATGTATCCAATGAACTCGAATTCTTCATGAGGAAACAAGGAGCAACTTCTTCTTCCTTTGATATTATTGTTGCATCCGGCAAGAGGTCGGCACTTCCACATGGAGTGGCTACGGATAAAATCATTGAAAAAGGCGATTTCGTCACTTTGGATTACGGGGCATATTATAATGGGTATGTATCTGATATCACACGTACATTAGCAGTTGGCAAGCCAAGTGAAGAACTTATTAACATTTATGACATTGTTTTGGAAGCGCAACTGCGTGGAATGGCTGGAATTAAACCAGGCATGACGGGCAGGGAAGCGGATGCACTAACTCGTAATTTAATTGAAGAAAAAGGATTTGGACAGTATTTTGGACATTCGACCGGACATGGCATCGGTCTTGAAGTTCATGAAGGTCCAGCATTATCCTTAAGGTCTGATATCATTCTGGAACCAGGTATGGCCGTAACCGTTGAACCAGGCATTTACCTACCGGGTGTTGGCGGGGTACGGATTGAAGATGATACAATCGTTACAATTGAAGGTAACGAAGCACTTACTCATTCAACGAAAGAGTTAATCATTCTGTAAACATGTACATGTAGGAGGACAAATTTATGATTTCAGTAAACGATTTTCGCACGGGTGTTACGATTGAAGTAGATAACGGAATTTGGCAGGTAATCGAGTTCCAACACGTTAAACCTGGTAAAGGCGCAGCTTTTGTACGCTCTAAGCTTCGCAATCTACGTACAGGCTCGATCCAAGAGAAAACATTCCGTGCCGGAGAAAAAGTCGCGAAGGCACATATCGAAAACCGCAAGATGCAGTACCTTTATGCAAGCGGAGATAGCCATGTATTCATGGATAACGAAACATATGACCAAATCGAGCTTCCGGCATCAAGCATCGAACGCGAATTGAAATTCCTAAAAGAAAATATGGAAGTGCATATCATGACGTTCCAAGCTGAAACACTTGGGGTCGAGCTTCCAAATACAGTAGAACTAGAAGTTGCGGAAACTGAACCTGGAATTAAAGGCGATACATCTTCAGGCGGAACGAAATCAGCTGTCCTTGAAACAGGCCTCTCCGTTCAAGTTCCATTCTTCATCAACCAAGGTGATAAATTATTGATCAATACCAATGAAGGTTCATACGTATCACGCGCATAATTACTGAAAGGCCGAGACTCATGTCTCGGCCTTTCAGTTTGTAGGAAAAGGGGTTCGGAATTATATTCCCGAACCCCTTTTGCCGTTCGTTTTGAAGATTAACGTAAAATTATGATAAGCTGCCAGCTTGACCTTTAAGCCCCTTAAAATAGTCCAACGCATAGCACGCTTTTCTTTTGCATCTCATATCATTTCTTCGTTTCGCATAGCTCGGTTTTATATTTTGATGATCGGATTCCACTTCTGGATATTCCAATTTCTTTATCACTTGTTCAACAAATGGCTCTAAGATTTGACTGTCATGTATCTCCAGGTGACGTAACCGTTGGGATATTCGCCCGCATGAAATAATTCAAACTACATATTAGCCACTTAAAAACCAAATAATTCACTGGCCACCAGTTGATTTAAAGTAATCATATCAGGTTGACTCGGTGATTAAAATCATGTGTAGAAAGCATACTAATTTCTTCAAGCTTTAATCACTCTATTTTTAAAGAATTCAGGAAAAAAGGTTGTAAAACCAAGTTGATTGGAGTGGGAATTGAGACTCCTGAGGGAATGCAACGATCACATCAAGATTGTCCAAAACTGTGGTCTGAATTTCTACCTTCATTCCCCCGCAAAGTGGAATGAAACGGTCTAAGGTACAGTTACTCGCGAGTTTGGGCTTTTGCAACGAATTTGAGGTGGATTCTCATAAAAATTGCCCTTTAAACACACAAATGGGGCCATTTCTCGTCAAGTTCTTGCCTTACTCCCGAATTCGGCCCGGCTTCTCCGTATAATTACTGCTTTCTTTCACCATTTCGGAGCTTTACTCGCGAGTTTCGGTTTTGCTTCGAATTTGAGGCGATTCCTCTTAAAAACCTTGCTTTTCACATGCTTTTTGTACCGTCCCTCTCCAGCTACATGTATGTGGACAACAGGATTACAATTCCCAAATCTGTAGATGTAGGTAAATGGAAACTCTATCTTCTTTTTCACCTTCACCCAAAGTGGAATGAAACGGAGGGTGCGAGACTCCTGCGGGAAATGCGCGTCTACGTGAGACCCCGCAGGCTCAAAGCCGAGGAGGCTCACGGACCGCCCGCGGAAAGGGAGCGCCTGCAGTGTAATGAAACGGTCTAAGTACAGATTCTCCAAAAATGTGGGTGTTCAGCGGTCTAAATTAGTATTCACACAGAGTTGATTGTAACGGATGGTGCAAAACACTCCTACGGGAAATGCGCGTCTTCGTGCGCCTCCGCAGGCTGAAAGCCGAGGAGGCGCACGGACCGCTTGTAGTGGAAAGTAACGGTCTAAATTAAACTCAAAACTGGCGTGCAACAGAATGCAATTTTTGCTTTTACGCAAAATAGAAGGAAAAGCTCAACTACTATCGCGTTTGTCTACAATTGTGGCCGAGATTAATGTCTTGGCCTCTTTTTTTGCTTTTTTTTACTAGTCCCGTAAACATTCAATAAATGCCCAGTTTCTTTAATAGCTTGGCATCATTAATGAAGGACCGGCATATATTTTATTGAAAGTGGTGTATACAGGAGGATTGTCAAAATGGAAACGATTCTTTCTTTCTTACCGAAAACAATATACGAGCAGCTCCAGGGTATGACACCGATGATGATCGAAAAAATGGAAGAGCTGCGAATACGGATTGGAAGGCCGCTTGAGGTCATTATAGGTGGGGAACCCTTCTTCTTTTCATATGCAGTGACCAAAACGGACGCAGATCAATTATTGAACCAAATAGGTCAATTTTCGTTGTATACGCTTGAGGAAGAATTAAAGCGAGGATATATAACCATAGCTGGAGGCCATCGAGTTGGTCTTGCTGGCAAGGTGATCCTGGAAAATGGAGCGGTCAAGGCTATCAGGGATATTTCCTCATTCAATATCAGGGTTGCCCGTGAAAAAGTGGGTGTGGCAGAGCCGCTTACTTCATATTTATATAATGGGGAATGGCAGCATACATTATTGATCGGTGCTCCGCAAACAGGAAAAACGACCGTGTTACGGGATATTGCAAGAATGATATCCAGTGGAAATGAAAAGAGGGGGATTGCTCCGCAAAAGGTGGGAATTGTGGACGAGCGCTCGGAAATAGCGGGCTGTGTTCATGGCGTGCCGCAGCTTGAATTTGGAACAAGACTGGATGTCCTCGATGGATGTCCCAAAGCGGAAGGAATGATGATGATGATCCGTTCGATGTCCCCGGATGTATTGGTTGTGGATGAAATAGGCCGCGCAGAAGATACACAAGCAGTGCTCGAAGCGGTGAATGCAGGCATTAAACTCATGATCACAACACATGGCCATACACTGGATGAAATAAAGAAGCGTCCCTTTATCGCACAAATAGTAAAACAAAACATCTTTGAACGCTATATTGAATTACAAAGAACAAAAACCGGGATGAGAAGCTACAAAGTCCTCGATGCAGATGGGCTTCCTCTATTCTCGGGTGAACGTGTGAACCCGCATGTTTAAGTTGGTGGGTGCAGCGATCATCATCATAGCCACGACATGGGCAGGGTTCGAGGCTGCCAAAAAATTGAGCATGAGGCCGCGGCAGCTGAGACAGCTGAAAGTCGCCCTGCAATCACTTGAAGCCGAAATCATGTATGGTCATACACCTTTGCAAGAAGCAGCAAGGAAGCTTTCCAAGCAGCTGGCAAAACCCTTATCCATCTTTTTCGATACATTCGCCAATCGTCTCCAGTCAGGTGAGACGACCGTCAAGGAAGCTTGGGACGAGAGCCTGAAGAAAATATGGCAATCCCTGGCCTTGAAGCAGGGGGAGTTCGAAATCCTTTCACAGTTTGGGGAGACGCTTGGAAAAAGCGATAGGCACCATCAGCAAAAGCAAATCATGCTGACGATGGCACACTTGGAACGGGAAGAGAACGATGCCCTCGACCGACAGGGGAAGTATGAAAAAATGATGAAAAGTCTTGGTTTTTTAACAGGTTTGTTATTGATCATCTTGCTGATGTAGTTTATGTGGGGGGGAATGAAAATGGGCATTGATGTCGACATCATATTTAAAATTGCGGGTGTGGGGCTTGTTGTAGCCTTTCTACACACGATACTCGACCAGGTTGGGAAGAAGGAGTATGCCCAGTGGGTGACACTTTTCGGATTCATCTATATTTTATTCATGGTCGCATCTGTAGTGGAGGACCTATTCCAAAAAATTAAATCTGTATTCCTATTTCAGTAAGGGGGGATTGGCGATTGAAATCATAAAAATCGTAGCCATTGCCCTAGTTGCCACCTTTCTGGCCTTGATCGTCAAGGAGCAAAAACCAAATTTGGCATTCCTGCTCATCGTTTTTGTAGGGTGCTCCATTTTCCTTTTTTTAGCTGATAAAATTTACGAAATCATATTGATGTTAGAAAAAATTGCAGTGAATGCCAATGTAAATACGGTATATCTAGAGACCATCTTAAAAATAATCGGAATTGCCTATATTGCTGAATTCGCTTCCCAAATCACGAAAGATGCCGGACAAGGCTCGCTCGCTTCCAAAATAGAATTAAGCGGAAAAATCTTGATTCTGGCGATGGCAATCCCGATCTTGACGGTCATTATCGAAACGATTATTCAGATGCTCCCGAGTTAATGGATTATTCCTACTAGTCAATGAGGTGAATGTATGAAGCAGCGGATGCCTTATTTATCAATTCTATTCATTTTACTCTTTTTTTTGCATACATCTATTGGACAAGCTGCCGAAAATCCAGAAAATGGTGAAAGCGTTCAAGAGCCGATCATGCAGTCAGAACTGGTACAAGCCCAGATCGAAAGACTGGGAGTCGATGAGCTTAAACAATATTGGGATAACATTATCACGGAATATGGGGGCTTCCTGCCGGAAAGCCAAAAAGGGAGTTTCATGGATTTTGTAAGTGGAGAAAAGAAATTCTCCTTTAACCAATGGCTAAAGGGCATTACAAAATTCATTTTTCATGAACTGCTCGTCAATGGTAAACTGCTGGGTTCACTCATCTTGTTAACCGTTTTCAGCATGTTTTTGCAGAACTTGCAGAATGCATTCGAGCAAAGCTCCGTAAGTAAGGTTGCCTATGCAATCGTTTATATGGTGCTGATCATTCTCGCGCTCAACAGCTTTCATGTCGCGATTGAATATACAAAAGACACGATAGATTTGATGATTTCCTTTCTGATGGCGCTCATCCCCCTGCTTTTGGCTTTGATAGCCGCGTCAGGCGGGCTTGTATCAGCAGCTTTCTTTCATCCGGTCTTAATGTTTTTGATGAATACGAGCGGCATCCTGATCCAATACGTCGTCCTCCCATTATTGTTCTTTGCAGCGATTTTAAGCATCGTCTCAACATTGACAGAACATTATAAAGTAACACAGCTGGCCCAGCTTCTCCGTAACTTTGCCATCGGCATCCTTGGAGCGTTCATGACCATATTCCTTGGCGTCATCTCCGTTCAAGGGGCATCCTCCGCTGTAGCGGACGGAGTGACGATCAGAACGGCCAAATTCGTGACAGGTAATTTCATACCAGTAATTGGACGCATGTTCACCGATGCAACGGATACGGTCATTAGTGCCTCCGTCCTTCTGAAAAATACGGTCGGCCTGTCAGGTGTCATCATTCTCTTGCTCATAACTACATTCCCTGCCATTAAAATCTTAATGATTTCTTTTGTCTATAAGTTGGCAGCAAGCCTTTTACAGCCTCTTGGCGGCGGTCCGGTAATAAAATGCCTGGACATCATCAGTAAAAGTATGATTTATATTTTTGCGGCCTTGGCCATCGTTTCACTCATGTTCTTTTTAAGTATCACGGTAATCATAGCCTCTGGAAACATTACACTGATGGTTCGTTAGAAAGGAGGAGGGTAGGGTGAGTTTTTTAGCTGGCTGGGTGTCCAATATTATCGTATTCGTATTGCTCGCCACTGTAATCGATATGCTTCTTCCCACTTCAGCTTTACAGAAATATGCCAAAATGGTCATCGGACTTTTACTGATTGCAATAATCATCACTCCTATATTGGGATTATTCAATAAGGATTTCGACGAAATTTTATCTGCCGCCACAAGCGAATTTGAAGATCAGAAAAAAAAAGATTTGGGAAATTTGACAGAAATGAAGAAAAAAGAAATACAAGCTACCCAGGGTGCATATATTTTAAAACAAATGGCTGTTGACTTACAGGCAGGTGTGGAAGAGGAGCTGATGAAGGATTATAACATGAAGATTAGCGAGATTAATGTAGGGGTCAAGAATGAGGAAAACCCAAGCGTGGAAAACTTGCAAAATATTACTATATCTTTGGAAAAGGCAGAAACGAAAGAAGACACTTCGATAGAGGCAGTGGCAAAAATCGAGATTAACGCAGAGAGTCCATCACCTTCAAACGATGCCAATCTGGATGCGGTCAAAGGTTTTCTGGCAACAAGTTGGTCTGTCGATAAAGAGATCATTGAAATCGCCGGGGAAAGGAAGTGACTTAAGTAGTGAACAAAGACAAAGGTCCATTATCCTGGCTGCAAAAACTATTGAATAAAGATCCTGACCAAAAAGAGCCAAAGGAAAAAAAACCTTCCCTGTATGTCTATGCTTTAATCGTTGTCCTTTTGGGAGCAGGAATTATGATGGCCGGGAATTTGTTAACCACCAACCAGACGGGACAAACATCCGACGTGAAGACGGTATTCAATAATAAGCAAGCTGATAAGGACGATGTTGAAACATTCGGCCAGAAGAATCAATCCGAATTCAAGTCGACGAAGGATTATGAAATATACCTTCAAAATGAAATGAAGGAAGCACTGGAATCGATTGCTGGTGTCCAGGATGTAAAAGTCATAATCTACGTCGATGCTTCCGAGAAAAAAGTATATGAAAGAAATAAGGTCACCCAGAAGCAAGTCACCGAAGAAACCGATCAGGAAGGCGGCAAAAGGACGGTCGAGGATACATCGGTGGATGAACAGCTCGTTTTGGTCAAAAGTGGCGAAAAAGAGGGACCGATCATTTCCGAAACAAAAAAACCTAGTGTAAGGGGAGTCCTGGTAGTCGCTAAAGGGGCCGAAAACATCCAAATCAAAAAGTGGATCATTGAAGCTGTCACGCGATCACTTGATGTACCGAGTCATAGAGTTTCTGTCATGCCTAAAAAATAAGGGGGAAAATTCACATGTTATTAAAAAAGCAAACGGTTTGGTTATTGACTATGCTAAGTCTGGTCGTCGTCCTTTCAGTCTATTATTTAACAGCTCCTGAAGAAAACGCTGCCGACATGACGGCAACGGAGCAAGCGGAAAAGGCAGAAAATAAGGATAACAAAGCTGACACAAAAGTTGAAAATAAAGGGAACAAAGAAACATCCAAAAATGCAGAGGGTTCCTCAGTTACGATAGCATCAGGTGATGAGTTCGAATCGTTAAGGATGCAAATTGAGGATGAACGCGCGAAGCTACATGAAGAATTGACTGTGAAAATGGGTAACACAGATTTGTCCGCTGAAGAAAGAGACGAAGCGTATGCCAAAATCGAACAATTAAGTGAAACGAAAGTTAAAGAGAACATCATAGAAAACTTAATCGTGGCCATGGATTATAATGCTGCACTCGTTCGGGTGGACGGAACGGATGTCAAGGTGAGCGTCAAGGCTGATAAGCAAACAAAAACAGAGGCCAATAACATTATCCGCCTAGTACGAAAAGAAGTGAACGATGCACAAAATGTAGTGGTCGATTTCCAACCTGAAAAATAAGCCAGAAAAAAGTGCTGATACACAACAGCCCCAGTTTGAAGATTTCCCTTTATAAAAAAAAAGGGATCTTTTTTTTGTTTTATTTTTTATGTGCGAATGCGGTGTATATTTTAGAGGAAAAGCTTTTTTATGGGAATTAAGATTGGAAAATCAACAAGACATCAAGATAATACTTTTCTAGAAAAACAATTTAACAAACAGTTGCTGCTATTTCCTAAAGGTAATCGGAGAAAAAATAAGCGGTAACGCGTAGGGGCCAAAGGATATAGAATTCACAATATTGTAATAAAGGTGTAGAATGGAAGTATGGATATCAAGTTGCAACTAATCTATCATTGAATTTGTATAAGCTAATATTGTATGATGTTAGAAGCTGGTCATAAACTTTTCGATTCTCTAAACGAAACAATATTTTGAGAAAGTGAAATCCCTGTTGTAATACAGGAAGTGTTCACTCGTGTTTTCGCTTTCGGGTGGATTAGCGGCTTTCATCTAGCAGAATTGGACAAGATAGGGATGAGCTAAGGGTAAAAGGGTATAGCATGTTACATAAAATATTATTGCCTCACAACTCATATTAAATTAGACAAGGGGTGCACAAAATGAAAGTGCAAGAAATTCGTGAAATTATCAAGCTAGTCGATCAATCCAATATCAGTGAATTCGTTTATGAAAATGAAGGAACGAAAATAAAATTGAAAAAAACTGAAACGGGTACAGCCATCCAACAAGCAGCTTCTCCGAATGTTGTTCAAAACAATGCAGCTGTTGAGGTCAAGCCTGCCGCTGCTCCTGCGGTGCCACAGGCTATCGAACCGGGAAAACCTGCTGCTGCCGTCACTGAACGGGAAAATTTACATAAAATCACGTCTCCGATGGTAGGGACATTTTACCAATCGCCTGCACCGGATTCTCCGGCCTACGTAAAAGCAGGTAGTAAGGTGACAAAAGATTCGATTGTCTGCATCGTCGAGGCGATGAAACTTTTCAATGAAATCGAAGCCGAAGTTAGCGGTGAAATCGTTGAAGTCCTTGTAAAAGAAGGACAACTTGTCGAATATGGTCAACCATTATTTTTAGTAAAGCCGGAATGAGGAGCTGTTTTTAAATGATTAAAAAGGTATTGATTGCCAATCGCGGGGAAATTGCTGTCCGAATCATCCGGGCATGCAAGGAACTGGGAATTGAGACGGTAGCGGTCTATTCAGAAGCCGATAAAGAAGCGTTACATGTCCAAATTGCCGATGAAGCATATTGCATCGGTCCCAAACTATCAAAAGACAGTTATTTAAATACTACGAATATCATCAGTACAGCCAAGAAAACGGGATCGGATGCAATTCACCCTGGATATGGCTTCCTTGCTGAAAACGCCAGCTTTGCTGAGCTTTGCCGTGAATGCAATATCATATTCATTGGTCCAAGCCCTGAAGCCATCAGTAAAATGGGAACAAAGGACGTAGCTAGGGAAACGATGCGCAAAGCTGGTGTACCGATCGTTCCCGGTTCCAAAGGCATCATTAAGGATACGGATGAAGGTGTAGCCCTTGCTCAGGAAATGGGGTATCCAGTCATCATTAAAGCCACTGCCGGCGGCGGCGGTAAAGGCATCCGGGTTGCCAAGAACGAAGAAGAACTCGTTAAAGGCATTAACATCACGCAACAGGAAGCCGCGACAGCATTTGGTAATCCTGGTGTGTATATTGAAAAATTCATTGAAGACTTCAGGCATGTTGAAATTCAAGTCATGGCTGATAATCATGGCAATGCCATCCATTTAGGTGAGCGGGATTGTTCGATTCAACGCCGCTTGCAAAAGCTGGTTGAAGAAACTCCATCTCCTGCACTGGATGGTGAAACACGCGCAGAGATGGGGCAGGCTGCAGTTACGGCTGCTCTTGCCGTTAATTACTCAGGAGCGGGTACAGTCGAATTTATTTATGACCATGTGAATAGAAAATACTACTTTATGGAAATGAATACACGTATCCAGGTGGAACACCCAGTTACGGAAATGGTGACGGGAGTGGATCTGATTAAAGAACAGATCAAAGTCGCTTCTGGTGACAAACTATCGCTTTCACAAGAGGATGTTACTTTTAACGGTTGGTCCATCGAATGCCGCATCAATGCGGAAAACCCGGAAAAGAATTTCATGCCTTCCGCTGGGAAAATACTTATGTATTTACCTCCAGGTGGGTACGGGGTTCGGGTGGACTCTGCAGCATATCCTGGATACTCGATACCGCCATATTATGATTCGATGATTGCCAAATTGATTGTCCACGCCCCGACGAGGGATGAAGCGATCGAGAAAATGAAGCGCGCTTTAGGTGAGTTTGTCATTGAAGGAATCAGTACAACCATTCCTTTCCATATTAAGTTACTTCAGCATGAACAATTCGTATCCGGAGAATTTAATACCAAATTCCTTGAAATATATGATGTAATGAACTCATAATGTAAAGGAAGACAGGAGGTGCTTTTGAATGAGTGAAATGGAAGGCCAATTACTCGAAATGAATGATTATAATAGCGGACTGGGAAAAGTGGAGATTGCACCTGAGGTGATAGAGGTAATAGCGGGCATTGCTGCATCGGAAGTTGAAGGTGTTGCACATATGCGTGGGAATTTCGCTACTGGTGTAGTTGAAAAGCTTGGTAAAAAGAACCACGGTAAGGGCGTTAAAGTGGATTTGACTGGAGAGTCGATCAAAGTCGAACTTTATTGCGTCATGAAATTCGGTGTTTCAATTCCGAAAGTCGCTCAGGAAGTGCAAGACAACATTCGTGAAGCTTTGTTGAACATGACGGCCATCGATGCTGGAGAAGTGAATATCCATGTTGTTGGTATAGCGTTCGAAAACGCGAAACAAGAAGCGGATTATGAGCAAGAAGTGTAAGTGGCATCATTCGATTCACACCTGCAGAAACCCGGCAAAAAGCCGGGTTTTTGTTTTTTGAATTTTAGCTTGAGGATTGCTTCGCTTTCGGAAAGCGAGCCGGCCTGATAATATTATGGTAAATGAACATAATAAGGCGGTGACTGGAAGTTTCCCTTTAATTCAAGGGTGATTTCTGTTAGAGTGTAAAAGGTGAAATATGAGCATGAAAGCAAGGCAAGCGCTTTTTTTGACACTTTCAAAAAGGACGGGATCATGGCCTGAGAGATTAATCAAGTTGATTATGTCTTTTGCCCTTTGGTTTTGTGAAATTTAGGTTAATTACGAAGAAACATGCCGTATATCTTAATATTTTTGAAAAAATGTTATTAAATGTTCGTTTGTTCTGGCATTTTCATATATAATAGTAGATGTTAAAGGAGTAAGATTATGAAAAGAAGAGTAGCCCGTGAAAAATCCCTTCAAGCACTATATCAGATAGATATTGCCAAGTCCAATGCAGACGAAGCAATGGAAAGCGTATTGAATGGCGCTCCTACTGATGCATATTTCAAGCAATTAGTGATGGGGATTACGGAAAATCGAGAACAGCTTGATGGAATGATCAGGGACAATTTAGAGAATTGGACGTTGGAAAGATTGGCGAACATTGATCGGAATTTACTGCGGATCGCGATTTATGAAATGGTTCACAGTGAAGATGTTCCTGTAAGTGTTGCAATGAATGAAGCTATTGAAATTGCTAAGAAATTCGGTGATGATCAATCGAGCAGCTTTGTAAATGCCGTTTTATCCAAAGTGAAGGTGAAAAGCGACAGCTAAGGCTGCAGTCCTGAGCCATGAATCTCTCGGCAATTTCTTTAGCAAAAACAACTTGGGAGGAATTTACACATGTCAGCTCAAATCATTAATGGTAAAGAAATTGCAGAGGCTGTTAGACAGGAAATCAGTAAGGAAGTACAGCAACTACGCGAAAAAAACATGGTCCCGGGATTGGCTGTCATTCTTGTAGGTGACAACCAAGCATCACAAACATATGTTCGCAATAAGGAAAAAGCTTGTAAAGACTTGGGCATGCATTCTGTATTGATCAAAAAGCCTGCAGAGCTATCTCAGGAGGAATTAATGCGCAGCATCGATGAATTGAACGCGGATGACAGCATTCACGGTATATTGGTGCAGCTGCCATTGCCTGGACATATTTCTGAAAAAGCGATCATTGAAGCGATTTCCCCCGAGAAGGATGTGGATGGGTTCCATCCGATCAATATCGGCAGGATGATGACGGGGCAGGATGCTTTTTTACCTTGTACGCCTTACGGGGTCATGGTGATGCTCGAGCATATTAACTATGACCTCGAAGGTAAGCATGTTGTCATAGTCGGAAGAAGTAATATCGTCGGCAAACCAGCCGGACAATTGTTTTTAAATGCGAACGCAACCGTTACATACTGTCATTCAAAGACAAAAGACCTTGCTTATTATACGAAGCAAGCTGATGTCGTTGTGGCGGCAGTCGGAAAGAGGGACACGATTACAAGTGACCATATTAAGGAAGGTGCGGTCGTCATAGACGTCGGCATGAACAGGAATGATGAAGGGAAACTTTGCGGCGATGTATCGTTTGATGAAGTGAAACATAAAGCTTCATACATCACACCTGTTCCAAAAGGCGTTGGTCCCATGACGATTACGATGCTTATGAAGAATACGGTCAAATCTGCTCAAAAAGCACTTGAACAGAGAAAATCAGCACTAAAAAGCTGAAAAAAGCGTTAAATCATTTAAAGAAGCGGACCTCTTGTTTTATAATAACGGGAGACCGCTTTTTTCCATTTATAGATTTAATTAAGGTTTATGTGTAACCTATAGGTGAGCTTTCTTTATATCCGATTTTCGTCGGAAGGAGACATGATATGAGTAATCAACAATATTTGAGCGTGTCGGCTTTAACGAAGTACATTAAAAGGAAGTTTGATGCTGACCCGCATTTGCAAAATGTATACATAAAAGGCGAAATCTCGAATTTTAAACAACATTCAAGCGGTCATATGTATTTTACGCTAAAGGATGAGAAGGCCCGCCTCTTGTCCGTTATGTTTGCCGCCAATAACAAAGGGATGAAATTTCTGCCCGAAAATGGAATGAAGGTCCTTGTAAAGGGTGATATTTCATTATATGAAGCGAGCGGACAGTATCAGCTTTATGTGAAAAGCATGGCCCCGGACGGTGTGGGCGATTTGTATCTTGCTTATGAACAGCTGAAGAAAAAGCTGGAGGAAGCCGGTTTGTTCCTGGCCGACCATAAGAAACCGATCCCACATTACCCTAAAACAGTAGGAGTGATCACTTCTCCGACTGGAGCTGCATTAAGAGATATCCTAATAACCATTAAGCGGCGATATCCTATTGCAGGGATCATCGTGTACCCGGCGCTTGTTCAAGGGAATAATGCCGCTAAATCGATTGCTAAAGCGATTTCGATGGCTAATGCAAGGGCGGAAAGCGATGTGCTCATAATCGGAAGGGGCGGTGGGTCGATTGAGGAGCTATGGGCTTTTAATGAAGAAATAGTGGCTGAATCGATCTATGATTCCGATATACCGATCATTTCTGCCGTCGGACACGAAACCGATTTTACGATTGCCGATTTTGTCGCTGATATGCGGGCCCCAACACCGACCGGGGCAGCAGAGCTAGCGGTTCCTCATTTGAATGAAATACTTGAACGTCTGATGAACCGCAAAAACCGCTTGACCCGCTCGATTCGTGAGGCGGTCAATTTTGAACGCACCAAATTGACGAGAATGGAGAGGGCCTATGCTTTCCGTTACCCGCATAAGATGTATGAACAGAAGCTTGAACAGCTCGACAGGACGAAGGACATGCTTTTGAAGACAAGTGCACGTTATTTCTTGAAAAAGAGAGATGAGCTGAACAAGCTGAACGATATTCTTAAAAAGCAGCATCCTGAACAAGCGGTGAAAGACGGTAAAGAGGAGTTGCGACAGCATGAAAAGGTTTTGCGGAGGGCGATGGAAGCGATCTATCGCCAAAAATCACAACAGTTCGTTCATATGACGGCCACGTTGTCTGCACTCAGCCCTTTAAAAATCATGGAACGGGGATATGGATTGGTGTTCACTGGGGATGAAACGCTCGTGAAAAGCACGCAGCAGGTATCCGTTGGGGAAAAAATAGCTGTTTCCATAAAGGATGGCACTCTTGAGTGTGAAATTAAAGAGATAAAGGAGCGAATTGAACCATGACAAAAAAACAAGAAGCTACATTCGAAGAGGCAATGGAGAATCTCGAGAAAATTGTGGAACAGTTGGAAGAAGGCGATGTGCCCCTGGAAGAAGCCATCTCCATTTATAAACAAGGAATGGACTTATCCAGACTTTGTCATTCGAAGCTTAAGGCAGTGGAAGATCAGCTGACGCAAATTCTACGCGAAGACGGGGAACTTGAAAACTTCGTTGTAGTACAGGAGGAAGAATAACATGAGTACAACATCCTTCGACCTGTTTTCTAAAGAATATAAGGCAATAATCGAAATGGAAATCATTGAATACGTGAAAAGGCTTGAAGCCCCGGCTGTGGTGAAGGAGGCGATGGCTTATTCACTTGCAGCGGGTGGAAAAAGAATTCGCCCTTTATTGGTTTTTGCGGTGTTGGAAGCATTCGGGAAAAACTTACGGAAGGGAATTCCGGCTGCGGCTGCGCTTGAAATGATCCATACATATTCTTTAATTCATGATGATCTTCCGGCAATGGATGATGATGATCTCCGCCGCGGAAAACCGACGAACCATAAAGTATTCGGTGAGGCGGTAGCTGTTCTGGCCGGGGATGCCCTGCTTACATATAGCTTTCAAATGATATCTGACATGATCGATCCCGAGGTGACGGCTGAAATGAAGCTGGCCCTAGTTAGCCTCATTGCCAAGTCTGCTGGAGCCGAGGGGATGGTCGGCGGTCAAGTTGCCGATATGGAAGGGGAGGATAAGCAGTTGACCCTTCAGGAACTGGAATATATCCATGAACATAAAACAGGCAAGCTATTGACGGCAAGCATCCTTTCGGGGGCCATATTATCAGGCGCGAATGAAGAACAGCTTCTGCATTTGCGTGACTTCGGCTATCATCTGGGGCTTGCTTTTCAGATTCGGGATGATATTCTGGATATTGAAGGGTCTGTCGAGTTGATCGGCAAGCCGGTTGGCAGTGATGCGGGGAATCATAAAAGCACATATCCTTCATTGCTTACGCTGCAAGGGGCGAAGGAAAAGCTCAAACACCATATTGACCTTGCTCATGCCTCATTAGGAAAAACGGCCCTGCAAACCGGATTGTTAAATGAATTGACGGATTTAATAGCCACCCGTGACCATTGATTGTGGCTAAATTTGTTATCAATTGAAGTTTTATGGTATACTCATTGTGCAAAAATATGTGAATATCAATACTGCTTTTTCTAATTTTGATACGTGATAAAATAGGTAAATGAAGCCGCCGAAATCACCTGGGTGTTGGCGGCTATTTTTAACTTAAAACCAATTTTTCGGTCAAGTCTTCCATATAGCCATCTTCATCAGGCTTTGTTTTGCCTTCAACCGAAAATGACAGAAAGTGAGTGGTCCTGTTTGGATCTTCTATCTATAAAAGACCCTTCTTTTTTAAAGAAGCTGAATAATGAAGAACTAGCCGAGTTAAGTGTGGAGATACGTAAATTCCTTGTGGAAAAATTATCGGTCACCGGCGGTCATATCGGTCCTAATTTGGGTGTAGTCGAATTGACGATTGCCTTGCATAAGGAATTTGACAGTCCGAATGATAAAATTCTGTGGGATGTCGGGCATCAATCATATGTCCATAAAATCCTCACGGGCAGGGCTGGCGAGTTTGACACCTTAAAGAAGTATAAAGGGCTGTGCGGCTTTCCAAAAATGATTGAAAGTCCTCATGATGTGTGGGAAACTGGCCACAGTTCCACTTCCCTTTCAGCTGCGATGGGCATGGCCGCTGCCCGTGATATCAAAGGTGAAAAAAGTTTCATTTTACCTGTAATCGGTGACGGAGCCCTTACAGGCGGAATGGCACTTGAAGCATTGAATCATATCGGTGACGAAAAAAAGGACATGATCGTCATACTGAATGATAATGAAATGTCGATCGCCCCTAACGTTGGCGCATTACACACCGTATTGGGAAGATTGCGGACAGCAGGTAAATATAACTGGGCAAAAGATGAATTGGAATTGCTCTTGAAAAAAATTCCTGCCGTGGGAGGAAAGCTTGCTGCTACTGCTGAACGCTTAAAAGATAGCATGAAGTACTTATTGGTTTCAGGAATCTTTTTCGAAGAACTCGGCTTCACATACCTTGGCCCGGTCGATGGCCATAATTATGAAGAACTGCTGGAGAACTTAAGATATGCGAAGAAAACGAAGGGACCGGTCCTGCTGCATGTCATCACCAAAAAAGGCAAGGGCTATTCCCCGGCAGAATTGGACACTACAGGAAACTGGCATGGGACAGGCCCGTATAAGATCGAAACAGGTGATTTCGTCAAATCCCCTAGTAAAGGTCCTGCTTGGAGCGCCCTTGTAAGCGATACTGTCAGCAGACTTGCCCGTGAGGACGAGCGGATTGTCGCCATTACGCCTGCAATGCCGGTCGGTTCAAAACTGGTAGGGTTTGCTCAAGAATTCCCGGAGCGTTTCTATGATGTGGGGATTGCCGAGCAGCATGCCGCCACTTTTGCAGCTGGGCTGGCCACGCAAAAGATGAAACCATTTTTGGCCATTTATTCTACATTTCTCCAAAGGGCCTATGACCAAGTGGTACATGATATTTGCCGTCAGAATTTGAATGTATTCATCGGCATCGATCGTGCCGGGTTGGTTGGCTCCGATGGGGAAACGCATCAAGGCGTTTTCGATATCGCTTTCTTACGCCATGTTCCGAATATGGTATTGATGATGCCAAAAGATGAAAACGAAGGTCAGCATATGGTCAATACGGCCATAAGCTATAATGATGGCCCGATCGCTATGCGCTTCCCGCGTGGAAATGGCTGGGGCGTTGAGATGGATAATGAATTAAAGCAAATACCGATCGGATCATGGGAAGTTCTTAAAGAAGGAACGGATGCTGCGATCTTAACGTTCGGTACAACGATTCCGATGGCTCTTGAAGCTGCAGAATTGCTGGAAAAAGAGGATTATTCCGTTAAGGTGATCAATGCCAGGTTCATTAAGCCACTGGATGAGAAGATGCTAAGCAGCCTTCTTGGTGAAAAAATGCCGATTTTGACTATAGAAGAAGCCGTGCTACAGGGTGGCTTTGGGAGCTCTGTACTGGAATATGCTCATGATCAGGGCTTTTATGGAGCGATCATTGATCGAATGGGTATACCAGATTATTTCGTTGAGCATGGCAGTGTCGATGAACTGCTGGAAGAAATCGGCTTAACGACCGAGACAGCCATTAAAAAGATTAAAATGATAACACCTAAAAAAGAAAAAAGGGCCTGACAATATGAAAGTTATGAAAGAAAGAGTGGATGTATTACTTGTAGAACAGGGCTTGGCGGATACACGTGAGAAAGCGAAGCGGATGGTTATGGCCGGTCTTGTCTACGCGAACGAAGAAAGGTACGAAAAACCGGGGGAAAAGGTGTCTGTCGAGCTTGAATTTACGATTAAAGGAAAAGTCATGCCTTATGTTTCTAGAGGTGGGCTGAAGCTAGAGAAAGCCTTAAAGGAATTCGACTTGCAAATCGACGGGAAGATCCTCCTTGATATCGGATCATCAACGGGGGGATTCACCGATTGCGCGTTGCAAAATGGTGCGACAATGTCTTATGCACTTGATGTCGGCTATAATCAACTTGCTTGGAAGCTTAGGCAGGATGAGCGCGTAAAAGTGATGGAGCGGACCAATTTCCGCTACGTTACACCAGCAGATTTGGACGGAGAGATGCCGAACTTTGCCAGCATTGATGTTTCGTTCATCTCGCTCACGTTAATTCTACCTGTGCTTAAGACCCTGCTTGTTCCGAATAGCGACGTCGTTGCACTGGTTAAACCGCAATTCGAAGCTGGAAAGGACCAAGTGGGCAAAAAAGGGATCGTTCGTGATCCTAAAATTCATAAGCAGGTGCTGGACAAGATCATTTCTTTTGCAAAAGCGGAAGGGTATGATATTTTGGATGGCTCCTTCTCACCCATTACTGGTGGCGATGGAAATATTGAATTTCTGCTGCATTTATATTGGCAAGGATCCAAAGAGGATGGAGACATCAGGCTCTCAAAAACGGTTGATGACATCGTTTTGGAAGCACATGCTCAGTTTAAAAAAGAATAGCTCGAACGTTGGATGGCTCCTTTGGCTGATTGGTTGGCTAAAAGGAGCTTTTTACCTTTAAACGGGAGAATAGGGATAGATGGAAACACATTCTGGACAAAAAGCATCAAACATTGAAAACGCAAAACAAGCAATTTCGATAAAAAGTTGTACAATTGCATAAAAATCCGCTAACATTAATATCGACGACGACTTATGAGAGCGGTCTTTTTGACGTACGGATGACTGCTAAGCCGTATAAAATCGAAAGCTTTATCTTTTGATATGAAAGTGATGGTCATGACCATTGCATGAACAACAGTTGAGAAGAGGTGCTTCTGCTTATGAATAAAGGACAACGACATATAAAAATTAGGGACATTATCACCAATAATGATATCGAAACCCAAGATGAATTAGTTGAAGAGCTGAAATTAGCTGGATATAACGTGACTCAGGCCACCGTTTCGCGCGATATCAAAGAGCTCCATCTTGTAAAGGTTCCGTTAACGGACGGAAGGTATAAATATAGCCTGCCTGCCGATCAACGCTTCAATCCGCTTCAAAAATTAAAGAGAATCCTCGTAGATGCTTTTGTACGCATTGATGCGGCGAACAATTTACTCGTCATGAAAATGCTTCCTGGTAATGCACAGGCGATCTGTGCATTGATTGATAATTTGAATTGGCATGAAATACTCGGGACGATTGGCGGCGATGATACGTGTTTGATTATTTGCCGTTCTGAGGAAGATGCAAAGATCATTTGCGATAAATTCTTGGACATGCTCTAATAATGTTGTGAGGTGACCTCGTTTGTTAACAGAACTATCGATTAGGAATTTTGCGATCATAGACAGTCTGTCCGTTTCATTTGAGAAAGGCTTGACTGTCTTGACCGGTGAAACAGGGGCAGGTAAATCAATTATTATAGATGCCGTCCATCTTTTGGTTGGCGGGCGTGGTTCGGCAGAGTTTATTCGGCATGGCGAGTCAAAAGCAGAAATAGAAGGTTTATTTCAAATCGATGATCAGAAACATCCGGTCTTTGCCAAGGCTGAAGAATTTGGCTTGGACATGAATGATGGGATGGCCATTCTCCGAAGAGATATTTCGCTCAGTGGAAAAAGTGTATGCCGGGTAAATGGAAAACTGGTAACGATTGCCATTTTGCGCGAAATAGGTCGGACGTTGATTGATATTCATGGTCAGCATGAACATCAGGAATTAATGGATGAGCGACTTCATCTGCCACTGTTGGATCAGTTTGGCGGTGAAAAAATAGCATCCGCGCTTACCGAATACCAAAAGCTATATAAACGTTATGAATCCGCTTCGAAACAATTGAATGATTTAAGTCAGAATGAACAGCAAATGGTCCACCGCCTTGATTTGATCCAATTTCAATTCGATGAAATCCAGAAGGCCGATCTGAAACTTCAGGAAGATGAACAATTGACGGAAGAGCGGAAAAGAATCAATAATTTTGAGAAGATCCATGAAGCGCTGCAAACGAGCTATAATGCTTTAAATGGTGAGCAGCATGCAATAGATTGGCTCTCGGTTGCCATGAATAACATGGAAGAGGCGGCAGGGCTCGATGAGGAGTTAAAAGACAGCTCAGAGATCGTCTCCAATAGTTACTTCCTGCTTGAGGAAGCTGTGTCGAACATCCGAGATCAGTTGGATTCCTTGGATTACGATACGGAACGTGTTGAATTCATTGAAAGTCGCCTTAATGAAATAAACCAATTGAAACGTAAATACGGGAGGACCATCGAGGAAATCCTTGAATATGGTGCAGGCATTGAGGAAGAAGTCGAAAAACTGCTAAATAGGGAAACGCATATAGCGAAGCTTGAAAAGGAAATGAAATCGATTAAAGCCGATTTGATCGTTGAAGCAAAGAATTTGTCTGAATTGCGGCAAACCTTCGCCCGACAGCTTACAAAGAAAATCCATCAGGAATTAAAAGATCTATACATGGAAAAAACAATTTTCGAACCTCATTTCCATCAAACTGCTTATACGTTCGATGAATTGTCAGATAAGGGCATTAATCAGTCAGGGCTGGATTTTATGGAATTTTACATTTCCACCAATCCAGGCGAGCCATTGAAACCTCTCTCCAAAATTGCTTCGGGCGGTGAGCTTTCGCGGATTATGCTGGCGCTGAAAAGCATTTTTTCCAAGCATCAGGGCATCACCTCGATTATATTCGATGAGGTGGATACTGGTGTAAGCGGTCGGGTTGCCCAATCCATTGCCGAGAAGATTTATAAAGTGGCTATGGGTTCTCAAGTCTTGTGCATATCTCATTTGCCACAGGTGGCGGCCATGGCGGATACTCACCTTTTCATTGCCAAAAATGTCAGGGCTGGACGCACGAATACCTCCGTTAAGCCTTTGATTGAAACGGAAAAAATAAAAGAAATTGGCAGGATGATTTCAGGAGTCGAAATTACCGATTTGACGAAGCAGCACGCCAATGAATTAATTCAGCTGGCCAAAAGGCTGAAAATCACATCTTGATCGGCCTGTACGAAGGTTATTTAAACTTATCATCGGCATTCATTGTAAAGCTATCCAAAAACGGATAGCTTTTATTTTTTGCGCCTGTTATAAATGACTGTCATGAGGGCTAAATTATAGGTGTAGCCATAAAGTTTCAGAGAGCGAGGAGAGTGAATGGATTGAAATTTATATGGATAAAAAGAATCATCGGTGGAATTCTCCTTGTTTCGCTATTAACATTAGGGTTATACCAGCCATCTCGTGAATATTTTTTAATTCCAAATCATCTTGTACTATTTGAAGGAAGTCAATATAGTATTTCCAAATCATTGCCTGTTTCTGCAAAAACTTTAAACTCCAGTGACGGGATTTCTCTTCATGATGAACAAGCTTCCATTACGCTTGGTGCCGAGAAACCAGGTACGAATGAAGTATTGCTTGATGTGGCAGGATTGCCTGCCAAAAAGGTCGACATTAGGGTGTTGAAGGACTTTAGAGTCATGCCCGGAGGCCAATCAATCGGGGTGAAACTTAATACTCTTGGCGTGCTCGTTGTAGGTCATCATCTTATTGATACTGTGCAAGGGAAAAAATCACCAGGAGAGAAAGCGAAAATTGAAATTGGTGATATCATTACAGAAATCAATGGTCAGACGATAAAGAAGATGGGGGATGTTACCCCTTTTGTTCAGCAGGCAGGTGAAAAGGGAGAAGCGCTGAAGCTTGTCATCAACCGTGATAACGAAGTGCTTCATAGTACCCTTTTACCTTTAAAAGATAAGAACGAAGGCACATACAAATTGGGTTTATATATCCGTGATTCGGCAGCTGGCATTGGAACGATGACCTTTTATCACCCGGATTCGAAAAAATATGGAGCATTGGGACATGTTATTTCTGATATGGACACGAAAAAACCGATTGTTGTAAAGGATGGGCAGATTGTTCAGTCGACGGTCACATCCATTGAAAAGGGAAGCAACGGAGATCCAGGAGAGAAATTGGCACGCTTTTCGTCCAACAAAGAAAAAATAGGAAATATCAATCGCAATAGTCCCTTTGGGATTTTTGGAAAATTGAATCAAGATTATAATAACGGGATTAATGACAAAGCACTTCCCATCACCCTTTCCCATGAGGTAAAGGAAGGGCCAGCAAAAATCCTGACTGTGGTGGATGGTTCCAAAGTAGAGGAATTCGATGTGGAAATCGTCAGTTCCATTCCGCAAAAGTTTCCTGCAATCAAAGGAATGGTCTTAAAAGTGACGGATAAAGAATTACTTCAAAAAACAGGTGGGATCGTTCAAGGTATGAGCGGCAGTCCTATCATACAAAATGGGAAATTAATCGGTGCAGTCACCCATGTATTTGTTAATGATCCTACTAGTGGGTATGGAGTCCATATTGAATGGATGTTAAACGAAGCCGGTATCAATATATACGACAAAGATAATTATGAAAGAGCAAGCTGAAGAACCGGGCATCCTTTTGGATGCTCTTTTCTTTTTTTTGATTAGCAACGGCAAATTCATTGGCAGAAAAGGAAAGGGGAGGAATTTCAGGAGGTTTTATTCAAAATATAGAGGTTTTTTTGAAACGGTATGATAAAATGAAAACGATGTAAAGATTTTTCGACAATCGCTTTATTCGAATAGCAAACGAAGTCGAAAACAAGAGATATCCGGAGAATAATATTGAATTCCTTATATTTTTTCAAAAATAAAAGGAATTTAGTTTCCATTGTCGAAAAGTTCAATTACAATAGAATTTAGTCATATAGAAAAAAAGACCAATTGTAGTTGAGGAGGAAATCAAGCGTGAAAAAAATTAAGGTATGCGTTGTAGATGATAATAGAGAACTTGTTGGCCTTCTGGAAGAATACATTTCTGCACAGGAAGACATGGAAGTAATTGGGGTGGCACATAACGGTCAAGATTGCTTGGGGATGCTTGAAAGCGTTGATCCCGATATATTGATCCTCGACATTATCATGCCTCATTTAGATGGGTTGGGTGTCCTTGAAAAACTTCGTGAAGTAAAACGGGGTGCTATGCCTAACGTAATTATGCTTACTGCCTTTGGTCAAGAAGATGTCACGAAAAAAGCAGTTGATTTGGGCGCGTCTTACTTCATCCTGAAGCCTTTTGATATGGAAAACCTGGCCA
>NZ_LMBV01000001.1:442359-442430 GCF_001439925.1 Peribacillus muralis
ATCATATTCGTCAGGTGAGCGGTAAAGGGCAGGCGGTATTGAAAAATCACAGTCAGTTCAGCTACCGTCCG
>NZ_LMBV01000001.1:442442-493293 GCF_001439925.1 Peribacillus muralis
CAAAATGAGTCCAAGCCGAAGAACCTCGATGCCAGCATTACAAGTATTATTCATGAGATTGGTGTGCCTGCACATATTAAGGGCTATTTGTATTTAAGGGAAGCTATATCCATGGTCTACAACGATATTGAACTGTTGGGGTCGATCACAAAGGTTTTGTATCCGGATATCGCCAAAAAATACAATACAACAGCCAGCCGTGTCGAGCGAGCCATCCGCCATGCAATTGAAGTGGCCTGGAGCCGCGGCAACATCGAATCCATTTCATCTCTTTTCGGCTATACCGTCAGCATGACGAAGGCAAAACCTACGAATTCCGAATTCATCGCGATGGTTGCCGATAAACTCCGTCTTGAACATAAAGCTTCTTGACAGGAATAGGGGAACCTATAGCAAAGATTGGCGTGTTACCCATTGAGTAGATAAAGGCTAGAGCCGTTAAAGATAAATAGGAATTCCTCATGTTGGTGGTAAGAGCTAGAATGAAGTTGCTTCGTCATTCATACTATTTGGCAACTTCAAATTTTAACTCGGCCGGCTAAAAATTAAACGCCTTTTATTTATTGGATTTTGCAGAAAGAATCCAATAAATAAAAGGCGTTTTTGTTTGGGGAAATAAATGTTTAGATAAATGTATATTTTTGTATTTGTCTTAATTTTTAGATTATAATCATAGGTATATATAACCGGGCAATAAGGGGGTAAGGAAATGATTCTTAAAAAAAATGAGCACTTTATTTTAGAATCGGAGCTTGGATTGGTATATATCACCGTTTTTATGAAGGGTTTTTCGATACTGAACTTCAATTCGATCCTATTAGAGTTCCCGCAATTGATGCTGGAGCACGTAAAAGACTTAAAACAAGCCCTTACGGAAGCTATAGGAGAAAGAATTTCAGTGGGGAGGCTAAAACCGATCGTGGAGCTGGACATAGCCGAGGATAAAATGTCCACACGGGTCAAACTTAATTGTTCAGAATACTACCTTAAAGATAATTATTCAGCGATAGTCGGCACTATTCTTGAAAATCTGCATAAGGAAAAAATTTCAGAAGGAATCTTAATGGATGTTTTGCAGAACGAACTGACCATTAAAGATTTTACAGTCATTGCGATGGGAAAGGAACCAGTCCATGGCAAGGATGCCATTGTCACTTACTTCGAACGATCGGAACGAAAACCGACGGTCAAGGAAGATGGAAAAGCGGATTATTATGATATGAACTTTCTTGATGAGGTGAAGAGGGGCGATTGGCTGGGCGAAAGGATACCGCCTTCATCTGGGGAAATGGGGCGGTTAATTACAGGAGAGCTTGCGTTGCCTAGAAAAGGAAAAGATAAAAAACTTCTTTATGACCAAAAAACGATCGCTGCAATCGAGGAAGACGGTAAGACTGTCCTAAGGGCATTGATTGACGGTGTTGTCGAAGTGAGGGATGGTAAAATTACGGTAGGCGCCCACCTATCGATTGCCGGTGATGTTGGGATTGAAACCGGGAATATCGATATTGATGGAAGCGTAACGGTGAAGGGGACCGTCGTGGATCATTTTTCCGTGACGGCTACGAAGGATATTTCCATATTAAGTGAGCTCGGTGTATCTAATGTTGAAGAAATCAACTCGAAGGAGGGTGACGTATTCATTAAAGGAGGCATATTTGGTAAAGGCTTATCAAGAGTCTCGGCAGCAAGAAACATTTTTGTGAAACATGCCAATGAATGTCACTTACATGCAGGGGAGAATATACATATCGGATCCTATTCACTTGGCAGTTTCCTTAAAGCGAAGAATATTTTCACGGATGAAAAAAAGGGGAAGCTAATCGGCGGCGTCGTAGAAGCGCAAGGAAAGGTGAGGGCGGCAGTGATCGGTAACCGTATGGAACGGAAAACGATCATTACCGTGAAAGGATTTAACCGTATTCTTATCAAGGAAGAACTGAACGAGACCCTGCTCCTATATAAACTAAAGATAAAGCAATTGGAGTCGATTAAGGACAAGCTTGAAGTGTATGATATGGTTCTTGGTAAATTGGATGAAGTGGACCATTTACAATATGACCAAACTAAAAAGCAGCAGGAAAGATTATTGGCCGACATTACTCAACTTGACCGAAAGCGGAAATCGATCATGGATATGCTTGATTCAAAAGGAGAAGGGGAAATCACGATTCGTCAAGTGGCCTATCCGGAAACTCGCTTGCAAATCAAAAGCATGGAAAAGAAATTGAATGATAGGACGAAAGGAACCTTCTATGCAGAATATAATCATCTGCATTTTGACTGAATTCCGCTGAATGCTGATTGATGAAAATATTTTTGCTTTGCTTTTCATAAATTGGGATATAACGGTTTTTGAGAGGTGGGAGCGTTCAACATGACCTTAATCTTTGCTCATCGAGGCTCGGCAGGTACACATCCGGAAAATACGATGACCGCGTTCAACGAAGCGGCACGTGTTGGCGCGGATGGAATTGAAACCGATGTCCAGCTCTCGAAAGACGGGGAAGTCATCATCATGCATGACGAGAGACTGGATAGAACGACGAATGCCTCGGGATATGTGAAGGATCGGACATTGCGCGAGTTGAAAACCTGCAATGCGTCCTTCGGGTTTAAAGGTAATTGGGGGAAGGAAAAAATACCGACGCTTGAAGAATTATTGTTATGGCTCAACGATAATCACTTGTTGTGCAACATTGAATTGAAGAACACGCTTTTTCTTTATCCAGGCTTGGAAGAGAAAGTCATCCAGCTCGTCCGTTCCTATAAGATGGAAGAAAGAATCATCCTTTCTTCCTTCAATCATTATAGCTTGGTCAATTGTCATCAATTGGCCCCTGAACTGGAAACGGCACCGCTATATAGGGATGGCTTATATATGCCGTGGGTATATGCAAAGGCAATTGGCGGAAGTGCAATCCACCCGAATATCCGTGCAGCCCCTGATATCATCATTCAAGCATGCTTGAGCATGGGCCTTCCTGTAAGGCCTTATACCATTAATAAGCCAGCCGAGATGAAGCGGTTGTTCCAATTGGGATGCAGTGCCATCATCACCGACTTTCCAGAGAAAGCGGTGGAGATTAGAAAAGGATTTCAAATGAAATGAAGGAAAAAGGTGCCATATCCTAATAGGGCACCTTTTTTTACGGATTAAAACTTATTGAACCTGCTTTGGACTTTATTTTGTTTTCGGTCCCGATGAAGGATGAACCCTGCAATAAAGGCAATCCCGCCAATCGTAATAATCAAACCAATTAAAAATTGCAGCCAAAGTTGTGGATAGGGCGGCTGTAAAATGCCGAACACCATGTCCCTCATTATTTTTATGCCATAGGCGGCAAAGGCCCCGGGAATAAAAAGAATCAAAAAAGCGATTAAGCGTTTCATGCGGTCAAATCCCTTCCGATAATTCCTTCTTAAAAAAATGATAAAGGATATATAATATTTGTCAAGTTTCGGGAAAGCAGAAAAGGACTGGAAGGAGGAGGCCTGTTTTTAGATGATATCAATATGGTAAAATGAGGGGAGTACGAAAGGATTTGCAGGGATGATTTTTCATGGTGTAATAAACCGAAGGGAGATGGCTCATGCAGAAGGTGATGATAGTAGGAGGCGGAGTCGGGGGGACAACCGTGTTGAAGCTCCTTTCTGAAAGTGATTTTTTCTCGATCGTTTGTATGGCTGATACGAATGAATGGGCTGAAGGGATGCTTGCTGCAAAAGAACGAAGGATTCCTGCAGTGACTAGCTGGAGGAAGGGATTGAACGAGTTGTTGGACATCATCGTCGATACCACAGGGGATCCCATTGTCCATAAAGAAATCAAAAACGAGATGGGAGATCATACCATCCTCATTCCGGGAAGCGTCGCCCACATTATGTCGATGTTATTTGAAGAAAAAAATCGGTTAATTAATAAATTGGAAAACGCTTCGGCTAAAATGGACTTAATCCTTAATTCGACGAGTGAAGGGATGGTCGTGATCGATCATGACGGAATGATCGTCATGTTCAATGATAGCGCCGAACGAGCAGCGAACATTAAACGTAAAGATGTGATGGGCAGGCATATTAAAGATATCGTCCCTTCAACGGGGTTAATTCGTGTGATGGAAACGAACCGTAAAGAAGTTAATCAGCGGATTATCCTTAGTAATGGATTGGAACTCATTGCGACAAGGATTCCACTCGTGAATGCCGATGAGGAAATCATAGGTGCTTTTTCCATGTTCAAGAATAAAACGGACGCCGTACACTTGGCGGAGCAAATCACGGATTTAAAAGAAATCCAGACGATGCTTCAAGCGATCATACAGTCGAGTGATGAAGCCATTTCAGTCGTTGATGAGCAAGGGAGGGGTCTTTTGATCAATCCTGCCTATACAAGAATCACTGGTTTAACCAAATCCCAAGTAATTGGAAAGCCGGCCTCGATTGACATTTACGAAGGCGAGAGCATGCATATGAAAGTGCTGCAGACAAAAAAGCCTGTACGGGGAGTCAATATGCGAGTGGGCCCAAAGCATAAGGAAGTGATTGTGAATGTTGCTCCGATCATTGTCGATGGACACTTGAAGGGAAGTGTGGGCGTCATTCATGATGTGTCGGAAATTCAAGCCTTGACTCATGAATTGAACCGGGCAAGACAAATTATCAGGACGCTACAGGCCAAATATTCCTTCGATGATATAATTGGGGCTTCTAGAGAGATGAAGCTTCCCGTTGAACAGGCGAAATTATCGGCAACAACACCTGCGACTGTCTTGTTGATGGGGGAATCAGGGACAGGCAAGGAGCTATTTGCCCACGCCATCCATAATGCGAGCGATAGGAAATTCAATAAATTCGTTCGCGTTAACTGTGCAGCAATCTCTGAAGCATTGCTTGAAAGTGAACTGTTCGGGTATGAGGAGGGAGCCTTTACCGGGGCAAATAGAGGCGGAAAGGTCGGTTTTTTTGAAGAAGCGAATCAAGGAAGTATTTTTTTGGACGAGATCGGTGAATTACCAGCCAACATTCAAGCTAAATTACTTCGGGTCCTTCAAGAACGGGAAATCATCAGGGTAGGCGGAACAAAGCCGATTTCCATCAATGTCAGGGTCATTGCCGCTACGAATATCAATCTTGAAAAAGCCATATCCAACGGGTCGTTCAGGGAAGACTTATATTTCAGGCTGAACCGCATGCCGATATTCATTGCTCCTTTACGAAAGCGAAAGGAAGATTTGCGGGAACTGGCGGAACATTTAATTCTCAAAATTAATCAGGAGTACGGACGGAGCATAGAAGGAATCAGTGCAGCTGCTATACATAAGATGCAAAATTATGACTGGCCGGGAAATGTCAGGGAACTGGAGAATATTTTAGGGCGGGCGATCATTTTCATGAAATTGAATGAGACGTTCATTGATATCCAGCACATTCCCGATTTTATCGAAACGAAATCATTGCCACAGGATAAAGAGGCAACGATGGCCTCTGCCTACGTATCAGGTAAAACGCTCTCGGAGATAATAGACCAGTATGAAACGAAAATCATCGAGCAAGCGATACATACCTTTAAGGGAAACAAAACGCTTACGGCAAAAGCGCTAGGGATCTCAGTCAGAAATCTATATTACAAAATGGAAAAACTGCAACTGTGAAAATTATTGCGTGCAAAACATTGCTTGGTGTGCAAAATATTGCGTGGAATTTTCTGATTTATTTTAATTTAGGCGAGAATTCACTTCGCGCATGAAATTTTTTTGAATTTGGTATAGGCTTAATGGGTCAACTTATCTACGAGCATCTCCATTTTGTTGTGAACCGGGCTTTTGATATCCTTTTATTGGCATGTTATTTGCATGTTTATTATGGTGCAAGATAGAGGTTGAAATGCACATTAGCAATGCGAAACATGAATTATTCAAGGGCACTTTCTTAAATGGGGAAAATATCATGTAAGTAGCAAATTATATTCGGATTGAACGCAATAACCAGTAAGGATGAACAGGTATATCCTTGCTTGAACTGCCACGTATTAAAACATCTAGGGAGGGTTCCTTTATGGAAATTTTTAAATATCTTGAGAAGTATGATTACGAACAACTGCTATTCTGTCAGGATAAACAATCAGGTTTGAAGGCGATCATTGCCATTCATGATACGACGTTAGGTCCTGCACTGGGTGGAACAAGAATGTGGACGTATGCTTCCGAGGAAGATGCGATAGAAGATGCCTTGAGGCTTTCAAAAGGAATGACATATAAGAACGCTGCTGCCGGCTTGAATTTAGGCGGAGGGAAAACCGTCATCATCGGCGATCCGCGTAAGGATAAAAATGAAGAAATGTTCCGTGCCTTCGGAAGGTATATCCAAGGATTGAACGGACGTTATATAACGGCTGAAGATGTAGGGACGACGGTTGAGGATATGGATCTCATTCATGAGGAAACGGATTTCGTCACGGGAATTTCGCCTGCATTCGGTTCTTCGGGTAACCCTTCCCCAGTAACGGCTTATGGAGTATATCGCGGGATGAAAGCCGCTGCAAAAGAAGCTTTCGGAACGGATTCATTAGAAGGCAAGGTCGTTGCCGTTCAAGGTGTCGGGAATGTTTCTTATACCTTATGCCGTCACCTTCATGAGGAGGGCGCCAAGCTGATCGTTACGGATATCAATAAAGAAAGCGTGGCCCGTGCGGTTGAAGCGTTTGGCGCAACTGCTGTGAATCCTGATGAGATTTATGGAGTCGAATGTGATATCTATGCACCTTGTGCGTTAGGTGCCGTCATAAATGATCAAACCATCAATCAAATCAAGGCGAAGGTCATTGCAGGCGCAGCCAATAATCAATTGAAGGATGCGGTTCATGGTGATCAAATCCATGAAAAAGGCATTATCTATGCGCCTGATTATGTCATCAATGCAGGTGGCGTCATTAATGTAGCCGATGAGCTTTTAGGGTATAATCGGGAAAGAGCCATGAAGAAAGTGGAAATGGTTTATGATACAATTGAACGAGTCATCGAGATTGCAAAACGTGATCAAATCCCAACATATAAAGCAGCGGATAGAATGGCAGAGGAGCGCATTGCTCGCATGAGGAATTCAAGAAGTCAATTCTTGCAAAATGAAAAACATATCTTAAATGGAAGAAAATAAATGTAGCTATACAAGATATAAATTCCTGTGTTTTTTTAGTTAAACACAGGAATCTTCATCATGATAGTAAAAATGGTAACAATAGAATGTATTCGTGAGGAGGAGCGGTTTTGGCTGAAGAATTTGACCTCGTTATCCTCGGTGGAGGAACAGGCGGGTATGTGGCAGCAATAAGGGCTGCTCAATTAGGTTTGAAAACGGCCGTCGTGGAAAAAGGAAAGCTCGGCGGAACGTGTCTACATAAAGGCTGTATCCCTTCAAAAGCACTATTAAGAAGTGCGGAAGTTTATCAGACTGCCGTTAAAGGTGAGGAATTCGGTATTGTTACCGGAGATGTCAAGGTGGATTTCTCAAAGGTGCAGGATAGAAAAAACAAAGTGGTCGAACAACTTTATAAGGGTGTCCAGCATTTGATGAAGCAAGGGAAGATAACGGTTTATGAAGGGTTGGGCCGGATTCTTGGTCCATCGATTTTTTCACCGATGCCCGGGACTATTTCCGTGGAAATGAATAATGGCAGTGAAAATGAAATGCTCATTCCGCAAAATATCATCATTGCTACCGGTTCGCGTCCAAGGACACTTCCCGGTTTAGAGATTGATGGGAACTTGGTGCTAACGTCAGATGAAGCTTTAAATCTTGAGAGCCTTCCAAAATCAATCATTATTGTAGGCGGGGGAGTGATCGGGATTGAATGGGCTTCAATGCTGAATGATTTTGGCGTGGAAGTGACGGTGCTGGAATATGCGGATACAATCATCCCGACCGAGGATCATGATGTTTCAAGTGAAATGCTGCGTCTCCTCGGCAAAAGAGGCGTCAAATTCGTTACAGGAGCCAAGGTCTTGCCGGAAACCTTAAAAACGGACGGTTCAGTATCCATTTCTGCGGAAGTAAAGGGAACGACACAGGAATTCGAGGCTGAAAAAATGCTCGTTTCCGTTGGCAGATCAGCAAATATAGAAGGAATCGGCCTTGAGAATACCGAAATCATGAAAGAAAATGGCTTTATTGCAACCAATGAGTTCTTCCAAACGAAGGAAACGCATATCTATGCGATCGGTGACTGTATCGGCGGTTTGCAATTGGCTCACGTTGCTTCCCACGAAGGGATTACAGCTGTCGAGCATATGGCTGGGAAAAAACCGGAACGATTGAATTATTCACTTATTTCAAAATGTATATATTCAAGTCCTGAAGCCGCCAGCGTCGGTTTGACCGAAGAACAGGCGAAGCAAGAGGGGTTCGAGCTTAAGATTGGCAAATTCCCATTCCGGGCAGTTGGGAAGGCGCTTGTTTTCGGAGAAGCGGATGGCTTTGTCAAAATCATTGCAGACAAGAAAACGGATGATATCCTGGGGGTTCATATGATCGGACCACATGTTACGGATATGATTTCAGAAGCAGGACTTGCCAGTGTGCTTGATGCGACGCCTTGGGAGATAGCAAAGACCATTCATCCGCATCCGAGTCTTTCCGAAGCAATCGGCGAGGCAGCGCTTGCTGTTGATGGACTAGCCATTCATTCGTAAACAATAAGGTCAGGAGGTTTTATGATGGCAGAAAAACGTCATGAACAATTAGGCTTAAATGAGGAAACGGTTCTAGATATGTACCGGACAATGCTATTATCACGAAGGGTTGATGAGCGGATGTGGCTATTGAACCGGTCCGGGAAAATCCCCTTCGTGATTTCCTGCCAGGGGCAAGAAGCTGCGCAGGTTGGGGCAGCGTTTGCACTTGATCGGCAAAAGGATTATGTGTTGCCATATTATCGGGATGTCGGTGTGGTGCTAACCTTCGGAATGACCGCAAAAGACTTGATGCTATCAGGCTTTGCCAAAGAGGAAGATCCCAATTCCGGCGGCCGCCAGATGCCTGGACACTTTGGTCAAAAGAAAAACAGGATCGTCACTGGTTCATCGCCTGTTACGACTCAGGTGCCGCATGCAGTCGGGATTGCACTTGCAGGGAAGATGGAAGGGAAGGATTTAGTAACCTTCGTAACGTTCGGGGAAGGCTCATCCAATCAGGGTGATTTTCATGAAGGTGCCAACTTCGCAGGGGTACATAAGCTGCCGGTGATTTTCATGTGTGAGAATAATAAGTATGCAATATCCGTCCCCATTTCGAAACAGCTATCGTGTGAAAATGTTTCCGACAGGGCAATCGGCTATGGCATGCCTGGGATAACCGTGGATGGCAATGACCCATTGGAAGTGTACGCAGCAGTGAAAGAAGCGGCAGACCGTGCGCGGAGGGGAGAGGGCCCTACCCTTGTAGAAACGGTTTCATATCGGCTCACGCCTCATTCAAGTGATGATGATGACAGGAGCTACCGGACTGCCGACGAAGTGGCGGAAGCAAAAACAAAGGATTCGATCAAAACATTCGGAGCGTATTTAAAAGAAGTGGGAATTCTGGATGATGAATCTGAAAAACAAATGAATGATGAGGTCATGAAGATAGTCAACGAAGCGACTGATTATGCTGAAAACGCTCCATATCCGAAGGCTGAAAGTGCGATGAACCATGTGTATGCACAAAAGTAAGGGGGTTATAGAATGCCAGTGATTTCTTATATAGATGCCGTAACGATGGCAATGAGGGAAGAGATGGAACGGGATTCCCGTGTATTCGTATTGGGAGAAGATGTTGGGAAAAAAGGTGGCGTCTTCAAAGCTACCAATGGTTTATATGACCAATTCGGTGAAGACAGGGTCATTGATACCCCGCTTGCTGAATCTGCCATTGCAGGGGTTGGAATTGGAGCAGCCATGTACGGACTTCGGCCAATAGCGGAAATGCAATTTGCCGATTTCATCATGCCTGCCATTAACCAAATAGTCTCAGAGGCTGCCAAAATTAGATATCGCTCCAATAATGATTGGAGCTGTCCCATGGTCATTCGTGCACCATATGGAGGAGGAATTCATGGGGCCCTGTATCATTCACAATCGGTTGAAGCGATTTTTGCCAATCAGCCAGGATTGAAAATTGTGATGCCTTCGACTCCATATGATGTCAAGGGATTACTTAAAGCTGCCATTCGCGATGAAGATCCCGTGCTTTTCTTCGAACATAAACGCGCCTACCGCTTGATCAAGGGAGAGGTGCCAACTGAAGATTATGTACTGCCGATCGGTAAGGCGGATGTGAAGCGGGAAGGGGAAGACATTACGGTCATCTCTTATGGGCTTTGCGTGCATTTTGCCCTGCAGGCAGCAGAAAAATTAGCTGCAGATGGAATTTCCGCTCACGTTCTGGACCTGCGAACGGTCTATCCTTTAGACAAGGAAGCGATTATAGAAGCAGCCTCAAAAACGGGGAAAGTGCTTCTCGTTACCGAGGATAATAAGGAAGGAAGCATCATGAGTGAGGTAGCAGCCATCATTGCCGAGAATTGCCTGTTTGATTTGGATGCCCCGGTAAGACGGTTGGCTGGACCTGATGTGCCAGCCATGCCATATGCTCCTACGATGGAAAAACACTTTATGGTCAATCCAGACAAAGTGGAGAAAGCAATGAGGGAATTGGCAGAGTTTTAATGACTGTTAAGAAGGAGGAACGATTTATGGCTATGGAGTTAATGAAGATGCCTCAATTAGGCGAAAGTGTCACAGAGGGAACCATCAGTAAATGGCTTGTAAAGCCTGGCGATCATGTCACGAAATACGACCCGCTGGCTGAGGTGATGACCGATAAAGTAAATGCTGAGGTTCCTTCTTCCTTTACCGGCATCATCAAGGAATTGAAAGCGGAAGAGAACCAAACGTTGGCAGTCGGGGAAGTCATTTGCTCGATCGAAGTTGAATCGGCAAAGGCTGATAACGAACATCAAGGGCAAGCTGCTTCTCAAACGGAGGAACAAGCTGGAACGCCTGATACGGGAGAAGTGAAGCAAGCAGCGGACCAATCAAGGAAAGCTCGCTATTCACCTGCCGTGTTGAAACTTTCCCAGGAGCATGGAATCGACCTTTCCAAAGTGAAAGGAACGGGAAGTGAAGGGCGGATCACCCGCAAGGATTTACTTAAGCTTGTAGAGTCCGGCACCATTCCTGGCGCGGACGAGCCTGCTTTGATAACGGAAGCGGCCCGTGAAGAAACAGCTCCTCCACTGACCCGGCCCTCAGCAGCAGAAGGCACCGTATCACCTGTTTCGACTGCTACTGGCGATAAGGAAATTGCCATTACCGGCGTGCGTAAAGCAATCGCCTCCAATATGTTAAAAAGTAAGCACGAAATTCCCCATGCTTGGACGATGGTGGAAGTGGACGCAACCAATATGGTAAAGCTGCGTGATAAGCTTAAATCCGGCTTTAAACAAAAAGAAGGCTATAATTTAACGTACTTCGCCTTTTTTGTAAAAGCGGTCGCTCAAGCGCTAACGGAATTCCCGCAGCTTAATTCAATGTGGGCAGGCGATAAGATCATCCAAAAGAAAGAAATCAATATTTCGATTGCCGTTGCAACGGAAGATGCCTTATTTGTACCTGTCATCAAAAATGCCGATGAAAAATCGATTAAAGGGATTGCCAGGGAGATACAAGAGCTTGCATCGAAAGTGAAGGCGGGCAAGTTAAAAGCAGAGGATATGCAGGGCGGCACGTTCACAGTGAACAACACAGGTTCATTCGGTTCCGTGCAGTCGATGGGAATCATTAACTATCCACAAGCGGCGATTTTACAAGTCGAAACGATCGTAAAACGTCCAGTCGTGATAAATGACATGATTGCCGTACGCGACATGGTGAATCTCTGTCTATCTCTTGACCACCGAGTATTGGACGGGCTCGTTTGCGGCCATTTCCTTGCCAGGGTCAAAGAAATCATCGAAAACATGTCCAAAGACAACACCTCCATTTACTAAAAGAACGAAAAAGGAAGGCCGAATAGGTCCTTCCTTTTTTTGTCCGCCTGTTTCCTTAGAAAAACATCGACAAATATGGTATTTTTGCTATTATTTTAGAGAGGACTGTTCTAATACAGGGCAGGTGAAAAAAGTTCCATTACCTTAAATTTCAAGAAAATTATGATAGAATGTTAGTATAAACCAAATCATATGGATGGGAGGGTGGTTTTCTTATCTAACCTGACTGAGCGTTCGTTCTCCATAAAAAAGGATGGGACGTTTGCGTTTGAACCATGATAAGAAAGCGATTACAAGTGGAGCTTAAAGATGTAAAAAACATTACCTTTCCGTTGCCTTCTTTAGAAGAGTGGAAAGAAGCCGTCGAAGTCACTTTAAGAGGTAAAACGATCGATCAATTGAAAACGGATACATATGAAGGCATCACCCTTGATCCGCTCTATACGGAAACATTTGATTCAAGAGCAAAAAAAGCGGAATTACCAGGATTCTTTCCTTACACGCGTGGGACCTCTCCAATGGGTTATTACGAAAAACCTTGGCTAGTTGTCCAGCCTGTAGGCGGTATCACGGCAAAAGAGGTAAATGAAAAAATGCTGGCAGCGTTCAAACGCGGCCAAAATGTTGTCGCATTCCCGGCTCGATTGCTAGCCGAAGGAGCAAGGCTTGAACACTTGATCAATAATATCCCATTAAAGAACATACCAGTTTTCATCGATCTAAAGGGAGGACAAAAAAGGTTCCTCCCACAATTCAAAGCTGCCAGTGAATCACAACATACACCATTGACAGGCGTTCTTGCAGAAGATCCGATCGCACAGTGGCTCATTGTGGGCCAGTTGCCGGAAAATACGGATGAGTACTTCGCGGAATGGTTGAAGACGATTGAAGAGTATCAAAAGGTAGGTCAGGATGTAAAAACCGTCCTGATCGATACGGCTGTATACCATAATGGCGGAGCGAATGCCGTGCAAGAAATCTCGTACGGATTATCGGTTGCGGTCCAATATTTATTGGAAGGGCAAAAACAAGGCGTCCCTATCGCTTCCCTTGCCGAAAAAATCGTTTTCTCCTTTGCCGTGGACTCCAATTATTTCATGACCATCGCTAAGCTAAGGGCAGTGAGGCGGCTTTGGGCCTGTCTTGCTGAAGCTTTCGAAACAGATGCGGAGCATTTTAAAATGTCGATACATGCCGTTACGTCCGAATTGACGGAAACGTTATATGATGAACATGTCAACATCCTTAGGACCGCCAACCAAGCTTTCGCAGCCGCGATTGGTGGCATCGACTATCTTCAAATTCATCCATTCAATCATGCAAGTGGCGGAACGGATGATTTTTCGGAAAGAATCGCCCGTAACATACACTTGATTTTAAAAGAAGAAACGAATATAACGAACGTCGTCGATCCTGCAGGCGGTTCTTGGTATGTTGAGCAATTAACGGATGAATTGGCTGATAAAGCTTGGCTGAAATTCCTTGAAATCGACGAAGCAGGCGGCATATTGAACCTGATCAAGCAAGGATCCCTCCAGAAGGAAATAGCTGAGGTATTTCAAGAAAGAATTCAAAATGCAGCTTATAGGAAAGAGAGCATCATCGGGACGAATGTATATCCGAATCCAGCAGATCGGATTAAGGCTCCTGCACAAGCTGACCGCGAGTCATATATGAAGGTTGAGAAGGCCATTGGAATTACGCCAATTGCCTTGGGTCGAGTGTCTGTTCAGTTTGAACGGATTAGACTGCGCAGTGAAAAACACAAAGCAAATACCGGAGCGTCACCGAAGATCGGCTTGATTAATTTAAAAGACATCAAATCCTATAAACCTCGTGCCGACTTCACAAAAGGGCTGGCTGCAGCAGGAGGTATCGAAACACTTGAAAGTGATGGCTGTCAAACTGTTGAAGATGCAATCGAATACGTGACTGCAACCAATCTTGCTATCTATTGTGTTTGCGGCAGCGATGCTGATTACCTGGAATTAGCGGTAGCCGTCATTAGTGAGATTAAGATTAAGTTCCCCGATATCCATATTTATCTCGCCGGCAAGCAGCAAAAGGATTTGGAAAGCATGCTAAGCGAAGCTGGTGTCAAAGATTTCATTCATGTTAAAACGAATGCTATTGCCGTTATAGAGGAATTATTGCATGAGCTAGGGGTGAACTGAAATGAAAAAACCGAATTTTTCAACGATAAACCCAATCAGGGCTGAAAGAAAAGGAACGGTTGAAGCATGGAAAGAAGAAGCCGAAAAAGCCGTTGGAGAAAATATTGAAGATTTATTGTTTGAAACGAATGAACAAATAAAGGTTAAACCGCTTTATGCAAAAGCAGATAATCAGGATTTGGAGCATATGGAAAGTATGCCTGGCATCGCCCCATTTACAAGAGGGCCTTATCCCTCGATGTACGTCAACCGTCCATGGACGGTCCGTCAATATGCAGGTTTTTCGACTGCAGAGGAATCCAATGCGTTTTACAGACGTAATCTGGCGATGGGGCAGAAGGGACTATCCGTTGCCTTTGATTTAGCCACACACCGTGGCTATGACTCCGATCATCCACGCGTTGTCGGTGATGTGGGGAAGGCGGGAGTTGCGATTGATTCCATTCTGGACATGAAAATCCTATTCGACGGGATTCCGCTTGATCAGATGTCTGTGTCTATGACGATGAACGGTGCCGTTTTACCTATTCTGGCTTTTTACATCGTGACAGCAGAGGAGCAAGGCGTCACACAGGATAAACTATCAGGCACGATTCAGAATGATATCCTAAAGGAATATATGGTTCGGAATACGTATATTTACCCACCCGAAATGTCGATGAAAATCATCGCCGACATTTTTGAATATACTTCCAAATATATGCCTAAATTCAATTCCATCTCCATCTCGGGATATCATCTGCAAGAGGCTGGCGCCCCTGCGGATATCGAGCTTGCCTATACGTTGGCCGATGGCCTTGAATATGCTCGTACAGGCATGAAAGCAGGCATAGCTATCGATAAATTCGCGCCGCGGCTGTCATTTTTCTGGGCTGTAGGGCTGAACTACTTCATGGAAGTGGCGAAAATGAGGGCCGCTCGGTTCATTTGGGCAAAACTGATGAAGCAATTCGAACCGACAAACAAAAAAGCGCTGGCATTGAGGACTCATTCCCAAACCTCTGGCTGGAGCCTTTCCGAGCAGGATCCGTTTAACAACGTCTCACGAACGTTGATCGAAGCACATGCTGCTGCACTTGGCCATACACAATCCTTGCATACGAATGCTCTGGATGAGGCGATTGCGCTGCCTACCGATTTTTCGGCGCGGATTGCCCGTAACACACAGCTTTTTTTGCAGGAGGAGACGGGAATTACCAAGGTCATCGATCCGTGGGCTGGATCATACTATGTAGAATCGCTCACGAATGAACTAATAGAACGTGCTTGGACTCACATCGAAGAAATCGAGGATCTTGGAGGGATGGCAAAGGCCATTGAAACGGGACTCCCTAAAATGCGAATCGAGGAAGCCGCCGCAAAGCGACAGGCTAAAATCGATTCCCAAGATGAAACGATTGTCGGCGTCAATAAATATCGTTTGAAAAAAGAAGATCCGATTGAAATACTGGAAATCGACAATACCGCCGTTCGCGAAAGCCAGCTTAAACGTTTGCGAGAATTGAAAGGGAAACGTGATCAGGCAAAGGTGGATGAAGCCCTTCAGGCATTAACCGCAGCAGCCGGAACTGGTGAAGGGAATCTGCTTGAATTGGCTGTGCAGGCTGCTAGAGTGAGGGCCTCGTTAGGTGAAATCTCGGATGCGATCGAAGAAGTTGCTGGCCGCCACAAAGCGACGATCCGTTCCATAAGCGGCGTTTATAGCGCTGCATACTCAAGAGAAGCAGAGATTGGAGAAGTTGTCCGCATGACGGAGGAATTTCTTGAAAACGAAGGAAGAAGACCACGTTTGCTTATGGCCAAAATGGGCCAGGACGGCCATGATCGCGGAGCTAAGGTGGTGGGGACGGGGTTTGCAGATTTGGGCTATGATGTCGATATCGGTCCATTATTCCAAACACCGGAAGAAACGGCCTTGCAGGCTGTCGAAAATGATGTACACGTAGTTGGCATGAGCTCACTTGCTGCCGGACATAAAACATTGTTGCCGCAGCTTATGTCGGAACTGAAGAAATTGGGACGCGAAGACATCATCGTGATTGTTGGCGGCGTCATTCCCGCACAAGATTACGAGTACTTAATGGAAAATGGTGCCTCAGCCATTTTCGGACCTGGAACGGTCATTCCCCAGGCAGCGAAAAAGGTGCTTTTCGAAATATATAGCCGTCTCGGATATGAAGAAGTGACCGAATAATGAGTGATTACAAAAAACCGGAATGGTTCGATCCCGACAATCAGGAGGGTTTTGCATCTACATTAAAACCAGGCGTGGAGTTAAAAGCAAGCCTTAACAAACCATCAACAAGCAAATTCGTCAAAAAGCATGATCGAACCATACCAATCCAAGCACTGAAAAAAGGAATCATAACGGGAGACAGGGCAAGTCTTGCTAAAGGTATTACACTGATTGAAAGCAACGCTGCCCATCATTTTGATTTTGCACAGGAGTTGCTGCATTCCGTCCTTCCCGATACAGGGCGGTCGATTCGAATCGGAATTTCCGGGGTGCCCGGTGCCGGGAAAAGCACGTTCATCGAGACGTTCGGAACCTATTTATGTGACAGGGGCCATAAGGTTGCCGTCCTTGCCGTCGATCCGAGCTCTTCCATTAACGGGGGGAGTATACTTGGTGATAAGACGAGGATGGAGGAATTGGCGAGAAATCCCCGCGCCTTCATCAGACCCTCACCTTCAGAAGGTACTTTAGGAGGCGTTCATCGTAAAACAAGGGAAACGATGCTGCTTTGTGAAGCGGCAGGATTTGATGTTATCCTTATTGAAACGGTCGGTGTCGGTCAGAGTGAAGCTCTCGTTCGCAGCATGGTGGATTTCTTCATGCTCCTTGTCCTGACGGGCGCCGGCGATGAATTACAAGGAATGAAAAAAGGGATCATGGAACTTGTCGATGGGATTGTGGTCAACAAAGCGGATGGTGATAATATCCCGCTTGCGATTAGAACGAAGTCGGAATATAGCAGGATACTGCACTTTCTCCAGCCAGCGACGAAAGGGTGGGCAGGGAAAGCCTATACATGTTCTAGCATAACCGGAAAAGGAATTCCTGAGCTTTGGGAGGTCTTGACGGATTTTTCCGATACGACAAAAAAATCTGGTGTTTTCCAGGAACGGAGAAGAATGCAAGCTAAGGAATGGCTTTATTCATTAATGGATCATCAGCTTAAAAGAATGTTCTATAAAAATGAAGCCATCAAGGAGCTGCTCCCTATCCTTGAGAACGAGGTGATGTCTGGTAATAAAACGGTCACCGCTGCCGTTAAGCAGGCATTTCAAGCTTTTATGGACAAACTTAAGTGAAAAAAGGAGGGGTACGCATGTATCTTATGCATACCTCCTCCTTTTGTATGAAGTGAAGCTTTCTTGTTGTTACACATATGTTTCCCACTTCGATTTCGTTTTAAACTTGTTCGTCAAAAGCTTTAGTAGAAAATAGCAGGTAAATTTATTGAATCAAGATGTGGCAATTGATATGATAGGGTTGAAGAGAAAACTTGGAAGGGGCACATACGATGAATATGGATTTTAATTTTTTGATGAACGATGTGGTCAAGCAGGCTCGCGATGAGATCAAGACTGCTGGATATACAGAATTGACGACTCCCGAGGAAGTAGAAGAAGTTTTTGCCCAAAAAGGATCGACGCTTGTCATGATCAACTCCGTCTGCGGTTGCGCCGGAGGAATAGCAAGACCGGCAGCGGCTCATGCAATCCATAACGACAAACGCCCAAATCAGCTTGTAACGGTTTTTGCAGGCCAAGACAAAGCGGCAACGGAGAAGGCACGGAATTATTTCGAAGGGTATCCGCCATCCTCTCCATCATTCGCCTTGCTTAAGGATGGAAAGATCATCACGATGATAGAACGTCATGAAATTGAAGGTCATCACCCGATGTCAGTTGTTGAAAAATTACAAGACTACTTCGATCAATATTGCGAAGAAGTGTAAGTCATAGACTAGCTAAAAAACGCTTAATCGTAATCACATATTAAATGTTGGAGTAAGGATGGTTAGTAAGATAATCCTTACTCCTTTTTTTAATCCTCTATTAAATATTTAACATACAAATTAATTAAAGGTTGTTTAAGGTATACATATAAGCTGACCATATTACTTACTATGGCTTTAACAGGCTTTTTGACTTTTCTGTTGAATTATCGCACCGATATTTACGTTTTTTTATCAAAGTACTGGATACCAGGGTCATTTGTAAAACGTTGAGGAGGGAATAATATTTTCTCTAAATATGGCGATGAAATATTATTAAATAAGTAATCTTCTTCTGTTTTAGCGGCGAAAAATTTTGCTTCTTCTTCAGTACGTTTTCCAGTCACGATATCGTGAAACAGGTTTACAAACAAAAAGTTCGCCTCCTCTGTATCACAAATAACACTAACTTCTCCCTTTGTTCTATCAGGATAACAACTCCCATCAAAACGGGCAATTTTTTCAAATACGTCTATTGGAGTTCTATAATCAACGGTTTGTTCAAGAAAGTCTTCATGATTGGCAGGAAAATTATGTGGCACCGAATCTCGGTACAAAGTTGTACGTTTCCAGGGTCCGTTATTATACCAGATTAATCTACTTGGTATTGCTTCTTGGGGATGGCCATATTTTTTTATGATTTTTATGGCTCCTTCTTTTTGTTCCTTTTCCCAAGAATTCATAATTTTATTTACATACTGTTGATAATCATTATTCATTACAATACCTCCCTAAACAATCATCTTTAACAGTAAAAGTATATGTTGGAGTCAAGAAAATAAGTTATATAAATGCATTCTCATTATATAAGTGACTAATAATAACAATGGTTTATGACCAAAGATATAACGGTTATACCAATAACCTTCTTCGACAATTACGTGGTAATCAAAGATACAGTCTTATGAATACTAGCCATTAAGGGCTCAATGTATATTTAACGATTTGCGACGCTCCTGCCTAATAGCTGGCTAACCTAGATCCCACAGGCGCTTGTTTTGATAAGGCTTGGCGACAGTCGGAGAAAGGGCGCGGATTTCTGAAATCAACTGGAAAAAACCGTATGTAAACTGGCTTTTCTTCGAGTTTGTTTACAGCCTGAAAACCGCCCATGTGCGTTTTTTTTATTTATGAATTTGCATAAGTTACGAGCATTTAGGAAAAAAGATAGAAAAGGAAGCCGGTATATTCCCTTTGGAGGAAAAGAGAGAAACCCAGAAGTGTAATTGTATTAATATTCTGAAAAATAAATCTATTATTTGCGTTATTGAATAATTATCAGAGTGTGTTAAAATACACAATAGTGCATGAATATTAGTTATTTAAATTAATTGATATTTTAACTACAATCAAATTTACTAACAAAAGAATTGAAAATATCATTTTGGAGGAATAATGATGAAATTGAAAAAGCAGTTAGCGTTGTTGCTTGCTACCGTTTTCCTGGTTGGAATTTTAGCGGCATGCGGAACATCGGGGAAAGAAGAGAAGAACACAACTGGAAATGGAGACAAAAAGGTCTTGGTAATGGGAACATCTGCGGACTATCCGCCGTTTGAATATGTTGAAACATCTAAAAGTGATGAAATAAAAGGATTTGACATTGATATCGCTAAAGCAATCGGGAAAAAATTAGGATATGAGGTCCAAGTGAAGGATATTGATTTTAATAGTCTCGTACCTGCGCTTGAAAACAAATCAATCGATTTTGTTATCTCCGGGATGACTCCTACAGAAAAACGTGAGCAATCGGTTGACTTCAGTGATATTTATTATACGGCTAAAAACATGATCATTACGACACAGGATAGTAAAATCAAATCGGTTGATGATTTAAAAGGAAAAACGGTAGGCGTACAGCTAGCTTCCATTCAGGAGACATTGGCGACAGACTTGAATAAAGCTAATGATCTTGGGATGAAAGTCGAAAAGCGGAATCGGATTCCAGAGGTTGTTCAAGAAATGTCCACAGGACGTTTTGACGCCATCATCATGGAGGATACTGTCGCAAAAGGGTATTTAAAAGACAATAAAGATTTGGTAGGCTATTTAGTCGATTCTGGCGAAGAAGAAGCCGGTTCGGCAATCGCATTCCAAAAAGGAAGTAAACTAACGGATCAATTCAATGCCGAATTGAAGAAAATGAAAGAAAATGGTGAAATGGAAAAATTGATCGTAAAATGGTTCGGTGGCAGCGAAACTGAATAATGCAGACAGAGGAAAAGCGTTCAGAAGTGATATCGTATGCCTTCTGGACGTTTTTCCGCGCTTTATTGTCGCTAATAATGAAGCAAGTAAGGTCATGGAGGCCTTCTTTTAGAGAGGATGAATGAAGTGAATCTGGAATTTGATAGGATTATGCCCTCCCTTCCCTATATTTTGGAGGGAATCCCGATTACTTTAAAGGTTGTGGCGGTTGCGGCTGTGATCGGTTTTGTTTTGGGAATACTATTATCTATACTTAAAATCAGTAGAATTAAGCCATTGAATTGGATTGCGGACTTTTATACATCCATTTTCCGCGGTACACCTTTAGTGCTGCAATTGATGTTAATCTATTTTGGTTCACCACAAATACTAGGAATTCAAATCGAAGCATTCGAAGCAGCATTTTTAGCATTCGGCTTGAATTCTGCCGCATACATTTCTGAAATCATCAGGGGAGGCATTTTAGCTGTCGATAAAGGGCAGCGTGAGGCTGCACTGGCACTAGGGGTTCCTTATTCAGGGATGATGCTCAATATTATCCTTCCGCAAGCCATCAAGAATATCCTGCCATCCCTTGTGAACGAACTGATTTCCTTAACGAAGGAATCGGCCGTCGTTACGATCATTGGATTAGGGGATATCATGCGCCGTTCTTATATTGTCGGCGGTGAGACCTATAAATTCTTCGAACCGATTTTGTTTGCCGGTCTCATTTATTATGTGATGGTCATGATTCTTACCATCTTAGGCAAAGTGATTGAAAGGAGAATGAGACGCAGTGATTAAAATTGACGAACTCAAAAAAAATTATGGTAAGCTCGAGGTTCTGAAAGGAATCAGCACCGAGATTGCCCAGGGAGAAGTGCTCGCCATTATCGGCCCATCCGGTTCAGGAAAATCAACATTCTTGCGCTGCATCAATATGCTGGAGACCCCAACGGATGGTCAAATCTGGTTTAAAGATCAATTGATCACCGAAAAAAAGACGAATATCATGAAGGTGCGCCAAAATGTCGGTATGGTATTTCAACATTTTCATTTATTCCCGCATAAAACCGTACTCGAAAATTTGACATATGCACCGATGAAGGTGAAAAAATTATCAAAGGCCGAGGCAGTAAGGCAAGCACGTGAGCTTCTGACCAAAGTCGGCTTGTCCGATAAAGAATCGTCTTATCCGAATCGCCTATCAGGGGGACAAAAACAAAGGGTTGCCATTGCACGGGCATTGGCCATGAATCCGGAAGTGATGCTTTTCGATGAGCCGACCTCGGCACTTGATCCCGAGATGGTGAAGGAAGTTCTCGAGGTGATGAAGTCATTGGCACATACGGGGATGACCATGCTGATCGTAACGCATGAAATGGGATTTGCCAAAGAAGTGGCCGATCGTGTCCTGTTCTTGGACGAGGGCTTGCTCGTCGAGGAAAGTGCCCCGACCGAATTCTTTTCCAATCCGAAAAGCCAGCGGGCAAAAGACTTCTTGGAAAAAGTTTTATAAGCGGAGCAAATAGTATATAATCATGAAAAAAGGTAACATTTAGGTTGCCTTTTTTTATTTTATTCCTATAACATATTCTTGAAGGAATCTATTTTGAAAAATCGGAAATTTCATCGTCAAAGGACTGTGAAAATTTTTGTAATCCTGATAGTATTATAATAGACAAGGAAAGAGCCGGGTGATACATAACAATGTTTAAAATCGGATACAGAACGATTAAAACTGCTTTGGGGGCTACCTTGGCAATCATTATTTCACAAATGCTTAATCTGGAATATTTCTCGTCTGCGGGAATCATTACGATTTTATGTGTCCAAGTTACGAAGAAGAAGTCGGTGGATGCCTCCTGGCACCGGTTTTTAGCTGGTTTAATCGCAATGGCCTACGCTTCCCTTATGTTTGAGTTCATCGCGTTCCATCCACTGATCATAGGATTGATTCTATTGATTTTCATTCCAACGACCGTTGCCTTGAAGATTAACGAGGGAATCGTTACAAGCTGTGTCATCATCTTGCATTTATATGGATCGGGTGACATCACTTTTTCCCTGCTAATGAATGAAACGGTATTAATAGCCGTTGGGGTTGGTGTGGCACTTGTCATGAATCTGTACATGCCTAGTGTGGATGATAAGCTGCTTTCCTATCAGGAACGCATCGAAACGAACTTCAGTGAAATCTTGATGGGTATCGTCCGCTATTTACGGGATAATGATCACACATGGGGTGGAAAGGAAATCACTGAAACGGCCGATCTTCTCAATCAAGCCAAAAGTCTTGCTTTCAGGGACGTGGAAAATCACTTTTTAAGGGAAGAAGATCTGTATTATCATTATTTCAAAATGCGTGAAAAGCAATTTGAAATAATTGAGCGCATTCTTCCCCTCGTCACGAATATCCCGTTGGTCGTCAAACAAAGCGGCATCGTGGCTAATTTCATAGAAGATCTCGCGAAAAACGTCCATCCCCAAAACACGGCCATCATTTATTTGAAGAAGCTTGAAGAATTGGAGGTCTTTTTTAGGGGAATGACCCTTCCACAGACACGGGAAGAGTTTGAATCGAGGGCGGCATTACTGCAGCTCATGAAGGAAATGGAACGGTATTTATTGCTGAAGCATTCCTTCAAAGGATTGCCTGAACTTAACAATAACCGAATGAAGAAGAAGCACTTTGCTTAAACTAAGCAAAAAGTAAAGGAATTGATATAAATGAAATGGGTCCTTTCTTTATTGCTTATGCTTTCTTTGTCGCCGCTTTCTGTACATGCCCAACCTCAATCGGTTAAACCTGGAGATGCTTTCATCATCATCAACAAAGCCAACAATGAATTGGCGATCATTGATGATAACGAGGTCAAGGAGATTTTGCCGGTTGGTACTGGAAAGAGTCAAGAGCTGACACCTGAAGGGGTGTTCACGATCAAGGTTAAAGCCGTCAAACCTTATTATCGAAAAAAGAATATTCCCGGCGGCGATCCGAGCAATCCTTTGGGATCGAGGTGGATTGGTTTTGACGCACGGAATACCGATGGAAGGATATACGGAATTCATGGTACGAATCAACCGTCCTCAATCGGGAAATTCATTTCAAATGGCTGTGTGCGCATGCATAAGCCGGATGTAGAGCGCTTGTACGAAAAAGTTACTGAAGGTACAAAGGTGTTGATTACCCATTCATCCGAGGACTTCAGAACATTGGCAATCAAAAGCGGCGCGATAAAATGAAGAGAGGGAAGCTTAAGGCTCCCCTCTTCATCTCACATCTATTACAAAAGAAATGCAATACCTGACAACAATGTCGTTAATATCATTGAGATAAGCATTAAATACACAACGACTTTTCTTAATTTTTTGTTTCCCATATGCTCTCTCCCTTAAAACAGTTTAATTGATTCCATTTTAACGTGTACGATTAGTAGAAACAAGTAAAAATGCAATGTTCCTATAAATGGGGAATGGTAGTTATATATTAATAGAGTCAACCAATATTGAACTAGGGGGCTGGATGATGATTAAAAATATCGATCATATCGGTATTGCGGTCAGGTCACTGGAAGAATCGTTGCCGCTTTACACGAACACGCTGAAGCTGAAACTAGAAGGTATCGAGACTGTGGAAAGCCAAGGTGTTAAAGTGGCCTTTATTTTGGCAGGCAATACCCGTTTGGAGTTATTGGAAGCGCTAACACCTGAAAGCCCAATCGCCAAATTCATTGATAAGCGTGGTGAAGGTATCCATCATGTTGCCCTTGGCGTAGAGGATATCGAAGCTCGAATTAAAGAATTGAAACAATCAGGGTTACGCATGATTGATGATACATCGCGTAAGGGAGCTCACGCTGCCGATGTTGCTTTCGTTCACCCCAAGTCTACTGCGGGTGTATTATATGAGCTTTGTGAACATGCATTATCTAAGGAGGAGAAGGGATGACAGACGACATATATGGAGCGATCAATGATTTATATGACAGACGCCGTAAAGTGGAAATGGGCGGCGGTGAAGAAAGAATCGAAAAGCAGCACGAAAAAGGGAAGCTTACGGCAAGGGAAAGAATCGAACTCTTGGTTGATCCGGGAACCTTCATTGAACTAAATCCTTTTATTAAACACCGTAACACTAATTTTGGCATGGAAAAGGCAGAAGGGCCAGGAGAAGGGGTCGTTACGGGCTACGGAAAAGTAAACGGCCGTGACATTTATTTGTTTTCCCAGGATTTCACTGTATTTGGCGGTGCACTTGGGGAGATGCATGCTCTGAAAATCGCCAATGTCATGGATTTGGCAGCGGAAAATGGAGCACCCTTCATCGGTTTGAATGACTCTGGTGGGGCACGTATTCAAGAAGGTGTCGTTTCTCTTGACGGATATGGTCAAATCTTTTATCGCAACTCGATATATTCCGGTGTGATCCCGCAAATTTCCGTTATCATGGGACCTTGTGCAGGGGGAGCTGTATATTCTCCAGCCATAACCGACTTCGTCTTCATGGTTGAAAAAACAAGTCAAATGTTCATCACAGGACCGAAAGTCATTGAAACGGTTACAGGAGAAAAGATTTCATCTGAAGGATTGGGCGGAGCGACTGTACATAATACGATAAGTGGTAATGCACATTTCAAGGGAGCCTCTGAAGAACAAGTATTGGCAGATGTAAGACGTCTCCTCAGCTATCTGCCACAAAACAATGAAGAGAAGCCGCCGGTTTTGGAAAGTGACGATAACGATGACTATCGGCCGGACTTAACGGATGTTGTCCCTTATGAGGGAATCCGTCCATATGATGTTCGTAAAGTATTGGAACAAGTCGTCGATGACGGTTCCTTCATGGAAGTGCAGGAAAGTTTTGCGAAAAATATAGTGGTCGGTTTAGCAAGAATCAAAGGAAAATCAGTGGGACTTGTCTGTAATCAGCCAAAAGTATTGGCTGGAGGGCTTGATATTGATTCCTCCGATAAGGCTGCCCGTTTTATTCGTTTCTGTGACTCGTTCAACATTCCGTTAATTACGTTTGAAGACGTTTCAGGGTTCTTCCCAGGTGTTAAACAGGAGCACGGCGGAATTATCCGCCACGGGGCAAAGTTGCTATATGCTTATTCAGAAGCAACCGTGCCAAAATTGACGATCATCCTGCGTAAAGCTTACGGAGGAGCTTATGTGGCGCTAAATAGTAAGTCCATTGGTGCGGATTTAACGTTTGCATGGCCTAATGCCGAAATTGCGGTCATGGGCTCTGCAGGAGCGGCCAATATCATTTTTGCCCGTGAGATACAAAACAGTGGAGATCCGGAAGCGACCCGTGCAGCTAAAATCGAAGAATACCGTGAGAAATTCGCTAATCCATATGTCGCAGCAAGCCTTGGAATGGTGGATGATGTCATTGATCCCCGTGAAACCAGGATCAAGATCATCCAATCACTGGAGATGCTCCGCAACAAAAAGGAAAAGCGTCCATGGAAAAAGCACGGCAATATCCCGCTGTAATCATATTTGACAAAGAGCCCAAACGATATTGTTTGGGCTCTTTCCTCTACGGGAAAGGAAAATGCACGCGTTCGTTCACCATTGATTGGGAAAAAAAGAAAGCCCTTCATTCATGCGGGCGACGATTCATTATCACATTATTTGCCGGGGCGTCGCTTTTAGAAGTATAATTAAAGAGGAAAACTTTTTTTGGAGGTTTTATTTTATGATTAATGAAGAACGTATCGTAAGTGAATTTATGGAATTGGTGCAAATTGATTCCGAAACGAAAAATGAAGCAGCCATCGCCAAAGTGCTGAAAGAAAAATTCATGGCATTAGGTGTAGAGGTTTTCGAAGATGATACAACAGCCGTTACCGGTCACGGTGCAGGTAATTTAATATGTACGCTTAAAGGAACGAAGGAAGGCGTAGATACGATCTATTTCACTTCCCATATGGATACGGTTGTGCCTGGTCAGGGCATCAAGCCTTCCATAAAGGATGGATACATAGTGTCAGACGGCACCACCATTTTAGGGGCGGATGACAAAGCCGGGTTAGCGGTCATGTTAGAAACGCTTAAAGTGTTGAAAGAACAGAATATCGAGCACGGAACAATCGAGTTCATCATTACCGTTGGGGAAGAATCTGGATTGGTTGGAGCAAAAGCGATGGATCGCTCCCTTGTAACGGCTAAATTCGGTTTTGCTCTCGATAGTGATGGAAAAGTGGGGAATGTGGTTGTTGCTGCACCTACTCAGGCGAAAGTGTCTGCAATCATTTTAGGCAAGACCGCTCACGCTGGTGTGGCTCCGGAAAAAGGGGTTTCAGCGATAACGATCGCTTCCAAGGCGATCTCAAGAATGCCGTTGGGCCGCATCGACGAGGAAACGACAGCTAACATCGGCCGTTTCCAAGGAGGACAGCAAACGAATATCGTTTGTGACCATGTGGAAATCCTTGCAGAGGCAAGATCCTTGATTCCTGAAAAAATGGAAAAACAAGTAGCAAGAATGAAAGAAGCATTCGAAACGGCAGCCATTGAAATGGGCGGACGGGCTGAAGTGGAAGTGACCGTCATGTATCCAGGGTTCAAATATGGTGCTGGTGATCATGTAGTCGAAGTCGCTAGAAAGGCAGCGGAAAAAATCGGCCGTCCATGCGAGCTTGTGAAAAGCGGCGGCGGAAGCGATGCGAATGTCATTGCAGGTTTTGGCATTCCTACTGTCAATCTTGCTGTTGGCTATGAAGATATCCATACTACGAATGAAAGAATTCCGGTTGAGGAATTAACGAAGCTAGCTGAAATGGTCGTCAGCATCATTCAGGAAGTATCCGCTTAAATAGCGAAAAGAGGTTAGGGGATCTGAGAAGATGTTTTTTATCGAAGCATCCCCTTTTTTGCTTCGGCTTATGTGACAACTGGATAGTTTGCAGAGTGTTACAAAGGCAGATAACCGGTTGTTTGCGATTAGCATTGCAGGAAGACATGTACAGTCATCAATGAAATGATGGCTGTTTTTCTTGAAGCGAAACGTACCTTCACCGTGGTTATCAACGTTTAACTAGGGTAACTTAAAAGGAATGGTTATTGTCCGGCCCTAATTATCCGTTTTTTTATCTTTTCAAGGATGTGACGGTTTACATATGAAGGACATGTATCCCAAAAATGGCAGGGTCATTCTCCATGTAGACATGAATAGCTTCTATGCTTCGGTGGAGATGTCCTATGATGTTTCTTTAAAAGGCAAGCCGTTAGCCATCGCTGGTAATGTTGAGGAGAGAAGAGGCATAATCGTGACCTGCAGCTATGAGGCGAGGAAATTCGGGGTCAGAACGACGATGCCGATATGGCAGGCAAAAAAACTTTGTCCCCAATTGGTCATCCAGAAGCCGAACTTCGAACGTTATCGAAAGGCATCATTGGCCATTTTCGAATTATTAAGGCAATATACAGAGATGGTTGAACCGGTTTCAATCGATGAAGGGTATCTGGATATTAGTGAATGCGCCGAATTGGGTTCACCTTTGCAAATAGCCAAAAGCATTCAGGAAAGAATTTTTAACACGATGGATCTCCCCTGCAGCATTGGGATTGCCCCTAATAAATTCTTGGCCAAGACGGCCTCTGATATGAAGAAACCGATGGGTATCACCGTTTTACGGAAAAGGGACATTCCTGAGAAGCTCTGGCCACTGCAAGTCGGTGAAATGCATGGCATCGGTGAAAAGACCTCGGAAAAACTTCATGCAATCAACATCATCACAATCAAAGACCTTGCCCATGCCCATGATAATCAGCTTAAACAGTTGCTTGGGATCAATGGGATTCGTTTGAAAGATAGGGCCAACGGCATCGACCCAAGGGTTGTGGATCCTGAAGCGATTTTTGATCATAAGAGCATTGGGAATTCGACCACCCTCCCTCATGACTCCACCAACCAAAAAGAATTGCTCGGTGTCCTGGAAAAGCTATCGGGCAAGGTGGCTGCCCGTTTGAAAAATAAACGTCTCCTTGGCCAAAAAATAGGGGTGACGATCCGATACAAAGACCGTCGCACCATTACGAGAAGCCGGACCGTTTCCAACCCGGTGTTTGAAAAAAAGGACATCTTGGCTGGAGCGACCGATCTTTTCATGAAAAATTGGAATGGCGAAGGAATCAGGCTTCTCGGTGTAACCGCCCATGATGTCATCGAGAAAGAGTCGGCGTTTATGCAGCTGGACATTTTTTCTTTTCAAAAGGAAGCGGAAAAAGAGCCGTTGTATGAAGCGATGGAACACTTGCAAAATAAGTACGGAGAAAATATTATTAAAAAGGGATTACCCTTGAAGAACGGTTCGATCGGAACAGACACGAGCTTCAACAAAGATTTTTTCGAGCAATCAAGGAGGAAGGGTTCTCCAGGTGTCGAAGATTAGCGTCTGGGCTGCGTAAAGATATGGAGGAGGGAAAGATGATCATGACAAAACAACAGATTGGCGTTATCGGACTTGCTGTAATGGGTAAGAATCTTGCATTCAATATTGAGAGCAGAGGATATTCAATATCCGTTTATAATCGCTCAGGTTCAAAAACGGATGAAATGATGAAGGAAGCGGAAGGCAAAAATGTAAAAGCTGCGTATACGCTTGAAGAATTCGTCCACTCATTGGAAACACCACGTAAAATTTTATTGATGGTTAAAGCCGGAGCGGCCACGGATGCAACGATCGAGCAATTAAAACCGTTACTTGAAAAAGGCGATATCGTCATTGATGGAGGTAATACGTTCTTCAAGGACACGCAACGCCGCAATGAGGAATTAAGCCAGCTTGGCATCCATTTCATCGGTACAGGCGTCTCAGGCGGGGAAGAAGGAGCACTAACGGGTCCTTCGATCATGCCAGGCGGTCAAAAAGAGGCATATGAACTGGTTGCACCAATCTTGAAGGATATTTCCGCTAAAGTCGATGGCGATGCTTGCTGTACGTATATCGGACCGGATGGAGCTGGTCATTATGTGAAAATGGTACATAATGGTATTGAATACGGCGACATGCAATTGATTTCCGAATCTTATTTCCTGATGAAAAATCTTCTTGGACTTTCTGCTGAGGAATTCCATGAAGTATTTACAGACTGGAATGAAGGGGAACTTGATAGCTATCTAATTGAAATCACTGCTGATATCTTCAAAAAGCATGATGAAGAAACAGGCAAACCGATGGTCGATGTCATTTTAGATAAAGCTGGCCAAAAAGGAACCGGGAAATGGACAAGCCAAAGTGCACTTGATCTTGGTGTACCGCTGCCAATCATTACCGAATCCGTATTCGCCCGTTTTATTTCGGCCATCAAGGAAGAACGTGTTGAAGCCAGCAAGATTCTTCGCGGTCCAAAAGCCGAAAGCTTTACAGGAGATAAAAAGGCGTTAATCGAAAGCATCCGTAAAGCACTTTATATGAGCAAAATCTGTTCCTATGCGCAAGGCTTCGCTCAAATGAAGGCTGCATCCGAGGAAAATGACTGGAATTTGCAATATGGTGAGATCGCGATGATTTTCCGTGGCGGCTGCATCATCCGTGCACAATTCCTGCAAAAAATCAAGGAAGCGTATGATCGTGAAGCGAACTTGAACAACCTGCTGCTTGACCCTTACTTCCAAGGGATCGTTGAAAGCTACCAAGGGGCTTTACGTGAGGTCGTATCAACAGCGGTGATGAACGGAATTCCGGTTCCTTGTCTTTCATCAGCACTTGCTTATTTCGACAGCTATCGTACTGAAACGCTGCCAGCCAATTTAATTCAGGCGCAACGTGATTACTTCGGAGCCCATACGTACCAACGCATCGACAAAGAAGGTACATTCCATACTGAATGGATGGAAAAATAATGAAATCAAACCGGCTTAAAAGGAGAGATCCTTTTAAGCCGGTTTTTGTTTAGGAATCTTCATCTGAACATCTAAGACTTAAGATAATGAAACCACTGATTTTTACCAAAAACGCTCAAGAACTACGGCGGGGTGGTATGGTAGTGAAACACAACCCAGTGATGGAGCAACAGAACCGGTATTAGTAAATAAAAAGGCAGTTCCCTACCCTGAAAGGGCATAATTGCTTTTGTAGGAATACGCAAAGATGGATTATTGTCTAAATTCTTCGATCATTTCAGAAGCTATGTAGTGATATGTTTTAGGAACCATAATCAAACATTCTTATGACATCAAACAGAAAGAAATAACTCCCTTTTTACTGGAAAATATAGTATAATATATCTCATACATGCCATGGGGTTTAAACACCATCGTAACAAGGAATATAAACAATGAAAGCTAAGGACGGAATTCATGATACAGTCGGCAGTCAAGAGAGAAGGAGCGAATGACCATGTTTATCATCTGGTTGGCTATTGCCATTTTTTTATTTTTTATTGCTTTAGAACTTGGTGTTTCTTATTGGCTCAATTCCCAAATGAATGAAGAACTGTCTAAACCTAAGGAAATGCTTCATAATATCCGGGAGAAATTAGTCAGGAAGCGTGTATCATGAAAGAAAGAAGAATGGGATGCCGATTTGGCATCCCATTTTTTAAAAATCAATTACGATTCGGTTGTGTTTTTCTTGATTTGCCACCAAATATGTCCATCCTCTTCTAGAAGCTCATCGGATGCAAGTGGACCTGTCGATCCTGCAGCGTAATTCGGGAAAGACTCATCTTTCGTGTTTTCCCAAGCATTGGAAATCGTGTCGACAAACTTCCAGGAAAGGGCAACCTCGTCCCAGTGCGTGAAGTTCGTGGCATCTCCGCGCATGCTATCGAATAATAGCTTCTCATATGCCTCTGGGGAATTGATATGCTCGATTCCCTTGTTGGATACCGTCAGCTTCATTGGCTTCGTATTCGATGTGGTCCCGGATTTCTTGACATTTAAGTAAAGTGTAATCCCCTCATCAGGCTGAATATTGATAACGAGCAGATTCGGGTTCAAGGTTTCTTCCGTTTTGTAGTACAGATTCATCGGGATATCTTTGAATTGAACAACGATGTTCGTGGATTTTACAGCCATTCTCTTACCTGTGCGGATATAAAAAGGAACACCAGCCCAACGGAAGTTATCAATCAGCAATTTCCCAGCAACGTAGGTTTCCGTATTTGAATCAGGATTTACATTATGTTCATTACGGTAACCTGGCAGTGTTTTCTCGTCTACTGTTCCTTCCCCATATTGACCGCGGACGAAGAATTTACCGACTTCGTCGACTTTCATTGGCCGAAGCGAACGCAATGCCCGCACCTTTTCGCTTCGAATCTCTTCCGTCGTTAAGGCGATCGGAGGCTCCATTGCAAGCAAGGCAACCATTTGGAGCAGGTGGTTCTGGATCATATCCCTTAGCGCGCCGCTCGTTTCATAATAACGCCCGCGTTCTTCGACGCCAAGCGTCTCACTGGAAGTAACCTGGATGTTGGAGATATATCGGTTATTCCAAAGCGGTTCGAATAGCGCATTGGAAAAACGGATGACTTCAATATTTTGAACCATCTCTTTACCTAGATAATGATCGATACGGTAAATTTCATCTTCGGCGAATGCCGTGCGGATCTGTTCATTCAATTTCTGGGCTGTTTCGAAACTATGCCCAAATGGCTTTTCAATGACCAGACGCTTATACCCTTTCGAATCAGTCAGGCCTTGAGCCTTGATCTGTTCGGCAATCGTTCCGAAAAATTCAGGTGCCATCGCTAAATAGAAAATGCGATTTCCTTCTAATTGATATTGCCCGTCCAAGTCCTCGGCAATCCCTTTTAACTGCTGGTAGGATTCCGAGCTCGATACGTCATGAGAATGATAATGGAAATGGGAAATGAATTCATCGACTTTTTCTTCCGCGTGTCCGAACGTAAGAATGGAGTCTTTGACGCTTGATTGAAACTCCTCGTTCGTCAAGGGTCTCCTTGCTACGCCTACGACGGCAAATTTGTTGATTTTCTCTTTTTGAAATAGTCGATATATGGAAGGAAACAATTTCCTTTTCGCCAAATCTCCTGTAGCACCAAAAATCATGATCAATGCCGTCGGTTTATTATTTTCTGTCATGTTAAAACCTCAACTTTCCGTTAATTCTATCTCTAAAGTTGGAATTCCCGTATGTGTACCAATTTCTAATTTTACGGTTAGCTTTCCCTCAAAGCAATCAATTTGCGCATTTTTTCTCATATTTCATAAAAAGTTTAATTTGATAACGCTTTTAGTCGGTCATAAATGAAAGAACCGCCATGATTATGCTATAGTTAAGCTATTAACGTATTGGCAACGGAGGTAGGATCAGTGGATTTTGTTTTATTGGGTACAGGCGCCGGCGTTCCGGCCAAGGCGCGCAATGTGACGTCAATCGCCCTGCAATTATTGGAAGAACGGGGCTCCGTTTGGTTATTTGATTGTGGTGAAGCGACACAGCATCAAATTTTAAAAACGGCGGTCAAACCGCGAAAGATAGAAAAAATCTTCATCACCCATTTACATGGAGACCACATCTTCGGCCTCCCTGGGCTGTTAAGCAGCAGATCCTTTCAGGGCGGGGTGGATAAATTGACGGTATATGGTCCAAAAGGGATTGATGCTTATATTAAGACAAGCTTACTTGTGAGCGGGACTCATTTAAAATATCCATTGGAAATCGTCGAAATTGAAGAAGGCATCGTATTCGAGGACGAGCAATTCACCGTGACGGCCATGGTGCTCGATCACGGCATATACAGTGTCGGTTACCGGATTAAAGAGAAGGACCGTCCGGGAAGCCTGCTCGTCGATTTACTGCATCAAGCTGGTGTGAAGCCAGGTCCGCATTATAAAGCATTGAAGAATGGAGAAAATGTCACCCTCGAGGATGGCCGTGTCTTGAACGGGAAAGATTATCTAGGCACCCCGCAGAAGGGCCGGATCATCACGATCCTCGGGGATACGAGAATGTGCGATAATGCTCTCGTACTTGCCGATTCGGCAGATTATCTTGTTCATGAAGCCACATTTTCTGCAGAAGAAACGGAAATGGCTTCTAGCTATTACCATTCGACAACCGCTCAGGCTGCAACAACGGCCTTGAAAGCAGGAGCCAAGCATTTAATTCTTACCCATATCAGCTCACGGTATAGCGTCGAGGATTCGGAGAGGTTAAAACAGCAAAGCCAAGCGATTTTCGCAAACACGATCATGGCAGAAGATTTAATGACGATTAGAATTCCTTTATATGCAGAGAAAGAGGGAAGCTGAAATCAACATGAATGTTTGATATAATGAAACAACTGTTCATTGGATTTTTAAAGGAGTGTAACCTATGACTGACGAAAGCAACCTACATAATAAAGCAATGGATTTTCTCTTGAAAACAAGCCGGACGTTCTTCATTCCGATCAGCTATCTCCCAAAAGGTTTACAAGAGGCGATCGGGGCTGCATACCTGTGCATGCGTGCCATCGATGAGATCGAGGATCATCCAGGCCTACCCGCAGACAGTAAGGTTTCCCTGTTACAGGACCTAAGCAAGCTGCTTAAGGAGGATTGCCGTGAAGATGAGCTTGAATCGTTATTCAAGCCATATAAGGACGATTTGCCCGAGGTGACTTTGCTTCTAGCGGATTGGATACAATATTGTCCTCCAGGAGCGAAAGCCAAAGTTTTGGAGTCCACACAGGAAATGGCCGAAGGCATGGCAAAATGGGTTACGAAGGATTGGCAAATCCATGATGAGGAAGAGCTTGATGATTACACCTATTATGTTGCAGGCTTGGTGGGGGTCATGCTGTCTGATATGTGGAACTGGTATGATGGAACCAAAACGGATCGAAAGCTAGCCATCGCATTTGGCCGTGGGCTCCAAACGGTCAATATTCTGCGTAACCGGGAGGAAGATGCAGAACGCGGGGTGAATTTTTATCCGGATGGCTGGGACTTTGAAGAGATGCTATCGCATACGGAACATAATTTAGCATTAGCGGATGCTTATATTGCGGAGATAGAAACGAAAGAAATCATCCATTTCTGTAAAATCCCCTTGGAATTAGCAAAAGCTACATTGAAGGCATTAAAAGAGGGCAAAGAAAAAATTGATCGTGCCACTGTAACCGAGATCGTGAATCAAGTTGTCGAACATTGACCAATCCAAAAAAAGCTGCCGTGAAAGGTAATATTTTCTTTCACGGCAGCTTTTTTTGGGTTCAATCATCTGATAACTCAAAAGATTCTAAAAAGTTAAAAAATATATTGGAATAATTGGGACTAAACGATTATAATTTAACTCATATACGCGAAAAAACTGGTGTGAGCGGAAAGTACTGATCTTAAATAAGTAAAAAGCGGGGGGAAAATATGAAAAAGAAATTATATTCGACATTAGCGGTGACTTTAGTAGCAGGGTTAACATTGGCTGGGTGCGGCAATGACAAGGAAAAAGATACGGCGAAGGATGGAAACAAAACGGAAACGTACGACATCGGAGTGACCCAATTCGTTCAGCATGACTCACTGGATCAAGCGTATAAAGGGTTCAAGGCGGCGTTGAAGGACAGTGATGTCAAGGCTAAGTATGATCTCCAAAATGCGCAGGGCGATCAAAACAACAATCAAACGATTGCCAATAATTTTGTTGGTGATAAGGTCGATTTGATTTTTGCCAATTCGACTCCTAGTGCTCTAAGCGCTTTAAATGCGACAAAGGATATCCCGATCGTATTTACATCGGTCACAGACCCTGTGGCGACGGAGCTCGTTACTTCTTTGGACAAACCAGGCGGAAATGTGACAGGTACGACGGATTCACATCCTGAAGCGATTGCCAAATCAATGAAATTCCTGGCGGAAGAACTGGGCGCCAAGACAGTTGGAACCGTTTATAATACAGGGGAGCAAAATTCCGTCGTTCAAATCAAAAACGTGAAAGCGGAAGCGAAAAAAGCGGGATTGAAAGTCGTGGAAGCATCCGTTTCCACTTCAGCCGACGTTAAACAGGCAACGGAATCATTAATCGGAAAAGCGGATGCTTTTTATATCATTACCGATAATACCGTAGTCTCGGCATTGGAATCGGTCATTTCGGTGGCAAATGATAAAGATATTCCTTTGTTCGTTGGCGAGCTTGATTCCGTAAATGCCGGCGGCTTCGCCGCCTATGGCTTCAGCTACTTCGATATTGGCTATGAAGCTGGACAAAAAGCGGTTGAAATCTTGAAGGATGGCAAAAAGCCTGGAGATATCGCAGTTCAATATCCACAAAAACTGAAATTGGTCATCAATGAAAAGGCAGCAAAAGAAATGGGTATTGAAATAAAAGAAGAATGGAAAGCAGATGCTGAGTTTGTAAAATAAACGCTGCTTTTGTTCAAGAAAGGAAGAAGAATATGTCTACAGCCTTATTCAATTCTTTTGAGTCGGGAATGATTTACGCGATAATGGCACTCGGAGTCTATTTAACATTCAGGATCCTCGACTTCCCCGATTTGACGGTCGAAGGGAGTTTTGTGACAGGGGCATCCGTTGCCGCCATTATGATCGTTAACGGTTACTCGCCAATCATTGCCACCTTCTGTGCGATGTTGGCTGGATTCATTGCTGGGGCCATCACGGGGCTCCTGCATACGAAGGGGAAAATCAATCCACTCCTGGCAGGTATTTTGATAATGATCGCCCTCTACTCCATCAATTTAAGGATCATGGGGGCATCCAACATCCCACTGCTTTCCCAAACGACCATCATCACGAAAATCCAGGATGCCTTTGCTGGCACTGGGCTGGACAACATGTTGAATGGTCTTTTATCGATCGTGGGTCTGGGTGGTAGCCTGCCGAAAACGTGGTCGATATTGATCGTCATGCTGATCGTCGCTGTGATCATTCAAATGACGATGTCCGCTTTTTTGAAAACGGAAATCGGTCTTGCTTTACGGGCGACGGGGGATAATGAAGCGATGGTCAACAGTTTTTCCGCCCATACAGGAAACATGAAGGTTCTGGGACTTGGAATTGGAAATGCACTTGTGGCTTTCTCGGGATCCTTGGTTGCCCAATATAACGGCTTTAGCGATATTGGCATGGGGATAGGTATCATCGTCATCGGCTTGGCGTCCGTCATCATTGGCGAAGCGTTGTTTGGTGCAAAAACGATTGCCCGTGCAACACTTGCGGTAATCGGGGGAGCTATCATTTACCGAATTGTCGTAACATTGGCATTACGCGTGGAATTCCTTGATACAGGTGATGTTAAACTAATTACGGCACTTATCGTAATCGGGGCACTTATCATTCCAAAAATTTCTGATAAACAAAAGGAAAAAAGCCGGAAGAAAAAGCGTCTCAAGGAAATTCAACTGCGCCATGGCGGGACTTTATCGAAAGGGGGGGAAGGTTATGCTTCGGTTAAAACAGATTTATAAGGTCTTCAATGAAGGAACACCAGATGAAAAGCTGGCCCTTGGAAATCTTGAGCTGCAGATGACAAAAGGAGAGTTCGTAACGGTCATCGGAAGTAACGGTGCCGGGAAATCGACGTTGATGAATATGATTTCCGGTAAAATTCTCCCTGATGCCGGTGAAGTGTTCATTAATGGTGAGAACGTTTCAGCGATCGAGGAGCATGCCCGTGCCAAAATGATTGGCCGTGTGTTTCAGGACCCGATGCTTGGTACGGCTCCGCATATGACAATCGAAGAAAATATGGCCATTGCCTATGGCAGGACCAATAGAAGAGGCCTCGGCTTCGGCGTGACCAAAAAACGGAAGGAGCTTTTTAAAGAAAGCTTGAATACCCTGCACCTAGGATTGGAAAACCGCATGACTGCCAAGGTAGGATTATTATCAGGCGGTGAGCGTCAGGCATTATCATTGTTGATGGCGACCTTCACCGATCCGAAAATCTTGCTTCTTGATGAGCATACAGCCGCTCTTGATCCGTCCAGGGCAGAGCTTGTAACAAATCTGACGAAAGAGATTGTCGAAAAAAACCGGTTGACGACCTTGATGGTCACCCATAATATGCAGCAAGCAATCGATCTTGGAAATTCCTTGATCATGATGGATAAGGGACAGATCATTTTTGAAGCTAGAGGCGCTGAAAAGCAGAAGCTTACCGTTGAAAAACTGCTTAACGAATTCCAGCGGATCAAAGGTGAGAAAATGATCAATGACCGTGCCGTGCTAATTTAAAATGAAAAGGCCCGACTCAAAGGTTAAGAAAACCTTGGGTCAGGGCCTTTCATTTTATTACGCCAATCATGAACTTAATCGCTGTCTGCCGTGCTCAAGGAGGTGGGATCGTTCTTTCGGCCATTTCCAAAAATCATTTTCATGAAGGGCTTCTTTTTCGTTTTTTTCGTGGCGGCGGCTTCTTCAGCTGCGAGGAAGTAATCAAATGGCAGGACTGTTGGCGTTTCTAACGCTTCAATTCGCGCTTCGAGCTTTTTAACGAGTCTGTGCATCTCTTCCATTTCACTTCTGTGCTGTAAAAGCTGATAAGATACCACATCATCCGCTTTTGTTTTTAGTCCATTTTCAAGTCGGATGACCCGTTCCATAAGCTGTTCATGTTCTTTTTTCGTTTCAGGGTGTTTCCGGACGGTTGCTTTTTTAAGCTTACTCTCTGATATGCTGACCTTTTGGAGAATGATCCCCTCATTCAGCTGATTCTGAATTTTTCTTAACAAGGCAATGTCTTCCTCTGAAAACTGGTAGTGGCCAAGCTGATTCCTTTCTACTTCCATGTTCAATTGGCTAACCCAACGTTGGATCGTACTGTGGGAAACATTCAGTAACCGGGCAACTGCACTTGTATTCATCGAAATTCCCCCTTTTGATTCTTGAATTCGATAAGGAAGAAGCAATTCCTTTACGGTTGACAAAACTTTTATCCATTCGGCAAAGAAAGTGGATTTCCTACGTAATTTGCGAAGAATCGAATCCATTCATGAGCCGATGCCTAAGAGGGCTGCTGACTAGTTGCAAAAAGGGTTAATTGCAAGTGATGTCGAATTACCTTTTGAGCTGCAAAAAAGGAGGAATATCATGAATAGGGTTAACCTTATCACATTAGGCGTAAAGGATATGAGTAAATCATTAACATTTTATCGGGATGGCTTGGGGTTCCATACATCTATTAAAGAGGATGGGCCTTCCATTGTTTTTTTCAATAATGCGGGAACGAAACTTACTTTGTACGCTTTAGAGGAGTTAGCGAAAGATATCAGCGAGCTGGAGCCACCGAATCGGGGGGGATTTTCGGGCATGACACTTGCTTACAATGCCAAATCGGTTGAAGAAGTGAATGAGATCATGGATAAGGCCAAAAAGGCCGGAGGGATAATCGAGAAAACGCCTCAAGAGGTGTTTTGGGGAGGATACAGCGGCTACTTTTCCGATCTTGATGGGTACTATTGGGAGGTGGCGTATTCGAAGGATTGGCGTTTTGATGAACAAGATATGCTGGTCATAGAGTGACCGTTCGCCTATAAGTAGTTGCACGCGCATGCATTCCTACATCGTGAAAAAAGCTGTTGCCTTGCCACTCCTATAAAGGGGTGCGAGACAACAGCCCATCATCATCGGCCTTACTGGGGGATGACATATTGGGCAAGTTCCTTGCTTATTTGATTGCCCATTCGCTTCGATTGCTCAGTCGCTTCCTGTACACAGGCAATGAAGGCTTGCTGCACTTGGTGAGCTTGCAGCTGTTTCAAACCTGCTTCAGTCGTTCCGCCTGGTGACGTTACTTCCTTCCTAAGCACGGCAGGCGTTTTAGGGGACTTCTGCAACATATCGGCCGCACCCAACAATGTTTGAAGAATTAATTGCTTCGCCGTTTGTGAATCGAGACCGATCGTTTCTGCTGACTTTTCCAGTGCCTCGACCAAATAATAAATATAAGCCGGGCCGCTCCCTGATAAGCCGGTTACCGCATCGAGCTGATTTTCCTCAACGACTGCCACCGTTCCTACCGTTTCAAACAGGGTGATGGCCGTGTGTAATTGCGACTCATTCGTATGGCTATTAGCGGCAAGTGCCGTTGCTGACTTTCCTACAGTTGCCGATGTATTTGGCATGGCACGAACGATCGAGAATTGCTTATTGGCGATTCCCTCCAAGCTTGATGTGTGAACGCCGGCCACTACGGAAACGAACAGCATTTCTTCACGAATGTATTCTTTTATTAATTGCATCGTTTCTAGAATATCTTTCGGTTTCACTGCGAGGACGACAAGGTCCGCGTCCTGTAACAATGGCTGCAGCGATCTTGTGGTGGTGACACCGTATTGTTCCTTTAAGTAATGGAACCTATCATCATTTGTTTTATTCGTTACGAAAATATTTGCAGGTTGAATGACCTGTTGCGTCACCAGCCCCGAAATGATTGCTTCTGCCATCGATCCAGCCCCGATGAATGAGATTTTCTTCATATTTTCCGCTCCTTTTCCTTCAACGCTTCTTTTTTTAAAAAACAAAAAGACCCCTCATCCAATAAAGGACGAAAGGTCTCGCTTCCGTGGTACCACCTTTGTTCAGTGTTCCATAGCAAATAAACAGGAAAACTGCACTTGTATCCTCTAACGCGGGATTTACGTCAGGTTTTCCTGAAGGCTCATAAGGTAGGTTCAATCATGAGAGGGCGATGAAGCCTTTCAGCACGGAGCTTCATTCTCTTTACGCCATCAATAAATTTACTTGGCCTTAATCAAAGCCACGCCGTTTTTAATTACTTGTGATTATGAAGGATAAAACGGTACTCTGTCAATGTTAATATATGCATGACCGTCAAAAAATAGACATGAATTATGTGAAAATAATGACATTATTAAAATATATATGTAAAATGGTAATTATACATTGATTCTCTAGTTATACGTACCAATAATTTTGTTTGGTGCATAAAAAAATTTATATAAATATAATTTCTAAGGTGGAAATATTTATGGCGAAATGGAATGGAGATATTGCAAAAATTGCTTTGCCCACACCGTTTGCTGTCGGTGATGTAAATGTTTATGTAATTAAAGGGGATGCATTAACTCTCATAGATACTGGCGTTAAAACGAAACGATCGAAGGAAGCGTTGACTCAGGGACTTGCGGATTTGGGCTTGAAGTTGTCAGATATCGAACAAATCATCTTGACACATCATCATCCTGATCACGCTGGCGCACTCGATTTCTTTCCAAAGGAAATCCCGGTATATGGCCACAAAAACAATCAGCGCTGGCTGGACATAAGTGATGATTTTCTTGAAACGCATAATTGTTTCTTCCTTGAGTATGCCACGAAGTTTGGGGTTGCCGAAGAGCTGAAAGACAAATTGATTCATCATCGCGACGATATTCGTTTTCTTAGTGAACGGAAGCTGCAAGGGTATTTAGCTGAGGGGGATGAGCTTCCGGGGCTTCCAGGCTGGAAAACGATCGAGACTCCTGGTCACGCGCAAAGTCATTTATCCTTTTATCGCGAAAGTGACGGTGTCATGATTGCAGGTGATCATTTGCTTGCCAAGATTTCACCTAATCCATTGATGGAACCGCCAATTCTTCCGGGGGACAATAGACCGCGGCCGTTACTGCAATATAATGCCTCACTTCAGAAGCTATTGGATTTTTCCATATCAACCGTCTACTCCGGACATGGAGATGAAGTGAATGGTGATGCGGTGGCCGACCTGATTCAATATAGGTTCGAGCGGCAGCATAATCGGGCGATGCAGGTGAAAAGCATGCTTTCTATTAAACCCCTATCAGTCTTTGAGGTGTGTCAGCAGTTGTTTCCAAAAGTATATCTTCAAGAAGTGGGCCTTACACTTTCGGAAACGATCGGCCAACTTGACTATCTAGAAGATTTGGGTGAAGTCGAAACCGCAATCGAAGCTGGGGTCATTCTCTATTCAATCGCTTAATGTTCTAAAAGGAGGGCAACTTTTTGAAAAACTTGCAAGGAAAAGTAATTGTTATTACGGGTGCTTCCGGAGGGATTGGCAAGGAAGTGGCAATCGAAGCGGCAAAGCAGGGCGGACGTCTTGTTCTCTTGGCTAGAAGTCTTGATAAATTACAGCAGCTAAAGAATGAGCTAATCACTCAATACGGGATTGATGCATATGCATTTAAGCTTGACGTTTCAGATACCGATCAGATCACAGCGGTATTTGATGACATCCATGCGCAAATAGGTGAAGTGGACGTATTGGTCAATAATGCCGGTTTCGGTACCTTTAAAGAAGCGCAGGATACGAAAATGGACGAAACGAAAGCGATGTTTGCCGTCAATGTGATCGGATTAATGGCCTGTACAAAGCTAGTCCTTCCCTATATGAAGCAGAGAAAATCAGGGCATATCATCAATATCGCCTCACAGGCAGGTAAAATTGCCACACCTAAATCAACCTTGTATTCTTCGACCAAATTCGCCGTTCTTGGCTATTCTAATGCTCTTCGGCTCGAGTTGATGGAAGATCATGTTTATGTCACCACCGTCAACCCAGGGCCGATAGAAACGAATTTCTTCGGCATTGCCGATGAATCGGGTACATATGTAAAGAATGTTGAAAAATTCATGCTTAAACCGGAGAAAGTCGCGACTAAAATTGTCGCGGCGATGCTGACCAATAAGAGGGAAATCAATCTCCCTGGCTGGATGGATGTAGCGGGGAAATGGTATACCCTGTTTCCCGGGATCACCGAATTTTTAGGAAAAAAAGCCTTTTTTAAAAAATAGTACAAATGTACGGTTTTCGTACATAACGAGTCGTTCAGTGTATAGACAAAAGGGGTTTCGAAATGTTTCCATTTTGAAACCCCTTTTTTTAACCATTTATAGAGATGCCGTCATACCTACACATTATAAGGCATCAGTGGACTACTCCTTAAATTCGTGCCCCAAGGACAAGCACAAACCTTCGTTTTTCGATTGATCAGTGCATGAACGCTATCTTAATGCTATGTAAACTTCAATTTCTCCATTAGGGTAATATTTTTCAAAATCAAATGAGTATGCTCTTTCCAATGTACCCGCATCCTCACGCGCCCATATTGCCTTCCAGGTGTTGAGGACCCCGTGTTCCACCGTTGTGTCCACACTGAAGACATCATATTTTGCGAAATTCGGTATTTCCAGTGAATGTAGCCCATCATTATCTTCAACGGTTATACTTAATGAATAATCACCTTTATAGTCACTTTCATAATTATGATAGACAGCATAGGTAATTTTATTAGCCAGACCAGGAGGAAGCCTGCTGCCATAATTCCTTAATTCTTTCCAGCAATAGGTCGTCATTAAAATTGTTCGTTCGTAAACTGTTTATGATTTTTAATTTCACGCGTTTTCTTCCTTCCAGAATTTATTCTGTATCATGTCTTACCCATTCTATAAAACACGTTAATCTCCTTCTTTTTCCAGATATCGTTTCAAAAAATGAATTCCTGGTGCAGCTGGTAACTATACATGGTGTATTTCGTCTATTTCTTAGGAGGGATTTTCATGAAGAAGATGGTAAACCTTTATATGTATTTGTTAGTCGTCTGTATTCTGGGGAGCTGTCAAACCTCTGATTGGAACAAGCGGGAGGACATTGATAAAGGAGAAGTTGGCTTCATTACAGATCTTGATGATAAAAGGATTTTGATTAAAGGGACGTATTATAAAGTGAACAATCATACATATATTCAAGATCAACATGGTTTGAACCTCGATTATTCCGATTTAGAGGTAGGGATGAAAGTGAAACCGTGGCACCGGGGTGGGGTCACGGATTCATTTCCTGGGAAAGCGGAAGCGGAATTGATTCTTGTTTTGGCGGACGAGGAAAGCTTAGCCGAGCAACGGGCGGTCACTGCCGCCCTCGACCATGTCAGCGAAGCCGAAAGTCAGCGATTCATCGTTCTTGAAGTCACCCATCTACCTTCAGAGCATGTGTACACGATCGAAATGATGAATCGTTCCAACATGGATTCTTCTTTCATGGTGATTGTCGAGGATGTTACGGGTGAGATCTTATATCTGAAATAAGGTTCTGTTGCATCTTGATGAATTGGAGGGGCAGGTTACTGAAAACAGTTTTGAGAAGGTCATATATAACAGCGGTGACATACCAAAAAGTACCCTTCATGGGTCTTTTTTTGTTCAGTCACTACTCAATAATTCGAAATAAAAAAGAACCGGGCTGAGTCCGGTTCTTTGATCGTATGTATCCTTGGATTTATAAGGTTTTTGCCCCTAAATATCTTGGTTTCCAATAAGAATTATCCATATCCGTGATCGTTACGCCTTTTGAAGTCGAAGCCTGAATGAATTGACCATTTCCGATATAAATCCCAACATGTGATACGCCTGTTCTCCCAGAAGAAGTATCAAAGAATACAAGATCACCTTTAGAGGGTGACGATACTTTCAAACCTGTATTGGAATAGAGCAAGGACGTGGTACGCGGTAAGGTGATTCCTTGTGACTTCTGGAACACGTAATAGATGAAGCCGGAACAGTCGAATCCAGCCGGAGTCGTTCCGCCCCATTTATACGGTTTGCCCATCAAGGTTTTTGCATAGTTGATCATGCTTGTATTATTGACCTTATAAACACCAAGCGCATTGAATGTAGCTCGGCCGGCAATTCCGTCGGCAGTCAATCCTTTAGCTTTTTGGAACTTCTTTACTGCTGATGTGGAATAGGTTCCATAATGTGTAGTCAGTGAACCTGAATATGTAAAATAACCTTTGGTTTTTAATAGTTGTTGTAATTGTTTGACATCGCTATGTGTCATTCCGGGTCTGAGGGTTTGGTCTCCAATGTTAGCATAGGCTTGCAGTGGTGTTAGCATCATGGCAGATGCAACAGCAGCTGAAGCAATCCATTTCTTCATTCTTTTCATTTCCTCTTCCTCTCTATCTCACGATTGTTCTTAACAATATTATCCTACAATACCATTATGACAATTAGACATATTTTTGATTACAATTCCATTACAATAAATAGGCACAAAGACCATGTTAAAAAAAGACAAAAGTCTGTTGATATTGAAATTAAATCGCTTCATAAAGTAAGCATTTGGATTCATTATCAATTATTCAAGCTACTAATTGATCTATTATAAAAAAACTATATGGTTATGGAGTTAAATATTGGAGTTTTATCTATTTTTAGGATAAATATATTTTTCGAGGAAAATGCAATAAAAAGTAGAAATTTGGTTGAAAACTTCCATTGAATAAGAACGTATATTCGGTTAAAGTAATGAATATAATAAAAGCGAACGTATATTCTTGTTAGGGTGAATGGATGATGGATTATGGGACGATGCCGAAACAATCAATTATGTGTATCGATATGAAAAGCTTTTATGCAAGCTGTTCAGCGGTCATGCTTGGCTTGGACCCGCTCGAGTGTTACCTGGCGGTGGTTGGTGATTTGCAGAGGACGGGGAGCATTGTGCTGGCCGCTTCTCCAAAGATGAAGAAGGAATTTGGCATCAAAACGGGTTCGCGGATGTTTGAGATTCCGAATGATCCAAGGATTGTCGTCGTTGAACCGAAAATGGCTACCTATTTAAGGGTCTCGACGGAAATTACGCGATTGTTCAACCGTTATGTGCCCAAAGAAGCGATTCATGTATATAGTGTGGATGAAAGTTTTGTGAAAGTCGATGGGGCCGCTTCTTTATGGGGAGATGCCCGGATGATAGCTGAAAAGATAAGAGATGAAATCGAAAGGGAATTACAGCTCCCCTGTGCCATTGGAATTGGTCCGAACATGCTTATGGCTAAGCTTTGCTTGGATTTAGAAGCCAAGCATGAAGGGATCGCCGAATGGACGTATGAGGATGTGCCCAATAAGCTTTGGCCAATTTCCCCGCTTCATGAAATGTGGGGTATCGGCAGGCGTGTGGAAAAAACCCTTCATGGAATGGGAATATTTACGGTTGGGCAGCTTGCCAATTATGATCTTGAATTACTTGAAGCGAAGTTTGGAATTATGGGCAATCAGCTTTACCACCATGCGTGGGGAATAGATTTATCGGATTTGGGGGCACCGATTATTGAAGGACAGGTGAGCTTTGGTAAAAGTCAGATTCTGCTGCGGGATTATAAGGAAGAGTATGAAATCAAGCAGGTGATGCTGGAGATTTGCGAAGAAGTCGGAAGAAGGGCACGCACCCATCACAAAGCAGGAAGGACGGTCAGCCTGGGCATTGGTTACAGCAAGGATGAATTTGGCGGGGGCTTCCATCGTTCGCGTTCGATTAGCGAACCGACCAATATTACGATGGAGCTGTATAAAGTGTGCCTGGAGCTTTTCCATGAGAACTATAAGAAGCAAAAAACGGTTCGCAGCATAGCGGTCACACTCGCGAATATTGTCGACGATAACGAGATGCAGCTGACTTTATTTGATATGTCGCGCTGGAAAAAGCGGGAGCTGAGTTACACGGTTGATCGAATTCGCCATAAATATGGGCCGAAAGCGTTATTGCGTGCCGTTTCGTATACCGAAGCGGGTACAGCCGTATACCGAAGCAAGCTGCTTGGCGGGCATAAGGCGTGAGGCTGAAATTTTGAAGGGAGGGGAAAAGAATGATTCGAGATCGAGGTCGTATCTAAACAATACTATAATATAGGGGAGGCTATAACGTTTATAACGATATACTTCTCCTTCTTTTTTATCGTTGTTTATTTATTATCAATATTGTATTTCTATATAGTCTTTATAGTAATTAATGATTAATCAAATGGAGGAACAAGATGGTTATAGTAAGAGAGGTTGTTATACCTTCTGGGGAAAAAAGGTGGATAGTGTTAGCTAATGAAATTGAGCCAGTCATTCCAATAATGAAATATATAAAGTACCTTGATAGTCTAGGAAAGGCTCCTAATACACTCAAATCCTACTGTTATCATTTAAAGCTTTACTGGGAATTTCTACTTAGTCACAATAAGAGCTATAAAGAAGTTGATCTTAATTTACTAGCAAGTTTTATAGGTTGGTTGAGGATGCCGCAACAAAATGGAAAAGTTAAATACCTTTATGGGGAAAAAGCGAAAAGACGTGAGCGATCTATAAATATAATTGTTAGCTGTGTTATCAATTTTTATGATTATTTAATGAGATTAGATGGCTTCGAGAAAGATCTTAAAACTAAAGTAATGAAAGAAATAAAGGTACATAAGCACTCTTATAAATCTTTTCTGAATCACATTTCGGATAAGCAGTTACAAATAATGAACGTATTAAAAGTTAAAGAACCTAGAAGAAAAATTAAAACTGTAACCGAGGAACAGATAACACAGATTCAAAAAGCGTGTAAGACCATTAGGGACCAATTAATTATTAGAATAATGTACGAAGGGGGTCTAAGAGCAAGCGAAGTAATAAATTTATGGATAGAAGATTTTAATATTAATGATCATAGTGTTCTTGTTAGAAAATCTAAAACTGTAGCCGGAGAAAACCGTAAGGTTTATGTTTCTAAGGAGACAATGAATGTTTTCCAAGATTATATAATTGATTATCATACTGATGAGGTAGATACAAATTTTGTTTTTTTTAACTTATCAGGCAAAAATAAAGGAAAACCAATACAATATTGGACAATTCAATCCTTAATGCGAAGAATAGGGAAAAAGACTGGTATTGACTTTTCAGCCCATATGCTTCGTCATACATGTGCAACTAACTTACATGAGCATGGAATGGATGCTTCATCTATTCAAAAGTTTTTAGGACATGCTTATGTTCAGACAACTATGCAAATGTATGTTCATCCTTCAGATGAGACTATTCGAAAACATTGGGAAAGTGCAATAAAAAAACAAACAGGAGACTTATATGACAACTAATGTAGTAACATTACTAAATTCTAATAGCATCATAGATCCTAATTTAACGGACTATTGGGCAGCTGACATTTGGGAAGTGAAAGACTTTCCATATCCTGATAAACTCGGACGCGGTGTAGGTAAAGCAAAATTTGATTTTACGGTAATTCAAAATTCAAGCATTAGGCACCAAATGAAATACTATTCGTATTATGGTTTGTCTCATGAGTATTGGCTTCTTTCCTCTTACAGCAATGGTACATACAATTATTTACTTTGGGTTTGGAAATTCATCTCCTCATACCATAAAGATATCCAATCGATAACAGAAATGCCGTATCAAGAGTCCTTTCAAAAATATAAACAATTTCTAATTGAGAACAACAAACCTTTAAAAGGAAGTAGCAGAAATTGTATTTCGAAGTACATAGGTGTTTATAATGAGTTTTATAAATTTTGGACAGATTTTTATGATGATCGACCTGAATATAAAAAAGATTGTTGGAATGTTGAAAAGTTAGGCATTGAATTTAATATGTCTAGAAGAGATAAACATATAAATTTTGAGAATATTCCGCCTATATTCCGAGAACTGGTCAAAGAGTATATGTATCAAACCCTTCTTGTTCAGCAGTTAATTACTTACTCAACAGCAACAAATATTATGAAAAAAATGTACTTATTTTTTGACTTTATTGTTGAAGATCACCCAACTTGGGAAGATTTACGCAATTTGTCCCGAATGGATATCGAACGGTTTCTCTTGTATGTCAGAAATATTGAGATGGGTGGCAGGAGTTACACAAAAAATCGGAAACCAAGTAATAGACACATTTTAGAATGTATTTCTAATGTTAAAAGGTTAATTGAATATATGCAGAGATACGAATGGGAAGAAGCACCGACAATACCGGTCAAACTATTGATTTTTCCGGAAGATATGCCTAAAAGAAAGTTTATTCGTTATAGTGACCATATTAAACATGTACCAGATGAAATTTGGGAACAAGTACAACAATATTTACACCTTCTTGAACCGGAAATTGCAAGATTAATTATTATTTTAGAGGCTAGTGGCTTCCGTGTCTCAGATGTATGTCAATTAAATTATGATTGTCTAATTTGCAAAAGTGATGGCTGGTGGTTAATAGGTGATCAACGCAAAGTTAGGCATGAAAAGCATACTGTTCCTATATCTGAGGAAATCGTAACTATTATAAAAATGCAGCAAGAGTATGTACTTTCGCGTTCTCAAGAGGACGATAATCCTAACAGGTTTTTGTTTCCTGTGCTATCCGGTAGAAATAAAGGTAAAGTTGTATCACAGAAAATAGTGAGCAATGCCCTTAATCGGTTGGCACAGAAGATGAACATATTAGACAAGGATGGCTCTATTTATCATTTTAAAAACCATGCCTTTCGGCACCGATATGGCGTAACCTTAATAAATAATGGAATGAATATCCTCCACGTACAAAAATTAATGGCACATACAAGCCCTGAGATGACTCTAACTTACGCTAGAATACTAGATAACACCCTCCGTAAGGAATGGGAAAAAGTCGAAAATGCAGTTCGTTTAAATCCTTATGGAGAGGTTATACATGCAGATTTAAGTGAACAAGTTGAAGAAAATGGTCTTGAGTTAGAATGGATACGTCATAATATGGATTCCGTAAGACTAGACCATGGTTTTTGTATAAAAAGTCCGAAACTTAATTGTGATTTTTTAGAACAAACATTGGAACCACCTTGTATAAAGAATAATTGTCGAAGCTTTCATGTAGATCAAACGTTTTTAGATTATTACAATAGTCAAATCTTAAAAATGGAATCGGATATAGAATTATATAAAAAAAGTGGACGTTATCGCTCTATTGAATTAATAGAGCCAAAAATAAGTAAATACAAGGAGATACGTGACTCAATATCTGAGGGTACTGAAATCTTGGGACTATCAAAAGAGAGAAGAGAATATATAGGCTCTGAACGTAAAAAAGGAGGACCACATGGCTAATGTAAATCCAAATACTCAAGGACTAAAAACATACGCATTACAGAAGAAAATAATTACGAAGGAACGTGTGGATGAAGCTCTAAAAAAAATGTATAAAGAGAACGTGAGAATTAACTTTAATTCAGTTTCAAAGGTGGCCAAAGTGTCAAAAGCATTTCTTTATAAAGAATTAGAGTATCGCAATAAAATTGAATCATTTCGAAAAGAACAGGAAGGAATTAAGTCTCTAAACCATTATAAGAAAAGTGTCTCGGAAACATCGAAAGATGTCATTATTGAGGCATTAAAGAATAAAATAAGTGAATTAAATCAAAAGATCCGGGAATTGGAACTTGAAAACAAACAACTAAAAGAAACACGTAAAGTTGAGCTAGGGAATATTTATGACAAGATATAGTTAGGGATAGCATTCCAACTCAAAATATTTGTTTAAAAAGTCAAAAAAATAAAGGGCGATACATATTAGACATGGATAATATGTATTGCCCTTTTACTTCTTGTTCAACAATCGAGCGAACCCCCAACCCTTGGGGGCTCGCTCGGCACGTGCCATTCCATTCGGTTTGGAAGACCGTCAAACCAAATGAATTTGGGTAAGCTTCTTGGAGAGATAAGGTATCAATTCCTTAATCGGTCAGACATTTACCATTGACACCCGCCATGTTTGGTTGTTCTCCCTGGGGTAGCGTCAGGAAAATGCGGATTTACAACGCTAAGGAAATGTCACCTATTTAAAAAGCCGATTTCCATCTCAAGGAATCGACTTTTTTAGTTATTCTTATTCAACTAACGCACTCGTTAGTTGATTAAGGATCACTATTTTTCATTTATTAGTATTCCGCCTTTTGACTGATAAACTCTCAATAACTTTCCTTGTTCAGTTTGTGAATAATACTCCACTTCACAGTAGTAGTTTCCTTCTTCTACACCCTGATAATTCTTAGGAAACATAATGCTATGTTTTCCAAAGTTCGCCTCTGTATGTCCCCCTCTTGTAATATCGAATATGACGATCTCACAATCCCCTTTATATTGTTTCGTCTTATCAGCTAAAACGTTAGGAAGGTCTAACAAAGAATAAACAAACAGGAATCCTGATAGGAGAAATAAAAAGGCGACTCCAAGAATGTCCTTGATCGGTATCTTATATGAATCTCCGTTTTTCTTTTTCAATTTATAAAAATGCCAAAAATAAGCCGACATCCCCACAAGCATTACAAATGACAAGATTAGTAAAGAGAAATACTGTGCCAATTTCCTTCAATTCCTTTTTTATAGTTTCTTCTTATACGTTTCCCGAATCAATGATGTTTCAATTCACTTGTTGCTAAATTAACCCAAAAAGGAATAAAACCCTATGGAACTATACTGCCCCTTTAGTTCATTAAGCAAAAAGGCCACCAAATGGCAGCCATTGTTCTCAAGCTAACGCACCCGTTAGTTTAAGTACAATTCTTCACAATCTTGCTTAATGAATAGGCTCTTTTAAATTTTAATGTTGTTAATTGAATAAAAAAGTACAACCTTTCACTATCTTTGATATAAAAAAAAAAAAATTATCTTTATCAGTAATGATTACACCAAACTTAGTTTTTCAATTGCCTGCTTTTCATCTGGAAAGAAAAATATATCCTTCCCTTTATTACTCTCA